>OZ252216.1:2327500-3540843 GCA_965248915.1 Alphaproteobacteria bacterium
TCGTAATCCCTTTGTGGCATAAGGCTTTCGGGCCTTTCTTAGGGCTCAGAACCACGACCGCCAAAGAAAGGCCTCGCGCCCTCATTATGTCCGGACCGAAGCTCCAAACAGCCTCCACAATCGCCCAAATCCCATCATTTCTTATGAGCGAGAGCGCCTTAGGGGCTCTAAGACCCCATAAAGAGCGCTTGGCTTTTGCAGCCGCCGGCCTGGGCCTGGGCGTTTTCCTGACAGCCACAATCGCTGGCGGCTTGTCAAAAATCGGATCACCAGCCGAAGAATCAACCAAATCAACGGCACCTCCGATCGCCCTGTTAGAGCAACCGTCGTCTGTCGACACCGAACCAAGCATTCTAGCTAAGATCGATCGCACCGATGAGCGTGCAGCAACGTCGATGAAAGCAAGAGCAGCGGCTCTCGAAGCAGCCCGCACAAAAGCCGTCATTGCACAACCACGTGCACCACAATACAAAACAGCCGACCTAACTGTTGGGCGCGGCGATGTGCTGATGGAAATGCTTGTGGACGCCGGCGCCAATCGTCAGCAGGCGTATTATGCGATTGAATCACTCTCTGACATTTACAACCCACGCAAGCTTCGTGTTGGTCAATCGGTTGCTGTTACCTTCAAGCATCCAGTTGCGGAACTGGAGAGCGAAAGCAAACCTACGCCTGAGCTCTATGGTCTAGAAATCAAAACGGATGTTGATCAGCGCGTGGTCGTTTCGCTCGGCCCGGAGGGAAGCTACCAAGCTGACAAAGTCATCACTGAACTGACAAACCAATATTCTCGTGCTGGCGGAACCATCGACAGCTCACTCTATTTGGCCGCTGTTGAAGCCGGTATCCCAGACGCTGTTATCGTCGAGCTGATTGGTATGTTCTCCTATGATATCGACTTTCAACGTGAGATCCGCAAAGGCGACGAGTTCGAAGTTTACTACACACGCCTCTATGATCCAGACGGAAATGCGGTGAAAACCGGCGACATCATGTTTGGCTCTATGACAGTGCAGGGCAAACAAAAAGGATATTACCGGTACACAACTCCGGACGATAAGATCGCCGATTACTATGATGACAAAGGACAAAGCGCCAAAAAGTTCCTGATGCGCACCCCTGTCAACGGCGCCCGTATTTCATCTCAATTCGGCAGGAGAAAACACCCGGTTCTCGGTTACAACAAGATGCACAAGGGAACGGACTTCGCCGCCCCCACCGGAACACCCATCATGGCGGCCGGCAATGGCGTTGTCGAACGCGCAAGCAGATATGGCTCCTACGGCAACTATGTCCGCATACGTCATGCCAATGGCTATCAAACCGCTTACGCGCACATGTCCAAATATGGCCGGGGCATCAAAAAAGGGAAACGCGTCAAGCAGGGCGACATCGTTGGATATGTTGGCGCAACCGGTCGCGTCACCGGCGCGCACCTTCACTATGAAGTCATGTTAAACGGCGACAAGGTCAACCCACTGAAGATCAAAGTCCCAACCGGTCGCAAACTCAAAGGCGACATCCTCGCGCAATTCAAATCTGAACACGTCCACCTCGACACGGAGATGGCAGCGCTGCCAGATTGGCGCACCGTTCGAACTGCAAAAGCCGCTGAAGCAAAAGATTCATCATCGACGAACTAATTGGCGCATTCCTCACGGTTCAAGGAATTGAAGAAAAGTTCCGGCGACTTGGTAAGTCCTTATGCGCCACATGTGGAAGCAGAACACCCTCATTGTAGGCAACAAATTCTAAACACAACTAACTGGTTGGGAATCCCGCCGCACTCTGATAGCCTCTTTACGAGTGTTTTGTATTGGGGGTTTTCATAATTGCCTGGGCACGCATATCGTTCTTGATCGCTTTGGCCTGTGCAGGTTCAACGCACGCTTTCGCGGCAGACGCAGAGACAACTGATGTCGAAGTGCTTGAGAGAGGCACTTATGCGGTACCTATTGATCGAACCCACCCAAAATACCCGAACAAAGCCGCGAGCAAGTGGATCGAAGGATATGTTGTACTCAGTTTTGTGGTTCAAGAAGATGGCACCGTAGGTGAAATAAAGGTCCTAGATGCCGTACCGAAAGGATACTTTGAGAATCCGGCAAGAAGGTCCGTTCAGAAATGGATTTATGAGCCAGCCACGCAAGACGGAAAACCGATCGTCCAGGCGAAAACGAAAGTGCTACTTTCATTCCAATTAGGAGGGCGCCCAATCGGGGCTTCTGGTCGCTTCATCAAGCATTACAAACGTGCTTTCAAAGCACTGGAAGTCGACGACCTCGATCTCGCAATGTTGGAACTAGATGAAATTGAGAAAAAGGAGCTCAAGGGTCTATATGAGGTCTACTATCTCCATCTCCTGAAAGCTCACATAAAGATCGCAGAAGACAATTCGCGCGAAGCAATTTGGTACCTCATCAGAGCCACAAGAAGTTCCAATGGCGCCATTGAAGAAGCGACGTACTTGAAGGCCCTAGGATTGCTCTACGCGCTTCAAATTGAAGACAGCCAACTCGTAGAAGCGCTTTCCACATACGAAAAATTAGTGGAGAGTGAAAGCCTTGAGGCCAACGATCCAATTCACAAGCATGCTCAGGAGGTTCGAACAGCACTTGACAGCATGAAACCTTTGGTCGTCGCCGGAAAACTAGATGAAGCGTGTTCGGAATGTGAAAAACCGGATTTGTTACAATGGACCTACACTCTGTATCGTGATGCTTTCACTTTCGAAACCATCTCCGGACGAATTGATTGGTTTGAACTTTATTGTGGTTATCATTGGGCAAAAATCAAATTCGAACCCGAGCTCGCGTGGAAACTGAGTGAAAATTGGGGCAAATGTGATCTCTATGTCTACGGGAAATCAGGAACAATATTTAGACTGATCGAAGAATGGCAGACCGCAAACCACAACAGCAATTAGTGACCACTAGGGCTCTACAATATTGAAGAACACCTCGAAGTCATCGAGCAGCGCGTAGAGCTGTTTCAGTTTTTCGACGTCGCCGTCAACTTGAACGCGACCATCGCCAATCGCATCATCGAATGTCACGAGGTCTGCAGAGACTTCGTTCCACACAGCCCGGTCCATTGTAACCGTTGCATGCGCTCCTTCGACCATCGACCCCATGGTGTAATTCAAGACTGAGTTGTCGACGGTCACCCCGATCACTTCATCGACATCTGGGTAGACAAAATTCAACTTGAAAGTTCGCCCATCAGCCTTCGGCCCGTTCAAACGCACGGCCAGGACATCAAAGAACAAGTCGATGGGCACCGCCTTGATCGTGTCGAGACTGCCAAGGGAAACTTTGATGTCGATCTTGGGCGCCCCTTGCCTGAGCTCCTGCGCACCGGTGAGGTAGAAATCCCGCCACGGTCCACTCTCAGCTTGGTATCCCATCTGATCGTACGCGTCCGCCAGAAGCGCCTTTGCCTTCTCGTGGCCGGGATCGGCAAACACCACATGATTGAGAACCTGTGCCACCCAGCGATAGTCGCCTTCCTCAAAAGACACCTTTGCCTTTTTTACAATGGCATCGGCCCCACCCATGAAATCCACATACTTTTTCGCCGCCACTTCCGGCGGATGCGCATGTAAGTTCGCTGGATTTCCATCAAACCATCCAAAGTAGAGTTGGTAGATGGCTTTTACATTGTGATTGACGGTGCCGTAGTAATCACGGTTCGCAAAGACGCAAGCCAAACTATCTGGCAGCTCGATCTCCTCGGCGATCTCAAGCGGCGTCATCCCGTGATTAGCGAGACGTAATGTCTCATCGTGCAGGTATTTGTAGAGATCACGTTGCAGACTAAGAAACTCTTGAACCTTGCCCTGCCCCCAAACCGGCCAATGGTGGGAAGCAAAGACAACTTCCGCATCGTTGAAGAGCCCCATGAGTTCGTGAATGTACTTCGCCCAGGCAAGCGCATCGCGAACCTTCGCACCGCGCGGAGTATACACATTGTGCAAAATATGCGTCACCACCTCCGACGTACACAGAGCTTTGAAATCCGGAAAATAGAACATCATTTCCGAGGGCGCTTCAGCATCCGGCGTATATTGAAACTGGATGCGCACCCCATCGACAATGCGCTCTTCCCCCGTCGCGCGGACAATATCGTTAGGCGCCACCAGACCAATCGCCCCGCCAGCATTGCCAGGACCAAGCCCCACATCCACGTGACCCAGTGGCCCCAATGGCAGCAACAATCCGTACATGTATGTCGCCCGCCGACGCATCGTGGCTCCAGCCACGAGGTTTTCGCTGACCGCTTCACGCAAAAATCCATCTGGGGCGATGATGGGAACGTTGCGTGCGACCGCATCTTCTTCGGTGATGATCCCTCGCGACCCGCCGTAGTGGTCCACATGAGAATGGGTATAGATCACCCCTGTGACCGCGCGTTCTCCCAGTTGATCGTTCGCAAGCTTCAGCGACGCAGTAGCAATATCCGCCGTCATGCCGGTATCGATCACCACCCACCCAGTGTCGCCTTCAACGAAGGTGATGTTCGCAAGGTCATAGCCACGCACTTGGTAAATCCGATCCCTGACTTTGAAGAGACCATGAATGTTGTTGAGTTGCGCTTGCCGCCAAAGTGACGGGTTCACACTGTCTGGACAATCACCGAGAACGGCCTTGCGAGCGTCAATATCCCAAACAGGTTGACCGCCCAATCCTGGAACTTGGCTACTCGGCCATGACGCCATATGTCCACGCTTCGCGTTCTCAAAATCTGTCTGATCATCAAAGGGAAGTTTGTCTCGAATGACCTTATGCGCAGCGTGCGTTGCCTCAGTCACTTTTGTCTCGTCGGCCATATCGGTCCTCCCTTAGGGCTTATTGTTGGGCGACAGCATAAGCGACTTTCGCTGACCTCGCCAAGACTCTCCAGCAAGGTCAGGGCCGCTTTGGCAATTCAAACCAACCTCCGGTACAATAAGGGATGGCTGGCACAGTAAATGACTGAGGATTGCAAATATCGAGGCGCATTGACCCTCGGTGCAACTGGCATGTTGAAAGGCGCGCTCACCCACATTTCGGAGCGCACGCAGACATGTTGGGTCCTTTCTCGCCAAGGCCAGAATTTCATCGCAGATAATCCTCACCAGAGTGCCAAAGGCCTCGCAATCGACTACAGCGACCCAACCGCTTTCTGGCGCGCATTCGACGACAGAATCAATGTCGCTGACCTCGAACTGGCGCTCCTCTGGGTCCATGATCACGGCAAGCCGGTCTTGATTGAGCTTCTCAGGCGCCTCACATCACACAACGTCAAAACCATTCATGTATCGGGCAGCGCCACAGGCAATCCTGCCAAACAGATGGAGCGGGTCGGACAATACATCGATCCAACAACAGGCGCGCTGTACATCCCCGTCGTGCTGGGGGCCATGAAAACACCAAATGGCCAACGTTGGCTCACCCACGAAGAGATCTCGCAAGGAGCAATTCGGGCCATCGAAACCAATGAGCCGCAAATGGTTGGTACCCAGCTCTCATTCGACTGAATCTCCCCCATACCTAGCAAAGTTGAACAATCCTCAATACTCTACTTGGAGTGCTCTCCACCTTGAGATAGAGTCAACAAAGGAGAAGACAAATAGCGCGAGGTTTTTCTCAAAGCAATTTTCATTCTTGTGAAGCAGTCCCCGAAAAGCTGCCAGCATAAAGGCAGTCGCGCGAAGAGGTTAATAATATGATTTATCTTCATGTTTTCGATGAAAAGAATGAATTCTACACGAATGTTCGACTCAGGCCGGACCTGAATTTTGACACTGGTGAAAGGATCGACCCTACTCTTTCAGACCAGATTTCTGCGTTTCTCCAGATTTATCGGCTTCAGAATTCAACAGTCGCATTCGAGCAAACCGTTGGTTCTTACAAAATGTTCTCTTGGGAAGCCAAGGAGTTGCCACCAAACATCATTTTCTCCGAGATCGATTCTCCCCGTATCGTGTTCGCCATTTGCGCTAAAAATGAAAAGGAGCAAGCAATTCGAATGCGTCTTCAAATCATGAATAGTTCAAGACAAGAAGAAGACTTTAAAAATTGGCTATCAGAGATCAAAGACCTTGGTCCCACAGAAAATGAAAGTGTCACCATTACTGGCGGGACATTCATTAATACCGCAATCTCGAATAAGGACGTATCTAATGAGAGCACAATTAGCGTTAGCCACGTAGGTGACCTCGCACCCGAATCGAACAATGGTTTGCAGAAGTCAACCAAAGACCATCCGGAGAACAACGTCAATAAAATAGCTGACCTTGTTGTTAATGTCTCACGGCGATTCGAAAAATTGTTTCAAGCTATCAGGTCCATCGGCAAATTGTTGGGAATTACATGACGTCATCGCAATAGGGCATGTCGGACAAATACTTTGTATTGACTGAATTCATGGTGCTATTGAACAATAAACTCTTGATTATTGTTGAAAGTGTTTGAAATCCGGACTAGCGGAAATCTCTAATCTGCAGCCACCGCAATCGGTTGGTCATTGACCAGAAGGCCCTCCTCGCTCGCCGATACTTTGATCGCTTCACCATCGAGGATGTCACCTGCCAAGATGAGCTCGGCAATGGGATCTTGCAGATGCCGTTGGATCACCCGCTTCAGGGGCCGTGCGCCGTACGCAGGATCAAACCCGCGATCCGCGAGCCATGTCTTGGCATTGCCATCGAGCTCAATGACAATCTTTCGATCATCCAGTAATCGCTGCAGTCGGCGCATTTGAATGTCGACAATAATATCCATGTGGTCTCGGTTCAGACGGTGGAATAGAATTATCTCGTCGAGACGATTGAGAAACTCAGGTCGGAAATGACCTTTGACCACACTCATAACTTCATCGCGAACCGCCGTTGAATCCTGACCGGTCGGTTGATTCGACAAAAATTCAGCGCCCAAATTTGACGTCATGATGATCAGCGTATTGGTAAAGTCGACGGTGTGACCTTGCCCGTCCGTCAAACGGCCATCATCAAGCACTTGTAACAAGACATTGAAGACGTCCGGGTGGGCTTTCTCAATCTCATCAAAGAGCACCACTTGATAAGGACGACGTCGAACGGTTTCCGTCAGCGCACCGCCTTCCTCATACCCCACATATCCTGGAGGGGCGCCCACAAGCCTCGCGACTGAGTGCTTCTCCATGTATTCAGACATGTCGAGGCGTACGATGGCACTGTCATCATCAAAAAGAAATTCAGCCAGCGCTTTGGTGAGCTCAGTTTTTCCGACCCCGGTGGGGCCTAGGAACATGAACGAGCCAATAGGTCTGTCGGGATCTTGCAATCCAGCACGGGCTCGTCTGACCGCCCGAGAGACCGCTTCTAGAGCTTCTTCCTGACCCACCACGCGCTGTGCCAAGGCGTCTTCCATCTTCAGTAGCTTCTGGCGTTCACTTTCGAGCATCTTATCGACTGGAATACCGGTCCATTTCGACACCACTTGCGCGATGTGCTCTTCGGTGACCGCTTCTTTGATCATGTCAGCGCCTTCAGCCATCGGCTGCTCTTCCAGTGTCTTCTCGAGATCTGGAATAACGCCGTAGGCAAGCTCACCTGCTTTGGCCAGATCGCCGTCTCTTTGCGCCACTTCCAGCTCCATGCGGGCCGTATCCAACTTTTCTTTGATCTGTGTGAGCTCTCCAAGACGGTTCTTTTCAGCTTCCCATTTCGACGTGAGGTCGGCTGATTCTTGTTCAAGATCCGCAAGTTCCTTCTCAAGTTTTTCCAATCGGTCCTTCGACGCCGTGTCGGTTTCCTTTTTGAGAGCCTCACGTTCGATCTTCAATTGAATCACCCGGCGATCCAGCTCATCGAGCTCTTCAGGCTTGGAGTCCACCTGCATCCGAAGGCGACTGCCCGCCTCATCCATTAGATCGATGGCTTTGTCAGGCAGGAACCGCTCAGTGATGTAACGGTTCGACAAGGTTGCGGCCGAAACCAACGCGCCATCGGATATCCGAACACCGTGATGCAACTCATACTTTTCCTTGATGCCGCGCAGAATGGAAATCGTGTCTTCCACGGTAGGTTCAGCAACAAACACTGGCTGAAAACGCCGCGCCAGCGCCGCGTCTTTCTCCACGTGCTTCTTGTATTCATTCAATGTCGTCGCACCGACACAGTGCAGATCGCCTCGCGCCAATGCTGGCTTGAGAAGGTTGGACGCATCCATCGCGCCTTCACTCGCGCCCGCACCAACTATGGTGTGCATTTCATCGATAAAGAGAATGATGTCGCCATTTGCCGCAGTCACTTCGTTGAGAACGGCCTTGAGCCTCTCCTCAAACTCACCGCGATACTTCGCACCAGCGATCAGCGCACCCATATCGAGCGACATCAGAGACTTGTTTCGAAGGGACTCTGGCACGTCGCCGTTCACGATCCTGAGCGCCATACCCTCGACAATGGCCGTCTTCCCAACCCCAGGGTCACCGATGAGAACCGGATTGTTTTTCGTACGCCGCGACAGAACTTGCATGGTGCGGCGGATTTCCTCATCACGCCCAATAACCGGATTGAGTTTACCTTCTCTGGCAATCTCCGTCAGATCGAGAGCATATTTTTTGAGTGCCTCGAGCGTGTCTTCAGCACTAGCCGTGTCAGCGGTCCGGCCTTTTCTGATTTCGTTGATGGCCTGATTGAGCGCGACCGCACTGAGCCCAGCCTCTTTGAGAGTCTTTGATGAGGCTGCGGAGCTCTCTACAGTTAAGGCAAGGAGAAGCCTCTCAACAGTGATGTATGAATCACCGGACTTCGCCGCCATTTCCTTGGCTTGTTCGAACACTTTGCCAAGGGCCGCATGCATGTAGACTTGATCAGCCCCCGACCCTTCTACTTTTGGAATCTTGTTAAGCGCCGCTTCAACGCCGTTCAGCGCCGCGACCGGATCCCCTCCGGCGGCTCGAATGAGATTGGCCGAAAGTCCTTGCTCATCATCAAGCAGCACTTTCAGGAGATGTTCTGGAAGGATTTGTTGATGTCCGGATCGGAGCGCCAGGCCTTGGGCAGATTGCACAAATCCTTGGCTACGCTCCGTGAATTTCTCAAAATTCATGAGGTTCGTCTCCCTTTTCTAGCACGTCCACGGGACGCCCACTTTGCGGCACGATCCCAAACGCCCTCCCCGACCCAAATCGGGGCGAATATAACAGCCGCTGGATGTCGGCCAGGGCAACCGTCGCAACCCATTCCGTGGCGCTGCGCCCTCCATATATAGTGTTGCGAGATTGTCACGGAAGACCCAGAGCGTAATTTTCTTGGCATATATGCTCATTTGTCGCGGCGATAGGGGTTTTCCTCAAGCCCACTTGTTCTACCTTGGGATTCTGAACCACTCATCGGTGAAATTCCAACGTTAGTCTTATGAAGATCGAAAAGCTCTATCGATACCCAGTCAAAGGTTTGAGCCCCGAAAACTTGACCGAGATTGCCGTGTCTCCTGGCGAAACCTTTCCGGGCGACCGAGCTTTTGCCATAGAAAATGGTGCCCGCCAGTTTGATCCCTTAAGCCCTCAATACTTTCCTAAAACCCATTTCGTCATGCTCCAACGCCATGAAGATCTGGCCCGGCTGGCAACCCGCTATGATCCAAACACCAAGCTTCTCACCATCTTTCGCGGTGGCAAACAGGTCGCTAGCGGAAGTCTCTCAACGCCCGTGGGTCGCGGCATCATTGAGCAATTCTTGGTAGCCTTCATGGGCGATCGCTTGAACGGTCACCCCCACATCGTGACCTGCCCAGAGCAACCCTTTACAGACGTACCAAACAAATGGATCTCCTTCGTCAACCTGGCAAGCGTTCGTGATCTTTCCCGCATTGTCGGGCAAGAGCTAGATCCACTCAGGTTTAGGGCAAACGTCTACTTCGACTCCGATGAACCTTGGGTCGAGCGCAATTGGACAGAGATGTCCTTAGCTTGCGGTCCATGTTCCTTTGACTTCGTCCACACCATAACGCGTTGTGCCGCGACAAACGTAAATCTCGAGACAGCCGAACGCGATCAGAACGTCCCTAAGAGCCTTCAACAAGCGTTCGGACACACACAATTAGGCTATTACGCCAACGCAACCGTCGGCGGAACAGTTCAACCAGGAATGGAAATAAAGCTCAACGGCTAAGCGGTAACACCGTCCGCATCGTCTGACTCTGTTGAAGCCTTAGCAGCGGTCTTCGTCCGAGGTGAACGCCGACGCCGCGGTTGGGGCGCCTCTTCTTCTCCGTTCGCGCTCGCTTTCTTGTCTTCTTCAGACGCACTGTCAGAGGAAGGCGCGTCATCGTCACTTTCGATTTCGATTTTGCGGGTCCGCGATTGACGACGACGGGGTTTCGCTGGTGTTTCTTGCGTTGCCTCGGAGCTCGAAGCCTCCGAAGGAGCCGCACCATTGCCACGACCGGCGTTTTCATCACTTTCTGCAGAAACAATCTCATCCCTAGAGGATTCGGGGTCGTTTCCCTCAGACCGCGGCTGTCGATTGTTATCGACTTGTTGCTGGCGCTGTTGTTGACGCTCCTGTTGCGCCGCCTGGGTTGCTGCCACCAATCGGTAATAGTGTTCCGCATGCTGGAGGTAATTCTCAGCCCCAATCCTGTCACCGGCGGCGTTCGCGTCTCGCGATAGGCTTTGGTATTTTTCGTGAATGTGAGACGCGCTCCCGCGGATCTTTACATCAGGACCATTGCTTTCAAAAGTCCGATTCGGATTGTTCCCACCTTTACGCCCACGACCGCGCGAACGTTTAGCATTCTGATTCTGTCTCATTCGGTAAAACCGTTTTTCCGTTAACTGATAAAGTCCAACACTTCGAATTGCGGCACTCGCTCGCAATCACCATTTAGCCGCATCAAAAGACCGGCATTTAACAAGTCTTCATTCCCTTACAGACTAGTCTATCGTTACAAGCTACCTAACAAAGGCCCTGACCGATCCACATCGATCTATCCGCCGGTTGCTAATCTCTTTTGAGATCTCGCCTTCAAGTCCGGTTCAGAATTTCTTCTTATTCTCTGACGTCGGACGAGGCGCGTTACTCACGTTACCCCAGTAAAACTAATGACTCCATAACTGCTTTCCAAACCTTTTTCCACAGTCAATCGACAATTTGGGTGCGTTTTTTGGGGAAAACTTTGATCCTATGCCGCTTTGGCAACAATCGCCCTCTCGATTAGGGCCAAATCCCGCCGAATCTCGACAATTCTAAGCCCCGCCTCTTCCAAAATCTTTGTGGCAAGCAGCGCCTGTCCTTCGCCACATTCCATAATATAGAACCCCTTTGGGCTTAACAGACCCCTAAGATGGGGCGCGAATTCACGAAGTGGATTGAGTCCATCTTCCCCCCCCAATAGAGCAGTCTCCGGCTCAAAGTCGCGCACCTCGACCGGCAGCTGAGCGCGATCGCCATCAGGGATGTAAGGGGGATTGCAGAGCACCAAATCAAAGGCTTCAGATATCGACTGGCCCCAATCGCCCAATACAAAATCAGCGCGGTCTCGCAATCCCAATCTCACCGCATTTGTTGTGGCAATTTCGAGCGCCGCAAATGAGCGAT
Organism: Alphaproteobacteria bacterium; assembly: GCA_965248915.1. Lineage (GTDB taxonomy): Bacteria > Pseudomonadota > Alphaproteobacteria > M2410 > M2410 > CBDFLA01. The sequence goes on from OZ252216.1 coordinate 2,339,067, forward strand.
CAACACCGATGCCTCGTGCGTTCGGCAATTCATGCAAGAGGGCCAGCAACAAACAACCGCTCCCTGTGCCAAGGTCGAGAACTTGATATGATGCTGTGCGATCAGAAAGTTGAACAAGAGCCGCCTCAATAAGTGTCTCGCTGTCCGGCCGCGGGACCAATGTTGCCTCATTGACAACAAAAGGCAGACTCCAGAATTCTCTTTCGCCCAACAAATGCGCGATGGGTTTGTGAGTGAGTCGTTGCTCCCCAAGTTTGCGAAGTCGTTGCTGTTGAGTGTCGTTGAGAGACAGATCTGAGTTAGCGATAAAGTCTGCGTAAGAAAGATCAGTCACGTGAAGCGCCAAAAGTCTTGCATCAAGAGCAGCGCTCTCAATTCCAGCCACTTCAAACTTCTTCCGCCAGTCGTCAATCGCTTCCCGGATGCGCAATTGATCAAGCCCCCGCATCGCCCGTGTCCGCAAGCTGAATCGCTTGATCCTCAGCGATAAGCGGATTGATCACCTCATCAAGGTCATCGCCTGTGATCACCCGGTCAAGTTTATAGAGGGTCAGATTGATCCTGTGATCGGTTACCCTGCCTTGCGGAAAATTGTAAGTTCTGATGCGCTCAGAGCGGTCACCTGATCCGACTTGACCTCTCCGGTTTTCAGCCCGTTCTTCAGCCTGCCGACTGCGTTCCGCTTCAAACAGACGCGCCCGCAAGACTTTCATAGCCTTCGCTCGGTTCTTGTGTTGAGACTTCTCATCTTGCTGACTGACCACCAGGCCGGAGGGCAGGTGCGTGATACGAACCGCGCTATCGGTGGTGTTCACAGACTGCCCGCCGGGCCCACTGGCGCGAAACACATCAACGCGGAGATCCTTTTCATCAATCTGGACATCCACTTCTTCAGCTTCCGGCAACACCGCAACCGTTGCGGCGGATGTGTGAATGCGACCACCTGATTCAGTTTCTGGAACTCTTTGCACTCGGTGAACGCCGGACTCATATTTCAAGCGCCGAAACGCGCCGACACCCTTGACCGCCGCAACAACTTCTTTGAAACCGCCGAGATCTGCCTCACTGGCGTTCATGATCTCGACTTTCCACCCGTGAAGGTCAGCGTATCGTTGATACATCCGAAAGAGGTCGCCAGCGAAAATCGCAGCTTCGTCACCCCCCGTTCCAGCTCGAACTTCAAGGATAACACTTCTGTCGTCAGCTTTGTCTTTCGGCAACAAGAGAATTTGCAATTCCTGCGCAAGCGTCGGCAATTTTTCATGCAACGCGCTTAGCTCTTCGCCAGCCATCTCACGCATTTCGCCGTCAGTCTCCTCATCATCAAGGAGCGCGTTGAGGTCCGAGATTTCGCTTTCAAGGGCGATCAGCGCCTGAATAGACTCAGCAACCGGCGTCAGCTCGGAATATTCTTTCGACAATTTGACATACTCTTCCGGCGCAATGTCCCGAGACATTGCCGCTTGGATTGCTTCATAGCGATCAATGAGCCGGTCCATTTTCTCTTGTGAAATCACGTGTCAGGTCTCCGCGGAAATATTGGGTGATGGTTAGGAACGTTCAAACAAGTGAACTTCGCTAATCCGCGGCGGCTTTTGCTGCAATGCGTTCGGCCTCAATTTCGACCGCCTTTCGCTCCACCAAATCGACCACATGGTCAATCATCCCGTCATTGTCGATCTTGTGATCGGCCAATCCAGAGACATAAACCATGCCGGAGCCTGCACCGCCGCCTGTAAAGCCGATATCGGTTTGTGCGGCTTCCCCAGGTCCGTTCACAACACACCCAATGATGGAAAGGGTCATCGGCGCTGAAATGTGCGCCAATCGTTCTTCCAATGTGGCAACCGTCGTGATGACGTCAAATCCCTGGCGTGCGCATGACGGGCAGGAAACAATGTTGACGCCTCGGTGGCGGAGGCCCAACCCTTTCAGGATCTCAAATCCAACTTTGATCTCTTCAACCGGATCAGCAGACAAGGAAACGCGGATCGTATCGCCAATGCCCGCCCAAAGGAGCATTCCCAACCCGATCGAAGACTTCACAGAGCCGGACGTCAATCCGCCAGCTTCGGTGATACCAAGGTGCAAAGGATAGTCACAAGCCTCGGCCAATCCCTGATAAGCTGCCACCGACAAAAACACATCGGATGCTTTCACGCTAATCTTGAACTCGCGGAAATCATGATCCTCCAAGATGCGTGCATGATTGAGCGCGCTTTCTACCATCGCCTCAGGGCACGGCTCGCCGTAACGCTCTAGCAGGTCACGCTCCAGGCTTCCCGCATTGACACCAATCCGAATGGAACAGCCATGATCCTTTGCGGCTTGCACCACATCCCCAACCCGTCCGCGGTCGCCGATGTTTCCCGGATTGATACGCAGACAAGCAGCGCCCGCTTCAGCAGCTTCGATCGCCCGTTGGTGATGAAAGTGAATATCCGCAACGATTGGAACATTTGCAGCTTGTACAATCTTCGAAAGAGCAGCCGTTGATTCACGATCTGGGCAGGACACCCGAACAATATCAGCGCCCGCCTCCTCTAGCCCACGTATTTGGTCGATGGTCGCCCCGGCATCACTTGTCAGCGTGTTGGTCATCGACTGAACCGTGATCGGCGCATCGCCACCGACAGGGACATCTCCCACGTGGATGGTTCTCGATTTCCGACGATCAATCTGCCGATAGGGGCGCAGAGTCATTCTATGTGTCTCTCGTTGGCCATTGGACAGAGGGTTTAAGGATTCGTGGCCCTGGCCATCACCGGCGACAAATCATTGATGTCTAAATAGGGGCAAACCAGGCCCATGTCGACCTGATCGCCTACTCGACCTCAGTTTCCGCTGCAATTTTCGCGTCTTCGATAGCTTGGAGCAGTTCGTCGGGGCGCAAGACAAGCCCCGCCACCATGGCCCCGGACTTGCCAATCGGGCCAAAATACGTGCCATCGACGAATAGATCCAAGGCGCCTGCATTGCGGGTGACCACAATGACCTCTGTTTCATTGGGAGGCTGGTAGCTGTCACCGGCTGCGAGCGAGCGCTCAAACAAGACCCTCTCATTGGATTCAAGTCGCAACCAAACATCTTCCCGTGCCCTCAAACGAATATGCCCATCGTGGTTTTCGGTACCCCAAGCAGTTCCCTGAGGGATACCCTCACCTTCGGGCAGAGGAATTGGTGCGAAGGTTCCCGGTTCGGATCCGATTGTCCTTGTCGGCGCACTTACTTCACCGCTGATCAACACCGGATCGGCAGTCGGCCGTGTTGTAGGCTCACTGACCGGCTGCGCAACATCGGGAACGGCAGTTCCTGCGTCGACGATCACATTCGGTTCAGAGCGCAAGGCGAGGCTTGCCACATACCACCCAAGGGCTGCCAGCAAGATCACCCCTGCAACAATCAACACGGATTGAATAGGAAAGGCCTCTTCATCGCTGCGTGTCAGATCATTAAACGTAACGTCTGAGCGCTTGGTCATTTCGGCCTTAAAACGTCGGATACATTCATCTGGGCCCAAACCGACAAAGTTCGCGTAGGACCGCACAAAGCCGAGAGCATAAGTCGCACCAGGAAGCGTTTCGAAATCGCCTTCCTCAATCGCACGCAGATTGACAACCTTGATATGCAAAGCCTCGCCAACGCTGGCCAGATCATATCCCATGCGCAGGCGTGCAGCTCTCAGATCCGCCCCAACGGTCTCGCTTTGCGAATCTCGGTCATCCTTAATCTCGCGCAAATGCAGACGACGATTTAGCTTCCGAGAAGTATCCAGCCTTGTACGCTTGGCGTCCGCCATCTTGTTAACAGTCCACTAACCGATCATTACCGTCACAAACAGCGCGACCCAAATCGCGCAGATCTAGACCATTTAGTAGAGCAAATAGGTTCATAAATGGCAAATTAACCAAGCACCACTTTGTGGTCACGCGCATAGTCTTTGAGTGCCTCGCGCAGACTATGATCAGGCCCCAATATCAAACGGTTTAAGGTGCCGCAGAGATCTTTGGAATCCAAGCTTCTAAGCATTGCTTTCACCGGTCCAACAGACGCAGGTGGCATGGATATCCGCCGCAAACCAAGCCCGATCAGCGCCATGGCTTCCAAGGGGCCGCCTGCCATATCTCCACACAGGGACAACGAGACGTGATTGGCAGCAGCTTTTTCGACTACTTGCTTCAGCATTGTCAGGACGGCCGGGCTCAAGGGATCATATCGACCGGCCAATTTTGGATTGCCGCGGTCGCTCGCGAAGAAAAACTGCAAGAGGTCGTTTGAACCAATCGACAAAAAATCGACACACGGCAGTAGAGCATCAAGCTGCCAAATCAGCGACGGAACTTCGAGCATAGTCCCAACTTTCGTTGAAACAGGCAAGGGTCGCCCCAGTCGGCGAAGCCATTCGACTTCGCGGTCCACGAGGGTCTTGGCGGCCTGAAACTCAGCAACCTCGGCAATGAGCGGAAACATCAAATTGAGCTCACGACCTTCAGCCGCCTGTAAGAGAGCGCGGATCTGGTAGCGCAACAAGGCAGGGCGATCAAGCGCAAGTCGGATGGCCCGCCAGCCCAGCGCCGGATTTTCTTCTGGTTCGGTATGAAGATATGGGACGACCTTGTCGCTTCCAAGGTCCACTGTTCGGAAAACCACCCGCCGATCTTCTGCGGCATCAAGCACACTGCGATACAAGTCCCGTTGAACATTAAGCCGGGGCATCGTCGCGCCAATCATGAATTGCAGTTCGGTTCGAAAGAGCCCGATCCCCGACGCGCCTGTTTCTTGCAAGTGAGGAAGATCCACCAACAACCCGGCGTTGATATCGAGATTGATCTCTTCGCCGTCTAACGTGACAGCAGGCAAATCTTTGTCTGCAATGTAGCGAGCTTGGCGCTGCTCTCTAAGTTCGACCTTGTGCCTGTAGGCATCAACAACATCAGCCTTAGGGCGCGCATGTACCTCGCCATGCTCTCCATCGACGATAACGGGGTCTTCCGGTTCTATGCGATCAACAGCACCTGCAGCCCGACCAACCAATGGAACGTCGAGAGCTTTTGCCACGATCGTCACATGAGCGGTTGGGGAGCCTTCTTCGAGGATGACACCCCGAAGGCACTTACGATCATAGTCCAAGAGTTCAGCCGGTCCCATAAACCGGGCCACTAGGATTGCATCGTCTGGGAGTTTTTGAAGGTTTTTGGACCCAATCAGATGCCGCAGCAGACGGTTGGACAAATCATCAAAATCATTAAGTCGTTCTCGCAAGTAAGGGTCTGGTGAGCGCACCAACCGAGCCCGCGTGTCGGCAAGAACTTTCTCAACAGCCGCCTCTGCCGTTAGACCGCCGCGCGCGCTTTCCAGCAATTGATCCCGCCAGCCTCGGTCATGGGCAAACATCCGGTATGCTTCAAGGACATCCATGGAATCGCCAACAAGCGCTAAGTCATCCGCCATAAGCATCTCATCGATTGAATCGCGCAAGGCATCAATGCCTTCTTCCAATCGCAAAACCTCTTGGTCAACATCATCCGCGATGAGCCGCGTGACTTCGACGCGTGGCTGGTGGAGAACCGCATGGCCCATGGCAATACCGTCCGCAAGTGCGGTCCCGTGGCATCGCCAAGACGCATCGCGGCGCAGGTCACCAGCATGTGTTTCATCACTCCCGATCACATCTCCCGACGCAATCATTTCCGCAAAGACCATGGCGACCAACTGCAAGGCCTCCGCGTCGTCTTCTGAGTAAGTGCGCTCTTTCGAATTCTGAACAACCAAAACCCCGAGCAACCGCCCACCACGCAGAATGGGCACGCCCAAGAACGACTTGAACAGTTCTTCACCGGTCTCAGGTTTGTAGGCAAAATTCGGATGGGATTGCGCGTCTTGCAAATTTAGCGACTGCTCGGTCAAGGCAATGTGCCCGACAAGCCCTTCCCCCAGCTTCATGCGTGTTTCATGTACCGCACCAGGATTGAGACCTTTGGTCGCAAACAGTTCAAGCGTGTCCGTCGACCCAAGCAAATAGGCGGAACAAACCTCAGCCTTCATGTTTTGCGCAATAACCTCAACAATGGCATCCAGTCGGCCTTGCGTCGACAAGGGTTGCGCCATCGCCGCCCGTAAATCACGAAGCAAACGACGCGGTCCAACCACGCCTGAAGTTGCTTTTTGAGGCATTACTCGCCGTCCAAATCATACGCCGAATGGAGCGCCCGAACCGCAAGCTCTGTGTATTCGGACTCAATCAAAACACTCACTTTGATTTCAGAGGTCGAAATCACCAAAATATTGATGCCTTTTTCCGCCAACGTCTCGAACATCTTTTTCGCGACCCCGGAATGACTTCTCATGCCGATGCCAACAACAGATATCTTGCTCACATTCTTGTCAGCACTGATCGCATCAAACTCGCCCGCATTGGCGTTTTCCTTAACTGCCGTGAGGGCGCGGTCTGCATCACCTTCACTCACCGTAAAGGTCAAATCCGTTTCTTTGCCGTCCTCAGAAATATTCTGGACGATCATGTCCACATTGACGCCTGCATCTGCCAATGTTCCAAAAATGTCGGCAGCAATCCCTGGCCGGTCAGAGACACGACGCAAGGTTATTTTTGCTTCGTCACGCGAATAGGCAATTCCACTGACAACTTGCTGTTCCACTAGTTCATCCTCATCACAGACCAAGGTCCCTGGAAAGTCTCCGGCATCGCTTGTCTCGGGATCGAGAAAACTCGACAACACCTGCAGTTTCACTCCATAGACCTTAGCAAGTTCTACTGATCTTGTCTGAAGCACCTTGGCGCCTTGTGACGCAAGCTCCAGCATTTCCTCATAGGCAATCTTGTCGATCTTCTGCGCCCCATCGACGAGGCGGGGGTCGGTTGTATAAACACCATCAACGTCTGTGTAAATATCGCACCGATCAGCTTTGATTGCGGCAGCGATGGCGACAGCGCTGGTATCGGAACCCCCACGCCCAAGCGTCGTAATGCGTCCATCCGGACCAATGCCTTGAAACCCAGAAACAACAGCCACCGTTCCCGTTGCCATTGATGTAGTAAGCTTTTCTGTATCGATATCTTCAATCCGCGCGGCACTGTGAGAACCGGAGGTGTGAATAGGAATTTGCCAACCTTGCCATGACCTAGCAGGCACGCCCAATTGTTGCAGCGCGAGTGCCAACAAACCGGAGGAAATTTGCTCTCCTGCAGAGACAATCGAATCGTACTCTCTCGCGTCGTGAAGCGTGGCGGCATCTTGAGCAAGCTCAATCAAGCGATCTGTCTCATGACCCATCGCCGAAACCACGACCGCAACCTCATGACCATTCTGAGCCTCACGCGCCACATGTCGGGCCACGCGATTGATCCGCTCAATCGACCCAACGGATGTACCACCAAATTTCATGACCAATTTGGCCATGGCTCATGTCCTCCAGATACTCTCGATGATGCAAGAAAAGGTGCGCACCATTGCGAAGCAGCGATGTCAGGTCTATTTAGAGAGGTCCCTCGCGTGCTTCGGCGCGTATACATATCCGTTCAACCGGCCTGAATCAAACGACGAAAGTGCCAACTCTATGAATTCTGTGCCAGAATCACAGTCGGCGGCGACCTCAATTGCCCCGGAGGAAATAGCCAAATTCTCAGCCATGGCGGCTGAATGGTGGGATCCGCAAGGCAAATTCCGCCCGCTTCACCAGCTCAATCCTGTTCGATTATCTTTTATTCGCAATCAAATCTGTTCCCACTTTGACCGAAATGAGGACGCCGGGGATCCTCTGAGCGGTCTCGATCTTCTCGACATGGGGTGCGGCGGAGGCCTCCTGTCTGAGCCCATGTGCAGATTGGGCGCGAACGTCACCGGAGCCGACGCGGCTGAAAAGAACATCAAGACCGCAAGCGTTCACGCGCAGGAACAGGGCCTCGACATCAACTATCAGGTCACCACTGCTGAAGATCTCCTCGCCGGCGGTGCTGAGTTTGATGTTGTTCTGGCAATGGAGATCATTGAACACGTCGCGAGCGTTCCAGACTTTTTGGCGACCTGCGCGGATCTTCTAAAGCCTGGAGGCGTGCTTTTCGTGGCCACCTTGAACAGGACTTTGCGCGCCTACGGGCTCGCCATTGTCGCTGCAGAGCGCATTCTCCGTTGGCTCCCGCAAGGCACCCATGAATGGGATAAATTCGTCAAACCGGAAGAGATTGAAGCGGCCCTTGACGCAAGCGGATTGAAATGCGCAGCCCCTACCGGCGTCAGCTTCAATCCCATTTCAGCCGAATGGCGCCTCACCTCAGACACCGGCGTCAACTACATGATGACCGCAACGAAGAACGGGTGACGGTCACACAGGTCAACTCCGAATTCTCAATTCATTTTCTTGCGTGTTTTCTTGGTGACCACATTGGGCAGGGGTGCCACGTCCACGCCGTCTTCGATGAGCTCTTCCAACTCCTCTTCGCTGGCCTCGCCGTAAACACCCCCTTCGTCTGGTGCTTCGAAATGGACGCGTCGCGCCTCTTTCGGGAAGTCCTTTCCAACATACTTGAAATTGTCTTCGACGTGCTCGCGAACCTTCTGCGCCATCTCGAGCATTTTCTTGCTCACCGTCGCAACAGCATTCGTATCGCCATCACCTGCAGACTTCTTGTCGCCGCTTGAGGCGACATTGGTCGACATGATGGACTTGTCGACCTTGTGCGAACCGCACGACGGACATTCCAAATGTCGGTCCTGCCTTTGACGGTCAAAGTCATCGGAGTTTTGAAACCACCCCTCAAACTCATGCCCATCATTACAAATGAGATTGAAAACAATCACCGAACGTCCTCGTCAATCCACAGTTCAAATAACCCTACCACACATCAAGGGGTATGAAACGAACGGTCATGTTCAAGAGAGGGCAAACGGCGTCTTGCCTCGCGCACTTGATCAGGGTCAATGTCGGCGTAGAGGATGGTTGGGTCTTCTCCAGCCTCCGCGATAGTCTCGCCCCAAGGACCGATGATGAGGCTGTGGCCATAGGTCTTGCGACCATTGTCATGGGTGCCGCCTTGAGCAGGCGCAAACACATAAGCCCCGGATTCAATGGCGCGCGCCCGTAACAATGTATGCCAGTGCGCCGCGCCGGTTGGTTGCGTAAACGCCGCCGGTACAGTCAAAAAATCCGCGCCAGCATTCGCAAGCGCCCGGTAGAGTTGTGGAAACCGCAGATCATAGCAAATCGACAGACCAATTTTGCCCCAAGGCAGTTCCGCGACGACCGCTCTGTCGCCCGCCTCATACGTGTCCGACTCGCGCCAAGTCTCGGCCTCACTCACCGCAACATCGAACATGTGGATCTTGTCGTAGGACGCAACCTTGGCACCAGCCGGATCAAACAGATAACTCCGATTTGCGTACCGGCCTTCTTCCACTTCGATTCCTATGGATCCAATCAAAAGCCAAGTTGAAAGTTCATTCGCGAGCGCCCTAAAGGCTGCAACCGCCGGGTGATTGTCCTCACCGCGCTCGTCACTCTGCAGATCAGATTTCAAAAGAGAGATGGTCGACGTGTTCTCAGGGGTCAGAATAAGGTCAGCACCATTTCCTCTCGCTTCGCGAATGCGGTCGCAAGCCTCAGCGATATTGGGCGCAATTGCGACACCGCTTCTTAGCTGAATACATGCCGCCTTAAAGGTCACACCACTTGTCCCTATTCCGTCGCCCGCTCGGCCAACAATCCATCGAGTTTGCCTTGCGCCTCAAGTATCATTAGATCATCTGATCCGCCAACATGTTCGCCGTCTATAAAGATCTGTGGAACCGTCCGTCGACCACCGGAGCGTTCTCTCATCTCGTTCCATTTCTCTTCAGACCCACCAACGTTAATCTCTGTGATTGCGACCTTCTTCTCGTTCAACAAAGAGAGTGCCCTGATCTAATATAAGATCGACGACCTGTTCGGCAATACCGAACCGTAAGGTCATGCCCTCGGCAACGTACGCGCCAAACATAGAACATCGACCGCTCTAGCACCCGCCTTCCTCAGAGCGCGGATCGAGGCCTCGACCGTAGCGCCAGATGTCACCACATCGTCCACCAAAATAATGACCTTGTCTTTCACGAGATTAACGGCTTTGGGTCGCACATCAAAGGCACCGCGCACATTTCGGTGTCTCTTAGCAGGCGTCAAGCCAACTTGCTGCTTCGTGCGCCGTGTGCGTTGCAAAACATCGACCCCCACAGGAACCAGCGCTTCAGCACCGAGCGCCTGTGCCAACAACGCCGACTGATTAAAACGTCGCGACAAAAGTCGGCTGCGGTGCAATGGCACTGGTACGATGAGATCGCAGGTCTCGATGAGTTCAGTCCCTGCCCGCGCCAACCACTTCCCAAATACCGGTGCCCGGTCGGTCCGATCCGCATATTTAAACCCTGTCACAAGAGATCGACTGGCGTCGTCGTAAATCAAAGCAGACCGCATCCGGTCAAAAGTGGGTTCTTCCGCAATGCAGAGCGCGCACAATGTATCGATCCCTGGGTCGAGCTCAAAGGGTCGACCACATGATCCACAGTAGGGTGCCTCTACAAATGAAACATCAAGCCAACACATGCCACACAACCCCGCCCCCGTTGCAGTGGCGGCATCGCATTTTAGACACCGAGGGGGATACAAGAAATCAAGCAGCTTTTGGCCAACCGTCGACCGTTCTGGCCCGGCGCCTGGATCTGTCCAATCTCTAACATTGCCTGTCATGGCACGTTCCGAACGGTCATTGCGCATACCTTAGAAAGATGCGCGTTGCTGTAAGAGCAATCAGAGCTATTATCACTGATATGGCCCAAGATGAAATCAAGAAGATTTCCGTATTCGACCAAAAACTTCTCCGCCTGAGACGGGACAGAGCGGCAAAGCATCTTCACAAAGCAGATTTCCTCCTGAAACGAACCGCTGAAGAAATGGGCGAACGTCTCCTCGAAATCAATCGTACATTTAGACGCCTCCTTGATCTGGGCACCTCACACGGCGCCATTTGGGACACGTTCTCGGCTGATTCCACATTCGCCTCAATACTCGACAATATTGATTTCAGAGTTTCTACAGACCTGTCCGGCGCCATGTTGCCCAATCACCGAAGTGCGCCAAACCGGACATGTGCGTCCGTGATGTGCAGCGAAGAGGCGATACCCTTCGCGAACAACGCTTTCGACCTCATCCTCAGCCCGCTTGTCTTGCACAATGTCAACGACCTGCCCGGCGCCCTCATACAACTCAGAGAGTGTCTGCAGCCAGATGGCCTGCTCATCGCATCGTTCTTCGGAGGCGAAACACTCAAAGAGTTGCGTCAATCAATGACAGAGGCTGAGTTGGAAGTTGAAGGCGGAGCCAGTCCTCACGTATCACCTTTTGCCGCCGTCCGTGACGTTGGCAGCCTCTTGCAGAGAACCGGCTATGCCTTGCCTGTGGTGGATGCCGACAAAGTGACGGTTTGGTATGACAATCTCTTCAAGCTTGCTGGTGACTTGCGCATGATGGGACAGACCAACACGCTCATCGAACGCCGTCGATCTCCGCTCGCACGCGCAACTTTCACACGGGCAGCGCAATTGTATCAAGAGAGGTTCCAAGGAGAGAGCGGGAAAATCCCTGCAACATTTGAAATCATCTATGCCACCGGGTGGGCACCACATGCATCGCAGCAAAAGCCACTCAAACCTGGCTCCGCCACAGCAAGAATGGCCGACGCTATTGCAGCGTCAGCCAAGAAAAATCCAATCGAAAACGCCTGACATTATTTTGTGCCGGTTGCGACCAGATCAAATCTTCCTTTGACCGATGTCCCGATGGCCGCAACAGCTGCGATTATGGCGATAGAAATGCCGGTCGCAATCACAGCGTATTCAATCGATGTGGCGCCGCGCTCATTCGCCAAATACCTTTTCAAAAACTCGCCCATTTGCACTCCCTCACTACAACTCAACCAATCTAAAACACCCAAATCAAAGGAGGTCTCGCAAGACAGAAATCAAGGGCACGTCCGCTTCTGGCATCGAATACTTTCTCATTTCCGTTGGCCGCACCCACTTCAACTCATCATGCTCCACTGCTTTTATCTGTCCATCCCACTTTCGACACACAAAGAGCGGCATCAGAAGATGAAAGTTCTCGTATGAATGCGAGGCGAAAGTCAGCGGAGCCAAACAAACCTCGGTTACATCAATATCAAGCTCTTCCTTCAACTCTCGGATCAAGCAATCCTCTGGCGTTTCGCCTTCTTCAACTTTGCCTCCGGGAAACTCCCAAAGACCCGCCATCGATTTGCCTTGTGAGCGTTGTGCCAACAGGACCCGGCCATCAATATCGACCAGGGCCACGGCGGCGACGACAATCACCTTCATATCCACTCTCTAACGTTCAAGTTCTACCATCCGGGCCATTAACGCCCTGTGACTTAACCACACTCAAATTTTAATCAATTTGATTACGAAGGGCTTTGTAAGCCGCCAAATCAACCGAGAATCAAATTCAAAACGACATGCACTTGACGACAATTCACCGCTCACATTGTGAGCATGGGCCCACAAACATCTCCGGCCTAGCTCCGGTAATCCGCGTTGATCGAGATGTACCCATGGGTGAGATCACAGGTCCAGATGCGGGCTTGGCCGTTTCCTATCCTCAAATCCACCCGGATCTCGACCTCGTCATTCTTCATGTAGCGCGACAAGACCGGCTCATCATGCTCCAGAGCCCGCTGGCCGTTCTTCGCCACAAGGTGCGGCCCAAAGCTGATAGATAGCTTGTCTCGGTCCGCAACCTCACCAGCCTTTCCTACAGCCATCACCACACGACCCCAGTTGGCGTCCTCGCCGGCGATGGCCGTTTTCACGAGTGGGGAATTGGCAATGGCAAGCGCAACCGTTCTGGCGGATTTCTGGGTCGCAGCACCATGCACATCAACAGTGACAAACTTGCTGGCCCCTTCCCCGTCACGAACAATGAGTTGAGCCAGTTCTTGCATCACCTCAAGCAAACAAGATCGAAATTCCTTTAATCGTGGATCGCCGGCTCGACTGATTTTTGCTTGCTGTGCCTGAGCGCCGGTCGCAAACGCCAAAACCGTATCGCTTGTCGACATGTCGCTGTCGACCGTGATGGCGTTAAAACTGTCACGCACCCCGAACTGCAAAAGCGTCTGCAGTACTTCCGGAGAAAGAGACGCATCTGTGAAGATGAACCCCAACATCGTCGCCATGTCTGGGGCAATCATGCCTGACCCTTTGGCAATGCCTGCGATCTTAACCGGCACTCCGGCAATCTCTGTTTGCCGATAGGCACCTTTGCCAAACGTATCTGTTGTTCGAATAGCGTTGGCGGCCCGTTCCCATTGTCGCGGCGACGACGGTTTTGACTTGCCGTCAATTTTCTTCAAGATCAGGTCGGTATTCAAGGGCTCGCCAATAACGCCGGTAGAGGCTACAAAGACATCCTTCTGACGACAGCCATGGATTTTGGCGAAACCTGCAGCGACGGCCTTGACCGCCTGACGGCCGCCTTTTCCGGTGAATGCATTTGCATTGCCTGCATTGACAATCAATGCGCGCGCCTTGCCCTGTCCGGCAGAGATCAAGTCCTTGCACCACTCAACCGGGGCAGCAGCTGTGGCTGATTTTGTGAAAACGCCGGCAACGGATGTGTTCGGGTCAAGTTGAACCATCAACAGATCATCACGCCCCTTGTACTTCTCTCCGGTCTGGGCAACCGCGATGCCAACCCCACCAACGCCTGCAAGAACCGGAAATTCATCAGGTGCCAAGGGAGAGATTGAAGCACTTTCGTCCTTCTCCTTTTTTGGTATTGGTTGGGTGGTTGTTGTTTTTCTGGGCGTCTCATCACCCTGTGCTCCACGTGTCTTCCGCAAAAAGGCGCTCTTCATCGTCGATGACAATGGATCCAATAGATCCTGAACATCTGAATGAGATTTGCTACCAGGTTTCTTCTTATTCTTGTTCGCCATGTGACCCACCCTAACACCGCCAGTGTGTGGCAGCCAAACCGATGTGATCAGCCTTATTGGGACGCAATCATGGCTCTGTCAAGCTCACCGGAGCTTGGAATCTCTACGAAATCGACTTCCGATTGTGACCTCAAAATCTCCAACCGCTTTTCCATCTCCCGTTCAACCAGTTCGCCCCGCAACTGTTCGCGAACTGTATAGAGGGGCGGCGGCGAAACGGACCGAAAGGCCTCTACCTTAAGAATGTGCCAACCAAATTGGCTACCAATGGGCTGAGAGATTGAGCCCGCTTCCATCTTAAACGCTGACTGAACCAACTGCGGCAGAAATGATTCCTTGGAAATGAAACCAAGATCGCCACCGGCAACCGCCGATCCGTCAATCGAGACCTCACGAGCGACAATGGCAAAGTCCTCGCCCTTATCCAAGCGTTTCCGAATGGCGAGCGCAACTTTTTCTGAGCGGACAAGAATCTGACTGACATGAGCCTCGCGCCCGTAGTCAGGTCGCAGATACCGCGCCTCATACAATGTATTGATATCGACGTCGCTGACCCGGCCCTCAATCAGTTTCACCATGTAGAGATCTCGAAGGACCTTCTCACGCTGAAAATTAAGTCGGCTCTTGGTCAACGGCGCTTGTTCAATGCCTTCACGCCATGCGGCCTGAGCGATCAACCGACGATCGATCAACTGCTCCACCAAAGCCTCAATGACCACATCTTGCGGCAAACTATCGAATTCCGGGGGCAGATCCTGTCGGGCCATCAATATGTCCGACCAGCGGATCGTGCTGCCATTGACTTTGGCGACAATAGGATCACCGTTCGACCCGGTCTGAGAGATGGTTAATGTAGAGGGCGGCGCACTTAACTTCTGCGTCATAACGAAAAGGCCCGTCCCAAGAAGGAACACGCCAATGGTCACGGCACATACAGTGATCACCGTGTCCAATTGGGTAAGGCTCTGTTTTGCAACAGTTTTCCCAGTCATTACGCCTACCATTTCCCACACAAGCCCGGCATCATGCCGCCAGCAGCTTTACGGCACAACCCTTGAAATTTTCGGGCCAGTTTTCCCAATCTCAAAATAATCCACGTGGTCTTGAAGACAAATAGCCCAAAGGTCGCAATTCTTAAGGCGATTCCGGACCTTCCGCGCGTTGACAACCGGGGTCGGGCCGCTTATCTGTCCACAAACTCTTGCACACCACGCTCAAGCAAGCCCTGTTGCCCCAGTTTTGAGGCCAAAACAAGGCACACCACGGGCCGGAACAGGGACGCACTATATGTTTGGCGGATTCGCAAAGCGGTTATTCGGCACGGCCAATGATCGCCGCCTCAAACCACTGGCAAAGAATGTAGATGCCATCAATGCCCTTGAGGAAGATTGGCAGAAGCTCTCAGACCACGAGCTGAAGGCAAAAACTCAAGAATTCAAAGGCCGGTTCGAGAGCGGTGAAACCCTCGATGATCTGCTTGTGGAAACTTTCGCGACGGTCCGCGAAGCTGCAAAGCGCACGTTGGGCCAGCGCCACTTCGACGTTCAGCTGGTCGGCGGCATGATCCTTCATGAAGGTGAAATTGCCGAAATGAAGACCGGTGAAGGCAAGACGCTTGTAGCCACCCTCGCCGTGTATCTGAATTCAATCCCGGGCGACGGCGTGCACGTCGTGACGGTGAACGATTACCTGGCCCAACGTGATGCCGATTGGATGGGACAGATTTATGAGTTCCTAGGTCTCAAAGTTGGTTGCGTTTTAAACGACCTTGGTGAAGCAGATCGCCAAGAAGCTTATGCGGCTGATGTGACCTATGGCACCAATAATGAATTTGGCTTCGACTATTTGCGCGACAACATGAAGTATCGTCTCGGCGACATGGTTCAGCGCGGTCACAATTTCGCGATTGTCGATGAAGTTGACTCGATCCTGGTGGACGAAGCGCGCACACCGCTCATCATCTCCGGTCCCACCGACGACAACTCGGAACTCTACATCACAATCGACAAGTTCATTCCGCAATTAGGAGAAGAACATGTTGAAATGGATGAAAAATCCAAACAAGTAACGTTGACAGAGGACGGAAACGAGTTCATCGAGAAACTGCTTTCTGAAGCTGAGTTACTGGAAGGCGACTCTCTCTACGACTCTGCCAATGTGTCCGTGGTTCACCATATCAATCAGGCCCTTCGCGCTCACAACATGTTCCAGCGCGACAAAGACTACATTGTGAAAAACGACGAAGTGGTCATTGTGGATGAATTCACCGGTCGCATGATGGAAGGCCGTCGCTATTCTGACGGTTTGCACCAAGCGCTTGAAGCACGCGAAGGCGTCACCATCAAACCAGAAAACCAAACGCTGGCGTCCGTGACGTTTCAGAACTACTTCCGACTTTATAACAATCTTGCCGGTATGACCGGAACCGCGGCCACCGAAGCCGAGGAATTCGCTGACATCTATTCCCTAAACGTCGCAGAGATTCCAACCAATCGTCCTATCACTCGGATAGATCACGACGACGAGGTTTATCGCTCTGCGGATGAGAAGTCCGGCGCAATTTTGGAACTAATTGCAGAGTGTCAAAAACGCAAACAGCCCATGCTTGTCGGCACCACGAGCATTGAAAAATCAGAACACTTGGCGGAACTGCTTAAAAAGAAGAAGATCAAGCACAATGTTTTGAACGCGCGCTATCACGAGCAAGAGGCATCTATCATCGCCCAAGCAGGCAAGCCCGGCGCTGTGACCATCGCCACCAACATGGCTGGCCGTGGTACCGATATTCAGCTCGGTGGCAATTTGGACATGCGCATTAGTGAAGAGCTCGGCGACCTCGAAGAGGGACGCGAGCGCGACAAAGCCATTTCCAAGATCAAAGATGAAATTGAAACTGCCAAGAAGATCGCGATTGAGGCGGGTGGCCTCTACGTCGTAGGCACCGAGCGCCATGAAAGCCGCCGCATCGACAATCAGCTGCGCGGAAGAACCGGACGGCAAGGTGATCCAGGAGCTTCAAAGTTTTTCTTGAGCTTGGACGACGACCTCATGCGGATCTTTGGATCTGAACGCATGGATTCGATGCTGCAAAGGCTTGGCCTTCAGGAAGGTGAAGCAATTTATCACCCCTGGATCAACAAAGCGCTGGAAAAGGCGCAGCAGAAAGTCGAAGCGCGCAACTTCGATATCCGGAAAAACCTGCTTAAGTATGACGATGTGATGAACGATCAACGTAAAGCGATCTTCGAACAACGCATTGAGATGATGGAGGAAGATGACCTCAGCGATACGATCGCTGACATGCGCCACGAAGCCATCGAGACCCTGGTCGCGCGACACATTCCTGAACGCGCTTACGCAGAACAATGGGACATCGAAGGTCTAACCGAAGAGGTCGTCGCAACGCTTGGCACAAAACTGCCGATCGATGAGTGGGCTGCTGAGGAAGGAATTGCCGACGAAGAAATTCTAAAACGTATATCCACCGAGGGTGATCGGCTGATGGCCAAAAAGGCCGCCAATATTGGTCCCAGCATTATGCGACAGGTTGAGAAGAGCCTCCTCCTGCAAACTCTCGATCATGAATGGCGCGAACACCTCCTCACTTTGGACCATTTGCGCCAAGTTGTTGGACTGCGCTCTTATGGCCAGAGAAATCCGTTGAACGAATACAAGACCGAAGCCTTTGCGCTATTTGAATCTCTTCTGATCACCATGCGTCAGCGTGTCACCCAAACCCTGATGAATGTGCAAATCTCAGTGGAAGATCCGGTTGAGCAACCTTCTGCGCCAACCGACGTAAAAGAAACCCACATGAATCCGCAAACCGGACGCAATGAAATGGTGGGTGATGAAGACGTCATCGCCGCCAAGCCGGTGCGCCGCCGAGGATTGGAAGTAAACCCAGAAGACCCAGAAACTTGGGGCAAGGTTCCACGCAATTCTCAATGCCCATGTGGGTCAGGCAAGAAATACAAGCACTGCCACGGTCAAATGACCGGCACGGCGTAAATAACCGATCATCGGTTCCTCGTCACTTTGCGGCCTGCACAGGACGTGTATACTCTCTCCCAAAACAATAGAGTAAGTGCACTAGCGCTTACCACTGGGAGACGTTCATGAAGAAGTTATTGGCAGGAATTGGCGCTGCCGTCGCCGTACTCATTGTCGTTGTCATCGCGCGGACGCTCATGTTCACGCCGTTTCCTGTCCAATCCGGCGCGGCCACACCCATTGATGTCGACGGTGACAATATCGCCCAACACTTAAGCGCCGCGATCAAATTCAAAACCATTTCCTACCAACCACCAAAATCCATCGACACTGCAGAGTTTGAAGGTTTCATTTCCTGGCTGGAAGAAACCTATCCAGATGTCCACCAATCATTAAACAAACATGTTCTTGGTGGGTACAGCCTGCTTTATGAATGGACCGGCAAAGATCAAAACCTCAAACCCATGCTTCTCACTGGACACTATGATGTTGTCCCTGTCATTCCCGGCACCGAAGACCTTTGGGAACGCAATCCTTGGGAAGGTGATATTTCCGACGGCATCGTGTGGGGGCGCGGCGCATTGGATGACAAGAGCGCCGTCATCACCATCATGGAAGCCGCAACCCTACTTGTAAAGGAAGGGTATCAACCTGAACGCACGGTCTATCTTAGCTTTGGCCACAATGAAGAAATCGGCGGCGACGGCGGCGCGGGCAGCATCGCTGAACATTTGAAATCCCAAGGTGTTCAACTCGCCTGGTCCCTTGATGAAGGTTCCTTTGTTCTCAACGGAATGTTTCCTGGCGTTGATCGCCCCGTCGCTTCCATCAATGTTGCAGAAAAGGGCTACGTGACACTCGACCTCGTCGCCCACGCCAAGGGCGGACATTCTTCCATGCCAGAACAAGAAACCGCGGTCGGAATATTGTCACAAGCCATTGTCAATCTGCAGGACGCGCCTGTACCGGGAGGCCTGGACGGCATCAGCGCTGAAATGATGGATACATTGGCGCGCCACTTCCCCTTTAGTCAGCGCGTCTTGTTTGCTAATCGCTGGTTGTTTGGTGGCCTTCTCGAATCGCAACTTTCGAAAGTCTCGTTCGGCAATGCGATGCTACGCACAACCACCGCCCCAACCATGTTGTCGGGAAGCATCAAAGAAAATGTCTTGCCCATTGAAGCCATCGGAACGGTAAATTTCAGATTGCACCCGCGCGACACAAAGGAAAGTCTAATCGCCTATGTCAAAAGAACCATAAACGACGACCGTGTTGAAATTCGTGTCCTCGACAAAGGCGGGGCCGCCTCTGCGGTATCGAGCACTGAGGCTGAAGGTTACAAAGCCATCGCCCAGACCGTGACGGAAATTTTTGGGGAAACGATCATCACACCTGGCATCACTGTTGCCGGTACCGACACCAAGCATTACGCAACTGTGGCCGATAACTCATATCGGTTCAATCCCATGATGGTTGGACCAGAAGACCTCTCAGGTTTTCATGGCACCAATGAACGTATTTCGATCGATAACCTCGCCTTGGCGACAGCTTACTACGCGCAACTGATCAAGAACGCTTCTGCGACAAAGTAAGAACAAGACAGGAAAACAAGATGGGTGATCCAACCCCCTTTGAAGTCGACATTCCTCAATCGAAAATCGATGAGATCATGGCCCGCGTTCAAAGTGTCAGATGGCCGGCTACGCCGAAAAATGCCGGTTGGAACTACGGCACCGATCTTGATTACATGAAAGAGGTTGTCGCCTACTGGCAGACGGAATTTGATTGGACCCAAGCGCAAACCCTCCTCAACAAATTTCCCCAATTCAAAGCCAACGTGGACGGTATCGACATCCATTTCGTTCATGTGCGCGGATCAGGGGACAACCCAACACCACTCCTATTGACCCACGGATGGCCGGGATCGCACTTTGAGTTCTGGGACGCGATCGAGCCTCTAACCCACCCGGAAAAATTTGGCGGTCGTGAAGAGGACGCTTGCGATGTCATCGTCCCTTCGTTGATCGGGTATGGCTTTTCGGGCCCGCCTGAAACACCCATTAGCCCACGCACCATCGCCCGGTATTGGGACAAGCTGATGCGGGACGTGTTGGGATATGACTCCTACATCGCCCAAGGGGGCGACTGGGGCAGTGTTGTCACCGGATGGTTGGGATATGATCACGACGCTTGCAAAGCCATTCACCTCAACATGCCAAGTTGGACCTCGCCCGGCGTCGCACCAGAAACAGAAGAAGAAGTGGCTCACGCCGCAAAGGCCAACGCTGCCTTTCAAGCCGATGGTTCCTACCTGCTGCAACAAGCAACAAAACCACAGACCTTGAGTTTCGCTATGACGGATTCGCCCGTCGGAACAGCAGCCTGGGTCCTTGAGAAGTTCATGCATTGGTCAGATGTGCAAGGCGGCAATCTCGACAGCGTCTACACCAAAGACCAACTCCTCACCAACATCATGATCTACCTGGTAACCGATTCCTTTGCGTCATCTGTCTGGGTTTACAATGGCTACTTCGCAGACCCAGGCGGTGATCCAGTTCCAGCCGGCGCCCGCATCGAAAAACCTGTTGGCGTAGCAAAGCTACCAGGAGAGCCGACGTATATGTGGCCGCCAAGAACCCAGGTTGAGCGCTCCATGAACGTGGTCCATTGGACGGACTTTAAAAAGGGCGGGCATTTCGCAGCCCTTGAACAGCCGGAGCTTTTCGTGAAGGATGTGCAAACCTTCCTACGCACGGTGAAAGCCCAAAACACTCTATGACATTTGACCAGTCGATTGCTTTTGCAACCCTTGGGCTCGCCCTCGTGCTTTTCGCTTGGGGTCGGTATCGCTATGACATCGTCGCGCTCATCGCCCTCATCATCGTCACCGCCGCCGGGTTGATTGACAAAAACCAAGCCGTCTCTGGCTTCGGCCATCCAGCGGTGATCACCGTCGCGGCCGTGCTGGTAATATCACAATCGCTTCGGCGCGCCGGCCTCATCGATTTGATCGCCCAGCGCTTGGCCCCGCTGACAGAGAACACTTTTCTCCATATCGTCTCATTCTCCCTGGTGGTCGCCGTCGCCTCGGCCTTCATGAACAATGTCGGCGCCATCGCCATCATGTTGCCTGTGACGCTCGCAAGTTGCGCCGAGAGAGGCCGCTCCCCGGCCATCATCCTCATGCCTCTCGCGTTTGGCTCGATCCTTGGCGGCCTCATGACCATGATCGGCACGCCGCCCAATATCATCATCGCCACCTACCGCGCCGAATTGACCGGTGAGTCCTTCGGCATGTTTGA
The DNA here is from genome assembly GCA_965248915.1 of Alphaproteobacteria bacterium. Taxonomy (GTDB): domain Bacteria; phylum Pseudomonadota; class Alphaproteobacteria; order M2410; family M2410; genus CBDFLA01. The sequence continues at coordinate 2,360,358 of OZ252216.1, forward strand.
TTTCTCGCCTGTTGGCGTTCCTGTGGCGCTCTTAGGGTTGGTCTTCGTTGCGCTCATCGGTTGGCGCTTAATCCCCCACGAACGCCAGGGCAAAAAATCCGCCCAAGATCTCTTTCAGATCGAAGGCTACATCACCGAAGTCAAGGTGAGCGAGGCGAGCGCCCTCATCGGCCAGACCATTCTTGAAGCCGAAAAGCTCACCGGTGATGATGTGGCCATCACAGGCATCGCGCGCGGTGAAGGTAAGATGCGCCATCCCGCTCCCTGGGAACGCTTGCGCGAAGGCGACTATCTTTTGGTGCGCGCAGAACCCACCGAACTCAAACCCGCCATGGACGATCACAAGCTCGAGCTCGTGGCGACCGAGACCGACACACCGCCTCACTTGGAACCTGAAAACACCAAGATCATCGAAGCCGTTGTCACACCTGGTTCTCGCCTTGAAGGGCGCACCCCCCACTTCTTGCGCTGGCGTTCCGGTTACAATTTGGATCTTTTAGGCATTGCCCGCGAAGGCGAACAAATCCGCAAGCGGATCAAACGCACCGAACTACGTGCCGGCGACGTGCTTCTCCTGCAAGCTGCCGAAAGCGGCGAAGAGATCTTGAGCAACATGGGGCTCCTACCCCTGCCGGAACGCGGGCTCGCCCTCGGCGAACCACGCCGCGTGCTTTTGCCCATCGCCATCTTCGCAACCGCCATCATCGCCAGTGCTTTCGGGTATCTGCCCATCGCCGTCGCCTTCATCGCCGCCATCGTGGCCTATGTCATGTTGGGCATTTTGCCGTTGCGCGAGCTTTACACCCATATCGACTGGCCGATCATCGTGCTATTGGGCGCCATGATCCCCGTCGGCCAAGCCCTGGAGCAGACCGGAGGTACGGAATTAATCGCGTCCGGCATTTTAGCACTCACCGGCGCCATGCCGATCTGGGTCATCCTCACGCTCGTGATGATTGTCACCATGACCTTATCCGACCTCATCAACAACGCCGCAACAGCGCTTATCATGGCCCCCATCGCGGCGGCCATCGCCCAAGGCTTGGGCGTCAGCATTGATCCGTTCTTGATGTGTGTGGCGGTTGCCGCGTCTTGCGCCTTCTTGACCCCCATTGGTCACCAGTCGAACACGCTTGTTATGGGCCCCGGCGGCTATCACTTCTCCGACTATTGGCGCATGGGGCTGCCGCTCGAAGTGCTCATCGTCTGCGTCTCGATCCCCATGATCCTTGCCGTCTGGCCGCTGTAAGCGTCTAACAACCTAGATCCTACGTCCCCCGGTTCAGCCGGGGGACCCACCCCCACACATCCTTGGATCGCCCGGTCACGCCGGGGCCGTCGAAGCTAGAATAAAACACACCCAGGAAATTATTCGTCTTCCAACTTCCGCAGTTTTCCGCAGGGGAGAAAATTATTCGCCTCTCCCCACCCAAATTTTTCCTCTTAAGCTTTGCCACAATCACAAATTTCGCAAACGAACGAGGATCGCCAAATGTACTATCCCTATTTTCCGAATTACCTCTCCCCAAAAAGGAAGAAGAACCCTTTCGACCTTCCCGAAGACCCCATTAAAAAACAAATGCCCGCAGCAGACTTTGCCAAAGCCGCAACGGTCATGCCGGATAGCGCATCGTACTTCCAACACATGGGCGCCTATCTGGAAGGGCTCACCGTCGATGAGCAATCCCAACAGTTCGGGCCCACCCCCACTTCCATGATCCCAGCTGTTGAACTGATCGACTACAAACTGCACAATCGGCAGCCTTTCACTCCGCCCGGCACCAAGCTCGGTTTTGACATGGCCCGCTCAAACGCTGCCCTTGCGGCGCCGGAGGCACCGGACGCCACAACACAAATCGCTGGCGCCATGCGAAAACCACCGGCTTCCATGCTGACCCCCGCCTCGACACCAACGCAACCCCGGCAACCTGCGCAATCTGCACAACCACCCACATCCGGCGCCCCGCGCTTCCCCCAACCAGGCGACCCCATCCCCGGTTGGGTTCATCAATTGGGCGAAGACGTGGTCAACGACTTCCAGGACTTCGTCCAATACATCAAAACCGCCTCACTCAAGGAGCAACAAGAGATCGCACTTGAGTTTGGCATCGTTGCCGCGAGCTTCCTGCCCGGTGCGGGCGACGCCATTGGCGTCGGTGCCGACCTCGCCGGATTGCGCCACGAGGAAAACCGCAATGCGGTCTACCTCGGGCTGACACTCCTCGGCGCTGTGCCGTTCGTCCCGCCGTTCAACCGCATCCGCAAGATCAAGCGCCTGATCCGCACCGGTGCCGAAAAATGGCGGCGGCGCAAAGGCATGCGAAGGGCCAATCAAAATCCTCCAGCCAACGTTCCAGCAAATCAGTTTGATGATGTTGCCTCTGCAAGGAACGCCAATGTGGATACCGATCGCCTAGTTGTGCAAGCAACCGAGTTGGGGCGGGATGTTACTCAAGGCACTCTCAATAGATTAAGAAGTGTGCTGACCGCATCGCGCCAAGCCATCACAAACGGACTTAGCCAAATGGGTCTGCCCCCTGAAATCATCGCGAAATTAGTCAATGAAGCAATAAGTGCCGCTTTCGTAGAGATGGCTGGTCAAGTCATTGCCAACGCAATTGCTGCAACCAACGACAACGAGTCGAGTATCGATGCCAGCGATATCGGATATGAGGCAATTGCGGGAACCGTTTCGGGTGCAATCGGAACCGCAGACCTTTCCAAATGGAGGCAACTTTCATGGGAGCTTTTTAACGCCGGTACAATGGAAATTATGAAATCACTCTACAGCGAACGCGGCAAAACAATGTTGCAGCATCTTAGCGAAGGGCAATGGGCGGCCTTGGAATCCGCCCTCAACCTCGGAACCACGGCCGCCGCGAGAACCATCTTCGATAGATTGGAGAATCGCGCTCCAAGGCTTCGCCGCCTAATACCCGCAATGAAACATGGGGCCGCGGCCGGCGCCTCCGTAGCGATCGTTACGACAATTCGCCTCATTAGAGATGCCAACCAATATGATTTGTCGGACATAGGTTCAAAGTCATTCGAAACCACACGCGATGTCGTGCAAGATCTTTACGGTGATCGACGTTGACTCAAATCTGAACACCCGTATAGGTTACTAGCAATCTTGCGTTGGTCTTTTCGCGCAAGTAAATCGCCACCTAGAATCTGGTTGCAGACAGGAACGATTCGCATGCAGGGCAGTCCAAGCCACAACACCTTGGTTCGGCAACTCGCCGCTGATCTAACGAGCGCCACATTTGTTTATTTGGTTCTCGCTTGGATGCCCGGATTGATCCTGTTGCTCCTCATCAATGAGAGCGAAAGTGCGGATATTCCCAATCTGTCATCAGTGATCGCTTCCCCCGAAAACGCAGTGATCGCGGCCATCATCTTACTGACACCTCTCGTGATCATTGGCGTGTTAGCCTTCTACATGCGCTTGGGTCGCAAGCTTAATGATCCACGAGGCAATCGCATCTGGAGTGACCATCTCACGAGTATGTCAATGAACTTCTGGGTATTGGAGATCTTTTTGGCAGTGCTTTGGACAATTCGGTTGGCTTCCCTTGGGCGCACCGAGGTGCTTGATGGCAATCTTGGCTTGAGCTTTATCATGCTGCTAGCGGATGAATGCCTGTTTCTTGTCATCATCACCCTGCCCATTTCTTTGAAGACCTACAAGCTCATCTCAAAGGTCATCGAGCGAACAGGAGACGCCACAACAATCCAGAAGAACTGGGAATTGCATCTCCAAAAAACCACTGCAATCTTGACGGTTTGGTCGATTGCTTTAGTCGCACTCCTGAGCGCAGAGACCCTTGCTCATCCCCGAACAGAATCCACTTTTCAAAAACTATTGGGACTCGCACCGGCATTTTGGCTCCCCCTTCTTCTTTTGGTTCCACTATCATACGCTTTTGCACTCTCCGACGAATTCCCCAATCGGAAAGACAAACCAACCGCGGTCTCAAAGAGATCAATTGACGTCATCGAAGGCGTCCCGGTTTATTTGGTTGTCATATTCTTTGTGTTTTTAGTTGCTCCCATGTGTTGGATGCATCTGACGGGCGACACCTCGCCGATGCCCATCGTGGACTTGGTAATCTGGGGCACATCGCTGATCATTGTCAGCGGGCTTGCTTTGTTCTTTGTCACTTATTTCCGCACAAATGCCCGTTAGGGGCTGTCAAAGGAACCATCTTTGAAGAGAAAAGACCCGAACAGAACAAGATCTAGACTACGGATTTGGCCGGACATATTCGACCCTCTTTTGGCAACTCTGTTTGTTCTGTCAATGATTGCCGCTGTCTTGTTGCTCATGTTTCCCGAGACCCAAGGACAAAGCCTACAACTCCCACTCGCGCGAGACCTAGGCGCAACCGCGAGTTTCCTTGTGACATTCGTTGCGGTCGTATCCAGTCCAACCTGGCCTATCATTTGGAAGTTGAGATCGCAATTTGACGCGACTGACCCCATTGCCGCAAAGGAACTGAAGAGAGCAGAGGGCTATATCACCAACGTCCCGTTTTTGACGGCAGCGTTCTTTGGGTTTTCGATTGCATCAATTGCCGATACATCTGAGTCAATACTTCGCCCGCATGAAGTGCTTTGGCAAGGATTGCGGGAATTCGCTTTGCCGGTGCTAATCTACTATGCGGTCGGATAGATGACATCGCAACAGCATCAAAGGTCTTGGTTGGCAAAGCATACGATCTGTACCTGGCGAGAGGATCCGCCCTCCCTGATGGAGTGACTTGGATCAAGGTCATGCGGACCTCGTTTTCCATAGGAGTTGCACTCAACCTCCTCTTTCTCCCTATTCTCTTCTTTGCAACCTACCAGCAAAAGACGCTTAAGCAGCTCCTTGTCCCTCTGTCGCTTAACTACCTTCTCTTTGTGTCAATTCTATTGGTCAGTTTGATGAATATGGAATTCACTCACAATCCAGTGCTGTATTTGATTGGGTCTTTGACAGTCATGTGGCCGCTCTATTTGGTGGCAGCACTTGTCTCGTTGCCCGCCTACATGGTGTGGCACCGTTACACCTATCCACCAACGAAGCTGAAACCGGAAAAGAAAATCCCGCAGGTTGCAGGATTAGCATTTCTGCTATTTTGGCCACTCCTCACAGCGATCTACCTTTCGATACTACAAAAGATCCTAATCCAAACGCCAGGCTTCGATATCCCAGCAAATGGCACGGTGAGCGATGCAATTTGGTGGGCAGTCATTGTGGCAACGGTCCTGAATGTCCTTGTTGTTGGGGTTTTCAGATTCAAAGGCCACAGAGACGCAACAGATGACTAAATCCGTGCCGATGAGACCACGACGACTACTGCGAGACATTGTGGGCCAAGCGCTTTGGTCTACCTCTTTTTGTTTGTCTTGATTGGCCCACTCCTGTTTCTCGAACCCAGGCCCAATATTGATGATCAAGAAAACACATATGTCTGGGTAAGCCGTGACCAGTTCCTCTTCAGCTTCGGCATGTTTTTCACAACCTGGCTCGCAACGATTGGTTTGATATTTCGGGTCCGATGGAAGTTTGGAACATTTGACGTTTCCGGAGAGCGCATATTCGATGATCGACTGGGGAGAATATTCTTCACAACTTTGTTGCTGTACATTGTGCTTGTCTGCAGCGCCATCGGCGAAATAATTTGGGAAAGAATCGGAGGCGCCACCGTCCACGGTTTCTGGCCTCGGCATTTGATCGCATCCTTCACGCGCACGAGCCCGGTCTTGATCGCCTTTGCCGTCCCGACATTTGTTGCAACTTGGATCTTCTTGAGAAACGGTCCTCAACAAAATCAGGGACAATCGACAGTCGATGAGTCCTGGAAGTATGTCGCAAGAAGGTCGCAACTGTTTCTCAATTTCTTTTGTCCGACCCTCGCGTTTCTATTCCTGAATTAAACGTGGAAGACATGGGAGTCATCGAGCCCGGTCGTTGCGATCCTCTCTACACTTGAGCATTTCGGCGTATCGCTATTCATCTTCGCGTTGGCGGCCCTTGCATACGCTGACCAATCGGCACGGAGGGCGGATGATAACACAAATTCTGCTGGTAGTAGAGGGCCAAGCCTTACCGACAAAATTCCATTGATGTCGATCTTCATATTTTTGTTAGTCGCTGCGCCAAGCAAAATCGTCAGTCGATGGAATGATGCATTTGAATTCAGTTCGAAGTTCGAAACTGCACTCACAACGGCTTTCATTGGCTCGAATGTATTGATGTCACTGCTGTTGATCTATTTTGCGGCACAGACTCGAAAGAGGTGATGTGATTGGCGAATGAATGAACTGTTTCCAATGATTGCAGCAGTTCAATCCCCATGATCCTCGCCGTCTGGCCGCTGTAAACCCCTCGGTCCACTTCGGTGTCATCCCGCGGCAGGGTCGCAGGATCCAGGTGCCGTCGAACTGATCGACTACAAACTGCACAATCGGCAGCCTTTCACCCCGCCCGGCACCACGCTCGGGTTCGATATGGCCCGCTCAAACGCTGCCCTTGCTGCCCCTAAAGCACCAACCCCACCTGACCCAACAACCGCGGTCGCTGGCGCCATGCGAAAACCACCGGCTTCCATGCTGACACCCACCGCATCACCACCGCAACCCACGCAACCGGAATCTTCAGGCGCTGCCCGTTTCCCCCAACCAGGCGACCCCATCCCCGGTTGGGTCCATCAATTGGGGGCGGATGTGGCCAACGACTTCCAAGACTTCGTCGAATACATCAAGACCGCCTCACCTCAGGAGCAACAGGAGATCGCGCTTGAGTTCGGCATCGTTGCCGCAAGCTTCCTGCCCGGTGCGAGCGACGCCATTGGCGTCGGTGCCGACCTCGCCGGATTGCGCCACGAGGAAAACCGTAATGCGGTCTACCTCGGGCTGACACTCCTCGGCGCTGTGCCGTTCGTCCCGCCGTTCAACCGCATCCGCAAGACCAAACGCCTGATCCGAACGGGCGCCGAAAAATGGCGGCGGCGCAAAGGCATGCGAAGGGCCAATCAAAATCCTCCAGCCAACGTTCCAGCAAATCAGTTTGATGATGTTGCCTCTGCAAGGAACGTTGACCTTGATCCCGACCTACTCGTTGTGCAAGCAAGGGAGTTGGGAAGAGACGCAGCAAATAGTGTTACCAATGGTCTTTCGGGGGTCATTGCCAACTACAGGCGCGCAATTTGGAATGGACTAAAAGATGCATTCACTGACCGGAACAGAGTCACGGAAATCGCAGCGGAGGCAATAACCGCAGTCGGAATTCAGGCTCTTACCAGAGGGTTTCTTGGCATTGAGGAAAAACTCGAAGGATGGGAAATCGAGGCCGCAGAAGGCGGAATTTCAGGGCTCATAGGATCTAGCGAATACAACAGTGTACAGCAGTTTTTCTTTGAGCTGATGAATATTGTTGCCTTCGAATTGATGAGGGGTTCTCGAGATGCGATTGGAAGGGGGTTCCTCTCATCGCTCAACCAAACGCTAATCATCACCATCGAGTCTGCCCTCGCGGAAGGAGCGCAGGCCGGTGTTCGACTTGCCTTCGATAGAGTTGAGCGAAGTCAACTGGGCCAGATCAAGCGGGCACTCCTATCTGTTGCAAAACAGGGTGCATCAGCCGGAGCGGAGGTTGGCGTCGTGGCAGGGTTTCGCTATGCCCTCGGCTCCCTCTCCAGCGAAGGCGATTACACCGAATCATTTTCGGAAGCGGCGGTCGATGCGACACGCGACATTTACAGGAGGCGTCGCAACTAATCGGAACACTCAAATATAGATTGATTTGACTATTACAACTCAATATCCTTTTGTCGATGCGAAAAGTAGTCAGAGTTTGGCAGAACCACCTGAGCCATTTAGGCGGCCTCCTTCTGTTTGGAATGACTGCGGCAGGTCTGGCAGGTCTGGCAGCTCTGGCGCTTCCGGACTATCTTCCGACCGTGAGTGATGCGAGCTTTGTCGATGTCTTTGTCGATGCCGCTGGCTTCTACACATTCTATGTCCTTTTCCTTTGGGCGATCGCAAGCGTCTTTGTCATTTGGACCTACCGCCAAATCATCACCAAAGAGAGCCGGGAGCGTTTGGAATGGAGCAAGATATGTGACGACTCGCACGCGCCTTCACTGATCGTCCTAATTGTGTCTTTCGCAATTTTCGTCGGATACACGGAAGGTCATGCAAATCAATTGGCGGCAACACCTTTTCTCACTTCCACACATTTGAAATTTGCACCGCCATTAGGGCTCTACTTCATTACCGAACTCTTCATGACCGCTAAAGTCGTCGTGTCAGGAGGATCCCTTAAGAAAAGGGAACGGGACGGCTTGCCCAACACTTGGGAGGCGCGCAGGGACATTGTCATACCCTCCATTTCCCTTATCAGCATCATCTGGATTCTATTGATCTTTAGAATGGAGTCCATTCATCCGGCGACCTCTTTTTTGACCTCGCTTTGGATTCGAGTAATGCCCCTTGTGATCGTACTGCCTTTGGTTTTCGCGTCGCTGAGTTTTGAGGGCCGAGAAAAACCCACCTCAAACAGAAGGGTTGCAAGGCGAGACGGAAGCGGCTGGATCTCTGCACTTGCCTTGATCATCGCTCCCATCTGTGTTTACCTGCTCTACACAAACCCCGAGGGCAATAGGGCGCTATTCCACACACTCCAAGCAACCTCTTGGATCGCTCTTTCCGTCATCCTGGCTTTGTATTGGAAAGTTCGGGGTGGATTGAAGTAGATCATGACCGCTCGAAGTGCTGATCGTCGGCGTTTCGATCCCGATGATCCTCACCGTCAGGCCGCTGTAAACCCTTCAGCCCACTTCGGTATCATCCCGCAACTGGGTCGCGGGATCTAGGTGCCGTCGAGTGTAGGTTCCTTGAAAGTTATCAAATTGGTAATTTGAATGCCGGTTGGCGCATTCAATTCTGGCACAACAACTCCGCCATCTCGTCCAATTCGGCACGCTCAACAAGATCAAGGCACTTTTCGCTAAATCTGATCTCGCCATTCTCGAGATAGGCATGTCGTTGCGAAACAATGTCATTGCCTTCATGCAATGGCACGATGATCAAGTGTGCATGCGGCACGCCAAACCCATGCACGACGAGCCCAACGCGCGGAACTTTAAGGCGCTCGCGGATCTGGCGTGAATATTTCTGCGCTTCTATCATGATGCGCCCGGAAAGGTCATCCGGCACATCACAAAAGTGATCGATGTGCTGTTTCGGAATGATCAGAAATTCGCCCGGGCGCGTCGGACGGAGGGTCATGAAGGCAATAAGGTCGCTGTCTTCAAACACGACTGACGCGGGAGCCCTGCCCGAAACGATTTTACAAAATGGACAGGCGTCCGTCACGGCTAACTGAGCTCACGCCCCATAGCGAGGAACTTCTCACGCCGATGGCGGCGAAGGTCGTCCGGGCTCATGCCGGAAAACTCTTTGAGTGCCCGCTCAATTGCAAGGCCAGTATCGGTAATGATTTTGCCGGGCTCGCGGTGCGCACCGCCGATGGGTTCTTGAATGATCTCATCAATCACTTTGATCTCGAGCAAGTCCTGCGCGGTGATTTTCATTGCCGCAGCCGCGTCAGCAGCCTTCTCGGCTGACTTAAACAGGATGGACGAACACCCTTCCGGCGAGATCACCGCATAGACCGCGTGTTCGAGCATGAGGATCGTGTTGGCAGACGCCAGTGCGACCGCACCACCGGACATGCCTTCGCCCAGGATTACCGAGACCAGCGGCACGCCAAGATTGAGACAAGCTTCCGTTGAACGCGCAATGGCCTCCGCCTGGCCACGTTCTTCAGCGCCGAGGCCCGGATAAGCACCCGACGTATCGACCAAAGTAATGACCGGTAAGTTGAAACGCTCCGCCATGTCCATCAGACGCACTGCCTTGCGATACCCTTCAGGGCGCGCCATGCCAAAATTGTGCTTCATGCGGCTTTGCATGTCCGCACCTTTTTCCTGACCGATCACCATCACCGAGCGACCCTTAAAGCGCCCGAGGCCTCCAAGCACCGCTTCGTCATTAGCGAATTTGCGGTCGCCAGCCAGCGGTGTGAAGTCATCAATCAGATGGGTCGTATAATCAAGAAAATGGGGCCGCGCTGGATGACGGGCCACTTGAACTTTTTGCCAACGATTGAGTTTCGCGTAAGTGTCTTTGAGAAGGGTTGCCGCCTTGGTCTCAAGCCTGACGACGTCGTCATGAATGTCGACACTCGCGTCCTCGCTCGCCAATTGACGCAGCTCTTCCACCTTGCCTTCGAGTTCCGCAATTGGTTTTTCAAAATCGAGATAGGTCCGCATGGGTTGCGACGGCGCGTTATACGGCGGTTTCATATCTTCTGGCCCTTTACCCAATGACTTAACTCATCCTCACCGCTTTGGCGGGTCAATCGCTGAGAGCGTGGCCCACGGATGTGGCCTAAGGATCTGCTTATTAGAACGCCTCGCAAGAACCCAGGCAAAACACGAATTATTGCAACATGGGCTCTTTTCTGCCCGGAATCAATATGTGACGAGAGAAACCCATTGCAGACAATGAAAGGGCGGCAAAAAGCCGCCCTTATCCCCCCGCTTGGTCGCCCTAGCTTAAATTTTAACTGGCTTCGTCCTTAGGAATGTGGGTGCCGGAAGTGATCGCACTCGACACACTTTCTGGAGCGCCGGAAGGTGCTTTCGCCAAAGGATGAAACTCGCCAACCATGTCCTTCAAACGCTCTTCAAGCACATGGGTGTAAATCTGGGTCGTAGAGATATCCGCATGGCCCAACATTTTCTGTACTGAGCGCAAGTCCGCACCGTTGGCAAGCAGATGGCTGGCAAAAGCGTGCCGCAATGTATGGGGGCTCAACCGTTTCGGATCGATGCCAGCCTCAAGCGCCAATTCTTTGAGAAGTTGACCAAAGCGCTGGCGGGTCAAATGCCCTTCCCGGCCCCGTGAGGGGAAAAGGAACCGCGCCGTATCAAAAGGCTCGACCCCTTGTGCTTCAAACCGTGGCACAAAGCGCGCACGAACCTTCATATAGGTCGCAATTGCTTCGCTGGCAGATTTGTTAATCGGCACCATGCGCTCGCGCCCCCCCTTGCCCTTGATGTAGAGCACGGGTTCTTCTTCGCGGGTCGCCGCAATGGCCGCAGATTGCGGAAGCTCAACGAGTTCTGACACCCGCAAGCCTGTCGCATAGAGAATTTCCATGAGGCAATGAAGACGTACGCCTTCTGCATCTGCCCCGTGGTGAGCACGCTTTTGGGAGGTCTCAAGCAGAGCATCAACCTCTTGCTCACTGAGGATCTTCGGCAAGGGCCGTGTCCGCTGCGGGCTGTCAATGACCGAACAAGGGTCGTCGGTACGCACCCCTTCGGCGTATAGAAACTTGTGATACTGCCGAAGCGCAGACAACCGCCGTGCTGCGGTCGAAGCCGCAAGGCCCGCATCCTCAAGTTTTTGCAGATACCCCCGAACGGCTGAGACATCGGCGCTCGCCGCGTTCATGCCCAGCTCTGCCGCATAGACCGCGAAGTCGGTCAGGTCCCGCGCATAAGATTCCAAGGTGTTCTGAGCCGCGCCACGTTCCGCGCTCAGCATTTCAAGGAAGGCCTCCACATGGTGGAATCCTTCCATTTGCTTGTGAGCTTGATCCAATAAGGCCATTAGGCGTTATCGGTGTTTCGTAGTTAAAAATTGGTTAACGATTATGGCAAGAAGTAAGGAAGTCTTCACGATTGAGCTAAGAGAGCCTCTACAGCAACCTTCTTGGCCTCATACTCAAGTCCAACCCGCATCAATCCGGCGACAACCTTAGTCACCGCGGTCGGATGCGCTGCCGCTGGTCCGCCATCGCCAAGTGCGACCAAAGCATAGAGAGCGGTTTCTGCCTGACGTCCCGCACGCGCAGCCGCATCAAGGCCGCTTAAGATACCACTCGCCGGCATTTGACCTTGTGGATCCGCCAAACGCTCAAGCATGAGGATTTTGGCTTCCTCAGGCACGAAGAAGCCCAACGCCTCGAGCAACCTCACTTCCAAGACCGCATGGGCATAGGCCTCAGGGGAGGTCGCTTCTGTCAGACGTGACACCGATCGCCAGTCACTAATGCCGCGACTGTCATAGGGATGGCCAAGCGCCAACAAAGTCCGAAAGGCAGCAACATCTTGTTGTGCGCCCACATGGCCCGCACGTCGTTCGGTCAAGTCATATCGTTCGAGCAGGCTAAACCATTTGGCAGCGGCCTCATGGTCGCGGCTCAATATGAGGACGGATAAAAACTCTTTCGCACGCGCCTGCAAAACCGGATCTGCCGGAAGTGTGACCATCAAGGGAGCATATATGTGCGCCGCCAGACTCCACCGCCCAGCCGCATCCGCTTCTTTCAAGGCCTGTCTGATAAAGCGAGCCCGAACAATAGGGTCGCCGGTTTTTTCTGCTGCTTGGAAAGTGGCCGCTCGTCGCAATGCTGCCCCTTCACCAAAATCTTCAACGATCGTGACTTCCGCGATACCCGCCGCATCATCAATGGGCACCGATCGATAAAGAGCCCTTAAGGCATCAACGTCAAAAGCACCGTGATATACCGCTTGCTCGGCCGCAGGAATGCGAAGCAGTAGAAGGTCTGCAGGAGCACCGCCTGCAATGCCGGTCTCTGAGATGCGCGAAAGCAAGGCAAGATCAGCCCCTTCCACTGCATTGGCAGGGAAGGCCTCGCCGACCAACTTCAAAAGTGACCAGTGTATTGCGCCTCCATCAGACATAGTCTCAAGCGCATAGTCGGTACTGTCTGTCGCGTGGCCAAGAAGGGCATAAAAGAACGCATCCTCATGGGCTTCTTCTCGCAACAGGGCTGCAGCAAAGGTTGCTTTTTCCGTATCGCCTGCAATCGCGTAGCAAACAGCGCGCAACTTCGACCAGAACGGCGCGTCGCTGAGCGATCGAACTCTGACGGCTTGGGTACAGGCTTGCTGAATGTCGTCTTTGAGGAGATAGATTTGTGCCGCAGTTTCCATGACATCCGGATCAATGCCGGCGTCCTTCTGGTCACTTGAGTAAACATTCCTACTAGCCACTTTGCCGTCGAGGGTCAGCTGCAAGGCTTCCTCAGCCAAGCCCGCTTGATAGAGACGTTCAACCCGCAACGACAAAATCGAAGCACCGGTGGTCGCGCCTCTCGGATCGTAAGCCTTGCTCAACAGCAACCGGCGACGCAATTCGCGAACAATGGGAGAGGTTGAGCGCCCAGGCAAATCCACCATGAGGTTTTCAACCACAAGACGGCGCGTTCCCAACCACATGTCCTGGCCGAACCCGCCTTCTTGAATACTAATCAGGCCAATCGCTTTGTCAGACGGTCCGCCGAGGCTTCCAACATCGACCGCAGCATTTGTTCCAGGCGGCGTGGGCAAGGCGCGAACCGACGGTTCATCCTCACCAAGGTCAGCATCATCATCGTCACCAGCGTCTTCACTGAGACGCAACAACCCTAAAGGCGCACCTGATGCTTCATCGTCCTCACTCGCGTCTTGTGCAAAGGCCGAAAAACCGATGACCGCAGCCAGCAGCCCGACCACAGTCGTCTCCGTCCATTTGTGCCAGAAAGGAATACTAACTCGGGAATTTGTCATCCGAGAGTACTTCTTCTACATCGCTTGTTGGCGCGTCCAATTGATATGAATAGATAACAAAACCCCCAAACCCGATGATCACCAAACCCACAATTGCCAGTAAGAGCCGCATGCTTTTTTGCCGTGCCTCCTCATAAGAGCCCGCCCTTGAGGCGGATTTTTCTGAATTCCCTGAACTCGTCTAACACACGATTGCGGTTATTGTTAGATGGGATCCCAAGAAATGCGCCGTTTTCTCATGACATGAGGGCCTCAAAACACACCTGATCGAAGGTTCTTAACATATATAAGATGCATCTAGATTGAGAGTTCCGTGGCCCGAGCACCTGAGCCCTTGGTGTTTCTCAGCCGAATAGTGTACATCGGAAGGATCAAAACCCCGAAAGGGCGAGGCGATCTAAGACGTTTAAGCATATTCATTGGTCTACAAAGAACCTCATTGGTCTACAAAGAACCAAAGCCACAACACAGAAACCTCAGTGAGCCACGAATCCATTTCTCCCCTCCTATCTGCTGACCAAAGACCGATTGTTCTCGTCGGGCTCATGGGCGCAGGCAAGTCAACTGTCGGACGACGATTGGCCAGCACAATTTCGATTCCCTTCATTGATGCGGATGCCGAGATTGAGAGAGCGGCAGGAGAAACCGTTAATGAAATTTTCGAAAACCGCGGCGAAGAAGTTTTTAGAATGGGTGAGCGCAAAGTCATCGCACGGCTCTTGAACGGATCTAGGCATATCCTAGCCACGGGTGGCGGCGCATACATGGCGACAGAAACCCGAGAGCTAATATCGGAACGTGCCATCTCGGTCTGGCTCAAAGCGGATTTGGAATTGATTCTCGAACGCGTATCGCGGCGTAACACACGTCCACTCCTTCGGCACGGAGATCCGAAGGAGATCTTGGAACAACTCATTGAAGAACGATATCCGGTGTATGCGCAAGCCGATATCGTCGTTGAGAGCCAGCCAGGACCGCATGCGCTAACCGTCAAACGAATTCTAATAGCATTGGACGATTTCTTGGAGGGCATTCCTGGCGCCACAAGCAGCATCTAGTTCGCGCGCCACGATCTAACAAATGACCCAGACCCCAAGAACGATCAACGTTTCCCTTCCAGACAGATCTTATCCCATTCTGATTGGTGAAGACCTTTTGGACAATGCAGGTCTCCATCTCAAGGACCATCTCAAACGCAGCCGAACAGTGGTCGTGACCGACGAGACCGTTGCAAAATTCCAGTTGCCCCGGCTCCTCGCCGGTCTTGAAGCCTCCGAGATCACCGGAGAGGTTGTCACCCTTCCACCTGGTGAAGAAACCAAGTCATTCGCCAACCTAGAGCGCCTTTGCAACACGCTTCTTGCGTCAAAAGTAGAGCGCAATGACACCATCATCGCCCTCGGCGGCGGGGTTGTTGGCGACCTGACTGGGTTTGCGGCAAGTATCCTGCGACGAGGAATCGACTTCGTTCAAATCCCGACCACACTTCTGGCCCAGGTCGACTCGTCGGTTGGCGGTAAAACCGGCATCAACACTCAATACGGGAAAAATCTTGTCGGCGCTTTTCACCAACCAAGAGCGGTGCTTGCAGATATTTCGGCACTTGAGACACTCCCTCAACGGGATCTCAAGTCGGGTTATGCTGAAATTGTCAAATATGGTTTGATCTCAAACCTGGCCTTCTTTGAGTGGCTCGAAGCGAATGGCGAGACACTCCTTTCAGGAGATCGAGCAGCACGCACTGAGGCAGTCGAAAAATCCTGTCGGGCGAAAGCAAAGATCGTCGCAGACGACGAACGCGAAACCGGAACCCGCGCTCTTCTCAACCTCGGACACACGTTCGCGCACGCGCTTGAAGCAGAAACCGGCTACTCTGATCGACTGTATCACGGCGAGGCGGTATCGATCGGCATAGCAATGGCGCATGACTTCTCGGCCAGAACAGGCGTTTGTCCAGGACAAGATGCCGAACGGGTCCGCAAACACCTGAAAGCAGCCGGCCTAAAGACCGACATCTCTGACATTGAAGGTGATCCCATCACAGCCGACAAAATTGTCCAGCACATGTTTCAGGACAAGAAAGTCGTTGATGGCAAACTGACCCTTATCCTCACCCACGGCATTGGCCGTGCCTACATCGCCAAAGACACAGACCCAACAACCCTCACGAACTTTCTCATTGAGAGAACATAGGAAATGGACCAGACACTTCTTCTCGCCCTCATGATAGGTGCAATATTGATATTGATTTTGCTGTCAGCTTTCTTCTCAGGCTCTGAGACAGCATTGACGGCAACATCACGCGCCCTCATTCACAAATTGGAAGTCGATGGCAACGAGCGCGCCGGCCTCGTCAATCGCCTGATTTCCAATCGAGAGAGGTTGATCGGCGGAATCCTTCTTGGCAACAATTTGGTCAACATCCTGGCGTCTGCATTGGCGACTTCGATTTTCCTAAAACTCGCCGGCGAAACTGGTGTGGTCTATGCCACCTTGGTCATGACAGCAGTGGTTGTCGTCTTCGCGGAGGTATTGCCAAAAACATACGCCATTGCCAATGCCGAGCGCATGGCCATGGCTGTTGCACCTATCATCCGGGCATTCGTGAGCATCTTCGCGCCCGTGGTTGCGGCCGTACAATGGATCGTTCGACATACTTTGGGACTTTTCGGCATCGATATTGACGAGAGTGTATCGTTTCTCTCTCCACGCGAAGAAATCCGAGGTGCCATCGACCTGCATCACCGCGAAGGCGCCGTTATAAAACAACACAAAGACATGCTTGGCGGAATTCTTGACCTTGGCGACCTCGAGGTTGAGGAGGTCATGGTACACCGCAAGAACATCTTCATGATCGAAGCAACGGCACCCACTGACGAGATAATCAACCAAGTCTTGGAAAGCCCTTACACGCGAATTCCGCTATGGGCAGACGACCCAGAAAACATTGTCGGCGTGCTTCACGCAAAAGACCTCTTGCGCGCCATCCACAAAGCGATCGGCGACTATGGCAAGATTGATATTCTCAAAGTTGCGCACAAACCATGGTTTGTGCCCGAAACCACGGGGCTGGAAGAACAGCTGAGCGCGTTCCTCCAAGAACGCACTCACTTTGCCCTGGTCGTCGATGAGTATGGCGCCCTGATGGGACTGATCACGCTCGAAGATATCTTGGAGGAAATCGTTGGCGACATTGTTGATGAACACGACGTTCTGCAAACCGGCATTCGCCCACATGCAAATGGAACAGTGAGCGTCGACGGCTCTGTATCGATTCGCGATCTCAACCGCATCATGGATTGGACACTTCCAGACCTTGAGGCCACCACAATTGCAGGACTTGTCATTCACGAAGCAAAGACCATCCCGGAGCAAGGACAAGCATTCACCTTCTATGAATTCAAGTTTGAGATTCTGGGCAAGAACCGCAATCAAATTTCTACATTGCGCATCACACCTTTAGAGGACTAGTCCCTCTTCTGCGCCGCCTCGTCAGGCGTCAGGGCTTTGATCGACAGCGCATGTATCGCGCCTTCGAGTTCTTCCTTGAGGATGTCATTGATCCGCCGCTGCCGTTCCAGACGCGACAGTCCAGCAAATTCAGGGCTTATCACCAACACCTGGAAATGCGTCTCGCCCTCTGGGCGCGCACCGGCATGGCCAGCATGCCGCGCAGAATCATCAACAACCTCAAGGCGCACCACATCAAGTGCGCCTTCGATCTTCTGTCGAATATGCTCTTTACGTGTCATAGACCAGCAACATGAGCTCGAAATTCCTCAAGTCAAGGGGTCTCAATTTTCTTGTCTTGTTAACAATCAATCATCATACTGTCCGGCTATGCCAAATCAGGGTAAATATACGCCGAAACTCGGCTTCGACATTCGGGTCAAACCACCGTCTAAGAAAAAGAAATCTGGGCCGGTGACCCATCTTTGCGCCTGGCCAGGTTGCAAGGAGAAGGGACCTCACAAGGCGCCCAAAGGTCGTGACAAGCTCAACGAATACCAATATTTCTGCGTGAACCACATTCGCGAATTCAATGCGAATTGGAATTTCTTTGAAGGCATGACCGAAAAGGAAGTGCGCGCCTTTCAAGAGAGTCTGTCGACCGGCCATCGCCCCACTTGGAAAGTGGGAACAGGCCCTGGCCAAGCGGGCGTTAACCCTATGGATTCTGAGTGGATCGACGATCCCATGAAGATCTTGGGCGACGGCGCTGGCGGATCCGAGCCCCGCAGACCACAGCGCAAATTGCCCAAACAGGTAAAAGATGCCTTCTTCACCATGAACCTGGACCCCAACTCCAGCCCGGAAAAGATCAAGACGCGGTACAAGGAACTGGTGAAGAAATTCCATCCCGACGCAAATCTGGGTCAAAAAGGCTACGAAGAGCGCTTGAAACGAATTATTGAGGCATACACAAGTCTCAAAACAGCCGGATTCTGCTGATAATAATTTTCGTCCAAGGTATTGTCAGCTTTTGCTGGAGTCTTGACCGATTCTGCCTAGACTGACCGCGATTTCATATCGCTATGCGGATTTGCTGGGACGGTGGTTGGTCACCGAACCGGTAAGCACGCGTCCTTGGAGACAAAAAAGGGAATAAGAAAAGATGGAACAGGGGTTGGATCCCACTGCACAGCCTGACACCACCGTAAATGCCAAAGAGGTCTTCGGTGTCGACACTGATATGGTTGTGCCTGCTTTTAGTACACCAAATGAATATGTCCCTGAAGTCGATGAGGCCTACCTCTTCGATCGCGAAACAACAATGGCGATCCTCGCAGGTTTTACGTTCAACCGCCGCGTCATGATCCAAGGTTATCACGGGACCGGGAAGTCGACCCACATCGAACAAGTTGCAGCGCATCTCAATTGGCCACTTATTCGCATCAATCTCGATAGTCACATCTCTCGGATCGATTTGGTCGGCAAAGATGCGATCGTTCTGCGCGACGGCATGCAGGTGACGGAATTCCGCGAAGGTATTTTGCCTTGGGCCATTCAACATCCGACAGCCATCGTGTTTGACGAGTACGACGCTGGTCGCCCGGACGTCATGTTTGTGATCCAGCGTGTCCTTGAAGTGCAAGGGAAGTTGACCTTGCTGGACCAAAACCGGGTGATCCACCCTCACTCGGCCTTCCGTCTCTTCTCCACCACAAACACAATCGGACTTGGTGATACCACCGGGCTATATCACGGCACACAGCAGATCAACCAAGGTCAGATGGACCGTTGGAACATCGTCACGACTTTGAACTACCTGCCGCACGATCAAGAAATCGGGATTGTTTACGCAAAGGCACCTGGCTACAAAACCGAGGAAGGTAGAGAAACGATCTCAGCCATGGTCCGCGTTGCCGACCTGACCCGGACAGCTTTCATTAATGGCGACATCTCGACGGTGATGAGCCCGCGGACCGTACTCACATGGGCTGAAAACGCTGAGATTTTCAAAGATGTTGGCTTCGCTTTCCGCATAACATTCCTCAATAAATGTGATGAATTGGAGCGCGCGACCGTTGCCGAATTTTACCAAAGATGCTTTGGAGAAGATCTCCCTGAAAGCGCCGTGCATGTACTAGCGAGTTAGGTGATGATGAAAGTCGTCCGAGTTTTGAGTTTGATTTGTTTTGCATTCGTCTTCGCAGCGCAGGCCAATGCTACGACACATCCTTGCTTTCCTGAAGGTGACGGACCGCAGACATTCAGAGACGCGATTGACGAAGCAACAACGATCGTGTTGGCCCGTGCGGAAAACGCGACAAAGGGTCTTTTCGCGCGCAAAGACCTCTACCAAATAAACTTCGAAGTCGTCGAGACCATCAAAGGTGAGCAAGATCGCCCGTTCAAACAAACCGGCACCATTATTCACGGCGTTGACAAGGACGATCATGGAGACTTTGCCGGCCACACACGAATGACATTCTGGGATCGCTTGGAAACCAGAACAAGCTCATCACAAAACTGCACCGGCGAACTGGGCTTTGAACCTCAGGCGACCTATTTGATTTTTGATCCAGGGCGCAACCGAGGCAACGCGCCGCTTAACATCGGGTATGAAAAGGTTGATGGCGCAGACTATGATCTTTGGCTAGATGCCGTGCGCAAGATGGTGGCCGATCCGGCGTTATCGGCGTCAAGAGCCATGAGTGCGGCAGACTACCTGAAAGAACAGCAGTCGGTTGTCCTCATCTTAGTGGAAAGCTGCTCGGAACGCCTGCGCTCAAGCGCCCATTTCATTGCAGATGTCGCTGAGCCCCTTGTTGGCGAAGCCATTACTCGCGATCATCTTGATCCGGAGATCTTCTCACAAGCCCTGAAAGGCTGCAATGGATTGACTACACTCTTAGGCATTTTCTACCCGCCCGACCCTCAGGCCTTCCAGACTTATGACGTCAATCGTCTGCCACAACAGGTCTTCATTCCCATAGTGGATGGGGCGGTCGATCTTTCACAACTACGAACAGAAATTGAATTCACAGGCGCGCAACAGATGACCCTTGAGGAATTGGTCGCTGTGATTCACACGCCCAGACCCTAAAGGCACCCTCTCTCTATGGTGGAAAAAAAAGAAAACCCCATTGAGCCATTCAAACAGGCCATTACACAGACCGTTCGTTGCATGGCCAACGAACCTGAATTGCCTGTAACTTTTGGGACGGAGCCTCCAGGGATCCGTGCAGGGCGGGTTCGATTGCCTCTGCCCTCGCGCACCTTGCCACCTGATGAAGTAGCCCTCGTACGCGGCCACGGTGATGCCTATTCACTCCGCCTAGCGCATCATGACGCAGAAATTCACAGCCGCCTCTTACCGCAAGGAAGCAATGCACGCGGTATTTTCGAAGCAACAGAACAAGCGCGTGTCGAGGCGATTGGCGCCCTACAAATGAAAGGCGTAGCCGAAAACCTTGTGAGCGTTGTAGAAAAACGGTGCAAAGATAAGGGGTTCGCAAACCTCGAAAATACCGCTGACGCGCCGTTGGCCGACATTTTGGCCCTCCTCGTTCGAGAAAAACTTACCGGCGCTGAGCCACCAGATATCGCCAAGGACGCAGTGGACGCGTGGCGTGGTGTCATTGAAGCCAAGGCTGGCAGGGACCTCGAAAAACTTACAGAGTCTATCGAATCTCAAGGCGCCTTCGCCAAGATCACGCGCGATATTATTGTCGACCTGGATCTCGGCGACGAGCTTGGCGATGACGACGGCGACAGTGACGACGATTCTGACAATGCTGAAACGGAAGACGGTCAAGACAACGAAGCAAGTGAAAAGGAAAGTCCCGAAGCCACCTCCTCAGAACAAGTAGAGATGGGTGAAGGTGAGGGCGAGGAAGGCGACGAGCAAGTTGTCGAAGTTGACTCCGATGAAATGATTGATGATGCTGACGAAACCAGCGACGGCATGCAGCCTTGGCGGCCAGAAAATGCACACGGTCGAAACTCCGAGCCGACCTACAAGGTTTACACGTCGAAGTACGACGAAACACTGACCGCTGAAGACCTGTGTGACCTGGAAGAACTCACCAGGCTCCGTCAATATCTCGATCAGCAACTCCAGCAAATGCAAGGTGTTGTTGCGAGACTTGCAAACCGACTGCAACGTCGTCTCCTGGCAAAACAAAATCGCACTTGGGAATTCGATCTTGAAGAAGGAATCCTTGATGCCGCGAGATTGTCTCGCGTCGTCGTCGATCCGGGCCATCCCTTGTCCTACAAGGTTGAGAAAGACATGAACTTCCGCGACACGGTTGTCACGCTCTTGCTCGACAATTCAGGATCCATGCGCGGCCGTCCCATCACCGTCGCGGCCATGTGCGCCGACATCCTTGCCAGGACCTTGGAGCGGTGCAATGTCAAAATCGAAATTCTTGGTTTCACAACACGCGCTTGGAAGGGCGGTCAGTCGCGCGAAACCTGGCTCGCCGACGGCAAGCCAGCAGGCCCCGGCAGGCTTAATGATTTGCGCCACATCATTTACAAGAAAGCCGATTCGCCTTGGCGCCGCGCCCGCAAAAACCTAGGACTGATGATGCGCGAAGGGTTGTTGAAAGAAAACATCGACGGTGAAGCTCTCCTTTGGGCCCATCACCGATTGCTCGCTCGCCCTGAGCAACGCCGCATCCTGATGGTCATCTCCGATGGAGCTCCTGTCGACGACTCGACACTTTCAGTCAATGCCGGAAATTACTTGGAGCGGCACTTGCGTGAAGTCATCGAACAAATCGAAACACGCTCTCCAGTTGAGTTGATCGCTATTGGCATCGGTCACGATGTCACCCGGTACTATCGCCGTGCCGTTACCATTGTCGACGCGGAACAATTGGGCGGCGCCATGACTGATAAACTGGCCGAGTTATTCGATGAAGAAGAAAACTCTAGCCCTACAAGACAACCGCAGCGACCGAGTCCGCAAGGCCTCACGCAGCCTCGCGCATCCACCACAAGTCTGGATCAGATGACCCGAGCAACCTTGCAAAGTGTGCGGGGACCAGCCGCCAAAGATGGCGGAACGGGATCCCGCCCTGTCCGTGGCACGTGACGTTAGTTGCCAGGTTTGTATGAGTCCGGAAAATAGTCTCTGACAAATGCACTGTCCGGCCGATAAGCGTAGCATGAGTTGAGCTGCCCGCTCGCCTCCAAATCCCATTCGCTTTTTTCCTGCGGATCTCTTGATTTTGACCGAGAGGTCCAAACGGCCTGCAAAGCAGCCGAAGCCATTTGCGCGGCCATGGCAACCAAGTGCGTGCAGCCGTCTCCATGGCCGACCCGTTCATGAATACGTTTGTTGAGCCCAGGCCCAATGGTCAATCCTGCCAAGGCTTTGAAGTTGGGTTCAACGAAGTGGCAAATCGTGTGAGCGCCGCGGTCCAAAACCGCCTCCGCACCAACGATCTTTAAGGCATCATCAATGGTAAAACGAAGCCACATATCATGAACAGGCTCATTTGCTTCCCGGTGCGTGTCGGTCAAATGGTGGGGAAAGGGTTTCACATCGATCAAATGACCTTCGATATCGATGTGGCCATCATCGCGCTGGTATGCGTTGATATCGATGGTTCGCGTATGAATGAGGGCGCGCTCATTTGGCGTCGATAGTGGCATGTCTGTCTCCCTTACCGAAAAGCTCTTTGGCTTTTTGCGGTCAATTTAGATGAGTGTCTAGAAATTCCTGTGTTCGCTCCCAGGCCAGTTTCGCATCTTCCTCGTCATACCGAGCCGTTGTCGGGTTTGCGAAAGCATGATCTGCCTCGTACCAATGAATTGTTGCTGGCTTGCCAGCCTCTAACAAGGCCGTTTCAAATCCGTTAACCATTTTCTCATTAATCCGCGTGTCACGGGTCCCAAAATGACCAAGCACAGGCCCAACAAGGGGCGATAGATCTTCAACCGATTTCTCGACATCACCGTAGTAGATAACTGTTGCATCCACCGGCGCGGCAAGGCTCGCATTGAGCGACCAAGACCCACCAAAACACCAACCGCAAACTCCAAGCTTTTCCGTCGTTGCTTCATGCGCCCGCAACCAGGACATCCAACTCGTCAGCGTCGCCGTCGCCTCCGCTTCTATTACGTTACGCATGGTAAATCCGGCGGTCGCCGGATCGCTCGCAACAACACCGCCGTATAAGTCGACAGCCAAGGCAACATATCCTGCATCGGCAAAAACTTGTGCCATCGCCTTGATGTGGTCGTTAAGTCCCCACCACTCGTGAATGAGAAGAACAGCTGGAGCAGGAACTTGTGCCGGCATGGCAATGGTGGCAGTGACCTCTCGCCCGTCGGTGGTAGCAATAGTTTGCGTCGCCAGCCCACTTGCAACCTCTTGTGCCAACAACGGCTCAGACAAGAGGCTCGCAATTGGGATCGAAGCCGCACCCTTCAAGACCGTGCGTCGGTCCAGGGCTGAAAGTCCGCCCTGTTTGATTTCCGGTTCTTTCTTGTTCTTTGTATGGCTCATGTCTCGCCTCACTAACGTCGAGATTGTGCGTGAACGTAAGATGTGTTCCGATTGATCTTAGTCTGTCTGCGACCGATGGAAACTGCAATGCTAAAATCAACTCTCCGGCGCATGTGCGCTCTCATTTCCCTGGCCATTTTCTTGGTGGCCTGCGACCAACTGGCTGCAAAGGGCAAGAACCCAGACCAAGTCGTCTCACCTTACGCCATTCAGGTTTATGGGACGCCGGTCCTTCTGAACCCCGACGACGTAGATGCTGACCAGATCGGACAACTCATTTTCCGCGGGGGCATCGAGATTACGTCGCCCGAGAAGCGTTTTGGGGGTCTATCTGGATTGATTGTGTCTCCAAATGGCGAGCGCTTTCTTGCTGTCTCAGACAAAGGCCACTGGGTTCGGGGATCGCTTGGTTATGAAGATGCTGCACTCTCAAGTGTCTTCGGTGTTGAACTTGCACCAATGTTAGATCAAGACGGCGCCTCAGTGATCGACAAAGCCTGGGCCGACGCAGAAGCCCTAGTTGGTTCTATAGACGGAAAGGTCCTGGTCGCATTTGAAAGGAACCACCGCGTCTGGGCTTACGACCTCACGGTCAATAATTTCGCAGCACGTCCAACGCCGGTCACAATGCCCGCCTCTGTTTCTCAAATTCCTTCAAACGGCGGCCTCGAGGCTGTGGCCAAGCTCGAAGACGGATCATCAATCGTCGCGTTTTCTGAAAGAGGTCTCAATGACCAAGGACACATCCTTGGCTGGATCCAAGGCAGCAACGGATCAAAGGAATTGAGCCTCGTCGCAAACGAACCTTACAACCCAACAGATCTTGCGCGTCTTCATTCCGGCGACATTTTGGTGCTGGAGCGTCGGTTCTCATTGGTCGGCGGGGTCGGCATGGCGCTGCGTCGGATTAAGAGCCAAGACCTCGAACCAAACACTGTGATTGAGGCAGACATGCTCGCTGAAATTTCAGCGCCCTACACCATAGACAATATGGAAGGGTTGGCGGTTCGCCAAACCGACGATGGTCGCACATTGATCTATGTCGTTTCCGACGACAATTTCAATCCACTTCAGCGAACAATACTCATGATGTTTGAATTGAAATCGTAGCCATGTACCTTACGCGCCACCATAGCCGGGCATCGGTTTAATGGATTTGCGGAGCAAAAAATACGGTGCGAGCAAGACGCCAGCGATGGCAGACTTGATCACAAAATCACTCACCATCTTCGGCATCCAAACCTCGCCCAATCCCCAATTTGCAACTGGGTGAAAGATGATGACGTAGACGGCACTGGCCCAAATGATGGAAATGAGCGGTGCACCCCACCAAGTCCGGCCGCGTGTCTTATCGAACACGTTGATATTCACCAATTGGGCCAAGCCAAAGGCAACGAGAAAGGCAACGGACACTTGTGCCGGGGGAAAGGCGCTTTCGCCACCACCCTCACCAAATCGAATGAGGATAATCGAGACCAACAAACCCAAGACAACCCAACTCGCCAAGACCTGCGCAAGCGCATAGATCGGTCCAAATCGACGGTTGGTTAAATTCGCTGCAAAGAACGCAAGCGGCAAAAGCATGTGCCCGAAGGTCAGCCAATATCCAGGATTCCAAGCCCACATGTTTGGCGAGAAGAAATCGAACGAAGTGACAGCTTCATTTTTGTAAAGAAAAGCGGCTGAGAGAATTGTAACGGTCAACGTTACCGGAAGAACCAACCGCATAACTGCTCTGGCAATTTTCCACGCACGCTTACTCAAGGGCTCGCGCGGTGCATCGAACGGCTGCGCCATTACAGAATGCATATTACTCTCCCACCATACTCACTACACAACCCTACCCGGGGCAATCTGCCTACGAATGTGCAGACCTTATGCCAACCTCGACCGTCCCGGTTCGATACAAGCTCATGGCCCAAACACCCAAGACCGTGAAGCGGGGTTAAGTATAGGCGAATTATTGAGCTTGGTTAATGGCCTAGAGATTACGAAAAGTACGGCGTCTAGGTCAGGGCTCCTGCCCATTTGATGTCTTGCGCTATGGGCAATTGCCATAACAAAAGCGCGCTACCTTTGGCAGCGCGCTCAAATCAATCACAAAACGGAAAGTCTTAAGATACCGCAGCAGCTTCCTTGGCCTTTGCGATGTCGCGTTTGATACGCCGAGCTTTCAATGAAAGCTGGTCGTCGCGCGCTTTGATTAAGTATGCATCCAAGCCGCCCATGTGATCCACGGTCCGAAGCGCCTTGGCGCTGACCTTCATTTTGAAGCCGCGGCCCAAGAGGTCACTGGCCAGTGTGACGTCACACAAATTGGGACGAAACACTCGGCGCGTCCTATTTTTGGCGTGACTGACATTATTGCCACTCATGACGCCTGTTCCGCTCAATTCACACCGCCGTGCCATGATAATCCTCATTAATTCAGCTAGATTTCTCTTTCGCCCGGTGCCAGTTGCTCTAGCGACTTCCAGACGAGCGCGCACGTATAAGGTCCACCGCCTAAAAGGTCAAGCACAGTGGGGAATAATTGGCCGATTCAGCCCCAAAATCCCTCTCAACTGTCTCGATGAGACGCAAAGGCCGGATTTAGCCACATTTCGATCACACTAGCTTCCTAATGGGCCTCCATGATAATTTGCCTGATAATGAGTAGCGTAGAGTTGGGAATTGTATGATGAACCGTGGAATCACAAGGAAATGTGCCGTTTTCGCACTGAGTTTGGGGCTCGTTGCTTCAACCGCCAGCACCGCATTGGCCAAGACCAAAGAAGAAAAGGCCCTGCAAGACGCGCAGGCAAGTGAGATGGCCCCTCAGATGTTGACCTTGTTATCCAGCACCGACCTTCCCGAAACCGCAGAAGCCGATCAAGCCATCGACATCCAATATGTGGTTTTCTTCGGCGGATTTCATCTAGCAACCCTCGACTTCAAGGGACGACTCAAAGACGGGATCTATGAAATCAGATCTCAAATCACCACCGAAGGGGTGGCTGACGCATTGCTGCGCACGACCGCACAGGTTGGGTCAAAAGGAATGCTGTCTTCCGATCGTATTCAACCGGTTTTGTACAATTCAGACATCACCGATAAGAACCAACGCCAACTGGTGGCTGTTGGATATGAAGAAGACCTACCCATCAACATCGAGTCATTCCCCCAATACAATCTTGAGCGTTTTCCAGTATCTGAAGATCTGAAACGCGAATCCATTGATCCCGTAACCGCGATTATGCACCTCCTCCTCAATGGCGGCACAAGCGCTGACGCGCCTTGCGGCGGGACCGTTCCTGTCTTCGACGGCAGGCGTCGCTACGACATGTTGTTCGAGTTTGTTGAAATGGACGAAGTCTCAACAGGTCGAAACGGCGCCTACGAAGGTGAAGCCTTGCGGTGTTGGGTCGGGTACAAAAAGGTTGCGGGTTTTAAGCCGCCAAAGCGCAAAAAACGAAACAGTGATGATGAGAGAAGCGATTGGCCCGAAATCGACATGTGGATCGCCGAGATGGGCGACGGTCAATTCTCAGTTCCCGTGCGCTTTCAATCCTTAACGTCTTTCGGAGCTGTTGTTGCCCGCGCCGTTAAGGTCGAAATTCACACCCGCACCGAGCTCGCCGGCGATATGTCGGCGCCAATGCAACCCATTATCACGCCTCAGTAAGCGAGATTTCGTGCCTGGCGAAGGGCTGAGGGCGACGGGCCGTCTTGCGGTCTAAGCTGTTGAAACCACAACATTTTGTGCGTGAACAAAGCGGAAAAATTAACCCGTAAGTGATTCGTTTCCGTTTCGGTCTAGTTCTGTTCTGGTTTCTTAACGGGCATTAACCATAAACACTTTTCGCATAATCCGAGAGCTTTCGCCTTCTGGCTCCAATCCGGGTTCCGGCTTGAACTGGTTTCCCATCGACGAAAAATGCTCTAAGTGACGTCTTATGGCACCAAGACGTTCCCGGTCGCCGCGCCGTGACCTCAATACGAAGCTCACTGCGGTTCTCGGCCCCACAAACACAGGCAAGACCCATTACGCGATTGAGCGAATGCTAGGTCATGAGTCCGGCATGATTGGCCTGCCGCTGCGGCTTTTGGCACGAGAGGTTTATGACCGGATCAAAACGGAAAAGGGCGCCAACGCGGTTGCGCTCATTACAGGGGAGGAAAAGATCTCCCCACCCCACGCTCGCTACTTCGTGTGCACCGTTGAAGCCATGCCACAAGACCGGCCAGTGAGTTTCCTTGCCATTGACGAAGTGCAACTTTGTGCTGACCCAGAGCGCGGTCATGTTTTCACAGATCGTCTCCTCCACGCACGCGGTGAACACGAAACCATGTTCCTCGGTGCAGACACAATGCGTAACCTGCTACGCGAACTCTTGCCCGACATTGAGTTCGTGACCAGGTCGCGGTTTTCTCATTTGTCCTTCGCCGGATCGAAGAAGATCAGCCGACTTCCCAGACGCTCCGCTGTCGTCGCATTTTCCGCTGACAACGTATATTCAATCGCCGAGCTGATCCGACGTCACTGCGGCGGTGCCGCCGTTGTCTTAGGCGCTCTAAGTCCGCGAACACGAAATGCGCAAGTCGAACTCTACCAATCTGGAGAAGTTGACTTCATGGTCGCCACCGACGCCATCGGCATGGGGCTCAACATGGATGTCGACCACGTCGCATTTGCCAGTTTGCAGAAGTTCGACGGACGCCGGATAAGGTCTCTAGACGCCTCGGAACTCGCCCAAGTAGCCGGTCGTGCTGGTCGCTACATGAACGACGGGACATTTGGCACCACTGCAGACGCCGGCACTTTCGATGAAATGATGGTCGAACGCATCGAGAACCATCGTTTCGACCCCATCCGGGTCCTTCAGTGGCGCAACAATGGCCTGGCCTTCTCCACCATTGACGCCCTTATTGGCAGCCTGGAGGTGGCCTCAGACCGCCAAGGCCTGGTGCGCACCCGTGACAGTGACGATTTTTTGGCCCTGAGAAGCCTCTCCCAAGACAGCGAAATCCGCCAATTTGCGGCCGGGCCCGCAGCGGTCAAAACCCTGTGGCAAGTTTGCCAGGTTCCGGACTTTCGCAAGACCATGCATGATGAGCATGTCCGGCTTTTGTCGAACATTTACCAGCACTTAATGGGTCATGACGGGGCCATCGATGAGGACTGGCTGGCAGCCCACGTCAACCGCCTAGACCGCACTGAGGGCGACCTGGACACTCTGTCCAACCGCATCGCATTTGTGCGCACTTGGACCTTTGTTTCCAACAGATCAGGCTGGTTACGTGATCCTATCTATTGGCAGGAGCGCACGCGCGCGATAGAAGACAAATTGTCGGACGCTCTGCACGAGCGGTTGACCCAGAGATTTATCGACCGACGGACCAGTCTGTTGGTCAAAAGACTGAAGGACAATGTTGCTTTAATGGCTGGCATCAATAGCGAAGGCGAAGTGACCGTCGAAGGTGAATTCGTCGGACGCCTCAATGGATTTAGATTTCTGCCTGACCCAAGGGTAACGTCTGGCAATGCGCTGGAAGGCAAGGCCTTGCGCGCCGCCGCCACCAAAGCCCTTGAGCCGGAGATCGCCGCCCGGGCAACACGCCTCATCGAATCACAGCAAAATGCAATTGAGTTGAGAAGCGACGCCACTCTTTGGTGGGAAGACGGGCAAATCGCACGCCTCAAGGACACAGAAAATGCTCTCGCCCCTGAAATGGAACTCATCGCCGACAGTCTCATGACCGCCGCCATGAGAGAGCAGGCTCTGGATCGCCTCAAGAACTGGCGCGACAAATACTTCGAAAATCGCCTTGAACCACTTCTCACGCTCGAACGTGCCGTCAATGCCCCTGTCAAAGCAGACGACAAAAACGCCCTCACTGGGTTAGCGCGCGGTATTGGCTATCAATTGGTCGAAGCACTCGGCTTCCTTGATCGACCCAGTGTGCAAGATGACGTCAAATCCCTTGACCAATCCTCGCGCGCTCAGTTGCGCAAACTTGGCGTCCGCTTCGGAGAATTCTCGATCTTCATGCCGGCACTCCTCAAACCCAAACCAGCCTCCTTGTTGGTTGTGCTAAAGGCGGTGGTCCAAGGAAAACAAAATGACGGGTCGCCGTTTGACCCAATGACCGCCGGGCTCACGTCATTGCCGACAGAGAAAAACATCTCCAACGATCACTATTTCGCCGCAGGGTTTCGTCGCTGCGGAGAACGCGCTATTCGCATCGACATGTTGGAGCGACTTGCCGACATTGTGCGCAGCGAGAAGTCGGCACAAGAAAAGCAGTGGAAAACACGTAACAAATCCAATCGACCCTTCTCCACCTTTCCTGCATTCAAGGACCGACCCAAGGTAACCCTGCCGAGGGGAGCTTTTGCCTCGACACCAGAAATGATGTCGCTTGTGGGCTGCGGCGGTGAAGACTTCGACAACATTTTGGGCGCACTTGGATATCGCAAACTGACCTTGCGAGACGATGACAAGGTGGAACACGTTCTTTGGCGTTATCATTTGCCGGCTTCTTCCCGCCCTACGCGCCAACCAAGTAGAGCCAAGGGTGGCAAGCCGAAAGGCGACACAGGTCGCAAGGTCGGGAATAACGGTCATGCACACAACAAGGCGGCGGGTCAATCCAAAACGGCCGCCAAGGGCAAGGGCTCTAAGAGACCCGCAGCTTCGAAACCGAAGCCCAAACCAATCGATCCTGATTCGCCTTTCGCCATTCTGAAAAACCTCAAGAACTGACCGCATGGACGCAGCCACACCACAACAGCGGCAACGTATCGACAAATGGCTGTGGCACGCGCGCATATTCAAATCACGATCTCTGGCAGCAAAGCTTGCCGATAGCGGCAAGATCCGCTTGGAAACCGACGGGCGTAAAGAACGGATAGGCAAAGCGAGCCAAACCGTCAAACCCCAAGACGTTCTGACATTTCCTCGAGGAAACCGTGTGTGCGTTTTACGCATTCTCGAAATTGGCAAGCGTCGCGGTCCAGCCCCAGAAGCTCAGACCCTCTATGACGACCTCTCACCGCCACCCACCCCAAAGGAAGAACAAACCAATCCCAAAACAGCGCCAACACCCTCGCGAGAGAAAGGCGCCGGCCGCCCCACAAAAAAAGACCGACGCGCCATGGATCGCCTTCGCGGGGATGAGGCGGCAGATTGAAAAATTCCAAAGCAGCGAAGAAATTCACTCTGACAAGTCGAAGTCAAACATCACGACATCTTGAGAGTTTTCTCTGCCTTTCTTTTGATAGAGCATCATGGCTGGTACATTGTCTCGCTCGGTTAAGACCCACGCCTCACGACACCCAAGCTCGCGACCCAGATCAAAGACACGGTCAAGCAGACCTTGTCCGACCCCTTGCCCTTGATAGTCGCCGCGCACATCCACTTCATTCAACCAGAGTTCCTTGTGTGCCTTATCTGGATGCAAATAGTCGACGGCGGAGACAAACCCGACGACACAATCACCATCAAGTGCCGCAACAATGTGGTGATGTCGATCGATCAAGAATTCTTCGGCACGGCTCATATCAATTGGATCATCAAAGACTTGCGTGCCAGCACTCGAAAGAAGCTGCAAGTCTGCAATCCCGAGGGGCCGGAACTGCAGAGAGGGGTTAGGGTCAACCATTACAATCCTCATGCTCACTCAAAACGAATACGTCACCTCTTGAGGATAACACCGTTCCGCCTCACTTTGGTCACCCGCTGTGACAAAAACTGGTGGCACATCAGAAATTGGGGAGTGCCGGCTGGCATCACGGCACCACCTGACATAGACTTGAGACACATTTGGTGGGAATGGAGATTGCAACATGGCACAGGGTGGATCAAATGGCGGTCTGATGATTGGCGGGCTTCTCGTGGCATTTGGTATCGCCGTCAGTGGCTTCTTTATCGGCGATGGATTTCTTGAAGGCCGCAAACAGACCCGTTTCGTCACCGTAAAAGGTCTCGCCGAGAGAACCGTTCGAGCGGACATTGCAGATTGGCCCCTCCGTTTCACCGCCGCCGGAGATGATCTCTCCATGGTGCAAGACAAGATCGAAGCAGACACGAACACCATCACCAACTTCTTGGTGCAGGGCGGTGTTCCGAAAGATGACATCATTCCCCAACGTCTCGAAGTTGTTGACCAACTCGCGCAACAATACCGGCAAGGATCAATTCAAGGAAATCGTTTCATCATCACACGGACCGTCTTGGCCAGAAGTGGGGAAGTTGACACCCTCGAGAAACTAAGTCGCGACACCGGAGACATCGTCAAGCAAGGGGTGATCTTGTCGGACATGACAGGTCCCTCTTTTAGCTTCACAGGTCTCAATGCCATCAAACCAGAGATGATCGCCGAGGCAACAAAGAATGCACGGGCAAGTGCGGAGCAGTTTGCCGCCGATTCCGGCAGCGAGGTTGGCGCCATCTTGCGGGCCAACCAAGGCTACTTCCAAATACTACCGCTCGTTCAAGATCGCTACGGCATGGGAGAAACCGCCCAATCCGACAAAATCGTTCGCGTGGTCACAACGATCGACTACTTGCTGGAAGACTAAGGCGGGTCGCCAAGACTATATCTAGCACAGGATCACAACGCGTATTGCCGGTTGACTTTCCGCTTCCCGCCTTCACAATCCTCGCCAACAAAATCAAAAGTGAGGAAACAATCGATGTCAGAGCTCAATCCAGAACTTTTCAACCTGGCAATGTCTGAAGGCTCAAAGCCGCTCATGGCGCAGGTCAAGAAACACATTGAAGACAATGTGATCCCCATAACTGAAGAGTTTTACGCTCTGAATGAAGAAAAGGAAGATCGCTGGTCCTGGCATCCGCGGCAACTAGAACTGCTGGACGGCGCCAAACAAACAGCCAAGGAATCAGGACTGTGGAATTTCTTCCTACCTGATTCTGAAATCGGCGAAGGCCTCAACAATCTGGACTATGCTTATATCGCTGCCGAGCTCGGCAAATACAGGCTTGCTTCCGAAACTCTAAATTGCAGTGCCCCAGACACCGGCAATATGGAAGTGCTGGAACGTGTCGGCACACCAGAACAAAAAGAACAATGGCTGAAACCCCTTCTAAACGGCGAGATTAGATCTGCCTATGCCATGACCGAGCCAGGCCTCGCCTCTTCTGATGCCAAGAACATCAGCACTTCAGCGGTCCTTGAGGGCGACAAATGGGTCATCAACGGTGAGAAATACTACATCTCTGGCGCTGGCGATCCGCGCTGCAAGATCATGATCACCATGGTCAAGACCAGCCCAGACGCTCACCCCTCAAAACAACAGTCACAAATTCTTGTACCCATTGACACACCCGGCGTGACGATCTTGGAAGGCATGCAGGTCTTTGGCGAAGATCACGCACCGCGTGGACACATGCACATCAAATTCGACAATGTGCGCGTGCCCAAAGACAACATGCTTCTGGGCGAAGGTCGCGGATTTGAAATTTCGCAAGTGCGATTAGGCCCCGGCCGCATTCATCACTGCATGCGCTCCCTCGGTCAAGCCGAGCAAGCCTTGGAGCTTATGGTGAAACGGGCCGGCAGCCGTGAAGCTTTTGGCAAGAACATCATCAAGCTTGGCAAAAATCTAGAGCTCATTTCCCGCGCACGCATCGAAATCGATGCCATGCGGCTGGTGGTCTTACAAGCCGCCAAAGCCATGGACGTCTTGGGTAACAAAGAAGCCCGCGTCTATGTGAGCGCCGCCAAGGCCATGGTGCCAGAGAAGGTCTGCGTCATTATCGATCAGGCCATTCAAATGCATGGGGCCACCGGAATCTCCCAATGGTCGCCGCTGCCTGAAATGTACACGCATCAAAGGCATTTGCGTTTTGCTGATGGGCCCGATGAAGTGCACCATATGGTCGTTGGCCGCGCCGAAGCACAAAAACATGGGGCATGGTAACAAGCAGACCTACTTCAACGCTCCAGTTACGCCGACATTACGCCCGATCGGGTCAAACAACACACCTGGATTGAGAATACCGTCTGGGTCAAGGCGATGTTTTGCCGCCGCCAAAGTCTCGCGGTAGAGGTCAGACGTCTGAGCCTCATAGCCTGGGCGATGATCGCGTCCAACGGCGTGGTGATGTGTCACCGTCCCGCCAAGTTCCGTAACAACTTCATTGGCAGCATGTTTGATTTCGATCCAACGCGCCAAGACATTTTCCAGGTTGCCTTCGTCGTCGCCCAAAACTTGAAACGTAAAATAGGGGGCAGGTCCGTCGGGGTAAATATGGGTGAATCGACAACTCACAGTGCCTTCATGCCCGGTGACACGTTTCAACACATCCGCCATGCGCGACTTGATCCCGTCGTGGAGAGCAGGAAACTTGTCCCAGGTAATAGCCGTCTCGAACGTATCAACGATGACGCCCAACCCAATCAAGATCTCACGGTAATAGGGTGCGCGGATAAACGCATTGCGCCATTGCCCGGCAGCGCCCTTTCGGTGCTCCCCTTCGGTTTCGCTCTTCGCGGCGCCAACGAGAGATCGAGCGGCGGCGTCTTTGTCATAAGTACCACCATGATCACTGACCAATTCAAGTGCCCGCGCCATCCACGCGTCAAGCGGGTGATCCGCCGACTCAAACCCCAGAACAAGGAGAGCCGAACTGCCATCCCCTACCCCAGTATTCTTGGCTTCCAAGGGATCAATCAATCGGCAATTGGTGGGAAACAAACCCGACTGTGAAAGAGCCCGTGTCGCCTCTGCCCCCTGTTCCATGGTCGCAAAGGCAATCGCCGCCGAGCCTCGAAACGTCGGTCGGTCCTGCAGGCGCATCCAAGCCTCGGTAATGATACCCAGCGTTCCCTCTGAACCGATGATCATGCGATCAGCGCTAGGCCCCGCACCTGACCCTGGCAGCCGCCGTGTCTCAAGCACCCCACTCGGCGTTATAGTTCTGGTCGCCTCAACAAAGTCATCAATGTGGGTGTAAAGGCTCGCGTAGTGCCCGCCCGAACGCGTTGCGATCCAACCCCCAAGCGTCGAGAACTCAAAGCTCTGTGGGAAATGGCGCATGGTGAGGCCATGCGGTTTCAATCCCTTTTCCAAGTCTGGACCCAGAATGCCCGCCTGTATGCGTGCAGCTCGACTGGTTTTGTCAATTTCGAGAATCTGATCGAGCGCCGCAAGATCAATCGACACCGTTCCCTGGTAGTCGTCACCAACATCCGGTTCAACACCGCCACATACACTTGATCCCCCTCCATAGGGAATTGCCGCGGCGCCTGCCCGTTCAACCCAATCAAGAAGGTCGCAAACGTCTTGTTCGGTTCTTGGATAAGCCACAAGATCAGGCGGCCTTGGAACATGACGCAAAAACATGCGCACCCCATCAGGAAACGACTTGCCGTACGCATGATTGAGGCGTTGCTCCACATCATCTGTAATCAAATGGGACAGTGTTTCTGGTATAGACAAGCGTGATTTGGGCAAGTCGAAGTCGGACACTTCTGGTGGTTTAACCGCTTCGAAATCAAGTCCCCCGTGATTGGCTCGCACCATCCCACTGATCAGGTCAACTTCGTCGGCGCGCGCAATCTCATCTGCGTATCCCCAGCCCCAGAACTTGCGCTTTCGAAGCCTCTCAGGGACCACTAGTCCGGTGTTGCCCATCTTGCGTCTCCAATTTGGTTTTCTTTTCTAGGACTATGGCACTGCCCCCAGGATCTGACAATGTGACAAGTCAAACGCCGGGCATTACACTTCGGAACACGAAAGCGAACACAAGACTCGCGGGGCAAATAATGTTGAAAGTTGTTTTACTGGGACTGACCATTATCGCGATCCTCGGCATCGCCTTCTTTGGCATCTTCTACTTGCCTTTGCCGGACAAAACCGCCCGCCTGGCCGTCGGTGAAGAAAAATGGGTCACCCGCGACGACCGCATCATTGCTTATTACGTCCAAGGGAGCGGACCATTGGTCATCTTGCTGGCAAGCCTAGGCCGTGAAGCCAGTGACTTCAATGAACTGGCTACCGATCTCATGGGCAACGGGTATCGAACCGTCGCGATCGAACCGCCGGGAATTGGCCGCTCCACATTGCCAAGCGAAGATCTCACCCTGTGGGACCTAGCAGATGATGTTGACGCCGTCGCCCTCGAAGAACGCGCCGGGACCGTAACCCAGAAAGTGTTCATTCTGGGTCACGCCTTTGGCAATCGGGTCGCCCGCACATTCGCAGCGCGGCATACAGAAGATGTCGCTGCAACTCTTCTCATTGCCGCAGGCGGCAAACAGTCCATCGAACAAAAAGCGGCCACCGCGCTTAGAAATTGTTTCAACCCTTTGAGATCCAGCAAGCAGCGCCTTGCCGACATTCGTTACGGCTTCTTTTCCGGTGACAATGTGATCCCCCCTCATTGGCAAGTAGGCTGGCACCGTCACACCGCCACAATGCAGGGCAAAGCAACGGCATCCACTCCAAGCGAAGAATGGTGGGATGCAGGCGGCACACCTCTATTAGTCGTGCAGGCGGACGCTGACCGTATCGCGCCCAAGCAAGATACCGCCGATCTCTTAGCTCAAGAGTTCGGGGATCGGGTTACAGTTGCTTTGATCAACAACGCCGGTCACGCGCTCCTGCCTGAACAGCCCCAAGCGGTATCCGAAGCCATCTTAAATTACCTTCAGAGCCTCAATTGACCTCTAGCAGATTGTATCGCGAAAACTCTCGAGAATTGAAGCGGAGAAAATGGCAAACACCCAACGCGCGATACTAATTGGGGGCACATCCCATGCAGGTAAATCTTCTACTGCCGCTGAGCTCGCCCAAATATTGGATGGAACACATGTATCGACTGACAGTTTGGCACGTCATCCGGGACGCCCCTGGTCAACGCCTGAGCGAACAATCCCTACGCATGTCCCAAAGTATTATCGTGAACACACAGTGGATGAACTCATCAAGGATGTCCTAAAACACTATCGTTCCGTGTGGCCGCAAGTCGAAGAGCTTGTCATTGAGCACTCGAAGCAAGCCGAGCCCCGCCTCATTCTCGAAGGGTCGGCCTTATTGCCGGAACTGGTGGCCGAAGCAGCGAATCTAGGCGCGGACACATGTTGGCTCACCGCAAGTCCAGAGTTGATCGAAGACCGCATTCTCAAGTCGAGTAATTTCGAAAGAGCGAGGGTCCAAGAGAAAGAGCCGATAAGTAGGTTCGTCGCACGCGCACAAGCGTTCAATGATCATGTCATTTCAATGGTAGACCGCCACGGTCTTCGGCGATTTGAAGTTTGCGACAACCTCTCAATCTCTGAAATTGTGAGCAACATCCTAGGAAACTCTTAAACGATCAACGTGGAACCGTAGGGTATTCTTTGTTGTGACCGACGCCAATCCCTGCTATCCGGGCTGTCATGTTAGACAAAATCAAATCCCTCTTCAGCAATTTCGGAGATGCCGGATCAGCCGCTAAACCGTCAACTCACGAAGAACACCATATTGCCGCCGCAGTCCTCCTTGTCGAAGCAGCCAGGTTGGACGGGGTCTTCGAGGACATCGAGCGTCAAACCATCGCCGAGCTTCTCGCAAATGGCTTGGAGCTAGACCCTGCTGAAGTCGCCGAACTTATCGACACCGCCGTCGCACAACACGACGACGCGGTGGAGATATTCCGCTTTACCAACCAGGTTAAAGAGGCCTTCGACGAGACCCAGCGCATTCAAATGATTGAAATGTTATGGGAGGTCGTTTATTCGGACAGCGTGTTGCATGATTATGAAGCAAATCTATTGCGCCGGGTGGCAGGTTTGCTCCATGTTCCTGATCGACAAAGCGGCGAAGCAAGAAAACGGGTTCGCGCCAAGCTTGGGCTAGACAACGCTTGAGAATGAAATAACAAAGAGTTTCAAGACTTAAGGCCCGGTGAGGCCGAACGGGAGACCCAAATGACCTATGTTGTGGTAGACGCCTGCATCAAATGCAAATTCATGGATTGCGTCGAAGTTTGCCCTGTAGATTGCTTCTACGAAGGCGAGAACATGCTGGTAATTCACCCAGACGAATGCATCGACTGCGGTGTTTGCGAACCCGAATGCCCTGTTGACGCGATCCGCCCAGATACCGAAGACAATCTTGAAAAATGGCTGGAACTCAACCAGAGGTTCTCTGAGACTTGGCCAAACATTGTCGTCAAAGGCACACCGCCCGCAGACAGCAAAGAGTTCGAGACCGAAACCAACAAATTTGAGAAGCACTTTAGCGCGGAGCCCGGCGAAGGGTCCTAGTATATTGCAGCGCAAACGCCTGTTCGGCACCGCGTCATTGGAAAACGTGCTTTTTTGTGGTATAGTCCAGACAAGTTATTAGGAAGAGTGCCAAAAATTGATGAGGATGCCGCGATCCAAGATCGCATGCGGCGTCCTTTTTTGGCGCAGAAAACTGCCATTTCTACCCAGGCCGGGCGGTCCGATTGAGTACCCCTAGCAACGTTGTCACAAGTGATTGATGCGAATTCAAGCCTTTGGGGCGGCTTCGCCTCGACGAAGTTAATTGGAGCAGGTTGGAGAGAATGACCAAAAAAGCGAGCACCAAGAATAAACTCCTTTTCAAAACCGATGAACACGTGGTGTATCCAGCCCACGGCGTCGGCCAAATCGTCAATGTTGAGACCCAGGAAGTTGCAGGGACCGATATTGAGCTATTCGTCATCAACTTCGAAAAAGACAAGATGACGCTTCGGGTTCCAACGGCCAAAGCAAAGGGCATTGGCATGCGAGCACTGGCGTCCAAAGAGACCGTTCAGACAGCGCTGACCACTCTCAAGGGTAAAGCGCGCATCAAGCGGACCATGTGGAGCCGTAGGGCGCAAGAATATGAGGCCAAGATCAACTCAGGCGATCTCATCTCTATTGCTGAAGTCGTCCGTGATCTACACCGAGCTGGCGGTCAACCGGAACAATCATATTCCGAACGTCAACTCTATGAAGCCGCCCTTGATCGTATGGCTCGCGAGGTCGCAGCGGTCGAAAAAATCGAAGAAGATCAAGCCATTAAGCGTGTTGAAACCGCATTGATCAAAGAAGCAGCGTAAGAACACTCGCAGGAAACTGAAAAACCCGACTTCGCGTCGGGTTTTTTGTGAGTCCATCACAGTTTTGGAATTATTCTAAAATACGCCCCCCATTTCATGATCCACTGGCGTCCCTGAAACGTACTTTGTTGTGAAGTCAGCAAAGCAGTGGGAGATTTACATGGCCTATATCGACACTCCAGAGACGCAAAAGTCCAATCGCACCTTCATGCGAAATGCCATGAACGCCCCACTTCTCGAGGCAGACCACGAGCAGGAGCTAGCTCTAAAATGGCGCGATGACAAAGACGAAGCAGCACTTCATGAGCTGATTGAATCCTACATGCGCCTGGTCATTTCTATGGCCAACCGCTTTCGCAACTACGGTCTTCCTATCGGCGACTTGGTCCAAGAGGGCAATGTTGGGCTGATGCAAGCCGCAGCCAGATTTGACCCCGATCGCCAGGTTCGTTTTTCGACCTACACAAGCTGGTGGATCAGGTCCGCGATGCAAGACTATGTGCTGCGCAATTGGTCTATCGTGCGCACCGGCACCACAACGGCTCAAAAGTCGCTGTTTTTCAATCTTCGTCGTCTCCGGGCACAAATCAATGACAACAGCTCCACGACACTGACCCTGGAAGGGCGTGACTTCGTTGCCAAGGAATTAGGTGTCTCGATGCGTGATGTTCAGCAAATGGACGCACGATTGTCGGCTAGTGATCGCTCGCTGAACGCACCATATGTGGAGCAAGGCGAAGGCCAATGGCAGGACCTCCTGCCAGATGAGCGCCCCATGCCAGAAGAAGCAGTGATGGAAGCACGCGACCGAAAGACCATTCGAGGTTGGATCGATCAAGCTCTGGCACATCTCACGGACCGTGAGAGAACGATCATAAGCGAGCGGCGACTAACAGATGAAGTTGTCACGCTCGAAGCACTGGGCCGGCGCCTCGGCATATCAAAAGAACGGGTGCGTCAGATCGAAAGCCAAGCGCTCGGCAAAATCAAAGGCGTGCTGGTTGATATCGCTGGCGATCCTGTCGAAGCAGGTCTCGCCAGCAGCTAGTCACATTCTATTCAACGACGATCTTGACCAATTGCCCGGCCTGAAGCCCATCATTCGGGCTCAAACCATTGAGGGCACGGAAACGCTCGACACGGTGGTCACTAAACGCCATGCGGCGCGACACCGACGTGACCGTATCCCCACGTTGCACTGTGATGACTTTGATCCGTTGAGGTTTAAGTTTTGACGCCTCCGAAGATGAGAGCTTGCGAAAACTCCCAATCATCTTGTTGAGACCAGAAGACAATGACCCTGTTGCCTTTGTTGGTGTCACAATGAGAAAACGATAAACTTTGCTTGCGTCATACTGAACCGCAACAAGGCGCACGTCGACGGCACCGTTCGAGGTATTGGCGCGCGCTTGACCGCTCGCCACATTCATACCGTTCACTCTTGAGGTCTGAACATTGCCGACTTGGATCTTAAGGCTTGGTGCAAACCGGTTCGTCACATACTGACCAACACTCATGCCCGACTGGTAATCTTTGGCCATATCGAACTGTAGGCCTGCACCGCTTGGCCCCTTAGCCACCAAGACCGTCGGCGAATTTGAAAGTTGATAGCCTTGAGGTACTTCGAATGTGAAGCGGAGCTGCCCGTGTGAGAAGCGACGTCCACGAATGTAGCCCTGCTCCGGGCTATCCCCGTACAACATACCGTCAATCGTTCTCAAAAAGGCATTGCGGTTTTCTGGCAGTGTGCCGCGTTGACCGGCATTTTGTTTTCCTGCGATCGCATAGGCCCGCTGTACGCGATCAGCAGTGTTTGGATGTGTTGAAAAGAAGTCAACACGGTTTGGATCATAGTTTTGACCATAAACCGTTGCAGACAGTTCATGTTGGCGCTGAAGCTGTCCGAGAAAATCACCCATGGCGTAGGGTTCAAGGCCTGCACTCGTCAAATACCGAATGCCGTAGCTGTCGGACTCGTATTCTTGATCGCGAGAATAGCTGAGGAGGTAAAGTTGGCTGCCCTGTTGGGCCACCCTCGCCCACTGATCGCTGCCGGTCAAAATGCCCACACCAAGACTTCCAATGCCTGCAAGAACAGATTGATTGTAGCGTTTGGCCGTGTGTTCCCCGGTGATATGGCCAATCTCATGACCCATTACGCCGGCAAGTTCCGCTTCGCTGTTGGACATAGCCAGAATGCCACGCGTGACATAGACGTAGCCACCCGGCAACGCGAAAGCATTCACCACAGGCGTGTCGAGTAGCGTGAACGTATAGTAGTTTGGCGGATAATTCGAGTTGGCGGCCAGTTTCTGACCGACCCGGGTCACATATCCATTGAGCGCTGGGTTTTTGGTGCCCCCCCCATATTGTTGGACAATTTTCGGGTGCTCGCGCGCGCCCAAATTGGCGGCCTGTTCAGTGCTGATGCACCCCGAGAGCGATGACAGCGCCATCGCTCCAACCACCAGCACGCCCAATCGCGCGCCGTCTAGCGGCGCCCGCATGACCGTAATCGACTTTTTCAAAAAATTCTTGAGACCCATGGGATTTGCTCCTCCTCAATCCGTTCGTCCCCGGCAATCGGATCCTATTTGAGGACCTCAATTTGCTCTGGATGAGTAACCTCAATCATAGGCCCATTTCGATAATCGAGCCAGCCTCGTGTCCGAATACGCGCCCCATCGAGTGTCATGAGATCAACCCCAGCCTTGTCGAACCGCTTGAGATCGCGATTTGCTACAAAGATCGTGAAATCCCGTCGCCAATCCCGGCCAAAATTGAGATAAACCCCTGAAGAAACCTGAGCCGCATCCACAACCCGCCCTTCAACCAATTGGAAGGTATCAAGATGGTCGTTAGTATCTTGCGGGCTCCGCACGCTGTAATATGGATCTCCCCAAATCCCTATTTCGGCCCGGCGAGCTTGACGTTCCGCAGTGATAAGGGGGCTCAAACAAGCCCGATTGTCCCGAAAGGAATAAACCCGCGCCATTCCAACCGTAAGCAACGCCCTTTGCACCCACAAGCCCGCCTCAGCCCCCGGTTCGTCGACCACGAGGGCGTGCGCCAGTATCCGCCCATGGCGGTCTTCCCTGCTGCCGCCATAGAGCAAGCGGACCCGCCGACCCAATGTCATCTCTGATAGGGCCAACTTCGCCTCATCGGCCAGCGGCCAAGTATCGAAGTTCTTGCGCCCCAAGGGGAGTTTTGGGGCCTGAAGCCCGACCACCCGCACTTGTCGCCCATCTTCGAGGACGAATGTATCGCCGTCGACGATCTCACGAACCAACTGCTCTTTGCCTGCGGTCAATCCACACGCACGCAAAGCCTTGATCGTCGCGCCATCCGCCTCGGCATCACAAGCACCAAGGCTGGCTGCAAGTGCGATTGTACAAATCCGAATGAGTGACGAATTGATCATGCAGACATCATTTCATGGTCTGAGCCCGGAGAAAAGAAAAAGCCCCACTACCCGAAGAGGGATAGCGAGGCCTACAAGTAATCAATTCGCTGATCTTTACTCAGCTGCGCCCGTTTCTTCCTGCAAGAAGAGCATGAGGTCTTCGAGTTGGGAATCTTTTTTGACCCCACCAAAGGTCATTTTTGTCCCCGGAACAACATCCTTAGGCGCCTTTAAGTATGCCGAGAGATTCTCAGCTTCCCAAGTTTGGGCGTAATCGACCATCGCCTTAGAGTATTTGAAGCCCTCAACAGACCCTGCGGCCCGACCAAAAACGCCAAAAAGATTTGGGCCAATCTTGTTGGCGCCACCTTCTTCCAACGTGTGGCAAGTCTTGCATTTGTTGAATACTTTTGCACCTTTAGCTGCATCAGCTGCATCAGCTGCATCAGCTGCATCAGCTGCTGGCATCATTAGTGCCGAAATCATGAGCGCACCTGCGCCGATTTTGAGTGCCTTCTTGATCATTCTTTTAAACTCCTTTGATCTCTATCGAGAGATTGCCTCTTCTTCTACTTGAGCCCCACCGCCAAGCAAAGATCAAAAACTGGCATCCCCTGTGATTCTGCAAACCTGAAAGACCTTGTGAAGGTCAGCCGCTTATTTGCGAACCAATGGCAAATAGGTCAATGCGACAATCCGACGCTTGAAGCATATTTGCTTCCTTCAGGTTCGTGAGACCCTAGTCCTCGAACACGGCAGGACTGTGTCAAGAAGGTTCACTTCGGCCCCAAGATCCCGCACAAATTGTCGCAACCGAACGGGGTTCAGAGCAATTTAATGCGATTGGTTAGGTCGACATAGCGGCAAACATTCGGTCTCTGTCTTCATGAAAGCGACGCCCGGCAAAGTAAAACAGCGGGATCGCGGCAGCCGACAGGACCGTAAACCCCAGAAGGGTCATCGTATAGGGCTGCTCCACACCGATTTTGATCAAATAATCGATGACAAAGCCACTTGCCGTAATGCCAAACCCGAGGCCAATGAGATTGAGCATGAGAATGTAAAAGGCCACGACGGTCGAACGCACTTGCGGCGGAACGAGCTCTTGGACTGTTGAAAAGGTGGGTCCAAAGAACAATCCCAGCTGAAAGAACCCAGAGAAAATCCCAAACCAAAACAAGAAGCTGCCCGGGTCAACGATCCGGTAAAGAACATTTATGGGAGTTAAAATGAGCAATGCCCAAAACAGAAACATGGTCCGGCCTGATCCTTTGTTTTCTTGCCACCAATCGCTGGCAACACCGCCCACGAGATTGCCGAGGATCCCTCCGGCTGCCGCAACCCAACCTGAGGTCTGCGCAATGTAGGCGCGTTCAAACCCACGTTCTTCCACAAACCACAATTGATCGAAGGCCGCGGCTCCCAGAATAAAGTGCACCGCCACACCGCCCGCAATGGTCAAGACCAACGCAGGAGAGGATCTAAGCGCAATCAATACCGTTCGAATAAGAACGCCAATTTTCGGGCGATCGCTCTTCGCATCTCCGCTCTCAACAAGATGTTGCCGAGGTGTTTCTTTGATGAAGAGGGTCACAACAGCGAGAACCAGCCCAATTCCACCCAAAGCATAAAAACAATTTCGCCATCCGATCGCCGGCCCAAGATAGCCTGCGATCAAGAGGCTCGCCGCAACCCCAACCGGCACGCCCATATAGTAAAAACCTGACGCGAACCCCAATTTCGTCCGAGGAAAACGATCCCCCAACATGGACATCGCCGTTGGCGTCAGCACAGATTCGCCAACGCCAATAAACATTCTTGGAACGGCAAGGCTCGCGAAACCCTTCGCAGCGCCTGACGCCGCGGTCAATCCACTCCAAAGCATCAATCCAACAGCAACCAATCGCGGCCGGTGCACCATGTCCGCCAAGGCGCCCATGAAAAGACCCATGACCGCGTAAAAGCAGATGAAAACAAGTCCGGTGAGGAGGCCAAATTCCGTGTTCGATAGACCCAGATCCGGTTTGATGAAATTCGCAAAACTGGCCAGCAGCTGTCGGTCGACAAAATTCATGACATTAAGGAGCGTCATAAAACACAAGAAAACATAGTGCCGGGACTCAATTTTCGTTTTCCCTTGAACCTCGGGCATCTCAAATTTCCTCTTCAGCTTCTCTTGCCGGCACCGGTGGTTGCCAAGGGGGCATGCCCATTTCCACCCAACGCTGTAGCTCACGCAACCGCATGGGCCCATATCGCTCCGGTTCCTCGCGAACCCACGACATCACTTCCACGAATAGGTTGGCAGAAAATCCATAAAGCCGCGCACCTGACAGATCAAATTCTTGTGCCACCCATTGCCGCCCATGTTGATTGACCGGTTTTGAAATCATCGCCTCTGGATCAAACAATGGTTCCACGTCAGCCACCACTGCTTCTTCCACTTCATGAGGATCTGGACGAATGTGCGGTGCCTCCTCAAGCCAACCAACAAATGAAGAGACATGAAATCCGCCTCCGCTCCAGGCATCATCAAGTTGCCCAACCACCTGAACCGAAGCTGGATCAATTCCGAGCTCCTCTTGCGATTCTCGCAATGCCGTATGAACCATAGACGTATCCCCTTGGTCTTCCGCACCGCCAGGAAACGCAACTTGACCTGCATGTGTCGGCGCCGACATAGGTCGAACAAAACACACCATTTTGATCGCATCGCCCTCCCGCCAGAATGGTAAGAGAACGGCCGCGCGCCTAAACTTGTCCGGCACCGAACGGCGAGGAAAGATAAACGGGTCGCGCTTCTCAAGCGCGTGCAAACGATCAAAAAAGTGATCTGGGAACTTGGTCATGCAAATGCTGAGAACAG
This sequence comes from Alphaproteobacteria bacterium, assembly GCA_965248915.1. Taxonomy (GTDB): domain Bacteria; phylum Pseudomonadota; class Alphaproteobacteria; order M2410; family M2410; genus CBDFLA01. Next base: position 2,405,296 of record OZ252216.1, read on the forward strand.
CTCCTCAAAGGCTTTCATTTGCCCGCCCGTTACCGAAGAAGGCACCAGGATGGGTGTCTTAACTCCCGCCTCAATCCACTTCTCAACACCTTCGCGAACCTCAGAAACACTTCCAAACAAGGTAACGTCACTCAGCCAAGCATCTGACATCAGCGAAGGAAGTTCGTCCGTATTACCAGCTTCGATGGCGCCCTCGATGGCATTCATTTCCTCAACATACCCAGCCGAGCGCCAGTAATTTCGGTAGTTTGGAAGTTGGACATACCCCGTCAATGTCTTGCGATTGACCACAGCGGCCGCTGCCCGGTCATCGCTGATGACCGTGGGGATCATATCGCCCACGAAGAAATCACCGCCAAGCTTGTCCGCCGAAACATTCAAAAGTTGCGACTTCATGTGCGACCGCGCAGCATTGGCCCAAACCGCACCGTCTCCAATCTCAGCCGCGAGAGAGAGCATTTTGTCTCTCAAAGTAGCCAGCGTGATGGGAGGAAGTTGACCGACCCTTCCTTCAGCCGCTCGCATGGCGCCAACATACTCGCGCATATCACTTAGAGGTTTGCCAGCCGTTACGCCGACCATTTGATGCATAGGCACATGGCTGACCCCGACACCAAGACGAAATCGACCTTCTGAAATCTCATGAATGAAAGAGCTTGTTTGAGCCAGATCAACCGGGTTGCGGAAATAGATCGGCTGAATGGATGTTCCAAAGATGATCTCATTGGTGGCCGATGCAATGGCCTGACACAATCCGACACAATCGCCAAAGCTAGGACAAAAGATGCCCTGAAAACCTCTGCGTTCAATCTCAGACGCAAGTTCTATGGTCTTGGCCCGTCGGCCCGGCACCGCAGCCAATGATACAGCCGGCATTTGGCTCATAGTCGTTTCTCCCACATCGCTTTTGTTTTGTTCTTTGATCGCACTCTAGAGCATTGATCACAAAATGGGAAAGTTGCTTCCCCGAAACGACCGACTTTGTGGGCGACGGTTGGATTTCATGCTAGCCTTGCTTTGCGCAAAACGATCCAAGTCCGGACTTAGAAACGGACGGAGTGAGGAAGCACAATGTCTGCATCAAATGACGACACACATTACGATCTGATCATAGTTGGGTCTGGCCTTGGCGCCCTCTCAACCGCAAGCATCATGGCCCAACTCTATAACAAGCGTGTCTTGGTTCTTGAGCGGCACTATGTCATTGGCGGCTTCACCCACGTCTTCAAACGACCGGACAAAAGCGCCAGCGCTGGCAACAAGAGCAAATATGAGTGGGACGTCGGAGTGCATTACATCGGAGGCATGCACAAAGGCACGATGGAGCGCAGCCTTTTCGATTTTATTACAGCAGGGCGACTGAAATGGAACCGGATGCCAGATCCTTTCGAAAAGTTCCACTACCCTGGATTTACGTTTGATCTGTATGGCGATTCAAAGAAGTACAAAGACGACCTCATCAAGACATTTCCGGACGAACAAGCCGCCATTGTAGAATTTCTAGATGACATCAAGTCTGTGGGTAAATGGGCCCAGCGCGGCTTCACCGCCGCCAACCTGCCCCAACCTTTTCGGTTTTTCATGCGGTGCTACTTACGGGCTACCCAGTCCCAGGCACTCTCGACCACCGAAGAATACCTCAACAGAAAGTTCAAAGACGAAAAGCTAAAAGCCCTCATCGCCTCGCAATGGGGGACCTATGGTCTGCCTCCCTCGCAAAGCCCGTTCTTTATGCATGCCGGTATCATTCAGCATTTCATGAAGGGCGGCTACTACCCAGAAGGTGGCGCCAGTGAAATCGCCGATGATGTGATGCCTTTGGTGGAAGCCAAAGGTGGGAATTTTCTGATCAACCACGAAGTGCGGGAAATTTTGCTTGAGAATGGTCGTGCGGTTGGTGTTGAAGCGGTCCACAAGAAAGGCGGAAAAGAAATTTCCAAAAAATTCTATGCACCTGCGATTGTGTCGGATGCTGGTGCTTACAACACTTTCGCCAAACTCCTGCCAGCTGAAATAGGTGGGGATGTTGCCAAAGATTTGAAACCGTTCTTGGCTGAGAGTACCGGCGCAACCGTTTACTTAGGCCTCAAGGAAAGCGCCCGCACGCTTGGGTTCCAAGGCGAGAACCATTGGATCTACGAATCCTTCGACCATGAGGCGAATGCGGATGGCGCTTGTGTCTTGGAAGGCAACCCCAAGTTCTGTTATCTGTCCTTCCCCTCGTTGAAAAACAATGAGGCGTCAACACACACAGCCGAAATCCTAGCATTCGTGAACTACGACGACTTCACGGGTTGGGCCGACCAAAAGTGGAAGAAGCGTGACAAAGATTACGATGCGTTGAAAGACACGATCGCCAAAGGGCTCATTGACATGGTGGAGCGGCGCCATCCCGGTTTCGCCGATTTGGTAGAATATGTTGAAGTCTCAACACCGCTGACGGTGGAACATTTTACTGACCATCCAAAGGGCGCCATCTATGGCCTCATAGCAACCCCAGAACGCTTTAAACGATTCCATTTCAGCGCCCGCACCCGAGTTCCCAATCTCTATCTAACCGGTGCGGATGCCTTCATGATCGGCGTTACACCTGCGTTGCTCTCAGGCCTCCTTACCGCCGGAGCCCTCAATGGCCCACTCGGGTTCTTCAAAGTGGTAAAGAAGCTACAAGAGAAAGGGAAAAGTCGACCCCCTGCAGGCACCTCGAAGCCAACACAGCCGCAAAACGCTTAGAGCACTACCACCGCTTTGACTTTGTGATCGAAGTAAGCCACAAATTGCAAGACAGATTTGTACCTTATTTCAGTTGGAATTTGCGTCAATGGCATTGACTACACATCCTTTGCGCCCACGGCTTGCTTACCGTCTGGGAGTTACAGGGCATCGACTGACCAGGCTTTCGCCCCACCACATTGACCGCATACGCGCCAACCTTCAGATCGTGTTGGACCAAGTCGAAGCAACCGTTCATCAAGCCCACGCAAAATACTCCGATTTCTACACCTCTGATCAACCGGTTATTCGGATGGTGTCAGCCTTAGCAGATGGCGCTGACAGCATCGCAGCGGATGTTGCTCTCAAGTCAGGTTGGGAGTTGGCAGCCCCAATCCCCTTCCCGCGCACCGATTACGTCACGGACTTTGAGAAGGAACAGCTTAGCCACCTAAGAATGTTCTTTGAGCAAGCCGACACCACATACGAATTGGATGGACATCGCACCGACTCTCGAAGCGAACGGGCCGCATATTTGTCGGCAGGCTACATGACGCTCAAACAGGCAGACATGATGATTGCCATTTGGGACGGCGAAGGTGCCCGAGGTATTGGCGGCACCGGCATGATCGTAGAGGCCGCGGTCCAACAAGGCATCCCGGTCATTTGGATTCACGCGCACGAAGATCAACCCCTGGGCTTTCTTTCCGAAGAACTCGGCCTCGACAAGCCCTTGTCCGCCTTGCAGGGCCTCATTAGCCAGGAACTTTCTCCGCCATTCCTAGAGTGGGACGAGGCAGAAGACGAACAAGACCCAAGCACCGAGAGATTAGCCGCACAAAACTTCTTCCAAGAAGGCGAGCGCCGCACCAATTACGGTATTTTCTATCGGTTGCTAGAAGCCACGTTGATGCGCCGCAGACCAAGAGGAATGAACCTAAGGCGTGATCGCTACAGTCCTCGATCAGAGGAAGAATGGTCTGCTTTTGAGGAGAGCTTGACTGATCTCGACCCAAAAACAGCCGCCAACATGAAAGAGGTACTACTGCCACGTTACTGTTGGGCCGACAATCTTGCGCTCTACTATTCAGATATTTATCGCTCCTCATATTCTCTCAACTACCTACTGAGTGCATTGGCGGTATTTCTGGCTTTGTTTGAACTCATGATCGGATTCGGAAAGCCACTTTGGATTTCAATGGAAGTCGTTACAATTTTAGCGGTCTTGTACATTACCCTTCGCGGTAAGAAAAATCGCTGGCATGAGAGATGGATTGACTACCGCCAACTCGCAGAACAATTACGTCATTTACGCTATCTCTACCTGTCAGGGGGCGCCTCGCGAGACGCGCAAGCTGCCCAGTCACAAGACTTGGCTGGCGAGGATGGTAGTTGGGCTCAATGGTACTACCAAGCAACCATGCGCGAGCTTGGCATGGCCAGCGCACAATGCACGTCCTCTTTCAAAGATCAGCTGACAGATCTCTTCATCCGCGATGAACTCAACAAACAGATCGACTACCACAAAGCCAAGAGTGCTGACCTTCATCACATGGAGCATGCCCTTCACATCACCGGCGAATATGTTTTCGGCGCCACGCTGGCGATCTGCCTTGCCTTCTTAGCGCTTATTGTTGCCGCCGGCATTGAAGGCGTCCCCTTCGCCTACGACCTCAAGAAATTAGTCCAAGGGCCTGTCACGGCAGCAACGGGCTTCCTCCCGGCATTGGGCGCAGCATTGTTTGGAATTCGCGTGCAGGGCGAGTTCGCCTCAACTGCGGATCGATCCATCGCCATGATGCGTCGCCTCTCAACCACCCGAACTGAGCTCGAGGCCCTCCTCTCAAAAGGGGCCCCAACCATGCGGGAACTCAGGCGAAATATCGAATCGGCCGCAGAAACCATGCTCATTGAGATTGTGGATTGGCGCTTCGTATACTCCTCTAAGCCCTTGTCATTACCCGCTTAAACAGTGCCAAGTTCACAGCCTTGTTTCCGGGCTTTCTGGGCATTACAATGGGCTCATAAGTCTCAGGGGGTTGGGAATTGGCTGACGTATTCATTTCATATTCGCGGGACGACCGCGGGCGTGTCGAAAAGATGGCGCATGGCCTAGAGGCCAAAGGCTATCACGTGTGGTGGGATCCACACATTCGCACAGGTGCGGAGTTTCGTGCAGAAATCGCTCGGGAGCTCGACGAAGCGAGAGCGGTCATCGTCGTATGGTCCGCCAACTCAGTCACCTCAAGATTTGTTTGCGATGAAGCCGATGTTGGCGCACAACGCGAAGTCCTCGTTCCCGTTCTTTTGGATTTCGTGGACATCCCGTTGGGCTTTCGCCAAATTCAAACCGCAGATCTCAGTCGCTGGCGCGGCCGCACCAAAGATGCCGCCTTCGGTGAGTTTCTTGATGTTGTTGCTGAAACTGTCGGACGGCCTACCAAGAGACGCGCTCAGCATCGCGCGCCGGATCCCGAGCCCACTCCTGAACCGGTTAGACAGCCTGAGCCAGAGCCCCAACCAAAAGTGGAAGCCCAAAGACGAACCAAAAAGAAACGCAAAGAAAAGACGCCGAAGTCGTCACGCCGCAAGCACACCATCACCGGTCAACGCACGCGGATGGCCTTGATATTTAGATCCCTGTTGCTTGCCGTTTTGACCGCCGGCGCATTTGGTGTGCTGGCAACCTACTCGAATTTCGTTTTCGAAGAGTATCGCAACTATTTGATCGGCGCTCTTGGCGTTTTGACTTTCGTGTCGAGATACACAACTTTTCAGGCCGACCGAATAGCGAGCGCCGCATCGTTGCATCTCTTATCGCGCTCCCAAATGGCACTGGTGTTCTTTGCCATGTTAGCTTCCGCACCCCTCATTTTGGAGGCCCGGATCTATGCCGCTGCTCTTGAAGCCGTAAGGATCAATGGCATCGAAGGGGCTGACATCAACGGCATCACCTTCGATTCCGCGGGAACGCGCCTTGTTTCCTCGTCTGACGATGGTACCGCAAGGGTCTGGGATGCCAAAACTGGCGTCCAGATATCCGCTTTCAACAACCACAAAGCTTCAGCAGGTGGTGACGAAGTCTGGGTATGGAATGCGGGATTTAATGACGATGGTACCCGCGCCGTTTCTGCCTCAGGGGACCTAACTGCCCGTGTTTGGAAAGTACGTACCGGTGAAGAACTGGCTGTGCTCAGTGGTCACAAATTCACCGTTCGAGACGCCAAATTCAGCCCGGATGGAAGCCACATCGCCACGGCCTCAAGCGACAAGACCATCAAGCTTTGGGATTCAGAGACCCATGAAGTCGTTCGCACCCTGACCGGCCATACTGAAAAAGTGATGGCCGTTCGTTTCAATCCGCAAGGTACGCGCCTCGCATCCTGCTCGTTCGATGGCACCGTTCGTCTCTGGAACGTCTCAAACGGATCAACAGTTGCGGTCTTCAGTACCGGTGGTGCGAATTTACAGGATGTCGCATTTGACTCGACGGGTACGAGAGTCGCCGCCGCAGGAGAAAATGGTCGCGCTTATGCCTGGTCCATTTCCTCAAAACAGCGTATCAACACCTTCAAAGCCCCCAACAAACTTTTCGCCGTCGCCTTCATTAACGGCGGCGGAAAACTGGCAACCGGCGGCCTCGACCGGATCGTTCGCATTTGGGATACCAACAGCGGTCAAGAACTTCAAAGGCTCGAAGGTCACAGAGACGCTGTTCGGGCTTTGTCGAGCTCCGCGGATGGCTCACTTTTGGCAAGCTCATCCCGTGACAACACCGCACGTGTCTGGGACATGGAAACCGGCCGTGAAATCCAGATCATGGGGCACACGACACCAGCGATTCACCTGCCTATCGCAATTGATGCCCCACCCGTCATCGTCGCATCTCGCGCACCAACGCCGATGGATTTGCAAGGCGATCGTAAGACCGCCATGACCATAGCGGCCAAGGGTGTTCTGATTGCTCTCGCAGCTCTCGCTGCAGGACTGCTTCTCAAAGGCATATTGTGGCTGGTCAGGCTTCGCGGCGCCGCACGTTGGGCAGTTGTTGGCGTTATGGGAGCAACCACGGCCTACGTCACCTTATTGATGCTGTCAGCACTGCCCAAAGAAGCGGCGATGCTTTGGGCAACCCTTGCATTCGTGCCAGCAGCTCTCTTTGGCATTCTTCGTTGGTTCGCAACAGCGGCTATCGTAAGGCGGCGCTAGCTTCCAGAATTTCGACCAGCGGAATTGTCGAGAGAGGTCTGAGCGCTAATCGCTCGGTAGCTTGGCCGCGACCGCAGACGATCCAAGTATGCGTCTACGAGAGGAAGATCGGGCAAAGCCGTCCCATCCACCTCTAAAACCATGGCAAGTGCCATGTAGGGTGCATCGGCGAGACTGAACGATCCGCATAGATAATCGCGGCCTTCCAACGCCTGCTCAATGTAGGGCAAGACCTTGGCGCGAAGAGTTTCCCTTCCCGTTTCCATGGAAGCATGGTCCCGCTTTTCTTCAGGCGCCCACCAGCCAAACCAAATGAGGGGCAAACAACCGACCAAGATCGCCTCGTCCCCGAAATTCTCCAACATACGCATCCGCGCCCGCTCATTTGGATCTTGCGGCACAAGCGAAGGGGACGGATACGCCTCTTCGAGATACTCGTTGATAACCGTTGAGTCGTGGACAACAAAGCCGCTGTCCTCAATCCAGGGAACCTTACCCAGAGGGTGCTTCTCCAAAAGCTCCGGAGGCTTTTTATAGATGTGACCACCGGGAATTCGCTCGACCCGATAGTCAAGTCCCTTTTCCTCGAGGATCACTTTCGATTTCGACCCATTGGTCGACCGCATGGTTCCATGCGGATATTCACTCTCGATCGTCCCTAATGTGATCACAGGCTAGTCTCCTTTTCAGTTCTTTCCATCAAAGACCCGCGCAGAACACTTTCGCAAGAAAAAAGGGAGCTCAAAAGAGCTCCCTTCGTTCAATTTGAACGCTGTACTTAGATTCGAACCAAAAGTGTCTCAGCTATTTTTGAATGAACGAAACCAATAGTGCGCGCAATGTGCAATGTCACAAACAGCAAGAAAATGCCTAAGATCACCGACAATCCCATGGCAATCGCAGTTCCCTCAGTTGTTTCAAGCCATGTCATCCAGGGAGCCAGGCCTGCATCGCCGACATTCATCACGATGTGTTCGCCACCAAGATAGTGTGCAATCGGCGCGCCAATAAACCCAACAGTCAAGGCAACACTTGTGACAGCAATCGTAAAGTAAGCAACGCCCAGAGCGAGTTGCAGTAACATATAGAGCATCGCTGTCCATGTGCGACCGTCCTTCAACATGAACCCAATATAGGCGAAGAATTTGTTGCCCTCAGGTTTAACTCTCTCGCTTACGGGAATGTTCGCACCAAGCAGTGTCTTGACAATATAGGCCTCAACAAAAGCAATGCCCCTTACCGACCCGAGAAAAAGAAGGGCCAAAGGAATGCCGATGATAAGGATCATCATACCAATCGAAAGAGAGACACCGGTTGTTACCCAGGTGAAATAGAAGATGCCCGTCGCTAGAGCCAAAATCATATAAACCAGCGCACCATAAGCGCGTGGATCGACAATAACGCCAAAGAACCGGGCAAGCGTCGACCGCGAGCTGCCATTGTCTTCTGTATCAAATTCGTTGTCTGCGAGAGCCATGTGAGCCCGCCTTTCCTACGTCATTTCCAGCCAAAACGCATGAAACAAGACGGGTCGAGACGCCCCGAGATCCCGTCAATCAATGACATAGCAACAAAGAAAGGGATTAAATGTAAACGGCTTATCACATCGCGAGATTCAACGAAAAAATGGAACTCAAGCCATCGTTTCCAAATGCCCGCGCCAAGATTGCGCCTCGATGAAGATCCGTTTGATCTCCGGTTGCGCGCGTTTGATCTGGGTTTCCAAAAGCGTAATGGTCGCTTCAACATCACCGGCGCTCAGGTGATCTTCAAAGTCGAGGCTCAACGTGACCAGAACGTCGGTCGGGCCAAGGTGCATGGTCAAGATCTCGTTGATCCCAAGAATGCCTGTTTGCGCATTGATAATGCTGTGTATGCGCTCGGTAAGTTCAGGTGACGCCGCTTCCCCAATCAAAAGGCTCTTGGTTTCCACCGCCAGCAGAATGGCAATCGTCGCCAAAATGAACCCAATAATAATAGATGCCACCCCATCAAGAACCGGCATGTTAAGGTACTGCGCAAGAAATATGCCGATGAACGCCACCATCAAGCCTAACATCGCTGCCGTGTCTTCCAAGAGTACCGTTAGAATTGACGGATCCTTCGTTTCCTGAAGGGCTTTGAAAAAACTTCGCCGACCGCGCCGCGTGTTGAACTCACGGTAGGCAACAATCCACGCGAACCCTTCAAAGATCATTGCCACGCCAAGCACGATGTAATTCACATATGGAGATGTCACAGGCTCCGGGTGCATAACCTTGTGCACGCCTTCATAGATCGACACGCCTGACCCCAAAGCGAAGATCAAGATCGCCACCATGAAAGCCCAAAAGTAGACCTCTTGCGCGTAGCCAAACGGATGGCTGTCATCTGCTTTGCGCTGGGCGCGCTTGAGGCCGAACAGCAAGAGCCCCTGATTGCCGGTATCAACGGTTGAGTGGATCGCCTCAGAAAACATTGCCGACGACCCGGTAATGAACGCGGCCCCATACTTTGTAACCGAGATCAGCGCATTACCGATGAGCGCGGCATAAATGACCTTCTTGGAGCCGTGGGTGGACATTAAGGAATTGTGCTTTCGAAGGTTGAGATTAAAGGCCGAGCCTATAACGACAATCGGCGGAAAAGCTAGCTCAATCGCGAAATGCTTGACCTATTGGGCGTCTGGCTGGTTGGCAGGGGCCGCCGCTTCAAAGGCGGGCAACACAGATGCCGTCGCATCGATTCGCGCAATCGTGGGATAGGCCGACATATCGACTTCAAATCGTCGTGCATTTGCCATTTGTGGCACCAGACAAAGATCTGCCATCGTAATCGCATCACCATGACAAAAGACGCCGGTCGCAGAGTCTTTTGCAAGCTGGGTTTCGAGCCCTTGGAAACCAACTTCTATCCAATGGCGTGCCCAAGATACCATCGCAGCACCAGGCTCATCTGCATCTTTGGACGCATACTGAAGAACACGGAGATTTTGCAAAGGGTGGATGTCACAGGCAATCGCTTGCGAGATTTGGCGCACCCGTGCCCGTCCGACCGCATCCACCGGCAGCAAAGGAGGTTCGGGGAAAACCTCATCGAGGTATTCAACAATCGCCAAAGAATTTGAGAACGTCAAACCATTGTGCACGAGCGCTGGTACCAGCCCACTTGGGTTGACTGCCTTATAAGCCTCTGAATGCTGTTCCCCGCCATCTTTGACCAGATGTATCGGCACTTGCTCTGCCTCAAGTCCCTTGTGGTTGAGAGCAATACGAACACGAAACGCAGCCGACGAACGCCAATAGGTGAAGAGTTTTAGATCACTCATGGCGCCTTGTACTCCACAACCTTCTGATCAATGGCGCCAAAGATCGTATCACCATTTCCGTGCAGCATTTCAATTCGGATCGTATCGCCAAACCGCATAAATTCTGTCTTTGGCAACCCTTCCGAAATCGTTTCAATCATGCGGATCTCCGCAATACAGGAGTAACCCAGGCCGCCATCAACGATGGGCCGACCGGGTTGGTCGCCTTCTTTGTTGGAAACGGTTCCAGACCCAATGATCGAGCCCGCCACCAGCGGTCTCGTCTTGGCCGCATGCGCAACAATGGTCGGAAAATTGAAGGTCATATCGACACCGGCTTCTGGCTTGCCAAACGGCGAACCATTGAGGGTGGACATCAACGGCAACTTCACGCGCCCCCCAACCCACGCGCTTCCCAACTCGTCAGGCGTGACCGCAACCGGAGAAAATGCACTCGAGGGTTTTGCTTGAAAGAAACCGAACCCCTTGGCAAGCTCGCCTGGAATGAGATTGCGAAGCGACACATCGTTCACCAACATGAGAAGCTTGATGTGACCTTCTGCACCCTCAGGCGAGGTTCCCATGGGAACATCGTCCGTGATGACCGCAACTTCTGCTTCAAAGTCGATACCCCACGCCTCATCGCCCACCGGGATGTCCTCGCGCGGCCCTATGAAACTATCGCTTCCGCCTTGATACATGAGAGGGTCGGCCCAAAAACTATCTGGAAGTTCTGCACCGCGCGCCTTGCGAACGAGTTCCACGTGATTGACATAAGCACTTCCGTCCGCCCATTGATAAGCTCTTGGAAGAGGCGACGCACAAGCTGCAGGATCAAACGCTTCAACATCACTCAATTGACGATGATTGAGTTTTTCCGACAAGTCTTGAAGTCCAGGCGCGACTTCAGCCCAATCATCGAGAGCTGCTTGCATTGTAGGGGCGAGATGCGCGGCCGACACCATGGAGGACAGATCTCGGGAGACCACGACCAATTGGCCATCACGGCCCTTTTTCAAGGATGCAAGTTTCATCGAAGGGATTCCTTACCAATCAAACGAAAGAACGGGTGAATGCATATGCGGGGCAGAAGAGCCACCTCAATTGCCTGACTGAATGGCCTCTCCAGCGCGCATTGTCAACCAATCGACGCCCTGAGTAGACGCCATATCAATCCACTAAAACTCAATGGAAACCGCCCCCAAAATCCTATTTGCCGGCTGCTAGTTTCTGCCGCTGAGCGTCCGCATAAGTGCCGGTTCCATGGGTAAGCACTTTGTCGCCTGGGTCCAGATCGCTGGGTTGATATTCGCTCATTGATTCCAACTCGTCGTAGATAGGACCAAAGTCTTGCAGCGTTTCCTTAAACAGTTGATCAAAACTCTCGAGTACGAAATAGATTTCCTGGAAGTCATCGATCCGGTAGTTGGTCCGCAATAGTCGTCGCAAATCGAAGATAACCCGGTGCGGAGAAGGATCAGCCAGAGAAAACACTGTCTCGGTTTTCGACGAAAGAATTCCGGCACCATAAACACGCAAACCCTTGTCCGTTTTGATCAATCCAAATTCAACCGTATACCAGTAAAGACGCGCCAATTGGTGTAGGCAGTCCCGACCTAAAGCTCTCAAGCCACCTTTGCCGTAGGCTTCCATATAATCTGCATAGGTTTGGTGAGTGAGCAATGGCACGTGGCCAAAGACATCATGAAAAATGTCGGGCTCTTCTAAGTAGTCGAGTTGTTCGCGGCGGCGAATAAACCGCCCAGCAGGAAATCGCTTGTTGGCCAGGTGATCAAAGAACACATCATCCGGCACGAGATCCGGTACCGCGACCACTTCCCATCCCGTTAGGTTCATCAAGATCTTGTTAAGCTTGCGAAAATCTGGAATGCCGTCTGCAACAACGTCGAGTTTCTCCATGCCTTCGAGAAACTGCGGCACAGCACGACCGGGCAGAAGCTCTGCCTGGCGCTTGTAGAGCGTGTGCCAAACATCATGTTCTTCGTCTGTGTAGGTCTCCCAGTTTTGGTCGATGGTGTAATCGTCCCTGGTCGACTTAGGGGTCTCAGAATGTTGGGGGCTTGAATTGGTCATAAATATCCTCGCGTTTTCGAGCGGCATCATTTCGCCAGAAAAATCCACGCAAAGAATACCCCGAAAACCCGACAATTTCTTTCCTCAATCTGCGATTTCTGTTATTCAAAGACAAATATTTCCCAATATTCGCGTTAAGTAGGTAAATTTGACCACTGAATTCGATAGCTACGATATCCAAATACTGGAGGCGCTGCAGACAGATTCGTCAATTTCGACAGCCGATCTTGCCGAACGTGTGGGTCTTTCTCTGTCTCCGTGTTGGCGACGGATCAAGCGCCTCCGGGAGCTTGGCGTCATTGAGAAGGATGTCGCCCTTCTCAATCGAAAATCCCTTGGGCTCGAGATCGATGCAGTCGCCAACGTCACCCTGCGCAATCAACACCAAGATGATCGCGCCATGTTGGAAAACTGGGCAAGAGCGCGGCCAGAAATCATCGAGTGTCTGTCTATCTCTGGAGAGCGCGATTACATCTTGCGCATACTCGTGACTGACCTCGCGGCTTATGAACACTTCCTCACATCGGAACTGCTAAACCTACCCTGCATCAGTTCCGCATCGACGAGTTTCGTTCTGCGCGAAATAAAAAAGACCACCGCGCTTCCGCTCAAGCGCGCGTAATGGCAAACAACCGTGTAGGAATTTCTTTGCCTCGCAGTGGGACGTCCCCAATATCTTCCGCAACAAGGTCGTCGGGCAATTGAACCACGTTCATCAGGCTATCTGAAATCAGAATGGAATGATCGAGACTTTTGCAGGCGTTTTCTATTCGTGCTGTCGTGTTCATCACATCGCCAACAAAAACGATCTCGCGTTTCACCTCACCCATCTCGCCGCGCACCACTTCGCCTAAGTGCATGCCGGCACGAAACCGAGGTCGAAAGCCAAAATCCGATTGGTAAGTTTCATCATTTTGCTCTAGCCGTTCTTGCGCCTCAATGACAGCGCGAAGGCATTGCCCCATCTTAAGACCGCGGACGACCGACCAAGAGGCAATCATTTGGTCGCCAATGTACTGATGGACAGCGCCGCCGCACTCAAACACTGGGCCGGACACGTCAACGAAGAATCGATTGAGGAACCCATGGTACTGCAGATCACCCAGCTGCTCCGCAATTGGGGTCGATCCAACCATGTCCAGAAACAAAAAAATCCGCTCACCTTTCCGTGGCCGATGATAGCGCCCTGTAAGGTAGTTCCGCAACGTGCGTGGCCCCATCAACTGAGCAATCGAAATACCGATAGAAAAACAGGCAAAGACGAAGAGTGCCAGTAAGAACTCGCGTGGTGTGAGGATTGCGCGCCCCACTTCAAACACCCCGGCCATTGATCTAGCCTCTGGAATGAAAACGTAAAATGTAATCCCAAAAGCTGCATAGATGATGAGATGGTAGGCAATGAGTTTGACCACCACGAACCAAGAAAATGGCAATCGTCGGATCCAAGAACCATATCGACTGTCGACATATCCATATTCGAACAACATCGCAAGCGTTGGCATGAGGAAAGCAACGAATAAGCTGACCATAAATGCCTGTGGATCAATGGCGCCCAGCAAAAGAGGGTAGATGAGACCAAGAACCAAGCTGATCGCAATGATCAGTCCGGCTCTGCGCAATTTCACTGTTCTACTTCTTGTCATCGTTCCTGTCGCAAATGATGGGGCGAGCGAGCCCTGAATACCACTTTACGGCGAGACTTGTAGCACCATCCCAGGGCGATTTCGAGACACTTGGCCAATCATCACACGAGTGAAAAAAGACGGTGGCCCGGAGGGTCAATTTGAATAAGATACGCCTAGAAGATGGTGTCAACGCCGCATCAAAACTTGAGGAAATCCCATGCCGACCTACAAAGCACCCGTAGATGACTACATGTTCCTGTACTACGACCTCTTTGACCTCGAGAGTCGGACCGAAATCCCCGGAATTGCAGACCTCTCTCCCGATCTTGCGAGAGCTGTGCTCGAAGGCGCCGCCAAGATTGCTGAAGAAGTCTTACAGCCCCTAAACCAATCCGGTGACGAAGAAGGCTGCCGGATCGAAAACGGCGTCGTCCGCACACCAAAGGGTTTCAAAGAAGCCTTCGAGGAATTCTGCGCCGGTGGCTGGAACCGCTTGGGCGCGTCAGAGGCCATGGGCGGGGCAGGCCTGCCCGGCATCATCACCCTCGCAGCCAACGAAATCACCAATTCCGCCAACCAAGCTTTCGCCATGTACCCGGGCCTCACCAATGCGGCTTACGCGGCTCTGCAGGCAACCGGCGAGCCCTGGATGAAAGAACATGTGGTCTCCAAAATGGTGGCGGGTAAATGGACCGGCACCATGTGCTTGACCGAGCCTCACTGTGGCACCGACTTGAAGCTCATGAAAACCAAAGCGGTTGAGCAAGAAGACGGCACCTATCGTTTGTCCGGCACCAAGATCTTCATCTCCGGTGGCGACCACGACATGACCGACAACATCATTCATATGGTCATCGCCAAGATCCCAGATGAAGACGGCAAGGTCCACGACGACCTGTCCATGGTAAACTTCTTTATGGTGCCGAAAGTCCTGGTCAATTCTGAAGATGGGTCCCTCGGCGCACGCAATGGCGTCTCGACCGGCAGCATCGAAAAGAAGATGGGGATCAAAGCCAACTCTACCTGCGTTCTGAATTTTGACGACGCCGTCGCTTATCGCCTTGGTCCCAAACCACAACCCAAACCAAAAGACGGCGAAGCACCGAAGAAATCAAAGGGCATGTCTGGCATGTTCGGCATGATGAACGCCGCCCGCATGGGCGTTGGCCTGCAAGGGATATCCGTGAGCGAAGTCGCCTATCAAAACGCAGCTATCTACACCAAGGACCGCCTCGCAGGGCGCGCCCTCACCGGTCCAGAAAACCCAGATGGCCCTGCCGACCCAATCATCGTTTATCCAGACGTGCGCCGCATGCTCTTGTTCACAAGATCATTTGCAGAAGGCGCCCGGGCTCTCATCACTTGGACTGCACTGCAGGGCAGCATCGCCTTCTTTGGTAAGAACGACAAAGAAAAACAAGACGCCGGCGCCCTTAGCAATCTGATGACACCGATCATCAAAGCTTACTTCACCGACATGGGCTTTGAAGCCGCCAATGCTTCGATGCAATGCTTCGGTGGTCACGGATACATCCGCGAGCACGGTATGGAACAATTCGTGCGCGATGCTCGCATCAACCAAATCTATGAAGGGGCCAATGGAGTCCAAGCCCTTGATTTGGTGGGCCGCAAACTCTCTTCACAAGGAGGTCGTGGACCTATGGCC
The DNA here is from genome assembly GCA_965248915.1 of Alphaproteobacteria bacterium. Taxonomy (GTDB): domain Bacteria; phylum Pseudomonadota; class Alphaproteobacteria; order M2410; family M2410; genus CBDFLA01. Next base: position 2,420,888 of record OZ252216.1, read on the forward strand.
TTCTTTGAAAGAGTCGACGGATTCATCGCAGAGAACGAAGACACCGACGGCATGGGCGAGTTCTTAACTCCTCTCAAAGCCGGTGTTGAAGATCTCAAGACTTCAACTCTTTGGCTGGCAGAAAACGGACCGAAAGATCCAAACAACGCCGCCGCCGCAGCGACCGACTTCCTCAAGATGTTCGGCATCGTGGCCCTCGGATACATGTGGGCCATGATGGCCAAGGTCGCGCTAGAGAAGCTCAGCTCAGGCGACAGCAATCCGAATTTCTACAAAGGAAAATTGGCCCGCGCCCGTTTTTGGGCAGAACGTCAATTGCCAGATACCGCTTCCCTCAATGTGCGCGTTCAAAAAGGGGCGGCAAACTTGATGGAGCTGGAAGAAGAGCTGTTTTAGAAAAGTCGGGTGGTCAACTCGCCCGGCCTGCATTTGCGACAATAAACTCAATCCACTTTGGCATGAGGGCGCGGGGCACATCGTGTCCCATGCCCTCTATGACTTTGAGCGTCGCGCCAGGGATCTTCTCCGCCGTATCCTGACCGCATGCCAGCGGAACCAGCGGATCTGCATCGCCGTGGATGACCAGGGTCGGCACACTGATGGTCTTAAGCAAGTCGCTGCGATCGCCACCTGCAATGACAGCTGCCATTTGGCGCGTCGCCCCTTCTGGGTAGTAGCTGCGATCAAAGCCGCGTCCAAAAACCTCAAACAGAAAGTCGTCTGGCTCTGGATAGGCGGGGCTCTCGACCACCCGGTGGCCTGCCACAGAGTGGCGCACCACGGTCTCGCGGTCTGTTGAAGGAGGCGGTGTGATCATCATCGCTTGTGCTTCTGGCGTTGCACCGGGCAACCCTGGCGCGCCTGAGCTCGACATGATCGAGGCCAAACTCAATACGCGGTCAGAGTTCTGTGCAGCCACAACCTGGGCAATCATGCCCCCCATAGAAATCCCCATCACATGAGCTTGAGAAATCTCAAGCGCGTCCATGAGGCCAATTACATCCGCCGCCATGTCATCCGTGATGTAGGGCGCCTCCGGCTTTTCTCCTGCCATCATTTGCGCCACAAGTCCCATGACGTCTGGCACACCCGCCTCGTCGAACTTATGACTCAAGCCCACGTCGCGGTTGTCAAAAGTGATGACGCGAAACCCGCGCGCGACCAAGCCGTCAAGCAGTTCCTTTGGCCAAAAAATCATCTGGGTTCCAAGACCACGAATGAGAACCACCGCCGGATCGCTCACCGGTCCATATGATTCGTACTCAAGGGTGAGTCCATTGGCTTGAATTTGCGGCATTTGTACCTCCCATGCCTTTTCCTCCAGCCTAGGCGAAGCCTCAGCTTCAAGGCAAGGCTACAGTTGACATGAGCCCCATGAACCCCGACTTTGGCGCCGAACCAAAGGTAATCTCAAGCATGCAGCGCGACCTCAAAAAAATGACCGATACAAACCACGATCTCTTGATCGTTGGCGGAGGCATTTGCGGGTCCACCATCGCCTGGGACGCAGCCCTGCGCGGGCTCAAAGTCGCCCTCGTCGAGAAGAAAGACTTCTCCCACGCCACGAGTGCCGCCTCCACAAAGCTCATTCACGGGGGTTTGCGCTATCTCGCCAATTTCGAATTCGGTCTCATTCGCGAAGCTTTGAGGGAAAGAAGAAACTGGGAAATCATCGCACCGCACATGGTCGATCCTCTTCCTTTTCTCATTCCGAACTACGGAACCCACCGCGCCAAATGGTACATGCGGCTTGGTCTGACCCTTTATGATCTTCTCTCGTTTGATCGCGGATGGCTGGAAGACACCGACAAGCGCCTGCCGGCTCACAAAAAAATCTCAAAAGAAAAAACACTCTCCTTGGCGCCGGGTCTCGATGATGAAGGATTGCTCGGCGGCACGGTCTACTATGATTGCCAAATGTACTCGCCGGAACGCTTGGGGCTTGAGTGCCTCCTGGGCGCAGCATACAACGGGGCGCAAGTCGCAAACTACGCCCAAGTCGTTGAGTTCACCCGCTCTGATGAAACCCGTGTGTCTGGTGTCGTTGTTGAGGACAGATTGACCGGTGACCAACACAACATCTCCGCCGAGATGACCATCAATGCGTCGGGCCCTTGGGCCGACTTCGTCCTTCGTAAAGCAGAAGGCGGCACCCCCTCAAAACATCTTGTTCGCTCCAAAGGAATTCATATTATCACCCGTGCCTTGACCCATGGGCCCGCGATGACATTGACCGCGGGCGAAGACCATCTCTTCATCACGCCATGGCGGGGTCATTCGATCCTTGGAACCACCGACACCATCTTCAAGGGCGATCCTGATGATGTGCGGGCCACGGAAGAAGACATCGCCATCGTCTTGAAGAAAGCCAACATCGCCTACCCTCGCGCGAACTTGACACGCAAAGATGTCATTCACTGTTACGCCGGTCTGCGCCCCCTGGTCGACACGGACAACGATCCCACCAACAATGACGACACCTATGGCATGAGCCGCGCCGCCGAAATCGTTGACCATGAGGATGAAACCAACCTCAAGGGATTGATCTCAGCCATCGGCGGAAAATGGACGACATCACGCGACATTGCCGAACGCGTGGTCGACAAAGTGATTGAGAAGAGGTCAAAAACCGACACGTTCAAGCCCTGTGCCACCAATCGCACACCTCTCTATGCAGGTCACACCGGGCCCTTTCGGAATTTTGTCGAAACCCTCAAAGCCACACACCCGAATTGGCACGACACGATCATAGAGAACCTCGCACGCAACTATGGTAGCCACGCTGAGGACCTCATCGCACTTGCCAATGAAGAGCCCTCACTAAGCGAACGCCTGTGCGATCAACTTCCGGATATTGCCGTCGAGATCGTTTATGCAGTTCGCCATGAAATGGCGCAAACTTTGGAAGATGTGGTCTTTCGCCGGACCGGCATCGGAACCCTTGGGCACCCAGGAAAAGGCGCGCTTGAAAAAACCGTGGTCTTGATGTCGGAACTTTTGGGTTGGTCTGACGAGACCTGCGCAAAGCAACTCAAAATTGTCGAGCAAAGATTTGCCATCTGTAAAGAGGCCGAACCAACAAAATCAGACGGTGAGCAATGACCGCGCCCAGTAGTGTTCATGCCATTCTCAACCCCCGGTCCGCGCGGGGGAAGACGGGCGGAACCTGGCCTGAAATCAAAGCCGCACTCAATTCTCATTTCGAACGTGTCGACGTCTCCTTCACGGATGCCGTTGGTGCGGCCACAAAATTGACACGCCAAGCCATAGACCAAGGCGCAGACTTGATCCTCGCCATTGGCGGTGATGGTACAATCAATGAAGTCGTCAACGGTTTCCACCGCGACGGACAACTGATCAACGACAAAACCGAGCTTGCGATTCTCACGATCGGCACAGGATGTGATCTTCGCAAGACATTAGGCATTCCTTCAGATTGGCGAGACGCTTTAGACGGCATCGTCAATGGCAGCGCTCACGGCATCGACATTGGTAAGATCAAATTACAAGACAATGGTGGCACCCCGACCACAAGATACTTCATCAATGTTGCAAGTTTCGGATTGGGTGGTGCCGTCGCTCATAGGGTGAACAGGGCCAAACTTTCCAAGGCAATTGGCGGGTCGTTTTCTTTCTATTGGAACACAATTCGTACCGCCCTAACCTACAAACGCCAACCAGTTCGAATGTATTTGGATGACGCAGACCCTGTCGAGTTGGACATCTCCATAGTAGCAGTCGCCAACGCTCAGTACTTCGGTGGCGGCATGTGGGTCGCCCCCATGGCGAAGCCCGACGACGGCGTGTTTGAAGTAATCACGCTCCATCAATCGAACTTCTTTGGGATCTTAAAGGCGTCACGAACCATCTATCGAGGCGACCATCTCAAGCTGGAGAATGTGGGCGTGTATCAAGCAAAGAAATTGAAAGTAGAAACACTCGGACAAAGACCAATTCTTATGGAGGTGGATGGCGAAACCCCAGGACGATTACCAGCAACATTTGAGGTTTTGCCGCGCGCCATTTCCATGCGGTATTGACCAGCAATCACCTATTCGGTCGCGAAAATTGCACGCTTGATGTCATGAGCCGCAGCCTCGCATGCTTGATCTGCTCTATCGAGACCTCCCACCATACCGAAGAAACCATGAATCATATCTGGGTAGTTGATCAGCGTGGTTTCAACACCAGCAGACTGAAGCTTCTTCGCATAAGCAATGCCTTCATCCCGCAAGATATCGTACCCAGCCGTTATGACATGCGCAGGAGGCAAACCCTCAAGACTTAGCGCCAGGAGCGGAGACACTTCAGGTTCACGACCGGTGTAAGCGCCGCCCAAATAGAGGTCAGCAGAGACAAGCATGTTCTTTTGTTCGAGAAAGTAGCCGGTCGCAAACTCGACACGGGATCCCGCGTCTGCATAAGCGTCGGTCACTGGATAAATCAGAAGTTGATAGGCGATGGAAGGACCACCTTGATCCCGTGCTTGCAATGTCACTGCCGCTGCAAGATTACCGCCCGCCGAGTCACCGGCAACAACAAGGCGCGACGTATCGACATTCAGATCCTCCGCGTGTGCCGATATCCACGCGGTCACATCATAACAATCGTCGAGCGCTGTCGGGAACTGACACTCAGGCGCCAGACGGTAGTCGACGGAGATCACCACACACGCCGTCGCGTTCGCAAGTGCGCGCACTTGAATGTCATGAGTCTCCAGGTCGCCCAGTATCCATGCCCCGCCATGGAAGAAGACGATGACCGGCGATGGAACTTCCAACAAGTCCGCCGGTCGATATACCCGAATCGGGATATTGCCGCCATCTCGCACAGTGACTTGCATGTCTTCTGTCGCGCATGCGCCAACTCGATTGGGATTGACCGCTCGCGTACGCTCAAGCATCTGCTCCCGAGCTTCTTCGATTGTTTCTGCATTTCGGGAAGTGACTTCGGTTTGACCAAGCCAGGCTTCAAGAAGGGGATGTAAGGTCATGGCTTTACCTTTTGGTTTTTGCCAAGCTTAATGAGTCGAATTCAAAGCTCAAGCCCAAACACCATCACCCCCGAAATCCATCCTCATTCAAGAACGCCAGCTCTTCTTCTGAACTTTCGCGACCCAATATCTCATTGCGATGTGGAAACCGCCCAAACTTCTGCACAATGCCGCAGTGATGCTCGGCAAATTTCACATTTGCCGGCGCGCCGCCGCGGTCCTTCATGTAAGCCACACACCGATCCTGAAGAGTAACATCTTCGGCGTGCATAAACGGCATATAGAAGAAGGGCCGTGGGCCCTCCGGCATGTCAACATCTCTTTGTGCAGCAATCGCACGTTCTGCAACACCAACCGCCAATTCATCGAAGGCATAAACCTTAGGCGTCCCGCGGTAGATGTTGCGCGGGAATTGATCGAGAACAATGATTGTTGCCAGATCACCAGCAGGATCCCCCTCCCAGGGACCAACACCATTCTCGCGGATCGCTTGTGCCGTTTCTGTAACGACATCGCCGTAACGGTCCTTGAGCGACTGATCGAATGCGTCGTTCTTCTTGTACCACTTCTCTGATCCAGCTTCTTCAAACCAAAAAGTCAGGACATCCTGCGCCGTGACTTCACTCATATTGGCCTCCCTAAACTGTGACACAATCACCGATGTTCAACATGCCGCCTTCAATGACATTGCACGATACGCCACCTCGCCAATCAGGTGAGAGCGTCTCACGAAGACCGACATGCGCCTTTTCCATCATCGAACAAGGAGCGGTTTCCTCCATCACTTTCAGTCTAACAGTGCCGATCGCAAACTCATCACCCACAGACCTTGGGAGTTCAACACCTTCCACAAGAAGATTGGCACGACGCGTCGTCCACGGAAGGGATACTCCTAGATCTGTACAGGCCGAAGACCATGCCTCCCTGGCAAAGACGGTGACCTGACGGCCCTCGACACGACCTCGACGGTCATCTTCGAGCCCCGCCTCGGCCGTCACAGAAACTGTATCTAGCTCCTCCATATCCGTGCGAACCCGCGTAGCACGCGCAATTCCGACCAGTTTTCCCATGACTTTCTCCCCTGTGTATGTCCCAACGCCAATCTAACCGCCCAGGCCACACGATCAAGCGGTGTTTCGGAATCCAAAGGGGTTGCACCTTTCATTGAAGCCTGTTTGACTGCCGCGCCTCAATGAACAAGGACCACTGACATGGCGCGAATTGCTTACGTAACGGATCAAACGCTTCCCGAAGAGGCAAAGGCAGATTTTGACAAGCTGCCACCCCTCAATATTTTCCGCATGATGGCCCACTCAGGGAAACTACTGGGAAGGTACATACGATTAGGGAATTACTTGCTTTTCAAAAGTAAGCTTGATCCGGTTCTGCGCGAGATTGCGATCCTGCGCGTCGGCTATCTCTCAAAGGCTAAATATGAAACCCACCAGCATGAGCGCATTGGTCGAGACGTTGGCATGAGCGACGCGCTTATTGAAGCCGTGAAACAGGGCCCAGAAGCAGAAGGTCTCACCAGCACCGAGCGTCAAGTCATCGCCATCACAGATGACCTCGTCCACAACGTGCGCGCGTCTGATGCCACCTTCAAGCCCTTGCAGGAAAACTTGAGCAATGCAGAAATGCAGGAGCTCGTCTTGACCGTTGGGTATTACATGATGACCTGTCGCTTTCTTGAAACCTTCGATATTGACATCGAAGAAAGCGGTGAGACGTTGGAAGTCACTTGAGAGACCCCCAATCATCATGACCACAAAAGAAAATGTCGAGCATCGACTGGACGTGACCGGGCTCAAGTGTCCATTGCCGGTCCTTAGAGCTCAAAAAACGCTCCGCTCCATGGAACCCGGCAATGTCTTGGTTGTCAGCGCCACCGATCCAGTGTCTGCCATCGACATTCCTCATTATTGCAATGAATCCGGCAATGAACTCCTAGATTCGGCACAAAACGGCGACATTCTAATCTTCCGGATTCGCAAATCCGCTTGAGGAAATTCAGGCATTTCCCCTCACATTGGCATTTCCCCTCCCCTGTCTTATCGCTACACTGCTTTTCGCAGGGACAGGGCACGAATGAAGGGGAGAAGTTCGCATGAAGACCTCTCGGTCGACCAATCTTTGGACCATTGGAGCGCTGTTGCTCGCGTTCACCATTTCATCTGTTCAAACCGCAGATGCCGAAACGCGGTTGATCTTGCATCGCGGCAATGTCGCCGAACCAGACACCCTCGATCCCCACAAAATGACAACGGTTTATGAAAACAGTATTGGGCGCGACCTGTTCCGCAGCCTAGTGACCCGCAACGCTGAAGGGGACATTGTCCCTGGGCAAGCAGAGCGGTGGGACGTCAGTGAAGATGGATTGACCTATACATTTTACTTGCGCGAAAACTCGAAGTGGTCGGACGGACACCCACTAACAGCTCAAGATTTTGTCGCGGGTTTTCAGCGCGTCTTTGATCCAAAAGTTGGGTCCCAAGCAGCTCCAATCCTTTTTATGATAGCTAACGGTGAAGAAGTAGTTTTCGGAAAGCTGCCGCTTGATGAACTCGGCGTCAAAGCCTTGGACGACATGACCGTGCAGATTAAACTTCGATATCCAAGTCCAACATTTCTCGAAATCATCAATGGACCGCGCGGATCCGCTCTTCCCCGCCATGTCTTTGCTGAGCACGGCAATCGTTGGGTCAAACCTGGCAACATGGTTTCAAATGGTGCATATTCATTGGTGTCGTGGCGACCAAACGCCAATATTCGATTGCAAAAGAATGAGCACTTCTTCGACGCTCACACCGTCGAACTCGACGAAATCGTGTTTTATCCTACCGAAGATTACAGCGCCGCCGTGAAAAGGTTCCGTGCCGGCGAGCTCGACCTCAACACGCAAATTCCGACTCAACAGGTCCGGTTGCTTAAGAAGATTCTACCCGAATCCACTCGTATCACACCTGCACTATCTGTGACCTACATCATCATGAACCAAAAGGAAGCGCCGTTTGATGACGTGCGCGTGCGCGAGGCACTGTCGATATCAATCGACCGTGAACTGATCGCCAACAAGGTCATGCAGATGGGAGAGGTTCCTGCCTATCGGCTTACCCCTTATGCGGTGAGCAATTATGACGGTCCGGAATTTCCGTTTAAAGACATGACCATGGACGAGCGTCGCCAAAGAGCCCGCGAATTGCTCACTGAGGCAGGCTTTGGTCCAGACAACCCTCTCAAATTTGAGTACCGCATTCGCGCTTCCGCAGATGGCAAGCGCCATGCCGTTGCTATTCAGAGCATGTGGAAAGCCGTGGGCGTTCAACCTCAAATCTTAGGAACCGAAATCAAGTCACATTACGCCGACTTAGGAGAACACAACTTCCAAGTCGCTGACGCAGGCTGGAGTTCACTCAATGCGCCGGAAGATTTTCTCTACCTCGCTCAAACCGAGGCCGGCGAACAAAACTACGGTCAGTATCACAGTGAAGAATTCGATGCCGCCGTCTTCGCAGCCCGCAACATCGCAGATATCGTGGAACGCAACAAGAAGATGGCGGAGGCCGAAGCAATTCTCCTACGGGACCACGGGATGATCCCTCTATACTTCGGAACAAACCGAAACCTTGTTGCTGAATACATGAACGGCTACCACGACAACACATCAAACACGCACGATTCCTACTACATGGAAATCGTTCAAGATTTGGGTAATGTACCAGGAGCGGCCAATTAGCAACGACTTACGCGCAGGCAGCCACAGCTCTCTTCGCCATAACCGCAACTAAATTGGCGCGGTACGCGGCACTGCCGTGAAGGTCTGAAATCAGATCATCCGCAGGTACGTCAATGCCCGCAAGCGCGTCAACGGCGAAGTTGGCAGAGAGTGCTTTTTCCATAGCCTCAATTCGGAACACGCAAGAACCGGCCCCAGTTACAGCAACGCATACGTCGCCCCCATGCTTTGCGACGAACACGCCAGCCATGGCATATCGCGAGGCGGGATTTGGAAATTTCATGTATGCCGCCGTCTCAGGCACAGAGAACTGAACACATTTCACTATTTCATCTTCTGACAATGCTGTTTCAAACATACCTGTGAAAAAATCTTCAGCCGAAATCTCGCGCTCCGTCGTAACCACAGTGCCGTTGAGCGCCACCACAGCCGCTGGGTAGTCAGCGGCAGGGTCATTGTTAGAAATCGATCCGCCCAATGTACCGCGGTGGCGAACATGCGGGTCGCCAATCTCTCCCGCCAATTCTGCAAGGGCTGGAATCTTTTCCTGGACCAAAGAGGACGTGTGAACCGACGCATGAGTTTGCCCAGCGCCTATGCTCACGCGGTCCCCAACCATCTCAATTCCATGAAGCTCATCAAGCTTGCCGATATCGATAACATCTGACGGCATTGCCAAACGTTGCTTCAGCGTCGGGATGAGCGTCTGCCCGCCTGCCATGAGCTTGGGGTCATCTGATGATCCAAGCAGCGCTTTGGCTTCCAAGAGATTCTTCGCAGATTTGTAATTGAATTCATACATCTTGTGATTTCCTTAGGCCGCTTTGTCTTTGTTCTGAATGGCTTCCCACACACGGTAAGGTGTGGCAGGCATCGCAATGTCGGTGCCAATCGCATCGATAACCGCGTTGATGACAGCAGGCGGCGACCCGATGGCCCCCGCTTCCCCGCACCCCTTGATCCCGAGAGGGTTGGAGGGGCACTCCGTCACCGTCATATCAATCTTGTAGGACGGTACATCATCAGCCCGCGGCATCGCATAATCCATGTAAGACCCTGTGATCAACTGGCCGCTATCAGGATCATAAACGCCGTGCTCAAGCAGCGCCTGGCCAATGCCTTGCGTGAGACCACCTTGCACCTGTCCTTCAACGATCATCGGGTTGATCACCGTGCCGAAATCATCCACCGCCACGAAATTCACAATCTCTGTCACACCGGTATCAGGATCGATCTCTACTTCACAGATGTGGCACCCAGCCGGGAATGTAAAGTTTTCAGGATCATAAAAGCTCTTCTCCACAAGACCTGGTTCAAGTTCTTCTGAGGGCAAGTTATGGGCCATATAAGCAGCCAGCGACACTTCCCCGAACTGCAGTGTCTCATTCGTACCAGGCGCCGAGAAAATGCCGTCGGAAAACTCGACCGTATCGGTTGGAGCATCGAGTAAGTGCGCCGCAATACGTTTGGCCTTCACAACAACTTTCTCGCAAGCCCTTTCGATCGCTGACATGCCCACCGCACCAGACCGCGACCCATAGGTCCCCATGCCAAACTGCACTTTGTCGGTATCACCGTGAACAACTTCAATGTCTTCAATCGGGATCCCAAAACGGTCCGACACGAGTTGAGCAAATGTCGTCTCATGACCCTGACCATGACTGTGGGATCCTGTCAGGACTTCCACATTGCCTGTCGGGTTCACGCGAACCTCAGCAGATTCCCACAAACCAACACCGGCGCCAAGAGAACCTACCGCCTGACTGGGCGCAATACCGCAGGCTTCGATATAGGCTGACAATCCAATACCGCGAAGCTTGCCCCTCGAGGCGGCCTCTGACCGTCGTGTTTCAAAAGATTGGTACTCAGAGAGTTCGAGTGCCTTTGCCATAGAGGGCTCATATCCACCGATGTCATAGGTCATAATCACCGGCGTTTCATGAGGAAACTCGGTGATAAAGTTTCGGTGGCGAATTTCAACCGGCCCCAGGCCAGTTTCTCTGGCAGCCTTTTCGACCAACCGCTCAAGCAGATACGTCGCTTCCGGTCGACCCGCCCCGCGGTACGCATCCACCGGAGCCGTATGCGTATAGACAGCATCAACCTCACAGTAGATCGCCGGCAGATTGTATTGACCGGAAAGCAGAGTGCCATAGAGATATGTCGGAACGGATGACGCGAAAGTCGATAGATAAGCGCCCATGTTCGCCTTCGTCTTAACACGAAGGCCTAAGAACTTCCCGTCCTTGTTCATCGCCAGTTCTGCCCGACTGATGTGATCGCGTCCATGCGCATCACACAAAAAAGCCTCTGATCTATCACCGGTCCACTTCACCGGGCGCCCAATTTTCTTCGAGGCCCAGACACACACGGTTTCTTCGGCATAGATGAAGATCTTTGATCCAAACCCGCCACCAACATCCGGCGCGATAACGCGCAGCTTGTGTTCCGGCGCAACGCCGATAAATGCCGACAGGACCAAGCGGGCCACATGCGGGTTTTGACTGGTCGTGTAGAGCGTGTAATCCTCCGTCCCAACATCATAGACGCCGATGGCTGCGCGCGGTTCCATAGCATTGGGGATCAAGCGATTGTTGGTGAGATCGATTTCACACACTTGATCGGCTTTGGCAAAAGCCTCGTCTGTCGCTTGTTTGTCGCCAAGCTCCCACTCATAGACAGTATTGTTTGGCGCCACGTCATGAACCTGCGGTGCGTCGCCGGCTTGCGCGCTCCCAAGATCAACAACAGATGGCAATATGTCGTAGTCAACAGCGACAGCTTCGGCCCCGTCTCGTGCCTGAGCAAGTGTTTCCGCAACGACAATGGCCACATGGTCACCCACATAGCGAACCGTATCAACGGCGAGTGCCGGGTGGACCCCAGCATTCATTTCACTGCCATCTTTTGAATGGATCATCCAACCGCAAATCAGGCCACCGATTTCGTCGGCGGCAAGTTCTTTGCCGTCTAAAACCGCGATGACACCTGGCAAGGCTAAGGCCGGTGACTTGTCGAGGGACTTGATCGTCGCATGCGCATGCGGCGAGCGAACGAAATAGGCGTAAGTTTGGCCCGTGTGATTGATGTCATCGGTGTATCGGCCATGGCCGGTGATAAATCTCTTGTCCTCTTTGCGACGGACAGGCTCACCAATTTTTGTGCGGGTGGCGGATGTCATGATGTCATCCCTTCATCTGTTCGGAAGCATCCAGAATTGCTTTGACGATGTTTTGATATCCCGTACATCGACAGATGTTACCTTCAAGCTCACTGCGCACTGTCGCTTCGTCGAGGTCAGGAATGCGGCGGATCATGTCAACGCTCGACATAATCATGCCTGGCGTACAAAACCCGCATTGCAGTCCATGATGCTCGCGAAACGCCTCTTGAACCGGGTGCAACTCTCCGTCTTTTGCCAGACCTTCGATGGTGGTGACATCGGCGCCCTCAGCCTGAACCGCCAACATGGTGCACGATTTAATGGCCTCTCCTTCAACGTGAACGACGCAGGCGCCGCATTGACTCGTATCGCACCCAATATGGGTTCCAGTGAGGTGCGCTTTTTGGCGAATAAACTCCACAAGAAGGGTGCGATCCTCAACATCTGCGCTCTTGAGTTCGCCATTGATGGTCATCGAAACGGTTGGCATACCCGTACCTTTCCTCTATCGCGTCGCCTCAGCTGGACGAAAATGATCTGAATCTCAAAACCCGAAACATTGCGGTCCAAATGTCATGACCTGGCCGCAGCCTCCATTTGAATGGTAGCTCGGCTATCGCCTGTCGGCAACCGCAGATAGGACGGGATTTCCTCAACTCAAGGCTCATTGCGCTCGGCGATCTCCTTCGATTCACGCTCCGCATACCCATAGATACCTTTCGCCATGAGGGACAATTCCACTTTGCGTCTGGCCCGGTAAATTTCCGAGCGCGCGCCTTGCGCTTCCTTGTTTTCCGGCTCGCACAATGTCGCCATCTCGACCAGGTGACATGAAAGTCGGAAATCACCCTCTTCCGCCAAGACACGTGCCCTGTCGATCAGATTGGGGACACCACCAGCCAACGCCGCTACTTCGGAAGCCAATGCAGATTCACGCGCCGGCTTGAGATTTGCTGGATTGCCATCGTACCAGCCACCGTAAAGCCGCCAGATATTGTTCACGATGAACTCCGGTTCATCGTAAGTTGGTCGCAAATAAGGCTTTTCAAGCAAATGTTCCGGCACGCTCACTTCATGCACCAGCGTGTCGAGACGTGCGCCTTCATTCATCATGCGCACACACTGTTCCACAATGCACTCGAGCGAAGTTGCCATATCATCAAGCACCATGGCGACGCGGTCTTTACCGCCGATAGGAAGCCCATGCGCAGGAAGGATCAACTCTGCACCGCAAGCTGTCATTTCTCGCAGCGCATGTGCCCACTCCAAAGGATAGCGCTGAACCTTTTGCGGATTCCCCGCATTGGGAAAACACCAAATCATAAAATCACCAGCACAAATGGCTTTGCGTTCCGGAATCCATGCCCACAAATGGTCGTCCGTTTCCCCGCGCGCATGACGCATCTCGAACGTGTCATCACCCACGCGAACAGCTAGCTTTTCTTGAAAAGTTGTGTCCGGATAGACCCATCGTTTTGGACCAAAGCGTGTAAACTTCAACTCACCTTCGCCGTCACCGCCAACAAGGCTCGCCGCACCGGCACCAAACTGCCTAGCATTGATCGTGGCATTGTAGCCCGCCGTCATGTCATAGCGATCAAACCGCGGCCGCACATTTTCATGACCCACAACACGCGGCTTCGGCGATCCTGCATTGCGCGCTTCATCTAAGAATGCCGCCGCGCCACCGACGTGATCCACATGACCATGAGTAAAGGCAATTGTATTAATCGGTTCATCAGACCAAGTGCGTAAGTTTTTCAAGATACCATCGGCAAAAGACTCAAGACTTGTATCAAACAACACCAATCCATCACCGGTCTTGAATGTGACCACATGCGAGAAGGCTTCAACAACAGAAATGCCTTCAGCCACTTCCGACAATTCTGTCGTCACACGATTGACTGACTGCGGTCCTTCGTAGACACCTTCATCAATGTACCGCGAAGAGAGCGCCAAGAGATCTGCCATCGTATCCTCCTCATGTTTCTTATTGCATTCAGTCTGCCACGATCTAAACGCAGATAAAACCGCCATTCAATCAATTACAATTTGCACCTCGGACGTGACTTCTTTACCCTCAAAAGAAAACGGAGGAATCGACATGGGTGAATTCGAAACACTGATTGATGGACTAATTTTCCCAGAAGGCCCGCGGTGGCACGAGGACCGCCTGTGGTTTTCGGACATGCATGATCAAAAGGTGCTGGCCGTTGACCTTGAAGGAAATGTCGAAACCATGGTTGAAACCCCAAATCAATGTTCAGGTATTGGCTGGACCCCGCAAGGCGACCTTCTTATCGTCTCCATGGATGATCGTTGCTTACTTCGCCAACGAGACGGGAAATTGGAGAGATTCGCTGACCTCTCGCAGATCGCAACTTTTCACTGCAACGATATGGTGGTGGACAATAAGGGGCGCGCCTATGTCGGAAATTTTGGCTTCGAAATCCATTGCGACACCCCCCAGATCTTGGCAGCCAAACTTGCTTTCGTTGACGAAAACGGTAAGGCCTCCGTGGCGGCAGAAGAAATGATGTTTCCCAATGGCAGCGTCATCACGCCGAACGGCAAGACCCTCATCGTGGGCGAGACTTGGGGTGCTCGCCTCACTGCATTCGACATTGCCGAAAACGGTGGTTTATCCAACCGCCGCATCTGGGCCGAAACCGCCCCAGCCGTTCCAGACGGCATCACACTGGATGCGGAGGGTGGCATATGGATTGCATCGCCAACAACCCAGGATGTCCGGCGTTATATGCGTGGCGGCGAAATGACCGACCAAATCAAAGTCTCAACCAATGCCTTTGCCTGCATGCTTGGCGGCCCAGACGGACGGACGCTTTTCGCGCTCACCTCTGAAGACTCAGATCCACGCACGATTCAGGGAAAACGAACCGCCAAAATTGAAATGACCAAGGTTGAGCACCCACATGCAGGCTTGCCTTGATCAAACCGCGCGTTAAATTCAAGTGAGTCTCATCACGGAGTACATCAAAATGGAATTCAAAACGCTTGGACGGTCGGGCTTGAAGGTCTCGATTGCCGGTCTCGGTTGCAACAATTTCGGCGCCAAATGCGACCAGTCGGAAAGTGCCGCCATTGTTCACCGGGCCATCGACGAGGGCCTGACCCTCTTCGATACCGCGGACATGTACTCCAAGGGAACGTCTGAGGAGTACTTGGGAAAAGCACTCAAGGGAAACCGACACGAAGTCGTTATCGCAACGAAGTTCCGGATTGCCATGGAGGAAAACCCCTACATGCAAGGTGCCTCTCGCAAGTACATCACGTACGCCGTCGAGCAGAGTCTCAAACGCCTTGGGACAGACTACATTGACCTCTACCAGATTCATTTTCCCGATGAAGAAACACCCATTGAAGAAACGCTGGATGCTCTGAACGATTTGGTGCGTGCTGGGAAAGTCCGTTACATCGGTTGTTCAAATTTCGCCGGCTGGCAATTGGTCGAAGCCAACCGCATCGCGCACGAAAAAGGGTTGACTGAGTTCATCTCTGCGCAAAACCACTACAGCCTTCTCGAGCGATCCATCGAAACTGAGCTGGTGCCAGCAGCCCGCGCCTATGGTGTTGGCATCCTCCCCTATTTTCCCCTCGCCTGCGGCATGCTCACAGGTAAGTATCAACGCGATGTCGCCAAGCCAAACAACTCGCGCCTCGCTCTTCGCGAGAACTTGTGGGACATGTTTGCCACCGATGCCAATTTCGACATCGTCGAGAAGTTGGAAAAATTCGCCAAATCCCGAGACAAAACGATCCTGGATGTCGCCATGGGTTGGCTTGCCAGTCAGGACTATATTGGCAGCGTGATTGCTGGCGCGACAACGCCAGATCAAGTCAGCGCCAACATCGCTTCCGCGAACTGGGTATTGTCTGACGAAGAAAAGGAAGAAGTGTCTCTGCTAGCTCTTAAGCTCTAATCGACGACACCAATCGCGCGGCCAAAGTTCATGTAGTCCGGCCCGCCGACATGGGCGTCGCCGCGCTCTTTACGCGTGGCGATATCTGTTTCAAGCATGGTCTTGCGGCGTTCAGCGAGAAGGTCCGGATTGGCTTTGACACCGGTTCCTTCAACAATCCGGTTCATGAAGTTAAAGAGTGCACATACCGAGACCGCATCAAACAAGGCGCGCTCACTCCAACCAGCCGCAAGAACGTCATCGGCCATTACCTTGGTGATCTTTGCCGGCTCTTTGGTGAGTTTTTTCACATAACGCAGGAGCGGTTTCATCTTTTCATCCACCGGGGCGGTATCCACATCATCGATCAACGCCGCAATCGTCTCCTCCTCAACCCCCATCGCTTCTGAGTAAAGCGCGTGGCTCCCGAAACAAAAACTGCACGCATTATTGCCGGAGACAAAGGCTGCAATCAATTCACGCTCCGCAATGGTCAAAGGTGAGTCACCCCTTAGCAGAAGGTCGTGATACTCAAGCAGAGGTTTGACGTGGGCTGGAAAGGCTTTGAACACGTCCGACAAGTGGTGGTTCTCAGGAAAGGCAGACAAGAACGGCATCACGATCCTCCATGTGAAAGTTTCGCGGGCACCCTATTCGATCTGACTATCAATCGAAAGGCCGTCACGCAATAGTGATGAAGACAACTACCCTTAGAAATTAAAGTGAGCGATAGACCGCATCAACCAGCCCCAATGTCCGAGGGTCTCCCGCCAAGTTCTGTTGCATCTGATTCATGGCATATCCCATCGCAACACCGGCTTCTGGATCAGCACTACCAAACGAGCCACCCCAACCAGAGTGTCCAAAAGCCGCTTTATTAGGACCATAGATAATCTTGGAACTGTTACGAATGAAGCCGCACGCCCACGACATAGGAAAGGCAAGAACGAGGTCGTCATTGGCGAATTGCTCAGTCGTGGCGAGCGCAAGTGTCTCCGGTTTGAGAACCTCAACCCCGTCCAGTGAACCACCTTGTGAGAGAGCCGCATAGACCCGCGCAATCCCAGCGGCATTAGCTTGTGCATTTATGGCCGGCATTTCGGCCGCGCGCCAAGCTCGTACATTTGGAGCACGAGCACTCTCCGGACCAGCACCAATGGCAACTTTTTGAAACTCATTTTGTCTGGGCGCCGCAGCATCCGGGTCTACTTTCGCCGGAATCATTTCAGCAGCCCTGTGATCCTCCGCCTCGGCCAAGCCTATATGAACATCCGCATCCAGTGGCTTTGCAATTTCTTCTCGGAAGATTGTGCCTAGTGATTTGTTAGATACGCGCCAAGCAAGTTCGCCCGCAAGCCATCCAAAGGTGACCGCATGATAGCCGGTTCTTGTACCTGGTTCCCAAAGGGGCTCCATCGCCGCAAGTATCGCTGCCAGCTTATGCGGCACATAGTAGTCTTCGATCTCTATCGCTTGCTTAAACCCGCAAATACCAGATTGATGAGACATCATCTGAGCCACTGTAATCTTGTCTTTTCCCTTCGCCCCAAACTCGGGCCAATACTCAGCAACCGGTGTCGAATAATCGAGCTTGCCTTGTTGCACCAGGCGCGCAATGACAGTTGCCGTCATACCTTTTGTCGTGGACCAAACATTGGCCAAGGTCTCTTCCGTCCAAGGCTTCGACTTTGCCTTGTCAGAATGACCACCCCAGAGATCGACAACCTTTTCACCATCTTTGTAGGCACAAAACGACGCGCCAACGTCGCCTTGGGTTTCAAAATTGCTCTCAAAGACATCCCGAACCCTCTCAAATCCTGAGGACACACTCCCGTCTATTGGTACCGACATGAGGCTTTGCTCCCGCTTGTTGTTTTTGTTTTTTCGGCGGTCTCAGTCTGACCCCATTGGGTCCGTATTGGTTTGCAATTCGATCGCCTGTGCTTCAGCAATCTTGATGTTTTGAGCGTGCGAGTCGCGAGTGATACTGTACTTCTTCAAGATCAACGCGGCCGAACAATAAAAAATCAAAATCAGTGGAATATAGATGAGTGCCAAATCGCGCATGGTCTCCCACGGAACCGCGCCTGGGGCAGCGCCTTTTGGAAAGCTGATGAGGGTTAGGATGATGCCCGTAATGAACATCCCGGCTCCGTGCACGATCTTGCGCGCAAAACTATCGCCCGCGAAGAATAGGCCTTCAGATCTCCGACCCGTCAACTTTTGACTGTCTTCGACCAAATCAGCAATCATCGATGAGACCAAAATCCCAGCGACAATCACAAGCATGACATCGAACAGGCCGTGAATCATCAAAAGCGGCAAAAGCCAGTCACTCCCCGGCCCTGGGAAAAACCCAATCAGACGCAACACGACGGGAAGAGGCATAAGCAAGGCCGCCGACAACCAAACCGATATCGCCACATTCCGCTTGTCACGTCCGCGGGCCACGATCGGTGTAAGGACAAGAGCAAAGGCGGCCGACAAGAAGTAAACCAGATTGAGAATGCCAATCTGAGTCCCGTTCAACCCCCAGAAGTATGTATTGAAGTAGAGGACCAACGACGTGTTTACACCACTGGCCATCGACGCGATGACCGCGCTGATAAAAATAATCAAAAAATTCCTGTTTGACAGTGTCTCCACAAAATCGGAGATCCACTTCTTCCAAGTAAAGGCCGTGCGAGGAGGAGGTTTTTTGAGATTCGGGATGTGCTTGTGAGTGCCAATTGACGAAACCAAGATCGCGACAAAGATGATGACCGCAGCAAAGGCGCCATATCGCGGCCAGGCCTCTGGATTGAGCTGCCCAAAAGAGTATTCAGGGGTTGAAGTAAAAAAGACAAGATAGCCTAACACGGCAATCGTAAGACCACCCCACCATCCGAAGAAATACCGATAACTCAAAAACGATGTGCGCTGATCATAATCGTCTGTAAATTCAGGCGCGAGGGAGGTCGAAGGAATTTCATAAAACGTGATCAACGTGCGAACCAACACGGCCAATCCAATCAAATAGGTAAAGGCCTGGCTTTGCGTCATTTCGCTGGGCGGTTGCCACAAGAAATAATAAGCAAAAGCAACGGGCAGAGCCGAGAAATACATGAAGGGGTGCCGACGACCCCATTTAGATCGCCAATTGTCAGAGAGATGACCAATTATTGGATCTGAAAATGCATCGCATGTCATAACAATGAGCATGGCGAAACCAACCAGATATCCGTCGAGCCCAACCACACGTTCATAGAAGAACAAAAGAAGGTAAGAAAAGCCGTTGTTCTTGACACCATACGCAACGGACCCGAAGCCGTAGAACAGCTTAGTCGACAATCCCGCCGTGTTCGGTTTCAGGGCTAGGGGTGTCCCGCCGTCTTGCGGGCCCTCCGCTGAGCTCATCCGTAACATCCTCCCACATCGCGCGGCTCTTCTCGGTCGCGTCGATCAAAACCGCCAACACTGTCGAGACGTCACCTCAGATGTCATATTGCCACATCCGCAAATCCAAGAAATCGATCCCCCACAATCGACAATGAATTACCGTTTGAACCTGGCACACTTTTGGAGGGTCTCAAAGCTCAATCGGAAGCTTTCAGGCGCACCACGGCTGGCAGTCCATCACTTTGTAGTCATGCACTATTGCGGTCGCCCACCACCGGGCGTCGACTTATCACCCTTCCGGCCAGGTCGCAGCCCTGCAAGTTGAGCAAGCTCTCGGGGTGAACAGTTTTCTTGAGTAACCCAGTCTTCCGAAACAGGTGCTATCTGCCACTGCTTTTCACAAGTCTGGGCCGCGAGCTCAGCTTGCTCCCAGTCCACGTCCAACAGAGTATCGTAGAAATATTGGCGCTCCGTCATAGGAAGGTCTCCCAATCCTAAGCTCTTGCGAATAGGGTTCCGATCAAACCCGTCATCGCGCCTCACAAGACATTCAAGAAAGGGGATCGCCTTATCGCAATCTCCCTCGGTTTTCAGTTGGAGCGCCGTGTCGTAGAGCCGCGCGAAAACGGTCTCATCACCACCGCCACAATCGTGACCGTCGCGAGCACCGCTTTCATTGAAGGCTCCCTCTTAAGCAGACAGAGAATGGCGGGTTTGCCATACGCAATCTTCTTAATCGAAACCAGCGCGCCCAGACCGTCGCGCATGAAATATTTGTAACTGTAGCGGAATTTATTCCGCTGGCTCTGCCACACACCGGTGGGTTTTCACCGATTCAGCATGTTCCTCTTGCCACTGAGAGCGATGGTTTGTTGGCGCCACCTGGACCGCCGTCCATTCCATATCGAACATCGCGCAAACCCACCTGGCCTGCCATGTCCTGCAATTCACAATCGCCATTGGCCGCACAAGTCAGACAGTCGAGCGGATGGTCTGAGATATAGAGCTCCATGACCCCGCGACGAAGGCGCGCAAGGCGGTCCGTCTGGGTCGTGACAACCATCCCTTCATCAACAGGCGTCGTGCACGAAGACGGCGTTCCCTTCCGCCCGTCTATTTCAACCAGACACATGCGGCAGGACCCAAAGGACTTGACCATGTCAGTGGCACAAAGTTTCGGAATATTGATATCAGCCGTTGCCGCAGCGCGCATGATCGAGGTGCCAGAGGGAACCGTCACACGCGCCCCATCGATGGTGAGCGACACCGTCTCTGATCCAGACTGTTCCGGCGTCCCAAAGTCTTTTTCTTTTAAGACCGTCACACCAACTCTCCTCTACTCTGCCGCTGACTGCGAGGCACGACCCGCCGGAAGTCCAAAGTCTTCCGGAAAGAAATTCAAAGCACTGCGCACGGGAAGGGGTGTCAGCCCACCCATGGCGCACAACGAGCCGTCTTCCATGGTTTCACAAAGGTCTACCAACAGGTCTAGATTCTGCTCTTTTTCCTCGCCCCTGGCAATCCGATCAATCACTTCAACGCCTCGAACCGACCCAATTCGGCACGGCGTACACTTCCCACACGATTCAATCGCGCAAAATTCCATCGCAAAGCGAGCTTGCGCCACCATGTCAACACTATCGTCGAAAACCACAATGCCCCCATGGCCAAGCAAACCACCAGCACTTGCAATTGCCTCATAGTCGAGCGGAAGGTCCAAAAGAGAGGTGGGAAGATAGGCACCAAGAGGCCCGCCTATTTGCACAGCCTTAATTGCTTTGCCGGATGCAGTCCCACCGCCATATCCTTCGACCAGATCTCGCAAAGAAATCCCAAAAGGGACTTCGACCAATCCACCGCGTTTGACATTGCCACCAAGTTGCACCGGCAAAGTTCCCAATGACCGCTCAATGCCTCTTCGCGCATAGGCCGCGCCGCCCCCTCTTAGAATATCTGGAACAGACGCCAGTGTGATGACATTGTTGACCAGGGTCGGCTGTCCAAACAGGCCAGAGATCGCGGGCAGAGGAGGTTTGGCTCTCACTTGTCCCCGCTTTCCTTCCAAACTCTCAAGCATTGCGGTTTCTTCACCACAAACATAAGAGCCGGCCCCGAGTCGAACCTCGATATCAAAACAGACGTCACGACCAAGGACT
Source organism: Alphaproteobacteria bacterium (assembly GCA_965248915.1). GTDB lineage: Bacteria > Pseudomonadota > Alphaproteobacteria > M2410 > M2410 > CBDFLA01. The sequence goes on from OZ252216.1 coordinate 2,442,234, forward strand.
TTGGCGCCCAAGATCCCTTCTTGACGCGCACGGTCCAGCGCCTCGTTCAACACATCACGCGCCAATGGGTACTCTGAGCGAAGGTAAATGTATCCAAGACTTGCCCCAACAGCGCGCGCCGCAATGGCCATCCCTTCGATCAAGCAGTAGGGGTCGCCCTCCATGAGCATGCGGTCTGAAAACGTCCCGCTATCCCCCTCATCTGCATTACAAGTGACATACTTTTGATCCGACGCGGTATCCGCAACGGTTTGCCATTTTATGCCGGCAGGAAATGCAGCCCCACCGCGCCCCCGCAATCCCGATGTCTTGATCTCGTCAACAATGGCTTGCGGGTCTATTGAGAGTGCTCGTTCCAAACCTTCAAACCCACCAGCATCGCGGTAAGCGTCAATTGAAAGGGGGTCCACCACACCGCAGCGCTGAAATATCCGGCGCTCTTGTCCTGCAAACCACGCATGTTCGGTGATGTCACCAAGCCGCAACCCGTGCGCACCACCTTGATGAAACGACGCGTCAAAGAGACCAACAACATCCCCTGTCTCAACCGGGCCGTAGGCGACACGTCCCCCATCAACGTCCACTTCAACCAACGGCTCTAGCCAACAGGCCCCTCGCGACCCCGTCCGAATGACATCAATGTCAATGGCACGGGCTTTTGCTTCACGCACGATAGCTGTGACAACAGCCTCTGCGCCTAAGGAGAGGGCGGTAGTTTCACGGGCAACGAAGATCTTGATCGCTTTGCTCACTGCGCACCGCCTTGATCACGAAGGTCGGCCAACAACGCATCGACCTTTTCAGGGGTTACACGCCCCACCACCGCCTCATCAACCATGATCGCAGGTGCTGCCGCACAGTTTCCCAAACAATAGACCGGTTCGAGCGAAAACAGATCTGACGGGTCTGTTTCATGGAAGTCGATGCCAAGGCGCTCTTTCAAGTGCGTGACCAGATCTTGACCATTCACCGCCTGACAAGCTTCAGCCCGACACACTTTGATCGTGTATCGCCCAGGCCTAGTTTTCCTGAAGTCATGATAGAATGATATGACCCCGTGAACTTCCGCCCGTGAATAATTAAAGATATCTGCAATGATCGGAACCGCGGCATCTTCCACACATCCAAATGACTTTTGCAGGGCATGCAGTGCTGGCAGAAGCCCGCCTGCCACGGAGGCAAAGGGTTGTACGAGTTCACGCGCAGTCTCCTCATTCCACGCGGCGAATTGGCGGCCTGTATTCATGCGACAGTCTCTCCATCATAGGTCCCGTGGGGGTCGCTGTAGAGCAATACGCTGTCCTGTCTGGCAAGACAAATCAATGTCAAATCCGCCTCACGCGCCAGAGCGATAGCAAGCCGCGTCGGCGCTGATATTGTCACCAACATAGGGATGCCAACTGCAATTACCTTCTGTGCCAACTCAACACCGCACCGGCTCGTCAAGAGAACAAACCCTTCGCTAAATGGTTTGTCAGTACGCGCCAAATGGCCGATCAATTTGTCGAGGGCATTGTGCCGCCCTACATCTTCACGCACCGCGACAATTTCGCCGGCCATGCCAAGGAAAGCAGCACCATGCATCGCGCCAGTTTGTGCATTGAGCGGTTGATTTGTTTGAATGGACGCAAGCGATGAAAACAAAACCTCAGCTGATGGATATACACCCGAAGGAGCTATCTTCGAAACCGGTAGGATGGCGTTTTCAAGTTCCACAACCCCGCAAATACCACATCCAGATTGGCCGATCAGATTGCGGCGTCGCTTGGTCAATCTCTCAAAATTCTCTTGAGGAACTTGTGCAGAAACAAGGTAACCCGGCTCAACCGGTCGCACATCCAACTCGGTCAGATCATCTGCGCGATCAATGATCCCTTCACACAAACTAAATCCGATAACAAAGTCTTCAAGGTCGCTCGGTGTCATCATCATGACAACATGAGAAAGACCATTGTAAGTCAGTGCGACAGGAATTTCTTCGGCCACCAAACCGGTATCGACACTGACGTGACCACCTCCGGCCTCAAGTCTTCCGAAAGTCTCTATTCCGACTGCCATGTCTTTTGCTGGACGATCCAAAACCAAGGCCTCAATAAAATAAGAGCGGGTGCTTAAGGTTGGAATTATCAAGCGCTTCCAAAGTCACTCTTGGAACAAAGTCATCTGTGTATGTAGTCTCAATCAGCAGCCTTGGCTCTGATACGAATACTGTATTTCCAACCGTATTGGTGACAGACAAATAGGACTGCCTCGATCCGTCCGGCCTTCTGTGCTGGCTCCAAAAACTGTTGGGCCTGCTGCCTCGAGCGGCTAGGCGAGCCCAGTCTGCTGGCACGCCCTCGGTCTTCTCAAGTTCCCGCAGAAGTGCAAGCGCCTCATCGTTTGGATAGAGGAGAATTTCTTCCTGCAAAGCCATCAAGAGTCCGCAAGCGACCTCCTCCCATTCCGCCAATATTGGGCGCCACCCCCGATCTGAGAAATAGATGCGGTAGGTGTTAAGTGGCAGCTCATCCGCAAAATCGCCAAGTTCGTTTCGGTAATGATACACCCAAGCACGGTTGACCATTTCGATGTTTCCATATCGATCGATCACAATCGATGGAAACGGATCCTGACTTCGGAGCGTCGCGGTGAGGGACTTGCGCAACCATCTCATTTGACGAGAGTCACCATCCAAACTGACGCGTGGCGGTGAAAATCCAGCCGACACAAAAAGGGTGTTGGTGTCACGCCTGCCAAGCCCAAAGACTTTCGCGATTTTGCCAACCGTCTGAAGGCTCGGCTTTGAGCGATCATTCTCCAAAAAACTGATATGGCGCGCAGAGACTTGGACGGCTTCTGAGAGCTCTTCCTGGCTCATTGCAAAAGTTGCGCGCCAAAATTTCAGTAGGCGCCCAAAGGCACCCTCAGATCCGGCCATTGCCTCACTGTTTTGCAACAGTTCAGCATCACCTACCTGATTGTCATCATTGTTTGGAATTGTGGCTACACCCATGGCCCAATATACCTGGCACCGGCAGTTCCTCATAGAAAAATTGCGATACCCGCCCAATTCGAAGGGCTATTGCCGCAACAACAGAGTTTATGACGAGAACACACCGATTGACCATTGACGAGGCCGTAACAACGCCCCAAAACATAAATCGAAATAAGGGAGACAACATCGTCCATGGCGAAACAACAACACCAAATTGCGATCCTTGGCGGCACCGGCGACCTTGGCGGCGGCCTCGCCAAAAGATGGTCCAAAGCAGGGCACACCGTTGTCATTGGGTCGAGAACTCAAGAAAAGGCTGATACCGCCGTGGCCGAGCTCAAGGGGATCGTTGGTGATCTCGATATCACACCATTGGAAAACGCTGCAGCGGCAGCCGCAGCGGATGTCATCGCAATGACCGTTCCCTTTGCGCATCATCAGTCGACGCTGGAAACCGTGCGGAGCGGTTTGGAGGGAAAGATCCTGATCGATGTAACCGTTCCTCTCATGCCGCCGAAAGTCGGAACCGTGCAGTTGCCAGACGGTGGATCAGCGGGCCAAATGGCGCAAGATCTCTTAGGCGAGAACGTTCGCGTTGTCTCCGCCTTCCAAAATGTGGCGGCCCACCACCTGATGAGCGACCATGAAATTGATTGTGATGTCCTCGTTTCGGGCAACGATATAGAAGCTAGAGAAACCGTCATTGCGCTCGCATCAGACGCGGGCATGCGCGCCTTTCATGCTGGACCCATAGCGAATGCAGCCGCCGCAGAGGCCCTGACATCAGTGTTGATACAAATCAATCGACGCTACAAGTGCCATGCGGGCATTCGTGTCTCTGGGCTGCCAGACGGCCTTTGAAAGAGATCATGAAGATCACAATCGAAGCCATAGACGGGATACCCTTGATTGAAGAGGGCGATGACATCGCTGGCCTCATTGCAGAACATTCAGATAAACAAGGCGTTGAGGTTTCTCCAAACGATATCATCGTCATCGCGCAAAAGATCGTCTCCAAGGCAGAAGGTCGGCAGGTAGACCTAGTCGAAATATTGCCTTCACCTCGCGCAGTGAAACTTGCAAAGGAGACCAACAAGGATCCGCGCCTCGTCGAGCTTATCTTGCAAGAATCAGACGAGATCATTCGCCACCGCAAAGACGTGCTCATCGTCGCAAGCAAATTGGGCCTCGTTCACGCCAATGCAGGCATCGACCAATCAAACATCTCCGGTCAAGACACGGCTCTCCTTCTGCCTCTCGATCCAGATACCACTGCGGATGCCATTCGCATATCTCTTGAGGCACAGCTTTGCTCTCCTCTGGGCGTCATAATTGCCGACAGCACAGGTCGGGCCTGGCGCAAGGGAACGGTCGGCATTGCCATTGGCGTCTCAGGTCTGGAAGCACTGCAGAATCAACGTGGCCGCCCCGATCTGTATAAACGCCCCTTAGAAATCACCGAGGTTGGTCATGCCGACCAATTGGCTGCCGCTGCATCTATCGCCATGGGCCAAGCCGACGAGGGTCAGCCAGTGGCTTTGATCCGAGGACTAAAGCTCGAAGGTGACGCGGGCATCGCAGGGGACCTGATCCGAGACAAATCAGAGGATCTGTTTCGATGAGTTCTGGCCACATTGTCGCTTTGTCGGGTGGGGTCGGTGGCGCAAAGCTCGCCCTTGGCCTGAGCAAGATTTTGAGACCAGGCGAACTGACCGTCGTTGCAAACACAGCTGACGATTTTACGCATTTGGGCTTACACATTTCTCCTGACCTCGACACCGTCATGTACACTTTAGCCGAGGTCGCCAACCAAAAAACTGGATGGGGGCGCGAGGGAGAAACTTGGTCCTTCATATCCGCCCTAAAGGCTCTCGGCGGCGAAGATTGGTTTCAACTCGGAGACAAGGATCTTGCCACACACATTGAGCGCACAAGACGTCTCGCAGAAGGCGAAACGCTGAGCCGGGTCACCCACGACCTTTGTAAACACCTTGGTATCGAACACACGATCGTTCCCATGAGCGACGACAGCATTCAAACCAAAGTCAAAACCAGGTCCGGTGAACTTTCGTTTCAGCACTATTTCGTCCGCGACAAATGTGAGCCTGTGGTCACCGGGTTTCACTTCGAGGGATTGAATGAAGCGGCGCCGTCGGTCGGTTTCCAGGAGGCCTTAACTTCTCCCAATCTTGCCGCGGTGGTGATCTGCCCCTCCAACCCATTCGTGAGCGTCGACCCCATACTGTCCATTCCAGCGATCAAAGAGCGATTGCCCACTCTGGACGTCCCAATAGTGGCCGTTTCTCCCATTGTAGGCGGAATGGCGATCAAGGGTCCCGCCGCCAAGATGATGGCTGAACTCGGGATGCCTTCCACGACGACGTCGATTGCAAAATACTATTCAGGCCTGGTTGACGGTCTTGTTGTCGATGAGCGTGACCGAGACCACGAAGCCTCCATAGAGGAATTTGATATGTCCGTGAAAGTGACAAACACAGTCATGAAATCACTGGAAGATCGTGTAAACTTGGCAAGAGAAACCATTGACCTGATTCTTGAACTCAGCCGCAAAAAAACGTGACCGAAGACAAAAACACTTCAGAAGCCTGGGCCATCCTCCCGTTGAAAGATCTCTCTGGCGCCAAAAGACGCTTAGGGTCAGATCTCTCCGACGGTGAACGTCATGATCTCGCCCATGCCATGGCCCGCGACGTCATCACCGCGCTCAAGCAAGCAAAGAAGATCAACCAGATACTCATCGTCTCAAATGACCGTGAGGTCACTGAGCTCGCCGTCGAGCTCGAAGTACATCTCATTCATGAGGGACCCGAGCCCGGACTGTCGGCGGCTGTCACGCACGGGGGCGAACACTTGTGCACCAAAAGTATCCCAACCATGATCGTCGTGCACGGCGACCTCCCTCTCGCATCAGCTAATGAAATCGACGCGCTGGTGACAGAACATGAGAAAATGGCACCGCCTTGCGCGACCATCCAAACATGCACGAATTCTGACGGAACAAACGTGCTCGCCATTTCTCCTCCGGACGTCATGGCATTTTCTTATGGCGCAGGGAGCTTTGCCATCCATCTCAGACAGGCCAAGGAGCGCGGCATCGAGGTCGCGACCACCAGCCTGGAGAGCCTCGCCATTGATATCGACACAGCCGAAGACTTGGCCCAGTTCATCAAGTGTATGAATCGCACGGAATCTGCTGAAAACACCAAGCTCTTCTTGACAAGCAGCGGTATTGCTGGTCGCTTTGTGGACCAAGAAAAACAGACCTAAAACGGCACCGCAGTCGAGGACCCATGAGCAGCGATATTGAAAGCGCCCTGAAAGCCGCTGCCGATGGCACGCCGCCGGACAAAGACTTGGCGCTATCACTTTCCCGCCACGACGATCTCCCCGCATTGATGAGCGCTGCCGCACGCATTCGCGATCGCTCATTCGGGTCTGTAGTCACCTACTCGCGCAAAGTTTTCATACCGCTAACCCAGCTCTGCCGCGACGTCTGTCACTACTGCACTTTCGCCAAGCGTCCAAAGTTGCTGCCGGCACCGTATCTATCTCTCGATGAAGTTCTCGACATCGCAAGACAAGGCAAAGAAGCAGGCTGTAAAGAAGCCCTCTTCACTCTCGGTGAAAAACCAGAACTAAGGTACGAGGACGCAAGACAAGCGCTGGCGGAAATGGGATATGCCACGACGCTAGAGTATCTTCGCGATGTTGCAAAAGCCGTGTACGAAGAAACCGGCCTCTTCCCACACCTTAATCCGGGCTGCATGACTGAAGACGAGTTGGCCATGTTGCGCCCCACGTCACCGTCCATGGGCATGATGCTGGAAACGTCTTCGGCTCGCCTGTCTGAAAAAGGCAAGCCGCACTACGGCTCACCAGACAAAGAGCCTCAAACAAGACTAGAAACCATACGTCAAGCGGGCATCGCTAAAGTCCCATTCACATCAGGTATTTTGATTGGAATTGGCGAGACGCGCCGCGAACGTATTGAAAGTCTATTGGCCTTGCGCGACTTGAACGATGAGTACGGTCACATCCAAGAAATCATCGTTCAAAACTTCCGCGCCAAACCAGATACCAAGATGTGCGCCGCGCCAGAGCCAGATCTAGACGAAATGCTCTGGACTTTGGCCGTCGCCCGCATTGTGCTGGGCACGGAGATCAGCCTGCAAGCCCCGCCTAATCTCAATCCCGGCATGTTGCAGCCCTTGATTGATGCCGGCATCAACGACTGGGGCGGCGTGTCGCCGGTCACCGCCGATCACGTCAACCCTGAAGCACCGTGGCCGCATCTCGAAACACTTCAGTCGGAAACCGCCGCCGCCGGCAAAGTCCTAACCGAACGCCTCACGGTTTACCCAAAATATGCACAAGATCCCGAGACCTGGATTGACCCAAACCTCGCTCGCCCTGTCATGCAAGCCATTGACAGTGAAGGTTGGGCCCGCACGGAGACTTGGGCACCGGGCCTTCAGACAGACCCGCCCGCGATGGACTTGGCACTGATCCAAAACGCTCAAGAACCTGAGGTATCCAAAGACCTCGATAACGCTCTGGCACGGGCAAGTGAAGGTGAATGTCTCAGCGAAGAGGATGTCGTTCGACTGTTTGCAGCGCGCGGACCTGAGTTCACCCGTGTTTGTCAGGCGGCCGACGAACAACGCACGAAGACAATTGGCGACACCGTGACATATGCCGTCAATCGCAACATCAATTACACGAACATCTGCACATATTCCTGCACCTTCTGCGCTTTTTCAAAGGGCAAGACCCACGAACACTTGCGCGGCCGTCCGTACGACCTGGATTTGGATGAGATCACCAGACGTACATCTGAGGCTTGGGAACGGGGGGCGACCGAGGTCTGCTTACAAGGCGGCATTCACCCACAATACACCGGTGATACTTATCTCGAGATTTGTCGCGCCATCAAACAGGCCGTACCAGAAATGCACATTCACGCCTTTTCGCCACTCGAGGTTTGGCAAGGGGCTGACACGCTTGGTTTAAGTCTGGCAGACTACTACGCGAAACTTCGCAAAGCAGGTCTCAGCACATTACCTGGAACAGCCGCGGAAATTCTCGACGACGAGGTCCGCAATATTCTGTGTCCAGACAAACTTACAACAGATCTCTGGTTGGAGATCATCTCAGAAGCGCATGCACAAGGCTTCGACACAACCGCAACCATTATGTATGGCCATGTGGACAAGCCGGTACATTGGGCCCGGCACCTCTTGAAGCTGCGCGCACTTCAAGAAAAGAGCCTCGCCAGGGGCAAGGGCAAATTCACGGAATTCGTCCCACTACCCTTCGTGCACATGGAAGCGCCAATTTTCACCAAATCCGGCGCGCGCTCGGGCCCCACCTTCAGAGAAGCGATCCTCATGCACGCCGTTGCGCGTCTAGTCCTGGGTCCTGTCATACCAAACATCCAAGTGTCTTGGGCGAAGATGGGGAAACAGGGCGCCAAGGCCTGTCTCATCGCTGGTGCCAATGACCTCGGCGGCACGCTTATGAACGAATCCATCTCCCGCGCTGCCGGCTCCGATCACGGTCAAGAATTGCCGCCGGAACAAATGATCGCTCTCATCAAGGCGTGCGACCGCATCCCCCAACAGCGCAACACTCAATACGATGTGGTCACAGAGGAGCGCCGCAAAGCCGCATTTGATGCGCCGGAGCTTGCAGAACTCAAAAACATTCTCACCACACGACCGAAGTCAATGACAAAACCGCAGGAACCAGCCAAATTGTAGACTGAACCGCTAACTGGCTACAAAAGCCCGGGCGGATGGGAGAAAATCATGGTCACCAATCTCGACGCCGATCTCAATGAAACCGAACGCGCCGTTCAAGAAACAGCCCATCGATTCGCCGCTGAAGTGATGCGCCCGGCGGGCGAAGCGCTCGACAAGATGACACCGGATGAGGCAATTGCAGACGGTTCGCCCCTCTGGGATGTCTTTACACAATTTCGAGCGCTTGGCCTCAATGCGGCAAGCCTATCTGGCGAGGGCGAAGATGAACTCTCCACCACCGAACAAGCGAGACTGCAAAGTCTGATTACCGAAGAACTGGGTTGGGGAGATTCCGGCCTCGCCTGCAGTCTCGGCGTCTCAGGAATGCCTTGGAGATTTGCCACCATGTCCGGCAATCCTGAGCTCATTGAGAAGTTTTCTGATGATCGCATCGGTTGTTGGGCGGGCACCGAGCCCAGTCACGGCAGCGATTTCGTCGACCCCGAAGAATCGATAAGCGCGCCCGGCCAAAAAAGGTCACGCCCGGACTGCATCGCAAAAAAGGACGGAAACTCATTCATTATCAGTGGTCAAAAGGCAGCTTGGATTTCAAATGGAACCATTGCTGAAACTGCGGCATTGTTTTGCGGTGTTGATCTTGGCGACGGACCAAAAATGGGTGGTGTTTTTCTCGTGTCGCTAGACGAAGACGGTGTGAGCAAAGGAGCGCCTCTCGACAAGATTGGTCAACGTCCTCTCAACCAAGGCGAAGTATTTTTCGATGGCCTACGCGTTCCAGCCGACCACATGGTCTTCGGACCTGATGTCTACGCTTATGTCACCAATACGATCCTGACCCAAGCCAATACAGGCATGGGAAACATCTTCATGGGACTTGCACGAGCCGCCTTTGAGGCCGCGCTTGATTACGCCAAGGAGCGTGTCCAAGGCGGCGTACCGATCATCCAACACCAAAGTGTTCAATCGCGCATATTTGCGATGTACCGAAAGGTTGAAGCCGCCCGCGCCCTCAATCGCCGCGTCACAATGTTCAACGCCTCTGATGCAGAACCCGCCCTCGAAGCCGCAATCGCAACAAAAGTGACCTCCACCCAGACCGCCTTTGAAGTCGCCAGCGACGCCCTTCAAATCTTTGGCGGTGCGGGCATCAGCCGCGAATATCCAATCGAAAAGATGTTTCGGGACGCACGAATTTCAATGATTGAAGATGGCTGCAACGAAGTACTCTCAATGATCGGTGCTACCAAACTCGCAGCTTCTGCATAGGTCAAACCTTCGAATGGAGTGTTTCGATGCCAATACCAGATCTCGATTTTGACTACACAGAAACTGAACGAGCAGTCAAAGATACTGCTCACCGCTTTGCGGCAGAGGTCTTGCGGCCAGCCGGGGAAAGGCTAGACAAACTTGCCGCCGACGAGACCATATCGAAGGACTCAGCGCTTTGGGATCTTCACGATCAATTTCACGCACTTGGGCTAGGCAGTGTTGACCCTGACCTGACACCTGTCGAACAAGCTCGACTGGCATTTATCGTCGGAGAGGAGTTAGGGTGGGGAGATAGCGGCTTGGCCATTTCCTTCGCAGCAGCAGCATTTCCTTCCGAGATTGCCGCCATGACAGAACGATCCGATCTCATGGAAAAATTTCCCGCTGGAGAAGTTGGATGCTGGGCGATCACCGAACCCGATCACGGGTCAGACATGGTGGATTTCGGCGACGCACTTATTGACCCCCGCGGCAAAAGAGGAACGCCCAACACCATCGCCCGAGCCGACGGAAATGAATTCGTTATTTCCGGGCAGAAGTCATCATGGGTCTCAAATGGCACAACCGCGAAGTCAGCCGCCCTGTATTGCGCGGCAGAAACTTCTGATGGATCAAAAGGGTATGGTGTCTTCCTGGTCCGACTAGATGGTGGCGGTGTCACAAAAGGAAAGCCCCTCGAAAAGATCGGCCAACGCGCCCTCAATCAAGGGGAAATCTTCTTTGACGATCTCAGAATACCTTCAGATCAGATGATTGCTGGTCCAGATGAGTATTCGGCCTTTACAGATGTGACCTTATGTCGCGCGAACGGCATTATGGCGACGACTTTTGCAGGCGCCTCACGAGCCGCCTTCGAACTCGCCTACAACTATGCCAAGGAGAGAGTCCAGGGCGGCATCCCAATTTTTGAACATCAAAGCGTGAAGTCGCGTATTTTCGAAATGTATCGACGAACAGTGGCAGCCTATGTCCTTGCGCGCCAAGTTGTGGAACGCAATGGCACGTCCGACCAGCCGGATCTCGCCGCGGCGATTGCCGCCAAAGTCACCTCGACCAAAACCGCTTTTGAGGTTGCAAGCGACGCCCTTCAGATCTTTGGCGGCGCAGGCATCAGCCGTGAGTATCCGATTGAGAAGATTTTTCGCGACACCCGGATCTCAATGATTGAGGACGGATGTAACGAAGTGCTTGGCTTAACAGGGGCAAGCCGGTTAGCTTAGGCAAGTGGAGTTTGAGTACTCACAGATTAGACGCGTTCAAAAAAATAGAGCCGAAAAGGCCAGAACAAGCAAGAAACGCGCTTCAAGGGAAGGAAATTGGACTATGCCAGTCCCCGATCTCGATTTTGACATGACCGAAACAGAACGGGCGGTCAAAGAGACCATCCACCGTTTTGCCAAAGAAGTCCTGCGGCCTCAAGGCGAAAAGCTCGACAAACTCCCCGCCGAGGATGTCATCGCGCGCAATTCCATGTTCTGGGACGTGCACAAACAATATCTCGACCTTGGACTCAGCGAAGTCGACCCCGATATGTCCCCCCTCGAACAAGCCCGCATCCAATGGATCATCGGAGAGATGATGGGTTGGGGCGACTCAGGCTTTGCCATCGCTTTTGGTGCCGGTGGATTTCCTTCCACCCTTGCCGCCCTCACCGGCAGACCAGAAATGATCGAGAAATTCCCGCCCCACGAAATCGGGTGTTGGGCCATCACCGAGCCCGATCACGGGTCTGACATGATCGACTTCGATGACAAGATGATCGATCCGCGCGGTAAGAGAGGCACACCTAACACAATCGCACGCGCCGATGGCAATGAGTATGTAATTTCGGGTCAAAAGTCAGCCTGGGTTTCCAATGGCACTATCGCCACCGCCGCAGCACTCTATTGCGCGGTTGAAACCTCCGACGGCAAAAGGGGCGGAGGTGTATTCCTCGTACCTCTGAAAGATCAAGACGGCGTGAGCCGCGGCAAGCCCACCGACAAAATCGGCCAGCGAGCCCTCAATCAAGGTGAGGTCTTTTTCGACAATGTTCGCATTCCAGCAGACCACATGGTCTTCGGTCCCGACGACTATCGCGCCTACACTGATATGACCTTAACTGGCGCAAATGGCGGCATGTCCACCTGCTTTGCCGGTGTCGCGCGCGCTGCTTTTGAATTGGCTTTGGATTACGCAAAAGAACGCGTGCAAGGCGGGGTTCCCATCATCCAACACCAAAGCGTCAAGTCGCGCCTATCCAAAATGTACATGAAAGTCGAAGCCGCGCGCTCCCATAGCCGCCGCGTTGTTTTTCACAACTCGTGCAGTGAAAACCCGTCCCTAGCGGCGGCAATCTCAGCCAAAGTCTTATCAACCCAAACAGCGTTTGAAGTTGCTAGCGAAGCCTTACAGCTCTTCGGCGGTGCTGGCATCAGTAGAGAATACCCTATCGAAAAAATCTTTAGAGATGCCCGTATCTCAATGATCGAAGATGGGTGCAATGAAATCTTAGGCCTGGTCGGCGCTGAACGACTGGCTGCAGACTAAATCACTTTAGGAGGAAACCCCATGGAATTACGTGAAGTAATTGGACGCCGCCGGTCAATTCGTTTCGTTAGGCCCTACAAGGCCGTTGAGCCCGAAAAAATTCAAATGATGTTTGAAGCAGCCCGCATTGCTTCGCATTGGGGCAACGTGCAAAGCCTGCGCGCCGTCGCAGTCTTCAAGGACTCAGCCCCGAAGGAGGTCTCAGACGCCTTGGGTGCCATGATCGTCGGCTGGCAAATCCAAATCGCACCGGTCGTTATCGTTTGGTATGTCGACGGCGCCGCAGTAGATGACCAGTCCAATCGCCTGCGCGAGTTGACCGAAGCCGGCGCCCTCGGTTTTGGCGGTCTCGAAATGCGAAAGAAGGCGCTTGAGGAACAACTCATCCCATTCTTCGACGGTCTGCTGGAAGGTATGAAAGCGCCCGGCTTGAATGAACTTGACTGCGGCCAGGGCATTGCCCAAGCCACACTCATGGCCTATGAGCTCGGCCTCGGGACTTGCTGCCTCGGCACACCTCACGGCGACAGGATCAAAGAAGCAATGAGCCTGCCCGAGCAGGCACGGGTCCTCCTGCTTCAGACCGTAGGATATCCGGCTGAGCACTGGGAAGCAGGCGGGCAGCGTCCGCGCCAACCCTTTGGTGACCTCTTCAAGATGAACACCTTCGACAACCCATTCCCGCGCAACGAGGGCGTTGTGGATGAACTGACAAGAGACGGCTTGTTTACGACGCCGGCGCCACTTCCTGAACGCGAAGCAGAACTCGACTTCCTGCAACGCGCCCTGGACATTGAGCCGCCCGGACTGCTGTAAATCAAATGGAATAACCAAGAAAAAAAGGGAGAAGAAACGTGAAACTAAATGCGTATATCGCCGGTGTGGGCATGACCCAGTTCGGCAAACATTTGGAGCGCGGCCTCAAATCAATTGGAGCCGGGTCCATTGAGGCCGCTCTCAAAGACGCCGGCGTCGAGAAATCCGATGTCCAAGCCGCCTGGGTTGGCAACGCAGCCGCAGGTCTCGTGACCGGCCAAGAATGCATTCGCGGTGAAGTCATCCTTCGCGGCATTGGTATGGGCAAGCTTCCTGTTGTCAATGTGGAAAACGCCTGTGCCAGCGGCTCCACGGCGTTCAATCAGGCAGCCGCCATGGTATCTGCAGGTCTTTACGATTGTGTCTTGGCAGTTGGAGCGGAAAAGCTTTATCACCAAGACAAGGCGAAGTCTTTCGCGGCCTTCTCCGGCGGGATAGATGTTGAAAACCGCGCCGAAATCATGGCAGCACTCAAGAAAAACGCTGAAGCGACCGGCGCCAAGAAAGCATCCGGCGGCGCAGGCAAAAACCGGTCCATGTTCATGGACATTTATGCATCCGGCGCGCGTGCGCACATGAAGGCCTACGGCACAACCGTCGAACAGTTTGCGGAGGTGTCTGCCAAAAACTCCTTCCATGGTTCAATGAACCCGCGTGCTCAGTTCAGAGAAGCTCTGACCATCGACGAAGTCTTGGGCTCGCCAATGATTGCCGAGCCGCTGACACGGCCCATGTGCTCACCGATTGGCGACGGATCCGCTTCCGTTGTGATTGTGAGCGAAAAGAAGGCCAAAGAGATGGGGCTTCAAAATCCTGTCAAAGCGGTAACAAGCGTCTTGCATTCTGGTTGGGACCACGAGCCAGGTGAAGAAGGCGTCTCTGAATTTTGCACCAGAACCGCATACGAAGAAGCCGGCGTCGGACCTGGTGATCTATCGGTGATTGAATTACACGACGCCACAGCCCCGGCAGAAGTTATGACCTACGAGTCCCTTGGCATCTGCGGCAAGGGCGAAGGCGGCAGGCTTATCAGCGACGGCGTCACCAAGCTCGGTGGGCGTTTGCCGGTCAACACATCTGGAGGCTTGCTTCGCAAAGGTCACCCGGTTGGTGCAACAGGGATCGCCCAAATTGTTGAGTTGACCGAACAATTGCAAGGTCGCTCCGGCGATCGTCAAGTCGAAGGCGCAAAAATCGGTCTAGCCCACAATGGCGGTGGCTCCATCGGAACTGACGCGGCCGCCATGTGTGTCACCATCCTGAGCCGATAAGACTTGTGAGTTTGAAACCACGGGGCGGTCAAAGGGCCGTCCTGTGCATTTAGTCAAAATTGGTCCAGGAGAGAGCGCTATGCGCGAACGCAATCCATTTATTTTGGCCGACATCATTGCTCAAAAGGCCGAAGAGCAACCAGACTTAGATGTCCTCACTTTTGAGGGTGGTGGCGTGCGAGACGATGAGATCCGCACTTACAAAGACCTCTGGGAAAACGGCAATCGCATCGCACAAGGGTTGATCAACGAAGGTATGAGCAAAGGGGATCGGTTTGCGATCCTCATGCGCAACCATCCTGAATTCGTTGACGCCATGGTCGGCACTTCCCGGTCAGCATGTGTCTTTGTCCCCATCGATCCGAGAACACGCGGTGCGAAACTCTCCTACACGCTGAACAATTCTGAATGCAAAGGCATCATCGCTGCCGACTACACATTGGACCAAATCGCCGATATCCAGGAACAAATCCCGACCTTAGAGTGGATCTGGGTGCTTGAAACCGATGAGCCAGCAGGCAATGTTCATTGGCGAGATCTCAAGAAGGCCAAGTCGCTCAAAGACATTTACGACACCCCACCGGTTGAATCGGAAGATCGCCTGGTCGACAGCAATGAGCCGTTCGAGATTATCTACACCTCCGGCACCACCGGTGATCCGAAAGGCGTGGTTCGCACGAACATGCAGTATGGCGGCGCCACAATGATGGGCCTCCTCTTCAATCTGCAAGGCGACGAGCGCCCCTACACCGGTCTTTCGCTCACCCATGGCAACGCCCAGATTATGACCTTGGGTCCGACCCTCGGCATGGGACTGCGCGCGGTCTTCAGTCGCAAGTTCACCAAATCGCGCTTGTGGGACATTACCCGCAAATACGACATCACCTTCTTCAATCTGTTGGGTGGCATGGCAACGGCGATTTACTCTGAACCAGACAAACCCAACGACGGAGACAATCCGGTCAAATATGTGGTCAGCGCCGGCATGCCGATAGCGATTTGGGAAAACTTTGAGAGGCGCTTCAATCTCGACATCTTAGAATGCTACGGCGCCATCGAAGGGGGCCTGGCCATTCGCCCCATTGGCGAAGGCCCCATAGGCAGCTTCGGTAAACCCCCACCCAACCTCGAAATCCGCATTGTCGATGAAGACGACAATGATTGTGGGCCAGGTGTCATGGGCGAACTCATTAGCCGCCCTACCACCGGCGAAGAGGTAAAAGTCGAATACTTCGGCAAGAAAGAAGCCTCAGCCGAAAAAACCCGCGGTGGTTGGCTGCGGTCTGGCGACATCTGCCACATGGATGAAGACGGTTGGCTCTATTTCGATTACCGCAAAGGCGGCGGCCTTCGCCACAATGGTGACTTCGTCAACCCAGGCTTTGTCGAAGGGGTCGTTGCAGAGAGCGATCAAGTCGATGACGTCTTTGTTTATGGTGTGACAGCCGCTTCCGGCGCACCCGGAGAAAAGGACGTGGTGGCCGCCATCGTGGCCGTTGACCTTAAGACCTTCAATCCAGCTGCAGTGTTTGCAAAATGCCGCAAAGACATGGAACCTAATTTCATACCCACATATCTCCAGGTCGTCCCCGAAATTCCAAAAACCGCTTCGGAAAAGCCCCAGGAACGTTTCCTGCTTGAAAAGTTCGCACCGGACGGTGAGGGCATCTACACCGAAACCTAATTTTCACGGTCGCCACCATGCACTCCTCCCTCGCACGATTGCTCAAGACCGTTGGCACATCAGGTGAAGGAACATGCAGCGTGAAGATAGAGGGACAGGACCCCATCCTGCCTTCCCTTTTTCGTTTGGGCGAAACAGCAGCAATGGCCTTGGCCGCAAGCGGTATCGCAGCTGCCGATCTTTGGCACCTAAAGACCGGCAAGCAGCAATCGATCTCGGTTGATGTCGCAGGCGCCGCAGCTTCATTACTGAGCTTCATGTTCCAAAAACTCGACGGGCCTGAGACCCCCCTTCGGATCACCAATCCAACCCAAGCTCTCTATCGTACTCAAGACGATCGGTGGGTCCATTTACATGGCGGTTTCGAACATCTGGCGGACGGTACGCTTGCAATACTAAAGTGCGAAAACACCGAAGAAGACGTCGCCAATTCTGTCGTCAAGTGGAACGCCCAAGAACTGGAAGATGGCCTCGCCGATGCCGGCATGTGTGGGGCCATTGCGCGCACGGAAGAAGAGTGGCGGCATCACCCACAAGGTGTTGCGCTGCTAAACGAACCGCCAGTCAAAATCACCAAGATTGGCTCTGGTGAACCTGAGTCTATCAACAACGCCCAACGCCCTCTTAATGGCGTCCGCGTCCTCGACCTAACGCGTGTGCTTGCAGGACCAACATGTGCCCGCACTTTGGCTTCCCACGGTGCCGATGTCCTCAAGATCAACGGTCCACACTTGCAAACCATTCCAGCTTTCGTCATGGATACCGGCCACGGCAAAAGAAGCGCATATCTTGATCTCAATCAACCCACTGATCTTGATCAACTCAAGTCTCTCATCTCGACCGGTGACGTTTTCTCACAAGGCTATCGCGCCGGCTCGCTGGATCGCAAAGGTCTCTCGCCAAAAGACCTCCACGTAATCAGACCGGGCATCATCTACGTATCAATCAATTGTTACGGCCATGTTGGACCTTGGAATGAACGGCCTGGATGGGAACAACTGGCGCAGACCGCAACCGGAATCGCCATCGAAGAAGGAGGAGCCACATCGCCTCGGCTCGCTCCCGCCGCCGCGACCGACTACACCACCGGATACCTTGCCGCACTTGGCGTTATGAGCGCGCTCAAACGCCGCGCCAAAGAAGGAGGGTCCTACCTCGTCGAGGCGTCCTTGTGCCAGACCGCCATGTGGCTCCAAGAACAGAGCCGCGTAAACTCAATCACCAAGGCCAGAGACCTAGATGAGACGGTCATGGGAAAGTACATGGCGACCTCCCAGAGTGGTTTCGGCCCTTTGACCCACTTGGGGCCAATACTGGAAATGTCGGCAACCCTGCCACGATGGGAGCAACCAACCGTGCCCCTGGGGAGCCATCCTGCAACATGGAACCAACGATCAGAAAGTGAGGCCTCATGACACTCTGGAACATCGAAAGAGACGGCAATGTCGCCATCGCCTCTTATGCCAATCCACCAATGAACTACCTCATCGGAGAAGGCGTTGAAGAGCTCACGCAGCACGCCAATACTACCTTTCGTGATCCCTCTCTTCGCGTCGTCATATTGACCGGCGGCTTGGAGGATTTTTTCATCACCCACTTCAGTGTTGAAGAACTGCTTGCCACCGCAGAGAACAAAGATCTCCATCCATTTCTCGACTACCGCATGTGCGATCGCTTTCACACCATGACGCACGCTTTAAACTCCCTTCCCATTCCAGTTATTTGTGCCATGTCCGGTGACACCATGGGCGGAGGGTTTGAGACCGCATTGGCCTGCGATATCAGGATTGCACAACAAGGCGACTTTAGAATTGGATTACCCGAGGCGCGCCTTGGCATCTTGCCCGGCGGCGGCGGCACCCAAAGACTATCGCGGCTCTTAGGGCCTGGAAGAGCCATCAACATGATCTTGCGTGGTCAGGTTTTTTCACCCGATCAAGCACTGGCTCACGGTATGGTGCATGAGGTCGCAGGCGATGCAAAAGCTCATGCCATGACCATTGCACGAGATCTCGCCGACCTATCGCCAGTCTCCTTGCGAGAGATCAAAAGGTGCGTTTATGAAGGGTCGGTGGCGCCACTCAGCGCAGCGCTTCACATTGAAGGCGGCGCATTTCTCGAAACCATGAAGACGACCGAGGCGCGGATCAAGATGAAGGCCTATGCCGACACCGCCTTTGAAAATCGCAAAGGTTTTTTGAAGGACACGTGAAACGAAATTCACCTCCCTGTGTTCATTACACAACCTATTCCATCCATTCAGGATGTGTTAACGAGATGTTAATTTTTGCAGTCTGAATTCACATGGTGTCAAGGGGAGGGCTGAATTGTGACGCACATCTATACGATTGGATACGAAGGTTGCGACATCAATGCGTTTGTTGGTGCATTATTGGCGAACGGGATTGAACATCTTATTGATGTAAGAGATTTTCCAGGATCTCGAAAAAGGGGATTTTCCAAAACCGCACTGTCTGAGGTATTGGAATCAAATGGTGTGAGATACACACACCTCAAATGGCTCGGCGATCCGAAAGAAGGTCGCGAAGCAGCCAGGAATGGCGACTACAAGGAATTTCGAAGGGTTTTTTTCAACCGTCTCAGAAAGAAAGAGAGCCGCAAAGAGCTGAAGACCGCCGCCAAGTACTGCAAAACTTCAGCGAGTACACTCATGTGCTACGAGAAAGACCCAACCTATTGCCATCGCTCAATAGTTGCAGGTAAGATATCCATGTTACTAAATCGGGAAATCAAGCATTTGAGTGTGATAGATGACCTCCACAATAAATCGGCAGCCAAACGGCGGAAGGTCGCCTGAAAAAGACGGAAGTGATCGAGCTGTAGTACTCGTCAAAGCGGCACCTCAAGTCGGAGCCAGACACGGTGAGACTGTGTGCTGCGCAGGAATCTCTGTAAACACGCGCGAATGGCTCAGGTTGTACCCAATAAACTTCCGTCAACTTGAGAAGAAACAGCAGTTCAATAGGTGGGACATAATTGAATTCCATTGGCGCCGCCCAAGAGATGACACTCGAATTGAAAGCCGTCGAATTACCAATGAGACCATAGAAGTCGTTGGAAGCCTCAAGAAAACAGAGAGACTGAGATTCCTAACGCCTCATGAAGTTACCGGACTCGACGAGTGTGACAGACAAGGAAAGTCGCTGGCATTGCTAAGGCCATGTGATCCGAAATTCATTGTTGAAAAGAAAACCCAAACTGACATCGAAGAAGAAAAGGCAGTGAGCGAAGAGTATTTTCGTCAAATGAGCTTGTTTCAATCAGATGCCACGACACCTATTGAACCATGTCCCTTCCGTTTCAAGTATCAGTACCAATCGGATGATGGGCAACGCACAGGCACATGCCAAGACTGGGAAACCGACGCGACTTACTTCAATTGGACACGTCAATTCGGAGAAGAGGCCGCCCTAGCACAAATTCAATCAATATTCGGAGATAATTATCCAGAAGCCGGAATGGTTTTCGCTATGGGGACACACTCCCGATACCCCACGTGGCTTATCAATGGCGTAATCAGACTTGATAGGATCGAACAAGGAGCTCTACTTTAGAGTCTACTAGAAGGACAATCCCGATGTTCAAAACTGAAAAGCCCATCGTCCTCACCCTTACCGCATTGACCATTTGGTACACCCTGTCCTTCATAGGCATCCCTGGCGTCATCGAAACTTGGTTCGTCGAAGAAATGATTTGGATATTGGTCGCTTTTTCAATCTGGGCACCGCTTGTCGTCGGCCTGTGGTCCTACATCAAAGGGCACAACTATACCGACTTTATGGTCGCGGGCGTCACTGCTCTCTGGGCCTTTATGGCCTATCAAGGCCACTGGCAGTGGTTCTTCACCAAACCCAGTGCTGAGAAAATCGCATCCTACTATGCCTTTTTTGACACGTGGTATCTGCTGCCGAAGCAAAGTGATCGTATCGTGCCAGATGGCTACCACGCGATCCTGCACGCGTTGATTCTACTCACGCTCATATTGGTAGTTGCGCGTCTTGTGGCTAGAATTCGCAAGTAATCCGAGGTCCGTCGCATACAATCCTTTCGACTCACATGTTCGAACCATAGATCTTCCGTATGCTCAAACGCTCCAAGAGGCGCGGCGATAGTCGCGATACGATATAACTAAGCCGCGCCCCACGGGCCACGGTGAGAAACTCTCGTCTCGCTTCAGCCGCGACAAATATTTTCTCAGCCACACTTTCGACCGAACTCGCGCCCTTAGCCTCTTCGCGGTTCCAGGTCGCAGGCGCGCCGTCTCCGCCCAGCGCCTTCGCCCCGATCTCCGTATCCACAAACGAGGGAAAGACCACAAGTACGCCGAGTCCCTTGCGTTTGTTCTCCGCCCTCAATGTTTCAAAAAACCCTCGCACCGCATATTTGCTTGAGGCATACCCCGTTCGAAGTGGCAGAGGACAAAAGCCTGCCACGCTCGACATCGCAACGATCTGCCCTTCACTTTCTAGCAAATGAGGCAAAGCCGCCTTAGCGGAGTTGACCGCCCCAAAGAAATTGACCTCCATCACCCGACGTATGATGTCCACGTCCGTGTCGGCAAATTCACTCAGATGGGTAACGCCAGCGTTGGCTATGAGGACATCGACCCCACCAAATCGGTTGGTGGTCTTTTCAATCGCCCGCTCACAATCCTCATAAGACGTAACATCGCAACGAACGGCGAGAGCTTCGCCGCCTTCCTGTTGGCACGTCTTGGCCACTTCTTGTAGACGGATTTCATCCAGATCAAGCAATGCCACATTGGCACCGCTCTTTGCATAGAGTTGAGACAAGGCGGCGCCGATGCCATTGGCGGCGCCGGTGATGACGACTGTTCTTTTCACGTTCGTCATAGCGTCCTCTCTGGTTAGATCAATCGCTTTCAAGGCTCGCACAATACTTCGCAAACACCTCCGCACTCGTCATGCTTGGAACAAATCCAAACTCAGATTTGAGCCGGTCATTGGCGAGCACCGGGCGATATTGCAGAAAATCAACCCCCTCTGGGCCGCGGTCACTCACGCCCGTCCGATTCAAGAGCCACAAAGCTCCCCTCAGAAGACTTGGCGGAAAGGGCACAAATGTCTTTTTGACTTGCGCCGCAATATCACGCAATGAAAGGGCACCATCTCCGGCCAGATTGTAGATGCCTTCAGCACCTTCCAGTACACCTTTGACAATCGCGGCAGCAACATCCTCATCCCAAATCAAAACAAACGGGCTATCAGAACCTGCAATCCCCGTTACAATAGCGCGCTCAAAGATTGCACTCACAGGACTTCGTACATTCGCACCCAATATGGTTCCAGGCCGAAAGATAAGTTGCTTGAGCTGGGGATGCTCTTCGCGCGCCAGAGCCAACATCTCCTCCACCAATCGCTTGTGCCAGGAGTACGAAAATTCCTCATTCCCACGAAGGTCGTCGGTCTCCTTCAAGGGAATTGGGTTGTCCGCATGATATCCATAGGCCGCACCACTGCTCAAAAACACAAACTGCGTGACACCGGTTGAAATCGCGGCCTGCACAAGGTTTTCCGTGCCTAGAACGTCAATTTTGTACTCCATCTCCCGCGAAGCAACATTGCCGGGAGACAGGATCGCGGCTAAATGCACAACCGTGTCAATACTGTGCGCAGACATGACTTCGCCAATTCCCGCATCACAAATGTCCCCGGTGAGATAGGTCACGCCGCTGAGCTGCATCGGCTCCGGCATCTCTCTCAAATCAAGCGCGACGATGGCGCCGAACGAGGAAGCTTGCTTGGACACCAGTCGTACAACTTGCGAACCGACCAATCCCCCGGCGCCTGTAATTAAGACACTTCGCTTTGCTCCCGGCTCCATATCGCCTGCCTTCTCGTGCGTCTCGCAACTGTGTCGCAGTCTTACGACAAAGTGCGACTCCGTGATGGAGTAGACCATGTTTCGGACGAAGGCAAAACGTTGGAATCAGCGCTATCAATGATCACGCGCCCAGATCAGGGTCTTTTTGTGAACGCGACCGAGTAGGATGTGACTTTGGTGAGTGTCCCAACCAATTTGCCATCCTCAAGTTTCAAGTCGAACACTTCGGGTCGCCAGGTCCCAGCAGAGTTGGATATGATCTCGGTCGTAATACCAATCCGGCCTTCACTTTGGGAAATATTGCAGGACTCAACTGCACTGCCGAACTCGCTCATGTAGACGATAATTTTACAGGTCTGAGCGCCGGCATCATCGACCCCAACCTTCATCGACCCTTGAATATAACCATCATGCGCATCGAGGGTCCGAAATTTCCACTTGCCCGTTAGATCAAGTTCCGGGGCGGGCGCGTCACTGCAAGCTGCCAGCAAAAGAGCAAAGCCGATAGTTAAGGGTTTAGAGATAGCCTTCATGACAGCACTGCCTCATATGACCGACAGAAAACGGGGCTCATCCTCACCGAGAGCAACTGCCGTGAGCTCTCCCCAGAAGCACGCGCCGGTGTCAATGTTGATGCGGTTCTTCTTCACTTCAACTGATCGTTTTGGCGTGTGCCCGTGGATGACAAGCGCTCCATGGTTTTTCCGACTCTTCAAGAATCGATCACGAATCCACATCATGTCATCTTCCGATTGGCGTTCCAGAGCAACGCCTGGCCTTACACCAGCGTGAACAAAGAAATACCCATCCCGTTGATGGAAAACCGGTAGATCATCCATCCAAGCAATATGTTCCTTTGGGATCGAGGACAGGAGTCCATCAACGCGCTTTGGATCTTCTAACGCATCAATGACTTCATCCGCATCAATGCCATAACTCGCCACGGTCTCTCGCCCGCCATTCATGTCGCGAAACCACATCGAAGCCAGTCGGTCATGCGGATCCGTAACGAAATCGACAAAGATCTTTTCGTGGTTACCCTTCAAGCAAATTGTATCAAACCCAGATATTGCATTCATGAGGCGTTCAATAACGCCGCGAGAATCCGGACCTCGGTCCACATAGTCCCCGATAAACACGAGCGTATTGTCTTCACCCTCGGGCGCATCGCCTTCTATCTCCGTGAGCAGTTTCTCAAGAAGTTCAATCTCACCATGAACATCACCGATGGCATAAATCACCGAGATACATACCTTTCAAATTGCGACATGGCAGAAGACAAACCAATTTGGCGAAAAGAAAACCCGACAGGTACACCAACCAAATGCGCGTCACAGTCTAAGCAATCAGAACTGCCAAACCCAGCAAGCGCCACGTCAGCACCGTCAATTTGCAGGAGCGATTGTACGAAGTCGCATTCGGATCCATCAACAATCGCCGCAACATCGATGATCTCTCCGGCATCAGATAGATAATCCACATGCCAATGCTTGTTTTTCTTCGCACGCAAATGCCGGCCAACCCGCGCACCCAAACCACCAGGCCCTTTTGCACTTCCGCAATAGGAATAAAGACCGGGGCCTAGCGGGTGATCAAACTGTCTCTGCGGCAGGTCCAATGGGTCATCCAATCGAATCAAGAGCACATATGCACCGCCACGCGCGGTCCAATTCACCGACAGCTCCGCTTGCTCTTCAGAAGATCTTTGGCTCAACGTCGACCCCAATATGATGCCCGGCTAGTTTAGGCATTCTTAACCCATCCAGAACCTGTCCTCACACTGAAATCACGACCCTGCAGGCTTTTTTGTGATGTCGGTATGATCTGCAAAAATCGGCTGATTCGCTCACTTACAGGGAGAAGGTCGCCTCAGAGTCCACAAATTGCCTCAATCACGCCGTGAATTTGTCTCGGTTTCCCAATGACGATATAATTGCGCCCACAATAAATGGACGCTCTCATTGGGGGAGAGACAATGCTGGACGGTCGATTTTTACTGATATTTTCATTGGGTATTTGTTTGGTGCTATCTGCCTGCGACAATGGTCAGGCACCGGAAAAAGCTGCTGAAGAAGCCATCGTTGATCACGAAGAAATCGTGTCAACCGATGAGGCTGTAGAAGATTTTACCATCGAGTCCACCGCACCAAGCGAGCAGGACCAGGTCAATGCAAATCCGACCGGATACTACCTAGATACGTTGGTGCCAGGATCTGACTTTCATGGCATTCACGGGCTGGCATTTGGACCCGACAACATGATCTACACCGGCAGTGTCGTCGGACAGTCTATCTACCGTGTCGATCCTTATTCAGGAAATGCCACAACTTTTATCGCTCCCCCTGAGGGGCAAGCAGACGACCTGGAGTTTCATCCCGACGGCACCCTTGTCTGGACTGGACTATCATTGGGCCACGTCTATGCAAGAACACCTGACGGAGAGGTGAAGCGATTGGCAGAAGGCCTTCCGAGCGTCAACTCAATTGCCTTCAAACAAGATGGCCGCCTCTTTGCAACCACAGTCTTTGGCGGAGATGCGCTCTATGAAATTGATCCAGCCGGGGTTGAACCGCCAAGAAAGATCATTGAGAACATGGGCGGACTCAATGGCTTTGATTTTGGCCCCGACGGCAAATTGTACGGTCCACTATGGTTCAAAGGACAAGTCGTTCGTGTCGATGTGGACACTGGGGAGTTGGAAGTCGTCGCGGAGGGCTTTGACACACCAGCGGCAGTCAATTTTGACTCCCAGAACAATCTCTTCGCCATCGAAAACGAAACCGGCGAAGTTTTTGAAATCAACATCGAGAGCGGCGAAAAGACTCTCATCGCAACAGCACCATCCAATCTCGACAATCTGGCATTTGATCAAGATGACCGCCTCTATGTCACCAACATGTCCGACAACGGCATTTATGAGATTGACCGGGATGCTGGTGACTTCCGTCTTGTCACAGCGGGACCACTCACCACGCCCGGTGGCATTGACATCTATGAAGGCGAAAGCGGCGAGACGCTCTACGTTGCAGATACGTTTTCTTTGAGCCTGGTCGACGTCAATTCTGGTCAAGTCAGCGACATTTCGCGTCTAATCTCAGATCACAAATACGCAATCAATGTATCGGTAAACGACCAGCACATAGTCACAACGAGCTTTGCCGAAGGGGTTGTTCAAGCCTACGACCGCAAAACCGAGTCACTCAAATTCGCTTGGCATGGATTTGTTGCGCCATCAGCAGCTGTTGAACTCGCCGATGGACGCATCATTGTCGCAGAAGCGGGAACCGGGAACGTTCTCATCGTGAGCGGAGAAGAGGGCAAAGAGCGAACGGTTCTAGCATCAGGTCTTCTAAATCCTGCTTGTATCGCCATTGATGGCGACGGCGTCGCTTATGTTAGCGAGGCGATGGGGGATCGCATCGTCGCCATAGATCCAAGCTCCGGCGAACTTACAGAAATAGCGAACAACATCCGTCAACCAGAAGGCCTGGACTTTACGCCGAATGGCAAACTGATCGTTGCAGAGGTTGGTCAGCGACAGATACTCTCAATCGATTTGGAGACCGGCGAACGCATGGTCATTGCGGGCGATCTGCCAATTGGCTTGCCACCATTCCATGGCGCGCCATTGTCGTTCATACCAACCGGGATCAGTATCGACTCCAAAGGAGACATCTATGTCGCCTCCGACATCGACAATTCCATCATCAAATTGGTTTGGCAATAATTGATAGGCCGGACGCTAGATCTGCTTAACGTCCATTGTCTCAAGTCCAAAAGATGCAAAGATCGTTGCAAGCGTCGCAAAGTCCGGCCCCTTGCGAGTCACCACACCTATGGAGCGCGCTTTATTGCCGGCCACCTGGATTTGCCCGTCAGACAAAACCGAGACCACGCGCCGCGCGATTGCCTCACCTGAGTCGATCCAAGCAATATTGCGGTCCGGCCATGCTTGAACTAGCTCATCTAAGACAAGCGGGAAGTGTGTGCAAGCCAGCACCACGGCGTCGATGGCAGAGTTAGAGTCTTGCAAAAACAGCCCCTGGGTTGCTGCATGAATATCACCGAGGTCAACCGAACCAGTCATGAGTTTTTGTTCCGCCAATGAAACAAGATCCGCCGTTCCGTGTCGTAAGACGCGGCAGTTCGGCGCAAACGCCTCAATCAAATCATCTGTATAGTCCCGCTCAATCGTGCCTGGCGTTGCCAAAAGACCAATCACCTTTGAGGCGCTTTGTTCTGCAGCGGGCTTAACCGCGGGAACGGTTCCCACAATGGGTATGGCCACCCTTTCTCTCACCGCATCGAGTGCAACCGTGCTAGCACTGTTGCATGCCACCACTCCGATGTCGGGCGAATACGCTGAAACAATAGCCTCAATGACCTTTGGAACGCGTTTCACCAAAGCGGCCTCAGATTTCGTTCCATAAGGGAAAAAGTCTGTATCTGCCACGTAGACAAAGCTCGCGTCAGGAATGGCAGAAGTAATCTCAGAGAGGATGCTAAGACCACCTAGACCAGAATCGAAGACAAGGATTTTCGGCATTGAGGGTTGGTTCAAATTTCGGCTGCTGGTGGATCGACAGCCTCCGGTCGACCTGACCACTCCCATGCGACGGTTGTGCGTGAGACACCGAGGAGCAGCCCGTGCAAATCTCCTGGATGAGACCACATGCCATCACGCTCCGCTTCTTTGTTCTTTCCGCGCGGTGTCCACCGAACACCCGCCTCAAGAAAACGACCAACCAAATTCTCGATGTCGTGCGTTTCGCAGTAACACATGTTCAAAGAGTCTCCGTGACGTTTCACAAAACGCGCCATGGGCACATCGTCCCTCACCACTTGCGACAACTCGATGCGGTCCAGGCGGTTCGGCGGATCAAACAAGGTAAGCGTTCCGTCATATCCCCACCGCTCACTCTTGATTCGCGAGAAACGTGGCGGGTGAAGACCAAACACACCAGAAAAGTGGGCCGCGGCCAATCGCCAATCGGACACAAGGGTATTTGTGACCTCATAGAGGAAGCTTACTGGACCAACGCGGTTCCGTGGATAGGTTTCAGAGATGACGAAAGGAACGCCGAAGTGTTCACCACCTGGCAAATAATATTGATCGCCATCGTCATGCACGGTGCACCCCAACCCCTCGAGGTGTCGGCGCAAACGGTTCGGCTTGGCACATGACAACCCCGCCGTCATCAATCCTTCGCCTCGCTCAGCGAGAAAGTCTGCCGTTCGCCCTGTCCCATCAGGTTCACAGAGCTCAATCTCACTTTCCCCGAGCGCCATGATGGTCCTTTGGGCGCCAAGAAAAACACTCGGCGATGTTCGAACCACTTCCGCACCAAGCAGTCGACCAAATGTTTTGGCAGCTTTGTCACCTGACGTGACCGCGATCTGCACGCGGTCGACACGATCCATCATTTCAGCTTCCCTTCAATTTGCATCAACAGGTCGAACTACTTGATCTCATAGACGTCGTAGGCGACCCCACCTGGAACAATTTCCCCGACACCAACCGCTTGTATCCGGTTCAGCCAATCATATTTTTCAGATCCGGTCTCATAGAGCGGCGCCGTTCTGAAATAATACTTGGACGGGTCAACAGCACCTCGTTCTTCCATAGCAAAGAGCTCCATCGCCAACTCAGCTGGGAACGCAATCCGGCCCTGATAATGGGTATAGATGTGCACGCCATCATCTGTTTCCATCAACGCTCGCACATCCAAATTGACGATGCCGGCTTGTGGTTTCAGGACAAACCAATCCGCACCCGAAGGGAGAAGTTTCCCCTTGAGCCTGGGGCCTTCGAAAAAGCCGCCTGTCACATTGGCAATCGCTCGGTGGCCACGCGCGCCGTCGCCAACGTCAATCGTCGGCGCCAATGTAGCTTCAAAATGGCATAGGAATTCTGATTTGAGCTCACCCACGCGTTGCTCCTCCCAATAATGACTATTGGGTCAGCTTAGGCGAAAGTACCCACCGGTTCCATGGATATATTGTCGGTATCTGCGACATTTAGTTTCAGCTCAGCGAGGCGGACTCGCGCTCTTCCGAGTCGCCCGCAGCTGCCTCGATCTCTTCCGGCACGATGTCAGCATGGCAGTACTCGCGTATCTTTTCATACAGCACATTGACATCAACAGGCTTGATCAGATGATCACTCACACCCTCAAGCTCTTCCGCATCAATTGCATTGGCAACCATGGCAATGACCACTGGTACGTCGCCCGGATCCATCTCGCTATTTGACCAATCACTAATCGGAACTTCTTCGAAGTCGGGCAATTCTCTATCAAATAGAACCATGTCGAATTGCTCTTCTTTTAAAGCAGATCTGAGAGTGTCGACATCTTCCGCAAACTTGAATTGAGCCGTGGTCCGTTGCAGCATTGACGTCAGGACGAGTTGATTGACCGGATTTGCATCTGCGATCAACATGCGAATGTCCTTCCTGAGCGCATCTGCCTCCTTCGGTGCAGCCTCCTTAACTGGGAACTTTAGGACAGCCATATCGTTCTGACACTCGATGGTGAACCAGAAACGAGCCCCAAAGCCCTCCTCACTGACCACACCAATACGTCCGCCCATCAGCTCGACCAACTGTTTACAAATGGCCAATCCGAGACCCGTTCCGCCATAGTTGCGGCTAATGGAACTGTCCGCTTGGCTGAACTGTGTAAACAACCTGTCTTGTGCTTCCCGGCTAATACCGATACCCGTATCAATGACCTCACATCGCAGTGTCACAACTCCTTCTCTTTCCTCTGAGGAAAGATGCACGGTGACAGATCCGTTGTCTGTGAACTTAACGGCATTGCCCAAAAGATTGAGAAGCACCTGTCGGATGCGAAGGTCATCCCCAACCAGAATTTCCGGCACATCGTCATCAATATTGAGATGAAGCATTAGCCCTTTTTGGCGCGCCTCCTCAGCCATCATATTCGTCGCTTGCTTGGTGATATGATGCGGTTCGAAAAGGTCTTCATTAAGCTCCATATTTCCAGACTCGAGCTTTGAAAGATCCAATATGTCATTGATAATCGCGAGCAAAGAATCGCCAGCATTTTGGATGAGATCCAAGTGATCGCCTTGTTGCGTGGTCAGTTTGCTTCTCTTGAGAACAGACGCCATCCCAATGATACAGTTCATTGGTGTGCGGATTTCATGGGAAATCATGGCGAAGAAATTGGACTTAGCCTCGGCTGCCGTTTCCGTTTCACATTTTGCGTGCTCGATCTCAACGATCGTTTTCTCCAAACGTGAGCTCTTCTTGCTGAGCGTATTGGCAAGTTCCTCTATCGCCAGCTTCTGCTTAATCGTGTCGCAAATTGAGGCGTTGAGAATAGTCGCAAAACGATGCATCAAAACGAGATACATCAACGAGACAATACCCATAAGCAAATGAATTCCTGTATTGCCCATGAAGTAGAAAAGTGAAATCGGCAGGATCGCCGCAAAGTTATAGGCATTGGCTGTGCGCAAATGAACCGCACAGGAAGCTGTAAAGCCTGCCGACATTCCTGCAATCAAAATGATGATGAGTTGGAAGTGAATACTGCTGATTTGGTCGACAAAAATGAACGCCGAAGTACCCCAAATCAAACCTGTCACACCAGCGCCTATCGCGCTCCAACGCCCCATCGAAACCGGGCTGAATTTTGTGAAATTCTTCGACCACCTAGTGTAGTCCGCATATCTAAGGCAGCTAACCGAGACCAGAGCCCCAAACCACAAAATAATGGGAAGAGGTTGTTCAACAGACCACAGTGCTGCGGCAAGCAAAAAACCATTGATCAAATTGACCGGAATTGCATTGATCGAATTCTTCAAAAGCAATGGGAGGCTTTCAACAAGGATCTTGCGATCCCACTCGCGCATAGCATTTTCTTCTTCCGATTCATCGATGATCGATGCACCATCAAATTTCAAGCGATTAAGCGCTTCCACTTCTGCCTCTTTCCATCTTGCAAGTCGCTCCGAACTTGCTTGGTTTGATTCTTGATTGCTATCGCTCACTCGGTGCCCCCTGCCTTGCTTCTGCGATTTCAATGTTCAAGACTATATCACCGGCGTTAAAACAACTTGAGACGTGCATTTTCAATTCGATCGATTGTGTTAACCTTCCAGTAACAAGACCGCCCATTCACACCGAACGTGAGGCGAGGAACAACACAATGCAGATGAAGACAGTCAAACACGAACAAGACGGTCATGTTGCAACCGTCACTCTCTCTCGGCCTAAGCGAATGAACGCTTGGACCGGCAGAATGCATACCGAATACCGCTGGATTCTGAATGAACTCGACCAAGATCCAGATGTCCGCGTCATTGTACTGACCGGCGAAGGGCGCGCGTTTTGTGCTGGCGCTGATACTCAGGCTTTGGAGGGCCATGTAGAAAAAGGTGGATACGATCCCGGCACACCAGATCCCCTGGCCGAACCAGGGTTTGGCGTCCGCCCTGAATTTGATGCCTCATTCGCCTAT
This sequence comes from Alphaproteobacteria bacterium, assembly GCA_965248915.1. Lineage (GTDB taxonomy): Bacteria > Pseudomonadota > Alphaproteobacteria > M2410 > M2410 > CBDFLA01. The sequence goes on from OZ252216.1 coordinate 2,472,917, forward strand.
CATTTTGGCATCTCAAAACCCATCATCGCCGCAATCAATGGACCGGCTGCCGGCGTCGGCCTTGCACTGGCTTGTTTTGCCGACATCCGTTTCGCGGCCAGCGGTGCGAAGATGACAACGGCCCATGGCCGTTTCAACTTCCCCGCTGAGTTTGGTCTTTCTTGGTTACTTCCAAGAATCGTTGGGCTCAGTCTCGCGAATGACTTGCTTCTCACAAGCCGAATATTCCTCGCTGAAGAAGGCGAGAAGATCGGTCTCATCAACAAAGTTCTTACCTCCGACGATCTAATGTCGCACGCTCGCGCGTATGCCAAAAACTTAGCAACGAATATCGCGCCAGGGTCTTTGCGAGAAACCAAGTGGCAGATCTATACGGATTTGCACCGTGACATCGCTTCTTCGGTGACCACGTCAGAGTCCCTTATCGACTCCATGTCACGAAGCCAAAACTACAAAGAAGGTGTGCGAGCATTCATGGAAAAGCGCGCGCCCAATTGGACCTCGCAAGACTAGATCAAGTGTGACAAACTGAAATCAGCTGCGACAAGCAAACGGTGAATGTCATGTCCTACTATCAACTCTTCGACCCCCTCCTGGCGCCGGAAGATGCGGAAAGGATGGTCAACATCTGCGCATCCTATGGACCGCACGGCATGTACTCCGAAGAAGCTCTCAACGAGGGCATTGGCGAAAAACTGCCGCAAAGATATGACGCTGTCCTGAACTATTTAGAATCCCACAAGGACCTTCCAAGTGACGACAACGAAATCAAACGCATCGCCCGTCGAACAAACTACTTTCGAGAGACTTATGCTTACGGCGATGAAATATTGGCGCCTGGGATCGAACCTTTTCTGAGATCAGAAAAGCTGATTGAAGCCGCACAACAAGTCCATGACCGTCCAGTCATCGAACCCGCCATCGTCTTTGCCAACTTGTTTCTGCCTGGACAAGAGCTCGCCGTTCATACGGATGTTCCAGAATTTCGCGGCGCCAATCGCAAAGTCCTGCCTCAGTGGCTCCTGGTGGCCATGCATCACTCCGGCCTATTTGAAGACTGGCGCATGCCGATCGCGACATGTGTTTCCTGGTATCACGACTCCGATGGAGGTGAGTTTGTGTTTTATCCAGAAGGGGCTACTGCGAACCCAGTAATCCACACGATCAAAAGTAACACCGCGGTGATCGTCGATACCGACAGCATTTTTCACGGGGTTGGGCGCATGAAAGAGGGCTCACAGGAATTGCCGGAGCTTCAACGCGGCATGACCATCGCGCCGGAGGGCAATGGCAATTGGAACGTCATCGACGGACATCAAACCGTCGCCTCCTACACATGGAATGACATGCGTCTGTCAGTCTCATGGAAGGCTTATTGCTTTCGAGATCAAGCTGAACACGCGTTATGGCAAACTCAATCCGATGATCTGACGCTAGATTTCATCCTGCAAATGCTGCGGACCGAGTTGAATAAACGTGATGTGAAAATCGATGATGCGATGCAAAAGGATGAACTCGCAGAAATTATTATCCGCGAATTTATCAGGTTCCCACCAGCGCACCCAACACTGGTTCCAGCCGCATTCGCGGCGTGACAAAGCGAAGGGGATCAACTGGCAAACATGCCGCCATCAATGACGAGTTCAGAGCCGGTCACATAACTTGATTCATCAGATGCCAGATAGAGCACCCCATTGGCGATATCCTGTGCTTGGCCGACGACGCCCACAGGCACTGCGCGCTCAATAACCTCTTCAATATTGATGCGATTAGCCCCTTCAGAAATTTCCGGACCTCCCGGAACTGGACCTGAAATTCCTTCTATCTTGTCCCAAATGGGTGTTTCTATGATGCCAGGATGAACTGAATTGACCCGGACATTGAGGCCGCCCGCAGCGCATTCGAGAGCCGCTCCTTTTGCAAACAACCGCACACCTCCCTTACTCGCATTGTAGGCCACCAGGCCCGGCGAACCTTTAAGGCCTGCCAGCGACGACATAATGATGATCGACCCACCACCACTCGCCGCCATTGTTGGGATCGCGTGCTTGGTGCCAAGAAAGACACCATCAAGATTGATGCTCATAAGACGTCGCCATTCATCCAGTGTTGTGTCAACAATCGGACCACCAATGGCAATACCCGCATTGTTGACTAACACATCAAGCTGACCAAACTCAGACACAGTCGCAGCAATCACATCCGCCCACTCATCTTCCGAAGCAACATCGTGATGCAAATATTTTGCGCGCCCACCTGCAGATACAATTTCATCCTGTACCGCTTCGCCACCGATGTCATCAATATCGGTGACAACAACGAAGGCGCCTTCACGGCCCAAAGTGAGTGCACACGCCTTTCCAATGCCGGAAGAACCGCCCGTGACAATGCATACTTTCCCTTCGACCCGACCCATCACGTCGCTCCTTCGTTATTGTTTCGTTTCGCTATTTCTAGCGTGTGTACCAATCAAATCAGCCAGTTCAGGAATCAATGCAGTAGGTAAATCATGCCCCATTCCCGCAATCACCTCGAACCGCGCACCGTCTATGCGAGCAACCGTATCCTTGCCGCACGCCACCGGAACGAGAGGATCGTCTGCACCGTGAACAACCAAGGTTGGCACACTGATTTCAGACACCTCTCGACTTCGGTCTCCGGCAGCCACAATCGCAGCGACATGCCGAACATAACCGGGAGGATAGAAGGCCCTGTCCATGCTGCGTGTCACTTTGCTGCGCAGTTCATCATCGGGCGACGGATATCCGGGGCTACCAATCATCCGCAGAGTTTCCATCGAATGACTAATGAGCGTCTCGCGATCCGGGTTTTTCGGCCTGGCAAAAAACATCTGCTTGCGAATTTCTGAAGTTGGTCCTGGCAGCCGCGGATTCCCGGTAGTCGACATTATCGACGTTAGACTTCGCACCCGCTCACCATGTCGTGCCCCGAGGATTTGCGCAATCATACCTCCCATAGAGGCACCAACCACATGCGCGGACGGCACCTGCAATTCATCCATTAATCCAACGGCATCAAACGCCATATCGTAAAGGTCGTAAGGCGCATTTCGAATTCTCAAACCGAGTTTCGATTTGAGCCACATCCCTAGCATTTTTGGGGATTCGGCATCATGGAACTTGGTCGACAGACCCACATCTCTATTGTCAAACCTGATAACTCTGAACCCGTGACCTGCAAGTCCTTCGCAAAAAGGATCGGGCCAAGCAATCATCTGTGTTCCGAGCCCCATCACCAGAAGCATCGGTGGCGCTGACGAATCTCCAAACTCGTCATAGGCAATCTCGAGGCCATTCTTGATATTTACAACAGGCATTCTGTCCCCACTCTTTCCGCCTTCACGACGTGTTTTTTGATTGGATCCTTGCCAACAACTTATACCTCGCGCCCCAGCTCATCAATCCTGCGTCAGGCGAGACCCATCGTTTTGTGATGAGCCACAACTTTTTCATTTCCGACCTCACCCCGGGAGGGTAGGCTCCTGATCAAGAGCCTCATTGCAGAGATCCTACTCATATGCCTGAACTTCAGATTGATCCGCGCCTGACCAAAGACAGCATCCCCTTGAGCGACTGGAAACATTGCCGCGTTCGCCTCATGAACGATACGCGATTTCCCTGGCTCCTTCTGATTCCGAAGTTTGCCAATCTGAGAGACATGCACGATCTGCCAGACGAGATGCGCGACGGCGTTTACCAAGAAATCGACCAAGCAAGCCGCGCCCTAATGCGTACCACAGGCGCGGATAAGATGAATGTTGCATCCTTAGGCAACATGGTACCTCAACTTCATGTCCACGTAATTGCACGCTTCAAGTTTGATGCCGCATGGCCAGGGCCTGTTTGGGGTGTCGGGCAGCCAAGTCCATATGACCACGGCAGTGCAGAGAAGTTCGTTTCAAAATTCACACAAGCCCTAAGGGAGGAGAGTTACTGATGTCGGTAACTTTCCGAAAAACGAGCTCCGGACCCCTCATCACCTGCACCATCGTATACACCTTCGCAACAATTGCAGCGATCTTGGTCTGGCGAGAACTTTCAAGCCATCACCCAATTTACATTGCCTTTGGCGCGGATATCGCGGCAACGATTGTTGTCTTCCTGGCTGGAACCGCACTCAGAAACTCGTCTCTCTACGATCCATATTGGACCATTGCGCCTCCACTGCTCGCGCTCTTCTATATGTTGCAAGAAACTTCAATCGCCTCTAACGACATGCGAGGCGGATTGGTCTTCTTGCTTGTTATGTTTTGGGCCGGACGATTGACCTTCAATTGTTTCAGGCGGTGGAAAAACCTTGTCCATGAAGACTTCCGTTACATTGATTTCAGGAAAAAGACTGGAGCGCTATATCCATTAGTTGACCTCTTGGGCATTCAACTCATGCCGACGGTTCTTGTCTTCTTGGGCTGTCTTCCCCTCTACCCAGTCTTCGCGACCGTCTCCAACCCAATCAATCTCATCGATGGCGTCGCATTTGTGGTTATGGTGGGAGCGGTGGTGATGGAGGCCGTGGCGGACGAACAGCTCACAGAATTCCTCCGAACGAACAAGGACGCTGGAAAAGTCTGCAAGAGCGGATTGTGGGCCTGGACACGCCATCCCAACTACGTGGGAGAGATCGGTTTCTGGTGGGGACTTTGGCTCTTTGCTCTCGCATGTGGCCCCCAGTATTGGTGGACCGGAATTGGGGCGTCGGCGATCACGTTTCTCTTCGTTTTCATCTCAATCCCAATGATCGAAAAACGCAAAGCACTCTCGCGACCTGATTATGAGGCACAGGTCGCGGGAATTCCGAAACTACTCTTCAAAAAACCAACCTAGCTGAACGCTCTAGGATTCGCTCTTATCTTCCAGTTCTTGGAACGCCCCAAGTCCGCAGCGGACACCGGAAAATGTGTCTGCTATTACCGTAATAATATCAACGTCGCAGAGCCTTGACCCTGTTGTGCTGTATGAAAAAGACTGTTCAAAACCGAGCCGCGAGCATTTATTTGGCAGCGTGTTCAAGTAAACTTTTCCACCAGTCATGTAGAAAAGTATATTACGGTCATCCAACACGCGTGTATTGCGGATGCTTCTAATCTGCACGCATGACTCCGATTCGCCGGTCTTTGAAAACTTCTCAAGTTCATCGATACTTGGTCGCGCGGCTGCTGTTGAAACTCCAGCAAGGGACAGCCCTAACATTCCCATTATGAGAGTCTTTTTCATGTTCCTACCCTCCTAGTCGCAGGTATCTGTACTCAGCCCCCAAGTTTCTTACCCCAGGGAATGCTACCGACAACAATGGGAATTGCAAGGCCCAGTCACGCAATCTTGAAGGAGATTAGATGACGCCATTTGCACTCAAGTATCTGTGGCTATTTCTTTCCGCCAGGAAGATAGGGAGGTCTGTCAATCTGGACCCTCGCTTCTAACCAGTTCTTGACCCACCCCTTGTTGCGTTCAAGCGAGGTGGGAAGACACTCCCCATTATCATACGTGAAGGACAAGAGATCGCGGTCATGGAGTGTAAAGAGAGATTCGCCCAACCGATCATAGGTGCGCCCCGCCCAGTGGGATGAACGGTCAGCGACATGTGGAAATTCTCCAACACTCTCTAGTAGACTATCCATGCGTCGAACCAAATGTTCTCGCGACCTCGCCGCCCCCCAAAGCATCAATGTGCTGATGCCAACTTTCTTGGCGAGCATTTCGCTCCCCCGATTGCGTCGATGATCAAGCTCAACAATTGCTCTGGGAACTGGTCCAAGCCAGACTTTGCCTTGCGAGTTCATCCAACTGTAAGCCCACTGCCCAAACCGTACAAACCAATAGTGATCATCACTGATCCCACCATCTTTCTTTGGCGGTGCAATGACAGCTTGAGCGACATCAAAAATACGGTCACCTGAAATACTGATACCGTTTCGATTCCACTTTCCCCGCTCCGTGTCAAAGGCAGGAAATTCAATAATATCAAATCGCAACTTGCATAAGGTCGCTACTTCCTGAGCGATCTTTTCTTGGAAGTTGAGGCGTTCTGCACCCCATCGCACCATGCCCTTGTATCGCATGATCGCAGAAGCAGAGATCGAGATTGCTTCCATGGACGGGCACCGCGTTCTGCTAATCGCGCTCGGTTCGCACAATTGTGCGAGAATGACCACGGCCACGTCGACCGTCAGCATCGACAGAGATTCGATTACACGCCACTGTTCATCTTCAGACGAAAGCTCATCCGCAAGATCCACATAAATTGATATGGAGCCACCTTTCTTCCCCAAATGACGGTAGGTCAGTCGACCATTGCCATCAGACATCCACCCGCCTTGTAGGGTGCGCGCCTGTGGGCCGCCTTTAAGCAACGCAGCAAGAAATGCAGCTGTGATTGGATTATTGGGAATCCGTCCCAAGCCCTCAGGAAAGGCATCTGGCATTCCCCTGTCCATTCTCTTGAGGCGAGACACGTCAAGATCTCGAGCGTCCATCGCGACCGCAGGAATCGAATTAGATTGAGGGATGTTGGAAGAACTTCCACGCGCCATCACCTGTACCATAGTTGCTCTACGCCTCATGTTGAGCCGAATCAAATGGTGGGTGATGTGATCGCAGCAAAATTCATTTGGACAGTTTTCTGTCTCATCGTTTCGAGCAACCCTAATAAGAAGCCGAAAGGCCGTCAATCAAACCAGAGGAAAATGGATGGCAAAAAGTGTGAACTGGTTAACCGGCAAATCGATTGATCATCATGATAAACACGCACCAGCTGTCAACCACAACCGACCATCTTTGTCCGTTCGATAACACTCGACGACATCACCTATGAGAAGCAAGTCCAATGCACAGATTAGATCATCTCCGCCCATCACTCCGTCAGTACCGTCTGAAACCAACAAGTTCTTGTCTATGACTTCTGTCGCCACACCAAGCAAACGATCCACAGCGATTTCTTCGAGACCAAACAGTGCATTTTGATCTCTCGCATGTGCCATAGCCAACCCAATGGAACAAACCGCCCGCATAGCATCGGGCGTAGCGGCCTCAGCCACAACGGACAAAACTGCAAAGAAATAGAGCCGGTCATATGACGACATCTGTGTTTCCATCCACATCCCCGGACGCACCCACCAAACGAGGGAGTTTTCTCGATCAACGGCCTCATGAACACTTAGAATGTCAAAGAACGCCGACCCAGCACCTTCAAGTCCTGGATCTTTGCCAAATTGGACCGGCAATCGGTGCATATTGCGTTGCAGATCGCCAATTCTACGCTCGACCCCGACCGTGTCCACCATAGGCTCTCTCCCTATTTCCTCAGGTGTTACGGTGATCGAACGGTGGCTCCGGTAGCGAAGACTCTCCTTCGCATGATTGCGACCAAGTAAGGCGAACAACCCAAGTGTTAGGGCTCTTTCCTCCAGACGAACTGAAGTAGCAATACATAGGACAGAGTGGAGCAACTCAAATCGGCGCGCTGGCGCATTCCTTTCGTGCCACGATTGGGGAAACAGGCTCATATAAAAACAAAACCTCGGTAAATGGGGGACTGAAACCTCTTCTCTCAATTCGTAACACATCAAGTATTTGGAAGCGGAATGTTTTAACGCCTCAGGATATCTCCTTATCTACAAACCGAAGACCTGCAATCTCGCAGCGCTATCAATTGGTTGAACGCTGTTACGATTCAAATCCTGCCAAGTCGCGTTGGAATTTGTCGCAAGCCTCGAAGGTTTTGATGACCGCAACCCAAGGCGGCGAGAATTACGATGCGCCTATACACGCGTTATCCGTAGTCACGAGAAAACTGTCCGTATACGGGACAGTTCGACTGCATAGGTGACAGCAAAACCTACGTGATGTGTCAAAAAGACCTCCGCAAGATGGAAAGATAAAATTTTAAATACATTGTAACCATCTGAAAACATTGTAAATTTCCGTTAACTCTCCTGCCAGACAGGGGATACTAGAAGCGCCAAAATCCAAATCCCCGAAAATTCGCTTTGCTAGTCTGCAATGGTCAAACTCCCATGTTCGGGGGCGTCCGTCGTGGACATGACAACAAAAACCGGATCACGAAAGCAATGTTCCGCTTTCATGATCCATCTGGGTAAATGCTCTTTTGTACAAGGGAGAAATACAAATGTTGAAACTCTACACAGCTACGAAGACTTTCTTCGCTGACCTCAAAGACGACAGCGAAGGCGCCACGATCATTGAATATTCGCTGCTCATCGGTCTGTTGGCGGTAGCAGTTGTTCTCACAGTCGGATTGGTTGGCACATGGCTCGCCGCCCAATGGGTCGCATTGTGTGCTGCTCTTCCTCTTTGCTAATCGCAGCAGGACACGACTCGCGGCGGCGACATTAGCTAGCCGCGCATAACTATCCGGCGGACAAAACACCAGGTGGCATGAATATTGCCTCTTGGTGTCCCGTCGGCCCCAAATGGGTCCCAAAGGAGGTCACCATGCGTAATACCGCCACTCTCATGCTTCTTGCCGCCGTCCTAATTGGCGGACTGACGGTCTGGTTGGCTCGAGACTTCCTGGAGTCCCGACCGCAGCAAATTTTGACATCTTCAAACGACAGCGCCATCGAAGCAACCACTGTCGTCGTTGCCGCGCGCCCACTTGCTTTCGGAGACACGCTCTCTCACGAAGTTCTTAAAATCGTGAATTGGCCATCAGATAACGTGCCTGAAGGATCATTTACAGACATCAATGAAATTCTGGATGGCACGGAACGCCGGGTGTCATTGCGGGCCATGGAGCCAAATGAGCTTATTCTACGTAGTCGTGTCTCAGGCTTTGGCGGTCGCGCCACCCTGTCACAAGTTATCAATGAAGGTATGCGCGCCACCACCATTCGCGTCAACGATGTCAATGGCGTGGCAGGTTTTGTGCTTCCTGGCGATCATGTTGACATCATGTTGACGCGGCAGCGGGGAAAGAACAATCGCGAAGACATGATCACCGATGTAATCATTCAAAACATTCGGGTGCTTGCCGTCGATCAGAGCGCCAATGAGAATGCCGAGGAACCAGTTGTCGTAAAGGCAACCACCGTAGAAGTGTCGCCTGAGCAAGCCCAAAAGCTTTCACTCGCCGCTTCGGTCGGTACTCTGACATTAGCACTGCGCAATATCACACTTGGCGAAGATGAACCCACGAAGCTCAAGACTATTCGGGTGTCGGATTTGACGCCAGGCCTTCTTGAGAAGAAGCCAACCGCGAAGCCCACAACCAAAAGAAGGTCTACTGGGTCTTCTTCTTCCAGCGTTCGTGTTTACCGAGGCATGAAATCGAATACCAAGACGGTCAAAAAAGAAAAAGCGCCCATCTATCGTGCCCCGCAGCCGCTTCCGACCACCTCATCTGAGCCTTCAAGTACGGGATCGATGAGCCAGGAAGAAATGGACGACGCGTTGTCCACCAAGGCTGATGAAGCCGATGGCGAACCTATGACCATCGTCACAACAAGTAATTAGAGGGAAAATGGCCATGCAAATACCTGCATTGAACCACAACACAGCTCCATCCGCCAACACGGCACGAGCAAAGTGGACGAGAGCCATCGCGGCTTTGGTGATTTCCACCGCCGTCGTTGCGATCCCCGCGACTTCGACCTGGGCTCAATCGTCCGGCGGTTTGGTCAGCGTTGACAGTGACGCAGAAAACTACGCCGGGAACGTCACAGTTCCCATTAACAAATCTCGCATTCTTCGGGTCAGCCAACCGGTCAAAGAACTCATGGTTGGAAACTCCGAAATCGCTGACGTCATGCCATTGACGGATCGCTCCGTCTATGTTCTTGGGAAACAACTCGGTTCAACAAGCCTATCGATCTACGGCGCCAACAAACAGTTGATCGCAGTTGTTGATTTGAAAGTGTCTCACGACACAAGAGGTCTGAAGCGCGATCTCTATGAAATTATGCCCGAAGAAAAAATCGAAGTTCGCGCCGCAAACGACTCCATCGTTTTGTCCGGCAGTGTCACCAGCAGTCGTGAATCTGCTCGAGCAGCAGGCGTCGCAGAGAGATATGCTCCAGAGAAAGTCTCAAATTTCTTAGGCGTCAAACAATCCGAACAAGTCATGCTGGCCGTTCGTTTCGCAGAAGTCAAAAGATCTGCGGCCAAGGAACTGGGCCTAAAGACGGATGTTTTGTGGAACAATGACGATACCACATTGGATTTCGCCTCCGGCTTCCTAAATCCAGAGGCCTTTGCCTCACTCCTCGGCAACTTTGTCATTGGTCAATCCAGCGTCGACATCATGTTGGACGCTCTTGAGACCCGCGGTGTCATCACAACGCTGGCGGAACCAACCTTGGTTGCCATGTCCGGTGAAACCGCAAGTTTCTTGGCTGGTGGCGAGTTCCCGGTTCCGGTTGCACGAGATACTGACGATAGTGGAACGACCATCACTGTGGAATTCAAAGAATTTGGCGTCAGCTTAGCGTTTACGCCAACCGTCAATGGTGATTTCATCAATATGATGGTGGCTCCCGAAGTGAGCGCTTTAGACCCGCGCAATAAAGTCGAGTTCGGTGGTTTCTCGATCCCAGCCTTGACCACGCGACGTGCTGAAACCACCGTTGAACTGCGCAACGGTCAAAGCTTTGCCATCGCTGGACTCCTGCAAAGCGAATTCGCTGATGGACTGTCTCAAGTGCCAGGTATCGGCAACATCCCAATCATCGGATCCCTCTTTCGCTCAAGTGACTTCCAGCGCGATGAAACAGAATTGGTCATCATCATTACGCCTTACCTCGTTGCCCCTGTTGACGAAGATGAATTGGCCGCACCAACCGACTACTTCGTCCGCCCTCACGAGTTGGAGTTGTTCCTAGCTGGTGTTACCGAAACCAGTGGTGCTGAGCCTGGAACGCTAGGCCTGATGGCAGGAACACAAAACATGGCGTCAGTCGATCAAGGCGGCCTTGATGGCTCCCTCGGCTACATCGTCGAATAGAGACTAAGGAGAATCTCATGAAAACGACCAAACTGATCATCGCCGCGACAGCCATAACCTCACTGTCAGCCTGCATGAGCATGAACGAACCGCTCAACCGAACATTCGGAAAGGCAACGCAGCAGAACATGCAAGCGCAAATCATCGACCCAAACCCATCTGGTGAAGGTCCCATCACGACGGACGGTGAAAAGGGTGCCGGCGCCATCGAAAGATATCGCACGGGTACTGTTATCAAGCCCAATGCGCCAGAAACCTCTGATGTGGGAGAGGATAACGGCAACAACTAAGGAACTCGGGAAGAGGATGCTATGCAATGCAATGCAATTCGAATAGGACCGATACAAAAAGTCTGACAACCCGATTTGCTCGCGATGTGCGAGGAGCTGTCATTGTCTACGTGACAATCATCATGTTAATCCTGTTTGGAATCGCTGCGTTCGCAATCGACTTCGCACGACTTTTTACGACGGCTTCCGAAGCAAAAGCCGCAGCGGATGCCGCGGCAATTGCCGCAGCTTCACAGCTCGTCGGGAGCAACAACTCCTTTGTTCGGGCGACAAATGCCGCGATCAACACCCCACTGGTAAGTAACCGGCAAAACTTCTCACAAACCGCCGCTGCAGACGGCTCAATCGTCATCGCCAACATTCGTTTTTTGGATGACCTTCCAGCCAATGATGCCAGTCCCATCACTGCAGCATTCGAAACCACAGATCCCACGCAAGCTCGATTTGTCGAAGTGACGACCGAGGTAGTTAGTCACACAAATATGTTCGCGTCTGTTCTAGCGATTTTTAATCCTGCAGGGACATACGCTTCTTCGACATTTACGACCGCTTCAGTCGCGGGGAACAATCCGGTGATCTGCAGAGTGACGCCAATGATGATTTGCAACCCAAATGAAATCAACGGAGTAGGCGCCCCATTTGATACAGGCAATTGGGCCGGCAGACAGGTTGTTGCAAAAGATCACAAAGGAGGAGGCTCGTGGGCGCCAGGAAACTGGGGCTTTCTTGATGCAGCAGACTTTGGTAACGGAGCAAACGCCCTTGCAGAAAATCTCGCCACAACAGAGCCTCCAGAGGTTTGTTTCGGCGCAAGAGTAGATCTTCGTCCCGGAGCCGTGACAAGTGTCAGAACCGCTTTCAACGTGCGTTTTGACATGTACGATAATCCTCACTTCGGAGGCAATGCCAAAAATCAATCGAAATATCGCCCAGCCCGCAATGTAACCAAGGGCAAGGTTCGGCAAGGCGGCGCGAGTTGCGGAAATCTAATTGACTCGACACCCATAACAGCCGCAATGGGAATGCCGCGCGACACAACCTTCACTCAACCACCTGCAAACCAGGGTATTGATGAACCTCGGTTTGGAAATGGTCAATGGAACTGCGACAAGTATTGGAAAGCCAATCATGGCGGTGCTTCACTAGCTGGTTGTGAAGGTCCAGCAACAAACACTTGGACACGCTTTGACATCTATCGCCACGAGATAGATTCAGGTAAAATCCCAAGCTCAGGGAATACAGGTAGCGTCGAAGATGGAAACCCTCAATGTTATGGCGGATCGACGACGCCAAACGATTTGCCAGACCGCCGTGTCCTTTTTCTCGCCGTTATCAATTGTGTAGAACAAGGCATCAATGGCAATGAGAGCAATGTGCCAACGGTTGCCTTTATCCGGACATTTATGACCGAACCCGTAGCGGATCCCTCCGGTTCGGCTGGATCAGACGTGGTATTGGAGATCGTTGATGTCGTGCAGGCAGGTCAAGCCAACGGTGTCTTCCGCAACGTCATTCAGTTGTATAGGTGATAAAGTGACCGACGTGCGTCAGGTAATCAAACGACTACTGGTTGATTGCAGAGGTGCTTCACTTGTGGAGTTCACTCTAGTCCTACCCGTAATTTTGTCGTTGACCTTTGGAGTCGTAGAATTCAGTCGCATCATTCATCACTATCACATTGTCCAAAAGTCTGTACGCGATTCGGCGCGATATCTTGCTCGTGTACCTGTCGACCCACAAGTGACCTGCCCTCCTACGTCAGCAGCTTGGGTTATCGCGACCACTAGAGCTCAGAACCTTGCCTTAACGGGAACGATTGACGGAGTGGGTCAAAACCTCCTGGCCTATTGGACAAACCCAGCGACCGTCTCAATATCAATTGTCTGCCTCAACAATGCGGGCGGTGCGTATGCCGGACAAGCTTTCATTCCATCCGTAACCGTGACAGCGGCCGTCCCATATCAGGACGTCGGCTTTCTTGCCTTCTTCGGATTTAACGCGCCAACACTCACCGCATCAAATGAACAAGTGATGATCGGAGGATAGAACAATGGCCCATTGTCGGACGTTCTCGCGCAATGAAAGTGGCGCAACGATCGTCGAATTCACATTGATATTTCCAATTTTGTTGCTGCTGACATTCACGATTATCGATCTCGGCCTCATGTTCTGGCAATGGAACAGTGCCGAAAGGGCGACACAGATCGGGGTGCGGACCGCCGTGACCAATGGCTCCGTCTTTACCGCTTGGGACAGTTCCTGCGGACAAGTCCAGCTCCAAGGAGCAACGGCAGGCACTTTCTGCTCAGCTGTTCCAGGATCGGACAGCTGGAGCGTCTCTTGTGTTGGCACAAACCTTGCTGCTCCAGGATGTGACAGCGCCGCTTTTGCTGTGGTGGTTGCCCAGATGCAAACTGTGTTTCCCAACATAGCGACGGTCAATGTCATCGTCGAATACAGCGGTGCTGGACTTGGATTTGTCGGTCGAGCAACTCCGGTACCCGTCGTATCGGTCAGTCTGCAAAATATGCAGTACGACCTCGTGTTTCTCGATGCATTATTGGGCTGGTTCAACACAGTGGCAATACCAGCGTCTCGGGCGACGTTGACAGGAGAAGACTTGAACACGGCAGGTGCGGGATAGCCGTCTGAAACAAAATTGAGGAAATCATGGCCGACCAGTTCAACTTCATCGCGATCGCAGGGTCTGAGACCGTGGCTCATGACATTGAGCAAGCGGTGACCTCTATCAGCCGGATCACCAGTGAAATTCGCACCAAATACAATGGAACGCCGATGGCCGAAGTTCTATCTGGCGCCAACGCAGACGTCCTTCTCATCGACCTCGACTTGAGCAGGTCAGACGCACAATCGGACTTAGAACGCGTCATGCAATCACGCTCGCCATCAAGTGTTACGTTGGTAACGTCATCTGCAGACCTTTCGCTTAAAGAAATTCGTCAACTCCTGAGACTGGGTATTGATGACTTCATTCCTCAACCTCTGTCCAGTCAGGAAGTAACAGGTTCAATTGTTGACGCCATCAACAAGATCCAAAAGCAAAGTCGTTCTGGTGATGTTGAAGGTCACACCATCACGTTCCTGCGCTCCTGTGGCGGTGTCGGAGCCACGACACTGGCCGTTCAAATGGCCGCAGAACTTCAATCCAAACTGAGCAACGGACCTGAGCACAAATCAATCGGTCTTCTCGACTTTGACTTGCAGAGTGGAAACCTCGCATTGTCACTGGATCTCGCCCCGACCGCCACACTGGCCGATGTTGTCGAGGCGGGTGATCGCCTGGACCCCTCCTATCTTGAATCGACCATGGCCACGCACAAGTCGGGCCTTAAAGTTCTATCCAATCCAGAGGCTCTGGTGCCACTCGACGCACTAACGCCGAACTCCGCCGCAAACATCGTGGAGACAACCAAATCGACATTTGACTACACATTGGTTGACATGCCCCACGCTTGGACCAACTGGACCCAATCCGTTCTTGAGCACACCGATCTCCTCGTCCTTGTGACGGAGGTTAACGTGGTGTCAGTCCAGAGAACGCACCGGATTTTGGATGCACTCAGACGGTTTGAGCTCGAAGATCTACCCAAACTGATCGTTGCCAGCAAATTTGAATCCAACATGACAAACAAGCAGCGCTTGAGTGAAGCAGAAGATGCGCTTGCTCTGGAGTTCGACGGCACCATCAGGCTCGACACAAAAACTACGGATGAGGCGAGAAATCGCGGCGTCTTCCTGAGCGATGTGTCAGACCGCAGTCCGGTGATCAAGGACATGTCCGCAATTGTCGACAAAGCGTTGTCAATTGTAGCGCCGAGCACATCCGAATTTGCCGAATTGAAGCCTGAGCCTCTTTTGAGCCGCTTTCGGTTGAAATAGCAAGAGAGTTGACGATAGAGCGTCAACGAGACGTGAGAACCAATAGGTGAGGATCGAAAAATGAAAAGCTTCTTCTCAGGCAATGCAGAAAAGATCGCACCTGCAAAGAGGGTCGAACCGAAGATCAAGGACACTGCCAAGCCACAGCTTGTAGCAAAATCCGATTCTCGTTCGTTCGAAACATCTGCAGCCTATCTCGATCTCAAAGTTCGCTTGCACCAGGAAGTCATTCGCTCCATTAACCTGAGCGCGCTCGACAAAATGACCCCAGAGGACGTCCGCCAGGAAATCGGTGGTCTGGTTCGAGGCATGCTTGAGGCTGACAATGTTCCAATGAACTCAAGCGAACGAAATCGTCTCATCAGCGACATCGTCGATGAACTCTTGGGTCTTGGTCCCATCGAACCGCTTCTCAAGGATCCAACAATCAATGACATCCTCGTCAATTGTTTCGACCAAGTGTTCGTAGAAAGAAGTGGGATCCTCGAGCTCACTGATGTCAAATTTAAAGATGATGGGCACCTCGTCCGCATCATCGACAAGATCGTAAATCAAGCCGGACGCCGCATTGATGAATCACACCCGACGGTTGATGCCAGATTGCCGGACGGGTCTCGCGTCAATGCAGTCATTCCACCCGTCGGCGTCGACGGTCCGCTTTTGTCGATCAGAAAGTTCGCCAAAATCCCTATCGACATCGAAAAGATGATTGAGTTTGGCTCATTGACGCCGGAAAGCGCCGAAATCCTAGGCGGCATCATCAAGAGTCGCCTCAATATCTTGATCTCAGGCGGAACGGGAACAGGGAAAACCACTCTTCTCAACGCCCTCTCGACATTCATCAGCAATGAAGAACGCATCATTACCATTGAGGACGCTGCCGAGCTGCAACTTCAACAAGTGCATGTGGGTCGTATGGAAACGCGCCCGCCCAACATTGAAGGAAAAGGCGAAATCACACAACGAGACCTCGTCAAGAACGCTCTGCGCATGCGCCCTGATCGCATCATCGTTGGTGAGGTGCGCGCTGGCGAAGCTTTTGACATGCTGCAGGCCATGAACACGGGCCACGATGGATCTTTGACCACAGTTCACGCCAACACACCCCGAGATGCGCTCAGCCGAATTGAGCAAATGATCGGGATGACAGGTCTAGACCTTCCGGCCAAATCTATGCGCGCTCAACTCGCGTCTGCAATTCAGGTGGTATTACAAATCAAACGTTTTCAAGATGGCACACGGAAACTCGTAAGCGTCCAAGAAATCACTGGCATGGAAGGTGATGTCATTACCATGCACGAGATCTTCCATTACGAGCAAGAAGGTATTGATGCCGAAGGAACCGTCGTTGGAAAATTTGTGCCAACAGGTTTAAGGCCACACTTCTTTGACAAGTTTGAAGCCAACGGTATCGCCATACCGGACTACCTTCTAACCAAGCGTACCTTTAGGAAGTAAGATATGAGCGCCACAATACAATATGCCATTTATGCCGGCCTCTTCATTACCGCAATGTTGGTGATCGAAGGGCTTTACTTCCTCTTTCACGATCTGAAAGGCGGAGAACGCGACATCAATCGCCGCATGAAGCTAATCCACAAAAGCGGCGACGGTGGCGCAGCCCTCAATTTGCTGCAGGCCGAGAAAAAGGGTGGGCTTTCCGCAATTGTTCGCCAACTGTTTCCTTCATTTGCCAATCGATTGTGGACAGCCGGCATCACGGTTCCAATCGGAAGAATTGCCGTCCTTATTGTCGCATTGACATTACTTTTCGGATTGATCTTACGCGTCGTCACCGTCTACCCCCTACCCGTTGTAATTATCCTGTCAATTTGCATAGGATTTGGATTGCCTTGGGCAACTGTGTCGTTCAAGGCCAGCCGGAGGCAGAAGAAGTTTTCTCGTCAGTTAACACCCGCTATCGACCTCATTGTTCGTGGACTTGAAGCCGGGCACCCCGTAACCGCGGCACTTTCTTTAGTGGCTGACCAAATGCCGGATCCGATCGGTACAGAGTTTGGCATCGCCATTGATGAGATGACCTATGGCCTCAATATGGAAGAGGCCCTGGACAATATGGCTGTACGTTTCCCAAACGACGACCTCCGATATCTCATTGTGTCTATTCAAGTGCAAAGAACCTCCGGTGGCAATTTGGCCGAAATTTTGGCCAAACTATCAGACGTCATTCGTGCCCGCGTACAAATGGCAGGCAAAATCAAAGCAATTTCCGCAGAAGGTCGGTTTTCAGGGATAGTCGTCGGCTTAGTTCCATTCGTGGTGGGTGGTGCAATTATGGCTTTCAATCCCTCGTTCTTCACCGATGTGAGTGAGGACCCCCTGTTTTGGCCCCTCATCATAACCGCATTCGGACTACTCGTACTTGGCGCATTCACGATCTGGCGCATGGTCAATATCAAAATTTAGAAAAGGCGAAGAGTCATGTCTGGCATTTTCGGTCAAGAGTTTTTCATTCTCGCAGGACTGTTCATCACGGTTGTCCTGCTGACCTCCGGTGTGTTTGCAATGATCGCCAGCCGCGATGGTGTATCTCGTCGTATGGCCAAATTGGCGCACGGTGTTGCGGACCCCTCTCAGCCGACACTTCAATTCAGCCGCAAGATGCCAGGCCTTTCCCGTTTTTTGCGTCCAATCGACAAGAAAGTCGGACCGAAGAATGCCGAAGTTAGAAGCACCGCTCGAAAAAAACTCATTCGTGCAGGTATATACAGCCCAACTGCCACTGAATTTTACTTCGCGTCTAGAATTGCACTCGCGGTAGCGTTGCCATTCTTCTTGATGTTCATCGTTCCAATCCTCTTTGGTAACCCGAGCCCAAATATAATTCTCCTCATCATCTTCGGGGGCGCGGTGTTCGGATTCTATGCACCCTTCATTTATGTCCACGCACGAGTTCAACAGCGCCAAAAAGCCGTTCGCAACGGCCTACCCGACAGCTTGGACTTGTTGCTCGTCTGCGTAGAAGCCGGTGCATCACTTTCTGGTGCCTTTCACCGTGTAGGAGATGAATTAGAGCTGATCCATCCAGTCGTTTCAGAGCAGTTCAAATTGATCTCCCTGGAATTGCAAGCCGGTGTCGGTCGCGCAGAGTCGCTGCGGAATTTTGCTGATCGAACAGATGTTGAAGAAGTGCATTCATTGACAACGCTTCTTATCCAATCAGAGACTTTGGGAACCAGCCTTGCACGAGCTCTTCGTGTTCACGCTGAAGAAATGCGCAATCAACGCATGCTGAAAGCCGAAGAGCGGGCAAACAAACTACCCGTCAAATTAGCATTGCCATTGGTTCTCTTCATTCTGCCATGCCTCATGCTGGTGATTATGACCCCCCTCATCATCCGGATTTTTCGAGTTATTCTTACAACAGGGGCCTAAGACAAGTCTAAATCTCATCACGAAAAGGAAACCCCAATGACCCCCAGTCAAAACTCCTTTGTTTCACATTTCCAGTCCCGTTCGATCAAGCGGGCAACGCTCATCACCGCGCTCGCCTTCGCCCTCCCGGCTTGCACCTCCATGCAAAGCAATGAATTTGCCGCCGCTGGTTTGGAAGTAAAACCCCACTCATTGCAGCACGAAGACATCGACAGCGCCTTCGCTCAAGGCTTGCGCTACCTTAATGAGGGAAATGCCGCTGCCGCAGAGCAAAGTTTCACGCGTGTTCTGAAAGTAAAACCAAGGAATGCCGAAGCTAGTCTTGGTCTGGCAGAGTCCCAATTATCTCTCAGTCGATTTGATGAGGCGATCACGACCTTCCGCGAAGTCGCCCAAAAACCAAAACATTACGCCGTCGCAACCCAAGGGCAAGGAATTGCGCTCCTTTTGAAGGGCCACCGCGCTCTGGCAAAAGAACGCCTGGAATCAGCCGTTGCAGACGACCCAACCCTTTGGAGAGCTTGGAGCGCCTTAGGTCAACTAAAGGACTCAGAACATAGCTGGGCGGAATCAGAAATCGCATACCGCACCGCCCTCGAAAACAATCCAAATGCCGGATCGGTTCATAACAACCTCGGCATGTCCTTTCTGACACAAGGCCGAACCGAAGAAGCCCTCATCCGGTTTGAGGAAGCGTTGTTGGTCGATCCTTCTCTCATGCCCGCACGTTCCAATCGTCAAATCGCGCTTTCGATTCTTGGTCGGTACAAAGAGGCGTTGGAAAACGTCTCTGACGAAGACCGTCACGTGGCTCTCAACAATATTGGCTACATAGCTATGACACGCGGCGACCTCAAACGGGCCCACTTCCTTCTCAACCGATCAGCAGAAATGAGCCCGGTTTACTACGCCGTCGCGGAGCAAAACCTAAACCGTGTCAAACAAGCAATGTCGCACAAACAGATCGTGCAATAGGCAGAATTAATGGCGGACGCAATCGGATACTTTCAATACCTCCTGGCCGGTTTGGTACTGATTGCGGCTGCCATTGATAGCCAGCGTTTCCAAATTCCAAATTGGATCCCTCTTACCGTCATCATCGCGTTTCTCTTCGCAGCGTCGCTGGGTTCCACACAGACTTATTGGATGGGGCACGCTATCGCCGGACTACTGACACTTGCGGTCGGCCTTGCCGCGTTCAAGTATCGCGTCATGGGAGGCGGAGACGTAAAACTCATTGCGGCCATTGCTCTCTGCATTGGCATGCCAAACGTATTCGTTCTATTGGCCTCCATAGGTATCGCCGGAGGGATACTCGCTCTCTTCATCATGATGGCGCGATCCGCGAGCAATCTTTGGCTTACCCCGCAAACCGCTGAGAGTGCACAGTCCCTTCTCCCTATGTTGAGAGCAAATGCGCCGGCTCCTTACGGTATCGCGATTGCTGCGGGAACCCTCTTCACACTATTTGCGCTCTAACTAAGAAAACCCTACTCAGCCAATTCATGCGTAACGTCGCGCAAATGTGCAGCTAATGCGACCCGATCACGAATTGGTGACAAATCTTCATATGGAATTTCTTCCCCGATCGACACGTCGATCTGTCGACCCATCAAACGCCGAACTTCATTAAACAAAAACGACAATCTTAAAGTCGGGCTAATATGACTTGCCATCTGAAAAGCCCGACTATTTTGCCCATGAAAATACATTGGCAGAACGTTAGCTCGTGAATGGCGTATGAGAGCGGCCGTAAAGGGCTGCCAAGGCCAATCCACAGCCGTGCCAAACGAGAAGAGTTTTTCCGTATTAGCCACGGCGCCCCCGGGAAAAACAATGACGGCTTCACCAGCAGCAAGTCTCTCTCGCGCAATCCGTCGCGACTCGAGATTGACGCGTAGAGCCTCCCGCGTACCACTAAAGTCGATCGGCAACGCGACGCCCTCGAGCTCTGGCGCCTGACACAAAACCGCATTGGTCAATATGCAAAATTTTGAGCGAACCTTCTGTGTTAGCCAACAGATAATAAGGCCGTCAATCACACCGTATGGATGATTGGCAATGACCACCAACGGACCATGTTCCGACACACGGTCAAGACTGTCACTGTTATGCTGAACCTCAAGTTCCAATCTCTCAAGGGCCGCCGCAAAAAACTCTTCTGATGGGCGCCCAAGCGCTTGATGCTCATAGTACAGACGGCGCAGTCTGGGCTGACCCGTCAATCGCTCAATCAACAAAATGAGATTGCGTTGCAAAACGTTGTGCGAAGGGTCCACATAGGAGAACTGGATCGACCCAGAACCATCATTCGTTAGGCGCTCTTCCTCAACCAACAACATTTGACCTAAACAACCTTTCCATTGTGTCAGCTTCCACCCCAAGTTCGGCCAAAACTTCCCGAGTATGCTGACCAAGCAGTGGCGCTTGCTCACGAATGGCCGATTCGGTTTTGCTGAATATCGCTGCCGGGCGCGGTTGGCGTATCACGCCAGCTTGTGGATGCTCATATTCCGCGATGATCTCGTTAGCCTTAATCTGCGCATGATCAAGAAGTGCCTTTCGATCAAGAATAGGCGCGCAAGGAACATCATGTTCATCAAGCAGCGCAAGCCATGCTTCGCTTGTCTCTGTGGCAATAATTTCTTGAGTCAGTTCCAACCGCTCCGCTACGTTGACCACACGTTTGTGTGGCGTATCGAACCTCTCGTCTTCTAGCCATTGCGGTTGTTCTAAGGCTTCACACAGCCCATGCCATTCAGCGTCTGACACCGCGCCGACGGTGATGTATCCATCCGCGGTTTCAAAAACGAGGTCTTGCGCAAGTTGAGCCCGGGACCCGTGATCCTCTCCGCCAGGAAACGTTAGTTGCACCAACCCCTCCGGCCACAAAAACGCGACCATGGCATCTAGCATCGATAATTTCACATGCTGACCTTCCCCTGTTCGCTCACGCGAAAACAAGGCAGACGTCATCGCCTGCGCCGCCGTCATGGCCGTTAACTTGTCTGGAATAATCGTTCGGATCATACGTGGCCGACCACTCTCCCGGTCAGCCTGAATTGCTGCCAATCCAGACAGCGCTTGAATAATGGGGTCATAAACGCGCTTCCTCGCGTATGGACCATGTTCCCCAAAACCACTGATCGACACATAAATCAAATCTGGTTTCACTTTGCGCAAATCGTCTTCGCCGATCCCCATCCGCTCAGCCGTGCCGGGTCGAAAGTTTTGTACAAAAATGTCAGCTGTCCGTACCAGGTCAAAAAGTACCTTCTTACCTTCTTCTGACTTGAGGTTGATGACAATGGACCGTTTGTTTCGATTGCTGCTCAAAAACGTGCCGGTAAGCCCATCTTTACCGAGGCCAAGATAGCGAACCAAATCACCACTCGCAGGTTCCACTTTGATGACATCAGCGCCTTGGTCGGCAAGAACCATCGTGGCGACAGGTCCGGAGATCATACTCGTCAAATCAACAATTCGAACGCCGTCGAGCGCACCAGCCATCGACCATCTCCTTTAGGTTAAAAGTCACTAATGTCTGACACATTTGATCACATAGGACCACGACGCGGCAAAACAAACACCACCGGTTTAGAAGAGCCCCTCAACGAGACCCTCTTCGTTCAAATGAATACCATTGGCAGCTGGAACTCGCGGAAGGCCCGGCATGGTCATGATGTCCCCGCAGATGGCGACCACAAATCCAGCGCCGGCCGACAAGCGAACCTCTCTAACTTTGACGCCGTGGTCTGACGGTGCGCCTAGCAAATCAGGGTCCGTCGAGAACGAATACTGTGTCTTCGCCATGCACACAGGAAGGTCCCCAAACCCATCGGCTTGCAGATCCCGAATCTGATTTCGAACCTTCTTGTCTGCCAAAACCTCACTGGCGCCATAAATCCGCGTCGAAACAGTTTCAATCTTCTCCCAGAGTGACATGTGATCATCATAGAGCGGTGCAAATTGTGAAGTGCCGCTGTCGGCAACTTGCGCTACTTTGTGTGCAAGATCTTCCGTACCTGCAGATCCATCCCCCCAATGAGTGCAAACGATCGCTTCGCTACCCAATTGTCGGGCTGCGTCTTGAATAACTTTGACCTCTTCATCCGTGTCACTCAAAAATCGATTGACGGCCACAATGGCAGGAACACCAAACGACTTAACATTGCGAATATGCCGCGCGAGGTTGGCACATCCCTTCTTCACAGCAGCAACATCCTCCTTCTCAAGCGACTTCTTGTTGACACCACCGTGCATTTTGAGCGCACGAACCGTCGCAACAATCACCGCAGCGTCCGGCTTTAACCCGGCTTTACGACACTTAATATTGAAGAACTTTTCTGCACCCAAATCAGCACCAAACCCAGCTTCAGTGACAACATAATCTGCTACCTTCAAGGCCGATTTCGTGGCAATCACCGAATTGCACCCATGGGCAATATTTGCAAATGGCCCGCCATGAACAAAGGCAGGGTTGTTTTCTAGGGTTTGAACCAAGTTAGGCGCCATCGCCTCCTTGAGCAGCACACCCATTGGGCCATTCGCCTTGAGGTCCGCCGCATAGACCGGCTCCCGGTCTCGTGTGCGCCCGACAATGATCTTCGATAATCGACGATCAAGGTCCGCAAGTCCGTTGGTCAGGCAAAAGATCGCCATAACTTCAGAGGCCACTGTAATGTCAAATCCATCTTCACGCGGAAACCCATTTGCAATTCCACCCAGCGAAGAAACGATCCCTCTAAGCGCACGATCATTCATGTCAACAACCCGGCGCCAAGCCACCCGGCGCTCGTCTAGACCAAGTGAATTTCCCCAATAGATGTGATTGTCGATGAGCGCGCTCAACAAATTGTGCGCCACGCCTATGGCATGAAAATCTCCCGTAAAGTGAAGATTGATGTCCTCCATCGGAACCACTTGCGCCATGCCGCCGCCTGCGGCACCGCCTTTCATACCAAAACAAGGACCGAGAGATGGTTCGCGTATGCAGATCATGGCCTTCTTGCCAATGCGATTGAGCGCATCACCGAGCCCGACCGTGGTTGTGGTCTTTCCCTCACCAGCTGGTGTCGGCGAAATCGCGGTGACCAGAATGAGTTTACCCGTCTTTTCGGTTTCAAGATCGGTCAAATACGGGAGAGAAATCTTGCCTTTGTGAGGCCCAAACCGAAACACTTGATCATCTGGGATATCCACTTTCGCCGCAATTTCATTGATCGGCTGCAATGAGGCGGCGCGTGCAATTTCAATGTCACTCTTGACGGACTTCATAGAGACAACTCCAGTGATTGGGGATGCGGCATAGGCCACCTGATTTGCGGCATGATCCTAATAGCAATCGACGAGACATTCCACGCTAGATTCCACGCCAGATTCCACTGGGTTCCCTGCGCTCAATGGCCCCTCAAACGACCGTGGCAGAGAGGTCTTTTCGATATCCCATCAGCAAAGTGTGACCAAGATCCACGTCAATCTTGGAATACCGGACAAATCCCATGCTCTCATAAAGTCGGTGGGCCACCGTCATCATCGATGTAGAGTGAAGCACAATCTGAGATCGACCTAAATTGCGGGCGCGCTCAATGCAAGCACCGGTCAACAATCGCCCACATCCCGATCTTTGTAGCGAAGGATCCACCGCCAGCATACGAAAACCGGCAGCACCAGGTTCATCCCATTCGGCCATGTCGCCTTTGTCGTCGGGCACAAAGGCCACGGCTCCGAAAATACGGTTGTTCTTATCAACCGCCACCAAGATCTCGCTCGACAGAGCGCGCCTCTCTACATCTCTCAACTCATCCAGATAGAAGGCCCTATCCGCATCAGCCATTTCAGCGCCAAGCGCCAAGTAAGCCGCAACGGTGATGTCACCGATCCGTTCGTATTCGTTTTTGTCCGCTGGGCGTACAGAGAGGTTTAAGTCTGGCATCCCAGCATGTTGAGGACAATTTCGAGTTTTGGTCAACCCACTTGGGGCCCACAAACTTCCTCGACCGAGAACCGGCTTTCAATTTGGCAAAGCGGCCGTTATGAAGGAAGCGTAGCAAGATCAACCATGTGCTCAGCCTCACCCCATGGGAGCGCCAAAATAGTATGACGGGTCAAGATGACGACAAATCCCAGCGCGTCCACAATATTGACAAGTATGCTCATCTCGATTCGATGGAAGGGCTGTCGATTGATGTGGAGGCAGGGCCAAGACCCTTCGGCGTCGCTGAGATCAAAGGGCTTGTGCCCGGTATCCTTGTCGCCATTGTTATTGCTCTCGCCGCATCCTTCCTGTCGACCCACTACGGCGGGCCCGTCATGTTCTTCGCCCTCCTCATCGGTTTGGCCTTTGATTTTCTCTCAAAGGAAGAGCGGACCCGCGCCGGGATCGACTTCGCGTCGAAATCCGTTTTGCGGTTTGGTGTCGCGCTCTTAGGCGCACGCATAACCATCGATCAAGTCATGGCAATCGGGGGTGTTAATGTCCTTGCTGTGGTTGGCGCGGTTATCATCACAATCTTCTCCGGCCTAATCCTCGCACGACTCATGGGCGTATCCAAAGAACAAGGCCTACTCTCCGGCGGAGCGGTTGCGATTTGTGGCGCGTCGGCAGCTTTGGCACTTTCATCCGTGATGCCCAAAACCTCTGACTCTGAGCGCAACACGATCTTTGTTGTTGTCGCAGTGACAACACTCAGCACCCTCGCCATGATCGCTTATCCAATCCTGGTTGGATTGTTGCAGTTCAACGATACCGAAGCCGGCGTCTTCCTTGGCGGAACCATCCACGATGTCGCCCAAGTTGTGGGCGCAGGATACACGGTCTCTGAGCCCGCAGGTGACACCTCCACAATTGTCAAGCTCTTGCGGGTCTCAATGCTGCTCCCAACGGTGATCGCCTTCACGTTGATTTACCGCAAACAATCCGGCCAGGGCGATGGCAAGCGGCCATCGACGATCCCACCATTCTTGATTGCTTTTACAGCACTCGTCGCCATCAACTCCTTCGGGGTCATTCCTGAACAAGCCATGACAACGCTGGGTGATCTGAGCCGCTGGTGTCTTGTCACAGCCATTGCAGCCTTAGGCATGAAGACGTCATTCAAAGCCCTGGCTCTCATCGGTTGGCGCCCTGTGATTCTCGTCGTTCTTGAAACACTTGTCATGGCAATCGCGGTTTTAGCCTACCTCTTATTGTCGTAACGTCTGTAGATCCCTGTCGACACTTCTGCTTTCCATAAAGCAGATTTGCCAAAATGCGTTACGGAAAGGTCCTTGAAAGAATCGTTCGAATCTAAGGGAGATTCACCAAAACAGTTTGGTGCACCATCGTTGTCCTTGCGATAATTCGCAGACCGAGAGGTGAGGTGTTGGGACATGACGCAAATTGACTTCGCGTCTTACGATGACGCGCTCAGTCAACCATTAGTTCAACAAAGCAAGAACGCTGATCGAAGTCCACGATCAAGTGGTATTCTGCGCGCGACTATCACACATGTCACCACCATCACTGTATTGATATCGATCGGATCGGAACCACGCAAAGAAGACAAAACATCAGTTTGGTTCAACCGCCTAATGTCCCTGCTCTCTGTTCTACCTGGTGCCGCGCCAACCTTACCTCCAAACATCAAGAGGTAGATTCGGGACTTGAGGTGCCACCACTGATCGCGATCACATGTCTGTCATTCGATCTTTCTCGCAACATCGCTATGGTCTGGTAGGATATAACGACGGAGATCCTACTCATGAACACAAACCTTGAACTAAACACAAAAATCGCCACACCGCTCCTCATACTACGAATAACTGTTGCCCTCTTCCTCGCTCAGTGGGGCATTGAGAAGATCATCTCGCCAGAAATGACCACGGGCATTTTCACGCACTTCTACGGCTTTGCCTTTCCAAGCAACCTATCGCCGATCCTCGGCATTGCTGAGGTGCTTCTGGCATTGGCCGTCCTCATAGGTTTCCAAAAACGCATCTCCTATGGCGTCGCTTTTCTCATTCACGGCATCTCCACACTCGCAACCTGGAAACAACTCATTGACCCCTTTGGGCTCATCTGGGGCACAAACAATCATCTCTTCGCAGCCGCGGTGCCCCTTCTTGCCGCCATGTGGCTCCTCTTTGTGATGCGCAACGCTGACACGAAACTCACCGTCAGCTAATGTCTGCATGACAACAATAACAACTTGAGGAAATCAAACATGCTGACCGTCACCGGCACGATCAAGATCGAAAACAAGGAAGAGGTAGATCGCATCATAGGTACCCTGCAACGACGCGCCGAGCGAAGCCGCAAGGATGCAGGGTGCCTCGACTATGTATTCAGCATCTCTGTCGAAGACCCCACCGAACTTCGCGTCTTTGAAAAATGGGAGAGCGAAGAATTATTGAACGCGCATTTGCAGATTCCCGATGAAGAGTTCAATGAATTCTTGCAAACCGCGAAAATCGTGAGCGCTGTTGTACTGGTAAGCGAGATCTCAAGTGAGCGCGAGATGTTAAGACGCGAGCCCTAAGAGAGAACCAGTGGCGCGAGCCAAAGCGCAATCATCGATAGTAAAATGATCCCGATGAGATTGAGCGCCAATCCTGCGCGCGCCATTTGTGGGATGGTGATCATCTCCGATCCATAGACGATTGCATTCGGCGGCGTTGCAATTGGCAACATGAAAGCACAGCTCGCGGCGAGAGCCACAGGCACGGTCAACGCAATCGGTGCTTGCCCCACTTCAACGGCAATTGCAGCCACCACTGGCAAGAACGTAGCGGTTGTCGCCAAATTGCTGGTCAGCTCAGTTAAAAAGATGACCAAAGCAACTGCTGCAATCACGAGGACCGGAAGACCAAAGGCGCCAAGCGGGGCCAAACTATCGCCTAGCCATTGCGCCAACCCAGATCCAGAAACGGCGCCAGCCAAGCTCAGACCACCGCCGAACAACAACAAAATACCCCAAGGCAGTTTCGTCATACGCTCCCAGTTCATGAGCATCGGGCCTTCCGACGCCCCGCTGGGAATAAGGAACAAGGAGACGGCCCCGGCCATCGCAATGCCCGCATCTGAAAGACCCTTGACCCCGGTGACATCCGAAATCACCGAGCGGAACATCCAAGAGAAAGCAACCAAGACAAAAACTATCGCAACGCGTTTTTCCGGCTTGCTGATCACGCCAAGCTCGGATCGCATCGTCGACAGATGCGCCCGCACAGTCTCAGTGCCTTCAAAACGAACCGGGTAGATCACGCGCGTTAGAAACACCCAACCGAGCGGCAGCATGATCACAGTCACCGGCAGGCCGACCAACATCCATTGCGCAAAGTGAATACGAACGCCGTAGTTTTCTTCCATGAAACCAGCCAAAAAGGCATTGGGAGGTGTGCCGACCAGCGTGGCGACGCCGCCGATGGTGGCCCCATAAGCAACACCCAGGAGCAATGTCACCGCAAAATTCCGCCGATCGGCTGCTTCTTCAACTTCGGCAGTAATGACCGCCACGACCGAGAGCGCAATGGGAAGCAACATCATCGTTGTCGATGTATTGGTCATCCACATGCTCAAGGCGGCACTCGCAATCATGAACCCACCCACCAAACGACGGCTTTCTGTTCCAACGACGCCGAGGATGCTGAGCGCTATTCGCTTGTGGAGGTTCCATCGCTGGATGGCCGCCGCAATCATAAAGCCGCCCAAAAAGAGAAAGATTGTCGGGTGCGCAAAAGGCGCCGCCGCTTCATTGATCGTGCGAATACCCAACGGTGAAAACAGAACAAGGGGAAGAAGAGCAGTTACAGCGACGGGCACGGCTTCGGTCGCCCACCACACAGCCATCCAAATACCGATGGCTGCGGTGCGCCAGGCCATCGGCTCCATAGAATCAGGAGGTCCGATGATCAGCATCAACACACCAAGAGCCGGTCCTAACAACAACCCAACCCGTTGATAAGTCGCTGGCTGAGCGGCAATGCTCTCCGATGTCGACACAAGCTTTCCTCTCTTTTCGCCCTAGTGAACCACCGCAACTAAACCTGATTCTGATTGATCATGTCACCGGCCTTCTCGGCAACTTAACACCGTCCAATACGTGAACCACAGGGCTATCGCTACGCGATGTCAGCTCCGTTTGCAAATGGTTCGCAGTGTAGTAAAATACCCACCTATTCCGCAGAATGAGTATCCCAGTTTCGTTCCACTTGGGTCAATGGACACCCGGCTTTTGGAACATGTAAGCGCAGACAAAAACAGGGGAATTCCATGCATCGCTATACGCAAGTCGCCGCGACATTTGCCATCGCAACCGCCGTTTCGGTGGGCGCATTTTCAGCCTTTGTCCCGACGCAAGTGAACGAACGACCTTCATTGCTCGAACTGCTCGACCCGACCCTTGCCACACGCAACTTATGTGGTCATCAAGGCGCAGAACGCGGTCTCTTTTTCAGACCCGACTTTTTGATGGCATTGGCGCCAAAGGCCCACGCCGCGGAAGTTGTGGAAGAAGGCCCGCCGCTTTGGGACGGACTTAAAGGAGCACACCACAAAATTTCCCCCGAGAACGAAGAAGTCCAAGCCTACTTCGATCAAGGTATTGCTCTCACTTTTGCCTTCAATCATTGGGAAGCGGCGCGCTCTTTCAAGAAAGCTCAAGAACTCGATCCAACTTGTGCCATTTGCTATTGGGCTGAAGCCTTTGTGCTTGGCCCGAACATCAACGCACCGATGGACAAGAGCGCCATCGAACCGGCCTTTGCCGCCGCCTCAAAAGCGGTCGCATTGAAAGCAAACGCATCACCTGCTGAACAAGCGCTCATTGACGCTATGGCAAAACGATACTCGCCGGACCCAGAGGCTGATCGCGCCGAGTTAGATAAAGCCTACGCCAATGCCATGGAAGACGTCTATTCCAAGTACCCAGACGATCTCGACGTGGCGACATTCTATGCCGAGTCTCTCATGGATCTGTCCCCTTGGGATTATTGGGAGCGCGACTTCGTCACTCCGAAGCCTCACATCGGACAGGCCATTGACGCCGTTGAAAAAGTTCTCGCCGCCAACCCCGATCATCCAGGCTCCATCCACCTCTACATTCATTTGATGGAACCATCGCATATGCCAGAGAAGGCGGAGCCTTACGCCGACCGATTGGCCGCGCTTCTGCCTGCCGCCGGTCATCTTGTTCACATGCCTGGACACACCTATTTCCGCATTGGCCGTTACATCGATTCTTTGAAAACCAACATTGAAGCGGTCAAAAGAGACGAAGAGTATCTCTCAAAAGTCAAAGGCTCTGATGTCTATCGATACGGCTACTACCCGCACAACGTACATTTCGTGCTTGTTTCAGCTCAAATGGCCGGCGACGGCACGACAACCGTCGAATTCGCTCACAAGTTGGATGAGCTTATTCCAATGGAATCCTTAAGCACTGCGCCATGGATGCAACCCATTAAGGTTGCGCCCTATTTTGCACTGGTTCAATACGGTGAAGCTGAAGATGTCTTGGGCATTGCAGAACCGCCCGCTGAATATCCCTACCTCAAAGCCATGTGGCATTACAGCCGCGGTGTTGTTCTCGCGGGCCAAGGCAAGTCAGCGGAAGCCGCTGCTGAAGCAGACGCGCTCCACGCACTCATAGATACCGAAGAAATTGCAGCGTTGGTTGAAGGAGATGTCCCTGCTGTGGATGTTCTCACCATGGCTGAGACAATTGTGCGAGCTCGTGTCGATCAAGCGGATCAAAACTACGATGCAGCGATTGAGAAACTGAGAACCGCTGTGGTCATTGAAGCAGAGATTCCATACACCGAACCTCCCTATTGGTACTACCCTGTCGAACAAACGTTGGGCGCAGTACTTCTTCAAGCCGGTCGCCATGACGAAGCAATCGACGCCTTTCGCGACAGCCTCATCAAGCATCCCAACAATGCTTGGTCACTCTACGGCATGATGAAAGCCCAAGAAGGGGCGCAAGATCCACTGGCCACAATGACCAAAGGATTGTTCCTCAAAGCCGCTGTTTCAGCTGAAGATGTGCCGTTGGAGAAATTGTAAGAAGGTCTAAAAGTAGTATCTGAGGCTAACGTAAAGCGTCGCAGGCGAACTGCCAAACTCAGAACCAAGTGACAAGAAAGGCGGGACCGGTCCATAGGTTCCGCCTTTTCCTATGGTGAGATAGGTTCCGAAATCCATGTAGAGGTTTTCAGACAGACTGTATTCGCCACTCAACCTCACAAACGCAGAATCATCACCAACATTGTAGAACGCGCTTCCGCCAAGTCCCAAGAGTGGCGTCACCGTCCAAGTGACAGAGGGGATAACGTAGTGTTCGCCGAGCAAAAAGACACCCCCTCGAACAAAGGGCTCAGACCCCAAGAGCGCCACATAGTTCGCAGGGTCATCTGTACCAGCGCCATTGTAGTGATACTCAATCATGAAAAGAGAATTGTCTGTGATCGCCCGGTCGATACCTGTCGAGAACCGCGAATAGTCAGCTCCTGCATCGGATGACACAACCGCCCCTTCAAGCCAAAACCCAAAGAGACCCAAAGCGCGTTCAACACCGCCACCAACTAGCGTCATGCCGTCATGGAGAACAACCACCGCCTCAATATCGTTGCCCTCAACCGAGGTTTTGTAACGACCAAAGAGCGCACTGCTGTCTTGACGGCCTTCGTTGCCAATGACCACCCCTAGATCAAGTTCGGAAAACGCACCAAACGATGTCTGAAACCGAACCGCATCAATGCCTGTTCGATATTCTCTGTCCAAGGTAGAAACGAGGAACGGCTCAAATGTATCCGTCGGATTGATCATCCTCGCCGAGCCAAAGGCAATGGCTTGCCGACCAATCGTCAACTCACCAATACTGGTGTCGAACTGAACATTGAAACGGTCAAGGTTTTGCACGAGGACAGACTTCCCACCATCCAAATCGATGACATTGTTGATGTCCGACAGCCGGTACCTGGTACCGACCGACGATGTCGTCGCCGTGAGCCCGCCGCTGCCAACCAGGCCTGAGATGGATGAGAACACCGGCTTTGCTTCGTAGTGAACCTCAAGGGCAATGTCGTCGAATATATCGCCGTCCATCATCAATCGAAGGGCATTTTGAGATTGAACCGAGGCATCATCAAATGGGCTGGGCGCAAAGTCGATGTTCGGCGCATCTTGCCCGACGAGATAGCTCTTAGCGTATCCGCTAAAATGCATATCGCCAGCCTGCGCCAACATTGGCGCAATCAGAAATGCAAAGCCAAATAGACCTGCGAGGCTATGTCTGATCTTTATCGTCAACGATCCGCCCATCTTCTAAAGTAATCAACCTCTTCGCCCGCGTCATGATCTTTGTATCATGGGTCGAAAAGACAAATGTCATGCCCAACTTTTCATTAAACTGCTTCATGAGGTCGACCAGCGCGGCCCCTGTTGCAGAGTCTAGGTTTGCGGTTGGCTCATCCGCTAAGACAAGATCCGGTTGCGATGCCATGGCGCGCGCTACCGCGACCCGTTGTTGTTGTCCGCCTGACAATTGCGCCGGCCGGCGCTTGCCCATACCTTCAAGTCCCACCATCCCCAATATCTCTTGCACCCGCATCCGACGTTCTTTCAAGTCTCTGCCTTGGAGGAGCATGATGTACTCGACATTTTCTTGCGCCGTCAAAACCGGGATCAGATTGTATGCTTGGAAGATAAAGCCGATGTGATCGCGACGAAAATCCGATAGTTCCTTGCCCGACATTTCAGATATTGCCGTCCCGTTCAGGAATATCTTACCGGACGTTTGACGGTCCAACCCACCAATCAATTGCAAAAGCGTCGTCTTACCGGACCCCGATGGTCCGACGATTGCGGTGAACTCTCCAGGTTCAATCACAAGATCCACTTCGTCGAGCGCTTTGACGAGCACATTGCCTTTGCCAAAGTGTCGGCTGAGTTTCTTGGTTTCAATGACATGTGTC
The DNA here is from genome assembly GCA_965248915.1 of Alphaproteobacteria bacterium. Taxonomy (GTDB): domain Bacteria; phylum Pseudomonadota; class Alphaproteobacteria; order M2410; family M2410; genus CBDFLA01. The sequence continues at coordinate 2,505,436 of OZ252216.1, forward strand.
ATGACTCAATTTCCTCTTAGAGCGCTCTTCGCATTGCCTTCGACGGCGTCAATCGCGCCCCATGCAGGGCAGGGATAATGCAGGCGATTGTGGTCAGTACGACAACAAACATGGGTATGATCGTGAATTGTAGGGGCCGCAATATAGTCTTGATCGGCTCATTGATCGTGAGCCCAGCAAATTCTGCATTGCTAAAACTGATACCCTGAATCGATAACCAGTAAGATAAAACACCTCCGAGGACGATGCCGGCAATGCAGCCAAAGACACCAATCAGGAAACCCTCCCAACAGATCAAGTTGAAGAGACCCTGAGATCGCGTGCCCAAACTCAACATCACGCCAAACTCATAATGTCGCTCATAGACAGACATGAACATGGAGTTGATGACACCAAGCGAGACCAACACAAAGAGAATGCCACCAACAATCCACAGTGAAATGTCCTGCACTTCTAGCATATTGGCGAGATCAGGCATCAATCCTTGCCATCCTAAGATTTCGATTTCATCGCTCGCAATTTTGCCCTGAAGTCTTTCCAAGGTCTCTGCCTCGGGCATCGTATCGTCAAACCGTATGGCGATTTCATGCGCACCGCCCGCAATGCCTAGCAGTTCCTGACCCTGCGCCAGCGAGATAAAGGCCATTTCTTTGTCCATGGTCCGGTCGTTAAACTGCAAAAAGCCAGACACCCTGAATAGACCTTGCGATAACTCACCGCTGTTGGCATCCGCCACCGTCGCGACGATCCGGTCTCCTAAGCGAACCTCTAGAAGTTCTGCCATCTTCTGCCCAATCATGATCTCGGTTGAGGACTGTCCGGTTAGATACTCTCCATCGACCAACGCCTCTTTGAGGCGCCCAATCTGAGCTTCTTTTTCAGGTTCAACCGCATAGACGAGACCTGTGGCGATGTTATTCGACGACGAAATCATGCCGCCCGACAAGACTCGCATTCCATAGACAGAAACTCCTGGGTCACTATTCAACACATCAACAATTTCACTTGTGTCTTCGATATAGAAAGCAAGGTCAAAAGTGTCGCGAAATCCTTCGCGGTGTATTTGCGCGTCACCGATGAAGGTACCCGTCACTTGTCGGACCATCAGGTCTTCCATACCAACCATCAATCCGTCCACGACCATCATGGCGGCGACACCGGAGGCAATCATTAGTACCGTTAGGACGGTGCGCCGAACATTGCGAAAAATATTTCTAAAGGCGAGGCGTATGATTAAAGACATGACCTACACCGCCTTCAGTGCGTCAACAGGCACCACACGCGAGGCTTTAATCGCCGGCATAAGGCTGACAAGAAAGGCCGAAAACAACACAACGACCGCTGGTGCGCCGAGGGTGAGCAGCGACACATCGCCCAAGATGCTGTCAAACGCAAAGCCCGCCACATCGACGCTCATACCAATCGGAATACCGTTCTTGGCCAAATAGAGGTTTGTAGGCAGGGCGAGAGCAAAGCCGAACAAGCAACCCAGTGACGCCAACATTAACGTCTCCACCACAATCATATTGAAAATCTGACGAGGGCGCGTGCCGATGGCTCTGAGAAGTCCAAACTCACGCATCCGCTCCAACATGCTCATGAGCACTGTGTTGAGAACACCGATGGCCACGATCGCAATGATTATCCCGACCGATACATAGTTGCCGTTCTTGTCAGCGGTCATTGTGCGATAAAACGCTTCTTCCACGACCTGCCAAGGAGCCACAGAGAGAACATCATTGTCCAGCTGTTCCGCAATACGCGATGATACCTTTCGGGCCTTATCTGGATCCTCGGTAACAATCGCAATCTCATGCGCAACCGGCCCCATCGAAAGGAACCGCCGCGCCGCCTCTATCGACAAATAGACGTTGAGGCGTTCTGCTGAGTCCTTTGTGCCAACAATCGCACCGACCATGAAGATGTCATTGGCAATCGAACCATCCGCGCCTTGGCCGATAAGGATGAGTTCATCTCCCAAGCCGATTTTCAAATTCTGGGCAAGCGTTGCTCCAATCATCGCAACATCGTAACCGTCGGCTGAAGGCGCACCGGTGATGAAAGTCCCTTGCTTGACTTTGTTGCCCAAAAGGGAGGTCGCCACTTCACGCTCCAAATCAATACCAAAGACCTGGGCGATCGAGGATTTCTCCCCACCAAATGCCAACGTTGCTGTCAGAATTCTCGGCGTTGCTGACACCACGCCCGGAACTTGGTCCACGACGCTCAAGACCTCATCCACATTGTAGATGCGTTTGTAGATTGAGGGTTTATCAAGATAGTCGTCGGCGTGGATCTGGATGTGTCCGGTTTGGCTCCGGGTAAACACATCAATCATGTTGCCGTAGGAGCCCTCGGAAATGGAAATCGAGAAGGACGCCATGAAGTAACCAAACGTCATGGAAAGTCCCGTCAACAGACTGCGACGGCGCCAACGCATAATGTTTCGAATGGCAAGCTTAAGAAGTAACATGCCTCACAAACGCCCCTAGTTGAAACGTTCTTTAAGATGACGCCAGGTGAAAATTTCCTCGTCAATCTCAACATCGATTTTGACATCATTGTAAACGATGACGGTCTTATGGCCTTGTTTGTTGAGCGGAATCATCTCAAGGCGCGCTGGGAGACGACGTCCGTTAAAGTCTTTGATTTCTAAGAACTTCATTTGGCGAACTTGTTCACCGCGTTCATTGAAATACTGTTGCTCAATCGGCATGAGATCTTCGCGGTCCACAATCACCACAATCTTCGCCCAAACTGTCACTGTGTCCTCTTTGGGAACCAGGGTCAGGACATGGGTGGTCTCCGTATCTTCACGATCAATATTGTAATCATCGGCAAGAGACGACTCCTTCACCAAATCATCATTGGTAAAGTCGGAGCCCATCCAAGAGCTCATCATCATTGATGGCGGGACTTTGATCGCTTTGTTGATCTTGGGATAGTACATCCACATCTCATCATCGAGCCTGAGGGTTGCAACACCGCGATCTTTCTTAGGTGAAAGAATGCGAATGAAGGTCTTCTCCATCCCGATGCTCCACACCTGCATCTCAAGCGCGCGCTCCCAATCCGGCGTTACGATCTCCATGGTGATGGAAACTTCACTCGATTCACCACGGTAGAGTTCATCCACTTTGCGCAGGAGGGCTTCTGCATCTTCATCCGCTAGAGATGGTCCGCTCACCATCACCAGCAACAGAAACGCAGGAAGAAGGGCAATGCGCAGAAGAGAAGAAAAACGTGTCATGAGTATCCCTAATCGTGGGCCACACCCACCAGGCCCAACCGGAGTAGACCATGGCAAGCGTCGCGACGCAAAATCGTTTGCGTCGCAAACTTACCTCTCAAATATGGCTATTCGGAGGACGTGATTCAATGCCAAGCGGTTGCTTTTACTACGTCAATGCGTCGCAGGAAGGCCCTTAAGCTTCTGGAGGTGTAAAGAGCTCGGTGCAGGCCTGAAGCCCTTCCTCGTCGTCAAAATGTGACCCACAGATTTCGCCGTAACGCCCATTGACCCGGTCAAGAACAACTTGGCGATCTTCTGTTTCAGCCCACTTGGTAAGCGCCTTACCCACTCGCTTGACCGTCGACTTATTGCGCCCATGGAAAGGGTCGCTTTGCGCATCGAGCTCGCCAAGGACGGAAAGCGCTGCTGTTTCGATGGTCGTCGCATCATCGGCTTTCATACGCGTGAGACCATCCACATAGTAGGAGCCCCACTGCGCCCGCGTCGCCAACCCAGTCGAGGTGTTGTAGGCCTTTGCAAGCCACGCAACCGCCTCATCCGTTCTTTCCGCCTCTTCAGCAATGTCTGCTAGATCAAGCATCCAATAGAATCCGGTATCTGACTTCTCGAGCTCTGCTGTCAAGATTTCATTAGCCAAGTCCGCTTGGTCGGTATCGGTAAGGATGTAAAAGGCCATGTTGGTCGCAACGATTGCTTCATAAGCATCGGCCGCCCCAGCCCGCTCTCTTTCAACAGCTTCACGAGCGGCGATTTTGAACGACTCCGAAACCTTCCCATCTCTCAATTTCTGGAGGCCGATTTCACTCATATAGGTGCGAAGACGATCAGCCATGTTCGCAGCACCGTCCACTCTGAATGCCGCCAACCGATCCGCCCAAATTGAAATCAACTCTTCTCGTTGAGGGCTTCCCTCATCAGAGACCGCTTTGATAATGTTCTCAGAAGAATAAGCAACAAACGGCTGGTTCGCACTTGCAATGAGAGGTTTTTTGACAATCCCAACATATCGCTCAACGATTTCCGCTTTCGTCTCATCATCAAGCTCGACCTCTTCATCCGCAACCAAAGCATCTATATACCGCGTATCGAAACGGCTCTTCTCGACAATCAGACCATCTGGCGTCACAGCGCTCATGCGTTTGAAGACTTCTGCCTTGTCGCGCTCGCCAAGTGCTTTGCCGCCGTCTTGTCCCCAAGAATAGTGCGCCAGCAAACGCGTCTCATTGAGATTAGGCGTATATCCCTCGTCCATAATACTCGCGACCAACTCGGAAACCGACCGCATATCATTGAGTGACCAGTCAAGAACGCTGGCATAAGCCTCAAGGTTCATACCGCCGGGAATTCGCGTCACTTCATCCCCTTGCGGATTAAAAACGATGAGCGTTGGATAACCACGCACGCCAAACTTTTCGCCATAGACCTGGGCCCGGTCCGTATCCCCATCAAGATAGACAGGAATGTAGAGCTTGGTCTTTTCGATAAAGTCGGAGCGTTTGAAAATGGTCGCCTTCAGTTGCGCGCAAGGCGGGCACCATTCCGCCCCCCAGTAGAGCAAGATCGGTGTGTCTTCCGCGGCCGATTGCGCAAAGGCCTCGTCGACGCTGCCCTCATACCAGGCAATTTTGGCAACCGTATCATGGGTCACCTCATGCGATGCTTCCAACGCCTCGTCTTGAGCCGCAACTTCCACAGTTTCAACCGGCGTGTCTTGGCCGGTCCATGTGTAAACACCCCATGCACCCAGCGCCACCACGGCGGCTGCCGCAACTCCTAGAACCGTCTTATTCATGCTGTCCTCATGCCTCAGGGCTCAAGGCCCGTTCCCTGGACTGAACAAACCACAATCGCGACAGATTCGCAAATTGGGACCTTCAGTCGCCAGCCTCATCCACACCAGGCAAGATCCACAGATTCTGTGTCGTAGAGATCTCTTCACGCAGCGCCTTGAGCTCTGCGTAGTCTGGATCGTTTAGGAACGCATTAATGGCGTCCGTACTTGGCCAACGCCACATGACGACACGGGACGGCTTCCAGTCACCTGCAAGCACAACCGGATCTGCACCGCGTACCAGATATTCTCCCCCGTGCTTCTCGACAAGAGCCGGCACCTCTGTCTTGTATTTTTGGTAGCGCGCATCATCGTGAATATCGATATCGAAAATAAGATAGACGGACATGAGTTCCCCTTCGCGAAATTTCTTTTCCTAGAGCAGGTGCAATGAGTAGCAGTCATAGCATCACTTCAGGCAGCACCTAAATCAACAACGCGCGATAAACTCAGATGGGCTCAACTATCAAGCGATCAGCCTTGTAGATTCACCTGAAAATGAGGCCAAGCAGAAGGAAAGGATGCCCTTGCCGCCAATGCGGAACCGACTATGATAAGGACAACAAAAAACGCAGGATCGGGGGATCACATGAAACAACTGTCAATCGCACTCGCGGCGGTATGCCTAGGTCTATGGGGATGTGACGGCGACAGCCCTTCTGAAACAGACGCGAACGTTCAGGCGGAGCCAACACCAACCGAGATCACACGCGCCACACTGTTCGACCCGAACGAGATTGTTTGGTCCCACCAGCACATGGCGGAGATTTTTCCCGCCCGCACAATCTCCAAAGCGCCCACTCAATCGACGCTCAAAGAAGCCCCCCTCTATATCGAAGGTCTCACCTATTCATTCGGCGGCGACACCCATTCATTCAAGACCTTTTTGAAGCGTAACAATTCCCAAGGCATCGTCGTTCTCCATCAAGGCAACATCGTATATGAGCGCTACTTTGGAAAAGCGCACGAAGGAACACAATTTGCATCTTGGTCAGTTGCGAAGTCCATTACATCAACTCTTGTCGGGATCGCAATCGGTGACGGATTGATCTCTAGTGTGGATGACAGAGTGTCTGACTACGTCACAGATCTCAAAGGGACGGCATATGAACATGTGACCGTTAAGCAAGTATTGCAGATGTCATCTGGCGTTGAGTTCAATGAGACGTATGAAGGCGATGATGAGGCGGACATCATCACGTATTTCATGTCTACCATGTTCACAAACGCAGAACGCGCTAATGAGGCCGCCGCCTCTTTCCCGCGTGGACAAGAAGCCGGCACCACATTCAATTATAATACAGCCGAAACTCAAATTCTCGGATGGCTCTTAACTAAAGTCACTGGCAAGCCGTTATCTGAATATCTAGAGAAGAAGATCTGGCAACCTCTCGGCATGAGCCATGACGCAACCTGGCTTCTTGATCGCCCAGGCCGAGAAGGCATGGAGATGGCCGGTTGCTGCATCAATGCCAGCCTTCGTGACTACGCTAAAATTGGACAGCTCTATTTACAAGACGGTGTCTGGAATAATCTGCACATCCTCCCAAGAGGATGGGTCCTAGAAGCAACCACGCCGAGCGCGCCCCATCTGCAATTCACCGGTCGGCAAGATCCAGCTATTGGGTACCAATATCTCTGGTGGGTCCCAACGGAAGGAACTTACGTAGCGGAAGGCGTTCGCGGCCAATTCATCTATGTGGACCCTTCAGCCGAGATGGTGATCGCCAGCGCCGCGACTTGGCCAACCGCATGGTCTGACGAAAAGAGGCGAGAGGCCCATGAAGCCTTCGCGGCCGTCGCTGATGTATTGCGAGATGAAGAACAAGAAGAGATGACATCCCAGACCATCGAGTTCAATGTATTGAACGCACCCGAGGAAAATCCAAAGCCCTAAATCATGGTTCGAGACCCCATCAAGCGAAGCCGAAGAGAGCGCAAATGGTCCGTGATTTGCGTCGCATCCCTCACGATGTTGTGGCCGCAAGGCATTCAGGCAAGTGAGTTTGCCGGTCGCGTCGATGCCGTCGCCGCTGAAGTTCTGGCCGAAGAGGGGGTCGACGGAACCTTTGTCCTTTATGATGAAAACGCAGGACACACTTACTACTCTAATGAGCCGCGTGCCCAACTCCCAAAACCCCCGGCGTCGACCTTCAAGATCCTAAACTCCATGGTGGCCCTCGAAGAAGCGATCGTCGCGAATGAGACAGAGGTGATCCCTTGGGACGGCAAGAAGCGCTTCTATGAGGCTTGGAACCAAGACCAAACGCTCGCAACCGCCTTTCGCCGGTCGGCCGTCTGGGCCTATCAATGGATAGCCCGCGAAGTCGGTCTGAAAAAAATGCAAACCCACATTGATGCGGTTGGATACGGCAATGGTGAGTTAGGGGAAGAAGTCGACTTGTTTTGGCTCGAAGGGCCGATGCTGATAACGCCGGAACAACAAGTTGAATTCATCCGTCGCATTTACAAAAACGACCTGCCCTTTTCTGAGCGCACCCTTGAAATCGTCAAGCACATCATGATCCGCGATCAAACCGATAACTACATCTTCCGTGGTAAAACCGGCTGGGCCATCCGCCGTGACCCCCAAGTCGGCTGGTTCGTGGGTTACCTCGAAACAAAAGATAACACTTACGCCTTCGCGCTTAATGTCGACATCCACGAGGATGGACGGGGCAAACCGCGCGAGCAAATGACACGAGACATTTTGGACGGTCTCGACCTCATGCTCTCTCCTCAAGAACAATAACAAAACCCTTTTCGGAGGAACCCCATGGCCATCGATTTTACACTCACCCCCGAGCTCACAGAATTGCGCGCCCGCATTCGTGACTTCATTCAAAACACCGTCAAACCGCTGGAAGAAACGATCATTGAAGACGATCGCAAAACACTGATCGATGCTGTCGTCAAAATGCGAACCACCGCTCAAGAGCGCGGTCTTTGGTTACCGCACATGCCGGAGGAGTGGGGCGGTATGGCACTCGGCCATGTAGAACTCGCCATGGTGTCGGCGGAGGCCGCCCGCACTCGCTTTGGCCCCTTCGCCATGAACTGCCAAGCCCCCGATGAAGGCAACATGCACACGATGCTGCATTGGGGCACCGACGAACAAAAGGAAAAATACTTGCGTCCCTTGTGCGAAGGACGAAGTGCATCGTGCTTTGCCATGACCGAACCCGAGGTCGCCGGCTCAGACCCTACGCTCATCCAAACCAAAGCGGTTCAAGACGGCGATGACTGGGTGATCAACGGACACAAGTGGTTCATCTCCCAAGCCCACCGCGCCAAGTTTGCGATCCTCATCGCTCGCACCGAAGAAGACCCCTCTATTCCCCAAGCCGCCAACACCGCCTTCATTGTCGATATCCCCTCAGATGGTTGGGACGAAGTGCGCGAAGTGGAAACCATGCATGGGTCCACCGGCCATTCCGAGATCATCATCAAAGATTTGCGCGTACCCGACACGCAACGCCTCGGCGAGCGCGGCTTCGGCCACAAGCTCGGCCAATTTCGCTTAGGCCCGGCAAGGCTGGCTCACTGCATGCGTTGGATCGGTCAAGCCGAAACGGCACTGGAGATGATGGTCGACCGCGCCACCAAACGCTACGCCCACGGCTCTTACCTCTCAGACAAGCAAGGCATTCAATGGATGATCGCGGACTCCTCCATGGAGCTTTATCAATGCAAACTCATGGTCTTACATGCAGCACACAAGATCGACGCAGGCGACGAGTTCCGGTCCGAGGTTTCCATGGCCAAACACTTCGTGGCGAATTCTCTGAACCGTATCATCGACCGCGCCATTCAAGTCCATGGCGCCTTGGGCTATTCGACCGACACGCCCCTCGCCCACATGTTCCAACAAGCCCGCTGGGCCCGCTTTGCCGATGGCGCCGATGAAATCCACCAAATGCAAATCGCCCACCGCACGATTCGGGCCTATCAAGAGACCGGTTCGGTGACGTCAGCGATTGGCGATCTGCCTGTTTGAATTCTTCTACTTGCTCTGCCAATTCCATAGGGTCCACGACGGTCAGGAACTTGCTTGTATCGTGTATAAGTATACACTCTACCCTTATAAATTTGAGGGACTGCACTCATGTTCATCCGACTCACATTCGCTCTACTGATCGCGCTTCTAATCCCAAAGGCCGAATTGTTTGCCCAAGACGACACCAAGAATGAAACGGTTCGCGCGTTGGAGCAACAAGCTAACGACGCATACGACACAAGAAACTATTCCGAGGCGGTTCGCCTCTACAAGAAAGCTGTCTCACTTCGGCCAAACGATGAAATCTCCTATGCCTCCCGAATCAACGGAGGGCGAGCAGCCATTTATATCGGCAAATACGAAGATTGCGTTGAACTCATTGGTGGATTGTTCGAGCTAGAGCCGGACCTTTACCGAATAAATTCAAGCGAGGAATTGCTTCGATGCTTACATCGATTGGATCGACGTGATGCAATCGATGTCGAAATCGAGCGACTAACTGACCTTTGGCATGATCTGCCGGATATGCAAAAGCAAAAAAAACAGGTGTTTGCTAGGGACACTTTCGAAGTCGGAGACTACAGGGTTGTCGCTTTCCAGTTCATTGAACCATCTGGCGACCACATGCGTCTGTTCATGTTTATGGCACAAAGGGTCGACGGAGGATTGCCGACGACAATCTCTCTCGGTTCTTACGAGGGTACGACACAAATGTCTCGACAAATGGAAGGAAGAGCCGATGACTGGCGACTGTGGCATCTCGATGAATACCAATGCAATCTCCACAGCACACTGGGGTTCTTCGACAATGAACATCCGGACTATTACGAAACAAAGGCAATCGTAACGAAACGAATTGAGGGTGATCACAAAGATATATCGACAACCGAGAAAACGGGGGCCTGCGGATTTATTCAATTTCTCTTGCCGCCTCAAAGTCAATAATGCCAGCGTTTCTAGGAAAATCTTCGTGACAGATTCGCTGTGCTGATGGCGCTGACGAAATCCACCAAATGCAAATCGCCCAACGCACGATTCGGGCCTATCAAGAAACCGGCTCTGTGACATCAGCGATTGGGGACTTGCCGGTCTAAAGGAGACCTCTAATTCTCAAACACCGGTTTGCGCTTTTCGATGAAAGCCTCAACCGCTTGTTTGTGGTTCTTCGTTCCCGCTGAGCGCACCATGTTTTCCGCCTCCTTGTCGAGGCTCTCGAAAAAGGCATGGGTCAAGGCGAAGTTGAGATTGCCCTTCATGAGCGCGAAGGTCTCTGTCGGCCCATTGGCGAGATCGCGCGCCAAGTCGAACGCATCCTCGCGCAACTCCTCCTTCGGCACCACCCTGTTGACCAGGCCAAGGCGTTCCGCCTCCGCCGCAAAGACCCGCTGGCCGGTAAACATGAGTTCACGAGCCTTGGATGTGCCGACAAGGTGATTGAGAAGCCAAGCCATACCGTAATCACCGGAAAGCGCTATGGCCGCATAGCCGGTCGCGAGAAAGGCCGTGTCCGCCGCAATGCGAATGTCGCAAGCCAGCGCAATGGAGAGACCCGCCCCGACCGCCGGTCCTGGCAGCGCCGCAATGGTCGGTTTCTCTATGACCATGATCCGACCCGTGAGCGTGCGTTGGCGTTCCTTCAATTGTTCGGTCGCTTCTTCGCGGCTTACGGGTTTTGCACGATTGTCGCCCATGCCTTTGACATTACCGCCGGAACAAAAGGCATCGCCCGTACCGGTAATGAGGATCGCACCAACCCGCGTGTCGTCACTGAGCGTCAGCAACACTTTTCGCAAGGCAGGTGTCAATTCATCAGACAAAGAGTTTCGCGCATGGGGTCGATTGAAAGTGACCGTCGCGACCCGGTCTTTGATGTCGCACAATAGTTCGTCCGTGCCGGTGTCGACTTTGATCGCATCTGCCATCGCCCCTACCCTTTCAAAATCTCTTCCTCAACATCGCGCAAACTGTCTTTGCCAAAATACATCTCTTCGCCCACAAAGAAGGTCGGCGATCCAAAGTTCCCTCGCTCAACCGAGTCAGCGGTGTTGGAAACCAAGGCCGCCTTCACTTCTGGGTTCTGCGTCTCTTCAAGAATATGTGCCCCGTTCAAGCCAGAGGCATTAAGTGCCGCAACAATAGCGTCTGGGTCATCCATCTTTTTCGGCTCCGACCACATATGCGTATACACCGCATCGATGTATTCTTTCGCATTCCCCTCACGCTCAGCCACAACGGCACCGCGCATGATGGCCAGCGTGTTCACCGGAAAATGAGGGTTGATCTCAAACGACGTGATGTTGTGCTTTGATATGAAGCGATCGGTCTCTGCCCTCGCATATTCTCCTTTGTTTTTAATGCCTTGCAGGGAAATCATCGGCGATACATTACCCGTTGCCTTGAAAACGCCGCCTAGCAGGACCGGCACATAGTGAAAGGTTGCGCCGGTACGTTCTTCGATTCCCGGGACCACGAGATGGGCGAGATAGGCATTGGGACTGCCAAAGTCGAAATGAAATTCAATCAGTTTCATGGGGGTTCACCATTTTTCCGCAAAAGGTCTAACATCAAGTTCGTGCGTCCACGCATCACGCGATTGATTATGCAGCATCAGGTAGGTTTCACCAATAGACGCCGGATTGAGCAGCCGCCCCTCTGGAATGTTGTCAGCCACCTCGTCGCCGTGTGCTTCACGAATGCGTGTCCTAACCCAAGCCGTGTCGACGCCCGCATCAATAATCAAATGTGCCACGTGAATGTTTTTCGGTCCAAGTTCCCGCGCCATGGATTGGGCAAGGCCGCGCAGGCCGAACTTACCCGCAGCTAAGGCACCATATCCCGACCCGCCGCGAAGACTTGCGGTCGCACCGGTAAAAAAGATCGACCCTTCTTCCCGCGGCACCATGTGGCGCGCCGCTTCGCGACCTGCCAGGAACCCTGCATAGGTGCACATCTCCCAAACTTTTCGAAACACGCGCTCAGTCGTCTCAAGAAGGGGAAAGTTTACATTACCGCCCACATTGAAGATCACAGCTTCAAGTGGCGCGTGAGCTTCGGCTTTGGCAAAAAAGTCGACTATGTCATCTTCCTTGCGCGCATCGAGCGAAAGACCGTGCGCTTCTCCGCCTACTTCCTCAATTTCGGTCACAAGCGGCGCCAGCTTATCGCTGTTTCGCCGTCCCGCAATGACCGTGTAGCCCTCGCGTGCGAAGCGCTTTGAGATTTCGGCACCGATGTAATCGCCTGCGCCAATCACGGCAACGGTACGGTTTTTCTTATCCATTGGGCCTCCCTTGACTTAGTCTTATTTTAAGACTTACAGTAAGTCTTAAAGTGGAACGTTGTCAAAGGTCATTCGTCACACTCAAGCGAGGTCGCCCATGCGTTGGAAAGAAATAAAACACGAAAACTGTTCGGTCGCCCGAGCTTTGTCGGTCATTGGCGATCGATGGACACTCATGATCTTGCGAGATTGTTTCATGCGCGTGCGCCGCTTTGAAGATTTCCAAAAGAGCTTGGGCCTTGCGCGCCGGGTTCTAACAGAACGTCTCGCCAAACTGGTCGAGGACGGCATCTTAAAGAAAGTTCCGTACCAAGAAAACCCCGTGCGGTTTGAATACCGTCTGACCGAAAAGGGGCTCGACCTCTACCCCATCATGATCACGTTGGTTCATTGGGGGGACAAACATTACGCCGACGAGAATGGCCCACCCATCCTGCATCGCCATCGAACCTGCGGTCACGACTTTAGGTCCGTTGTCGCTTGTTCTGAGTGCAGTGAGTCCATCAATCCTCGCGAAGTCGACATCCGTTCCAATGAGAGCGTCGGCCCAACAAGAACAAATCAAACCGCTAGAGGTTAAGTCCAATCGATCCAAGGGAGAACGTCATGCACCCATCAATTTCAAACACCCCCATCCCGGCAAATGCAACGGACCTCGCAACGGTTTGCATTTTGTGCAGTCACAATTGCGGCCTGCGCGTCGATGTGGAGGACGGAAACATAAGTGCTGTGCGCGCCGATAAATCCAATCCGATCACCCATGGTTACATCTGCAATAAAGCCATGAGCGTTCCCTACTACGCCGATCACGCGCAGCGAGTGCAACACCCCTTGAAGCGGCGCGAAGATGGCACCTTTGAACAGATCAATTGGACCACTGCCCTCGACGAAATCGCAGTAAAATTCAAGGAAATCCACGGGGCACACGGTCCCCGCTCGGTCTCCCTCGTGGGCATTGGCGGCCAGGCCAATCACCTTGATGGCCCTTACGGCATATCCTGGTTGGGAGCGATGGGATCGAAGCGCTGGTTCAACGCCTTCGCGCAAGAAAAGACCCAACACTTCTTGGTCGGGCAATGGATGTTCGATTCGGCGCCGGCGGTCTTCTTCCATCCAGATTTAGACAACACAGATTTCCTATTGATGATGGGAACAAACCCAAAAATCTCAAACCGTGGCCACAACCCCAATGAGACATTTCGCAAACTCGCAAAAGACGAATCCACAAAAATCGCCATCGTCGACCCACGCGAAACCGAAACCACACGCATTGCCGATTGGCACTTGCGAGCGAACCCTGGAAGCGATGCCTACCTGCTCCTCGCAATCCTAAAAACCATTGTCGATTCCGATGACTTGCTTGACCAAGAGTTCGTCGACAACAAAACAACGGGTCTTGAGGAGTTGCGATCCTCTCTCGGCTCCGTTGATCTTGCATTGATGTCGGCTCATTGCGGCATTTCCCTTGAGGAAATTCAAAGCCTAACCCGCGCATTCGCAACATCTGAAAAAGCGAGCATCATGTTCGATCTCGCCGTGGAGCAAATTCCGTTCTCAACATTGGTTTCTTATCTCATCCATACCATTTGCATCATCACCGGCAATGTGGGCAAAGAGGGCGGCATGATTTTTGGGCGGACCCAAAGCCCGCCGGAGTGGAGCCCAAAGAGATTTGAAGAACCAGAACGCGCCCTCGCATCCGGCATTCAAGCCATCTCGGCCCTTGGCGGGTTCGGTATGTTTTCGCCAACACTCGTGCCAGAAGAAATTATGCTCGACCATCCTGAGCGCATCCGCGCCATGATCGTCGAAGGCTCAAACCCTTATCTCTCCTTCTCTGATACCAAAGCCTGGAAAGAGGCCCGCAAGCAACTGGACCTTATGGTCGTGATCGATCCTGCCATGACAGAGACCGCCTGGGACGCGGATTATGTGCTGCCTGTGCCCACTGGGTATGAGAAGTGGGAATGGAGCGGCTTTCCCAAGGGATTCCCGCGCATTCACGCTCAACTCCGGCCACCAGTATTGCCAGCCAAAGGCGATGTTCTGCCGGAGTCTGAGATTTATGTTTCGCTGATGGAGCGATTGGGCCTGATTCCAGAACCTCCAACTGAGCTTGCCGAACTAGCCCCCAATGCACTCACCGCCGATGGTGCCTTGGCCTTCTTTGCCAAAGCTCAAGAATTGTCCGCAGGGAACCAAGCAACCATGCTTGGCTGGACCTACCGTTTGGTCGGACCCCACATGCCGAGCCCTGCCCTCACCGCCGTCTTGTTGCAGTGCATGAGTAATGCCTTCCAACGACCTCAAGGCGTCGCGACCGCCCTTGGGGTCACGTCAGATAATCCGTTTGAACTCGCCACCGCGTCATTCCAGAAGCTGCTTGATCATCCCGAAGGCACGCTGTTTGTTGTCGAGGACTTCGACAACAATCTCGACGACAACATCGGATACGAAGACAAGAAAGTTAGATTGGCACCCGCACCGATGTTGAGCGAGATTGGGCGCGCCGCCGAAACGTCACCAGAAACCGACCCAAACTATCCGTTTGTGTTGGCCGCCGGTTTGCGGACCTCTTGGACTGCCAACACCATCCAACGTGATCCTAATTGGCGAAAAGGTCGCGGTCCCCACTGCACGCTTCATCTATCCACAGAAGACGCAAACACTCTTGGCATCGAAGATGGCACGGCGGTCCGCGTGTCAACAAGACGTGGGTCCGTCACATTGCCCGCTGAGATCGACAAGAAAGTGATGGCCGGTCATATGTGGATTCCAAACGGCATGGGCATGATCATGCCAAACTCGGACCCCAAGAACCCCGTCCTCGACGGCGTCAACACCAACGAGTTGACAGACACAAGCGACCGCGATCCGATCTCAGGCTGTCCGCACACCAAATACACTCTTTGCAACGTGGCACGTGTGGCCGCGGAAGCAGCCGCCGAGTGATTTCAACGAACTCTCTTGGTAAATGCCTCGGGGATTTCGCAACTTTACTTATGAGTGATTGGATTTGGAACCGGTTCCTGCCGTGTGCATCCTGGTGAGGAGACAATTGCCTCCAAGCAAAATCTTCTACTCGGCTCCATATGAGTTCTCATTCGAACAGAAATAGACAACTGCTTGCGCAACTTCGTCTGGACGGCACACATACCCGAAAGGCGCAACTGCGTTCACATAGACGCTGTCTTGATTGAGTTCGTTCGACAAGGTGAAGGCAAGCGCTTCGATGCCTGCCTTACCAACATTATAAGGCCCACCGCGCGCCGCAGCCTTCAATTGCGGGACCGCGAAGTGGCTCCTGTAGAAGTGCCCAATTCCCCGGCGCCCACCTGTGACCAACGCTACTCTTCCCTCTAATCCACTCATGCTATCTTTCGTTGCGTCCGAAAACTGTCTTCAGCGTTTTACATTGTCGGCAGTTTTGCGCATGTTAGAGCAAGTCTGAAAAAGGGAAAGAACAATGGACTTTGAGCTGGCCGAAGAATACCGAATGCTTAAAGAACTGGTTGCCAATTTCGTGGGAGACGAATTGATGCCTTTGGAGCCGAGAGTGCTCGAGCGCGAAGCGTCAGGCGAAGGCCTCCATCTCACCAAGCAAGAGCAAGAACCCATCGACTTGAAATCGAAGGAACTAGGACTTTGGGGATTGGACGCCCCGGAGAGCATTGGCGGGTCGGATCTGCCTGCCGTGGCACTGATCGGCGTCAACGAAGAAATTGGCAAGACTGTGACCCCTTACGTCCTTCCGCCTGATTCGCCAAACCTTCGCATGTTAATGGCCACCGT
Source organism: Alphaproteobacteria bacterium (assembly GCA_965248915.1). Lineage (GTDB taxonomy): Bacteria > Pseudomonadota > Alphaproteobacteria > M2410 > M2410 > CBDFLA01. The sequence goes on from OZ252216.1 coordinate 2,521,589, forward strand.
CAACGATGAACAACGCGAACAATATCTTGCACCCTATGTGCGCGGTGAGACCATTTCCGCTATCGGCATTTCAGAACCGGGTGCTGGCGCTGATCCATCCGGCATGATCACTCGCGCTGTTCGCCACGGAGATGACTGGGTCCTCAACGGCCGAAAAATTTGGACAAGCCGCGCCGCCGAAGCCGACTTCACCATCACCATGGCTGTGACCGACAAGGAAAAAGGCGCTCGGGGTGGTATCTCGGCTTTTCTCATCGACAAAGACACACCGGGTTTTGAAGTCGTTCGCAAGATCCCCATGATCGGCGGCGCCTCTACTTATGAAATCGCACTGGAAGATTGCCGGCTTCCAGCGTCGAAACTCCTAGGCGAAGAAGGCAAGGGCTTCGCGCCCATGCAGATCCGCCTTTCCACGCGACGTCTCGAAATGGCGTCATGGTGTCTTGGCATTGCCACACGCGCCCTTGAGATGATGTGTGAATTCGCCCCTGAGCGTGTGACATTTGGAAAACCGCTAGCAGAGAGACAAACCGTTCAATGGTGGGTGGCCGATGCAGCCACCAAGATCCACGCCTGCCGGTTGATGGTCTATGACGCCGCCTGGAAACACGACCAGGGCAAAGACATACGCAGTGAAATATCGATGGTCAAAGTTTATGCCACCGAAATGGCGTGGGAAGTTGTTGACAATGCCATGCAGTGTTTCGGCGCCATGGGCATGACCAAAGAAATGCCCTTGCAACTCATGGCCTCTCTTGTCAGGAACATGCGCATCTATGACGGACCTTCCGAAGTTCATCGCTGGGTGATCGCCCGCAAACTCCTCGGCACCCGCGCTTAACCTCAAAAACTCTTCAGAGGACAACTCATGTCAGTACTCAATCGCGACGGCGTCGACATCTATTACGAGGTTCACGGGGACGGCCCGGCAATTCTCCTGTCACATGGCTTTTCATCATCGTCGCGAATGTGGAAAGGTCAGATTGACCCACTCGCAAAAAATCACGCCCTCATCATTTGGGACATGCGTGGACATGGGCATAGCGCTTACCCAGAGGATGCCTCACTCTACAGTGAAGCCCATACAATCGAAGACATGGTCGCCCTCCTCGACCATGTCGAAGCGGAACAGGCGATCATTGGCGGCCTGTCCCTCGGCGGTTACATGTCGCTTGCCTTCAACGCACTCCATCCCGAACGCGTCAGAGCACTGGCATTGTTCGATACCGGCCCTGGGTACAAAAGTGACTCTGGACGCGAGGTCTGGAACCAAAGCGCCGAGAAAATAGCGCAAGGTTTTGAGAAGAAGGGGCTTGAGGTCTTGAAGTCGAGCAGTTCAGAACGTGCAACCAGCCGGCACCGCTCCGCCGAGGGCTTAATCCATGCAGCCCGCGGCATGCTGACCCAGAAGGATGATCACGTGATCCAAACCTTGCCCGGGATCGATGTGCCAACATTGGCCCTAGTGGGAGGAGACGACACAGCTTTCATCGCACCGACAGACTATATGGCGGGCAAGATCAAGAACGCCCAAAAAGTCGTCATCCCAAAGGCCGGCCACGGCGCCAATATTGATCAACCAGAAGCCTTCAACGACGCGTTTCTTTCATTCCTGAAGAGCCTCTAGGGCCCTCATGAACGACCGAAACAATGACCCTCTCGCTGACCAACCGTTCAGCTACCGAGAAGCGAAAGACGGCAAGGTCTTCCTGCACTACAACAACCGCCTTGTCGTGACCTTGAAAGGCAAAGAAGCCGAGCGCTTTGTCTCTCGTGTTGCGGGCTCTTCAGAACAAGAGGCGCAGCTCTTGATGGCCAAAGCGACCAAAAACTTCAAACACGGCAATGAGCGTCTGGGAAAATCGAAGCCTTCGTGACCAATCAAACATTCTAGTGCCCATTTAGCTTGGCCGCCTTTACAGGTCGGAATTGGTTCGCTTAAGGTGCCTCAAAAGAAGAACAAATCTGAGGAACCCCATGGATCTTCAATTGAATGAAGACTACCTCGCTTTTCAACAAGAAGTGCGAGACTTCGTCACCGCCAACAAGGACAAGGCGCCAGGTGCCAGCTCGAAATCACTTGGTCAAAAAGCCTGGCAAGCGTTGCTCATCAAACATGGCTACACGGCAAGGACCATTCCAAAGGAATACGGTGGTTACGGAGCTGAGCCCGACATCTTAAAATCGCGCATCATCGGCGAAGAGTTCACCAAGGCTGGCATGCCCTTAGGCCTCGCCAACCAAGGTATTTCGATGTTCGTGCCGACACTTCTTGAACTCGGCACCGAAGAACAAAAGAAAGAGTGGATCGAAAAGACTCTAAAGGGCGATATCATTTGGTGTCAGGGTTACTCAGAACCCAATTCCGGCAGCGACCTTGCAAGCCTGCAAACAAAAGCCCATGTCGAGGACGATCACTTCGTCATCAATGGTCAAAAGATTTGGACCAGCGACGCCCAACACGCCGACATGATCTTCTGTCTCGTGCGCACAGAACCGGACGCCAAGAAACACCAAGGCATTTCCTATCTAATTTTCTCAATGGACACGCCGGGCATCGAAGTTCGCCCTCTGGAAACCATGACAGGTGTAGCGCTCTTTAATGAAGTGTTCTTCACCGACGTGCGTGTTCCGGTTGACCAAATTGTCGCCGGCCGCGGCGAAGGCTGGATGGTCGCCAACGCCACCCTCAAATACGAACGCGGCATGTTGGGCAATCCCAATCAGGCAGGCACGCGCCTCAAGGCTCTCATCGACATGATGAATGAAGAGACAGTGGATAGACAACGCTTGATGGACAACCCTGTTCATCGCGACCGTCTGGTTCAATTGCAGTCGCGCGTTCTTGCCATGCAGAATCACGGCCTGAGACTCCTCACCCATTCGATCAAAGGGGAGAACCCGGGTCTCGCGCGTCTCATTGTCAAACTGCAGGGCTGCGAACTCAATCATCAGCTGGCAAGTTTCGCCATCGACATTCTTGGCGAGTTGGGCGCCCTCTATGGCAATAGTCCTTACTTGCGCGACCAAGGCGCTTGGCAATTCAAATACATGTTTGACTTAGGCTTGATCATTGGTGGTGGCACCGCCCAAATTCAAAAGAACATCATCAGCGAAATTGGATTGGGCATGCCGCGCGAACCCAAACCTGCACCGCAAGTGGCCAAAGCTTAAGAGGAGAAAACCCATGGAATTTGGACTTTCAGAAGAACAGCGCCTCCTCCAAGATAGCGTCGGCGGCTACCTCGAAGACAAGTGCCCTTTAGACCGTGTCCGCGAAGTGGCTGAAAGCTCAAAGCCTGTGGCACAAGAAATTTGGGACGGCCTTTCGGAACTGGGCGCCAACGGTGCCATGGTTCCAGAAGAGTTCGGCGGCATGGGCCTTGGCCTCTTAGATGCTGCCTTGATCCAAGAAATGATTGGGCGCCGAGTGGCCCCGGTTCCGTTCACCGCCAATGTCATGGCGACCATTGGACTGATGACCACGGGAACGGAAGATCAAAAGGCCGAATATTTGCCAGAAATCGCAACCGGCCAGGCCCGTTTTGCGGTCGCCGTATCGGAGCGAACCGGCGCCAGAGAAGGGGCCGCGATATCAAGCGAAGATGGCAGCTTGAGCGGCAAGGCCATGTTTGCCATCGGCGCTGGCTCAGCAACCCACCATCTCATCGCCGACGCAACAGGCGCGCTCAATGTAGTGGCAAACGACGCCAAGGGGCTCAAAGTCAACCCATTGCCAACCATCGATGCAACCAGGACAACCGGTGAGCTCATCTTGAACAATGTGAACGGCGAAAGACTGACAGCGGAGAATGAGCCGGGACTGGGCGCCAACCGCGCTATCGCCGCCGGTCGCGTCTTGCTGTCAGCAGATACGCTGGGCGCAAGTCAAATGATGATTGAAAAATCAGTCGAATACGCGAAGGAACGCAAACAGTTCAATCGCATCATCGCGTCATTCCAAGCGGTCAAACATCTCTGCGCGGAAATGGCGTCTGAACTTGAACCCTGTCGTTCGCTGGTCTGGTACGCCGCACACGCTTTTGATGCCATTCCCGACGAGGCAGAACTCATGGCATGTCACGCCAAAGCCCACTTAGCAGACACTGGGCAGTTCGTTGCCCGAACCGCAACCGAGGTCCATGGCGGCATCGGCTTTACCGATCTGTTGGGCTTGCACTATTGGTTCAAGCGTATCGGCCTCAACCGCCAACTCTTAGGCGGCCCGGTTCAGGCTCGCGCTGACGCTGCCCGCCTGCAAGGCTGGGCGGCTTAGAGGCAATTCCCATTTATATTGACCGGTTGTATGTTTAATTATACACCACATGCGACTTAAAGGCCAACATTGCTGGGATCTTAAATGCCCCAACCTGTCTCCACAAAGAACACGGGCTCGACGCTCGACTCTGAGAAATTAGTGCCTATAGCGTTGGAAGACCGGCGAACCCCTGAACTTGTATTCGGTGTAGTGGGACCCATAGGGTCTGGGGTTTCGTGCAGTGCCAAAATACTTAAAAGGTTGCTCGAGGAACAGTATGACTACGAAGTCAATATCGTCAAAGCATCAGATCAAATAAAAGCAAATGCCGACAAGGTTGGACAGGAATTTGACAGCAATGTTACCCCGGAAGACAAAACAAGTTCTTTGCAAGATATTGGCAATGAGCTTCGCAAGAAATTCTCAGACAACTATGTGATTGAAAAATGCATTGAAAGTATTGCCCGCGAGCGCAGAGACAGAGGATTTAGAGAAACAGAGTCAGGGGACTCGATTCCGATCACCAGACGAAAAGCGCATATAATTGACTCTCTCAAACATCCCGCAGAATTCCGTCTGTTGAAAAATGTCTACGGTGATGTCTTTTGGCTCCTCGCGGTCTTTGCACCCCAGAATGTCCGCAAGGGCAGACTTGAGAGAGACGGCTTTTCTTCAGACTATCTCGATCAACTGTTTTCGCGCGATGAATCAGAAGGACTCTCGTTTGGTCAGCGTGTCAGAGACACAACAGAATTGGCTGACTTTTTCCTTAGAAACGACAAATCGAATGATGATCAACTTGAGAAAGTCCTCACGCGATACCTTGAAATATTGTTCAATTCAACAATCAGAACGCCAAATCAAAGTGAGTCGGCAATGTATAAGGCGGCCGCAGCTGCCACTCAATCCGCGTGTTTATCAAGGCAAGTTGGAGCCGCAATATTTTCCTCAGCAGGGGAGTTGCTTGGCATAGGATGCAATGACGTCCCAAAATCAAATGGTGGTCTATACAAGTCAGACGATGAGAATTGCGACCACCGCTGCTATAAGTGGATGAACAAAGAATGTCTCAACGAAAAGAAAAAGGACGCTCTGTACAAGGATCTTTATGACAAGTTGAAATCGGCTGAGATGGTGTCGACCAAAGTCGAATTCGAGACATTCAAGGACGAGGTCAAGAAGACCGACATCAAAAATCTCATCGAGTATTCTCGATCCGTACACGCAGAGATGGAAGCGATCATTTCAGTTGCCCGAAGTGGAACAGGAGAACTTAAGGGTGCAACGCTTTATTCAACCACATACCCTTGTCACAGTTGCGCAAGGCATATAGTAGCCAGTGGTATTACAAAAGTCGTATACATCGAACCGTACCCAAAAAGCCTTGCAACTGAACTACATTCAGATTCCATAACAACAAGCGGTGACGCGGATAGCCTAGTGCAATTCCTCCAGTATGAGGGAGTGGCTCCCAAAAATGTCATACGGCTTTTTGGTCATAGAACCGAGCGAAAGAGACAAGGAAAAGCGGTAGTTGTAGTAAAAAAGGATGCCCATCCGATTACACACCCATCGATTGACGATTTTACTCGCCATGAGCAATTGGTCGTGGCAGATTTGGCGGAAAGAGAGAATGCTGAGTCGGTCGAGAGGACAGGTTGATGACCAAACAACAGAATCGCTCTCAAATGAGTCTACTGCTTCCAATTCATTCCACGCACTCGAAGGTTGCGAAAAAGTCGTCAAAGACCTCCACGAGCTTGCCCAATGATAAAGATGATTGGCGAAAAGAAATCATTAATGATTTGAAGCAACGCGGCTACTACAAGTCAAAATCCAAAATCACAAACTCATAGCCGTTTGGTAACCACCGCCGCTGCACACACTGCTATCCCATGCAGACGCGTGCTGACGCTGCCCGCCTGCAAGGCTGGGCGGCCTAGCCTGTCGAACGTCGCTTTTTGAGGGACTTTCTGGTGCGGATGGAGAGACTCGAACTCTCACTCCCGCAAAGGAACTGGATTTTGAATCCAGCGCGTCTACCAATTCCGCCACATCCGCGCACCAAGAGGCGCGCATCATAGGAAAAACGAGACCCCCGTCAACCGCAAACCAAGGGATCGCCTCAGAAATCAAGAACGGGTCGTCCGGCCAGGTTAAGGGGAGCGCCGACCGCGCAATTCCTAACCTTCCCGCAATACTTAGGCCCCACAATTGCCTCATATCCGAAGCACTGATAAGAGAGCCAAGTCCAAGCATGACAATGGAAGCCGTGTCCATGAGCCCCGACATCACCAAGCAGAGCACGATAGATCTGCTTTTGGAAATCGCTGCTGAGATTGGCGAAGACGGAATGACCGTCGGCGATCTCGTCGATCGCTTAAGCGATCGCGGCTTTGGCATCGTCCAATTGGTCCTCTCCTTACCGGTCTGCATTCCGTTTCTCTACGGCATTCCCCAAGCGGTCGCGGTACCGATGATCTTCATCGCCCTGCAAATAGCAGCCGGCAGGCATACACTTTGGCTGCCTCAAAAGGCGCGCACCAGAACCATTTCAAAAGATGGTCTGACCAGCGTCGCCGAGCGGTCAAAAAAATATGTGAGCTGGTTCGAAAACATCTCAAGGCCTAGGTTGGTCTGGTTGACGCAAGGACCGGCAGAACGCGTATTCGGGCTCTTCATGACCATATTCTGCGCCTCTATTCTGGTTCCCTTGCCTGCAACCAATACAGTTCCGGGCGTTGGCGTCGCTATTATGTCTATTGGATTTCTAGAAAGAGACGGTTTTCTTGTGATCCTTGGAACCATCATTGGCGCCATCTGGGTGAGTTTGTTGGTCTATTTTGGAATCACTCTAGGACTCGAAGGTCTCGAAATTCTCAAAAGTTATGTATGATCGGCTGGTCGACCTCAAAGGACGCCTCATGGCCTTTCGCCCGATCCAGCTAGTAACAGACTTCATCACCAAACTGCGTGATGATCAGATCGTCTTGCTCACTGCTCTTGTTTCCGCCGCCATGCTGGCCGGTGCTCACAGCTTTGAGCGTTTCGGCAACATGCCGCCGTGCCCCCTTTGTCTTGAACAACGCGAGACCTATTGGGCTGCAATCTTTTTCGCCTTAATTGCCATTGGATTATGGCGCTGGGCAAAGACCAAAGAGACCGCCTGGCCTTACCTTCCGTCAGCAGCAATTGTGGCATCACTCACCTACGGCGCCTATTTGGCAGGATACCACGCCGGCATCGAGCAAAAGTGGTGGCCTGGCCCAACCTCGTGTACGGCCTCCGGCAACCAACTCTCAATCGAAGAAATGCTGGCCCAAACCGACATGCAAGTCGTTTTGTGCGACAAAATACCTTGGTCATTGTTTGGCATATCAATGGCGGGTTATAACTTCCTCATTGGATGCGGATTGACCCTATTTGCGGCAATCCCTTTGTATCGGTTCTTAAAGGAACGACGCTCATGAGTATGGCGAAACCGAAACCTCTGGTTCGCAAGAACGTGGAGTTGAAGCGCCCAGGCACGATTTCCCCTGAAAAGCGTATGCACGAGATGCTCCGCGTAGACCACGCCGGGGAGTACGGCGCCATTCGCATTTATAAAGGCCAACTCGCTGTTTTAGCCAATAGAGCCGAAAAACGTGGCACCACAGAGACCATCCGCCACATGGAAGAGCAAGAAAAGGAACACCTTGAAGCCTTCAATCGGATCGTCAATGAGCGCGGTGTGAGGCCAACGGCCCTAACACCCGTTTGGCATGTGGCGGGATTTGCCCTTGGGGCTGCCACCGCATTAATGGGTGAAAAGGCAGCCATGGCCTGCACCGCGGCCGTCGAAGAGGTCATCGAAGACCACTACCAGTCACAACTTGATGAAATCGGTGAGGCTGAGCCGGAACTGTCTAAAACCATTGAGAAATTCCGCGACGATGAGGTTGCACACAAGGAAACCGCGCTCGAAAGTGGTGCTGAACAAGCGCCGGGTTATCGCATCCTCTCTGATGCCATCAGGGCAGGAACCAAATTAGCCATTCGCCTCTCGGAAAAGATCTGATAGATTTCCCAGTGATTCGCTAGGTTCTAGGTTGATCCAGAGTGATCCGTCCCAAGATTTCTGCGAATCTGGACATACTGGGCGAACAAGGACACTATGCACCTTGGGGGAGCAAGTACCCTTTTTTTAGTAAGCAACGGGAGACGGGGCCGATGAACTCTGACCTACTTAAGAACAAATGGCTTTTGAGCGTCGCTTTTGCCGCCGCACTGGGAATCAGTGCGTGTTCGGACAAAGGCGCTGATGAAAAAGCTGCAGAAGAAGAAGCAGCAGCTGAAGTTGAAGAATCCATGGACGAAACCACAACGGTGGTCGAAGAAGTCATGGATGAAGCTGGTGAAGCCGTCGAGGGTGCTGCAGACGCAGCCGCCGAAATGGCTGGCGATGCAATGGATGCTGCCGGTGACGCTGTAGACGCAACCGTCGAAGCGGCAGGTGATGCCGTAGACGCAACCGTGGATGCAGTTGATGGCGCTATAGATGCAACGGCCGACGCTATGGACGGTGCTGCGGACGCTGGCGATGCGACTGCTGACGCAGTCGTCGATGGTGCTGCAGACGCTGCGGACGCAACGGCTGATGCTGCTGCCGATGGTGCTGCTGACGCAACGGCTGATGCTGTTGACGCGGCAAGTGATGCAGCTGACGAAGCAACCGATGGCGGTTCAGGCGACTAAGCCTGACCAATACAAGATCTAAAGAGAAGGCGGTTCCTCTAGTGAGGCACCGCCTTTTTCTTTGCGCATAAGGAACGTGATTAGATTCGCGGGCAACGAACTTAAGGATCCAATTCCGTATCCCAATAGAGATAATCCATCCAACTCTCATGCAAATAGTTCGGTGGAAACATCCTGCCATTGCGGTGCAAATCAAAAACCGTTGGTCGAAAAGGTTTTTGATGCGGAAACATCTCGCAATGCCGTGGCATCCGACCGCCCTTCCTCAAATTACACGGACTGCACGCCGCAACCACATTGTCCCAAGTTGTTTGCCCACCTTTTGAGCGTGGTATGACATGGTCAAAGGTAAGATCTTCAGGATCACCGCAATACTGACATTCAAATCTGTCCCGAAGGAACACATTGAACCGCGTGAAAGCCGGATATTTTGCAGGCTTCACATACGATTTCAAACTTACGACACTTGGGAGTTTCATCTCAAAGCTGGGCGAGTGAACCGCTTGCTCGTACTCAGACACGATATTCACTCGCTCCAAGAACACTGCCTTAATGGAGTCTTGCCAAGACCAAAGAGAGAGCGGGAAGTAACTCAGTGGGCGATAGTCAGCATTTAAGACAAGCGCCGGACACGCCTCAGGCGAGGCCGCCCTAATACTGCTATTGGCCTGAATAGACATAGGATTACTCACTCCAAATACGTCCTTCTTCTCCTAAAGTTTAGCGGCTTTTCGTTGAAAAACCACCCCCTTGGCATGACGAACACATGACACCCTCAATCATCACTGATTCGCATTCACGTTAGCCCCTAGGGTTAACCATCATATGTCGGTAGTAAGCCCAGAGAATCTGCGCCGCGACACCGCGAAGCGGTGACCAGGTTTGGGCGATCTCATCCATCTCTTCGACCGTGGGGCGTGTGTCCAATTTGTGGAGATCTTGCACCGCCGACTGCAGAGCGATGTCTTGCGCTGGCCACACATTTGATCGCCCAAGAGCGAACAACAAAAACACTTCCGCCGACCACCGTCCAATGCCTTTGGTGGATCGCAGCGCTTCCATCGCCTGATCGTCATCCAAAGTTTGAAGATCTTCAATTACCAGTCTTCCCTCTAGGGCATCACGCGCCAAACCTTCGGCATAAATCTTCTTCTGCTTGCTCAACCCCAATTTATCAACTTGAGAAACAGGAAGTTTGAGATACGCCTCTGCAGTCACGTCAGGAAGGACTTTTTCAATGCGTCTCCAAATTGCAGCCGCGCTCGCAAGTGACACCTGCTGCGATACGATGATTGACAGGAGCGTTTCAAAGTTCGCCGCCCTTGAACGATCAGGCAAAGGGCCTGCGTCATCGAGGGCGCGCGCAAGACAAGCGTCTTGTCCACCAAGCACTTCCGCCAGCTGATGAAGATGGGCAAGCGTCTCAATGCGGACCGGATCGCCTCTCGTTTTCATTTCCAAGGAATACTCCCATGTCACACTTGCAACTCTCGCACACTCGCCTCAGTCTTGCCAATTGCAGGATTTCCATCTAGAGCGGTCACATGGCTGATTCCAGTAACAGTGGTTTTCGCACTCGGTTCGCGCCAAGCCCAACCGGGCTTCTTCACCTGGGCCACGCCTATTCAGCTTTGCTTGCATATCAAACTGCGAAAGAAAAAGGCGGCACATTCCTCCTTCGCATTGAGAATACAGATACAGGCAGATGCCGTGACGAATTTGAGGCAGCAATCTATGAGGATCTAGCCTGGCTTGGATGTGAATGGTCGACCCCTGCGCTTCGCCAATCCGAACATTTCGAAAGATACCGCCAAGCTATCTCCGAGCTAACAGACCAAGGCCTTACCTACCCATGTTTTTGCACACGAAAAGAGATCGCTGAGGAAATTCAAAAGAGTCCAAGCGCCCCCCACGGCCCTGAAGGCCCTCCCTACCCAGGCACATGCAGTAAATTGGGCGCGATTGAACGCGAGGAGAGACTGCAAAGTGACGCACCGCACGCGATTCGACTGAACCTACCTGAAGCCCTTCGGACCCTCGCTGAAAGCAACGTCAAAGGTCTATCGTTCAAGGAAGAAGGACGCGGGCCGGAAGGGGAAAACGGCACCATTGAGGCAATGCCCGAAGAACTGGGCGACATCGTTTTGGCAAGAAAAGACATACCCACGAGCTACCACGTCTCAGTCGTGTTGGATGACGCCCTGCAAGAAATTACCCATGTCATTCGAGGGCATGATCTCTTCCACGCCACCTACATTCACCTGGTACTGCAAGCCTTGTGGGGTCTAAAGACACCCACCTATATCCACCATGCATTGATACGGGACGATCAAGGACGTCGCCTCGCAAAACGAGACAAAGCACAAACGATAAGGGCGTTGCGCTTGTCCGGCGCAACGCCCGTCGAGGCCAGGGAGCGACTTCAACCACGCCCTAGTTAGGTAATTTCTACCAGTCATTCACCGCATGGAAATTCTCAAAACCGGCTTTCGTTGCCCATTTCTTCCACTCGCCACGGATACGTTTTGTTTCTGACGGAGAATTTATTCCGCGCCCCACGCCAATAATCTGAAGTTCCTTGCAACCTTTGAAAATCTTCTTGGTCTTCGGCAATTTCGCGTCGCGATGGATGAGGCGGGTGTACTCCGAATCTTCAACTCCGTCGGTTACCAACACAATTGTCGTCGGCAACTGACCGCAATCCACGTTAATGGCTGTTTCTTCAAGGAACGCGATAATGTTGGTCATATTCTGAGTTTGAAGTTTGCCTTGCTTGATCAACAAGGGAACGCCCTTGATCAACATAGTGATCTGGTTCTTCAGCACCTCAGGTTTGGCATAGACACTCACATCAGTATCAATCGCAAGAGGATTCTTTTCAGCGTCGTAGGAACCGAAGGACCGAACAGTCAGCTCGGATCGATATTCAAGTTCGCCGACCATCTCGCCAACCCGGCGACCTGCTTTATAGGCATACATATTGTCGGTCACCAGAGGATTGCTAGCACTCAAATCTAGCCCGATGATCAAACGCGACGGACCACCATCGTCAGAAACCAAATGCAACAATTCGCTCTCACCGACACGACTGCTCACGTCGGAAACATCTTCGGCAAAAATCGCGTTTTCTTTCATCAAGGCGACGCGCTCTTCCACCACATCGTCACCACCCATTGCAAAGAACCCGACGACCCCCGCTACCATTAAACCTATTGTCATGATCTTCATCCTCTTAACCTCAGAATAGACCTACTGGCTTTGACAAGATCTCCTAGTCCGCCAGGTTTCGAGTATGGGCGACAATTGTCGCCCATAACCTCAGATCTTATCGAGCGTGTAGTTGAAGGGCGATGGATTCGGCCCGGCGCAGACGCTCAGTCTGATATTGCCGCGTGCGATACTCGCGAGCCACCGTGAAGTTGCGAATGTTGTGCTCTGCCCAAAGCAAGAACAAGGCACCAACGCTAGCAACAATCAGGAAAATGGCGGAAAGCGCGATCATCCAACCCATGGCATCATAGACAGCCAACTGTTCCAACCATGCGGGCAGAACAACTTCGCTGGCAGCACTGGAAGCCTCGGTTGCATCACCCTGCAGACCTAAAGACGTTAAAGCGTCACCGATGGCGGTGGTACTTGTATCCCGGCCAGCCAATGTCGCTTGGTTGTCATTAGGCAATGAATTGTGTGCATACAAGAAGCCAATTGACAGCATCATGCCCATTGTCATCAGGAACAAGAGCCCTGTGAAACCAGCAAGTGCCCAACGAGGTAAGTGACGCAAGACCAAGTGAATACCAATTGTGGCAAAGAGAACTTGGAACGATTTGAACGTGACGCTATTTGCTAGTTCTGGCGGCAACTGCATGTACTCATTGACCATAGCTTGGTGCCAGAATTCTTTGATGATGTTGTAGTCAACAAAGAGAGCCGCTGCGACGATCAAAATCGAAACCACCGCACTACCCAAATACAACCCGGTGAACCGGTGATAACGGCGCGATTGCTCTACATTGGCAGCTATCATGCGGTCTTGCTTGTGCATTTGGCGGCTAGGTTCAATCATCGACCCTTGGTCGCCATTTGCATATTCATCTTCGTCTTTGTTGCGTCTAAAGAGACCGCCTTTTGAATTTCCGCGACCGCTGAGACCGCCTTTGCCTCTTTTGTAGTTGCGGTAGTTGAAACGTGGACCCCAAGTAGGGTGATCCAATTCCTGGCTCAACTCTTCTCGCTTGCCATCGATATATTGTTGGACGGCGAGCTTGGCAGTTGCTTCATCAGGATAAAGTTCTACTTGACCATTTGAACGCATCGCCAGTTCTTCCTGGCAGCGGATGGCCATGATCTCATCGATCAAACCTTCTTCAGGATCCTTTTTGACCACTGCGTCATACATCCGGTCATACATGGCCTGACCAATGGTCGGCCGCGTTGCGTTGCGCATCTCACGATGACGCTTTCCACGCTCTTGCGGTTCTTGATTCGGAAATTGTTCGACAGCACCGTATTCGGCATGTCCTTGTGTGTTTCTGAAGTCGCTCATCTCGTATCCCTCGCGTTTTTCTGCTTATTTCCAACCTCGACTTTGGTCCTAAGCAGCATGTTTTTCGCTCAAGTTCCGGCTGGACTAATTTTGGTCGTCCGATACCGAATTACGCATTTACTGGGTGGGAAACTCTACTACGCCCCGAACTCTTTACTCCCCAGCGCGCCACCTCCTTCTGGCTTTGCGCCCCGCCCGGGCCGACACGCCCGTTTGGTTAATGATGAGTAAAGGGCTCAAATGGGGCACTCAAAGGGGCCAATTAGGGCAATGCTGGGGCAAATAAGGCAAACCTAGGGCACAACTAGATACTCGCATAACACGAGCCCCAACATTTCTGCAGGAAATATGAATCGGGTGGGGAGCCCATAAAACCACGCCGACGGCACAAACCGTACGGATTTGAGAGCCTTTTTGGGCTTACAGGTGATAGGTCAAAGCACGCCGGACCAGGATCTCCAACTTGTCAAAAGGGAGGTCTTCACCAACTAGAAAATGTATCGCTCGATTGCCTTCATAATCAAAGTCATCCGGAAACAAGATCTGGAAGTCTGAAATGATAGAAGTCTGGCAATGGACAAAAACAGCAAACCCACCCTTTTTCGGTAGTCCAAGCCGGATCGTCGATCCTGACTTTGTATCAGGAGTTAGATAGGCCGGTTGCGACCATTTCAGCATTTCATGAACAACCCCAGCCTCTGGGGTCTTTGTTGCAACATCGAAAATCAACTTTCGAAGGCCCAGCAATCCCTGACGTTCCGCAAGAGGAAAGGCAGCAAACTTGGCTTTCACGTCGGGATCTTCAAATGGATATCGTTGCTTAGGCATGGACGGATCCACCCTACTCACTCACAGACTCATCCACGATCTCAACGATCTCGCGCATGATGTCGGAGACTTGATAGTCCTTAGGCGTAAAGACAGCGGCTACGCCCGCGGCTTTAAGGGCGGCCGCATCTTCCGGCGGAACGATGCCGCCCACAATGACCGGAATATGAGAAAGGCCTTCATCGTGCATTTGCCCCATCAGGTCTTTCACCAAAGGCATATGAGAACCCGACAAAACCGACACACCGACCGCGTGCACCTGACCATCCTTAGCGGCATGAGATATTTGTTCAGGCGTCAAGCGAATGCCGTCATAAACTACATCCATGCCGCAATCTCGCGCCCGCACTGCAATCTGTTCAGCCCCATTGGAGTGTCCGTCGAGGCCTGGTTTGCCCACCAACAACTTCAACCGCTTACCCAATTTCTTCGAAACCCGGTCCACTTCTTCTCGGATCGGGTCGAGATCTTCCGCAATATCATTGGACGCAGCCTTGCTGACGCCGGTAGGCGCGCGGTACTCGCCAAACACATCGCGCAAAGTTTTTGCCCACTCACCGGTTGTCGCTCCCGCTTTCGCGGCCTCAATCGATGCGGGCATGATGTTCGTGCCTTCTTTGGCTGCGGTCTTAAGATCCACCAGCGCATGCTCAACACGCTTATTGTCCCGCGCCTCCCGCCAAGCGTTGAGGCGGGCAATCTGATCTTCCTCAACACCTTCCGGGATGGTCAAAAATCCGCCATCATCTGAAGCCGCCAAGGGTGAGACTTCGCTTTGTTCAAACTTGTTCACCCCCACTACGATCTGTTCACCGGACTCAATGCGCGCCACCCGCGTGGCATTTGATTCGACGAGGCGTTCTTTCAAATAGCCTGTATCAATCGCCGCAACTGCACCGCCTAGATCTTCGATGTTCCTGAGTTCCCGACGCGCTTCAGCTTTGAGTTCTTCGACCTTCTTGTTTATGGCCGCAGACCCATTGAAGATGTCATCATACTCAAGAAGATCCGTCTCAAACGCCAAGATCTGTTGCATACGAATAGACCATTGCTGGTCCCAAGGTCGAGGCAAACCAAGCGCTTCGTTCCAAGCAGGCAATTGCACAGCGCGGGCCCGAGCGTCCTTTGACAAGACAACTGCAAGCATCTCCAAAATGATACGGTAGACGTTGTTTTCCGGCTGCTGCTCGGTCAGCCCCAGAGAGTTAACTTGCACACCGTATCGGAACCGTCGAAGCTTAGGATCTTCAACCCCGTAGCGTTCTCTCGTGATCTCATCCCACAAATCGACAAACGCGCGCATCTTGCAAAGTTCGGTAACAAATCGAATACCCGCATTCACAAAAAAGCTAATGCGCCCAACCACCGTTGGAAAATCGTCATCCGGCACCTGACCTGAAGCTTTCACTTCATCCAGAACACCGATGGCTGTGGCCAAGGCGAAGGCAAGTTCTTGCACCGGCGTCGCGCCAGCCTCTTGTAGATGATAGCTGCACACATTGGTCGGGTTGAACTTTGGGAGTTCGCGGTACGCGAAACTTATGACATCGCTGGTGAGTTTGAGACTTGCCGCCGGAGGAAAGATGTAAGTTCCTCGTGACAAATATTCCTTCACAATATCGTTTTGTGTTGTGCCTTGAAGGTCGCTTCGCAACGCCCCTTGTTCTTCAGCGACCGCCGTATAGAGCGCAAGCAGCCAGGGCGCTGTCGCATTGATCGTCAGCGACGTGTTCATTTTGCGCAAAGGGATATCTTCAAACAACGACCGCATATCGCCGAGATGAGAAATCGGCACCCCGACTTTGCCTACTTCACCGCGGGCAAGAACATGATCGGAATCATAACCCGTTTGGGTCGGCAGATCGAAAGCCACAGAAAGGCCGGTCTGGCCTTTTCCCAAGTTAGACCTGTAGAGCTCATTTGAGGCTTTCGCGGTGGAATGGCCCGCATAAGTCCGGATAATCCAGGGTCGGTCCTTCACCGGTCCGTCACCCTCTTTTCCCTTACTCAATCCCATCTCCTCCGTCTCGCAGATAAGGGCAGCCGCCCTTACAGTCTCTACTATACTCATTTCATCTGATTCGAGCCCACGTCACATTTACGGTCCCAAGATGATGTCATTTGTTGCGAGTGGCGTTTCGGTCGCGAAATTATCTTACTTTGTGCTGCATTGCAAAAAAACCTTGCAAAGCCCCATTTGATGCCTAATCATCGCCCGCCAAAGAGCCAGAAAAGAGACGAAACCACCGGATGAACAGCCACTCAACGAGGCAATCAAGTCCGAGGTTCTAAGACCCAATGAATTGCGCCACAGGAGGAAGACATGGCCACCACAGACACCACGAAGGACGACGCCAAAGAAGCGACGCCCGAGGTTCTGAAAGATCTCTATGAAGTGGGAGAGATCCCCCCTGTCGGGCATGTCCCACAAAACATGTATGCCTGGGCCATCCGCCGCGAGCGCCACGGCGCGCCTGAGGAGGCCATGCAGGTCGAAGTTGTTCCAACACCTGAGATCGACAGCCATGAAGTGCTGGTTTTCGTCATGGCGGCAGGCGTCAACTACAACGGTGTGTGGGCTGGACTGGGCACGCCGATTTCTCCATTTGATGTCCACAAAGCCGACTATCACGTGGCCGGGTCCGATGCCGCAGGCATTGTTTATGCGGTTGGCTCCAAAGTGACACGCTGGAACGTTGGCGATGAAGTGGTTGTTCATTGTAACCAAGACGACGGCGAGGACGAAGAATGTAACGGCGGAGATCCGATGTTCTCTCCCAGCCAACGCATTTGGGGTTATGAAACCCCAGACGGAGCTTTCGCGCAATTCACCCGGGTTCAGTCTCAACAATTGATGCCACGGCCGCGACATCTCACATGGGAAGAGTCAGGCTGTTACGTCCTCACATTGGCCACAGCTTACCGTATGCTGTTTGGCCACCGCCCTCACATCCTAAGACCTGGGCACAATGTATTGGTTTGGGGGGCTTCAGGCGGACTGGGGTCTTTCGCGACACAACTTTGCGCGGTCTCCGGCGCTAACGCCATCGGCGTCGTGTCCGACGATTCCAAACGTGACTTCGTGCTGTCCATGGGCGCCAAAGCGGTCATCAATCGCAAAGAATTTAACTGCTGGGGCCAATTGCCTGAGGTCAACGGCGAGGGCTTTGGCGACTACATGAAGGAAGTTCGAAAGTTCGGTAAAGCCATCTGGGACATCACCGGCAAAGGCAACGATGTCGACTTTGTGTTTGAACATCCAGGTGAGGCCACCTTCCCCGTCTCAGTCAATGTTGTGAAACGCGGCGGCATGGTCGTTATTTGTGCCGGCACCACCGGCTACAATCTGACCATCGATGCGCGCTTCCTGTGGATGCGGCAAAAGCGGGTTCAAGGCTCGCACTTTGCCAACCTCAAACAGGCCGCCCAAGCTAACAAACTCGTCATCGACCGACGCATCGATCCTTGCATGTCGGAAGTCTTTTCCTGGGACGACATACCGCGCGCCCATACCAAAATGTGGAAGAACGAACACCTGCCTGGCAACATGGCTGTTCTTGTTTCCGCCAAACGTCCCGGCATGCGCACGCTCGAAGAAGCCATTGAAGCCGGCAACCAAGGGGCTTGAGGGGAAGACCCCTCACCTGGTTCGCTTCCGCTCACCACCTCTCCCCAAGGAGAGGGTCATTTCACCTCTCCCTCGGGAGAGGTCCACGAGACGAAGTCGCGTGGGGTGAGGGGCAAGTGTTGACGAACTGATTAGGACATCGACCCATGACTGCGCCCATTCTTAACAATCTCCTCACCCTATGTGCCGATGCGTTTGCAACCATCGAAGGCGTCTATGAGACGGCCCGCGCCAAGGTTCGCGACCGGGTCAGTGAAGACGGCAAGGTCTCAACCAAACTCATCGATGCTAATCAGAACATCGCTCACGGACTATCCTGGGTCGCGACTTACGTCGAAGCCTTGCGTGAGATGTTGAATTGGGCCCGAGCACTGGAGGCGGAAGGCAGGCTCGGCGACTTTGAAAAACTCATCCTGCAAGCCGCCTACGCCGAATACACTGCTCAAATCGGCGGCGGCATCCCCATGAGCCAAGGCGAGATCATCCGCCTGATGGACTTAGGGCTTGACGGCAGCGACCTTGCCAAACTTGGTACAGACGCCATTCGCCAACTGGTCACCGAAGGCTACACCCAAGACGTCAAGAACGCGCTCGCCGAACTCATTGGCGCCAATACCGGCAGTGCCACCTTCGGCGACACAGGCCTCGACGAAACCTACACCATGATCCGTGATCAGTTTCGCCGCTTCGCCGATGAGAAAGTTGTTGAACAATCCCATCATTGGCATCTAAACGACGACTTCATTCCCATGGATGTGCTCAATCAAATGGGTGAGCTCGGCGTCTTTGGCCTGACCATTCCCGAAGAGTTCGGCGGATTGGGCATGGGCAAAACCGCCATGTGCGTCGTGTCAGAAGAATTGTCCCGTGGCTACATCGGGGTTGGGTCGCTAGGCACGCGCTCCGAGATTGCGGCCGAACTCATTCTTGGCGGCGGCACCGACGCACAAAAAGCCCATTGGCTCCCTAAAATTGCTTCAGCCGAAGTGCTCCCCACAGCCGTTTTCACAGAACCCAACACTGGGTCTGATCTTGGCTCCTTGCGCACCCGCGCAACAAAGCAAGGCGACGTCTACAAAGTCACCGGCAACAAAACCTGGATCACCCACGCCTCTCGTACCGACATCATGACACTGCTCGTGCGCACCAATCCAGAAGCGCCGGGCTACCGCGGCCTTTCCATGTTCATCGCGGAAAAACCAAGAAGCGATGACGACGACAATCCTTTCCCGGCCGAAGGCATGACAGGCGGTGAAATCGAAGTGCTCGGCTATCGCGGCATGAAGGAATACGAAATCGGCTTTGATAACTTCGAGGTCAAAGCAGAAAACTTGCTGGGCGGCGAAGAAGGTCAAGGCTTCAAGCAGCTCATGCAGACCTTTGAATCAGCCCGCATCCAAACAGCCGCCCGCGCCATTGGTGTTGCCCAATCCGCACTCGAAGTCGGCTTGGCTTACGCTCAAGACCGCCAACAATTTGGTCACGCAATTTTTCAGTTCCCGCGCGTCAAGAACAAACTCGTCGCCATGGTGGTTGAAATCATGATTGCGCGGCAACTCACTTATTACTCCGCCCGTCAAAAAGACGAGGACCGCCGCTGTGACTTAGAAGCCGGCATGGCCAAGCTCCTCGGCGCCCGGGTCGCCTGGGCCGCCGCCGACAACGCCCTGCAAATCCATGGTGGCAATGGCTTTGCACTGGAGTATCCGGTGAGCCGCATCCTGTGCGACGCCCGTATCCTCAGCATCTTTGAAGGCGCCGCTGAGATCCAAGCCCAAGTCATCGCACGACGCCTACTCGAGGGTGCGCGAAACTAGAGGTCCCCATGGACGTCATCAACCTGCAAGAAAAGTTTGCCGCCTTCTCAGATCACTGGTCGCCTAAGATCGTCGCGGCCTTGAACGATACCCATGTCAAAATCGCGAAAGTGCAAGGCATCTTTCCTTGGCACAAACACGACGATACCGACGAACTTTTTCTGGTGATCAAAGGCACCCTCATCATTGAGATGCGCGACACTTCAGTCACACTGAATGAAGGCGAACTCTATGTGGTACCGAAAGGCGTCGAACACGCCCCACGCGCTGATGAAGAGTGCCAGATCCTATTGTTAGAACCCGCTGGCACCCGCAACACCGGCGATGACGACGCGACCGGCACCACCGGTGAGTGGATTTAGACACAACTAACAATTGATAACCTCGCCCATTTCTTGGTAAGAATATGAAATATGAGAAGTCTCGCAATTGTCAACACCACGCTTCCAACGATGGAAGATACAATCCAATACACCTCAGGTGAGTCATTGGTGGATTACGACATAGTCGTATTTGATCCAAAAATCCCACACATGAGTCGTGAACGCTTCTCGGCCGGAGATTCCTGCATCACGATCGAGGATACGAAAACTGTTCGACGATCAATTTCCCATTGGTCCAATGAAATTACCGTAGCACTTCGAAACGGGAAGACGATCTATTTTCTATTGGCTGAGCAGAAAATCGATTATGGAGCCATAAGTGCCGACTCCCCTAGAAAAGGATCCACAACGTACAACACGATACCGGTTGATAACTATTCGGTGTTGCCATTTTCGCTGAGTGTAAGAAATACAAAGGGAAGAAAGATTAGAATCGATAACGAACAATTTGGTGGGTTGTCGGCCGCTATTTACAATGAGGTCGGGTATCGGGTCACAATAGATTCGACCGCCACCAAGAAGATCTTCTCTACGAGAGATGGATCAGGTGTAGTCGCTGCAATAATGAAATTGGAAGGGTCGCCGGGTAACCTTGTTTTCCTACCATACATAAATTTCTATGAACTTGCGGATGACGAACAAGATGACTGGACAGACGAAGAGGTCCGCCTTGCACACAAGTTTACTGATCAATTGTTTTCCATTGACAAGGTTCTTAGGGCCGATAGCGACCAGACACCTACCCCGACCTGGATGGATTCAATCAGGCAGCCAAAGAAAGTCGCAGCGATCAACAGTGAAATTGAGGAGATTCAGGATAGAATCAACAAACTTGCAATCGAAAAGGGCGACAAACTCAAATCAAAGAAACAAGTGGCGAGATTTACTTCATTGCTCTTCGAGAAAGGAAAAGCCCTCGAATCGGCAATCGAAGATAGTTTGGAACTCTTGGGGTATGAGGTCGAAAACCTTAGGGAAGGCGATCTAGAGATTGATCATGTCATAACGAGGGCCGGCGGTATACGCATGATCGGGGAGTCGGAAGGTAAGGATAGCGCTGCAATTGGAATCGCCAAGTTCAGGCAACTAGAATCGAATATCGGAGAAGACTTCGAAAGAGACGAAATTGATCTCCCGGCAAAAGGTATAATTTTCGGAAACGCTTATCGTTTGATCGCACCGGGTAAGAGGAAACCTTTCTTCACTGACAAATGCTTGACCAATGCAGATCGATTGGGGATCGCACTAGTTCGGACTGTGGATCTCTACGACGTGGTTCTGCATATTCTTGACAATCCAAGCGATGTGGAATTCGTTGAAACCTGTCGAGATGCACTTGAAAACACGAGCGGCAACATTGTCGACTTCAATCTACAAAAATGGAATTGAGACAGCATTTGAATGCTCACAAGAGTAATGTGTCTGCTTAGCATCGCGTCGAATGCAATTTTCGCAGTATCAGCTCGGCGAGTTTGGCGGAATGATCCGCGCTAGCGGCCCGCGATTTGGGAAGGGTGCGGTGAGCACGGCTCGAAGACCGTTCCATGCGCCGCCCAGCAGGACCAAGGCACCGCCAAGAACAATCATGGTCGTCGCCGTCCGCCACAAGCCGGAAAGCCCTGCATCCCCTGAAAGTTGGGAGATGGCAAAGGCGGCGGTCAAAATGCCGGAAACCAAAAGCGCGCGACGATTGATGAGCAGAGACACCACAGCGAAGCCGCCAACGATGATGAGCGCCAGTTGCGGCGAGGTTCCGCCGCCAAACTTTTCCATGATGCCCGTAAAGAGAACCGGCGCAGCAAAAAGATGCAGCCAGAACGCATTGTCCGAAAAGCGTCGGCGACGTTCGGGATCAAGCGCATCGAAATAAAGACCGAGCAAGAAGAGGACAATGCCCGACCAGATCCATAAAGATAAGAAACTTGGGGAGAAGGCCCCTGTATTGTCGCTCAGCGTCCAGCCTTGGCGAAAAATGAAGATGGAAAAGACAAAGCTCGCCACACCAACGCCCGCACCGCCCATGGCGAACGGCAATTTCATCCGCAGATAAAAAACGAGTGAAGCCGCCGTCATGATAATGGACATGACAAGCGGAAAGGCGCGCGAGGATTGCATCGCGTCCATAATCTGATCGAAACCTTGAACGTCGACTTGGACACCGAGATAGGCGACCGCACCAGCGAAAAAGATGAACCAGCTATACCCAGAAAAGAGCACGATGGACGGAAGGGTCTGGCGGCGCGCGCGCGTGAATATTTCAGCCAGGAGCCAACACACACCTGCAAGACCGCCGAACACAACGGCCCGGAACAGGAAATGGTTGCTAGCCGATTTGAGTGGCGATCCGCTGGCGAGCAGATCGGGCAGAGTGATGAGAAGTTCTGACGCGAGATATAAACCGAACAGAAGCAGGACCAGGCCGATCGACAAAAAGATGTCGTGGAAACTGCGGACAAATTTGAATTCCTCTTCGCCCGCAAAGGCTTCATCGTCTTGGCGGCTCTTAGCCTTTTTCCTAGACATGCCCATCCTCCCTCGGTTTGCACGTGCCCAATTTGGTTATCTCATTGTAAAGCAAATCGTGGCGAAAAGGTGGAGGTCCTCAAATCTCGCTCAGGGACTTAAGCTGCCGCCCCGCTTCATCGAAGTTCGAAGGGTCGAGCCAGCGCTGAAACCGCGCTTTGAGCGCCGGCCATTCGCCATCGATGATTGAAAACCAGGCTGTGTCGCGGTTTTCGCCTTTGACAATCATGTGCTGACGGAAAACGCCTTCAACCGTGAAACCATAGCGCAGTGCCGCCGCCTTAGAGGCTTCGTTTCTGTTGTTGCACTTCCATTCCATGCGTCGATAGCCAAGATCGTCGAATGCGTGCGCAAGTGAAAGGTAGATGGCCTCAGTGGAAGCCCGCGTCCTTTTGAGCTCGGACCCAAACCAAATACCACCGATCTCAATCGACCCCATCGGCGGAACGATCGCCATGTAAGCCATCATGCCAAGGGAACGGGTCTGGCTCGCATCTTGAATCGTGAAATACTCAAAATCTGCCAGATCAACCACAACACGCTGATGCACCCCAAACTCTTCTCTTGTTTTAAACGGCCCCCAAGGCATGTAGGTCCAAATCTCTGGGTCCGTTCCAGCAGTCCAAAGATCGTCGAGTTGTGCGTCGATATTACTCGGCACTAGGGCAGTGTATCGTCCAACAAGCGGCTTTGGATCAACCGGTCGTGCGCCTTTGAGTGTCACGGATGAGATACTCCTAGATAGCTTTGTCTTTGCCTTCCCAATAGGGGTCACGCAACAGGCGCTTGTAGAGTTTGCCGGTTGGCGTGCGCGGCAGTTCAGTCGTGAAATCCCAAGACCGCGGTATTTTGTATTTCGCCAAATGATCCGTCGCATACGAGACAAGATCCGCCGTCAAAGCATCATCGCCCGTCGTTCCGTCCGTTAATTCCACAACCGCTTTGATTTCTTCACCAAACTCCTCATTGGGAATGCCAAACACCGCAACATCATGCACTTTCGGGTGTGCAACAAGCGCGCTTTCGATCTCCGCCGGGTAGATGTTAACGCCGCCGGAAATGATCATGTCGATCTGCCGATCAGTCAGAAACAGATAACCATCCTTGTCGAGAAACCCAACGTCGCCAAGCGTGAAGACGCCAGGCGCCAAATGCCGCTTTTCGGTTTCTTCCGGTTTGTTGTGATACGAGAAATCGCTGCCCAAAAGAGATTTTTGATAGATCGTGCCGGGCTGTCCTTCCGGACAGGCAGTGCCATCGTCATCAACGATCATCAGTTCGTTGGCCGCGGTTGGCTTGCCAACGGAGCCAGGATGTTGGAGCCATTCATCTGATTTGATGAAGGTCATAAATCCACCCTCAGTACCGCCGTAATACTCAGATATGATCGGTCCCCACCACTCAATCATCTGCTTTTTGATCGCTGGTGAACATGGCGCGGCCCCATGCCAAATGTGTTTGAGGGAGGAACCTTCAAACTGGATGTCGCCCCCCGCACCGTCGCGATACTTCAAGAACCGCACAAACTGCGTTGGCACCATGTGCGAGTTTGTAATTTCAAAATCGTCGATCATGCGAAGCGTCTCTGGCGGATCAAACTTGTGCTGCATAATGACCGGGCTGCCAATGGTAAAGGGGATCCAACTAAAGGCCCATTGTGCGGAGTGATAGACAGGGCCGCACAAGAGCGACCGTCCGCCACGAGGCACCTGCACCGTATCGGCAGCAAGTTCCATCATGCCCGCAAGCTCTGACACCGGTTGGCCGATGGTGTCGACACTCGTGGACAATACGCCCTTTGGGCGACCCGTCGTGCCAGAGGTATAAAACATGATCGACCCAAAGCCCTGACCGTCCGGTTCTTCCGGCGAACCATCCGCCAGGAACGTCTCGTAGTCATCAAAACCATCGGCCTCACCGCCAAAGGCGAGTTTAAGCTTTAGGCCTTCGATGTCTTTGATCGCATCGACGGCAAGTTCAGAAAACCGGGCGTCAGCGATCAGGGCCTCAGCGCCTGAGTCCTCGATAATGTAAGCGATTTCTTCCGCCACAAAATGCCAGTTGACGGGCACAACGAGGTAGGAGCCGTGCGAGGTCGCACCGAGCGCTTCAAAGTATTCCCGGCGATTGGAGGCCAAAACCGCTACTTTTGCGCCCTTCTCAAGACCGGCGGCCCGTAATGCATGGACCAGCCGATTGACCCGTCCATTATAGTCTCTCCACGTAGTCTGCCCGAACTCATCGATCAAAGCCGCTTCATCAGGTTTTTCCTCAGCCCATTTCAAAAAGAGCTCTGCCATTCGTCTTTCCTCCGCCAACTACGCCTCTTGATCGGGCGTGAGCGAGCGAGCATACGCAGTCTCATCGGCTCGGAAAACCCTTTTCGTCATGACCGTCAAAAACCATTGGGGTCTGATTGCAATCTGGGCTAAAAGGTCCTCCATGACCGATATCTTCGCAACGTATCTTTTGCCGCTCGCGCTCCTGGCTGTGCTCGCGGCTCTCGGCCTCGGCGTTATCGGAATGTTGCGAGGGGGCGAATTCAACGAAAAGTACGGCAACACTTTGATGCGCGCCCGGGTCGCCTCTCAAGCATTGGCCGTCATCCTTTTACTTATGACAGTTTATCTAAGAACAAAAACCGGATAGCACAGCGCCAATGGTCAAACTCAACAAGATCTATACCAAGACCGGCGACAAAGGCACGACAGGCCTTGCGTCCGGCGACAGACTCCCCAAACACGACATTCGCATTGCCGCCTTTGGCACGGTCGATGAAACAAATGCCGCGATTGGTCTTGCTCGTCTTTATACGGACGGAGACCTAGATGCCATGTTGGCCCGGGTACAAAACGATTGCTTTGATTTGGGCGCGGATCTTTCGACCCCAGAACCACCTGAAGGCGAGGACCTTGGTTGCGAACCCTTGCGGGTCGTGGAAGCTCAAGTTGAAAGGCTTGAGCACGAAATTGACGCGCTCAACGCCAACATCGAACCGCTTACCTCGTTCATATTGCCAGGTGGCTCGCCAGCCGCTGCCCATCTCCATGCCGCGCGAACAATATCCCGCCGAGCTGAGCGCTTAATGACGGAACTTGCCACCCGTGAGGCGGTGAGCGACGCCGCGCTCAAATACATCAATCGCCTCTCAGACTTCTTGTTTGTGGCCGGCCGCGCCGCCAATAACGACGGCAAAGCCGACATTCTCTGGGTTCCTGGAGAAAATCGGAGCTAAGTGAGCGAACAATTGAGGGCAACAGGCGCCGAGCGCCCTGAATTCAGTTACCCGTCATCATCGTCGCCGTCGTCTTCGCTGCCTCGGTTTGCCAAACCAACAATGCCGAAGCCAATCGCCGCTTCGATCATCCCCGAGTATTGCCAAATGGCATTAGGCAATTGCACGCCAATAATCTCACCCCACAAATCTGTACCCATATAACTGAGGCCGAAATCCGCAAATCCAAATAATACGACGGCATATCCAAGATATTTCACAGCAGTTCCCCCTATTTGGGCTGTATACCACTTATTGTAGATTTAAATCCTTGCACACCTGAATAACGAAATCCAGGACTTCGCTTGAGACCAAACACCGATCTTCTAAGGTCCTGCTTTTGTTCAACTATTCCATGCATTACATTGGCGGTGCCATGAACGCCACACATTGGTTCGTCGTCGGTTTCGCCCTGGCCTCAAGGGTTTCCATAATGTAACCTTGAAGACGTAAGGGGATTCGGAGGGAATTCATGAGACCATTTGGGCTCGTCAAAAAGATAGCAGCGCCACTTTGGGCTGGCCTGATAGCGTTTGGCTTGCCTTTAACATCCCTCGCCCAAGACGCTTCCCCCGATGAGCGCATCTACCGCGACCTTTCGACCCAGGAAATGGTCACTTTGCTCGAGTCCGCGGAACTTACGACCAGGGTCACCCAAGGCAAAGGCGGCGAACCGCTCATCTTGGCCGAACGTGAAGGTCTGAAATTCGTCCTGCGCGGGTTAGAGTGCGTGTCCGGCGCCGAGGTTCGCTGTTCCAAGATCCAATTTCGGGCCAGCTTTGGGTTAAAGGAATACCCAAGCGTCTCTTGGATGAACGAATTCAACAAAAAATGGGTTTTTGGCAAGGCCTATGTTGGGTCAGATGGCGTTGCCCATGTGGAATATCCCCTCAACCTCACCAAGGGAATCACCGAAGGCAACCTCATCAACAATTTTGCAATTTGGGGCATGGTCCTTGACACCTTCCTAGAACTGCTCGCTGAGGGCGAAATCGCGCCGCTCGCTTGATCTCCTGAACCAACAGACAAATCCGTATTAGGGGCCGTTCGGCCCCATTTTGATATTCCGGCCATATCTGCCTGGAAGCCGTTCCGGTCGTTGACTCAAGGGGCCTTGGCCAGTAGTTTTTGCGCCGCAACATAAACAGAAAAAAGCGGCTTGGGAGATACGCACCAATGAAAGTTCTCGTCCCTGTCAAGCGCGTGGTCGACTACAACGTGAAGATCCGAGTTAAATCGGACGGCTCAGGTGTCGATCTCGCCAATGTCAAAATGTCAATGAACCCGTTCGATGAAATTTCCATCGAAGAAGCGGTTCGCCTCAAAGAAGCCGGAACTGCGACCGAGATCGTCGTTGTTTCCGTAGGCCCTCAACAAGCTCAAGAAACCATCCGAACCGCCCTTGCCATGGGAGCTGATCGGGGCATCTTGGTCAAAACCGACGCCAATGTTGAACCCTTGGGCGTCGCCAAAATCTTGAAAGCCATCGCTGCGGAAGAAAATCCGGACCTCTTCATTGTTGGCAAACAAGCCATTGATGATGATTCCAATCAGACCGGCCAAATGCTTGCGCAAATGCTCGGTTGGAGCCAAGGCACCTTTGCTTCCAAAGTCGAACCGGCCGACGGCAAACTCACTGTCATCCGTGAAATCGATGGCGGTTTGCAGACCATCACGATTACGTCTCCCGCTGTTGTCACGACCGACTTGCGTCTGAACGAACCTCGTTATGCGTCACTGCCCAATATCATGAAGGCCAAGAAGAAGCCTATCGACGAAAAGACGCCGGAAGATTATGGCGTCGACATTGCACCGCGCTTGGAGGTCCTCTCCACCACTGAACCGCCAAAGCGTCAAGCTGGTGTCATCGTGGAATCCGTCGCTGAACTCGTCGACAAACTAAAAAATGAAGCGGGAGTGATCTAATGGCAAACCTCGTTATTGCAGAACACAACAACGCAGACTTGAAAGAATCAACCCACAAGACGGTGACCGCCGCAGCTCAACTGGGCGGCGATGTTGACGTTCTCGTCGCCGGTAGCGGATGTGCCGCAGTCGGCGAAGCCGCGAGCAAGATTGCAGGCGTTGGCAAAGTCCTCGTGGCAGACGACGCGCTCTATCAAGCCCAACTCGCTGAAAACATGGAAGCACTCGTGGTTCCGCTCGCTGCGAATTACGACGCCGTTCTTTCACCAGCCTCGACGTCGGGCAAAAACTTCATGCCTCGTATTGCCGCCGCATTGGACGTGGCACAGATTTCCGAAATCACGGAAATCGAAGGAACCGATACGTTTGTGCGTCCAATCTACGCGGGCAATGCCATGCAGAAGGTCAAATCCACAGATGCCAAGAAGGTGATCACCGTCCGTACCACGGCTTTTAAAAGTGCCGAGGACACAGGCTCCGCCGCCGTTGAAGCCATCGCTCCCGGGCCAAACCCAGGCCTGTCGGAATATGTCGGTGAAGAACTCTCAAAATCAGACCGTCCTGAACTCGCCGCTGCCAAAATCATTATCTCAGGTGGCCGTGGCATGGGCTCTGGCGAGAACTTTCAAATCATCGAACGCGTCGCTGACAAACTAGGCGCCGCTGTTGGGGCTTCTCGTGCCGCCGTTGACGCAGGCTTCGTGCCAAATGACTACCAAGTCGGTCAAACCGGCAAGGTCGTCGCCCCTGAGCTCTATATTGCGGTTGGCATATCTGGCGCCATCCAGCACTTGGCGGGCATGAAAGACTCCAAAGTCATCGTGGCTATCAACAAGGACGAAGAAGCGCCGATCTTCCAGGTCGCCGATTACGGCTTGGTGGCGGATCTCTTTAAGGCCGTGCCTGAATTGGAAGAAGAACTCGGTAAGGTCGGGCTTTAGTTTCGGCCTCACCAACCAACGGCTGCACCCACCGGTTCAGCAGATAAGAGAAGGCCCAAAATGGCAGTTCATAAGGTTGCAGTCGTCGGCGCGGGTCAAATGGGCAATGGCATCGCCCATGTGTGCTCACTGGCAGGGATTGATGTGTTGCTTCACGATATCGATGAGCAGCGCATCAAGTCGGCGATCGCCACCATTGAGCGAAACATGAGCCGCCAAGTAGGCAGAGGGCTTATCGAAGAAGCAGCCATGTCATCGGCCCTTTCGCACCTGAAACCTGCACCCAGCATGAGCGATCTGTCCGGCGTCGATCTTGCCATTGAAGCCGCCACCGAAGACGAAGACATCAAACGAAAGATCTTCACCGACCTTTGCGGCGTTGTCGGAAGCGATACTTTCCTTGCCTCCAATACCTCATCGATTTCCATTACACGGCTGGCCGCATCAACCGACCGACCAGAGCGCTTCGTCGGTCTGCATTTTATGAACCCGGTTCCAATGATGGAATTGGTTGAGGTCATCCGCGGCATTGCCACTGATGATGATACCTATCAAATGGCAGCGGATCTCGTGTCGCGCCTCGGCAAAGAAATCACCAACGCTGAAGACTTCCCGGCCTTCATCGTGAACCGCATCCTGATGCCCATGCTCAACGAAGCTGTTTATACGCTCTATGAAGGCGT
This sequence comes from Alphaproteobacteria bacterium, assembly GCA_965248915.1. GTDB lineage: Bacteria > Pseudomonadota > Alphaproteobacteria > M2410 > M2410 > CBDFLA01. The sequence goes on from OZ252216.1 coordinate 2,551,130, forward strand.
CGGCACCGTTGAAGCAATCGACAAAGCCATGATCTTAGGCGCTCACCACCCGATGGGTCCTTTGACCTTGGCCGACTTCATCGGCCTCGACACTTGTCTATCAATCATGCAGGTGCTTTATGAGGGATTGGCAGATTCGAAGTATCGCCCTTGCCCGCTGCTTGTAAAATATGTCGAAGCCGGATGGCTTGGCCGCAAAACCAGCCGCGGCTTCTACGACTATCGCGGTGAGACCCCCGTTCCAACTCGGTAACCAACGAGCCATTCATGAACACGCGCTCCGAAATGGCCATCAACAAGAAGTGGTGGGAGGAACGCGTCGCGTCCCACGTGGAGTCCAACTTCTACGACGTCGAAGACTTCCTCAATGGAAATCCACGCAATCTCACCGTCGAGCGCAAAGAGGTGGGATCGGTCAAAGACAAATCCCTCCTCCACATGCAATGCCACTTTGGCCTCGACACGCTTTCTTGGGCGAGATACGGCGCCACCGTAACCGGCGTCGACTTCTCAAAAAACGCCATTGAAGCTGCAACGGCACTGGCAGAAAAAGCCGAAATTGACGCCCGCTTCGTGCAATCAAACATCTTCGACGCGCCCAAAAAGATCGACGAAAAGTTCGACGTCGTCTTCACCTCCTGGGGTGTACTGGGTTGGTTGCCAGATCACAAAAAATGGGCCGAAGTCGCTGCCCATTTCGTCAAACCCGGCGGCACGTTCTATATTCTGGAGCTGCACCCTTTCAGCCTGGTCTTCAACGACTCAGAAGAAGAAGGCCCGGGAAAAGAGCCCGTCGTCCGCATTGAGTATGACTATTTCTTTGAACGCGCACCCTTTGTCGAAGAAACACCGGGCACCTATGCCGAGCCAAAAGCTCAGTTTGAGAACAACGATACGCGATATTGGGCCTTTGAACTCGGGGCTCTTGTCACATATTTGATTGAAGCGGGGCTTGAGATTGAGTTCGTTCGGGAGCATGATTTCACATGTTTCAGGCAGTGGCCGGGCTTGAAAGAAGAAGCCCCGGATATTTGGAGACTGCCAAAGTCGTGGCCAAAGCTCCCGTTGAGCTTTTCAATAAAGGCCACCAAACCCAAATAAGTGGGGACACTCATGGCCTATGCCGTTCAATTGACCCTCGACCCGACAGCCTCAGAGCGGGTCACCGCCCTTTGGCAAGACCTCGCCGACAAGGGCATCAACGACACCATGATCAAAGGTGGTTTCGTGCCCCATGTGTCACTCGCCGTCTATCCAGACGACTTACCTGACGAGGTCGGCGCGGTGCTCACCTCCATCGCCGATGAAGTCTCGCCCCTCGACATCATGTTCAGAAGTATTGGGCTCTTCCCGGGACCGCAAGGCGCCCTCTTCTTAGCGCCCAAACAAACCCACGAACTGATCCGCATCGCTGAGCTTTATCATGAGCGCGCCCGCGCCATCCGCAGTCTATGCAACACTTTGTACCTTCCGCGCAACTGGGTCGCTCATTGCACGCTCGCGCATCCCATCGATGAAGAGAACGCGGCCCGTGCCTTAAACGAGATCCCAGCTCTGTCAACCCACTGGCAACCCTTCGCCGCAAAGTTCAAGGCGCTTGAACTGATTCAAATCGACCCAATGGAAACGCTGATGTCATTTGAACTGAAGGCTGTTTAAAAACTCCGGTCGATCAAACCGGGAGCGACCGTTTATTGCTGCAGCTTTCGAAGCGCGAACTCAAACAATTTCGTCAACACTGTTCGCCCGTATCTAGGCACAAGATATGCGCCTACGAGACTTGCAAACGCGATCGATACAGAGACATAGGCGAACAATATGTCCACATCCTCGCCGACATCCAATCCAGTGAGTGCTATATAGAGAGAGGATGAAATTACGCCAAAGGCGCAACCACCCGCACCACCACCAACAAAACCAATAAGTGAGAACCAACCAAGTTTGTGCCACGGAGAAAGGGCCAAGAACATCACAGCGAAGACTGTGAAAATCACAGCAAGCGCCATCCACGTCAATATGACAAAGGCAGGTCCCATTTCTGTCACCACCTAAGTAGTTGGTTTCGACGGAATCATTTAACCTCAGCCCCTATTACCACAAGATACTCACTCCACACTTTATCTCTCAAAGAGAAACCAACTCCAAAAAATCCGATTCTTGTACAATCCGAATTTCTTGGCCTTTTGCTGCAAGTACCTCAGCCTTCCTGTGCTTCGAGCTCTTGTCCTTGCCATCTAACATGCGGATATCTTGATCACCGACAACAAGAAGCGTTGTCTTCTTGGACACATTTGGGGAAACACCACATCCTGCATCAGCCGCCAACTTCGCAGCCTCTCGACGTACCAGTGACAATGATCCGGTGAAAACCACGACCTCGCCAAACAGATGCCCATCAGGATTGCCATCAAGTTTGACATTTCCACTGCTACCGCCTCCAGCGGCCCGTGGATTGATTGGTCTTGTTACCCTCTTCGGCCAATCCATAAGAGGGATACCACTTGCCTCAATCGCGGCTAACAGAATTTCACCACATGCTCTGGCATCTTCCAATGCATCATGGTGTTGAAACTCAATCGAAAGAAACTTCGCGACATTGCGCAGGCCATATCCTTTTGAATGAAACTGTTCCCATGCCCGCCTCACCACCCGGGCTGAGTCCAGCCATTCACATTCAATTTGTTTGAGTCCGTGTTTCTCGCAGACCCTTTGAAGTGCCAAACGATCAAAGTGTGTGTGGCAAACGACAAGCCGACCCGCAAGAAGGTTTTCAAGTGCGCCGTAAATCTCTGGGAAAAGAGGAGCTCCTCGCACAATGGATTCGTCCAATTTGTGGATAGCAACATTGATCGGGCTGAAATAGTCATCTGGATCGACAAGAGTTGAGTATGTCACTTCAACTTGTTCGTTGGAAAATCCACAAACGCCAATCTGACAAATACTCGAGTAGTCTTCGTTGGCCGTTTCAAAGTCTATTGCGACAAAGTCCATTCTGATGCCATTGGTCCATATCAATCCACACAGGAGCAAAATAAACTATTCGCACGTATATGTCTCCCTCCAATGGAAACACGGCCGTCGTTTGAATTGAAGGGCGTTTGAGCACAAGCAGAACCTGGTGTCAGTCGTCTAACTCGTTCTCAGGAGCTGACGATTGTGCTTCGTATTCTTCAACGGCCTCTTGCTCATAACGAGATAACATGTCGTCCATCGACGCGGTCTTGTCAGCGGTCTGCTCTGGATAACTGCCTTCCCGGACTTCCTTCATCAGATAGTATTCGATGTCACTTCGGATGGACCCTCTCTTCATGATCACCTCAAGGTCATTGGTAAATCTGAATCTGAGCTCGGCAATTGTAACGATACCCTGCTTCTTCAGATCGTTATCGATATCAATGAGATCTCGGGCGGAAAGGTCATTGGACATTGCAACAATGTCATTGACCGCCATTTGAACACCATCACGAGTTTGGGAAGGTGATTTCTTTTCTCTTTCTTCAAGTCCTTTTGCTGGATGTACGTCAGGGCCATATCGCCCTTCCGGATCAATATAGTTCTCGAAGTAGTAGATGAGAAACGCTTTCAGGCTTTCGTAATCCAACTCTTCCATACCACCGACGATCCTTTTGCTTGCGCTTGCTCCGCTTGCCTTGTCGCCACCCTCCACCACACGCCCAATCAACGCCTTCGCATCATCCGAGTCCCATTCCGCCGGGCCGGTGACGCGGCCGATCTCACGGCCCTCTTCGTCAAACAGGATCGTTGTCGGCAAACCATAAGCCCGCAGGTCAAACATCAATGACATGGTTGCATCGCTCAACAGTGCGAGATGTTCGACCCCAACCTTGTCGAGAAAGGCTTGTGATTTCTCCGGCCCTTCCTTGTCGACACTGATCGCCAATACATCAAAACGATCACTGCCCACCTCTGCCTTCAATCGATCAAGGGTTGGCATTTCTTCCAGACACGGCGCACACCATGTGGCCCACAGATTGACGAGAATGACTTTGCCGCGGTAGTCGGCGAGGGTCTTTTCCTGTCCGTCTGCATCAACGAAAACCTGTTCCGGCAGTGGGAGAAATTCTTCTGCGAAGGTGAAGGCACTGAGCTCGCCCTTCGCGAAGCTTTGCAGGCTCTGATCGACTGAAAACCGCTGCCCCTTTACAAACCAGGTAAGAGCCGCCAAAACCATAAGGAGACCGAAGCCCGCGCCCCATGCCCAACGTCTCATGGCAAAAAACTCCTCAAACGAAATACGGTTGTTGGCCGGGGCCAAAAAGAACGAACAAAAGTTACACGAATGAGCAATAACAAAAAAGGTGGCAATTCGACCTTCACCCCCCCGGGCAGCAATCTGATGTGGGGCGGGCGGTTCCAAGGATCACCAGCTGAGATAATGACCGAGATCAATGCCTCCATTGGCTTTGACCAACGCCTCTTCGCGCAAGACATTGAAGCCTCAAAGGCCCATGCCGCCATGCTGGTCGAAACCGGCATCATTGAGAAAGCAGATGGCGAGGCCATTCAAAACGGTCTCGACCAAATTTTGGGCGAGATCGAAGCTGGCACTTTTGAGTTCAAAGCCGAGCTCGAAGACATTCACATGAATGTGGAAGCGCGCCTGGCAGAGATTGTCGGGCCTGCCGCCGGTAGACTTCACACCGCACGTTCGCGCAACGATCAAGTCGCCACCGATTTCAAGCTCTGGGTACGGGACGCCATTGACGGGTTGATCGATCAACTGGGCAACTTACAAAAAGCGGTGCTTGAACGCGCGGCCGAACATGCGGACACTCTCCTGCCGGGTTTCACCCATTTGCAAGTGGCCCAGCCAGTTACGCTCGGCCATCACCTGCTGGCCTATGTCGAGATGTTTGAGCGCGATAAGGGACGGTTCTTTGGGGCGCGTAAGCGTTTGAATGAATGTCCCTTAGGTGCGGCGGCTCTTGCCGGCACCTCCTTTCCCATCGACCGCGACCTAACCTCGAAGTCATTGGAATTTGAAAGGCCGACGGCAAATTCGCTGGACGCTGTGTCAGATCGCGATTTTGCCCTTGAAGCCTTGAGCGCCGCATCAATCACCGCCATTCACCTGTCGCGCTTTGCCGAGGAATTGGTGATTTGGTCGTCAGCACAATTTGGCTTTATCACCATGTCCGACCAGTTTTCCACCGGCTCCTCCATCATGCCGCAAAAGAAGAACCCAGATGCTGCCGAACTCATCCGCGCCAAGGTTGGACGCATCTTAGGCGCACAGACCACATTGCAAACGGTCATGAAAGGCCTGCCGCTCGCCTATTCCAAAGACATGCAAGAAGACAAAGAACCGGTCTTTGAAGCTTTAGACACATTGGCCCTCTCCCTCGGCGCCATGACCGGCATGGTTGGCAATCTCAAAGCAAACCAGGATGCCATGGCCGAAGCTGCCGCCCATGGATTTTCAACCGCAACCGACCTCGCCGATTGGCTGGTTCGCGAGAAGGACATTCCTTTCCGCGAGGCCCATCACATCACCGGCGCAATTGTCGCCATCGCGGAGGACAAAAAGTGTCGTCTCGATGAACTCTCTCTTGCAGACCTTCAATCTGCGGATGAGAGAATCACAAAAGAAGTCTTTGATGTGTTGAGCGTGGTAAATTCGGTCGCGAGCCGAACCTCTTTTGGCGGCACGGCTCCGAAAAACGTTCGCACCCAAATCACCTATTGGCAGGAGAAATTGAAATGATGAAAACAACATTGGCTCTGGCCTTCGTGGCTACCCTTGCCCTTGTCGCCTGCGGAAAAAAAGGACCGCTCGATCCACCACCGGAGGAAGAAAACGCCTCCCTAGGAATCGCCCTTAGCCGATAAGAGACCGTTCCATGCACCATTTTGAGTACAAAGACGGCGTCCTCCACGCTGAGGACATATCCCTGGCCGACATCGCACGCGAAGTCGGAACCCCGTTCTATTGTTACTCAAGCGCGACTTTGCGCCGTCACTATCACGTCTTCGCAGATGCGTTTGACTTCAACGACACACTGGTTTGCTTCTCAGTAAAATCAAACTCCAACCTCGCCGTCATCAAGATCTTGGCAAATGAAGGAGCCGGCGCAGACATCGTCTCCGAAGGCGAACTGAGACGTGCGCGCGCCGCAGGTATACCGCCCAACAAGATTGTCTTTTCCGGCGTCGGCAAAACACCCCGCGAACTTAGCGCCGCACTCGATGTGGGCATTCTCCAATTCAACGTCGAGTCGTCCCCTGAACTCGAAACGCTGAGTGAGATCGCGTGCCAAAAGAATGTGAAGGCGCCGATCAGTCTCCGCATCAACCCCGACGTTGACGCAGGCACCCATGCCAAGATCTCAACCGGTAAGGCTGAAAACAAATTCGGCATCCCCTGGGAAAGATCAGAAGAAGTTTACGCCCGCGCCGCTGAACTTCCGGGCATTGACGTCGTCGGCATCGATGTTCATATCGGCAGTCAAATCACCGATCTCACACCCTTTGAAACCGCTTTTGCCAAAGTGGTCGAAATGGTCCACCGATTGCGCGCCAAAGGTCACAACATTGCAAATGTTGATTTGGGCGGAGGCCTCGGCATTCCCTATCAGGCTGGCAACGAACCACCGCCTCACCCAGAAGCCTATGCTGGCATGATCAAGAAGGTGGCAGGCGATCTGGGCGCCCGTTTGCTCTTTGAACCTGGACGTATGATCGTTGGCAATGCCGGCCTCTTGGTGGCGGAAGTCATATATGTAAAGCCTGGAGAAGAACGCACTTTTGCCATCGTTGATGCCGCTATGAACGATTTACTGCGACCTACGCTTTATGATACCCATCACGATATTGTGCCGGTGAGCGAACCAGATCCCAAAATTTCGCCCATTTCTCTCGATATTGTAGGACCTGTCTGCGAGACCGGTGATACCTTTGCCGAACAACGACAGATGCCGCCCCTTGCCGCTGGCGACCAAATAGCTATCCTATCGGCAGGAGCATATGGCGCAGTCCAGTCCGGCACTTACAATACCAGGCCTCTGGTGCCGGAAATTCTTGTGGACGGCGATAAGATGAGTGTCATTCGCCCTCGGCAAACTTATGAGGAACTCATAAGCCTTGATCAGATGCCGGAGTGGCTCAGGTGAGAGGATAGAAGCTCTCGTTGCGTAAATCGAAGAACGAGTCCCAAGACCAAGACCCCAGTCGATTTCCAAATGTTGTCGAGCGACGCATAAGGATCACGCAAGGCATCCTCTTCTGGGAGGACCTCTGGCCACGCACATTTGTGCCAATGTTACTAGTCGGTCTTTTCTTAGCTTTGTCCTTGTTCGACATTTGGCTCTACTTACCTGGCACAGTGCACGTCTTCGCCTTCACCTTTGTCCTCGTCGCTACTGCGATCGCTCTTTGGACAAATATGAAGACACTAAGGTGGCCAAGCCGCGACCAAGCGTTAAGGCGATTAGAAACCCAAAGCGGTCTCGCTCATCGACCTCTCTCCACATTCGATGACGATCTAGTTGAAGGCGACGAGCGAGAGGAAACGAAAGGGCTTTGGCAAGCTTACAAAAAGTGGCTATCAGCCAAGATCTCAAATACACGCCTCAAACCAGCACGCTCCAAGCTGCCGGAGCGTGACCCTTACGTCCTGCGTATCGCGCTTCTTCTGCTCCTTTTCATCGCGGGCGTTTGGGCCGGGCCAGATTGGAAAGAACGGTTGTCCTTCGGAGTGAAACCGAGCTTCGGCAGTGCCGCATCAAGGCAGATGTCTATTGACGCCTGGGTCAACCCGCCAGCTTACACAAAAACTGCGCCTGTCTTCCTCAGCGACAAGAATGTGGTGGTTAGAAAAGACAATCTTATCCGCGTTCCGCAAGACTCAGAACTCACTGTTCGTTTAACCGGTGGTCGCGGCAAACCCAAACTTGAATTGGCCCACGCACTTTCCGGTCGAAAGGAAACGATCAAACCGACCCTCAGTGAAGAGGGGCGCGCGGATTTCGCATATCGACTGACCGACACGGTATCCACGACCCTGAACTTGAAAGGCCGTAAGCTGGACCACTGGAACATTGAAGTCATTCCAGATCGGCCACCTGCCATTGCCTTCAGTGAAGACGTAAAACCGACCGAAACCACAGCCCTTGAAATCCCTTACGCGGTCCGCGACGACTACGGTGTCATTGAGGCTGCCTTGCAAGTGCGACTGACCGAACCTGCCGTGGACGACACCGCGACCGGCACATCTGAGAGCACTAAACTCTCAGAAGAAATCATAAAGATGGAATTGCCGCTGCCAGCGGTCAATCCAACCCGGGTTGACGAAATCTATTTCACAGATTTGAGCGCACATCCTTGGGCCGGTCTCTCGGTAAACCTCAAGCTCGTGGCCATTGATGAACTCGGGCAGATCGGGCGCAGTGAGACATTCCTCATGAAACTGCCGGAACGGATATTCCTAGACCCCTTCGCTCTGGCCATCATTGAACAGCGTCGCAATCTGGCACGGGCACCAAAAAACTGGCCTGCCGTCGAAAAGGCGTTGGAAGCCCTCACACTCGCGCCAGAAAAATTCATCCCAGACCTCACCATTTATCTGGGGCTGCGCAGCGTTTATTGGAGCCTCAGAACCCGCCAGCCTGAAACCATGAGCGAACTTAACGACGTCTATGAGTTGATGTGGGATTTGGCCTTGCGTCTTGAAGATGGTGAACGATCCCTTGCGGCACGTGAACTACGCGCTGTGCAGCAGGCCCTCATGGACGCCCTTGCTCGCGGCGCACCGCAAAACGAAGTTGACCGGCTCTTTGAGGAGTTTCGTCAAGCTCTGGACCGCTATCTACAAGCCCTCGGCGAACAAGCGCTTGAGGATTTGGCGGAAGGACGAGAATCGCCGCAAACTGACCCAGACCAAGAAGCGATCAACCGGCAAGACCTGCAAGACCTCCTCGACGCGATCAGAGACATGAGTCAAACTGGGGATCGCCAACAAGCCCGCGAGCTCCTCGCGCAACTGCAACGGCTGCTCGAGAACATGGTGGTCACAGCACCGACCGAAATGTCGCCCGTCGAAAGTCAATTGTCTGAGTCTATCGAAAACCTCTCCGATATGATCGGCAAGCAACGCGCCCTCATGGATGAGACCCATCAAGAGAGCCGAAAGTCGCCGAGTGCACGGTCGATGCCCCCGGTTGACGAAACTCCCTTAGGCCCTCCACAAGGACAAAAACCATCGTCCGAGGGAGAAAGCGGTGAAGGCGACCAAAACGGCGCGTCATCAGGCAGCAGCGGCACAACACTCCAATCTCTCAGCAAAGATCAAGGTGCCCTGCGTCAGGAATTAAGCGAGCTCCTCGACAAAACCGACCAGGCTGGTGAAGGCGCGCCAAATCCTCTAGAGCGCGCGGAACAAGCCATGAAGGACGCACAATCTGCCCTCGACCGGGATTTGGGCAATGAAGCACTCGCAGCACAAAAACGCGCACTCGATCATTTGCGCCAGGGCGCCCAGGAAATGGCCGAAGATCTCATGGACCGAATGACTGAACGCGGCAATCAGTCCGGTCAAACCGAAGGCCAACAAACCGACCCACTTGGTCGTCCAGCAGGGGGCGCCAATCCAGCCCTCGGGGATCACATCAAAGTGCCAGACGAACGAGATTTACAAAGAGCGCGTGAAATTTTGAAAGAACTGCAAGACCGCGCCGCAGAACGAGACAGACCAGATCTTGAGCTGGAATATTTGGAAAGACTGCTGAAGAGATTCTAGTTAGCCTAAAGCGCAAGTGACGCAAGGAGGTGGGCGCAACGTGATCTACGCCGTCGGAGACATTCATGGTGAACTTGCCATTCTGGAGGAGCTCCTGGATGAACTCCGTTGGGATGCGCACAACCACGCCTCCGACAATCACAAACTCATCTTCATCGGCGACTATGTCGACCGCGGGCCTCATTCACGCCAAGTCATCGACACGATCAAAAACGGTGTCGACGGATTTGAAACGACTTTCTTAAAGGGCAATCACGAGTACGTCTTTCTCGACTTCATCAAGGAACCAACCCCCGAAAAAGCCGAGCGTTGGTTTCGTGATTTCGTTGGCGGTAAGGAAACTCTTGCGTCTTATGACATCGACGCCGACGCGGTTCATGAAGACCTCAAGAACGGCGATGACGTATCACGTCATTTGGGTGCGGTCCCAAAAGATCACCTCGAATTCTTGGAGAAATTAACGCTCACCCATGAGGAACCTGGTTACTATTTCACCCATGCCGGCATTCGACCCGGCGTTGACTTGAGGGATCAAGAAGAAAAGGACCTCTTGTGGGTCCGAGAAACCTTCCTTGAAGACGAGCGCGATCATGGGCCCATTGTCGTGCATGGGCACTCAACCCGCCGAGATGTTGAGCTCTTGCACAACCGGATCAACATCGACACTGGCGCCTGCCTCTTTGGTGTTCTTTCAGCGGTCGCGCTTGAGAAGGTTGGTCCCAGGGTCATCCAAGTCAAAGGGCGTAGACAGGCAAAGTACCCACCACACCACGTCACCGACGTCCACGCTGCGGACTGACGACCAACAACTGCAATGTCGGAAGTAAAATTGGTGGCCTGAAACTATTCACCTTCGTCCAAAATTCTTAACTCAAGATCAAACGCATTGGCTGGCGGGCTGGACCGCCGTGTTTCAAAGGGTTGCGACCCACCAGCCACAAGCTCGCCTTGTCCGACAACGAAATCCCAATGGTCCAATTCGTTCTGCCCACTGTCGCGCAATGTTGCACGCGCTTTTGTGTAAGGAAGAGCATCACCGGTCTCATTGACCACCATGCCGGAAATCACAAGGATTGATGTTCCATCTTCAACCGCGCGCCAAAATGTCGTATCGCGAAACGTCAAACGATCAATCGAAACGTCAATACCGAACATCGCGTAGATGCCTTGTGCAGGCGGCCACACTTTTACAACATCATATCGATAGGTATGCGAAGCAAACACCCCTGCTGATATTGCCGCCAGCGCCAAGATGATGCCAAATACCGCGATCAGCCCACGTGAGCGACGGTGCCCGTGAGCACCTTCGGCTTCCGAAGTCTCAAACCCATTTTGTTCGACAATTTGTGGTTGGATGTCTTCGACCACAACCGCACGCGGCACATCTCTCGGCGCCTCCTGGTACCAGGTGTGTTCACAATTCGTGCATTTGACCGATCGACCCTCTGGCTGAAAGCCAGTGGCATCAGCGTGATATCTCGTATTGCAGGCGGGACAGGTAATAATCATAAAGTATCAGCTCACTCACACCTCGCGGGGTCGCAGTCCATAGTTTGTCATAATTTGAGATCATAACAAACCTACCTATAGCGCGAGAGGACGAAAACCAGTATCAAGCAATGCCCGGATCAAGCAATGTAGAGTTGAAGTCCCACCCGCCCCCAGAAAGGAGCAAACCCATCGAGTCTTTCGTTCGATTTAGTAATATTGCCATGCGTTACGGTTCGGGGCCAGAGGTTCTCAAAGATATCTCTTTTAGCCTTGAAAAAGGTGGCTTTCGCTTCCTGACAGGCCCATCTGGCGCGGGAAAATCGTCTCTTCTGCGCCTTCTTTACCTGGCTCACCGCCCGTCACATGGCGAGATCGAGATGTTTGGGCAAGATGTCGTAAACGCAGCCCGGGAAGACTTGCCAGAGCTTCGTCGCCGAATTGGTGTTGTCTTCCAAGAATTTCGACTGATTGACCATCTGACCAGCTTTGAAAATGTTGCTCTGCCGCTCCAAATTGCCGGTAAGAAGAAAGATGAATATCGTGACGACGTCGTCGAGCTTTTGAACTGGGTTGGTCTTGGCGATCACATCGACGCCAAACCGCCCGAACTCTCTGGAGGCGAGCAACAAAGGGTTGCGATCGCGCGCGCGGTTGTTGCGAAGCCAGATCTGCTTCTTGCAGACGAACCCACCGGAAATGTCGACGCTGAAATCGGGTTACGTCTGATGAGGCTCATGTTGGAGCTCAACAAACTCGGCACCACAATTGTCATTGCGACCCATGATCAGTATTTGGTGGAGGCCATCGGCGCGCCGGAACTTCATTTAAACGACGGCCACCTCTTCGTCAAAGGAGAGACCGCTCACGCCACACCTGAACCCTACCCAACATCACAATCGCCGACGCCCGATCAACCATGACCAAACCTGAAACATCATCGAACGCCCCAATCCTGCCCGGTACGAAGGAAAGCCCCTTAACCGGAGAAAGCCTGACCCGCGTCATTGCGATCATGTGTTTCTTGGCCAGCCTCGCGCTTGGCGCGTTCTTGGCCATTGGCAAGGCGACAGATAGCTGGACACAGGGTCTGGCCGATTCCGTGACCGTTCAAATCAAACCATCAAAAGAGATGACGTCGGCCGATCAACTGACAACAGCACTCAATCTCCTGACCGCCACCGAAGGGGTCGAGGCCGCCAATCCATTGTCGCGCAAAGAGTCGCAAGCCCTTTTGGAGCCTTGGCTTGGCAAGAACAAGTTTCTCTTGGACTTGCCCATACCGCAACTCATCGAAGTTCAAATTCAACCAGGCGGTATCGTCAACTTAGAAGCCCTAGGCAGGCGTCTAGCGCAACAAGTGCCTGGCGCACAATTGGACGATCACCGACGTTGGAATGACCGTCTCGTAAAATTTGCAGGTTCCCTCAAGGGTCTTTCGTTCACAATTCTATTGCTCATCGTTTTCGCGACCGTGATGATCATTGTATTTGCCACCCGCGCAGACATGTCCGCCAGCAGAGATATTGTCGAGGTTCTCCACCTCATCGGCGCCAAAGACGAATTCATCGCCTTGCAGTTTCAATGGCACTTTTTCTGGATTGCGCTTTGGGCTGGTTTTATGGGCATTGGCGGCGCAGCCATTGCATTCTTTTTTCTAGGACAAGCAGCCAGACGCGACTGGGCCGGGCCGACTGGAGATATTCTCCCGACCCTCGCCTTCGATCCTTCTTTCTATGTTTTCTTGTTGTTGATCCCAGTAATGACCGTCATCGTTTGTGTGGCAACCGCAAGGTTTGCGGTATTGCACACTCTAAGAAACACCTTGTGAGCGATCACGCGGGGGCCACTCCTAAGCCAATGGGTTAACGTTTTGTTAACCATGAAACTCAGGCCCAGCGCCTGAGAAAACCGTTGCACCCTCGCGACGCGCCCTAGAAACCCCATATTTCCAACCATGATGTTCCCCAAGAAACGTTTCCTTAGGGGTGGGGTGTGTTAGAATAAGACAAATTCGCGGATGCGAACAAAATCAAAAACCGAGACGCCACAATCGGTTGAAACGCCGGACGAAGCAGACGCAAGAAACACGTAACCGCAATGCAAGGCGTGAGTAAGATGAGTAATGAGAGATGGCCAGTAGCAAAGAACGACGCCAATCGTCGTGAGAGACGTGCCCATCAATCTGAGGGCGGTCTTGTTGGGTTTATCGTTGGCTTCTTTGGTTCCCTTCTCTTCGCCATGTTCTTTATTGCCTTCGGCGGCTTCCTCGAATTCGTTTCACAACTACCAAGAGCCACGTCCGAAAGTCCAACTGGCGATGCAATCCTTGTTCTCACCGGTGGTGAAGAACGGATCAACACCGGCCTCACACTGCTTGCCAGTGGTCAAGGTCAACGTGTTCTCATCTCCGGTGTCTATGAGCAAACAACGCCTGAAGACATCCGTGAACTGATTGAACCAGCGCTGGACGCGCATTTCGATTGCTGCGTCGACCTTGGTCATACGGCTCAAAACACCATCGGAAACGCGCTTGAAGCAGCAGATTGGGTGGAGGAACATGAGTATAAGACGGTCATCGTTGTGACGGCTTTTTATCACATGCCTCGAAGTCTCGCAGAACTCCGCGAGGCCCTGCCCAATACACAATTGATCGCCTACCCGGTCTTCCCAGAGGGTGTTTCGGTTGACGGATACTGGAAGCGCCCCGGCACGACCAAACTCTTCGTCTCAGAATACATAAAATATATGGCGGCCTTGGCACGATTCAGGTTAAATCATCCCTGAAATCTCTCCTCTCCCCCTGCCGCAGGCACACATTCATGCGCTTTCTAAATTCCCTTCTCTTCAACGTCTTTTACTATGTTGAGACGGGTGTCATGGGCATTCTCTGGCTACCTTTCCTCTTCTTCGGGCCTAGATCGATAACCATGCGGGGCATTGAGATTTATGTCTCGATCATGATGAAGGCCCTCAAGTTCTTTTGTAACGTCGATCTAGAAATCCGCGGTCGCGAGAATATTCCCGACGAGCCCGCCCTCATTGCCTCCAAACATCAGTCGATGTGGGAAGCCCTCATGTTTCACAATCTCGTCAAGGATCCGGCCATGATCCTCAAACGCGAATTGACCTGGCTTCCATTCTTTGGGTGGTATGCTATGCGCGCGCGGATGATCTCGATCAATCGCGGCGCCGCTGCGCGCGCACTCAAGGACATGATCACCCAAGCGCGTGACCGACTTTCCAAGGGCCGCCCAATCGTCATTTTCCCTGAAGGGACCAGGCGCGCACCTCACGCAGAACCCGACTACAAGCCCGGCATCGCCGCCCTCTATACGCATCTTGACCGTCCTTGTATCCCGGTCGCCGTAAACTCCGGACTCTTTTGGCCACGACGAACGATCATTAAAAACCCAGGCACCATGGTCTTGGAATTCCTGCCCCCAATCCCACCAGGGCTCAAACGCAAAGAATTCATGGCCAGGCTTCAAGAGGAGACCGAGACGGCGACGACACGCCTGCTGGCCGAAGGTGAGCAATCTCTAGTTACCTAAAGCGCGCAAAAAAAGCCGAGTTTTCCCCACAAACACCCCCTTTGCCGATTGCCTGTGAATATTATGAAAAAAGAGGTCCACAGCCTGTGGATAACTTGGAATGTAGCAGGAACATCAAACGTCTATGGTTGCAGTCCTGGGGATAAGTAGGGAGTACATAACAGGAACATATTCTTGACCAAAAGGCCCCAAAAGCCTAAGATAGCAGGTCCTCCCGCCAGAAATTAAGTGAGCCTCATGACCATCGATCAAAGTCCTATTGCGCACCAAATTTGGGATATGAAATACCGTTTCAAGGACCCAGATGGGCGCCCGCTTGATCAATCCATCGAGGACACCTGGGACCGCGTTGCCAAGGCCCTGGCCGAGAACGAGGCCGAAGCAGACCGCGAACACTGGCATCAAGAATTTCGGGCAGCCCTTGAGGACTATCGATTTCTGCCCGCCGGGCGCATTCTTGCCGGCGCCAGCACCGGACGTCGGGTTACCCTGTTCAATTGCTTCGTCATGGGCACCATTCCAGATGACATGTCGGGTATTTTTGAGAGCCTGAAAGAAGCCGCCATCACCATGCAACAAGGCGGTGGTATTGGTTATGATTTTTCGACCCTCCGCCCCAAGGGTGCACCCGTAAAAGGGGTCGGCGCTGATGCATCCGGTCCATTGTCCTTCATGGATGTTTGGGACGCCATGTGCCGCACTATCATGTCCGCCGGGTCCCGCCGCGGTGCCATGATGGCGGTGATGCGTTGCGATCACCCAGACATAGAAGAGTTTATCGCAGCTAAGGCCGATCCCATCAGACTACGGAGTTTCAACCTCTCCGTTCTCGCGACAGATCCTTTCATGGAAGCGGTGAAGTCAGATGGCGATTGGGATCTGGTCTTCAAAGGTGAAGTGTACAAGACCGTCAAGGCGCGCGATCTTTGGGAAAAGATCATGTCCTCGACCTACGAATTTGCGGAACCAGGCGTGATCTTCATCGACCGCATCAATCAGGAAAACAATCTCAACTACTGTGAGACAATCAGCGCGACAAACCCTTGCGGTGAACAACCCCTTCCTCCATATGGCGCTTGCCTCTTAGGGTCCATCAATTTGGCACGCCTCGTGCAAAATCCCTTTACCAAAGACGCGGCGATAGACATGGGCGAATTGGGCCAGTTGGTTCGAACCGCAGTTCGCATGATGGACAACGTCGTCGATGTGTCCAAATACCCCCTCGATGAACAAGCCGGTGAAGCCCTCAACAAGCGTCGCATCGGCCTCGGGGTGACGGGGCTCGCCGACGCAATGATCATGTGCGGTGCTCGCTATGGCAGCAAATCGTCCGTCGATCTCATCGACAAATGGCTTGGAGAAATTGAGCGCAGCGCCTATTTGGCAAGCTGCGACCTTGCTGAAGAAAAAGGCGCCTTCCCCCTCTTTGACAAAGACGCGTATCTGAGTGGCAGCCATATCTCGAAGCTGGGCGAAGATGTTCAAGAGAAAATAGCTGATGTGGGTATTCGAAACGCGTTGCTCACGTCCATTGCTCCTACCGGCACGATTTCACTCCTCGCAGACAATGTCTCAAGTGGAGTCGAGCCTGTGTTCAGCAATTCTTACAAGCGCAAAGTCCTGCTTCCCGACGGCACCCGCCAGGAAGAAATCGTGTCGGATTACGCCTATCGTCTCTTTGTCGAGGGTGGCGGCAATCCAAACGAATTGCCGGACTACTTTGTAACCACGCAAGACCTTTCGCCTGCCGACCATGTGACCATTCAAGCGGCCGCACAAAAATACATCGACAGTTCGATTTCCAAAACCATCAACTGTCCCGTTGACATCAACTTTGATGCTTTCAAACGTGTTTATCTGGAAGCCTATGATCAAGGTTGCAAAGGGTGCACCACGTATCGACCCAATGACATCACCGGCTCCATTCTATCGATCGAACCGAAAGCAAAAGACGAAACCATATCACAGACGGATCTGCCTGAGACGGACGGTGTCGTTTACATGTCTCAGCCCCTCGACCGGCCACAAAGCCTAGGCGGTGCCACCTACAAAGTTAGGTGGCCTGAGTCCGATCACGCCATCTACATAACCATCAACGACATCGAGCAAGGCGGGCGCGCAAGGCCCTTTGAGATTTTCATCAACTCAAAGAACATGGAGCACTACGCCTGGACGGTCGCATTGACCCGCATGATCTCTGCCGTCTTCCGCCGCGGCGGAGACGTAACCTTTGTCGTCGATGAGCTCAAAGCCGTGTTTGATCCAAGAGGTGGTCAGTGGATGAAAGGGCGCTATGTGCCCTCTCTTCTGGCAGCCATCGGCGAGGTAATCGAAGAACACATGCGCAGCATCGGGTTCATTTCCGACGACGACGAGGGACTTGTTGAAGCCGCCAAAGCCAAGGCCGTTGGCGCCGAGAGCGAAGAGCCAAAGGGCAAGACTTGCCCCAAGTGTTCAATGCCAAGTCTCTTCATGATTGAAGGGTGTGAAACGTGTGTTTCTTGTGGCCACTCCAAGTGCTCCTAAAGCAAAGGTAGACCACTGGCATGACCCGTTTCATCCTCACAAACAAGGATGCGCGGCGCACCCTCCTCCATTTACAAGGTCTATCCCACAAGCGGCGCAGCAAATTGACAGACGCCGAGCTGGCATCCCGCATTCACGACCTCGGTTACGTACAACTCGACACCATCAACACCGTTGAACGCGCCCATCATCAAATTCTGTTTTCGAGAAACGAAACTTACAAACATGACCAGTTGAAACGGCTGCATGAGTCTGATCAAGCTCTCTTCGAAGGCTTTACCCACGACGCTTGTGTCATCCCCATGGAATTTTACCCGTATTGGCGAACCAGATTTCGAAAGGCGCAAGAAATGCTCCTCAACCGACCCGGTTGGTCAAGACGGTTGGGAGATGATCCCAAAGCGACCATTCGCCAAGTCATGAAGCGCATTGAGCGCGAAGGTCCCACCATGTCGCGTGACTTTGAAAAACCCACCAAAGGAAACCAATCATGGTGGGGGTGGAGCCCGACAAAAACTGCACTCGAGTACCAATGGTATAGCGGCAAGATTGCAGTGGTACGGCGCGAAGGCTTTCAAAAAGTCTATGATCTGACAGAACGCGTCATTCCTGAAACCGTTCGCACCGAGAAACCAAGCAAGAACCAAATCATCGATTGGAAATGCCGCAATGCCTTGATGCGTTTGGGGTTTGGTACCTGCGGTGAGATTGCGAGATTTTGGGAGATGTTGCCCCCAGCCGCCGTCAAGGCTTGGGCAGACCCGTTGATCGGCAAGGACCTCGTTGAGATTGATGTTGAAGGGGCAGACGGGTCTCTAAAGGCCGCCATCGCGTTCAACAATATCGAGGACGTGGTTCAAAAGGCGGATGATACGCCGACATCACTACGTTTCCTCAGCCCATTCGATCCGGCCATCCGAGATCGCAAACGAACTGAGCGTCTGTTTGACCTCGACTACCGGATCGAAATCTTTGTACCTGAAAAGAAGCGACAATTCGGATACTACGTCCTGCCAATTCTCGAGGGCGAGCGATTTACCGGTCGAGCTGACCTCAAAGTTCACAGAAAAGAAGGTAAGCTCGAAATGAAAGGCCTTTGGTTAGAGCCGGGAGTGAAGTTCTCCAAAGGAAGACAAGAAGGTCTTCGTCGAGAGCTGTCCCGATTGGCAAAATTCACAGGAGCCAGCGAAATAGAGGCAGATCAAGCTATTGATGACGTACAGTGGACGACCTGACAGGGACATTTCGGGTCACAACTTGGCCGTATTTCACCGCTTCAATCACCGTCGAATTGTTGATGCTTAAAACGGTCTGGGGACCCTCATGACAAAGCTGCGTTTCCTCGCGGTCGCCGGTCTGGCGGCATTACTAGGCTTTTACACCATCTATTGGTTCGTCATGGCTGCCCAAATCAAACAGGAATTGGCCGCCTGGGTAGAAGACCAAGCCCAAGAAGGAACCGTGGTTACCTACGACAGCGTCGCGGTATCAGGTTTTCCGTTCTCCCTCACAGCGTCTGTCATTGAACCTGATATATTTGTGAAAGAAGGCGATCGCGAACCCCATTGGCACGGCGAACGCCTCACCGCAAAAGCGCGCCCCTACTCCCTTCGTGAGATTGATATTGAATTCGAAGGTGAGCAAACCATTTGGTTTCTTGACGAGCTGGCAGGGGATCTAGAACCTGCCCAAGAAGTCATGATGGTGTTTGAGGGTGCATCAATGACCATGTCTCTCAAGCTCGGCAACGGCAAAATCGAACTAGCCAACATCGACTTGCAAGAATTGGAAGTTTCATCACAGAAAACACAAGCAGATCAGATTTCGTTCAATCCTTTTCCCGACAATATGATCGTCGAACAAGTGCGAATTCATTCTCGGGTCAGCCAAGCGCCGCCGGAAGCTTCTGGTAATTTCGCGCACGACTTCACACTCCAGATCGAAAACCTTGCCACAGATCAAGATCCACCAAATGGGTTTTCCAACGAGGTCAAACACATCGAGATCGACATCACCAGAACAAGTGACAAGATGGTAGGTTTCCACAACGGAAGTCTCAAAGTGGAGCGGCAAAAAACATCAAGCGACGCAAAAGACGTCGCAATACGCAAAGCGCGGCTTGAGTGGGAGCCAATCATCATTGATCTATCCGGCGACCTGAAGGCACCACCGAGCCACGACTTCTCAGGCAAGGCCCTTCTCGCCATTAAGGGCCATCGCGATCTTATTCGCGTACTCACCGAAGAAGGTGAAATCTCCTCCCTGGCCGCAGTTCTGAGTGGCGCATTGGCAGGAGCATTGGAAATGTTGGGAACAGCCAACGAGGACGGAACAATAGAGATCCCTCTCAACATTGATGACGGCGAAGTGAAGTTCTTGTTCCTGCCCCTCACCGATCTTGATGAACTGCGAAATGCAGCGAGGCAATCCTAGTTTTCTTCTGCTGGATCGCCCCCATCGCCTTGCCCATGCGGGCGGCCAAAGTCGGCCTCCGGTGTTTCTTGTCCGGCTTCAACAACCCCACTGCGAATTTCGCGGGTCCGGGTGAAGAGATTGAACAAAGCATCCCCGTCGTCCCAGCGGATCGCACGCTGCAGCGCTGTTAGATCCTCGCTGAACCGCCCAAGCATCTCCAACACCGCGTCTTTGTTGTTCAAGAATACATCACGCCACATGGTCGGGTCTGAAGAGGCAATACGGGTAAAATCTCGAAACCCACCGGCTGAGTATTTAACAACTTCAGACCGCGTCACGGTTTCAAGATCGGCCGCCGTTCCAACAATGTTGTAGGCAATCAAATGCGGCACATGACTTGTAATCGCCAACACCAAATCATGGTGCCCTGCATCCATAATCTCAACGTCGCTGCCCAAGGCTGTCCAAAACTCTCTCAGTTTTTCGGTCGCCGCAGGATCGACGCCATCCGTTGGCGTTAAGATGCACCATCGCCCTTCGAACAATTCTGCAAAGCCAGACCGCGGTCCACTCTCTTCCGTTCCGGCAATTGGGTGACCTGGAATGAAATGAACGCCCTTGGGTAAGTGGGGCACAACATCGCGAAGCACCGACCCTTTAACAGAGCCAACATCAGTGACGATGGCGCCTCGCCTCAATGCGGGTCCAATCTCTTCAGCCAGTTTCCCGAGCACACCCACCGGCGCGCAGAGCACCACGAGATCCGCCCCTTCAACCGCGGCTTTGGCCGTGTCGAAAATCTGATCGGCCAATCCAAGCTCTTGCGCCACCTCACGTGTTTCAGGAGACCGCGCAGAGCCCGTAATTCTTGCAGCCAAGCTCTTGGCTCGAATGCCATGCGACAACGAAGACCCAATGAGGCCAAGGCCGATCAATGCCACTTGGTCAAACATCGGGTTTTGTTCGGTGTCGGTCTTTGCCACGTCGATCAACCCTGCGACTCGACGAACTCGGCCAACGCGTCAACCACCCGCCGATTGTCCTCTTCGAGCCCAATGGTCAAGCGTAAGCAGTGCTCAAGCCCAGGCGCGGAATTAGCCCGAAGGATGAGGCCTTTTTGTTGCAGGAAGCGATCTGCATCAGTGGCAGACTTACCGGCGGCCTTGGGAAAGTGAATGAGAACAAAGTTGCCGACACTGGGTGTGATTTCAAGCCCAAGCCCACCAAGCTGTTGTTCCAGCCAACGGAGCCATCGGTCATTGTGTGCGATGGCCTTTTTGACGTGATCTTGGTCAGACAAGGCGGCAACGCCGGCCATTTGTGCAGGGGCCGTGGTATTGAACGGACCGCGCACACGGTTCAAGACATCAGCAACATGTTGCGGACAGTAAGCCCAACCAAGGCGAACCGCCGCCAATCCGTAGATCTTTGAAAACGTCCGCGTCATCACCACATTGTCAAATTCACGCACCAATTCCTGACCGCCAATGTAGTCCGGTTGATGGACATATTCGGCATAAGCCGCATCGAGCACCAAAAGGACGTGCGAAGGAAGTCCCGCATGAAGGCGACGAATTTCCTCTTCGGGAACATAAGTGCCCGTTGGATTGTTGGGGTTCGCGAGAAACACAATGCGGGTTTTGTCCGTAACAGCCGCGAGTATGGCATCAACATCTGCCCGGTAATTTCTCTCAGCAATCGGGACTTGCGTGGCTCCGTTCGCCTGGGTCACCAAACGATAGACGATGAAGGAATGATCCGTGAAGATCACTTCATCACCCTCTCCGATATAGGCATGTCCTATGAGCTGTAACACTTCATCGGATCCAGCCCCACACACAATGCACTCAGGCTCCAACCCGTACTGTTTTGCAATCGCCGCACGCAGATCATGTGCACTGCCGTCGGGATATCGCTCAAGAGCGTCCGATGCCGCTCCATACGCTTTGATTGCATCAGGGCTCGCCCCAAGCGGTGATTCATTTGAGGAGAGTTTTACCGGGTGTTCGACCCCCTCAACGGTCGCCGAACCACCAACATAAGGTTTGATCCCCATAATGCCTGGCCGAGGCTCAGGCCGATCAGCCGATACCGTCATCTGCTCACCCTCTACTTTTTCATTGTTCTTATGTGCAGGAAATCGGGTTGGAATAGGCGCCAACGGAACGTAGCGCGACAACCGGACCATCCGTCTCAAGCACACGGTCGAATTGAACTTGGTCAACCGGTACATAGACCTTCGACTTCAGTAAGATCAAGTCCTGTGAAGGGTCATCTGAGCGCGGCGCGCGGTCAACCACTTCCAAACCCAGCCCGATCAATCCGATTTGAGCGATAATGTCGTTCGCATCAGCACCTTTGGCCGACGTTGCCACAAAGACAGAAGTATCATCCCCGCTCGAAGCCGGATCCATGCAACCAATCGTGAAGGCAGCCGGATAATCCGGCGCTTCTGGGTCATTTGCGAGAATGGGCAGACGCGATACGATTCTGGGGCCACCGAGATCATTCATACCGTCAAGAGTAAGAAGGTAGGGCCACCATCGGTCTTCATCGCCTCCCTCTTGTGTGGGTAAAATACCGATAACCCCGGGGCGCGTGACCACTGCTTCCAGGGCCTCATGAGCGCTTGAGTAGATTTCCAGCGTGGTCGCCGCGCCATAATATGCCCTCGCCAAATCGCGCCAATCATACGGGCGATCGACGTCGTGCCCGGCGCAAAGAGCAATTTCGAGAGGCCCCTGTAACCGCGTCTTCGCATTGATGAGTTCCCGCCACAATTGAGCAATCACGTGAAATGGAAGCTCACCTCTATGACGCTGTTTCAAGCGACGCATTATTTGCGCCTCCCGCTCCGGACGCATCGCCAGACTTGGCACCAGAAGTTCACCTTCAGCCAATTCACGCGCCGCATTCTTGACCCGCGCGACACCGTGGACGATTTCCGTCCTTTGCATCAGCAGATCATGAATCTTATCGTCGATCTCATCGATTTGCTTTCGCAGAAGATCCAGATTTTTGGCTTCATCGTTCATGTAGCTACTCTCTGTGAAGGGCGCGAACCTTGACCTCACAACTTACACGCCCAAACCATGTGGGGCAAAAACAAAGAAATGATTGACGTGTAACACAACGAAACGTAGCAATGTCGACCCACATTAACCTTTTTTGGCACCGCGACATCCCATGACCAAGCAAAACCACACCGAGAGCGAGGTCGACCTCAACACCATTCGCACAGGAACAATTGCGTTGCACGGTCCTTTGCCTCTCGATAGCGGCGGTCAATTGCAAGAAGTCATTATTGCCTATGAATGCCATGGCAAACTGAATCAAGAGAAATCGAACGCCATACTCATTTGTCATGCTTTGACCATGGACCAACATGTTGCTGGGGAGCACCCGGTGACAGGCAAGGCAGGTTGGTGGAGTGACCTGATCGGTCCAGGAAGACCCATCGACACGGATCGGTACTTTGTCATTTGCACAAACGTATTGGGTGGGTGCCAAGGAACAACAGGACCACAAGAGGTAAACCCTGACACCAATCACCCTTATGGAATCACGTTCCCTGTTATCACCATCGCCGATATGGTGCGCGCCCAAGCCATGGTGTTCGACCAAGTGGGTATTGAATCACTTTTCGCCGTCATTGGCGGATCAATGGGTGGCATGCAGGTTTTGCAGTGGGCAACAGCCTACCCGGAGCGGGTTTTCTCCGCCATCCCCATTGCAGCTTCCGCAAGACACTCAGCGCAAAACATTGCCTTTCACGAAGTTGGCAGACAAGCCATTACGGCTGATCCAGATTGGCGGTCAGGCAACTACCTTGCTGAAAATGTTCAACCTACCAAGGGGCTTGCAGTCGCGCGCATGACTGCCCACATCACCTATCTGTCAGAATTGGCACTGCACAACAAATTTGGTCGCAATTTGCAGGACCGAGAGAAGATCGGATTTGGATTCGACGCCGACTTTCAGGTTGAAAGCTACTTGCGCCATCAGGGCATTACTTTCGTTGATCGCTTCGACGCAAACTCATATCTCTACCTGACCCGCGCCATGGATTATTTTGATCTGGCCGGAGACCACAACGGCAATTTGGCGAAAGCCTTTGCAGAAACCAAGACGCGATTTTGCATCGTTTCGTTTACCAGCGATTGGCTCTTCCCGACAAGCGAGTCCAAGGAATTGGTGCGTTCTCTAAATGCAGTAGCCGCCAATGTGAGTTTTGTAGAGATAGATACCGACAAAGGTCATGACGCCTTTCTCCTTCACGAACCAGAAATGTATGCAACCATTACAGGCTTCCTAGCCTCCGCCGCCGATGCCCGGGGCCTTCGTCAGAAAAGCGACGGGGAAACCTCATGAACACTGAAACAAAAGGCGGTTCATTGCGCTCGGATTTGCTCGCAATCGCCAACCTCATTGAAAGCAATTCACGTGTCTTGGATGTAGGCTGCGGAAACGGCGAATTGCTCTCGCATCTGCAGCGCACCAAGAAGGTTGATGCCCGGGGTATGGAACTCTCTCAAACCGGCGTCAACGCCTGCGTTGCCAAAGGATTGTCCGTTGTCCAAGGAGATGCAGACACCGATCTCATAGACTATCCAAGCAATGCGTTCGGAACCGTGGTTTTGAGCCAAACCTTACAAGCCACCAAGGATCCCAAAGGCGTCTTGACCGAACTAATGCGCATTGGACAAAGTATCATTGTGTCTTTTCCAAACTTCGGCAATTGGCGCGTCAGATTGGATCTTTTGTTTCGGGGTCGGATGCCTGTAACCTCGTCATTGAGTGAAAGCTGGTACCGAACGCCGAACATCCATTTGTGTACCGTGCGAGACTTTCTGGACTTGTGCGAAACACTGAACGCGACATTGGTCGAAGCCTACTCACTCTCAACCGACGGTCGTATCAGACCCATCCACGGCTCTCTCAAGCGAGCAAACCTCGTGAGCGAACAAGTAATCTTCATGATCAAGGGTGACTGAAATTGCCCATCAAATTTTCGATCGCCGCGCGGGAGAAGGGCTAAGACTTGGCAGAGGACTCAGTCGCGCCTTCGTCTTTTGCTCATCTGCAAGCGCATAGATCCGCTTTGTGGCCTCCGCGATGAGGACACCCCCTTGCTGCGGCCAAACCCTCCGACCTGCACTCTCCCAAGCCATCGCACTTCGAATGAGAAAGCGTTTTGAGAAGGGGGGGAAATACAAAGCCCGGGCACTCTGCTCCAAAGAGAATTGATGACGCCGCAAGAGATTGATCAATTGGGTTTTCGAGAACGGCCGCCCATGCCCATAGGGGGTCCGATCCGCGCGCGACCAAAGGCTGAGCCGATTGGGCACAATCACCATGAGCCGTCCACCTGGCGCAAGCACGCGCCAAATCTCCGTCATCATCGCAGCCATCGCTTCAGATGATTCAACAGCATGCACCAGCAAAACCCGGTCCACGCAGGCATCGCCCAAGGGAAGCTGTAAATCTTCCACAAGGCAGGACAAATTATTGGCTCCAGCTGGCCAGTGCACCACCCCTTGTCCACCCGGCATGAAATTGAGCACTCTGGCTGCTTCTCCTCGATATGCCGATAGAAAAGGGGATACGTATCCCAGACCAAGCAGGTCGGATCCTTTGAGATCTGGCCAAATGAGGCGCATCTGTGTGCGAATGACACGCGCGGCCATACGCCCGAGTGAGCTCCCATAAAACTCTCGTAAATCAACCACATCCCAGTGCATCGTCGTGAAACGCTCCGAACAGCTGACAAGATAAGGGTGCGCACCCCTAAACGTTCCGATATATTAGCGCAAATGTCCGAATATGTGTGAAGAGAGAAGCCTTATGACCAGCCAATCACTGCGCGTGCATCAATTCCCGTGTCTAAGCGACAATTATGGATTTCTCATTCATGACGAGTCCTCAGGTGCCACAGCCACCATTGACACACCGGAAGTGGCCGCAATCATGGCGGCGCTTGCGGAAACCGGCTGGTCCCTCACTCATATTCTCAATACCCATCACCACTTCGATCATGCTGGTGGCAATCTTGAAATCAAAGGTAAAACCGGGTGTCAGATAGTTGGCCCACGCGGCGAAGCCGATGCGATCCCAGGCATTGAAGTTGCGGTTGGTGACGGCGATGTCGTCGCCTTTGGTGCCCACAAAGCAAAAGTTTTGGATGTTCCTGGGCATACCCGCGGACACATCGCTTACTGGTTCGATGAGTCGGGCGTTGCCTTTGTAGGGGACACACTCTTCGCCTTAGGCTGCGGTCGCTTGTTCGAGGGCACACCAGAACAAATGTGGACAAGCCTACAAAAACTCATGGCCATGCCGGATGAGACGATAGTTTATTGCGCTCATGAATACACCCAATCAAATGCCGCCTTCGCATTGTCAGTTGAGCCACAGAACAAGAACCTTGTGGCACGCTCACAACAAATCGACGCTTTGCGCAACGAAGGCAAACCAACCGTGCCAACCACAATCAAACTCGAAAAAGAAACCAATCCTTTTCTGCGCCCCGACAGCAAAGATCTTCAGGAAACCATTGGTCTTCTGGGATCGTCATTAGTGGATGTCTTTGCCGAAACCAGACGTCTCAAAGACCATTTCTAGATGACCGCCGACGAAATTATTGCCGCCCTTGACCTAAAACCTCACCCAGAAGGCGGGCACTACAATGAAACATTTCGCGATTCTGCAGGCCACGAAGGTCGCGCCCTATCAACGGCGATCTATTACCTGCTGAAACGAGGAGAACGCTCCCATTGGCACAGGATCAATGCGGTTGAAATCTGGCATTACTACGCAGGTGATGCACTCGCATTGGAGGTCTCGGCCAAAGGGCGTTCGAAAGAAAGTCATACGCTCGGACCAGATGTCTTGGGCGGCCAGTCGCCACAAGTCATCGTTCCGGCACATGCCTGGCAACGCGCGCGTTCATTAGGGGAGTGGTCATTGGTGGGTTGCACGGTTGCGCCTGGATTTGAGTTTGACGCCTTCGAGTTGGCGCCGCCAGCGTGGGAACCAATGATCTAGTCAGAACTAAAGCCGACTGTTCAAATATTCGAACACGTCTTGGTGACCACCGTCGCCACGCGAGATCGCATATCTCAACGATCCGTCTTCCAGTCGAACACGGGTCTTCTTCCCGCCACCACATTCTACCCGTTGGAGTTTTTCGCGTAGCGCTTCAACCTTGCTTTCGTCGCGGCAGATCCGCTCAATAGCGGACAGAGCCCGGTCACATTCGCGATAAACACCCGAGGACACCCTCCCGTCTCGTGCCAGAAAAGAATCCCAACGAAGCTTCACGCTAATTCGGGTGCCGCAGATCTCGCTTGTGAATTCAGCTTCTTCAGAAAGCTTGCGGTTTTGATCTTCCATCATCTTCTCTTCGCGATACGTCGTATCAGCCGCATAGGCAGGCGCTGAAGCCATAAACAATGGCACAAGAAGAGCGACCGCCAAACGGCGCACCCCCGACATGCTTAAGCTCTCAATATTCCGGTTTGGAATCCTCATAGCATCCCTAACGCGACCCCCGCTATGCTGAGGGGCATCCCCCAGGCAAGAAGACCCTATGGCAGGAATTTGGCAACTTTGCGGCAGGGTGACCTTATGTCATTGCCGTCAAAATTGGGTTTAGAGGTTATTTTCCAGAAAACAGGTAATGGAGGCCGAGGAGGGCCGTCCTTCAAGACCTTGGTCTTGCACATAGAAGATCACAAGGTTGTCCCCTTGCAGTCCAATCTGCTTGACACCACTCACTTCGAAAGTAAGTCGACGCACACGCTCGGTCAAAATTTCTAAGCCGATCGGATCCATAGCCAATCGCTCAAGAGCCGTCACAGCATTCTCGATGGCATCGCCAAGCGTTGCATTGCCAAGACTGATCTGATCACCAGCGCCCCAATCGGCCTCATATTGCAATTCGAGACCATAAGCACCGTTAAACATCGAAAGGCGTTGATCAGCTTCCGATTGGACCTCGAGGCGACTTCGAGGCGCAAGCTCAAGCGGACGCGCCGCTTCGGTTCGGCCATATGCTGATCCTATCGTCGTCTGCGCCTCATAAACTGTCGCCCCGCCAAACGGCGTCAGACGTAAGACCGTGGCGCCGCATTCGTCTTTGAGAATGGTATTGCCGTTGGGGCCAGGCACCATCTCTAGGAGTAGAATTTCTTCCGAGTCAGCAAATTTGACCCGAGCAAGCTCGCCACGGCGATCAAGAACAAATCCTTCTTCGCCCGCCTCACTCGAATAGTGGCCAACTCTGGTATCTTGATCGTTCTCTGTATCCTCTAACGCAGACGCACTTGCCCACGGGATCAGCACTATCATCGCTGCCCCAACGGCTGCTCCCGCCTTTTGGCGCGCAGATTTATGTCCAGACACTTTCTTCATGCGGGATCCTATCTAACCCCGACTTATGGCCAGAATGTGGTGATCAAGGGTTGAATTTCGCCCTCAACATAAGGCGTTTGGCCCTACCCCGCAATGTACTGGGCTCCATTGGCGGTAATCGTCGAACCCGTGACAAAACCGGCCTTTTCGTCGGCCAGAAAGGCCACACAATGGGCGATTTCGTGCGCCGACCCTAAGCGCCCCACAGGAATCGACGCAATAATGCTCTTCAAAACCTTTTCAGGAACGGCCGCGACCATATCCGTGTCGATGTAACCAGGCGCAATGCAATTCACCGTGATGCCTTTTCGGGCGGTCTCTTGGGCAAGTGCCTTGGTGAACCCAATGATGCCAGCCTTAGCGGCAGAATAGTTGGTCTGTCCCATCTGTCCCTTTTGACCATTGATCGAACTGATCGAGATGATTCGACCAAATCCACGCTCACGCATGCCATCGATCACGCATCGGGACATGTTGAATACAGAATCCAAGTCAACCCGAATGACCTCTTGCCAAATCTCAGGTGTCATTTTGTGCAGCATGGCATCGCGCGTAATCCCCGCATTGTTGACGAGCACATCTACCGGCCCAAGCTCAGCTGCAACCTTTGCAAGGCCGCTCTTGCATCCCTCAAACTCGCCAACATCCCACTTGTAAACAGAAATGCCTGTTTCATTCTTGAAGGCGGTCGCCGCTTCGTCATTGCCGCCATAGTTTGCTGCAACCTTGTAGCCCGCTTCCTTCAAGCCCATTGAAATCGCCCGGCCAATACCACGGGTCCCCCCCGTTACAACCGCTACCTTTGCCATCATTCGCTTCCTCTTCCTTTTTTGTTTTTGTCTTCTATCAGAGCTTGCCCTGCTGTTTCATTGTGTGGGCCAGCACAGTTCGGTGCTTTCCTAGTCTCGCTCGAAACAAGCAGCAATTCCCATCCCGCCGCCGATGCACAAAGTCGCAAGACCTTTTTTTGCATCGCGACGTTTCATCTCATGCAACAAGGTCACCAATATCCGGGTTCCTGAGGCGCCAATAGGGTGACCGATGGCAATCGCGCCACCATTGACATTGACCTTGTCGGTGTCCCACCCAAGGTCTTTGTTGACCGCACAAGCCTGAGCCGCAAAGGCCTCATTGGCTTCGACAAGGTCCAAATCATCTGTTGTCCAGCCCGCGCGTTCGAGAGCCAATCGGCTTGCTGGAATAGGTCCAGATCCCATAACGGAAGGGTCAACGCCAGCTTGCGCCCAAGAAACAATACGGGCCAAGGGCTCGATCCCTCTTTTGTCAGCATCTTTTGCCGACATCAAAACCGTAGCCGCAGCGCCGTCGTTGATGCCAGAGGCGTTGGCGGCTGTTACTGAGCCCCCATCTCTTTGGAAAGCTGGTCTCAGTCCACTAATCGCGTCCACGGTAACACCGGCGCGAATGAACTCATCGCCCTCAAAGACAATTTCCTTTTTGCGCTGCTTGACGGTGACCGGCACGATCTCATCCTTGAACCGGCCAGCCTTTTGAGCTTCTTCGGCTTTGTTTTGCGAGGCAACCGCAAATGCGTCTTGTTGTTCTCTGGAGATTTGCCACTGCTCTGCAATGTTCTCAGCCGTCTGACCCATGTGATATCCGTTGAAAGCATCCCAAAGACCGTCACGGACCATCGAATCGACGAACTTCGTGTCGCCCATTTTTGTCCCATTGCGCAGATGAGAGCAATGCGGCGAAAGGCTCATATTTTCCTGACCCCCGGACACAACGATGCTTGAATCCCCGTTCTTGATTGCTTGAGCGCCGAGAGCGACAGACCGAAGACCCGACCCACAAACTTGATTGACGATCCAAGCTGGCGTCGAAATATCCAACCCCGCACCGATGGAAGCTTGTCGAGCTGGGTTTTGTCCTTGGGCCGCCGTCAGCACCTGGCCAAGGATAACTTCAGATACATCCTTAGGGTCGACACCAGATCGCGACAGCGCCTCCTTAATAACAATCGAGCCCAATTCGTGTGCCGGCACGGTGGCCAAAGTTCCATTGAAATTTCCGATCGCCGTCCGTGCGGCGGATGCAATCACAACGTCCGTCATGACAGTCTCTCCCAAGATATTGGTTCCGGGTTGACGCTATGTAGGGGTGTTATTTTGTCGTTTAGCGTCTATTAGCCGGTCAAGTTGCCCACGATTCAACCATGCCTCAAGCCTATCGCACTCGCAAACAAAATTATGAATAGGGCCTCGAAATCGCAAGATTCTGTCTCTTCAAGCTCGAAATCCTATGACGCAGTGCGGAAGAATCACTTGCACGCCTTCACATCCACAGGCCAAAATGTCCTGAACACACAAAATGAGAAATCTGGATCGAGCAACGGTCGCGGGAACCCGACCATTGTCTGTTCTCCAGGCTTGCAAATGAAAGTGATCCACGTCGTGGCAAAATCAAAAACGCCAACCAACGGACTTATTACCATAAAGAAGTATGCAAATAGGCGGCTCTACAATACCGCCAGCAGCTCCTATGTAACCCTCGATCATCTCTGCCAAATGGTGAAAGACGGCATCGACTTTCAGGTGTTTGATGCAAAGTCCGGCGAGGACATCACCAAATCCGTGTTGACCCAGATCATTTTTGAAGAAGAGTCCAAAGGGCAAAACCTCCTGCCCATCCAGTTTCTGCGACAGATGATTAAATTCTATGGCGACAGCATGCAGGCTTTCGTGCCTTCCTATCTAGAAATGAGTATTGACTCATTCGTGCGCAACCAAGAACAAATTCAGTCACGCCTCAAAGATACCTTCGGCAGCGCGCCAATATACAAGAGCTTCGAAGATCAAATCGCGCAGAACATGGCCTTGTTCCAAAACACCATGCGCATGTTTTCCCCTTTCGCGGCATTGTCAGGGCGCACCGACGAAACCAGTGGAGAAAGAGGGGCCGCGTCAGGTGATCCTGATGCAAATGAGATTGATGAATTGAAGGCACAGTTGACCGCAATGCAAGCGCAACTGAACAAACTTGTCGACAAAGATTGAGATTGTAATAGGTGGTCAGCCCACTTGTTTTTGATCGTCAGTCAGCCCTTGGGGGGAAGGCTGCGCTGCTCCAAAATAAAACCCTTGTAGATAGTCAATTCCCATGCTCTCAAGCATGTCGACTTCATCCTTGGTTTCCACCCACTCCGCCACAATTTCGAGATCGAAGTTTCGGGCAAGCCCTGCAAGTGCGCTTACAAAGAACTGATTGTCCGTATCTTCAAGCAAACCCTTCACAAAAGCCCCGTCAATCTTGACGAGATCAACGTCCAGAGTTTTGAGGTTGCGGAAGGACGTGTACCCAGCCCCAAAATCATCAATGGCCACCCGGCATCCAAGGGCCTTGAGATCGGAAATGAACCGCGATACCTCGTTGATGTCATCAAGAGCCACTGTCTCGGTGATCTCAACGATTAGCCTTGACGCGAGATCTTTGTTTTCAGAAATGAGATCAACCACCCGCGAAGACCATGCTGGATCAACCGCAGTTAATCCAGACACATTCATGGAGACCGTAATGTCAGGATACTTTCTCAAGCCCTCAAGCGTCATACGCGTGACGTGAATGTCAAGCAGACGGATAAGGCCTAGTTCTTCGGCGACAGAGATAAATTCCCCTGCCGGAACCGGATTGCCCTCATGATCGGAAATCCGCAACAAGCACTCGTGAAAGACGGGCTTTCCTGTCGAGGGGGTGACAATCGGTTGGTAAAAGACCGACAATCTTCCATCGTTCATAGCCGACATAATTTGGTCTGCGACGCGCATCTTCGCGCGACGAACGGATTCGCGTTTCTCTTCCAGTACAAAAACCATTGATCGATCCCGACCAAGGGACTTCGCACGGCTGAGGGCCTCTTCCCCATATGCCAAAGCTTGTTGACTGCTCCTTGCGTGAAACGGCAACATGATATACCCGACCGAAATGCTCACCGAAACCGGGCCGGTCTTTGTGTAGATAACCGAATCGCGAACCGCAGATTTTAGATCTTCAACCTTCTCAACAACCCTCTCAGAGCTGTAACCGCCGAGAATAACGCCAAATTTGTTGCCTGCAATCCGCCCCAAAATGTCCCGAGATCCCAGATGGTCGTCGATCCTCTTTCCGACTTCGATGATCACATCATCGGCAACCTCAAATCCGAAGCTCTCGTTGAGAACGGAGAGATTGTCGATTGCAGCCACAAGAAATCCACCAGACAAGCCATCATTCCAGCACCGCTCAAGCACCCGATCCAAATGGGCCCGAAGCCTTGAGCGATTGTAAAGCCCGGTGAGTTCGTCGTAAGCCGCCAAATGGCTAAGACGCGACTCCTTCTCACGTCGGTCGGTCACAAACCGAATAACCCCAATCACGCGAGCCAAATTACCATACTCATCACGCACACATGATCCACGGTCTTCGATCCAGCAAGCTCCACCGCTCGGTAGTCTCATACGATACTCAACCGTATAAGGAATATTATTCTCTATTGAATACTCGAGTGCATCAGCAAGCGCCTTCGCGCCTTCTGGAAACATCAGTGACAAGAGTCCAGTTCTTGTTGAAAAGGGAGACAACCCATTTTCGCGGAAGATTTCTTCTGCATTGTCAGCCCAAACAATTTCATCGCGAGAAACCAGCGAATCATACACAACCTCGCCAGCGCTTTCTAACGCAAGACGAAGTCGACCAAGCTCGCTGACATCTTCTAGCCGACGTGTTAACGCATTTGACTGAACAACTGACACTGCACCTCACTCGCAACACTTTCGTCGCACATTACGAGTTTGATGTTAGGGTCAATCTATTAAAATTCCTGCAATACAATCGGTAAACGGAACGTCTCAAAACGGTGCACATTTCGCACGGATCACACACAAAAGTCGCCAGTTTCTCCGGATCTACCTTCTGTGAAAAAGTTAATGCGCCAGAGACACAAACTTTAAGAGCAGGTCTAAAATTGGCGAAGTAATTTAGGGACAATCAATCTTGTCGCTAAACAAATAGGCCCCTAAATCACCATTGCACAACCATCTTTGCGGTGATCCGAGCCAGCGGAAAGCGATCCTTCCTGCCAATCGATGCGCGCAATCTGCCCACCACCCCAAGGCATCAAGGCTTCTTCAACCACATGACCCTTTGTCGCAAGGTCACGTCGCACTTCACTGGGAACACCATGTTCAACCAAGATCTTGCCGCCGCTGAAGAATGACCGCGGGGCATCCAGCGCCTCTTGAGGATCCATGCCGTAGTCTATCATGTTCGTAACCACATGCGTGTGACCGGTCGGCTGGTAGTCACCTCCCATAACACCAAAGGCTGCGGCAACACGTCCTGCATGAGTGCCCGACCGGTGCGCCATCATGCCTGGGATAATGGTATGCATCGGCCTCTTACCTCCCGCGACACAATTGGGATGGTCAGGGTCAACCTCAAATCCACAGCCGCGGTTCTGCAGTGTGACGCCACTCTTAGGTCCGACGAACCCAGATCCAAATCCCATGTAGAGAGAATTGATAAAGGAGACGGAATTCAAGTCTCGGTCGATAACGGTAAGGTAGATCGTATCTCGATCAACATCAGCAGCCACATCGCCAACATCCTCAAGTTTTTTGTCACGTGAAATCCTCTTTGCAAGGCGTCCCGCGAGGTCTCGTGACAAGAGTGAATTTACCGGGACGTCAACGATTTCAGGATCGGCAACAAAACGATCCCGCAGCTCATAAGCCAGACGTTGCGCTTCCATTTCCAAGTGGAGCCGCTCCGCACCATGCGGATCGAGGGATGCGAGATCAAAGTGCTGCAACACATTGAGCATCACAAGGGCTGTAATCCCTTGCCCGTTTGGCGGAATCTCCAGGACGTCATAGTCGCCATATTGGGCGCGAATTGGCGTGACATAGTCACATGAGGTGGCTGCAAAATCATCAAGATCGTGTGTCCCGCCAAGCTCTTGCAAATGGGCGACCAAATCTTCAGCCACCGATCCAGCGTAAAACCCGTCCCGGCCATGTTTCGCAATTTGCTGCAAAGTACCGCCAAGCATAGGGGACTTGAAAATCTCTCCGACCCGGGGTGCCCGACCATTGACGGTCAAGTGTTCGACACCGCTCTCTGTGCGGCCAATCAACTCCAAAAGATTATTCCAATAAAGATTGACGACAGGTGAAACAGAAAACCCTTCGAGGGCAAAGTGGATAGCTGGCTGCAAAACAGCATCAAGGCCCAGCGTCCCGTGGTCCTCCATCAACCGTGACCACCCATCGACGGCCCCGGGAATAGTCACCGAATGGGGGCTCTCTTGTTCGATCTTGTTTATGCCTTCGCCAAGAAGATAGGAAGCCGACAATGCTCTCGGTGCGCGTCCCGACGCGTTGAGCCCAATGACGTCCGGGCCACCACCCGGCGCGTACAAAGCGAAACAATCGCCACCAATCCCCGTGGACATTGGTTCGACTACACTTAGAACTGCACTCGCAGCAATGGCCGCATCGATGGCGTTTCCGCCGCGCCGTAAAATTTCAATCGCCGCTCCCGTTGCAAGCGGGTGGGACGTTGCAGCAACCCCATGAGATCCATGCACGGTCGAGCGTCCAGGCAAATGAATGTGACGCATCAGCGTTCCTTCCAAGATTAACGAGCGCGGCGACCCCTACCGCATTGACCTAAGGTTCTTAATATCGGCTTCAAGGGTTCGAACGCGAACTTCCAATTGCTCAATTCGGTTCAACAGGTCTTGATCGTTGCGGCGCCCAGGCGTCGGACCGGCAGAGTTAACTCCCTCAGGCTTCGGCATCGGGGTTGAAACACCCGCCCGACTAGCCACCTTCGCCGGGCTCACGTTCAGCACCTCCGCGAGTAATCGCACTTCGTCCGATGAGACCTCCCGCTGGTCTTTCCATATCGCCACCAGTTCTGTCAGTGGCATAGTCAGGGCTGCCGCAAGCGCTTCATGGGTCAAATCCCGGGCTTCCAGCTGCGCATCAAACCAGGTTTGGTCAAAAAACAGGGCCACATATTCTCCTTTGCTTGGACCGTGACATTAAGGACCACCCGAAGCTCTTGGCAAGTCACACTATTTTTGTCCATAGTGGCGTCAAATTAGGAAGGATACGGCCCATGTTCGTGCGCGATCTTTGGTATTTTGGCGGTGCATCCAAGACGGTCAAGCCTGGCGGCATGACCCACCGCCTACTTCTAGGTGAACCCATTTTAGTTGGGCGCACCCATGACGGCGACGCTTTTGCCATGAGAGATATCTGTCCGCACCGTGGGATTTTGTTAAGCGCGGGCAAAATGATTAAGCGGTCCCAAGGCGAATCGGCCGTTCAATGCGCTTATCATGGCTGGGAGTTTGGCGCCGACGGTGGATGTCGACATATCCCTTCTCTCGTCGAAGGACAATCTATTGATCCAACCAAAATGAAAGTCCGTTCCTACCCATGCAAGGAGCAAGACGGTAACATTTGGGTCTACATGGCCGAAGATCCTGTGAGAAAGCCAGACCCAGTTGTCGAGCCGCCACGCATTCCCAACTTTGACGACGCTCAGCCCCGGCTTCGCGATTCCGCAATTTTTTCTTGTAGCGTTGACCATGCAGTTATCGGTCTCATGGACCCCGCTCACGGCCCTTTTGTTCATGGGTCTTGGTGGTGGCGCCGTCAAACGTCGATGCACAACAAGGAAAAAGCATTTGGCCCGTCATGGCTCGGATTCACAATGCGCAGTCACCGACCTTCCAGCAATTCCTCACTCTACAAAATTTTGGGTGGTGAAGTGACAACAGAAATCTCCTTCCAGCTTCCAGGCATTCGCATCGAGCACATCAAAGCCGGGAAAAATACCGTTGTTGGTCTCACCTGTGTCACGCCCTTGGATGAAAATAAAACCGAGGTGACCCAGACATTTTATTGGTCCATGGGCTGGGCCAATTTGTTGAAACCTTTCCTTCGGGTTCCTGTATCTATCTTTCTTCGCCAAGACCGCGATGCGGTCGACGCACAGCAGGTAGGCCTACGGTTTAACCCCAGACTCATGCTTATTGACGACGCGGACCAACAGGCCAAGTGGTATCATTTGCTCAAGAAAGAATGGTCCGAATCGAGACAGGAAGCGCGTGAGTTTACCAATCCGGTTCCAGAGACTGTCTTGCGCTGGCGCAGCTAAGACGCAAATCCCGCCAAACAGAGTGAATTCACTTACCT
The DNA here is from genome assembly GCA_965248915.1 of Alphaproteobacteria bacterium. Lineage (GTDB taxonomy): Bacteria > Pseudomonadota > Alphaproteobacteria > M2410 > M2410 > CBDFLA01. The sequence continues at coordinate 2,587,486 of OZ252216.1, forward strand.
AAAACGCCGAGATTATCCATCATCCCGGCATAAACCTTGCGTTTCTTGGCTGCTATGGTGGCGATAGAAACAACAGAGTCCGACGTAGATGCCGGGCAAATTGGCGAAGATCCGGAACTTATCCACAGGCCAATAACCCGCACTCACAGTACGCTTTTTTCACGGCTGGTGGCGATCTTGATTGCCGCAACGGTGGCATACTTCGCCATGTAGACTTGCCTCAACAAAGCTTGAGAAAGTCTTTCACCTCTCAACAATCTGCGTCGTTTCGCGCTTTGTATTTCGCTTCAACAGCGGTAGGCTGGCCCTCCATTTGGGAGGGGCCTCCATGATCTCCATCGCCTTGCTAGCGACCTGCACTCGAACAGGTGAAACCGGCATGGTTTCATTTTCCGATCGTCGTGCCATTGGCGCGCGGGTTGGCGAGCACATGAACGGCGTCGGCCTTAGTGTTGTTCAAGGCCTACCCAACCCACGCATGGAACGGTGGGCACTCCGCCGCATTTCAGAGGGGGCAACACCGCAAGAGTCTGCGATTGCCGCAGTGATGCGCGATACTCTGAGCATTCGTCGGCAAATTCTTATTCTCGATATCACAGGTCACTCCGCCGCACGGCAAGGCAAACAGGTACCCAAAAGAGCACACCACATCGCGAGACAAAATTTCGTCGTTGGTGGAACCGGCCTTCCCACAATCGCTCCTGTTTCTGCAATGGCCAACATTATGGAAGAAACAGAAGCGGCGGCGGTGCCTCTCGAAAATCGCCTCATGGCAGCACTGGAAGAAACTTGCAGAAATGGTGGGTGGGTCAAAGGCGAACCGCAATCTTCATTTCTTCGTCTTTACCACAAGCAATCTCACCCCCCGCTAGACCTTCGCATCGACAGCTCACATGATGCAGTTCATGAACTGCGCATTCTCCTGGATCAAAGTCATCTGGAGAATCCGGAACGCATCGCTACCCACGAGTTGGGAAAACCGGTCCGCAGAGAACATGCCGCTTAGCAAAACGCGCGCCCGGCCACGATCAAATCTTGGGCAGGCGCCCAAAGCTCCCCTTGCCACGCTCACAATCGTCGGTCGTTGCACTCACACCGGCGACAAAGGGTATGTGATCGCATCAAACGAGTTAGCGATGGGGGGCAAAGTCATTGCCACGGCCTGTCGCCAGGGCCTGTGTGTATCGGCAGTCTCGCCCGATGAACAGATAAACAAAGACGCCTTCAAGATACTAAAAAGCGGCGAAGCTGGTCTCAAAAACGCCAAGCCCACGGCCCAATCGGCATTGTCGACGGCAGCAAAGAGCGACCCGAAGGCGAGGACCAGGCAGGTTGTGTTGGTCTCTCAGGATGGTCAAAGCGCGATCTACACCGGCCGCACTCACAAAACGCTCTCTGAGAAGAGCACCGAAAAGGACGTGGCCATCGCTTCAGTAGGACTTAAAGATGCAAGTCACCTTTCGACCGCTGTTCAGCGTTTTACTAAATCAGAAGCCAAGGCCTTGTTGCTCAGTGAGCGCCTCATGGAAACGTTGATCCACGCTGGCCAAGACAACACTTTTCGCTCGGTCGGCTTGTACATTGTTGACGAAACGAATTTTCCTGTGGTCGACCTCAGGGTCGACAATGATCCCACGCCGATCATACGCCTTAATAAGATCTTCGCGGAGTATATGCGCGATGACGTCAAGCTCGACGCTTTCTTACCAAGCAAGGATCACCCCACCGGCTTCGCTCCGTCCTCAATTGATGAAACGTTGCGTTGGCTAAGGCGTTATGTCTTCAAGATCCGTGACTATCTGGATAAGCGCTCAAAGACGCGCAGCAAAAAATAAGCGGCGCCGCTTTGAGGAAAACCCTAAGCCGACGCCGCTCACAATCACTTCAATCGTTGGCGAGATAATTAACCGAGCCCGCCAAATCCGATGTCACGACGCGCGGTGCGGATCGTAATGGTAAAGCCGGCGATCACATCCATCAGCGCCAACATCATCAAGATGAAGAACGTCGAGGTGCCAAACTTTTGAAAACCCAAGAACTCAATCAGGGCTAGTACAAATACTCCCATCGACAGACTATGGTTGATAATGGAAGATCGGCCAATGCGTGTGGCTTGAACAATTTCGACAAACAACAAAGCCAAACCCGAAATAACGAACAGGTCAGAGACCTTCATCGACCAACTAACGTCGGACAACAAAGGTATACTCATGACCTCTTTCGCCAAAAAGGCCTCCATACTGGCAATATCTGGACCGCCTAACATGACGGCAACAGCGCTGTACGCCAAGACCGCTAGAAGTAGAAGTGGAAACATCCCAATCATTGCATCCTCTCTCGTGGTTAGAAGAGGTGCCCCCCACATGGACACACCCAACATATGTCTTGCCTTGAGTATAGATAATTATTGAGGGGAGGGAAGCAACGTGCCTTACTTTCGAAAAATTGCCTCAAGGGCAATATTCTCCCCTATTTCCGAGGCCTGCACCCGGAAATAACCTTTGATGGTCAATGTGTTAGAGTATTCTTGCACAACGAAAAGAAAACTACAATTCGTCAACTTTCGAGGGCAAACGACACCGGCGTTGCAACCACATCACACCAATCAGGTCGCCAATACTCACTTTCAAGCGCCCCCAATTGCCGTATTTGGAGTCCCCATGCACCCGGGGCCGGTGATTGACTTTGACAAAATGAACCTCGAGTTTCTGCCGTTGCACAAGCGAAGACATGAAGCGGTGCATGTGGTCAAAGTACGGAAGCTTGAGAAATAGATCCCGTGACAACACCTTCAATCCGCAGCCCGCATCGACCGCACCATCTTTCAACAACCACCGTCGAATGCGATTGCCGGTTCGCGAAGCAAACTTCTTTGCAAGGCTGTCCTTGCGCCGTCGTCTCTCTCCCGCAACCATGCCCAAGGACTTTGGTGCCGCAGGATCACGAAACGCAGTTAGCAATGCAGGAATATCTGCCGGATCGTTTTGACCATCCCCATCAAGAATAACGATGAGATCGCCTCTGGCAACGTGAACCCCGGACCGGATGGCAGAGCTCTGACCACAATTGTTTTCATGGCGCAGTCCCCGAAACATTGGAATGTCGCTCATGGCACTTTTGATAATGTCGGGGGTACGATCACTGGAGCAGTCATCGACAAAGATTACTTCGAAATTTTCGTCTTGGAGGGCATCGACAATTTCACGAACCAAGATGAGGACATTGTCCTCCTCGTTCATCACCGGTACCACCACTGATATCTCAACAGACAAAGCGACCTGCTCCAATCGTTAACGAATTCACCTAGATCGGCAAAAGCGGCTTTCTCTATCCCATGTCTTAATCAAGGTCTGCAAGCATTTTGCCTTGAGCGAGGTTAAGCGCCTGAGGACAGCAAGGCAATTCGCCAAATTTGAAAGGTTTCCCTCGCCCAATCAGGGATGCTATCTAGGGTCGAACAAATCAAGTTCAGGGGTCTCATCCAGCGTGATGGCAAGTCAGGGCTACATTTTGACAGGCGCAAAACGGGTGACGGCCTTCGCTTTGGCGAGACCGAAGACCTTCATTGCACTCTTTTGCCTGGTCCTTTACCTGCCGGGGTTAACGACACTGCCCCCACTTGATCGGGACGAGTCTCGGTTTGCTCAAGCAACCAAGCAAATGATCGAAACCGGCAATATGGTAGAGATCATGTTTCAAGATCAGCCACGCAACAAGAAACCGGTCGGCATTTATTGGATGCAAGCAGGCCCAGCAGCGCTGTTTGCGGGTGAAGATCTCAATCGCATCTGGCCCTATCGCTTACCCTCTTTGCTGGGCGCACTGCTCGCGGCTTTGGGGACTTTCTTTTTAGGGCGGCATGCCTTCAACAAAGAGACCGGTGTCCTTGCTGGCAGTATGATGGCCGGCGCCATCCTCCTTGTCGGAGAGGCCAACATCGCAAAGACAGACGCTATGTTGCTTGCTTCAACTGTTTGGTGTCAGCTCATCCTTTACATGGCGTTTCTCGCTTCCCATCGAAACGAAAAGATCGACTTGATACCCGCCCTCACCTTCTGGGTCGTACTAGGTATCGGCATCTTGATCAAAGGGCCTGTTGTTCCCATGGTCCTTGCACTGACCATAATCGCTGTTGGAATTTGGGATCGAAGGTTCAAATGGCTGCTCCAACTAAAACCACTTGTTGGCCCCCTCATCGCACTCGCGATCGTTCTTCCTTGGGGGATCGCTGTTTGGCTCGCAACGAACGGACAATTCTTCGCCGAGGCCGTGGGTCAAGACTTTGCGCCGAAACTTCTATCAGGTCAGGAATCACACGGTGCACCTCCGGGGTACTACCTGCTTCTTGTCTCGGTGACCTTTTGGCCAGCATCACTATTCATGTGGCCTGCCCTCATCGGGGCTTTTCGAAATCGCGGCAATCTTGAATTCAAGTTCCTACTCGCCTGGGTGATCCCCAATTGGTTGGTCTTTGAACTCGTTCCGACAAAACTCCCGCACTACATCTTGCATATTTATCCGGCTCTCGCGCTGATCACCGCCTGGGCCATTCTTGCCTCGATAAAGTCAGCCACTCCGCTCGCAAACTCATTAGTCGGAAAAACCTCCGTTGGGGTTTGGATGATCGTTGGGTTGCTGTTTGCGACGCTTCTCACATTTCTTCCCATCGAATACGGCGCTGGCCTCGTGCCTGCACTGTTGACCGCCTCCATCGTCATCGCTGCTCTGGTCGTTTGGATCAGCGTGTGGGCATGGCGCGGCAAAACCGTCTATGCGGCCCTTGGCGCTATTTTCACCGGCGCCCTCTTCGGCTTCTTTCTACTTGAAGGCACCGCCCGGTCGATTCCAGATATCAACGTCAGCCCAAGACTGGCCGCGGCCCTCGCCACTATCGACCAATCAGGTGACCGACAGCTGGCTTCAACGGGCTATGCAGAACCCAGTCTCGTTTTTCTGGCAGGAACAAACACCCTCCTCGCCTCGCCAAAAGATGTTGCGACATTCCTGGCGAATAATCCAAATGCCCTCGTGCTCGTGGAGCAGCGTCAGCTGGAAGCATTCTTGAGCGAGATGAGAGATCGAAACATCGGCGTCACCGCGTTGAAGAGCGTGAGTGGGCTCAACTACTCCAGAGGCGATGACGTCACGCTGACAATGTTCGAACAAACAAGCGAACTCGAAAGCGAGGGCGTCGAATGAGCGCGCCGATGCCCGAGCACCTCACACCCCCATCCGGTGACAACAAAGCCCTCAGACGCGTCGGGCTATGCCTCCTCATTCTCTTGGTTTGTTTTGCTTTGATACTCTATGTCGACCGCTCTTTGACGCTCTACATTCGCAATCAGATAGATCCACAAATTCTGTCAATCTTCGTTGAGATTACGAAGTATGGCAAAGCCGAGTACTATATTGTGCCAGCTCTGCTCGCCTTTCTCATTGGTCGCATTTTGTTTCTGCGCACTGCCCCGCGACCAGCCTGTCAGTTCTATCATGCGATCGCTAGGGTCGGGCTCTTTGTGATGGCGTCCCTGGCAGCTTCCGCAATTGTCATACACGCCATCAAAATCACAGTTGGACGAGCCCGTCCTAAAGCGCTCCTTCGGGAAGATTACTACGGCTTTGATTTTTTTGCGTTTGACACTTCCTTGAACTCATTTCCGTCTGGTCACTCACAAACGGTTTGGGCAGCCCTGATACCATTGACGATTGTTTTCCCCAAAGCCCGCGCCGCCCTCATTGCCCTCGCGATTTTGATCGCTGCCAGCAGGGTGATGGTTTCGGCCCACTATCTCTCCGACGTCGTTGCCGGATCGTTTATTGCAATCCTCGGCGCTCTCATAGTGCGTGAAAAATGGTTCGCGGACGTCACACCGCTACATCTACCAAGCAAAGACCCTCTCGACATCAGTCAGGAGCAAAGATCAACACAATGACCCCGACACAAAATTCTCCACTGTCAGACTTGCGCTTGTTGTACATCATCATTGGCTCGCTGACGCTTTTGCGGTTGGTTGTGCTCTTCGTCACCCCGCTCAATCTGGGTCCAGACGAAGCGCAGTATTGGTCTTGGTCTAAGGACTTGGCGTTTGGATATTTCTCAAAGCCGCCCGTGATTGCTTGGTTGATCGCCTCGACCACGTCTTTGTTTGGTGACAGCGAAGCCGTCATTCGCATGAGCTCCCCGTTGATCCATGCGGCGACAAGCTTTGTCCTCTTCATTCTTGCCAAAGATCTTTACAACAACAAAACCGCCTTTTGGACAGCCCTGACCTTTGCAACACTGCCAGCAGTTTTCTTCTCGTCAAGCCTCATTACTACAGATATGCCGCTTCTTTTCTTTTGGTCTGTTGCTTTGCTGAGCTTTCATAGAACCCTTCAACTCAAAGACCTCAAATGGGCCGCCCTCACCGGCCTCATGATCGGTCTTGGGTTCATGAGCAAATACGCCATGATTTACTTCGTTCTGTGTGCGGCCATCTACCTGGCCAGCACCAGAAGCACGTGGTGGTTCTTTAGAAGTAAGCAAGCATTGGTCATGTTGGCCCTCATGACCTTGGTGTTGATCCCTAACATTCTTTGGAATGTGTCTTCTGGTTTCGCGACCTTCACTCACACGGCTGCCAACGCTAATTGGCAAGGCGACATGTTCAACTTCGATAAGATGTTTGACTTTATCGGCGGGCAATTTGGCGTTTTCGGGCCAATACTCTTCTTGGCTCTTGTATGGGGCGCCATCGATACGATCAGGAAATGGAAAACGCTGGATGCTGCAGAGCGTGGCTCCCATCGTTTTCTTCTGACCTTTTGCCTTCCCATTCTCATCATCGCGATTACGCAAAGCTTCCTGTCGCGAGCGAATGCCAATTGGGCCGCCAGCGCCTACGCAGCCGCTACAGTTTTCACCGTGGCTTGGGTTCTGCGGCAAAAATTACGTTGGCTTGTTCCCACCTCCATCGCGGTGCACACCGCACTTGGGCTCTTTCTCTACACCCTCATCACCATCCCCGGCACCATTGAAGCCACAGGCATGTCGAATTCATTCAAACGCGTGAGAGCATGGGATCAAATCGGACAACATGTGCTGACAACCAGCACAGAAGGCGCCTTTACCTCGATCATGGCGGACGACCGGCTCATCACTGCCGAATTGCTCTACTATGTTCGTGCCAGGTTTGATGATGTGGTGTACTGGGATGCCGACCTCCACAAAACCCATCACTACGAGCTTTCAATCCCCATTCGGCCTTCCGCCGGACAGAAGGTCCTCTTCGTGTCAAAGGCAGGAGACCCAAAAGGTATATTCGAGCACTTTGAGACCAGCGAATACCTCGAGACCGTAACCGTGACAACCGGTATCGACAAATCACGCACCGTTCATCTTTACGCTTTGACCAATTACAAGGGTCGCAGTGAATTCGGAGACCATGAGTGACCACTGCAGCGATGTCGAAACAGAAAACAACCTACATCGCAATCACGGCCTGTATTGTGATTGGCGCTGCTACGGCGGCCATATTCTTATCAATCCCTGAGATCGATCTGATGATGGAGCACTTGTTTGTTGACAACACGGATCGATTTTTCTTAGCGCGCCATCCTGTGCCACAGTTCTTCAACGACCTTATCAACAACCTCGCCATCGTGTTGTCGCTGTTCGCGCTCCTCGGCCTTGGATTGACCTTGCGCAAAGGTCGACACTTCTTCGATTTTTTCTCCCGTCATTATTGGTTTTTAACATTGAGCCTCATCATAGGGCCAGGCCTCATTGCCAACGCCCTGTTCAAAGAAAACTGGGGGCGGGCCCGTCCGCGTCAAATCACGGAGTTTGGCGGCGCAAGTGAGTTCACACCGCCGCTTCTCATGAGCGATCAATGCGCCTCCAATTGCTCCTTCGTTTCCGGCGATGCCTCAATGGGCTTTGCACTTCTGGCCTTCGCCCTTATCGCGCCCCGCCATCACAGGTTCTGGGTCGCGTTGGCGATCTTGTTTGGCGCCTTCATCGGTTTGATTCGCATGATCCAAGGAGCTCATTTCCTCAGTGATGTCATTTTCGCGGGCGTTTTCGTGACCCTCACCATCCTGATCCTAAAAGCATGGCTCCTTGACAGGTGGACCGCTCCAACCATCCCAAGGCCATCCCAATGGCGCGTCAGATATGGCTTTGAAAACCCGGAAGAAAAAACTCCGGAAGCGCAGAAAACAGGAGTTTTTACGGCAAAAGACAGCAAACCTAAGGGCCGTCTCTGGCGGTTCTTCAGGGCGTCTCCTGAAGATCTTCAAAATGCCCACACGGACCTAAGTCAGGCCCAAGTGCCGCCAACACCGCAATAACCCAAAAACCCCTTAATCGAGCCCTAGGGATTCGGGTATACTATGACCTTCTAATTGAATGAGTGAACCCCAAGGATGCCTGCATGAACAAGGTGAATGCGAATCTCGTGAACTTCTTTCTCGCGATCGCCTTGTCGTCGTTGATTGTCTACATCCTAATTATCGGGCAAGGGATACTGGTCCCCCTCGTCATCGCCATTCTGATTGCCTACTTCATTTCGGCGATCGCCCAATCGATCGGCGCCATCCGCATCTTCCGGATCCGAATCTTCAGGCCGATTGCGCTTTTGATATCCTTTGCCATCGTTTTCGGCGTTCTCTATCTCGTCGGCAACGTCATTGTCGAAAATGCAAATCGCGTGGCCGCAGAAGCCCCGGCCTATCAAAAGAACCTCGACATTCGCTTGCAAGAAGTCGGCGCCTTCTTTGGCCTCGAAGACGTGCCCACAGTGTCAGAACTGCTTGGGCAAATTTTCAGTATTTCGAACTCCGGTTTTAGTGACCCCAACATTGCATCCATTTTCCAATCCATCCTTGGGCAGGTTACTGGGCTTGCGGGCAACACATTAGCCATCATTGTCTACACCGCATTCTTGATTTTCGAACGTGGAACCATTGCCCCAAAGATTGCAGCCATGGCACGCGACGCCTATCAACGCGAAGCCATTGAAAAAACGCTCGACACAATCGGCGAGCACATCCGAAGGTACCTGGCGATCAAGTCATTGGCGTCCTCATTGGTGGCAGTCTTGAGCTACTTCGTCATGATCGCGATCGGCATCGACTTCGCTCTCTTTTGGGCAGTTCTAACGTTTCTGTTGAACTTCATCCCTTACATCGGTTCAATCGTCGCCGTCGCCTTCCCAATCACACTGACTTTGGTGCAGCCTGGCGTCAACGATCCACTGGCCACCTTCATCGCTGCACTGATTGCACTTGCAGGTGTTCAGCAATTGGTAGGGAGCTTTATTGAGCCACGCATGATGGGTCGCACTCTGAATTTAAGCCCGTTGGTTATTCTTCTGTCATTGGCGGTCTGGTGGGTGATCTGGGGCGTAATCGGCATGTTGATCTCTATCCCCATCATGGTGATTGTTGTAATCACCTTTTCGCAATTTGAACCAACAAGACCCGTTGCTGTCCTTCTGTCACAGCGCGGACAAATCAATCCGGTGCGACGACCCAAAAAGGATCAATGAAGCGCTTCCGCTCGTTCTTGTTTGACGAAGAACATCAACACAAACCCCGACCCAAGCAACAAGAACACCGAGGCGAACCCAAGTCTCTGACTGTTGAACACTGACGTCGTGAAATCAACGAGAGCGGTCCCCATAAACGCGGTTGCAGTTCCTGACAACGCGTAGAGTCCAAAAAATTCCGCCATCATTTCCCGCGGCGCAATACGCGCAAGCATGGTCCGGCTATTGGCATAAGCTGCCGTAATGAACACGGCGATGAGGATCACCAGGCCAAGATAAAGAACCTCCGGCCAAGTCCTAAAAAAGGGAAGGTCCCATACTGGTGCGGTTGTCGACGCATCGAAGGGAATGAAAAACAAGATCTCGGTCGGCGTGATGGACAAGGCGCCCAGAAGGCCGACCATGGTTCCACCGATGGAAATGAGGATGGCCCGTTGTGACCCAAATGCATTGTCCAACCAACCGCCAAGCAACCCGCCCAGAATGGCAAAAATCGTCAGAACAATGCCGTAAACCAGCATGTCCAAGAACCCCCAGCCGAACATGAGCGACGCGTAAACCCCACCCACAACAAGAATTGCCGTCTTGCCATCGTTGTAGAGCATGCGCGCCAGCAGATAGAGGGCCACATTCTTGTAAAAGGGTAATTTTTTGAGTGTGCCACGAACCCTGACCCAACTGCCACGCACGGCTTTGCGAAAGCCGACGCCCGTATCCGGTTGATCAGGCGTAAGAAACAACATGGGCGCCGTGAAGAGCAACAGCCAAACCGCAACCACAGGGCCAGCACTCCGGCTCGGTTCAAATTGCGTCGCGTCTAACCCAAACCAAGGCCTGTCTGCAATAAAGCTCCAATCCACAACGCCGGGCAATGCAATTAGATAGAGCATCGACACCAGAATGAAGAGTGATCCCGCATTGCCCAACGCCAAACCCAGTCCAGACAGATGGGCCATGCGGCGGTCGGGTGCGATCGTTGGCAACATGGCATTATGAAACACAGCCGAAAACTCAAACGAGATGTTACAGACGATGATGAGCACCGCGATAGTAAGAATGGACAGGCCTTCGCTACCGGGCTTGGCAAACCAAAGCATGTAGCAAGCAACCGCCAGCACGACGACGAAGAAGGCAATCCATGGCTTCCGCCGTCCCATACTGTCGGCAATTGCACCAAGGAACGGCGCCAACGCCGCGATAAAGAACGCGCCGATCCAATTCATGCGCGCCCAAAGGCTCTGCCCCTGTGCCGGATCACCGACAATGTCTTTGGCAAAATATGGGGAGAAAATGTAGATGGTGATGAGAATAACGAACGGATTGCGTGCCCATTCAAAGACCGCCCAGGCGACTTGACCATTAGGTGTTGCATTAAGCGCACCACCTTCTGCCTCATGCGCCTCCGGGCCGGTGTCGGCCTCTTGTTTTGTTGTCACGAATGCGCCTCCCGTCGCAGATTTGGAAACAGCTTGGTCTACTTTGCGGGCTTTGGCAAACAATGCTGGAGAAATCACTGCCAGATTTCCTCCATGGCAAATGGGCTTGCTTCATCACCGGCCAACCAGATAGTTTGCTCACAAAGAACCAAGTAAAACGGTCGATGAGGAAACATGAATGGCACACGATCATTTCTACACGTCTTCTGATGGGTTGCAGCTTTATGCCAAGGTTTACGGCGACAAGGAGAAGGGGTTTCCTGTTCTGTGTCTTCCAGGACTGACACGCAATTGTCGCGACTTTGAGGACTTGGCCCAACATCTCGAGCCAAACCACATGGTCATTTGTGCTGAACAAAGAGGTCGGGGAAAGTCAGCTTACGATCCTGAGTGGAAAAACTATCAACCCCTCACCTACGTCAGTGACATGATCACCCTTCTCGACTCGGTTGATGTGCCGAAAGTACTCGTCATTGGCACGTCGCTCGGCGGCATCATGGCAACACTCCTATCCGCCATGCACGCCGACCGCATCGTCGGCGTCATCATCAATGACATCGGTCCAGAAATTGACCCCAAGGGTTTGGAACGCATTCGTTCCTATGCCGGCAAGACACCTCCTGTAGAAACGTGGGAAGAAGCAGCGGGCCAGATCGCCGAGCTCAACAGCGAAGCCTTCCCGGACTACGACGCCGCCATGTGGATGAAAATGGCCAAGCGAACTTTCAAGGAAGTCGACGGACGACCGATCGCTGACTATGACGCCAATATTTCGAAACCATTTTCAGATCCAGCAGGCGCGAGCGATGTAGATATGTGGCCTGTTTATCAAATGCTCAGGCCCAAGCCCCTTCTCATCATACGCGGCGACCGCTCCGACATTTTGAGCGCAGACACATTCGAGAGGATGCAGAAAGAAACGCCAGACGCCAGCTCAGCGATTATTCCCAATCGCGGGCACGCCCCAATGCTTGATGAACCCAGTGCATTGTCTGCCATTGATGCGTTTGTTGCAGAAATCGGTTAAATCAAAACCCGGCCAATGAGTTGGCCTGCGTCAGAGGGTCATCTGGGAGAGATTGCACCCCTCGCATATGTAGGCCCAACATCGTGTTGAAAGAGGTGTTATGACCGTCAGAGAAACCATCACCGGCGATAAAGGCCCAGACCTTCCAGACCTGTTGGAGCGGTATGAAAAGCCGGTGCCCCGGTACACGTCCTACCCAACGGCACCTCACTTCCATGACGGCGTCGACGCAGCGGTTTATTCAGGTTGGCTCAAGGACATTCCAAGAGACACCCCCCTCTCTCTCTACGCCCACGTGCCCTACTGTGACACGCTTTGCTGGTTTTGCGGCTGCCACACGAAAATCACCGCGCGTTACGAACCCATCGCCGCCTATCTCGATCTCTTGCTCAAAGAAATCGATCTCATTGCCGACATCACAGGCGAAGGACGACCCGTAAGTCACATCCATTGGGGCGGGGGGTCACCAACCATCCTAACTCCAGACGATGTCAAAAGACTGGCGGGACGGTTTACATCTCATTTCGAATTGACCGAAGGCGCAGAGTTCGCGCTTGAAATAGACCCCCGCGGTGTGAAACCAGAGCTTGTCGAAGCTATCGCCGAGAGCGGGTTCAATCGCGCCAGTCTGGGTATTCAAGATGTGAACCAGAAAGTGCAGGAGGCCATCAACCGCGTTCAAACCGATGAAGAAAACAAAACCCTCATTGAACTCCTGCGCAAAAACGGCATCACCCGCGTCAACCTAGACCTGATGTACGGCCTTCCCTTTCAAACCGAGGCCCATGTCCGCACCACCGTCAAAACTATTCTAGATCTTGAGCCGTCGCGTATTGCGCTCTTTGGGTACGCTCATGTGCCGTGGATGAAAACCCACATGAAGATGATCAAGGATGAAACCCTTCCAGGTCCAGTGGAGCGCCTTAATCAATCGCTGGCCGCCGCCGACGAGCTCATGAAAGCAGGTTTTGTGCGCATCGGCCTTGATCACTTTGCCAGGGAAGACGATCCTCTCGCCATTGCCGCCATGAGCGGCACTCTCGCCCGCAATTTCCAAGGCTACACCACCGACAGCGCTTCGACGTTGATCGGGTTCGGCGCCTCTGCCATCGGGTCTTTGCCGCAAGGATATGTGCAAAACAATCCAGCCATTCACGACTATCGCAAATCCGTCGAAGCCAGCATTCCCGCAACCGCAAAGGGTGTGGCCCTGGATGCGGATGACCGCATGCGACGGGAACTCATCAACGAACTGATGTGCCACATGGAAGTCGATGTCGAAGTTGTCTTGAACAAACACAAGATGCCGGTCGAGACCTTAGACATCGAACTCGCTTCTCTGTCGGAGTTTGAACGCGATGGGCTCATGACCCAAACCGGGCGTCACATCAAACTGACCGAGACCGGGCGAACCTTCATGCGTCCTGTTTGCGCGACATTCGATGCTTATCTCGGCAAAGGAAAAGGCAGACACTCTGCCGCCGTTTAGTTTCTTAATCAGCCAGGAAGTTCTGCGTGATCTCAAGAAATTTCTCGAGTTGGTCGTGATGCAGCCAATGGCCCGCGTTATCGATGTTAATCGATCGAGCATTCTGAAACTGTTTGACCCGTCCGTCTTTAACAGGGTCTGAGGCCCAGCTTTCGCTGCCGCGCAGAAGCAACACCGGACACGTGATTTGCCCCAAAATATACGCTGTCTCGTCGGGCTTTAAGCCTGTCGAAGGGAAAGCTCGAATGTAATTGTCAAACTTCCAAGAATAAGTGCCGTCTTCATTGCGATTAACGCCGTGCACGGTCAGATGTCTCGCCTGATCAAAAGAAAGGTGCGGATTGGCCTCTTGCATGCGATCGATGGCTTGTTCAAGCGTCGCATAGCGCCGAACCACACGGCCTGACAATTTACGCAATTGATCGATCCAACCACGCAATCCCTCATCAATCTTGCGATCCTCGTGCTTTTTCATCATCTCTGGGCTTGGACCCAAACCCTCCATCACCACCAGTTTCTTCACGGTGTCTGGATAAAGTCCTGCATAGCGCAGCGCAATCCCGCCGCCCATCGAATGCGAGATAATGGTTAGCGGCGCCAATTCCAATTGATGGATAAGTTGGGCGATGTCGTAGACGTAATCAGACGTCGTGTAGGTCCCGCCTTCGATCCACTGCGAGTCTCCGTGTCCACGCAGATCCGGTGCGGTGATGTGATAGTCATCGCGCAATCGTTCCGCCACCCAGTCCCAGTTGCGACAATGATCACGTCCGCCATGAACCAAAAGCAACGGCGGAGCTTCTTCATTGCCCCAATTCACATAGTGCAGGCGAAGGCGTTGCGAGAAATAGATGTGGGACGTCGGCCCGGGAATGGTCGTGGACATATTTACCAAATTCCAACTGCGAAACGAGAATGGACAGGGGTCTAGTTAGCGCGGTCTGCTCTTAGCTGATAGGAACCATCTTTCAAATCAGCAAAGATCTCGCCAACTTGCGGATGGTGGATGGGGTCGCCTGTTTCATCGGGCAGTAGGTTCTGCTCCGAAACATACGCGATGTAGGAGCTATCGTCGTTTTCTGCAAAGAGATGATAAAAAGGCTGATCCTTACGCGGCCGCACTTCCGGCGGGATCGACAGCCACCACTCCTCGGTATTGTTGAAGGTCGGATCGACGTCGAAAATCACGCCACGAAACGGAAAAAACCGATGCTGCACGATCTGTCCAATATTGAATTTTGCGTCTCGATTTAGCATCGACCGAATCCAACTCCTTTGCCCCACCAATATACAAGGGCCACAGCGGCAGCAATCAAGCCAAAATGTCCACCACGCCTCATTCTTTCACATAAATCCCAAAATTGGCCAGACAATGGCTTGAGCATCACACTGTGACAATATCAAACTTGACGCCAGTGTCATTTTTCGCTTCAAAGATCATACGTCATAAAATCCCGGAGCGGCGCCCCATGGCCAAGGTCACCTATATCGAATTCGGCACAGGTAAAGAGCACATCGTCGAATTGTCCGAGGGCATGTCGATCATGGAAGGGGCGCTCAAATATGCCATTCCCGGCATTGACGGCGATTGCGGCGGCTCGTGCGCCTGCGCCACCTGCCACGTTTATCTAGATTCAGAGTGGTTCGAAAAGTGCGGCCCTCGCGACGAGCTTGAAGCAGACATGCTCGACTTCGCCTTCGACGTGGGCGAGTTTAGCCGCCTAGCTTGCCAAATCCGCATCACCGAAGACATGGATGGTCTCATCATCAAGATGCCCGAACGGCAATATTAGAAACCTAAGAGAGAGTCTCGAACGCTCAATGTGCTACAACGCTTGACGTCTACGGCGCTGCGGTTGTTTTCTCCGCTACTGACCCAAAGCAGCTGCTTGTTGGGCAAAGTGCAGAATATGTCACCGGCCTTCTGCCGCAACTATCTCGCTTGCACGGCAAACAGAACCCGGACCAACAAGAACGCGCATTCAGACAAAGTGACGACGAGTACAAAGGAATAAAGTCTTTGCAGAGAGTCTGGAAATATGCCGAGAATGACCAATACAAGCGCAATCTGAATCGGCAACTCAAATCCGACCCAGAACAGGCCAGAAAGAATTGGGCGGTCGCGCATTTCTTGCCTGAAAAACTCTGCAGACTGTGGGTGTTTTTGCATGAAGATGATTACGGCCCAGGAAGAAGCCAGAAGGAGACCCCCTGAGATTTGCCAGATGAGGTTTGAATCCGTTGTGAATGTTGTCACGAAGATGGGGTAAAGACTCCCCATCAAGACGACCAGCCCTGTCAAAACAAGTCCTTAGAGCAAACCTGCAACATTCGCGTTGCCAGCACGTTCGATCATAGAGCCAATTAAGGCGCCAAAGCCTACAAAGATCCCGGCAATCTGGGTAAGGGCGAGTAAAGACGTGAAGTCGAGTTCCATGGGTGCCCTGTCTGTCGATGAAGTCACACTTGGGTTCATTGAAATATCAACATAAAGATGTTTGACGCACGGTAAAGCGATGTGTTCACGACTGGACTCCAGATGACGCGAACTCGGTAAACCAATCTGCCGATCTCTGGTTACAACCTGATGTTTTAGCAAGTTCGACTTCGTGATTGATGTTAGTGAGATCAGCCGTCTGGCCTGTCAAATTCGCGTGACCGATGACATGGATGATCTCATCATCAAGATGCCCGAACGGCAATACTAAGAAACAAAAGTAGTCCTTGATCACTCCATGTGCTGCGATACTTGATCTCGACAGTGCGGAGATCACTTAGTCTACATTTCACCCAGAACGGATTCGATTTGTTAACAAATAGTGTCTTTCAGGCTTTGATAACCAAGCGTAAACCCAGCTGATTTACTCTCTTACCCTAGAAAACCGGGTTGGGGGGCAGGCAGTAATTCGCCTGAAAGAGAGACAAGTGACGACATTCAACGAAAATTTGCCGGCGCAAAAGGACAAAGGCATTAAGAAAGTTCAAGAACCTACCTACGAAGAGTTGCGCCAGAGAGTTCGTGCGCTCGAGCAAGCGGAGAGAAGCAGCCGAGCTTGGTTGGAACACTCGCCTGTTTGCACGAAGATCGTGGATCTCGATTACAATCTTCAATACATGAGCAATGCGGGCATTCAAGCTATTGGTATTGAAGATATCACGCAATACTATGGAAAGCCCTACCCACCAGAGTTTTACCCAGATGAGTTCAAATCCAAGATGCTCTCAAGCTTGGATGAAGTCACGCAAACCGCTGAGATTGTCTCAGTAGAAGCTCCGCTGTTCGACACAAGCGGGAACAAACTGTGGTTTCATTCAACACTGGTTCCCGTAACCGATGATGATGGGCGGATCGATTACATTATTGTTGTCTCGGTTGATACAACCGATCGCAATCGACTCGAACAAAACCTCAAAACCAAACAGGCAGCCCTTGAGGAACAAAGAGCGCTCCTTACACAGAGCGGCGAAATCGCTGGTCTTGGGTTTGCAGTATGGGATGAAATAAACCACCATTACATCTCAATATCTGATGAATATGCCGCCATTCATGGGTGCACGAAGCAGGAATACCTGGAGAAATTTGACACCATTGAAACCAGCGGGGACCTGGTGCATCCCGAAGATCGAGAGCACTATTTCAGTCATCTGAGCGAGCCGGATGAAGAGGATGATGTTCCGTTTGTCGAATATCGTCTTCTAATGCCTGATGGCGCAATCAAGTACATCGTAGAATGTTTCGAATACGTCTTTGATGCCGATGGCCGGACGACGCACTCAGTCAACACGCTTCAAGATATTACAGAGCGCAAGTTGCGGGAGATTGAGCTAAGTCAGGCATTGTGCAAGGCGGATGCGGCCAATCAAGCAAAGTCCGTTTTTCTAGCAACGATGTCACATGAAATACGGACCCCTTTGAACGGAGTTCTGGGAATGTCGCAGCTCCTTCGGAGCACTGACCTCTGTGAACGCCAAAAAGATCACTTGAATGTCATTGTTGAGTCCGGGGAGATTCTACTCGGGCTGCTAAATGATGTTTTGGATTTTTGCAAGATCGAAGAGAACCAACTTGAGCTCGAGTCGACGCATTTTGATCTCAATAGTATCTTGCAGAAGTGCGATAGGCTCTGGCGTCCGAGGGTTGAAGAAAAGGGACTTACTTTTTCGATTGAGAATACTCTCGGGAAATTGGGAAGTCTTGAAGGCGATCCAAATAGATTCAATCAAGTGCTGCAAAATCTACTAGGCAACGCCCTCAAGTTCACAGACTCTGGAAAAATCTCTATTTCAACTCAACTCGCGCAAGAGACCGACACTGATGTGCTCTTTCAAGTGTCGGTACAAGACACAGGTATCGGCATAGATGACAAAAGCAAAGAGGTTCTTTTCGAGCGATTCAGTCAAGTAGACAATTCCATATCACGAAGATATGGCGGATCCGGTCTCGGATTGGCAATCTGCAGAGAGTTGGTCACTCTTATGGGCGGGGAGATTCATGTCGAGAGCGACGTGGATTTGGGCTCAACATTCATTTTCACGGCGCGGCTAAAGAAATCGACTCTTGCCAAAGGAGACCACCTCGCCAGACAGAATGGAGATGAACGTGGTGCCGGATTACAATTTGACAACAAGATTCGAGTGCTGGTCGCTGAAGACAATGTCTTCAATCAGAAAGTTGTCACCGCATTGTTGGAATCGGTGGGGTTAAAATCGGATGTTGCAGAGAATGGAATCGCCGCTGTCAACATGTCTCTTGAGACGAATTATGATCTGATCCTCATGGATATTCAAATGCCGGATATGGACGGTCTTACAGCCATGGCGAAGATCCAAGATCTGTCAGACCACTATAAATCTGTCCCCATCATTGCCATTTCGGCAAATGTTTCTGAGAAAGACAAAAATCACTACCTTGCCTCAGGCATGAGTGATTTTGTCTCCAAGCCAATTGACTCCGATGAGCTGTTCAAGATCATTTCAAGACACATTGCTCAGTCGCCTCAAATGACTGGACAAACTGCTGAGAGAGCCGCATTTGATGGGACCAACAATAAAACGGCAAGTTCATAGCCTCGGAAATCTACGTCCCCAACTCCCCAAAGAAACCAATGACTTTGACGATCTTGCCGGCATCATTGACTTCCGTCACGTCGAAACCCGGTTGTAACAGTTTGTCATTCAGATGGATCGCCCAATGGTATCGGCAATGATTGTTCTGAACATCAATGTCGCTGGTACGTGAATACACAGCCCCTGGGATGAGACTTTGTACATGAGCGACCATCGTGAGGAACGCGTCTCGACCGATGATGTTGTGATTAGGATCGACAAAGTGGACGTTGTGTTCCAGCGCATCCTCAGTAAGGGAGCGTTGTTGGGTGGCATCTGATGAGTTCCAAACAGCCAACATCTTATCAAGTGAATCCAAATAATGATCCGCCATTTCTTCGGTTCCTTGTCAAAAAGGGGCGGGACAACCGACGCGGGCCGTCCGATAAGCTCGTTCCGATTCATTGAAGCGTTCTGCGGTTAGCCTCCCGAACCTTCCTCAATCTGGCGTCCATATGCATTGATGTCAAACCAACCAAATGATCGCGTCATTGTCATTGTCGCGCCTAGCATTCGCTCTATAAAAATCCTACAAATGGCTTCAATGATCAAACTCGCAACACCATTAGTAATAGGCACGCTCCTCGTCGTGACAATTCTTAGCATTGTCCGCTTGGTCTTTTTGCCTGATTCCTGGGCGTCTTCGCTAGCAGCCCTTGTGTTTCTCCCTTTGGCTATTGGCTTATTGTTGCTTCGATCTCGTTCCGTCTCCGGTCCAGACAGGCCAAACATGATCCCTGGAAGGTTGAGAGCAGGCTTGGTCGGCGCGGGCGTACTTCTTGCGGCCTCTATGTTGCTGTCGATTACCGACGAACTTGGGGTCACAGGACAAGGCGGCGACGGAAGCAGTCGTTCCATGTTGATAGTCATGTTGCCGGCACTCTTAGCGGTCGTCGCAGATATTCTAAGTGCTCGCCTTGAGCGAAAAGTCGAAAAAGATCCGGACTGAAAAGAGTTGCGGGCTCCGACAGTATCGAGAAAGATCGTCGGACACCCGCCATACGACTACGCATCTTCCCGCCTTGCACGTCGTCCCAAGAGGTAGATCGCACCGCTACCCCACACCCCGAAAACAACGGCCGCGCTCAGAAAGCGCACATAGGTCTCCAATCCCGGGTCCAGCAGAGTGTCCACATCGCCCGCCGCTGAAATTGCCGCAAAATCAAACACCGCATGGACGCAGATGACGCTCCATATTGTTCCGGCGCGCTCACGCATCGCAGCGAAAATCATTCCAAAACCAACCGCAGAGAGCCCGTAAACTCCTGCCATTGCCCACCCAAAATCGCCCAAGCCCGCTGGTATCAAGTGGATCAAGCCAAACATGAGTGAGGATATGATCGCTCTTTGCCACAAGCCCGTCTCAGCAAGCGCTGCCCACAGAACACCGCGCAAGAGCGTCTCTTCAGTGAACGCAACAAAGAGGACGACGACGGACCAACCCACAAGATCAAATGTCGAAACGGTTGCTCTGCCAGGCTCAAAAAACGCCAACACGCCAAGGGCAAGAAGTGGCAATCCAATCAGGTAGGATGCCCACGAGGCCCGGGAGCACATGCCTGGGCCAAAGCCAATGGCGGTAAACAAACTGAGCCGCCAAAACACAAACGCCATCACAAGGGTCAGAACTCCCTTGTTAATGAAGTAGTGGCCCATGTCAGATTTCGGACCGAGCCAATCAATCAATGGGTTCGCCAGACCAACCGACCAGGCGAGCATGAACAGAAAAAGGGCGAGGAACAGAATGGGAAAATTTCGATGTAACATGGGACCTCCATTTGTGAATACGTATTCGCTCTTGACATACCCATATATGAATGCATATTCACAAGTCAATAGCTTTTCTCAAAGGAATTGAAAGCCCGTGCACCCTGAAATCATCGAGCCAACCCACAAAAAGGGCCGCGAATCGCAAGATCGCATTGTCCGGGCGACACTTACCCTGATCGAAACCACGCCTTTCGACCAGCTGACCATTGCCACCATCATGGGAGAAGCTGGCATGGCGGTTGGCACATTTTACCGGCGCTTCAAGTCAAAGGAGGCGGTCCTGCCCTTTGTCTTCAAGGCCTATGATGATCTGTTTGAAAACTGGGCTCAAGGGTTTGAGACAATTGAACCATCAAGTCCCGACGAAGCGATTGAGCTGGTCGTGCGCCGGACTGCACAGCTCTATTCAAAGCACGCAGGTCTCATACGCACCGTTCACCTTTACGATCGACTGCATCCGGAAATGCGAATTACCAAATCTGACCGGCGTGGATTGTACGACCTCTTCGGCATGGTTCTGGCAAAAGATCTCGATAATCCGACAAAGGATGACTTGATCAGGGGGCGCATGGCCATGTTGACGATGGTGAGCGTCATGACAGAGCACTTCCTCTACAGTGACCAATCACCCGCCAGCAACACAAGCCTTCGCAATCGGGACGTTCAGGATCTACTAACCAGAATGATCGGAGCGCTCAAAGTATAGACATATGTCCGCGATTGCCTATAAAATGACGTACCATTTTCAGGTCGACACAATTGCGGTCAGTTTACTGGATCACTAAATCGCTCTCTTTCGCGCCTGAAAGAAGAACACCAGCGTCGCCGCATATCCGAATACCAGAATGAATACGAGCGCCATGTTCATCGCGACGATGGACGCTGCCGGTGCGTTGTAGATGTTCAAGGGTGGGATCGACGACGTAGTCGCCTCCAGAAGCTCTCGTGCAAAGCCAGCCATCTCAATGTAATCCTGTCGCGCGGTTATGACGGACCCTGAGAACAAAAATGAAGCAATCGAAAATAAGGTGATGATCGTAATCGTCATCATGCGATTGAGTTTTGGCCCGATGAGATAGGCTGTGACGAGCATGGCGAAGATGATGGACACGTAGTTCATCATATGCGTCCAAAGTGTCGCCTCCATCTCATTGAGTAGATAAACCAGTTCGAATTCGGACATGCCAATCTCCTGCTTGTTAGCCGTTCAATTCTGAAAACCACCATAACAGGGAGATGTCAGATTACGCCGAATACGACGCACACAGACGTCCAGTCGCGAACGCGAGTGAATCGCAAAAACACACGATGTAACCTCATGACGCATCGCAAGGTGATGACCCTCACTTATTAATGATTTCAAAGTGACACATGCGTCATTTTTCGATAGGCTTGGTCATTATTTGAGATGCCAAACCCCGCCATTCTTGAGGAGGAATTTGAAATGACAGGCGTGACAGACAAACCCGATATTGTCGACACAAAGGCCATCGTCGAAGACATTTACAAGAACACAATGGATATAGCCTGGCGTTTTGACTACGGCTACTCCGAACAAAAGGTTGAGGAACTCTACAACCGCGCAAAACAATATCAATGGGACGCGATGGAGATACTCGACTGGGACTACGAAGTTGACCCTTCAAAGCCATTGATTGGCGGTCAAGACAGCATGTATGCGAAGCTGCCGTTCTACGCGAAGCTTTCAAAGAGCCAGCAAGAAAAGTTCATCGCACACACGACAGCGCAACTCCTGTCGCAATTCCTTCATGGCGAGCAAGGCGCATTGATGACGGCTGCCGCCGTCACGCACTCAGTACCAGACTGCGGCGCCAAACTTTATGCGGCCACGCAAACGGTCGACGAAGCACGCCACGTGGAAGTCTACGCCAAATATTGCGACAAGATCGCCATGACCTATCCCATGTCGCCTTTCCTGAAGGCTATCATCGACCTGACCCTTCAGTCTGACAAATACCAGAAGATCATGATCGGTATGAACATGATCGTCGAAGGCTTGGCATTAGGCGCGTTTAACAATATGTATCACACCACGTCTTGTCCGCTCCTAAAGAAGATCACCTTCAATGTAATGCGTGACGAATCCCGTCACGTTTCCTTCGGTCACGTTTTCTTAGGGCCTGTCCTTAAGACCATGAAAGAAGACGACGTCGAAGAATGCGCCGAGTTCGCCTTCCAAGCGGTGAAGCATCTCCTCACCGCAACAGCAGGCGGCACAGGCGCCAGCGACACGGACCCCGGTTTCTTGATGGTCCTCGACAATTGCGACATTGACCATGATGAATTCTTCAAGGAAATCAAAGAAGCCGTTGCAAGCGGCCAATTTGAAGACACGCCTCCTGGCCAAATCCACTCGGTCAAAGACTTGATGATGCCGGCTCTCTCACGAGTTGGCCTCATCACCAAGCGGACCAGGGCAATGTATGAAGAAGCAGGCATTCCAATTTGGGAAGACGACACCGTCCTCACCAAAATGGAAGGTGGCAAGTCTGATGAAGCCGTTCTGCAAGATGTCGTCTCAGCCGCACAATAGGCGATAACACAATGTGAACTCGAGCCGGCAGTGACGATCATCGCTGCCGGTTCCCTCTTTTCTCCAGACCCTTCGGTGACTAAACTACGACCCAACTGATTCAGTTGACCCAACAGTGAGCAACGCCATGGACCACGACAACAGTTCGTATTTTCGACTTCTTGTTGAAGGCATTCCCGAAGCGCTCATTGTCTCAAAACCCGACGGCACAATCGTCTACTTCAATCCAGCCGCTGAGCGGCTGACCGGGTATGCGGCAAGCGAGGTCGACGGCCAAGACATCACGATGCTCGTCCCGCGCCGCGAAGACCGCCGCGTCGACCCGCTCAAATGGCTCACCCGCTGGGCAGCGGAACCTGATGATGTTCAATCCAAATTCTTGGACCTGATTGGACGCACCAAGGACGGTCGCGACTTTCCGGTTGACGTGCGGGTGCGTTCTCAATCGATCGAGAGTGACGAGTTTTTCCTCATCACGTTCAGAGACATTACCCAACGGAAAGCTGAGCATGCGGAATTCCGTGAGTCACACCTGAGCGCTACACGCATTCTCCAAATCGCTGAAGATGCCATCGTCTCTATCGATCAAGATCAAAACATCACCTTCTTCAACGTCAAGGCCGAAGAAGTCTTTGGGTGCAGTGCCGAGGAAGTGATGGGCCAGCCCCTCACCGTCATCCTCCCTAAACCCGCGCGAGCCTCTCACGCCGATCAGGTCTTGGCATTTGGGCGCAGCAAAGTCCCCTCCAAAACCATGAGTGAACGCACAGAAGTATCAGGCCTTCGCAAGAATGGTGAGATCTTCCCGATTGAGGCCTCCATCACCAGCGTAACGGTTCACGGACAACCGACCTATACTGCACACATCAGAGACATCACCGACCGAAAACGCGCTGAACAAGCACTTCTAGAAAGTGAATTGAGGTTCAGAGCCATTTTTGACGCGGCCTTCGAGGCCATCGCCCTCCTCGCGCCGGACGGCACGGTGTTGGAGATCAACCCTTCCGCCAAATCCTTGACCGAGGGCGACACAATTCTCACCGGCTTGGCACTGTGGGACCTGCCTTGGTTCACCGCCGAAGCAACCCCGGATGAGGAACAAGAAGGCCGCGATCAGCTCAAAGAAGCGGTCGCAGCAGGTGCCGCTGGCGAGACCTCCCGGTTCGAAGCTGGCGTGACAAAACCTGGAGACAATGAGCGTCGCATCGATTTCAATTTGATTCCAGTGAAAGACACAGATGGCAAAGTCCACTTCCTCGTCGCCGAAGGTCGCGATATCACCGACGCTGTTTGAAATCACTGTGATTGCGGCGAATTGTCAATGGCAAGACCAAGCTCTCTCCACTAAAATCCAATTATGCGACGGGTAGTGGGGCAACAGAAGAGAACACCAAAAGCGACATTGATCGCGGTCTTCGCGATTGTGGCGCAAGTTTCGTTGAGCGCTTTCCACATGGGCGCCATGGCGGCCATGATCGCCGGTGCCAGCGCCCCCCATCATCAGTCCAACAATTCGGTCCTTCCCGGGTGTACGGAAATGGGACTCATGGCCGTCTCTCACGACGGTGACCAAGAGCAGGAACCTGCTTCACCCGGCAAACATTGCAAAGCCTGTCAGCTCGGGTCCTGTCAATCGATGATGATTGGCGCAACCGCCATCGGAAACGTACTGACACCTCTTGTCATTCGCGGTCACGATGCAGTGCCGATGACTTCTTGGCAGATCACTTTCTTCAGTCAGATCCGCCACAGCCGTGGGCCGCCAATCGCCTCCTGATTTTCAAGTCATGTGAATTTCTTGATCTGGTGACACCTGAGACACCTTTGGGCGTCCGTGCATCACCTGATCGCAATCAGGACAAATACAATGAAGAAACACTCTTTTTCGTGCGCGCTCATTGGCGCGTCACTTTGCCTTGCAGGTCACTCCGCCATAGCAGACCAACAAACCGACGAAGTCGTTGTACATGGCAAACCCGCTGAATTCCTGCTCGCCAATAGTCGTAGCCCCGTCGGTGTGATGGGAGATCACATGCATGAAGACGGCCAATGGATGATGTCTTATCGTTACATGCATATGTCTATGTCAGGAAACCGCGACGGCACAAGCGATCTAAGCCCAACAATAATTGCCACAACTTACGCCAATCCGTTTTTTGGAGCGCCGATGCAGCCACCGACGCTGCGCGTGGTCCCCACCGACATGGCCATGAACATGCACATGCTGGGCATCATGTATGGGTTAAACCGAAATGTGACCTTCATGCTGACGGGCATGTATCACGAAAAAAGCATGGACCACATCACGTTCATGGGCGGCATGGGGCCGACGGTATTGGGTCGATTTACTACCAAATCGAAAGGTTTCGCCGACACGAAACTCTCAACATTGGTCCGGCTCCACGAGAGTGACACGCACGATCTTCACGTCAACTTAGGCCTCAGCGTCCCGACAGGTTCGGTTTCTGAAACCGATCAGGTTCTAACACCCATGAACATAACACCGACGCTTCGACTGCCCTACGCCATGCAGCTTGGCAGCGGTACCTTCGATCTAGAACCAGGTCTAACATATGCAGGCAACGGACACGGCAACTTTGGATGGGGGCTCACCTATCGCGGTGTCATTCGCCTCGGAGATAATGATGAGGGATACGCCTTTGGCGATGCACATTCGATCGGCGCCAATGTCAGTTATCTTTGGGCGCCGTGGATCAGCACATCATTGCGCACCACTGTGAAATCCGTCGGAGTTATTGATGGCCAAGACGCCGCCATTATGGCTCCGGTTCAAACTGCAGATCCCTCAAACTATGGTGGCGAGACGGCAGACTTCTCCTTTGGTGTGAACCTCTCCGGCACAACCAGCACTCTTCAGGGTCACAGACTTGGTCTTGAAGTGACGGTTCCTGTGTATCAAGACCTCAACGGCCCTCAGATGAAGTCAGATGTGACCGTTGTTCTAGGATATCAGTACGACTTTTGATCACTCAAAATCTGACAACAAACCCAGATCGCCTCTCGAGTTATTCGAGAGGCGATTTTCATTTGTGACGCACGTACAATCTCGGTCAACAGCGTCAATTTGCATCAGCCAAACATCTCGATTAGCGTTGTTCAAAAAGCCTATTGGAGGCACAATTCTTCCCAACACAGACATCAAGAATCTGCAACCTATTCTCATTAAAGTCTGTCTAAGGAGGAAATTGAAATGACCAAAGTCGATGGTGGTGAATTACTCGCAAGAACACTGGAACGCGCAGGCGTCGACGAAGTCTTCGCCCTCCAAGGCGGTCACTTAGATTCCTTTCTCGTGGCTTGCGACGGGCACGGTATACGCCTCACCGACACCCGCCATGAGGCAGCGGCCGGTCATGCCGCTGATGGCTTTGCCCGCTCAAGTGGCAAACTCGGCGTGGCCGTTGTGACCGCAGGACCCGGCTTCGCCAACGCCTTTCCCGCCCTCGTCAATGCTTGGCTCGATGCGGTTCCCACCCTGTTCATCATTGGTGCCGCCCCCTTGCGTGAAGAGGAAACCTATCCCCTTCAAGGGGGCATCGATCAGGTGGCAATGGCCGCACCGACAACCAAGTGGGCATATCGGATCACTCACACGGAGCGCATTCCAGAGCTGATTGAACTCGCGATCCGAAAGGCCACAAGTGGCAAGCCCGGACCTGTTCTCATCGAAATTCCCATCGACGTCCTGTTTGCGCAAGTCGAGAGCGATGACGTACGAGACGCAAACAACTTCTATGTGGACAATGCCCCAGCCCCAACACTGGAGGCCGTTGCCAAGGTCGTCGACATTCTTCAGGCCGCCAAGAGACCTGCAGTAATGATAGGCGGAGGGGGTTTTTATTCTGGCTGTTCAGAAGAACTCGCCAAGTTCGCAGAGCTAACCAACATTCCAGTGACCGCAAACACCAAGGCTTACGGCCTTCTCCCCCCTGACCACCCGATGAACGCAGGCAATTATCAAAGCCTCGGCGCGGTTCAAATGATCGGGCAAGAACCACCCGACACACTTATCATTCTAGGCGCTCGACTTGGCCTATTCTCGGGCGGCCGCGGCGACGCCATCGTTCCCAACGACGCCCGCATCGTGCAAGTGAACCTGGATGCAGGTGACATTGGACGGCTGCGAGACATCGAAGTGCCAATTGTCGCGGATGTGAAAGAAACATTGCGCGCGCTCAATACGGCCCTTGATGGCAAGAGCTTGCCCGACTGGAGCGAGTGGGCCAGCGCCGTCGCGCAGTGTCGCGCAGCCGCCGACTTCATCTACGCCGACGCAACTGAAGAAGACGGCAAACCCCTTCATCCCTACCTTGCCATCAAGGCAATTGCGGAAGTTTGCGGCCCCGATACGATTTACGTCGCCGATGGCGGAGAAGCCAGCGTCTGGGCCTCGCAGTCCGTCGATGTTCACCACCCGGGCGGCATGCTCAGCCATGGGTATCTCGGATGTCTAGGAACCGGCCAAGGATTTGCCATGGGTGCTCAACGCGCCCACCCTGACAAAAAAGTCGTTCACATCACTGGTGACGGCGCAGTCGGCTTTCACATCCAAGAGTTCGACACCATGGTTCGCCACGACTTGCCCATCGTAACCGTAGTCCTCAACAATCACGTTTGGGGCATGTCCTACCACGGGCAAAAAGTCGTCTATGGCGAGAACAGAACCGTTATTACCCAACTTGCTGACACGAACTACGATGAGGTCTGCATCGCCTTCGGCGGCACCGGCGAACGCGTAGAAACAACCGGTGAAATCAAAGCAGCCATGGAGCGTGCATTCGCGTCCGGCAAACCGGCCTGCATCAACATCTCCATCGACCCGGAAGTCATTGAAACCGGGACCTTAAGAATGCTGGGAATGGGCGCAGAGTCAAAAGAGGACAAAGAGAAAGAAGAAACCGTCCTTCCCTACTACGAAAACCTGGAAGAGTAGGAGCCCATATCGCGTCAGGGTTTGCCACGAAAATCGGGTTTTCGTTTTTCGTTGAAGGCTTTGACGCCCTCTTGGCTCTCTTCCGTGTCGTAATACATGGACAGAGTCAAGCCTCCCATTCCTGAGATGCCTTTGATGCTGTCCGTGTCAGCATTGAAGGAGCGTTTGGCAATAGCGATAGCTGTCGGGCTCTTCTCCAAGATCTCCTCGCACCACTTATCGACTTCCGCGTCCAACTCATCATTGGGCACCACCACATTGGCCAGACCCATGTCGACCGCTTCTTGAGCCGAGTACCGCCGACAGAGATACCAAAACTCACGTGCCTTCTTTTCACCAACGATGCGTGCCAGATACGCCGTGCCAAACCCTGGATCAACAGAGCCAACCTTGGGTCCAACCTGCCCAAACACCGCTTTGTCGCCAGCAATTGTGAGATCACAAAGCGCCGCGAGCACATTGCCGCCTCCGATCGCAAATCCTTGAACCTTGGCGATAACAGGCTTGGGAACATCGCGGATGATGGCATGCAATTCATCGATGGGGAGCCCAATCAATCCTCGCCCGTCATAACCACCATCATGCGCCGATTGATCGCCGCCGGTGCAAAAGGCCTTATCACCAGCCCCGCTTAAGACAATGACGCCAACACTCTTGTTCCAGCCTGCCCGGTTGAAAGCGGCAATGAGCTCCTCACAGGTTTGACCCCGAAAGGCGTTATAGAGCTTAGGCCGATTGATCGTGATATGCGCAACGCCGTTCTTTTCGGCGTACAGAGTGTCTTCAAAGTTCATGGATCTCTTGCCCCTAAACACAGAATTCATTCAAACCGTATCGCGGCTCAACTGGCTTGTCATGCCTCAATCTCTGCGCCATTCTTGAAGGTAAAAGGAGAGCACACGATGGTAGAGAAAATGGTCGAATTTGACGAGCAGGCCGCCAAGGCACTCGAAGCCGGATACCTGTCGCCGGATGTCGCCGCCCAACGCGCTGTCGTCTTGGAACGACTGGCGCTCCGCAACGGCGAAATCGTCCTCGACATTGGGTCAGGGCCGGGCCTGTTGGTTGCCGAAATGGCAAAGCTTGTGGGCGATGAGGGCCAAGTCACCGGGCTCGACATGAGCGCACCCATGAACGTCATGGCAGCCGCAAGGTGTAAGGACTTCGCAAGTGTTGACTTTAAGGAAGGAGACGCCACCAACCTTCCTTTTAAAAATGCCTCATTTGATGTGGTGGTATCAACCCAAGTCTACGAATATGTGCCGGACATGCCTTTGGCCCTTTCTGAACTCCACCGTGTTTTGAAACCAGGCGGAAGAGTGCTGATCTTAGATACAGATTGGGACAGTCTCGCTGTCAATGTGAGTGACAGGAACCGACATCACCGGATCATCAAGGCATGGGACGAGCATCTGGCAGACCCAAATTTGCCCGCCAAACTAATCCCACTCCTAACCAACGCAAATTTTGTTGTGACCTCACGAGAAGCCCACCCTCTCCTCAACACCGAGTATCAAGCAAACACCTACTCCAGCATGATCATTCCCTTCATCCGAAACTTCGTTATTGGTAGGCAAGGCATTGCAGAAGATGAAGCAAACGCGTGGATGACGGATCTCAAAGAATTAGGCCAAGAGGGCGCCTTCTTTTTCAGCCTTAATCGATACATGTTCAGGGCTCTGAAACCCGGCTAGGTGCACATCAATTGACAGTCCGGCACCTAAGAGTCGAAAATGGACAAAACAACAAGAGGTGGGAGATCTCGACGTGAAACAGTTGGCACCGATGGACGCCGCATTCGTCTATACCGAAAGAGGCAATCAATACATGCATGTTGCGGGGTTGTCCCTCTACGATCCATCAACCGTTCCCGACCATAAGAAGAAGTCCAAGGGCCATGTCTTGGGGTTCAAGGACATTCTCGAGGTCGTGGAAAAGACCCTCCACCTCGCGCCCTATACACGTCGAAAATTGGTGCGGGTCCCCGGAGACCTCGATCATCCTTACTGGGTTGAAGATGAGAATTTCGACATTGAGTATCATGTCCGCCATATAGCCTTGCCGAAACCAGGCGATTGGCGACAGTTGTGTATCCTGGTTGCACGGCTGCACTCCAGACCTCTCGATATGAAGCGGCCCTTGTGGGAAATCTATGTCATCGAGGGTCTCGACAATTTGCCTGGCTTGCCGAAAGGTTGCTTTGCCATCTACACCAAGACCCATCACGCCGCCATCGATGGCGCGACCGGTGCAGACGTCCAAATGCTGTCGCACACGTTGCATCCAAACGACGATCCTACACCACCACCCGCCGACTACGACTGGGACTCCGAGCGAACGCCGTCTGAAACCGAAATCATACTTCGAACGCTCTTTAAAAACCGCTTGGCCGGTCCAGCCTCGTTCAAAGTCGCTGGTAAAGCTCTAGCCGGTCTTTGGAATGCGGGCCGCGAAATTGTCTCAGGAGAGATCGAGCGCCCTCACGCAGCCCCAAAAACCCGTTTTGACCATATGGTGTCGCCACACCGTGTCTTCGATGCGCGCGCCTTTGACATTGAGAAATTTCGCGAGATGAAGAAGGCCGTCAAAGGAGCCACCATCAATGACGTTGTCATCACCATTTGCGGGGGCGCTGCACGCAAATACCTCAAATCGAAAGGCGAGTTACCCAAGGAAACGTTGATCGCCATGGCGCCAATCAATGTGCGCACCAAAGATGAAGCACATAGCGGCGGGAATGTGGTGAGTTCGATGTTTCCACCCATCCATACCGACATTTCCGATCCGCTGAAACGCCTAAAAGCGGTTCGCAAAGGAACGAAGAACTCCAAAGAGCTCGCTCACGCCGTCGATGCGCGAACTATGTCGGAGGCCTTTGGTTTGTCCCCCGCAGCACTGACCTCTCTTGGGGCGCGGCTTGCGTCTTCGATGCACATCGCGGAGAGAATGAACAATCCCGGGATGAATGTAACCATCACCAATGTGCCTGGACCGCAAATTCCGCTTTACTACGCGGGCGCTCACCTCTTAGCCACGTTTGGCATGGGGCCCGCAGCTGATGGACAAACACTCTTCCTCTGTGTACAAAGTTTTTCAGGTGTCTTGACAATTGCTGCTACGGCTTGTCGCAAGGCGATGCCGGATCCAGAGTTCTTCATGGACTGTTTGGTCGAGTCCTACCGCGAGCTCAAATCAGCAACGCTTGGCT
Organism: Alphaproteobacteria bacterium; assembly: GCA_965248915.1. Taxonomy (GTDB): domain Bacteria; phylum Pseudomonadota; class Alphaproteobacteria; order M2410; family M2410; genus CBDFLA01. Next base: position 2,618,560 of record OZ252216.1, read on the forward strand.
CTGATGAACGATCGGATATGCCGGTAACCCAGGTCACGACGAAAAGGTCCACGAGCACAAAAAAGGCGCCCGCCCCAAAGGCGAAACGAAAGACAGCCACGAAAAAACCTGCCCGCAAGAAAAAAGTGGGGGCCAAAACAACCGCCAGAGCAGCCGAGTAACACGCAGGAATTGAGCAGATTGAGGAGTGCCGGAGATCACTGGTACCCGATTTTCTTCCTCTGTGACGCCATATCGCAGCTAGAAATAGCTCGCCCAGAAGCGCAGAATTCTGCGCCTTAAACGTCCAAATCTCACCCGACTCAATAATAATTCTAACCATGATTAGAATTATTATTGACCTCCCATCAATCAACCCCATATTGTGTGCAGTGCAATATAACCGGCGACCCCTCTTGGGCTATCCGATGAAAAGGAGCTAGAAATGGCCACCGAGAAAAAGAAGACCACCTCGACAAAGAACAAGTCGGCGTCAAAAACAAAAACGAAGTCAAAAGCCAAATCGGACACCAAAGCAAAGTCGAAAGGCTTTCCTGCGGTAATAAAGACAGCCGCCAAAGGCTGGAAAAGGGTTCAATCCAAGCAGATCGAATTGCTGGAAGACAGTGTAGCGCGCTACTTCGACGCTCAACATTCATTGCTTGACGCCAAGTCGATCAGAGAACGTGCCCGCATCCGTACTGAATTCACCCGTGAGGCAGTGGTTCGCGAACTCGAAAACGTTCGCAAACTGAACAAACTGCGCGTAAAAGCCGGTCGCGATACATTCGAGACCCTCCGCGACGTCGTTCCACAAGATCCAAAAGAAGCCGTGGAAGCACTTCGCGACGCATTCCCAAAGGGTAATAAGAAAGCCGCTTGAGGCACACGCACTCAAAAACAATAAGAAAGTCGCGTACCTCCCTTTAGCCCGGCGCAAAAGCGCCGGGTTTCTTATATCTGGAGGGCCTCATGGCCGTGACAAGGCGGGTAATTGACAGACCAGCCCAAAGAAAGGGACAATCAGTCCAACAATAAGGGAGAGGCGCCATGAAACTCTTATCGCCGCTCGACGCATCCTTCGTCTACACAGAACTCGACAACCAATACATGCATATTGCCGGACTGGCGATCTACGACCCGTCAACGGCACCCCCTGAAAAGCGGGAATCCAAAGGCAATGTCTTAGGTTTCAAGGACATTCTGCGGGATATTGAAAAGACACTACACCACTCTCCCACTTCGCGAACACGTCTGGTTCGGGTCCCCGGCAATGTCGGCCACCCCTACTGGATCGAAGACGAGAACTTCGACATCGAATATCACGTCCGCCATATCGCCTTGCCTGAGCCTGGTGACTGGCGTCAGCTCTGCATTCAAGTTGCCCGCCTCCATTCCCGCCCCTTAGATATGGACCGCCCTCTCTGGGAATTCTACATCATCGAGGGTCTCGATAATATTCCAGGCATCCCTTCCGGTTGCTATGCCATGTATTCCAAAATTCACCATTGCGCTATCGACGGCGCGACAGGTGCGGACATGACCACAAATATTCATGTCCTCAATCCGGAAGATGAACCTGCCGACCCACCACCTGGCTACGAGTGGGAATCTGAAAAGATGCCCACCGACATTGAACTCCTCGCACGCGCCAGCGTTGACAATTTCAAACGCCGTCGCGACGTCGGAAAGACCATCGCCGATACGGTCAAAGGCGTCTACAATATGGAACGCGGCGTTCGAGCCGGAGACATCAGCCGTCCTCACAGAGGTCCTCGAACACGCTTCTCCAAAAAAATATCGCCACACAGGTCCTTTAACGGTCGCGCCTTTGACCTCGGTAAGTTTAAGGCCATGAAACGTGCAGTTGAAGGCGCCACCATCAATGATCTGGTGATCGCAACTGTGGCAGGCGGCTTGCGAAAGTATCTGAGCGGTTTGGACGAGTTACCGGACGAATCGCTTGTTGCCTTCCTGCCGATGAACGTACGCACAGAAAAGGAAATGCACACCGGCGGAAACATCGTTTCCGGCATGTTGGCGCGTATTCGCACCGACATTGAAGATCCCCTCAAGCGACTAAAGGCCGTGCGTGCTGAAACAAAGGAATCGAAGGAACTCACCGAGACACTAGGGGCCAGAACACTCCTCGGGATCTCGGATTTGATTTCGCCGATGATGGCTGCGGCCGGAACGCGCCTCCTGGTGTCATCTCGAATGATGGAGCGGATGGAAAATCCGATCTGCAACCTGGTCATTACCAATGTGCCCGGACCTCCTATTCCGCTGTACATGGCAGGTTCCCGTTTGGTGACCACATTTGGCTTAGGCCCCGTCGTAGATGGTGTCGGCTTGTTCGTCGTCATCCAAAGCTATTGCGAATACATCACCATTTCGGCCACCGCGGATCGCGAAGCTATGAGCGATTCCGATTCACTCATGGATTGCTTTGTCGAATCCTATCGGGAAATGAAGTTGGCGACCCTTGGATCGGATGAACCTTCGCAAAAACCGGTCACTCAAATGACCGTGAAACGCGAGGCACCCAAGGGCGACACAAAGAAGAAGACGAAACCGAAGCCCAAGAAGAAAAGCAAAACGAAGGCAAAGACCAAAAAGAAATCTGCCGCCAAAAAACCGGCAAAAGCAAGAGCAGCTGAATAGGTGACGAACGGGCCTTAGACCGGAACGGCGTCCGGATAAAACATGCGAAGCGTTCCAGACGGGGCGAAAGGACGCCACCTTCCTTCAGGCTGTGCCAGTCGATGAGCTGTTGCGTAGAGCACACTAGGGTTCAGCCCCATTCCAATATGACTGCAAACCACTTCAATGTTCTCAGCATCCTTGCCGCCCTTTTGCAAACTCATAGGCCAAGAAACGACACCGTCTTGCTTGCTGTAAATGGAGGTTGAAGGTACCGGCAGAGGTTGACTGACCCGCTCAAGCATCTCATTGGCGACCTCTTGCGGCGTTTGATGATTCAATCGTTCATAGAGATGTTCCGTGAACTGAGCCGTTCCACCCCATACGGCAAACGGGCTGCCAAGCGTAATCACCATACGCACATAATCCGGATGCTCTTGCGCCAAGACTCTTGAAAAAGTTCCACCGAGGCTCTGGCCAACCAGGCTGATCGACTGACCTTCATAGCGGTCATGCAGGTTTTCGAGGCACCCCCGAAGCTGACTAGAAAGACCGGCATGAGCCCCAAGGTTGCGGCCCAAGCCCCAACCGTGAACCCGGTATCCACGAGATTTTAGGAAGCGGCGAAGAACAAAAGTCGACGCATCATCCGCCATGAACCCAGGCAACACCAAGATCGGATGCCCGTCGCCCTTTGGCGCATTGTTCAAACAAAAATGCGTGGCACCATAGGCCCACGCATCAACAAAAGTTCGAACGCCCTCAGACAGCGTTAAGAATGTTGAAGGGGGCCGAACCTCGACGCCCTCAAAAGTCTTTGTCGCCATTGATCCCCTTCCTTTCTGCCGGCCAATCTAGTTGCCCGACACCCCTTTTGATCGACGCTGTCGATTTATCGATCCGGCGCACCTTCCACCAATCTCGTCAGTGGACGAATGACCTTTCGAATGTTCTTCCGACGCACTTCTTGAACTCTCACCGCGTGTGTCATCAATCGCTCAAATGAATCCCGCACTTGATGTGACCTAAGGACAATCCCATCCGACACAGATTTCGATTTCAGTAAAGCCCGACGATCCGCCAGCGAAGTCATAACTTCATTCTCAATCATCTTTGCTCGCAAACGCGCAATCTTCCGACGACCTTGACGAGCAGCCATCACGCTTTCGCCGAGGGCGTCGGTCACCATCTGAATTTGACCGATTGAGTCAATACGGTGAGCTTGCGCCTGACTGGCTGCTTCAAAGACTTCCGCCACGTCGGATCCAACTTGTGAAAGAACCTCGCCTCTAACCTTTTGTTTTTTCTTAGATTTAGCCATTTGCTACACTCACCAATGGTCACACGTATCGTTGACTTGTGGCTCCCTAGATTGATCAGAACATGATTCTAATCATCATTAGAACAATCCTACAGGGGCGGATGGAGGACTGTCAAACTACAGCGCGCGCCAAATGGTTAATGCAGTCGCGACTCTCAACACGCGAACCAGACCTCAATCGTAAATTATTTTCGCGGAAAGATCGGAGCAAGGCTCTTGGAAATAAAACCAGACGCCATCTCACTCAGTTTTTCGGGCGTGTAACCACCGGTTGGAATCCAATTGTGGAGGAAGACAAGCGATCCCATAATCAAGAGAGCAGTGGCGCGAGGTTCGCACAAACCAATGCTCTTGTCCTTGACCCCTTCTTGAATCAAACGAGCTAGATATGCTTGGTTTTCGCTTGAAGCTTCTCGCGCCGTACGGCGATGTTCAGACTTGAGAAAGAACGCCTCACCGGGGTGAATCCAAGTTGGGTTTTCCTCCATCGCGACGATAACCTCTCGCACAAAGGTCTCAACTTTATCGCGACCGTCTTGACCGATCTCTTCAGCCTTCGCAAGACAGGCCTGAGTTTGTGCGTGAGTTGCTAACAAACATTCAAACGCGAGTTCTTCTTTGCTTTTGAAGTAATAGTAAAGCGCACCGTTGGTCATGTTGAGGCGACGGGCCACGTCGGTCAGTGACGTGCCATGATAACCCTTTTCGCTGAGCGACTGAGCCGCTGCACGCAAAATAGCCAAACGCTTGAGACGATGCTGTTCAGCTTTGGCCGCCTCCCATTCCGGGCTAGTTTTTTTGGTCGCACCGTTGTTCACGCGCTTCTTGGTCTTAGGCTTCGCCTTAACCTTGCCTTTCGCTTTGGCCTTCGCTTTCGCCTTAGGCTTAGGCTTAGGCTTAGGCTTAGCCTTGGCCTTCGCTTTCGCCTTAGGCTTAGCTTTGGCTTTGGCTTTGGGCGCCGATCTAGCTTTTTCTTCTGCCATTCCTGTCAGCTCTCACCAAAGGCCACAAGAAGCACGCGCGGCGGTGTCAAAAATCAATTTTCTAGCCGGGTATAGATCAAATCTAACCAGGATTAAATCCAAAATTTGAAGCCTCTCGCCATCGGGCCGAGGCCAAAGCCTCACAAACCAAGCCAAAATTCAGTCCAATATGGACAGGTCGGCTGAGGGCCACTACATCTATCTCAAGACCAAAACCAAAAAAACCGCGAGTATCCTCATGAAAGCCGTCATCATTCCTGTCACCCCATTCGTGCAAAACTGTTCACTGATCTGGTGCACAGAGACCATGAAGGGAGCACTCGTGGACCCCGGCGGCGATATTGAAAAAATAGAAGCGGGGATCAAGGAACACGGGGTCACTCTTGAGAAGATTCTCGTAACCCACGGCCACATGGATCACGCTGGCGCCGTAGCCGCGCTCGCGAGGAAACACGGCATCCCCATCGAAGGCCCTCACGAAGAGGATGCATTCTGGATCGACCGGATTTCCGAACAAGGAAAACAATTCGGCCTTGAGGATGCGGAGAGCTTTACACCGGATCGGTGGTTGAACGACGGTGACCAAGTAACCGTCGGCAAGGTCACCTTGGACGTCTACCATTGCCCAGGGCACACACCCGGACACGTTGTCTTCCACAGCAAAGACGACAAGGTCGCTTTCGTAGGCGACGTCTTGTTCCGCGGATCCATTGGCCGCACCGACTTTCCTCGCGGTGATTTTCAAACATTGATCGACTCGATCACATCCAAGTTGTGGCCACTCGGAAACGACGTGACGTTTATTTCTGGTCACGGCCCCTTGTCGACCTTCGGGGAAGAGCGTCAACACAACGGCTACGTCGCCGACAGTGTGTTGAACTAAGAACGTGTCGACCGCCCTCATAATGGCCCCTATCGAGTGGTTGTGGGGTAAAGGCGCTGAAGTACCCTCAGGCGATATGGGCTTAGGCGTAAACGCTATTCGGACATGGCCCGACATCGGCAACCCTGACGACATCGACTACATTCTAATCTGGGGACACTACGATGTGGATTTTGCAGAGTTTCATAACCTCAAAGCCATCTTCTCATTAGGTGCAGGGATTGACCATCTTGGTGACCTCAAAGACTTTCGACGTGACATCCCTTTGGTCAAACTGATCGACCCCCTGCTGACTGAGGAAATGACAGGCTACGTTGTCATGAATGTCTTGCGATTTCATCGCCTCGACCCAGATTATCGCAAGAAGCAACAAGCCAAGGAATGGCACGTCACTTTCCCAAAGACGTGCGCGGCCACACGCATCGGGATCGCAGGGTTCGGTGAACTTGGACAATCAGCTGCTAAAGCACTGGTCGAATTAGGCTACAATGTCGTCGGTTGGAGCCGAACAAAGAAGAACAAATCAAACATCGACCTCTTTACCGGTCCATCTGAATTGCCAAGCTTCTTGGAGGGATTGGATATTTTGGTCAACCTTCTTCCCCTCACCAACGAAACGAAGGGTCTCTGGAATGCCAAAACCCTCTCCCTTCTGCCCAAAGGGGCGCACTTCATCAACGCCGGTCGCGGCGGGTCGGTCAAAGAAGAAGATCTTATAACAGCTCTCCAACAAGACCGCCTCGCCGGTGCCGCCCTTGATGTCTTTTCAGAGGAACCGTTGCCGCGAGATCACCCTTTCTGGGCCCACGAAAACGTGTTCGTGACGCCCCACGCCGCAAGCTTAACACGCGTAGAATCTGCCACTGCACAAATCAAAGCCAATATTGAGAGAATTGAACAAAGCGAAACACCGCGGGGTTTGGTCGATCTCGACCGTGGCTATTGACCCATGGCAATCACACCGCTCTCGCTGTTAAACTCAATTCCGATCAAACGAACGAGGAACCCAATGAGCCAGACATTCGGCGATGTCGCCGTCACCACCGAGGACCACGTTGCAATCGTCGAAATTCAGCGTCCCCCTCACAACTTCTTCGATCACGTTCTCATCAAAGATCTCGTGGCCGCCTTTCAATCGGTCGATGAAGACCCAGATCTCAGGTGCATTGTCCTCGCGGCCCAAGGAAAGAATTTCTGTGCTGGCGCAGATTTCGCGTCTGCTGATCGTGACAGCGACAAACCCGGCATTGACGCCAACCCACTCTACGCAGAAGCCGTTCGCCTCTTTGCCTGCAAAAAACCAGTGGTTGGCGCTATTCATGGTGGCGCCATCGGCGGCGGTCTGGGTCTCGCTCTCGTGCCGGACTTTCGCATCGGCTGCCCGGAAAGCCGATTTGCGGGCAACTTCGTGCATCTGGGCATTCACCCCGGCTTTGGCCTCACTCACACATTGCCGCGCCTGATTGGAACCCAGAAGGCCAGCCTCATGTTCTACACCGGCAGACGCATAAAAGGGGAGGAGGCCTTTGACTGGGGACTTCTGGATGTCATCACAACGCAAGACCAAGTGCGCCCCGAAGCACTAAAACTAGCTCATGAAATTGCCCAAGGCGCACCGCTTGCGATGATATCAACACGCACAACCATGCGCGGTGATCTGGCAGAAGCGGTCCGAAAACAAACCGACCACGAATTCCAAGAACAAACCTGGCTCTTTCAAACCGAAGATCACAAAGAAGGAATTGCGGCGGTTTCTGAGCGGCGCCCTGGTGTGTTCAAGAACCGCTAGCCACAGATAGCGACCTGGCACTCAACTAAGTTCAGGCGTTCGCGTCATCGCGACCAACAATTGACCTTCAAGTCCCGCCTGCCTGTGCACGCCGATCTCCAAGACCTTTGGCAAAGTCGCAATTCGAACAAACTCCTGGCGCGAGGGATACTCAACGATTGCGACGATGTCCCAATCAAAGTCACCACCGCCGATCACCAATTGTTCTGCGACCCCACTAAAGTAGAACTTTCCACCTTCATGCTCGACAATCTGACGCATCTCCTGGGCATAAAGTCCGTAGGCCTCAAATCCCGTTAGGTTGTTTTCTCGCCCGTCCTCGTATTCAGCTTTGTCTCTAAATTTTAGGAGGTTGAGCATGCAGACAGGACCTTCTGTCGTAGAAGTGCTCAAGGCTTCAAATTGCTCAGCAACTGGATAGATTGCATTTGTTAGTGTCATGTCTAGTCCCTATCTCCCTTCAAATTTTGGGGCTCGCTTTTCAAAGAAAGCTCTCCGAGCTTCTTGCGCATCTTCACTTTGAAAGGCCCGGCGAATGGTGGCCAATTCAAACCGAACATGGGGCTCTAAGTCCGGTGTTCTCGACCCTTGGCCAATAACACGCTTGGCAGATCGCGTCGTAATCGGCGACCATTTGGCGATTTCCTGAGTATAGGCCCGCAATCGTCCGTCCAAAGCGTCATCGTCGACCACTTCGCCCGCGAGGCCAAGGCGCACCGCTTCCTCACCTTGCACTGTTCGGTTCTCCAACATAAACCGCATGGCTTGCTCATACCCAATCGCTTGCGGCAAGGTCCATGACAGACCGCCATCCGGCGAGCCGCCAATCCTGGTGTAACCAGCCATCATGCGGGCCGATCGCGCCACTATCCGTATGTCCGCCGCCATGGCGAGAGAAAGGCCGGCACCCACCGCAACGCCGTTAATACCCGCGACCACGGGCTTATCGCAAACCTCCCTCAAAGTGAGCGGGAACTTACCGACCCAACTGACGTCATCAAGCAGCGTATCTTGCGCGCTGTAGGGAGAATGCCGCTCATTGTCAGGGCTAAGGTCGAGCCCGGCACAAAAGGCATCGGCGGTTCCTGTGATCGCCACAACCCAAACAGAATCGTCCCGCGCCGCTTCCTCCACAGCAGTCACAATCCCCCAAGCCAATTCATCCGATAGGGCATTCTTCTTTGCCGGCCGATTAAGCCGGATATGCCGGACCGCTCCCTCCTGCTCAACCACCAATAACTCTGACATGATCGAACCTCCCATTCTCACTTTTTGTTCTTGATTCATTGAATTCAATCTCTTTGACTTTAGGACGCAAGGCTTTCACTGTAAATGACGAGCGCCAGCACAACCCAGAAGGATTGCGTAAAATGGATTTGGATTTCGTTCGCATCGAAAAGAAGAACCACATCGCCACAGTTACCCTTGATCGACCTGATCGGCTAAACGCCCTCTCAAGAAGGGTCATGGAAAACATAGAGGCTGCTGCGCGCTCTTTTCTCTATGACGAAGAGACCCGTGTGGTCATCTTTGCAGGCCAGGGCAAACACTTTTCTGTCGGTGCAGACCTTAAGGAACGAGGAGCGCAGACCCCAGACAATCTCGTCTTAGCCCGGCGCAAGGCGGGCCTCGGCGGACGGATGATCCGCGCCATCTTTGAGATGAATCAAGTGACAATTTGCGCTGTCCAAGGCGTGGCGGCCGGAGGTGCTGCTTGCATCGCTGCCGCCAGCGACTTCCGCATCGGCGCTGAGGACGCACGCATCGGATACCCAGAGGTCAACCGCGGCATGAACCTCATGTGGGGTGCCGTCCCGCACTGTGTTCATCTCATCGGCCCGGCACGTGCCAAACGCATGATCATGAAAGGTGACCTGGAGGATGCGAAGACACTTCTAGATTGGGGGTTCATCGACGAAATCGTTCCCAATGATCAACTCTTCTCCCGAGCACTCGAACTAGCGGAATACTATGCGGCCCGCCCGCCCATCGCCGTGCAAATGATCAAACAGTCGATCAACGCCGTCGCGAGCGCCCTTGATGCGGCAACCATGCACATGGATTTCGATCAAAACGTTTTGACCAGTCGAACCGATGATTTCAAGGAAGGGATCGCTTCTTTCCTAGAAAAACGCGATCCCACTTTCAAAGGAAATTAGGGCAAGATCGATTGCAGCTCTAACTGAATATTCCCTTCAGCGTGAAGAAGAAGAAGGCTGCCAATATTCCGCCAACCGGCAATGTGATGATCCAAGACATCACAACACCCATGATCACACGAAGATCAAGCGCTCCAATGCCTCTAGCGAATCCAACCCCGACGACCGCCCCGACCGCAATGTGGGTTGTTGAAACCGGCATACCGGTCCGCGAAGCAAGAACGACCGTCGCGGCAGCCGCCATCGTTGCACAGAACCCGCGTGACGGCGTGAGCTCGGTGATCTTGGTTCCGATAGTTTTCATAACTCGGTAACCGTATGTCCAAAGACCGAGGACGATTCCTGCGCCACCCATCAACAAGATCCACAATGGCATTTCCGATTTCTGAGCAACTTCACCACCCGATTGCACCAACCCAACAACAGCTGCGATCGGGCCCACACCATTGGCCACATCGTTCGACCCATGCGCAAAAGCCATGGCGCAAGCAGTAAAGATCATCATCGGCGCGAAGATTTTTTCAACACTGGCGAAGTGAAATTCCCGGTCAGCGGTTTCGTCGACCTTGATGTCCTTCATCAGATACCATCCAGCTGCCGCAACAAATACACCCATAAGCGCAGCAAAGATGAAAGTCGTTGATACAGTGAAATCTATATTGAGGTGTTTCAGCCCTTTAAACATCGTGACAAGTGAAATAATAAACCCGACAAGAAAAAGATAAACAGGGCCCCACTTTTTTGCGTTTTCAAAGGGATGTTTTGTGTCCAAGATGAGATAACGGATACTCATCATCAGACCGAAGGAAATAGCACCGCCCATAACAGGTGACACGATCCAACTTGCTACAATCTGACCGATCTTGGCCCACTGGACCGCTTCGGCCCCGATGCCCGCAATTGTAAAACCAACAATAGCACCGATGATAGTATGAGTGGTCGACACCGGCCATCCGCGGTTTGAGGCAACCATCAACCAAAGAGCAGCTGCCAGAAGTGACGCAAGCATCCCGTAAATCAAAAGTTCCGGGTTTGCCGCTATAGGTGCCGGATCAATAATCCCCTTACGGATGGTTTTCGTAACATGGCCCCCAGCCAAAGCAGCACCCGCAAACTCGAAAATTGCGGCAATAACGATCGCCATTTTGACGGTGATCGCGCCAGACCCCACAGATGTCCCCATGACATTCGCGACATCATTCGCCCCAATCCCCCATGTCATATAGAAGCCAAAAACGATGGCAATGACAACGAAGAATGTCCCATATTGAGCAATAATATCCATCGGATTTCTCGTGTAATTGTGAAGAGGAGAGCTAGTTGTTTAGTTCTTAGGCCATTAGAAGACGCAGGCGATTGCCCACCTTTTCGGAATAGTCCGCGACGCCCCCGATTAATTTGATGATGTCATACCATAGGATGACCGAAACCGGCGTCATCTCCTTCTCTAGAGAAAACAGTTTCCGTGCGAGGGCCGTACCCATTTCATCTGTTTCAGACTCAATTCCATTTAGTTCATCGACCATAGCGGAAACCGCGTCCGATTCGCGCCCTCGGAAGCCAGTTGCCACCAACTCATCCAGCTCATTGATGATTTTATCCGACTGATCACATGCATCCACACAGCGTTCTACGAGGGCTCGAAGTGGTTTTGCAATTGCTTTGGGCACGTCCATATTACGCTGATTGAAGACGCCCGCAATATCTTGCGCCGTATCCGCGATTGAGTCTTGGAGGTCGAGTATCTCCAGAAGATCGCGTCGGTCCACCGGCATAAACAGGCTCTTCGGCAAATGCGCTCTCAACTCGTTCTTAAGATCATCTGCCTCAGACTCTAAAGTCGAAATCTGGATGATGTGCTTGTCCGCTCTGTCTTTGTCTCCATCCAGCAACGCTGCAAACAAATCAGGCAATACGTGAACGCACTCTTTCACAACACCTGAGTGTTTCTGCAACGCGCGAAAAGGTGATCGCCCAAACAACTGTGAGATGCTGCTCTTGGTAGCCATAGAGGTCTCCCTATTTTCTACTCTTCAGGCTGAACTATCCCAACACGCCGGGCCGAAATGGGCAATCCCAGACCGACCACACTGATACACTTTCGCGCCGAAAGGCAACAGAAGAAAGTTCGAATGCCCGTTCCAATATGTCGCAATCTGAAGGCCTTGCCTTGATTTTTGTCAATGTTCTACCATGCTCTCGGTGGCATACTTTGTCGCACCCTCACATAGCCTGGGTTGCTCGACACGGGCAAGGAGTTCTATCAACAATTTGGGCGCTGTCTCAACTAAGATTTGATCCGCAATCGAACAGAACCGCATGAAACGAGGTCTCCTATGAGTGAAAGAACCGTCGGTGATATTGTCCGCAAGCGTGAACCACTTTGTCTGCCTGCAGAAGCTTCTGTTCGCGACGCGGCCCGCGCCATGGTCGAATACGACGTCGGCGTCGTGTTAATCGAAACAAATCAGCGCGTCGAAGGGTTGGTATCTGAGCGCGACCTGATTCGGGAAATGGCTTCAGGCGATTTCAGCGCGGAGACGATGAATCTGCGGCAGATCATGACCCGTGATCCTGACACGATTGAGGCTCATGCATCCATTGAAGAAGCCCTCGCCCACATGGACACTGGCGGTTTCCGCCACCTGCCCGTTGTCGATGAGCGCGAACATCTCATTGGCATCGTATCACGTCGCGATCTCTTCTGATTCGCTCCATTCGGCCATATCTGACCGTGCAAGACACGAGAGCTCGTGTTGACAAGGCGCTGATTTCATGGCTCTCAGGCGTGACCTAGGCGGCGAGCGACCTGTCGTGCTACCGACATGTCAACACCGGTCCGCGGATGCACCAGGGGGAGGTCGAACCATCGATGGACAAAGATAAGCTTGAAGATCTTCGTCGCCGCTACAGCGGCAATAACCGAGAAGAAATCTACACCGACAAATTCAAAGCGATGGCCGCCAATCTCTTGAAGGACGGCGTGCGAACCCTTCCCTTTTCTGGACACTCAAGATTTTTGGACGCGCCGCTCAAAGAGGGTCTCGATGACATCGATATTGCCCTCATTGGCGTACCTTTTGATCTTGGCGTAACCAATCGCCCTGGCGCCAGGTTCGGCCCCCGTGCCGTACGCGCAATGGAGCGGATCGGTCCCACCAATCATCAAACAGGATTTGCTCCCTTGGCTGCAAAACGTGTCGCTGACGTGGGAGATGTGCCAATCACCAGCCAGTTCAATCTTGAGCAAGGCTTGGAGATGATCGAGGCCTATTTTCACAATGTGATTGCATCCGGCGTCCGCCCTTTGTCCGTCGGCGGAGATCATTCGATCAGCTATCCCATTCTTAAGGCGGTCGGAAAAAAGGAACCGGTTGGTCTTGTTCACATCGATGCCCATTGCGACACTGGCGGACCGCTAAACGACACCAAATTTCATCACGGCGGGCCGTTCCGACATGCGGTTCTTGACGGCGATCTTGACCCAGACCGAACAATACAGATCGGCATCCGCGGCGCCGCCGAGGCGCTTTGGGAATTTTCTTACGAGTCCGGTATGACAGTCATCCATATTGAAGACGTCATGGAGCGCGGTATGGATCAAATTATCGCCGAAGCGCGTCGCGTCATCGGTGATGGACCAACTTACATCTCACTTGATGTCGATGGGCTTGATCCCGCTTTCACGCCTGGAACTGGAACGCCGGAGGTAGGCGGCCTAACACCGCGCGAAACACAAAAGCTCCTGCGAGGACTTGAAGGTCTGAACATCATCGGCGGCGATGTGGTAGAAGTCGCGCCTCAATACGACCCTTCTACAAACACTGTCCAAGTCGCTGCACAAATGCTTTTCGAAATTCTCTGCGTCATGGCAACAAATGATCGGTAGATGGCATGTCTCTCGCTGACACCAAATCGCAAATCGCCGCGTTTGCCTCAAAAAGGATTGCGACAAGGCCCGAACTCCTGAACTCAGAGAACTTTCCAAGCGACATATGGGCAGACCTCGGAAGTGAAGGCCTTCTTGGGCTCTGCATCGACTCAGCCTATGGCGGTAAATCTCACAACCTAAAAGATCTTTCAGAATTCGCCGAGACATTTGCCGAAGCTGCTGCCTGTCCCGGCCTCACCATGTCATGGCTCGGCCACAATCTGATGGGCCGACTGCTCATCCAAGACATTGGCACCGAAGAACAGCGGGAAACCTGGCTGCCCAATATTGCGAACGGTACGGTGACGCCCGCAGTGGCAATCTCAGAACCGGGCGCAGGCGCCCACCCAAAGTTTCTCACAACCGAGGCTGAAGAAGTTGGCGATGCCCTTTGCTTAGGCGGTGAAAAAGCCTATGTCACGAACGGATCAATTGCCGGGCTCTTCGTCGTGCTTGCCATTACGGGTTACAATGAGGCCCGCAAGGAGTTTTCCGCCCTCCTTGTGCCAAGCACGTCACCCGGGATCTCCATTCGTCCCATGGATCCTCCGATCAATTTTCTTCGACCCGCGCCTCACGCACGCATCCAGTTTGAAAATGTCATCGTTCCGTCCCAGGATATTCTGGGAGAAAAAGGGAGCGGTTTCGACGTGGTTTCAAAGCGCGTTCGCCTCGTGGAAGACATTGTCGGTCTGGGTGCCGCCGCAGGCAATCTCAGTGCGATCATTCGCACCATTTCAAGAGACGCACTCGCCGGAAAATCTGTAACTGCGGAATTGGAAGAAGGTATCGGCGCCCTCATGGGCATTCAAGCCACACTGTCGACCATCGCAAAACAATCTGTGATCGAGCTCACAGAAGGCAGCAGGGCCACGTCGGCCGGTGGTGCAAAAGCCCTCCAATCGGCGGCATCGCAATTGATCATCTCACTTGTTCAGCCTCTAAACCTTCCTGAAGGCCATCCCCTTCTTCTTCTTCACCGTGATCTGCAGAAGAGTTTGTCTATCGCCGGGCGGGCCCATAAGATACAAAATCAAAAGAAAGGGGCCGCATTTTTGCAAGGTCTGTGAGAGTCCTAAAGAAAGGTCAAAAAGAACGTGACAAACGTCCGCAAGATTGAGTCAGAAAGTCTCGCCTCCGTTGAAGCCATCACCGCTGGCCTGGGATCAGTTGGATACATCAGCACCGATCAAATTTCGACCGCCCTCTATATCGCCCACCATTTGCGCAAACCCATCCTCATTGAAGGTCCAGCAGGTGTCGGCAAAACCGACCTCGCCGCATCAACCGCCAAATTCTTAGAGCTGCCACTGGTGCGCTTACAATGTTACGAGGGCCTTGATGAAGGCAAAGCGCTCTACGAGTGGAAATACGGCAAGCAACTTCTTTACACACAAGTCCTCAAAGAAAAACTGCACGACATTTTGGAAGATGTCGACACCCTTGACCAGTCACTCACCAAACTACACGGGTTTGATGACCTGTTCTTTTCTGAGAGCTTTCTCGAACCGCGCCCTCTCCTACAAGCGTTGCAACATGACGAAGGTGCTGTCCTTCTCATCGATGAGATCGACAAATCCGACGAGGAGTTCGAAGCTTTCTTGCTCGAGGTTTTGTCCGACTACCAGGTCACTGTGCCAGAGATCGGTACCGTGGCGGCAGGCGTTCCACCTATTGTCATTCTGACATCGAACAACATGCGTGAAATTGGCGACGCCCTGAAGCGTCGATGCCTTCATCTCTACATTACATTTCCTGAATCGGCTCGAGAACGCGAAATCGTGCAAGCGCGCGTTCCAGACATCAACGAGACCCTGCTAAAGCAAATGGTCTCCTTTGTTCAACAACTTCGCGAATCCGATCTTAAGAAACTGCCGTCAATTAGTGAGACGGTGGATTGGGCCCGCGTACTCCTGCTCATGCACGCCGACCAATTGGACGGCGACATGGTGCGCAAAACACTCAATGTGCTTTTGAAGTTCGAAACAGACATAGAGGCGGTGCAAAATAAGGTGGCCGAAATGACCCGAAAAGCCACGGACCCAAGCGCCATCCATCGATAGGCGCACCAGGTAATGGATCGCACTCTCACCAATCTTATCAAAGCGCTTCGATCCGCCGATGTACCTGTGTCCATCGGCGAAAGCATTGATGCGCTCAAGACAGTGTCCGTCACGGGGTATCAGGATCGACAGTTTTTGAAGGACTCGCTGAGCTGTGTAGTCGCAAAAACGCTCGAAGAAAAGCAGACCTTTGACCACCTTTTCGACCTCTATTTCTCACGCTCTGACAGTGCGGAAAGTAAATCGTCGGAAGAAAGTCGGAGCGATGGCAAAGACAGCCAGGGGCAAATGGACGCCGCCAGCGAACTGATGGACATGCTCGAAGGCGGTGACCAAGCAAGCCTCGACATGGCCATGGAACAGGCCGCCGAACGTGCGGGCGTCGACAATATTCAGTTCTCAACGCAACGCGGTTTTCTCGCCCGCCGCATGTTGGATGAAATGGGACTACGCGAACTCGAAGAGCGCCTCTTTGATCTACGTCGGGAAGGCGGAGCAGAGGCTGAAGAGGAAATCGAAGCCCTCAACGCCGCCCGTGCGCGCCTCCTCGCTCAGGCACGCGATTTTGTCGACAAGCAATTTGAAGTGTTTGGAGAAGCCGCCACCGAGCGCTTCATGGAAGATTACATTCAAAAGGCGCGCCTCACAGAAATTGACACCCACGACCTTGAGCGCCTTGAACGGTTAATCAAACGCATTGCGAAACGGCTGGCGGCTAAACATTCCCGCCGCAGAAAGGCGCGCAACCGCGGTAAGCTCGACATTCGCAAGACCATGCGCGCAAACGCTGCCTATGAAGGCGTACCCTTCAAGACCGTTTGGAAACAAAAACGTCGCGAACGAGCAAAAGTCGTGGCGATCTGTGATGTGTCTGGATCAGTGGCGGCATACGCAAGATTTCTCTTGATGTTGCTCTACAGTCTGAGCGAGGCCATCCCCGAGATCCGTTCCTTCGCCTTTTCCCACAAGCTAGTTGAGATAAGCGACAATCTTGAAAACCTTGAGATTGGCGACGCGGTCAAGCAGACCCTGAAAGATGTTGGCCAAGGATCAACAGACTATGGTGAGGCCTTGAACAACCTGCAAACGAACCATTGGGAAGCCATCGACCGGCGTACCACAGTGATAATATTGGGTGACGGAAGGTCGAACTATGGCAACCCCCGCATCGACATCATGCGCGCACTCCACGCTCAAGCGAAACGCGTCATCTGGCTCTGCCCGGAACCTCCAACCATGTGGGGATCCGGCGATTCTGAGATGCCACGCTTCGCACCCTTCTGCCACCTCCTCCAAGAATGCCGCACGGTCAAAGACCTCGAACGCGTCGTCGACCTCATCCTCCAGTCATATAGTCAGTAAGGCGCTCCTTGCCGGGGTGAGGCCAGAGGTGTATATCCGAGGGCGATGGTGCTGCGAGCGCGCAAGCGTGACCAGCTAAGAGGGAACACGGGAACGGTCCTTTGCAAACGCGAGACGCAAAACCGAAACCGTGGCTGTACCCGCAACTGTGAGCGGTGAGTTGGTGTAGATAAAATGCCACTGGGTTGGCCAGTGCTTCCTGAGAATATGGAAACTTGTTTTCCGTGCCGAAGCACGCCCAAGAGAATACCCGGGAAGGCAACACACCAAACGCATGAACCGCAAAGCCAGGAAACCTGCCATCATGTCGCCCACCTGATTGGCCGGGCTAGCCACATCAGAACGGAGCTTCCGTGTCGGTGACTTAAAGTCGTTGAGAATGGGAGCGCAGGTTGTTGAGCCACAATACAGACAGGAACTGGACCAATCGCTGGCAGATTGGCACACGATTAGTTGCCGCCTTTGCGAGTGCGATTGCCTTCTCGGTGAACGCAAACGCACAATCAAACAGTCCTTCCGTCATCTCTCTCGACTACTGTTCCGATCAATACGTCCTGGCCCTTGCCGATCGATCCCAAATCCTTGCCCTCTCCAATGAAGCCCGTCACCCTCATTCGTTTTATCGCGACCGCGCGCAAGGCATTCCCCAAGTGCGCGCGCAAGCCGAAGACATCCTTCCGTTCACACCTGACATCGTATTTCGCCAATGGGCCGGTGGGCAGCGGCTCCTTTCAATACTAGACCGATTGGACATCCACACCGAAAGCGCTGAGTTTGGAAGCGACGTCGATGTTGTTGAGCGAAACCTGATCAAATTTGGGACAGCGCTCGGTCAACACGAGCGCGCAAAGATCAAAGCAAAAGAGATGCGCGACGAACTCCAAGAGATGCGCAACCAACCGCGCTCTGCACTAATCGCGGCCTATGTGACCCCAGGCGGCGTTACCGCCGGCACAGATTCGTTCATTAATGCCATCATTCAAGAAGCGGGCTTCAAGACCAGCGCAGAACAGTTAGAGATCGCGGGCTGGCCGCCTCTACCCTTGGAACATTTGATCCTCAATCCGCCTGATGTGATCATTGGCAGTTTCTTTGACATGTCTGCTCACCGCGATTCCAACTGGAGCGCGGCCAGACACGCTCATGTCCGAAAGATGCTCAAAGAAACACCCACCATTTATGTGCCAAGCGCTTACTTGTCGTGCAATGGTCTCTTCTATGCAAAAGCGGTCAGTTTCATTCGCAACGAAGCCGAAGCCATGAACCTTCTGCCCCAAACCAACGGTGAGGCAGGCGAGACATGAACGTGACCACAAGATTGCAGAAACACTTCAACTGGTTGCTTGTCACGCTTCTCATAGCGATAGGCTTTGGCGCGCTTCTCATTGGTCAAGTATGGTTGGGTGCAGGCGATGTGGTCACGGCATTGTTTGGATCAAGCCAAGCGCCAGAAACAATCATCATTCGTGAAATCAGGTTGCCGCGAGTGCTTCTTGCCATGATGGTCGGCGCAACCCTTGGCGCGTCGGGGGCAGCTCTGCAGGGCTTGCTGCGCAATCCGCTCGCGGATCCCGGCGTTGTTGGCGTGTCTGCGAGTGCAGGCCTGGGCGCCGTCATTGCTATTTACTTCGGCCTCTCTGCGATCTTCTCCCTCGCCGTTCCAATCATGGCTATGCTGGGCGCACTCGCCGCAACCTTCGTATTGCTTGTTCTTGCCTCACGCGATGCCAGTGTGTTGACACTCATCCTTGCTGGCATCGGTATCAATAGTCTTGCCGCCGCCTCTACGTCGCTCGTCATGAACTTCGCGCCGAACCCACACACCATGCAAGATATGATGATGTGGCTGTTAGGCTCGCTCACCAATCGAAGCTTTACCGATATCGCCCTTGGCGCCCCCTTCATGATCGCAGGTTGGGCTTTGCTGGCAGGAACCGGCCAAGGCCTGAGCGCTCTGAGCCTTGGCGAAGATGCCGCCCACACCCTCGGTGTGGATCTACGTCGCTTGCGCCTTCGTGTTATATTCGGCACTGCCGCAAGTGTCGGTGCTGCCGTGGCTGTCGCCGGCACCATTGGCTTTATCGGGCTGGTCGTGCCCCACCTCGTGCGATTTGTGATCGGTCACGACCCGCGTCGTATCATGCTGCCGAGTGCCCTTGGTGGCGCCATCTTTCTAACCATCGCTGATCTAGTCACACGAATTCCTTTCGCCCAGACGGAACTCCGACTGGGTGTGGTCTCCGCCTTCATCGGCGCGCCTTTCTTTCTCTACATCGTCATGAAAACAAGGGAGGCCATGCGATGACCTCCATCCGCGTAGAGAAGGTCTCCGTAAAAATTGGCGCAGCTCAAATATTGCGTGACGTTTCCCTCAGGCTTGAGCGCGGCGAAATTGTTGGCCTCATCGGCCCAAACGGCGCAGGCAAGAGCACGTTGCTGAAAGCACTCCTCGGGCTCGTAGACACAGAAACCGGTCACGTTACCCTCGATGACAGACCAATTGCCGATTGGTCGCACAGAGACCGCGCCAAGCTGTTGGCTTATGCACCTCAGAACGCGCCCGTCCATTGGCCTTTAACGGTCGAGCGCATGGTCGACCTCGGCCGCACGCCACATCTTGGACCGTGGCAAACGCCAAGCGATGAAGATCGCCGCGCCATCAAAGCTGCAATGGACGCAACTGACACAAGCCACTTGAAAGACCGCATTACAACATCCTTGTCCGGAGGGGAGCGCGCCGGCGTCATGTTGGCCCGCGCTATCGCCGTTGGCGCGCCCTACCTTCTGGCCGATGAACCGGTTGCCTCCCTAGACCCCTATCATCAAATCGAAGTGATGGAGATTTTGGACCAGCTCGCCAAAGATGGCGCGGGCGTCATTGTGGTCCTCCATGACCTTTCCTTGGCAATGAGGTTTTGCAAGCGCGTCTATCTTCTGAACCAAGGCGAATTGGCAGCATCCGGCACCCCTCAAGAAGTCCTCAATGACGAACGCCTCAAGCAAGTTTACCGGATCAAAGCCGTTCAAGGACATCACGGTGAGGCACCCTATCTCATTCCTTGGCAGCGCTTGAAATAGACCGATTGCCTTGACCTCAGATCACCGGTCTGATCTATCATGACACTCAGAGACACCTTTTGGGGAATGGGAGAACGCCCATGAAAATCGGTTTAATGGTTGGGGCAAATGATGGCCCCGACGAAACAATCGACGGCATCATTGATCTTGTTCAACGCGCGGAAGCTCTTGGATTCCCATCTGTCTGGATGGCCCATATATCGGCCCATGACGCCATGATGGCGCTCGCCCTAGCTGGCAAGGCAACTTCAAAGATACAATTGGGTACCGCGGTTGTTGCCACCTATCCACGTCACCCTGTCGCCATGGCTCAGCAAGCGTTGACCACGAGTGCCGCCTGTTCTGGTCGTTTCACCCTCGGCATTGGCGTTGCTCACAAAATTGTCGTCGAAGCCTTCTGGGGCCTGTCTTACGACAAGCCTGCCAAGCACATGCGCGAATATCTGCAAGTGTTGAACCCACTGCTCGCCGGCGAACCAGTAAGCCACAAGGGTGAGCTCTACAAAGTCCGAACACAACTTGAAGTGAAGGACGCGCCCAAGCCGGTGCCGCTTTGCATTGCCGCACTGGGTCCTATCATGCTCAAGCTCGCAGGCACCATGAGCGACGGTACGATCACCTGGGTAACGGGACCAAAGACAATTGAGGGCCACATCAAACCATCAATCGAAGCAGCCGCTGCAGAGGTTGGCAAACCCAAGCCGCGCATTATCGCAGGCCTGCCGATCGTGCTGACCGACAAACCCGAGGCAGCACGCGACATCATCGGCAAACAACTCAATGTTTACGGACAACTTCCTTCATACCGAGCCATGTTGGATCGAGAAGGTGTCGAAGGGCCTGAAGATGTCGCTCTCATTGGTGACGCAGCTGCTCTTGACGATGGTTTGGCCAAGTTGAAAGAGGCAGGCGTCACAGACTTCAACGCCGCCATCGTTTCGACCGATGACGGCGCCTTTGATCGCACCATGGACTTTCTTGCAAGTCGCCTTTAGGTCAGCCGCACAGGTAAGGTTTCATACCCTTTGACGAAGCTCGAAAACACCCGCTTCGGCTCGCCCATAACCTCGACTTTGTGAAAGCGTTTGAGGATTTCTTCCCAAACAATCCGCAATTGCATTTCGGCCAAGCGATTGCCCACACAACGGTGAATACCGAACCCGAAGGACAGGTGTTGGCGCGGTCGCGCCCGGTCAATGATGAACTGATCGGCGTTCTCGATGACCTCGCTGTCGCGGTTGCCTGACACGTACCACATCACCACCCGATCACCTTTTTTGATGGTCTGACCGCTAAGCACGGTGTCCTCAAGCGCGGTGCGACGCATATGCGCCAGAGGTGTCTGCCAACGAATAATCTCTGGCACCATGCTTGAAACAAGACCTGGGTTGTCGCGCAATTTTTGATATTCATGTGGGTTTTCATTGAGCGCAATGACGCCGCCCGTGAGAGAATTCCGGGTCGTGTCATTCCCACCAACAATAAGAAGGATGATGTTTCCCAAATACTCCATCGGCGGCATGTTTCGCGTGACATCGCTGTGCGCCATCATGGAGATCAGATCATTGCCAGGCTCTGAGTTCACTCGTTGGTTCCAAAGCTCCGTAAAATACTCACCGCATTCGAGCATTTCAGCTTCCCGCGCCTCAATGGAATCGACCACACCGCCCGCAGGGTCCGCAGTTGCGACATCCGACCACCGGGTCAACTTACGCCGCTCTTCCCAAGGGAAATCAAACAGTGTCGCCAACATTTGCGTGGTGAGTTCGATAGAAACCTTGTCAACCCAATCGAAAGTTTCACCTTTGGGCAAAGAATCCAAAATGGTGCAGACGCGATCTCTAATCGTCCCTTCAAGTTTCGCCAAGTTCTCCGGCGAGACTATCGGGCTGACAACCTTTCGCTGCGCATCATGCTTAGGTTGATCCATAGCAATGAACATAGGTAAACGAAATTCTTCCCGTTGATCTCGAATGGAGATACCACCGAGACTAGCCTCGGACGAGTAGATGCCGTGATTGGTGTCCACATGCATAATATCTTTGTATTTGGTCACCGACCAATACGGACCGTATTTTCCCGTCGCGCAATAGTGCACTGGCGCCTCACGGCGGAGGCGCTCGAAATAAGGCCACATCGTATCGTTTTGAAAAAGCTCTGGATCGCCAACATCAATCTCCTCAATTGGCATCGAATTGGCGTGTTCAGTTGCGGCCTGAAGACCGCTCGTCGAGACGTCACCCATTATTGCCTCCCTATGCAACGTCATTTAATTTCTCAAAAAGATAGCGTTCGCCCTTTCAAAAGTCCAACCATCGCCTATGGGATTGGAGACACGCCACCACCCAAAGACGTTAACGCTTTCGACGGAAAGCCTGAGAAATATCGGATTACTGCGACTATAGGCGACATTGTAATGCGCCCGAAACACCTCTATTTCTGCGGATTAGGTCCCCCATGTTTGTATTTTGTGGCCAAACGAAAGGGATTGCGTAGAATCATGGTGCTAAACACCTGAATCGCGGCAGACAGAGTTGAGTGGAGAGAAACGTGGCGAGTGTGAACAAACGACAATTAGAAAATCAAATGGTCGAAGCCGTTTCCTATGACGAGTGGAAAGAAGCTGCCCTTGCTCACGATGAAATAACAGGCATGGCCCGATGGAAGAAGCTCGATCAAACCCATCAATACGACCATGTCGAGATTCGCCACCGCTTGGACCAACTGCGGCTCTTGCGTTCGTGCAGAGATGACATTGGTCTGATGTTCAATCTCAATGAGGGCATCCACGGCAATCTTGCCGGCATGGGCTCGCCGAAGCTCTATGCCCGAGCTAAGTTTGGAACCAAGGAATTGGTCAATGAGTACATCGATCAAATTGTCGATGACCTGCGCTATCTTGCCGATCTCGAGAGCAATGAAATATCAAGCGAGGAGCGGTTAGAGTTCTTTCACCGCGCCCGCGATTGTTACGGATGTTCAGCCTTGATGTTGAGCGGCGGGGCCAATCTTGGTCAGTTTCATCTCGGCGCCATCAAAGCCATGATCGAACATGATGCATTGCCTGACGTCATCTCAGGATCAAGTGCTGGTTCTGTCGTTGCCGCGGCCGCCGGCACGCGCACCAACAAAGACCTTCTAGATTACTTCCACTCTGACAAACTCCAACAGACCGTTCGTGAAGAAACCAATTGGGCGAGCCGCATTATGACCGGCAAGCATGCTCAAATTGATGTGCACGATCTCGAACACATGATTGAATCCATTATTCCTGATCTGACCTTCGAAGAGGCCTACGAGCTTTCAGGCCGGCACATCAACATCTCCATCGCGCCAGCCGAGCTAAACCAATCCGCCCGTCTCCTAAATGCAATCACCTCACCAAATGTCTATGTCCGAAAAGCCGTACTTGCCTCATGTGCGATACCAGGCGTGTTCCCTAGTGTGACGCTCTACGCCAAGAACGTTCATGGCGACAGCCAACCCTATTTGCCTTCTCGCAAATGGGTCGACGGATCGGTAGCAGACGACCTGCCCGCCAAGAGGCTATCGCGGCTCTACGGTGCCAATCATTTCATCGCCAGCCAAACAAACCCCATTGTTCTATGGATGGTGCGCGACGTACCCATGCTCGAAGGCGTCACCGCAGCAAGTTACAAATTTGGTCAAGCCATAGGCCGCGAATGGTTCAAAGCCGGTCGCGCCGTATCCTCACGACTCCTACGCGATTATCCACGCCTCAATTTGATGACAAACATGCTGCACTCGGTGGCCATGCAAGAGTACACCGCCGACATCAATATCATTCCTCGCAACCGTGCCTTTGATCCGCGCAAACTTCTGTCGCCGGTAACAGAAGAGCAAGCAGAACGCATGATCCTAGAAGGCGAGCGTTCCACCTGGCCAAAACTCGAAATGATCCGCAATTGTTCTCGCATCAGTCACACTTTGGATGAGATCATTTGGGAGTACGAGCACCACACTTCGGCCCCAAATCGCGCCGCACAGCAGGTGCGCAGAGCACACCAGACGGTGGCAAAAAAACACACCAAGTCCGCCAGGAAGGCGAGCAAGAAAAAGGCCAAGACCCCCCCGGCTAAGCAGAAAATTTCAAAGCGAAAGAAACTCGCAAAAGCAACGGCATAGCGTCGCATTTCAACTGTGGCCTAAGAGCCTAGGGGGCATCAATGAGACCCTCCCGGAGCCACCACGAGGGTCACACCTCTGTTCTCAAGCTCCTGCCGGTGTTAAGATGCCCTTCCGCAAAAATTTGAGGAGGGGTAATTCAATGCGAAATCTTCTGATCGGACTAGTCACCACCATTCTTGCCTTAAGTTGGACAACCATGGCTTCGGCACGTCAAATACCCTGCCCTGCCGGGGAGGTAAAAACCAATGTCACCACACGCATTCCATCGCCTTGGTGGCATACGCCGCAAGCCGGACCCCTTGACAGCACGCGCATCTCAGAAATCGGTGGGGAGACGACACTTGTTTGCGTATACGATGTCAACGGAACAATGGTTTCCGTCATGAGAAAACCACCGAACCGCATGCCCCACTGTGTCACGCGCGATAATGGGTTTACCTGTCGCGCCCGCGCATTTGGTGGGGGTGGCGGTGGCGGCGCGCCCGTAACACACAAAACGGGGCCACTTTCAATTCCGCAAACCTACCGCGCCGATCTGGACAATGGCACGGTTTCATCCGGTGGTGCGGACATTTGGTTTGAGGCTGACACCGCGACACGGCGATACATCACACCTGTCAACGGTGCGAAATTGGCAATTCATTCCGGCGGAGCCACGAGCAAACAAGTTTGTGCCGACACGCCTAAAACCAGCAACCGAATTCCGATTGCATCAGTACCGGTTGGAACCTACGTCTGTGTTCTGACCAATGAAGGCCGCGACGCGATCTTTCGCGTTAACGCTGCAGTAGGTGCAAGCCCAGGCACTCTGGAAATCGGCTTTACGACTTGGGAATAGCCGGCGAGCGTTACCACGCCGACCGAGACCCTCCAAGAACATAAGGCCTGCCGTCCGAAGCTCGAAGAGCGAAAGGGGGCGGAGAGAGAAGGATTAGTGCCACTCTGCCCGGCAATTGCGCATCGCCGGTTCATCAGCTCCAGCGGTCGACATCGCAGATTGGGCGCGGGTGATTCGCTATACAAGGCTACTTATTCGAGTCAGGCACACAACTCACAACACTATTACAAACTTTAATCGTTTTATTTCAATGGCTTAAACGATTCACTTTGACTCTACCTTGCAGCCCCTACTACGAATCAAAGCAAATTGACTCCAGCCTTCAACGGCCTTGAGCCCTTATCTTTGCGTTCAAACAGCTCAAAGGAAACTCCAATTTTGAACACAACCGATTCTCTGCTGCAGGCAATCTTAGCAACGACAGGTCGTCAGGCGTTTCCGCCGAGCGAACTAGCCAAGATTGTGGCCCCTAATGTCGGGGGTCAGAAGCAAATTCATGCATACAACCTGTGCGACGGAAGGACGCCACAATCCGAGGTCGGAAGAAAGGCGAAGCTCGACAAGGGCAGTCTCAGTCGCTCGATTTCAAGATGGATCGAGGCGGGTGTCATGTTTCGCATCGGAGCTGATCAACACCCCGCCCATCTCTACCCGCTACCCAAAGAGTACTTGAAGCCAAAAGCGAGCAAGAAGAAGACAGACACATGAGCGAAGATATTTCAGAGAAACTCGATATTTTGATCAAACTTCAAGCAGCAGCACTTACATCTTCTTTTGATTCCGTCAAAGAGAAGATTCTGTTCTTAAACAAGGCAGGCCTGCGCCCAAAACTGATCGCTGAAATTGTGGGTAAGAGCCCTAACCAAGTCAATGTCACGCTCTCAAAAGAGAGAAAGCCCGCAAAAACGAAGAAGAAAGCGGTTCTTTATGGTAAATAACAATAGTGACCTGCTAAGAGAACTAACAGCAATCAAGAGGCTGTTGATTCTTGCTCTGGCCAATTCCGGCATGACACAATCACAGATTGCTTCAGCGCTTGAAGTTGATCGCACGAATGTCAGTCGAATGTTTCCGAAGGGCACATTTTCCTCTCTAAAGAGCAAAGGAGGAAAAGATGCCCAGTGACGACGCAAAAACCCTCATCGAAGAAATGCAAGGGGTAAAGAAACTGATGATTCTCCAGCTTTTGGCAATGGGGTACAAACAAAAACACATTGCCTCTGCTCTCGGCATAAGCGAGGCGACACTCAGCCGCATGTTGCCAAAAGGCATCTTCAAGGATGTTCCCAAGAAGCCAAACATCAATTAACGCAGAGACAGAGATTTCTTGATGACGAACGAACAAGCGGAGCAGATTCTCAAAGAACTTGAAATGCTTCGCAAGCTGAAGCTACTGGAGCTATCCGACAAAGGCTATTCGCAAGCACAATTGGCACGGGCCCTGGGCGTAAGCCAACCAACGATTAGTCGAATGCTCCCAAAGAAGCAAAGCAGACCCAAAAGAGTGACCGAATGAGTAAACCAACCCCTGTATTAAGTGCGGCAGGTGATTATGAAGAAGCAATGGAGCGGTACGCTGCACATCTTGGTAAAAACAAGATCCGCAGAAAGGTCTTCAACCAAATCTATGGCCGCGCAAAAAAAGCACGGTCGTTAAAGCAAATAATGGAAGCGGCTGGCATTGAGGACAAGAGCAACGCGTCTCAACAGGTCCAGAATGCTCTGGAATATCTACACAAACATCACTTAGTAGAGCGATACGAAAACAACGGTCACGTAAATGACAGATCACTTTACGTATACGGTAAGGCCGAATTCGTGGGGGCGAACAAGGAAAAGATTGTTAGAGCTGCAGACAATCCAAAGTTGGCAAAGAAAATGCCAACAAAACGGCGACCAAAAACTCAATCAACCACCATCGTTAGTAAGGTCACGAAGCAAGACCTCAAAAGACGAACGCACCTTACCGTTCTGTATCTGACAGCAAACCCAGACCCGAAGAACCACTTGGCTCTGGATCAGGAAATAAGAGGCGTACAGGAGCAGATACGAGGTTCAATATTTCGGGACAATGTCACCATAGAAATCCGGCCGGCCGCCGACCTCGAGTCACTCGTTAATGGTCTAAATGACCTCCATCCACAAATAGTCCATTTCTCTGGACATGGGAATGTCAGCGGTTTGGCTACTGACTCCGGTGGAAAGGTCAAGGAACTGCCTTTTGACCTCATGGCAAAAGCGCTCGCAGCAACGGACAGCCCCCCGGATGTTGTCATATTGAACTCCTGCGGCAGCTCCACCGCAAGAAAGGCTTTGATTCCTCCAGCCAAGGCCGTTGTCACCATGCGGTCGTCAGTCACTGATAGCGCAGCAATGGCTTTTGCCAAATATTTCTACGGGGCAATCGCCAGCGGTCAATCCGTCAAGTCAGCCTTCAATCAGGGCAAAAATGGAGTTGAGTATTTGTCGTTTGATGAGAAGGACACCCCTGAGCTAACCCACGACCCATCTGTCAAGCCAGCATCGCTGAAATTGACTTAGCAAACCGCCTTCGTAAACGATTGTGTAGAGAGGGATTTGCTCGGGCTGGCGCCCTGCGCTGCCGTCGCTAAGCTCGCATGACACTCGCTAAGCTTCCGGTCGAACAAGGCTTCGTTCACCGTTCCCTCTACATCACTTTTAGACCCAGCCCACTGGGCTGAGTTTAAAAGTGGCGGAGAGAGAGGGATTCGAACCCTCGAGACGGTTCCCCGCCTACACGCTTTCCAAGCGTGCGCCTTCAGCCACTCGGCCACCTCTCCAAAGAAGGCGACGGTTAGGACAAGGCTAATGCCCATCGGCCATCGCGCGGGCACTATACTCATACCCGTGGCCCGCGCAAGCCGCATCGCACCCTTGGCGAATCGCCCGTAAATTAAGGGCCCCACGGTTCGCTGTGGCAGGATTACAACGTCCCAGATTATGTAAAAGCGCGCCTTGTCCTGATGGGCCCGAAAATGTACAATCCAGCCCAATCGAGGCGCCACGTGGGGCCTTTATTTTGAGATCTTTCTGGCTGGGGGGTTCAGAGTCTAATGGTTGTTCTTCGTTTCCTCGCACTGATTATCTTCGTAATAGCGTTGCTGCTCTTGGGCGCCGATATTTTCGGCATTCTTGAATCTGACGCCGGGTGGGGATTTGATCAGTTTCGGTCAATCGAAAGTGCATGGGGAACGGTTCACCCTGACTCGCTAGAATCCGCAGGCGGCAATGTGCCAGGCGTCCTTTTGGGGTTGCCAGCATCACTCACACTGGGGGTCGTGGGTCTTGTGTTGGCCATTCTTTTCCGCAGGCGCGATTAGAGCTAGAAGTCTAGGGCGAAAAAAGGGCGCTCGTCCTGGGGGGACGGGCGTCCTTTCCTTTTGCCAGCGCCGCAATTGACATATCCAACCAGAGGACGCCAATGTTCAGACGTTTATCCATCTTGTTATTTGCAGCTCTGACCTTCCTCGGATTAGGCCGCGATCTTGTCGCAAGTATCTCCACAGGTGAGGTACAGCTCCTGTCTCTTGGCCAGTTTTGGTTCCGCCTCGATCCATCGACCCTGAACGGTCTTCAAGCGATTGTTCAGCGCTACATCGCCTCTTGGGCTTGGGATCCAGCTATCGTCTTTGTCTTGCAAAAACCAACTTGGACACTGCCACTCATCATGAGCGTTTTACTTCTTGTGGTGAGAAGACATCACAAATAGGCGCTAGTTGTCGTCCATCTTTAGAGCCGCAATGAAGGCCTCTTGTGGAATTTCCACTTTGCCAAACTGGCGCATCTTCTTTTTGCCTTCCTTTTGCTTGTCCAGAAGTTTGCGCTTACGCGTGATATCACCGCCATAGCATTTGGCCGTCACGTCTTTTCGCAAGGCTTTGACGGTTTCGCGCGCAATAATCCGCCCGCCTAGGGACGCTTGGATGGGGATTTGAAACAGGTGGCGCGGGATCATCTCCTTGAGCTTCTCACACATCGCCCGTCCGCGGCTCTCGGCCCGTGCTCTGTGCACGATCACGGACAATGCATCCACCGGTTCCGCGTTAACCAGAACGCTCATACGCACCAAATCACCGGACACATAGTCGTCAATCTGATAGTCAAAACTTGCATACCCCCGCGTGATTGATTTCAAACGGTCATAGAAATCGAAGACTACTTCGTTTAGTGGCAGTCGATATACCACCATGGCCCGAGAGCCCGCATAGGTCAGGTTCACTTGTGATCCACGCCTATCCTCACAGAGCTTTAGTACCGCGCCGAGGTGCTCGTCCGGCACAAGGATGGTCGCCGTGATCCATGGTTCTTCGATTCTATCGATCTTTATTGGGTCGGGCATATCCACCGGATTGTGCATTTCCAGCACTTCACCATCGGTCAGTTGGACTTTGTAGATCACGCTCGGGGCCGTAGTGATGAGGTCAATACCAAACTCGCGTTCAATGCGTTCGCGAATGATCTCCAAATGCAAAAGACCGAGGAACCCGCAACGAAATCCGAAGCCAAGGGCCGCGCTGGTTTCCATCTCATACTCAAAACTAGCATCATTGAGACGCAGCTTCGCCAAGCTATCGCGCAGGGTCTCAAACTCTGCTGAATCGACGGGAAAGAGCCCACAGAAAACCACGGGCTGTGCTGGCTGGAAGCCAGGGAGTGCCTCTGCGGTTTCCCTTTTTTCTTCCGTGATCGTGTCACCGACGCGTGTATCTGCAACTTCCTTGATAGCGCCAGTCAAAAAACCGATCTCTCCGGGCCCAAGTTCTGTAACGGTTTCGATCTTCGGGCGGAACACCCCAACCCGGTCCACGGGATAAACCGCATCCGATGCCATCATCTTGATCTTCTGGCCCTTTTTGAGCACTCCGTCGATGATACGGACGAGCACCACGACACCCAGATAGGGGTCATACCAAGAATCCACCAACATGGCCTTGAGCGGAGCATCTCGTTTGCCGACGGGCGCCGGCAACTTCGTGACAATCGCCTCCAATACATCGTCGATCCCTAGGCCTGTCTTGGCTGACATTTCAATGGCGTCTGTCGCGTCAAGCCCGATAACATCTTCGATCTGTTGTCGGATCCGGTCCGGCTCAGCCGCAGGAAGGTCGATTTTGTTGAGGACGGAAACAATCTCATGATCGTTCTCCATGGCCTGATAGACATTCGCCAATGTTTGTGCCTCGACCCCCTGGCTCGCATCCACAACCAGCAAGGAGCCTTCACACGCCGCCAAGGACCGGTTCACTTCATAGGCGAAATCAACGTGACCGGGCGTGTCGATTAGATTGAGAACATAGTCCTCACCATCCCGTGCCTTGTAGTCCAAGCGTACCGTCTGGGCTTTGATCGTGATGCCACGTTCCCGCTCAATATCCATATTGTCGAGCACTTGGGCTGTCATTTCCCGCGCGCTCAAGCCTCCCGTCGTCTGAATCAGACGGTCAGCGAGCGTCGACTTGCCATGGTCAATATGGGCCACAATGGCAAAATTGCGTATATGTGCGAGATCGGTCATGAGGACGGGGTTTAGCAAAGCCATGAGCCACAGCCAAGCAAGACTTATGGTCTCATCGAAACAATTGGTCCCTTTGTCAAACCGTTCTGGCACCAGCCTTGATGAACAGGCCGAAATCGGGGCCGCCAAAATCAGAATAAGACCGTGACAAACGGGCGCAAACTCGTGATTTGGACTCAAACGCCATAAAAGCGTCACAATCTTCAGGCCATTTTGCCCCCTACCTGCGACGGGGACGGCCGCAGGGGTTTGAGAGCTAGTATGAGGTCTCAAACCAAGCGAAAATAAAGGGGCTAAGGGGGAGCAAGCTGCATCCACTAGGATGTGGCATGTCACTTACTAGGAGGGTGCCTCATGCGACCTTTTCTCCTCGCGCTCGGCGCGGCGGCGACCGTATTCTTCACTTCCATGGCACCGGCTCAAGCCAGACACAGCTATAACGTCTATTCCGGTTACTATCTTACAATTTCTGAGGTCAGCCATCACGCTATGCGTGAATTTGACCGCTATGACCGGAACTACGATGGCTACCTGACCTGGCGCGAGATCGGCAATCGCGAACTTCTCGGATACGAGATCCACTACGATCGGTTCGATTGGTGGGATCTCAATGGCGATGGAGAGTTGAGTCGATATGAAGTCAAAGACAAAGCCCGTGACCAGTTTTATCGCTGGGACCGCAACAACAACGGTCACATCTACTATGATGAATTCAATACGGCCTTTTGGGCCCTCGTTATCGTTGCGACCCATTTCGACAATCGACGTCACCACAAGTACTACTACAATCAAAACCATCACAAGTATCGCACCTACTACAACAGCTACCGGCGTGATCGCGACTATTGGCACAAACATCGCCATAAGAAGCACTCTTACGACAACCATCGCCGGCACCGCACCGACGCCGAACGACGCCGTAGCAGAACACGCGACGCAGATCGTGATCGCAGACACCGCGATGTAGACCGCACCGGCAAAAGGCGGACCCAAGACGTCTCCTATTCAGATCGGGATAAGCGCACCCGTGATGCTGATCGCAGTCGTGACCGCACGCGGGATCGCAAAGCTGATCGCACACGTGAGAGCAGAACACGGGACGCCGATAGAAGCCAGGACCGTACGCGGGATCGTAAAGCTGATCGCACACGTGAGAGCAGAACACGGGACGCGGATCGCACCCGTCAACGCGATCGCAAGGCAGATCGCTCACGTGAGACCAAACGCGAAGCAGGTCGTCAGCGCGAAAGCCGTCGAGAAGTGAGTAAATCAAGAGAACAGCGCAGAGAAGCGCGCCCTCAAAAGGCGCAGACGCGAGACGTTTCCCAAAAGCGCAAGCGGGAAGAACGAAAAAAGAAGAACCGTGAAAATCGCAAGCGCAAATAACATCAACAACAAGGGCCCCATCTGGGGCCCTTTCTTTGTGTCCGTACAGTGACGATTTAAGGCACAATTACCCAACTCTTGTCACACTTTCGAACCAATTGACGTCTCTACTCAGCCTACCGCCTGAAGCGACGGAAATTTTCGTCTTTATACGTTGAATGATTTGGAGCTGGCGGGAACCGAGACCGAAGGGAGTCTTGGTAAATCGAGTAAGGAGACTAACCATGAAGACCTTAAGCATCATCCTCTCCGCCGCCTTCCTCAGCGTCGCAGTGACTGGAGCGGCATCGGCCGCCCACAAGGACTACAGACATGACAAACGCTTCCTGTCAAAACATGAAGCCGTGCAAGAAGCCATGCGATCCTTCCGTCATTTGGACCGGAACCACAATGGCGTTATTCGACTCAAGGAAGTCAGACAGAAATACAACCGCGTCAACCACCGGAACAACAACAGAAACAATTATTATGATCGCTGGTACCGCGACATTGGTTATCGCCAACACTCGCGCGGCAGCAGTGAAATCATTACTGTCGACAACTTCCACAAGTTCGACAGGAACGGCGATCGTCGCTTGACCAAGAAGGAAGTGAAGAAGAAGATTCGCAAAAAATTCGACAAAGCCGATCGCAACTATGATGGTTACTTGAGCCGACGGGAGATTGAACGGTCCAAGTGGTTTTCAAGATACTACGATAATGGAAAAGATTACAGAGATGGCTATCGCGATCGGGATCGGGATCGCCGCCACCGCTAAGAAAAAGGTGGGTTCTGACAACGAACCAATCACTCGACAAAGAAAAGGCGCCTCTCGCTGACCCGAGAGGCGTCTCTTTTGTGCTTGGAGGAACAGGTCTTGTATCAAGGGAGCAGGGCCGAACCGATCATCATCAAGCGGAGTTAGTATTTGTAGCTCACCGTGAACCAGAGCTTTTGTGTATCTGTTGCCCACGTGTCTGCATTGTAATCGGCGTACTTCACCGAAACGCCAACACCGTGCGGCAGTTTTGCAGCGACTAAGAGGTCGAGTTCATCACCGTGATTGGCGCCGCCCACATTGGCAGAAAAATCATGATACCACGCGGCAAACTTCAGGCTCTTCAAAACACCCACATCTTTAAACGTGTAGGAGACATTGGCATTGAAGTCTTCAATACCAGTTGCCGGCGTCCCTAAGAACTTGTCCGCAAAGCCTTGGAACTTGTGCAACGTGGCGAGTGGTGTTGTGAAACCAACCGATCCATCACCTTCGAGCACTTCATAACCCAGACCAGCCTTGAAACCCGAAAACGCTACCGAGCCTGCAACGTTGTAGTAGTCGAGTTCAATGCTTGCCAAGTTGTTAGCATAGTCACTCTGGCGGGCCCATGAGGTATCGTAGCCCCAGGTCGCATTGTGAACGCTGTATTTGCCGGTGGCACGCACCCCGAAAGTCGACGTTGACAGACCAGGGGCTTGTTCGATGTCAAGCAAGTAACCAAACCCAGTCAATTTGAGTGCGTCGCTGCAATTGTAGTCCAGATTGAAAGCAAAGGCCTCCGTATCCAAGTTGCCTGCAGGATTATCGTCGCCGAAGACCCGGTGCACCTTGTGAACATAGGCGCCGGTCAATGTTGTCTTAGGGATCGATTTGTTTTGAACCACCAGGGCGTCGTAGGTCTGCTCATTTTGCCTAAAACCTACCGCACCGACAAAGCGTTGGTCGCCAAGATTGATTCTTTGCCGCCCAAGAATGACCGCCGTTTCCGGGAGACCGGTGAACGTCACTTGCGCCCGGTTGAGTTCAGTGATGTCCGGATCGGCAACCGTTGGGTACATGGCACCTTTACCGTTGACTGTGTTGTTGTAGTCCTCGTCGCCGATATTGGAGATGTTTTCAAACTCGACCAGGAGCTTCATGTCCCAGAATTCAGCCGTTTCATACCCAAGACGAACTCGGAACGTTGAAGCCGCTGCATCTTCTGGCTTGAGGGTTTGTTCGACATGTTCATAACGATACCGCGTATCGAGAATGACCTTGCCATTCGTCCAAGCATCAACGAATTCCTGTCCAGCAACTGCTGGCGCAAATCCGGCCATAGAAAGTGTGAGAGCAGAGGCAGCAAGCAGGCCAGCAACGCCGGTCCGTTTAAGCTGTGCTTTTCGTGTTTTTGTCATTTCAGACCTCTTCAATCAAAGGGCGACACGCCCGTTATGTGATTCTTTTGGTGCTATTGTCTTGGGATCGGAGCTTCACCTAAGGTTAAACAGTAGAGAATCCAAGGTGCCAATCCGCCGCACCAACGCTGATCAATATAGAACTGCCGCACAACCGGGACTTGACCGAGAGCAATTGACTTCGCGTCATTTCGACGCGATTGAGCAACGTCAATTCGCATTGAATTGACCCGTGACATTTTTACGACAGATCGAATCGTCAGAGTGCGGCGGAACGCCGCGGAGAAATGGAAAATCCACCGCGACTTAGAGTGATTCAAACTGAACCAACGTGCTCTGATTCACAAATATGATATGTCCAGCTTGTCATTCCCGGACTTGTTCCGGGATCCAGATGGAAACAAGAAGCTTGCCCTGGATTACCTGGATAAACCCGGCAATGACAAAAGGAAGGTTGGCCTCCCTACCCGCGCAATTCGCCACCCGTCGCTTTCTGAACGGACGCAACGACTTTGGCGCCGACCGCATCAATCTCCTCATCGGTGAGCGTGCGGTCGCGCGGCTGCAGAGCGACTGAAATCGCCAGTGACTTTTTGCCCACGCCAATCGACGCCCCTTCAAAGAGATCAAAAACAGAAACCGACGCAATTAACTTCTTGTCCGCTCCTTGTGCGGCGCGCACAAGCTTGTCTGCTTCCACAGATGTATCGACAATAAAGGCAAAATCTCGCTCCACCCGCTGAAGGTCTGACGCGTTCAAAGAGCCCTTTGACTTAGTGCCCTTGGAACGGGGCGCCGGGATACGGTCGATGAAGATCTCAAAGCCAACCACCGGGCCTTTCACATCCATCTGCCCAAGCACACCGGGGTGAATTTCACCGAATGTGGCGAGCTTCACCTTGGGCCCAAGCTGCAACGTGCCTGAACGTCCGGGATGATACCAACTGGGCGCCTCGGCCACCACTTGCAGGCTTGCCACCGGCGCGCCGATTTCGGCCAGCACCGCCATGACGTCGGCTTTGGCGGCCAACGCATCAGGGGCCTCTGGGTTACCCGCCCAATGGCGAATTTGACCGCCACGTCTTATGCCGGTCGCGACAATGGTTTGGTCTTCAGGTTCCGTGCCACCATATTGCGGGCCAACCTCAAAGAGGGCCACGTCCTGGAAGCCACGGTCCACATTGCGCTGCACTGCTGCAAGCAAGTTCGGCAAGAGAGAGGGCCGCATAGCCGCAAGCTCGGACGAAATAGGGTTGGCGAGATGAAGGTCTGGCGCCCCGCCCCCAAAGAGGTGCGCCCACGGGTGATGGGTAAACGAATAGGTCACCGCTTCGCGCAAGCCACGCGATGCCGCCGCCCGGCGCGCATAACGCCGACGCGATTGCTCAAGAGTGAGAACCGGCCGCGAAACCGCATGATGGCGTGGTAAAGGTGTCGCAGGGAGGTTTTCATACCCATGAATGCGGGCGATCTCTTCGACCAGATCCGCTTCGCCTTCCACATCCGGACGCCAACTCGGCATAGTGACCTTCCAGGTCTTGCCTTGCATTTCAACGCCGAAACCGAGCTTAGAGAGAATGGCAACCATTTCTTCTTGGCCCATTTCCATGCCGGTGAGTTTCAAAACACGGGCCGGGTCGAAAGTGTGAACAAGCGTCTGTGTCTCCGCGGTAGAAACATCATAGACCCGCGACGGTTCACCGCCACACATATCGAGAACAAGCTGGGTTGCGAGATCCAACCCAGGCAAAACGAAATCTGGATCCACGCCGCGTTCAAATCGGTAACGTGCGTCTGAAATGATGCCCGTCTTGCGGCCCGTTTGTGCCGTGCGAATGGGATCAAAGACCGCGCACTCGATGAACACGTTCTGGGTCTCTTCCGTGCAGCCAGTATCTTCCCCACCCATGACGCCGCCGTAGCCCAGTACACCACTATCATCGGCGATTACACACTGGGTCTCGTCGACTTCATAAGTCTCGCCATCAAGCGCCAGATACTTCTCGCCTTTCGCGCCAAGTCGCGCATGGATCACGCCTTTGAGCTTATCCGCATCATAGACGTGCAAAGGCCGCGCCCGGTCGTAGGAGATGTAGTTGGTCATATCAACCAGCGCATTGATGGGGCGAAGCCCAATCGCCTTGAGGCGCTGTTGCAGCCATTGCGGCGAGGGGCCGTTTTTGACACCTTTGATCAACCGCCCCGCAAAGCGCGAACACGCCGACTTGGTTTCATCGTCAAAACGAAGTTCAATTTGAACCGGACAATCGAAAGCCCCTTCGACAGATTTCGGCTCCGGCGTCTTCAACGTACCAATGCCGGTGGCCGCAAGATCGCGGGCAATGCCGTCGACCCCGTTCCAATCCGGACGGTTCGGCGTCACTTCGAAATCGATCACCGGATCATTGAGCCCCATCAATTCGGCAAACGGCGTACCGATCGGCGTATCTTTCGGCAGGTCGATAATGCCGTCATGTTCTTCAGAGAGACCCATCTCCCGTTCCGAACAAAGCATGCCATTGGACTCAACACCGCGGATCTTCGCCTTCTTCAACACGAAATCCACATTCGGCGGTTGCGTGCCCACAGGCGCAAAGACGCCCTTCATGCCGGTGTGCGCGTTGGGTGCCCCGCACACGACTTCGACAATACCGTCTCCAGTATCCACCGTGCACACCTGAAGTTTGTCTGCATCTGGGTGCGCTTTAGCCTCAATCACATGGGCCACTTTGAAATCCGCATAGGCCGTGGCCGGATCGGTGACCTCTTCCACTTCGAGGCCAGCGCCGGTCATCGCCTTAACGATCTCATCAAGCGTCGCATCCGTGTCGAGATGTTCTTTGAGCCAGGAGAGAGTGAACCTCATCGCGAAAGCCCTCCCGTCAGCGTGGGCATGTCGAGCGGCCTGAACCCGTAATGTTCAAGCCAACGTACATCCGCTTCAAAGAACGGGCGCAAATCTGTAATGCCGTATTTCAACATGGCGAGCCGATCAACGCCGAGGCCGAAGGCAAAGCCTTGGTACTCATCTGGGTCGAGGCCAACATTCTTCAGCACATTGGGATGCACCATGCCGCAGCCTAAAATCTCCATGTATTTGCCGCCAGTGCCGATGTGAAGCTCGCCCTTGTCGTCCACTGAGTAACCGATGTCCATTTCAGCGGATGGTTCGGTGAACGGGAAATAGTGCGGCCGGAATTGATAGTCCAGATCTTCCACTTCAAAGAACGCCTTGATGAACGAGATCAGACATCCTTTCAGGTGACCCATATGGGTTTCCTTGTCGATCACCAACCCTTCGATCTGATGGAACATCGGTGTGTGGGTCTGATCTGAATCACAGCGATAGGTGCGCCCCGGCACAATGATCCGGATCGGCGGCTTGTTGGTGAGCATATGTCGGATCTGAACCGGCGAGGTATGGGTCCGCAACAGCTTGGGCGGCTGATTGGCTTTGACCTTGCCCGACTGGCCAGAGCCTTGCCGCTCTGCCGTGTCGACGTCTTCTTGCTCAAGAAAGAACGTGTCGTGCATCTCCCGCGCCGGATGGGCCGGTGGGAAATTCAGCGCCGTAAAATTGTGAAAGTCGTCTTCGATGTCCGGCCCTTCGGCGACCGAGAATTCCATGTCGGCAAAGATCGCCACCAGCTCGTCGATCACTTGAGACACCGGGTGGATCGAGCCTTGAGCTTCCGGCCGCACCGGCAAGGTGACATCGATCCGCTCCGTCTCAAGACGCTTGTTCAGCGCTACCGTCTCAAGCGCCACTTTGCGCGCCCCAATCAAATCACCGACCCGCGTCTTGAGGCCATTGAGCGCCGGCCCCATGACTTTGCGATCATCTGGGCTCATGACCCCAAGCGACTTCATGAGCGAAGAGACCGAGCCCTTCTTGCCGAGACTTGCCACCCGCACCGCTTCGAGCGCGGCCTCATCACTGGCGCCCTCAATGGCGGTCACGAGTTCCGCCTCAAGTTGTCTGATATCGTCTTCCGTAGCTGCGGACATCTGTCCTGCTCCCTTGTTGGGATCTTCGTTCAACTCACACACTACAGTGAATCGCCAAAACCCCGGCAGCGATTTGCGTCCGGGGTCGGCCCTGATCGGGAGTGCTTGTAAATTAAGCGGGAAGAACCTTACGCAGCCAGAGCTTCTTCCGCCTTGTCGACCAGAGCCCTGAAGGCCTCAGGCTCACGAACGGCGAGATCGGCAAGTACCTTCCGGTCGACCTCAACGCCCGCTTTGCTGAGACCGTTGATAAATCGTCCGTAGGTGAGGCCGTGTTCGCGCGCCGCAGCATTGATCCGCACAATCCAGAGCGAGCGGAAATTGCGTTTGCGCGCCTTGCGGTCGCGGTAAGCGTATTGACCGGCCTTCTCGACCGCCTGATTGGCAATCCGGAAGGTGTTCTTACGGCGACCGCGATAGCCTTTGGCCGCTTTGATGATTTTCTTGTGGCGGGCGTGAGTGGTCACACCTCTTTTGACACGTGACATGATCGGTATCCTTGAAATCTAGGGGGTCGTTAAAACGCAAATTCAGTTCAAAAAGGTCAGTCGCGAGTGATCCCAGGGTGAGGGCCGGTCCTCCTTTGGACCAATCGATCCAGTGGATCGATTTGAGGTCCGAACGTAGAAACCGGTTTTCCGTCCGGGATCACGACCACTTAGCCATATGGCAAAAACTTCTTGATGACCTTGGCATCCGGTGCGCTCGCTGTCGTGGTGCCACGCAGGTTCCGGATCTGGGTTTTTGAGCGTTTGATCATGCCGTGCCGTTTGCCGGCTTGTTGGCGGCGCACCTTTCCGGTCGCCGTCAGCCGAAAGCGCTTCTTGGCTCCGGACTTTGTCTTCAATTTGGGCATTTTGCTTCATCCTTTAAAATCAATGAGTTAGGCCTCGAAGGTCTAACTGAATGCACGAGAGCATTATGAACCGACACGGCAGCCCTACCTGGCCGGACGGCTCCAAGAGCCGCGGTTTATAGGGGATATCGGGGGGCGAAGCAAGGGGGGACGATTGCCGGTCAGCCTTCTGTCAGGCAATGCGGAAAATTTCCGCAAGGTCACGCCCTCAGAACAAATCACCCAATTTGTCCGAGACCTCCTCAAACTTCTCCTTCTCAGATCTCACAAAATTCAATAGTAGAGTCGCCCTACCTGTAAGAAACTCATACATAGTTGTTTCTTTAAACATGTCAGTGGCGTGAGGATCAAGAACGCGCTTGTCTCCAAAAGTAAATTGAATCTTTCCATCCACAACCGAAGCTATGACTTGATCGTCGTCACTCATATTGTAGTTGATGACAAAATAGTTGAAGAACTGAATGTCAAGTTGGTTTCGATTTTTCGTGCGAAGACTAAAATACTCCGTTCTATCGCGAAGCTTCCATGAAACATGGTGCAAACAGAAGAAATCGCCGGATCCGCCAAACGAAAAGAACAGGTTCCGATCTCTTCGCTTCTCATTCGAATCATCTTCGCTATCACGATAAGTCGCGCTAAATCCAACTCTTATCTTCCCGTTCGTCTTTGCCAAATATGCAGACTGAATGCCTCTAAGAGTCCTTCTTTCGAAAAAGGATTTGTACTTCTTGTATAACGGCACGATGTATTTCTCTTGAAAGAGGTCCGGATGGATATCAAACACCATCTCCAAGACCTGGTCATTGTACCGATGCGCAAAGGCCTGAAAGATATTCTCTAGGTTCTTGCTCGCAACCCGAGCAATGCAATTAGCAGCAAAATACTCCTGAAAACTCCGATGCGTGAAACTGTATTCCAATCCTTCCAGCTTCAATAGACACACACTTTCGATCATGTCTTTCATTAGGTCTTGAACATCTACCTCGACAGATTCAATACCACAAGCTCTTGAGCAGTATTCCATCAGTTCGAACTCGGTGAACTCATACTTCTCAGAATGATAAGACACTAAGCAAAAATAGGACAGCAGGCGAATAAACGCGTGCTTTTCTAGTTCGCAATGAAACTTCCGCTGATAGCCACCTTTGGTGAGATCATGGCGATGGTACAATGCCTCAAATGCTTGTTCGTAGAAATAGAACATTCTCTTTGAAATATTGGGACTATATGAGATTGTGACAAGCATCATGTATGCCAAAAGCGGGTTCGAAAGAAAGCTCTTGTGGCTGTCATAGAGACCGCCATTTATCTTCTTCAATAGATCGCTTTTCGCTTCCTCCGCATATTCCGCTCTCTCGATCAATTCGATCACTTGTTCCTTTTGCAGAGGTTCAACAGTGACTGTGTGAAACATGTGCCAGCCAATAAACCTCGGATCAGGTCGACTAGTAACAATGATAGTCAAATTTGGGTTGTTCTCATTCAACGACAAAATTTCACGTTCGAAGTGATTTCTTCGGTCGTGATTTATCTCATCAAATCCATCAAGAAATAGGATAAACTCTCCTTGGCTTATTGCCTGGGAGAAATTGATCTGTGATATTGACGAGCCAGTTCTAATGATCGAATGAAAAATAAAATCTTCGAGACCATCG
This sequence comes from Alphaproteobacteria bacterium, assembly GCA_965248915.1. GTDB lineage: Bacteria > Pseudomonadota > Alphaproteobacteria > M2410 > M2410 > CBDFLA01. The sequence continues at coordinate 2,659,337 of OZ252216.1, forward strand.
TGCGTTAGTGTGTTTAATTGTCGAAGTTCCAAGAAGAATGGAATCTTGCCATCTGGTTTAACGAAGTAGGAAAGCCACAAGTATCGCATAAAGACAGATTTTCCTCCGCCCCCGGTACCTGTAATAATACAACTTTCGCCAGATCTTGTTTTCTCAACAACATCGTATTGGTCGACGTCCCTTTCTTCGATTTGAAATGTTTGGTCGACGTACACGGATAGCAAGTCAATTGGCTTTTCGTTCAGGATCGTTCTAATTTTGGTACACTTGGTGTACGTGGCCTCAAAATGGCCTTGCAGGTCTGTCTTCAATTGTTCGTCAGATACATTCAATGATTTCTTCGGTCGAGTAATGTAACCGCTGGCAAGATTTGCCATCAAACCACTGAATGTCTGTGCTGCAATTGTCTCTAGTACACTCAATTGGTTGCCCTCATTGTTGATGCCATCAGAAATCTAGTTCTTCGTTTCGACAACGCACAACTAGAACAATCGTCAATCCCATTTATCTCTGGTTGAACAGCAAACACTCGACAAGTGATGACACTGTCATTCTCTCGATTGCAGAATTGATATTCATAACTTTTGAGGGAATTATGCCCTCATAGATCGAACAATCGAGTCATTTCGCAATTTGGGGATGTCGGTCTAGTTTTGTGGCTGCTCGACTTCCACTCTCTTCCCCCTCACCTCTCCTCCGATCAATATCCGGGAAGACCGAGACGATCCCCGCCAGGTAGTCTTGCGTTGCGGAGAGGTCAGCCTCATTTGAGAGGCTCAAGCACACCAGCACAACGTCCTTTGACGGCACCACCAGAATGTCCTGCCCCTCATGACCGCGCCACAAATCCTCACTCAACAAATCGAACAATCAGCCTATCAACCAGTGATCAATTTAAACTGTTCGATGGGCGCCACCGCATCCTTGTTGGTCGACAGGATGAGCAGATGACGGATGAAGGAGATGACATGGGTCGATCGGCCCACCGCCGTAGACGTCACCGGGTCGCGCGGCACCACCCATGTCTGCCCAAGATGATCGACTGAGTAGACCGCATCTCTTTTGGTCGAGCAGTTCTCTGTTTCATCAAAGAAACAAAGCGGCTTGGCGACTTGAACGTCAATCAGCGGCGCAAAGCGTTTCTGACCCTCATGCCCTAAGAGATACCAATCCGGATGAGGAACGTAGACCGGCTTCTCCTTTGATCCCAGCTGCTCATACCTCTGTGCACGAACCAGTTCGCCCATGTGATAAACAGCCCCTTGCACCGACAACAAGCGAATGCCACCGCTGACGATCGTGGCGGAAGCTGAATCGCTCGTATTGTCTTTGTCGGGATCGATGGGATCCGTGAAGGATGCGACTTGTATGGTCTTAGGCCCACTATCGTCGCCTGTTGGTTTTTCGACACGACCAAGAGGGATTGCAATGTAGTCAATCTTAGGCTTCTCGGTCGACGGCAATGCGCCGCTGGTTGAGCTGGCAGGCGTTGGATTTGGTCGTCCGCTAACGGCTTTCTTCCCAGCCTTTGCAGAGGTGATCACAGTGTCACCATAAGACTGAATGCACAGGTAGGGTTTGACAGTTTCGGGGGCGGTCCACTCAATGTGTTGGGTCTTGTTTGTTGTGGTAGTCGTCGTCTTGTCGTCGCCGTCGGCAACCGATGTTTCGCTGGTTTTGTCCTGTTTGAAGGTCACCGTGTATTTTTCTTTCTGCAAGCCCCTCACCAGCGGGATAAGGTCTTTGTTCGCTGGCATCGAGAACGTCGACGACCCTTTAGAGGATGAGGTCTTGTCGCGACAGATAAATGCTCTGGCTTTGCGGATCGAGTAATGGTCAGTATCTTCAAGCCCATCATTCAAATAAACGAGAAGGCAAGATAGAGGCAGTCCTTCTTTCGGCACATTGCCGGCATTGCAATTGGGGCGCTTGCCGCCTGTCGCCTTATAATCGTCGGAATGAAAAGTGCTGAACTTGATGCCATTGACCTCAATCGACCCAAACAGCATGTAGCCCAACATGTCGATCGGCCAACCTTGTCGCAAGAACACCTGCAATTGGCCTGGCGTGATTGGTTTCGCGATCAGCTCTGAGAACTCTTTGTTATCGAGAGGACGCATGGAGAACGACGGTTTGTCGACCTTCTTTCCACCAACGGACAACGAACCGGAATCGTTGCTGGCATTTTCCTTGAAGGCTCCACCAATAGAAAGCGACCGTTCGACAGAAAGGCTGCCACTAAAATCCGTAAACGAAGTAAAATACATTGGCTCACGGCGCGAAGCACGCACGATGTTGAGAAGAATTTGTTTATTGTTGAATTCTTCCGTTGCCTTGTTGAAGGCAATCGCTTGACTGGCCAAAGGCTTGTTCAGGGCGCACCCGCCCAGGAAAACGCAAAATACAAACGCTGCAAAGATTCGCATGATCTCACCCTGTCATTTGCTCCAACCCAGACAGGAGATTATCCCATGGGTTGAGCGTCTGACAAGGCACTATTATTTCTACATATCTGAACTGGAGTTCTCCTCTTCTCCTTTCCGCCTCTCAATATCCGGAAACACCGAGACGATGCCAGCGAGGTAGTCCTGGATTGCGGAAAGGTCAATTTCGTTCGACAGACTGAGGCACACCAGCACGACGTCTTTGGACGGCACCACCAGGATGTTTTGGCCCTCATGACCGCGGGCCATGAAAGTGCCACGCGGGAAAGCGATGTGTGCGGATCGAACGCGCGCAGGGTCTGCATATCGAAGCCACCAATGTGCGCCGTAAGCGCCACCCGACGCCGGTGTCTCGGTGCGTCCGTGATCCACCCAACCTTCCGGCAACAAGCGCTCATCCCGCCACACCCCATCGCGCATGTAGAAGAGACCAAAGCGCGCATAGTCCCGCGCGGTCATGAATAGGAGCGACGAGCCAATGAGCGTGCCCGCATTGTCGAACTCTGGCTCTGCGCTCGTGATGCCAAGCGGATCAAACAGTCGCGTGTCGAGAAAGGCGCGGTAATCACCTTCAGTGCCGCCGGAAAGATCGCGCATCACCCGTGAGATCATGTTGGTGGTGCCTGAGGAATAAGACCAATGGGTGCCAGGCTCATAGAGCAAAGGCTTAGAGGCGGTATAAGCCCCCATGTCGGCAAAGCCTTGGCCGAACAGCATATTGATGACGTCGGACGTGCCAAGGTTCACATAGTCTTCTGAGAATTCGAGACCAGACGACATGCGAAGCGCATGGTCCAGCGTGATCGCGGAGCGTGGGTCTGGGCCACTCTGCCATTCCGGCACCGGCAGACGGTCATTCAAGGAGATTTGGCCGTCCTTGACCATGAGGCCCGCGACCGCATGGGTGAAACTCTTCGCCACTGACCAGGAAACCAACTTGGTGTCGAGGCCAAATCCATCTGCATAGGCCTCTGCCGCCAGCCCACCGCCACGGATCACCACCACCGCGCGAATGCCCTTCAGCGCGGCCGGTGCATCCGGCACAAAGGCCCGGGCAATGCGTGCACCCAGTTCAACTTTTGAGAAACCTTCCGATGGGTGAACCGGTGGCCACGCCGCATCCGGCCACTCTTGATAGGTCGGGTGCGGCGGTAGTGGAACGAGATCGTCCGTATATGCTGCTTGCGAAAAACCTACGACCGCAACAATAATCGCAAGCGCGACAGATGTTAGTCGATGAGTTTGCATCCCCGCCCCTCCTCATAAACTGCATGGGCTTTGATCCAAAGGATCTTCGCTTCAATGCGGTTCGCCCCCTCAACTTGTCGGACTTTGGCCCGCGAGGCATCCGCAGGCAGATCGCCAAGACAGGCCGCAAGCGGGCGCTCAACCACATAGACGCATGAGCACGTCATCTTTGCCACATAGCGGGTTGCTACATCCGCCGTCTGCATGAGTTCGCACCCACTAAGCGGCAGGACCAGCGCCAGCACGGCCAACAGTCTCAAACTCGACATCCATTTCCTCCCGGTGCCTTTATTTTGGTCATGCGTCTTTAGCCTGCAAAGTGCAAAAAGCGGGACACGTTAGCAAGCCCGCAAGCGCAGACTTCCACCACTCAAATTTGCAATTTGATCTTAACAGACGTTAACCATAAACTCTTCAGGCTTTTGGCAAATATGATCGCCATCGCACGGACATTGGGGAATGTCTGAGGGGAAATTGGGGGCTTGGGTGAATTACCAATCTGAAGAGCTATTATACCTGTTCATCGTCGGGTTCTTCCTGCTGGCCGCCCTCGACATGATCCGGCGCTTGCTCGATGCGCGCTTCTCCTACGAGCAGATCAAGCCCAAATCGGTCTTCGCCCGTTGGATAATGGTGCTCAGTGCCTCTTTGGTCTTGGGCGTCGGCTACGATCTGGTCATGACCGAGGTGAAGAAGAACATCAACCCGGAAGCTCTCGCGTCAGTGAAAAAAGTCGTTTCTGACAGCACCGCAAACGGCGCAATCGGCGGGCTTGGCTGGATTGACCCGAACACTCTGCTCATCGTGCGAGATTCCAAAAACAAAGCGAAATACAAATTCTCAGATGCAGCGAGTGCGGACCTCGCAAAGCTGCCTCTTGCATTTGCATCCGTTTCTGGCTCTGACGTGGAGATTGAATCAATCCGCTTGTCCGCGATAAGCGACCTCAAAGACGCTCTCCTGCCCAGCGATCTTGAGGCCGTCTGTATTCCGGTCGCCCCAAAGAAAATGGGCAAACACAGCAAGACAAAGACTGAGAGCGTCCGTGTGATCGCCGTCGAGAGCCGAAAGTATGGCGCGGTGCCCGGTCGTCTCTTCCTTATCGACCTAAAAAGCACTCATGTCCTCAAAGGCAAAAAACGTGAGATCGAGTGGCAGGCCACGGTTGTGGGCATCGAGAACTTACCAGACGATCCCAATCCTCAAGACCCAGACAAAGGCCTCCATCAAGTCGAAGGGCTTGCCTGCTTTGAAGATGCGACGGGGACGTACACCGTGGCGCTCGGATATCGCGGCAGCCATGCCTTAGGCAGTGATGCATCCCGCGACCGCGACGGCGGCATTCTCCTGGTTCCCGGTGTCGATTTCTTAAGCCCTACGGTTTTGCCTCGGTTCGACCCGACCAAATTGATGAGGCCAGATAGCGACGCACACAAACCGGACTGCATAGAAAAAGACAACCTCACCTCTGGCGAATGGCGCGATGTTTCCGACCTGCACATTGATGATGGGGGACTCATTTGGTCCGCCTCAACCATAGACGTCCGCGACGACGGTCCGTTTTGTTCGTCGATCTATCGCTTCAACCACCGCATCAATTACAACGAAGTTTCAGGCAACTGGGTTTTGATCAAGGACGATCATTTGGAAAAACCAGTGCCAGTCAGGGAACACAAAGTCGAAGCGATAATCGGTAAGGAGCCAGGCAACCGAAATTTCTTTCTCGGCTACGACAACGAAGACATAGGTAGCGGCATCATTACGCCCTGAATTCGCCCCTACTGTTCAACCTTTTGCAACCCAGCCACACCTGAATTTTCGACAGAAACATGAATTTCGTTTACCATAATCTAGACAATTAATTAGAGTATCGATAATATTCACCCGCACAAATTGGATAATGTTAGGGACGGGGGATACAATCATGCGACTTTCAGTTCAAACACTTCGCCTATGCGGGCCATTGCTTTTGGTTGGATTGCTCATCAGTTGTGCCGGACCAAAAAAACCAACTCCTCCGCCCGGCCCTACTGTCGTTCTGAGAGACACCACCGCCACAAATCCAACAGATGGCGCAATCGGAGGGCTGGTGTGGCTCAATTCAACGGCGCTACTCATTGCAAGAGACGCAAAAAACATTCCGCCTGCATCAATTTTCCCTAGCGCCACTACTCCCGGTACCCCTGCTTATGCGAAGAGCAGAGACCTCGCCAAGCGACATCTTGCAATTGCAAGAGCCACGCCCGGTGGATTGGTGTTAGAAACACTCACACTAACCGCCGATAACAACTTTAATCGCGAAAAGCAACCAAGTGATATTGAAGCTATTTGCATACCCACCGATATTCCTAGTACTTCTGACGAGGCAGTCAACTCCACAACAAATACCATTAGAATCATTGCCACGGAAAGTCGCCGATACGATCCCATTGAAGGGCGTTTATTCCTGATTGAACTATCGCAGAGAAACATCGGCAGCGCGACCTCACCTAATTTCACTTGGGATGCCAAAGTAATTGGTATCAAGAAGCTCCCCGCCGACCCACCTGCAGCGACACGGAACAAAGGTGATCTCCAAATCGAAGGCTTGGCGTGTTTCAAGCAACCGGCTAGTGCTGACAAGGAACAAACAAATTCCTCAAAACCAAGCGACGAGTACACACTGCTTCTCGGTTATCGCGGGAAACATGAAATCCCCACAGATGCGACCAACCGTATCGGAAGCATCGCAATTGTTCAAAATGTTGATTTTCAAGACCCTGCAATGACACTACCCGGTTACAACCAATTGCAGAAGATAACGGTAAACGGTGTGAAACCAACGACACCATGCGGGTCGATTGTACCGGCAAGTCACCCCGATGACGAATGGCGCGACATATCGGACATTCTGGTGAAAGACAACGGAGATATTTGGGCCACATCCACAGTCGATATCAACGACGGCAATGGCCCATTTTGCTCTACGGTCCATCGAGTACCGCACAGAATCTCCTACAACACGAAGACAATGAGTTGGGAACTTTCGACGAGCCCGGGCGTCAACAACCCTAGCCACATCCCGACCTACAAGGTCGAAGCAATAGTTGGAGAGACCCGTGGTAGTACAAACTTCATTCTCGGATACGACAACGAAAAGGCTAAGGAAAAAAGCGGCGTCATCGCGCCCTGACAAAGCGCTTCACGCTCAGTAAATCACCACCGAGCGGATGCTCTCGCCCGCATGCATGAGGTCGAAGCCTTTGTTGATGTCTTCGAGCGGCATGGTGTGAGTGATCAAGTCATCAATGTTGATCTTGCCATCCATGTACCAATCAACAATCTGCGGCACCTGAGTGCGGCTCTTGGCACCACCAAAGGCGGTTCCTTTCCAGACCCGTCCCGTCACCAATTGAAACGGCCGGGTTGAAATTTCTTGGCCCGCACCTGCAACGCCGATGATGACGCTCTCACCCCAGCCTCGGTGACAACACTCAAGCGCCTGGCGCATAGTGGTTACGCTGCCAATACATTCAAAAGAATAATCCGCGCCGCCATCGGTAACATCGAGCACCGCTTCGACAATGTCATCGACCTCGTTTGGATTGATGAAGTCAGTCATTCCGAACTTCTTGGCCAACTCAACCCGGTCCGGATTAATATCGACGCCAACAATCTTGTCCGCACCGACCATCCGTGCGCCCTGCAACACATTGAGCCCAATACCCCCAAGACCAAACACCACCACATTCGACCCAGGCTCAACATTGGCGGTGTTGATCACGGCACCTATTCCGGTGGTAACCCCACAGCCGATGTAACAGACCTTGTCAAAGGGCGCGTCCTCACGGATTTTCGCCGCCGCAATTTCCGGCATCACCGTGTAATTGGCGAAGGTTGAGGTACCCATGTAATGGTGCAAGGTCTCACCACCTATCGAGAAGCGGCTGGTCCCATCCGGCATGAGCCCTTTGCCTTGGGTTTCGCGAATCGCAATGCACAAGTTCGTTTTGCCAGACAGGCAGGCTTTGCATTGGCGGCATTCGGGAATGTAGAGGGGAATTACGTGATCCCCGGGTTTGAGCGAGGTCACACCAGGGCCCACTTCCACCACGACGCCGGCGCCTTCATGGCCGAGAATCGAGGGAAACAGGCCTTCGGGATCAGCGCCTGACAGGGTGAATTCATCGGTGTGACAAACACCCGTCGCTTTTACTTCCACCAAAATCTCGCCCGCCTTCGGCCCGTCCAATTGAACGGTCTCAACGGTGAGCGGTGCACCCGCCTTGTGGGCAACAGCAGCGCGGACGTCCATAAGGTTCCCCTCAAGAATTGATCAGAAAATGGCCTAAAACCGACCTGGGACGAAACGAAGTTAACGATGTTTGTTCGTCCGGGAAAGGGAGATCTGGCGTTGGGGCCAGATCGATTGCCGAAGCGATTCTGTGCCGAAACGGAACAGGTCCGTGGCGCACCCTTTGCAACTTCATCCCTGAACCGTCCAAGCGATTTCCCGCAAACGCGCCTAAAACCGCCAAAAACCGTGGGATGTTGGCAACAGGAGGATCAAATCGTGGCCTGTCGCGAGACTCCAATTTGCGCCAGTTTCTGCTTTAACCTACTGTTAAGGACCGCTAAGGTGAGCGGTACTTATGGTAAGAGTGTTGGGGCGTGGGGCCCGTTTCGGGGGATAAATGACTGGGGCCTTTGATTTAATCACGCTCCCTGTGAAGAGGGTCGCGAATTTGAGGAATTGGAGCCGATTGCGGCGAGGGGCCATGCTGGGCTTGTCCTTGTCCTTTTTAACCGCTTGCTCGGGCCTATTGCCACAAGAACGCACCGTCGTTTCATCCCCGTTTGACACCTACGGAGACGCCCAGCGCGCCTTCAATACGGTCATTCCCCACGAGACCTCGCTTGAGCAACTCTTCAACTCTGGCTACAACATCTCGACCTTCCCGAACGTTGAGACACTCACCTATCTAGATCTGATTGAGCGCTTTATGCCGCGCGACTCCATTCGCTTCGAGCACTTGGATGGCGGGTTGCGTAAATGCCTTGAAAGCCGGTTGAACTGCCGCGGCTACGTCATTATGCCGGAAAAAATCAAGGTCGAGCGTGTTGGGAACTTTATTTTGGATATGCTTGAGTTCCGCCGCACAGAAGTCACCACCGGTTGGCAGTCTGAAGCGCTCTTTGTGCTGCAAGACGATGTGGTGGTCTACAAACTCTGGTCCGGCACTCAGCAGATCTCCAAGACCAAGCAAACCATCAATCCGCTCGGTCCTTTGAATGATCTCGTCTTCACCGTGAAAGCCAGCTACAAGAAAGATATCGATCCGTAAGGTCGAGATCTTCCTCTGCCGCAGCCAATGAAATAGTCTCTGCATGGACTTGAGATGCCTGACGTCTGCGAGGATCACGTGGCAGTACACTTCAACTACAAGCCATCTGAGCTAGGAGACGTCTCTCAGAGACTGATCGACAGCGCCGAACTAGCCCTAACGATCATCGAAGAATACCTCTCATTTGGAGACCTCAATGTCTCGATTAAATGCAATCCCCAAAGGACCATTCCTACCTATGGTTTGAGCGGGTATGCCAATGATGATCATGACATGACCTTGTGGGTTGATCCCTCAAACCCCGCCTTGGTGCACTCGCTGGAAACACCCCTTCACCGCACACTCGCTCACGAAGTTCATCACTGCATGCGCCAGCGGACCGTCGGATATGGGGCTTTCCTCGAGGAGGCGCTCGTCATGGAAGGCCTCGCAGACCACTTTAGCCTTGAGGTGTTTCCAGGACAAATCGAACCCTGGGACCGCGCTTTCACATCTTCAGAATTCAAGACTTGGTATGACGCCGCGAAACAAGATTTCGGCGACAAAGACTATGACCACACACGGTGGTTCTTTGGCAGTGAAGCCCTCGCGACCCCACCTTGGATTGGATACTCATTGGGGTTTCAGATTGTTGAGAGATATCTGGGTTCTCATACCGAGAACAAACCATCGCAGCTTTTTGCCATTCCAGCTTCTGATATCTATGCCGCGCTCGACCTCGCATAAAAAAGGCCGCGAACGAAACGCTCGCAGCCCTCATTGATTCTGAGAATCGTGTGTCGCCTATTTTGGCGCCATCACCATAATCATCTGCCGCCCTTCGAGCTTTGGATAGAGTTCAATCTTGGCAATCTCATCGAGTTCCTTTTGCACCTTCTTCAGCAACTCAAATCCGAGTTCTTGGTGTGCCATTTCCCGTCCACGAAACCGAAGGGTGACTTTCACTTTGTCGCCTTCTTCAAAGAACCGGTTGATGGCCTTCATTTTGGTCTCGTAGTCATGGGTGTCGATGTTTGGTCGCATCTTGATCTCTTTGACCTCGACGATCTTTTGCTTCTTCTTGGCTTCAGCAGCCTTCTTTTGGGCCTGATACTTATACTTGCCGTAGTCAAGAATTTTGCAGACCGGCGGTCTCGCTGTCGGCGACACTTCGACCAGGTCGAGGCCGACATCGCGCGCCATTTCTATTGCGGTTTCAACAGGAAGTACGCCTTGCTGCTCTCCTTCATGATCAATCACGAGAACCTCTCTGGCCTCGATGGAATCATTGACGCGCGGACCGGTGTCTTTGGTCGGCTGCGCCCTGTGTGGTCTTCTAGCTATGTCTAATCACTCCTTTAGTGGTTGGGATGTGCGGGGCAGATCATCCCGCCTGGCACAAGCAATCCCTTATTATAGCATGAAATATGACGATCGTGATAACTACCTGCGATCCGGGGCTGTCGCCGCCTCTTTAAGATTGGCAATAGCCTCATCAAGAGGTAGAATTTCTTGGTTTTTCTCGCCTAAGCGACGGATTGACACGGTCCGCTCGGACATCTCGTTTTTCCCGACAACTAAGATCACCGGCACTTTGCCAACTGAGTGTTCGCGCACCTTGTAGTTGATCTTCTCGTTGCGGGTATCAAGCTCGGCCCGAAGGTCATGGTCTTTCAGAAGATCCACAATCTCCTCAGCATACGCGTCAACATCTGAGACAATGGTCGCAACAACCGCTTGTGTCGGCGCCAACCAAAGCGGGAATTTGCCCGCGTGATGTTCTGTTAGCACGCCGATAAAACGTTCAAGCGATCCCAAGATCGCCCGGTGTAACATGACCGGTATGTGCTTCTCACCGTCTTCACCGATGTAGGACGCGCCTAGGCGTTCTGGCACGATAAAGTCTACCTGGAACGTACCGCACTGCCATTCCCGACCAATCGCGTCTTTTAAGACGAAGTCCAGCTTCGGACCATAAAAAGCGCCGTCCCCAGAATTCATCTCGTAGTTGAGGCCAACCTTCTCTGCCGCGTCTCGCAGCGCCGCTTCTGCGCGGTCCCACGTCGCATCATCACCGGCGCGAACTTCCGGCCGGTCTGAGAACATGATGGTCACATCATCAAATCCAAGATCGGCGTACATGCGCTTCAGGAGATCAAAGACACCGGCGGTTTCATCAGCAATTTGGTCTTCCGTGCAGAAGATATGTGCATCATCTTGCACAAAGCCGCGCACCCGCATCAATCCGTGCAGCGCGCCTGACGGTTCGTAGCGATGGCAAGACCCAAACTCCGCCATCCGCAAGGGCAGATCACGGTAGGACTTAAGACCTTGATTGAAAATCTGTACATGACATGGGCAGTTCATAGGCTTGAAGGCCAACGTCTTTTCATCAGCCTCTGAAATGAACATGTGTTCGCGGTACTTATCCCAGTGGCCGGATTCTTCCCACAGTTTACGGTCCACAAGCTGCGGGGTCTTGACCTCTTCATAGCCAGCCCGGCTAATTTGCCGACGCACGTAATTCTCAAGCTCGCGGTAGAGCGACCAGCCTTTGGCATGCCAAAAGACCATGCCTTGTGCTTCTTCTTGCATATGGAAGAGATCCATCTCGCGACCAAGCTTGCGGTGATCCCGTTTCTCTGCCTCTTCCAATCGATGCAGATAGGCCTTGAGCTCTTTTGTGTCGCGCCAAGCAGTACCGTAGATACGCTGCAGTTGTGCATTGTTGGAATCGCCGCGCCAATAGGCGCCCGCCAATTTGGTCAGCTTGAACGCCTTGCCAATCTTTCCAAGGGAGGGCAGGTGCGGTCCGCGGCAGAGATCATGCCAGGGCCCGTGGAAATAGATCGAGACATCCTCATCTCCCGGAAGATCGGCAATGATCTCCGCTTTGTAGGACTCTCCCAGATCTTTGAAATGCTTGATCGCCTCCTCCCGGTCCCAAACCTCGCGCGTGGTGGCATGATCTGCATCCACCAGTTCTTTCATCTTGGCTTCGATCTTCTCCAGATCTTCCAAGTGGAAAGGTTCATTGCGGGCAAAATCATAGAAAAAACCATCGTCAATAACGGGTCCAATGGTTACTTGTGTTCCAGGAAACAGCTCTTGAACCGCCATGGCCATCAAATGGGCCGCATCGTGACGAATGAGCTCAAGAGCATCTGTCTCGTCTTTGAGCGTGATGATCGAAACTTCAGAATCGGCGGTCGCCGGTCGCAGGAGATCCCAGATCTCACCGTCCACCTTCCAAGCAAGTGCAGCCTTGGCCAACCCTGGCCCAATGTCTGCTGCCAACTCTGCACCCGTGACAGGACCCTCGAAAGTTCGCGCACTGCCATCGGGCAGCGTGATCCTTACGGGGTTACGTGTCTGTGATGCTTGGTCTGACATGGGTCCTTCGCCTTATGATGTTCGCTTCAATTCTCTATTCCCGCGGAATTCTCCGGAAAATTCGGGGCCGTCCTTGTACCTTCCCGCACTTCCAAAGCAAAGGCCTGAAGAGCGGTTGGTCACGACCGTCTCCAATCCCTAGACGATTTGTGGCTCGGAAGCCACGATTTGTCTTACATCGGCGCATCGAACCAGGCAGCCAGGCACTCAACCCCGGTCCAATCAGACGGCGATCTCTTTCAATTGACCTCTTTCTCCTATAGAACGCTGACAATTCGGCAAATTCCAAACGCGCAAAGATGCATCAGGGGCCCTTTGAACGACAAACTTCCAATTTCCTGTTTCGTCATCACCAAAAATGAGGAAGACCGCCTTGCCGCGACCCTTATGAGCGTGAGGTCGCTCGTTGATGAAATCGTGGTCGTCGACTCTGGCAGCACTGACAACACCGAACAAATCGCCCAAGATCACGGTGCCAATTTTATCTTTAACGAATGGGCGGGATTTGGACCGCAAAAGAGATTTGGTGAAGATCAATGCAAGAACGATTGGGTCCTCAATCTCGACGCAGACGAGGTCCTGAGTGAGGCGATGGTTGTGGAAATTCGCGACACTTTTGCCAATAGTTCAAACCCACCTCACAATTTTTTTCGAATGCGCATCAAGACCGTCTACCCACATCAAACAAAGCCCCGATTATGGGCCGACTACCACAATTATGTGCGGCTCTATCGAAAGTCCGTTGTGCGGTTCTCGGAAAGCGAAACCCTCGATAGTGTCGTCGAAAATGGCGCCGACGGCGGACAACTGTCCGCGGATGTCCTTCACTATTCGGTGCGAAGTCTCGATCACTTGATTGAGAAGTACAACAGCTACACAACCCTCCAGGCTGAAACGCGAAACCTGCGCCAGACGTCGAAGCTCATCGCCAGGCTTTTTGTCGAATTCCCCATAAACTTTTTTAAGTACTACATCTTGAGGCGAAATTTCACCGGCGGCACATACGGTCTCACGATTTCAGTCACGGCAGCCTTTTTTCGCTTCATCCGAATTGCCAAGATGCTGGAGCAGAAGGGTAACGGCGGCCCTCGAAAACAATGAAGTATTTCTGGCGCACGAAACGAAAATTGCAAGAACGGATGGGCGAAGAGTTTCCCACGGTCCTGTTCTTGCACATTCCAAAGAACGCTGGGTCATCCCTGAGCTATCATTTCAAATCCAATATCGGTCGAAACAGTTCACCCAAAGTCACATTTGCCTATTCTTGGGAAGACGCAAAAGTAACGTCTGAAAAACTCGAGTATGCGCCAAAAGGTTCCTACATTTCAGGCCACTTAGGCTGGACCCACATTCGCGCGATCATGCCAAATGTTTTTTCGATCATTTCGCTGCGGGACCCGGTTGACCGGACGATTTCGTTCTACCAATACCTCCGCGATCTACCGGATGACGATTTCAATCCGTGCTTTCCCTGCAAGGAAGCAAAAGACCTGACCCTTGAAGAGTTCTGTCGCTTGGACAACGAGGTTGGCAGACGCGCCATCGTCAATCCACAGGTTCGCACGCTCGTAGGCGATGCAATTTGCGGTGTTCCCACGAATGACTTTGAAAATTCAGAGCTTTTAGCAACCGCACTCAAGAACCTCGCCACCTTCGATTTCGTGACCGTAACGGAGATGTTGAACGAGGATCTTCCGCTGATCGGTATGCTCACCAAAACCCACCTGACAACCAAACCACCCCAGCGCAACGTCTCGGACCGTGAAAAACTGTCTTTCAATCGAACAGAAGTCGAAGAGATTTTGAAAGACCGCGTCGCTCTTGACCAAGAACTCTATCAAGAGGGGAAAAGGCTTAGAGAGAGCAAATGCGCGGCGCTCCGCGAGGGACTCTGAACGCTTGTGTCAGTCGTCGCCGCGCGACAACACAAACATGTATTCTTTCCAGGCCTTCTCAACACCAAACAACGAGCACCGCAATTGGCGGTGCCATGTTTGATAACGTCGCTTGGCGCCGGTCGCTGGTTTTCTCAGCATCGGGAACCAGAGACCGGTGAGTTTGAGACCAGCCCGATGGGCAATCTCATGCATATTGGGAGGTGTCACCCAAAGCGTGTGTTCCAAATTGGCGGTCGCGAGCTCTAGCTTGAAGCGCCTTTTGGTCCGATAGAAAGTTGGGGCAAAGGGATTTGGGGTTGTCACCAACACCGCACTGTCTGGGTCGTCCTTCAAGTGCCGTTTGGAAAACTGAAGAAGGGCCACAGGATCATTGACATGCTCGATGACATCGCCAATGAAAACTCGGTCAAAACGCTCTGGCAATTGTGCCTCCGAGGTCGCATCAACACACCGGAAATCAAAACCACGCTCCCGGTAATGGTCGCAAATCTCCTCATCCAAATCGATGGCGACCGTCTTCTTTGAGGCCTCAACGATTTGCGCGTGCTCCCACTTCTCCGGATTGTAGAGGTCCGCGTCATGTTCACCAGCACCGATGTCTAATACTTCTTTATCGCGACAAAAGTCCTGAATAAGGTCATATCGACTGCCAGGTGGGAAGGAGGTCATCTGCCACAGATAGGCATCCATGCGCTGCATGGCAGCAACATCTGTGGGGTTCCTTGTATCTTTCCGCCAATCATACATAAGGAGACCTGATACCCGCTTGAACTTCATGACTCACAAATTCATCTGCACAAAGAGTGAAAAAGTTCTAACTTTTTCTCTCTACCGACCGCACCGCGTCAATCAATTTTGCACCGAAGGCATGGGCGCCAAACCGATCAACAACAGAGTCAATCCCGGCTTCAGCCATCGCGCGATGTTGCGCTTTGTCAGTTGCAGTCTGAAGAATGCAATCGGCGAGATGTCTAACATTCTCCATCTCGAACAGCAAACCGTATTTGCCGTCACCGAGAGCCGCACGATTGCCCGCGATATCACTGGCAATTATGGGAATACCTCTGGCCAAGGCTTCGAGAAGAACAAACGGCAATCCTTCCCAGTGGGACGGTAGGACAAAACAATCCGCTTGAGCTGCAAAGGCCCATGGGTTCGTTTGCCACCCGTGGAATGTCGCCTCAACACCCAAGGAACTCACGAGGGCTTTCGCTTCACCTTCCAGTACGCCACTTCCAACAAAACAGATCTCGCAAGTCAGTTCGTCGGACAATTCTGCTGCCGCTCGAATGAGCACAAGCGGATCCTTGACCAGTGTAAATCTCGAGGCAAAGAGTATGCGAAAGACATCATCCTCGTCGCGAGGGCGCCATCTCTCCTGCTCTTCGCGCGGAACATATGGATTGCCGATGCAGACAACGTTTTTCTCAGCCCCCAAATTTTCCAACACCAAGTCTCGCTGCCGTTCATTAAGGGTGACGACAATATCAGCATCCCCTTTGTGGTTGCTCTTGTCAGAATGACACGGCGTGATGGTCACAGCCTGAGGGAACAACCTCCTTATTGCGGGCAAGCATCTGTCGCTGTGGACCACGGTGACAAGAGTGGTCTCCGGGTGCACCCGCGCCATCACCGCATCGCGGATCTCACCGCCTGATCTCACAAGACGGTGCAATGGGCTGGCGAATCCACGAGGCAATGACCAAACATCCATCCCCTCACCCTCAAGGGCGTCGCGTGCCGGCCCGCCATATATACATATTGACGGAACACCAATGGCATCAAGCATTCGGTGATAATGTTGAACCGACGTTTCAATGCCCCCTGGATGCTTAGTATTGGCAACTTGAATCACGAAAAGATCGGCACTGGCATCGTCGGGCGAGGGGAAATGTGCCATGAGGTCCTAACCGTTCCGACTTTCGTATCGCCCCACCAGCCATAGGTGCTTACGCATCCGTCGCGGAATAATGAAGTCAGTAATGCCCACATCGTAATTGAGCTTGGACATAAACTTCTTGGCCCCAGACCTCTTCTTTTTGCCAATGCCTGGCAGCGGCTTGTAGGTAATGTCAGTACCAAACACCGAACAGTCAGCCAAATTGAGGCGCCGCGACAACCACAGAATTTCTGCTTCCGTCATTTCACGGTGGTGACCCCAAAACGGCGTCCCGTGTTCGTAGAAGTTGGGATACTTCTCATGAGGTGTGCGCCCAATGAAAACACGAAAGCGTTGTTCGATCCGCGCAACATTGGGAACCGACATGGCAAACCGTCCGCCCACCTCAAGCTCATTCACTACTTGATCAAGAAAGGGTTTGGGAGAGTGCGGCAGATGCTCAATCGTCTCAAAACAACTGGCACTTTGAAACTTGGTCTGTCCATCTGAGAATTCGCTCAAGATGTCAGCTGACTTCCACTTGATACCAAGTTCTTTGAAGAGCTCCAGGCGATCCTCATACATCTTGCGCAAAACGGGATTCGGATCATCAATCTGATGGAAACTATCCACCACTGTGATCTCCATACCCAGAAGCGCCAGTATAATGTTGTAAAGGCCAACGCCCCCGCCATAGTCGCAATGGGTCAAGCCCGGCTGCGCAACCACTGCAGCGGTAAGGAGTATGCGTTCGCCGGGGTTTTTTTCGTCATCAACCAGATCGCAAGCCTTTGCAACGGCATTTGCAAAGGTCTCCTCACTAACTCCGTTTTTGCTAAGCCAGCCTTTGGTCAAACGATTCATCGTGTCAAAAACCCGAACAAGGATCGCTTTCCGTTTGAACCTGCGCGTTGAACAGCTTTGCGCACCTTACTGTCTCGCTCAGAAAACCGCTCCAGATTGTGAAGAATAGTTGACCGGATCAAAAAGTCAGTGGAGTAAGCCGCAAATTCTTCCTCGTTGAGGCTCGCCGTAGCGATGGCTTCCTTTTCCTCGGCCGTCCAATCGCCGACAAACATCGCCGCCACATGGTCTGGAAGAAAGTGAAGCGCATAGGAGACACCCAGATATTTCAACATCTCTTCGCAATTCCGAACAGCCTGAATAACCAGATGCGTGTCGTGAAATCCGATGACCGATTTCTCTTTCATCAGTGGAAGGATGTATCGGAAGTCGCGAAAGGCCGCGGTGACAGTATGCTCAGCATCAATGAACGAGAAATCAATCTTCGGCGTCGATTTGCCTTCAAGAACTTCAGACCCGCCGTCCATGGTTGTCAGTTTCGGCATATCGGATTCCGAGACATGTTCCGACAGACCGCGAAGCATCTCCTCGGTAGTGATGTTCTCATAGCTGAATGAAGCTTGGCGTTCGTCCCATTGTTCATTTACGCGCTTGTCAATGGAGACGATCGAGGTGCAATGCTTGCTATGCAGATGAGGCAGAAGGGTCCCCCCAAGAAAGGAGCCAATCTCGAGATAAGTATAATCACCAATCGACTTCTCGATAACATCCTGCAACATCAACAGACTTGTTCGGTCACCGTCCGTTGTCTGTGTCTTTAGTTTGAAAACTGAGAGATCCATTCCAACCCCTAAAATTTCGCAATGAGATCACCAATTCTTGCGGATAGAGAGAACGAAAGCTCTATCTTGTCAAGCCTTTGGCAGAAACAGAAAATTCCGTCCCTGGTGCCCGGATTTGAGCTGCGAGATGTGATGCAGCCCATCGCTATCGTAGTAAAGGCAATCATAATTGAGATCGAAAAGCCGGGAAATCACCGGGTTTTCCTCCGGCTTCTCTCCCGTCTCCAGAATTTCCACCAATAGGACCGGGCGGTCTCGCTCAATTGTCTTTCGGGCCCCATCCAAGACCGAAGGCTCATGTCCTTCGACATCAATTTTCATGAAGCCAACATCTTCCAACCCTTCATCGTCAATGCGGCGAATTTCAACATCAATCTTCTCACCTTCCCGGCCGTCGAGATTATCTATGCTGCCTACATTGTGTTGGTGCTGATTGCGTTGATCATAGGGGATGGTAAACGTTGTTTGCCCCGCAGTGTCAGACAAGGCAGCCTCTCGTACTTCCACATGAGCTGGCGACGCCTTGCGCAGAAAGTCTGCCATCCAAGGATTTGGCTCGTAGGCATAGACCTTCGGGCATCTCTTGGCGAGAAAGTACGTATAGGTGCCTCTGTTGGCGCCGATATCAACCGCATTCCGGCGCGGAACGATATGGTCCAACAGCTTGAGCTCTTGCTCCCCGCGGGTTGCCGATTTTCGCACAGTGCGATGCGCCCGCCAAACCACATAGTAGCGCGGCGGAATGATCCGGTAGAGGATTTTGGATGAAGTCTTGCGCTTACTCATAGGCTACGTTCTGAGGAGTTCACGGTAGATGTCAAGGGTCTTGCCACACATTGCCGCCACAGAGAAATTTGTTTCAGCGTTGGCGCGTCCTCTGCGTCCGATTTCCGCCCTCTGATCAAGTGATAGCTCCAAGACACCTTTCAATGCTCGTGCCATCGCCTGGGGATCGCCCGGTATGACCCGCCAGCCCGTTCGCCCTCCATCATCGATCACAATGGTCTCCAGCGACCCACCATGGTCCGTTGCCACGATGGGCTTTTCCATAGCTTGCGCTTCAACAGCCACCCGGCCAAAGGCCTCAGGCTCAATGGAGGCGGAAACGACAACATCTGCCAGCCCGTAAGCCGCCGGCCAATCATCGCAATGTCCCGCGAGCTTAAGTCGAGAAGACAGCCCGCGCATACGAATTGAGTTTTGAAGACCGGCCGCGTAGGTATCACGTCCTTGTGCATCCCCGATCATTACTGCATGGAACTGATCACAGCCACTTTTGACCAATTTGCCGATCGCTTCCACAAAGACCTCTTGTCCTTTCCACCGCGTCAACCGCCCAGGCAAGAGAATGATCGGCACACCGTCGTCACTCATTTCCCAGTCAGCCCGGAGGCGGACCAGTCGATTGGACTCGATTGACCGAGCATCAAACCGCGCTAAATCCGACCCACGATGTACCACGCGAATCTTGGACTTAGGCAAGCCGTGTTCCATGGCAATGTGATCTGCGATGAAATTGGAATTCGCAATGACGAGATCTCCTTGCGCCATGACGGAATTGTACCACCGCTTCACCCCCGACTTTGCCTGATAGGATCCATGATAGGTCGTGACGAACGAAACGCCTGCCATCCGCGCTGCAAGCAGAGCGCTCCAAGCAGGCGCCCGACTGCGCGCATGGACAATGTTTACCCGTTCACGTCGAATAATCCCCCGGAGTCGAAAGGCGTTTAGAAGAACAACAAGAGGGTTTTTGCTATGCACTGACATCGATAACAATCGCCCGCCAACATCCTCCAGCTCACAAGACAGTTCGCCCCCGCGCGAAGCGACGAGGGCAACTCCACCATCGTCGACCAGTGCGCGAGCAATATCGACGGTCGTCCGTTCGGCACCACCAACATTCAATTCTGGAATAACCTGCAAAACCGTTGGCCCTGTCTGACCGGTATTGCTAGTCTCAGTTGTCATGAACGATTTCTCACAGATCACTCCAATGCCTGACGCACCAATCCGCCATCAATGATGACCATGCCTCAACATCTCAATAGACCACACGGACACAAAATTGCCTATCACGCGACACATGGCACGCGTCAGCCAGGCTTCATTTGGCTCGGCGGTTTCAAATCCGATATGGACGGCACAAAAGCCTTGGCGCTTGAGACCTGGGCTCAGGAGAACAGCGTTCCTTATATCCGATTTGACTACTTTGGCCACGGACAATCGAGCGGTGACTTCGTCGATGGAACGATAAGCCGCTGGCTTGAAGACACTCTGGCCGTTTTGGACAATGTGTCAGAGGGTCCACAAGTGCTGGTCGGATCGTCAATGGGAGGTTGGCTGGCATTGCTAGCAGCACTGATAAGACCCGAACAAATCACAGGACTTCTCCTCATTGCCCCCGCCCCCGACTTCACGGAGGATTTGATGTGGAAAACCTATCCCGTGGAAGTTCAAAAACAACTAGAAGCCGGCATTCCATATGAAGAACCTACCCAATATGATGATAAGCCCTATATCATCACGCCAAATCTGATCCAGGATGGTCGACAACATCTCATTTTACGTGAAAAAATTGCCATCGATTGTCCGGTTAGGATTGTTCACGGCCAATTGGATCCTGACGTCCCTTGGCAACACTCCCTCAAACTCGCAGAGCTTTTGACCACGACAGATCTAGACCTAACCTTCGTCAAGAATGGAGATCATCGCCTCTCCGACGAGCATGGCATCCGAACCATCATTGCGAGAGCGAACGAGCTATTATTTTAGCCGTTTCTTCATGTCCTCGTGGATCTTCTTCAGCCCCTCCTTGTAGGTTGGGTATAGAAGTTCGACACCAAGTTCGCTCTTTATTCGATCATTTCGAACGCGCCGACTTTCAAAATAGAAGCTACGGGATATCGATGTCATGTCAGCGTCGTCGGCATTGATAATTCGAGGAAGTGGCGCACCCAACAGTTCGGCAGCAAACTCAATCGGGTCTTCCTGCCCAGAAGGAAGGTCGTCACACACATTGTAAACAGAGCCGCCATTCGGTCTTGAAATCGAAGCTGCTAGAACTTGTGCAACGTCGTCGAAATGCACTCTTGAAAAATAGTGTCCTTCTTTGTGAACCAACTTCGCCTGTTTCTTCATTACACCAATGAGTGCATTGCGACCTTTGCCATAAAGCCCAGCCAAACGAAAAGCCATTACCGGCACACTGATATCCCTTCCAAGTCGAAACCAATCCTGCTCTGCCCTGAATCGGCCAATGGCGCGATCGGTCCTCGGTCTTGGCGTAGTTTCTTCAGATACCCAATCGCCACCACGGTCACCATACACGCCCGTGCTCGAGAGGTAGCCGATCCATTCGATTTTTTTTCCGCACTTCAGGAATGCCTCCCTGTGGTGGTCCAACACGAAATCGCTCTTTCGACCAGGTGGAATGGAAATCAAAATGTGCGTCGCTGAAGAAATCACGTTTTCTGGGTCATCCAATGGATCATCGCTTGAAAATCTGGCCACATTTGCCTCAGGGACCATCTCTTGGATATCCATCGGGCGTTTCACCGCAACGGTAAACTCCCAGGTTTGGTCAGAACTGTCGCCACCACTAAGACGCTTCCTGAGGGCATTGGCAATTTCTCCATACCCAAAAAACAGTAAATGCCGCCTGTGTGAATTTTCGTCCATATCTCCGCTCCCACCTTGCACCACGTGATTTCCCCTGCTTAATAGGGGAATGAAAACACCATTCCGTCTCTTAAGCCTGTGCGCGGCCCTCGCAAGCGCCACAATTATCTCGCAATTGTCGGAAGCGCAATATCAAGGTTCGCTCGACCGAAGTAACACGAGATATCTGAACTGCCTGCGAGGCATATCCATTAATGCGGACCAGGCCTTCCAGGAGGCCAATCGGTGGCGCCGCCAGGGCGGCGGTCCCCCAGCCGAGCATTGCGAAGCCTTAGCCCTGATCGAGGTTGCGGCATACGACGCTGCCGCCCCAATCCTCTCGAAACTAGCGGTCAATGAGACCACTGGCGATGAGAAGATTCGCGCCTCTCTATATGGTCAGGCAGGAAATACCTGGATCATGGCGGGAAATGTGGACAACGCACTTGCCGATTTCGACGCAGGTATTGCAATGCTGCCAAAGGGCCATTGGTTGACGGCGGAGTTCCTAATCGACAAAGGACGCGCACTCATGACCGCAGGACGCTGGCCCGAAGCAGAGATTGAGTTTTCAAGGGCCCTTGAACAATTGCCAGAACACATGGAAGCAATCGTACTTCGCGCCAACACAAGGCGAGAACTAGACGACCCCGTAGGCGCCATCGCTGACCTTGAGTCCGCTCTTGCCATTGATCCAGAATCAGCCGATGCCCTAGTCGAACGCGGTTTTCTTCGAAAGAAGATGCATGATCTGAAAGGTGCAAAGCGAGACTTTGAACGGGTCTTGGAAATCACATCCGATGGCCATGCGGCCGCGTTAGCTCTAAACGGTCTCGCAAAACTTGCCGCCCATGAGATTGACTAGGCGTATCCCAATTCTCGCATCCACTCTTCCCGAACTACTTCATCCTCTTCGCCAGGAAGGTGTGACGATTTCAGGGCATCAAACTGCTCTCGACTGCACAGACTTAAGACCGCCCAGACGGCCATTGCACGGACCAAAGGCGATGGATCATTGAGACACTGCGCGCAAGGTGCAATCAACTCAGAGATCCGCGAGTTCGCCGTTGCAATTAGAACATTACGAAGAAATCTATCCCGTCCTGTTCTTTTCACTGGCGAACCAGAAAACAATTGACGAAAGGTGTCATCCGAAATCCCAATAAGACGCTCCAAGGCAATTCCTTCTAACGCCGGTTTGGATTGAAAAGAAATCTCTTTGGTTGGCTTAGCAAATTTGTTCCACGGACAAACAGCCAGGCAGTCATCGCATCCATAAACGCGATTTCCCATAGCACGACGAAACTCAATGGGAATATGGCCTTTATACTCAATAGTGAGGTATGAGATGCATCGCCGCGCATCGAGCTGATAAGGAGCGGGGAAGGCATTGGTTGGGCAAATATCAAGACATGCCTGGCAGGTCCCACATTGGTCGTCATGTCGCTGGTCCGACTGAATACTCAACGTCGTAAAGATGCACCCCAAGAATAGCCACGAACCAAACCTCGGCGATACCAAATTGGTGTGCTTACCCTGCCAGCCAAGCCCTCCGATCTCCGCCAGAGGCTTTTCCATCACCGGGGCGGTATCAACGAAAACCTTGAGGTCCCCACCGAATTTCTCCTGCAGCTCACGACCGACGCGCTTCAGGCGCTTCTTGATAAGGTCGTGATAGTCACGCCCTTCTGCATAGACTGAGATCACCGCTCGCTCAGATTCTCGCAAGCGCGGAAGGGGGTTTTCGTCGGGTCCGTAGTTTGTCCCCAATACAATGACGCTCTTGACCTCACCCCAAAGGTGGCTTGGGTGAGATCTTTCCCTCATCCGACGTGACATCCATTCCATTGTGCCGTGCCGTCCCAATGAAACGAATTCCTCAAGCCTGGCACCTTCAGCATCCATGTCGGCAGGGTTCACAACTCCGACGCAATCAAACCCATGATTAAGCGCACAGGAGTCCACCCA
Source organism: Alphaproteobacteria bacterium (assembly GCA_965248915.1). Taxonomy (GTDB): domain Bacteria; phylum Pseudomonadota; class Alphaproteobacteria; order M2410; family M2410; genus CBDFLA01. The sequence goes on from OZ252216.1 coordinate 2,682,776, forward strand.
GTTACGAATGTGTTGGGGCATGTCTGCTTTGTCGATGGTCAGATCATTCACGATGCGCCGTGTCGTTTGCAAGAAGGGCGACAGGCCCTTCTAACACTCACTCGGTGGAACGGTCTATGAGCCTTCTAGCTAGTTGGTGTCAATTGGAGGAGTTCGCTGGAGATCCGGGCGCGCGCCTGCTGCGAATCAATTCGCGCTTGAACCATTCTCTGTTTCGCCAGCGCCCAAACTTCCAAACGAGTAGCAGCGGCTTGTTCACTCTCGGCAGGTTCACTCATAAGCGTCAAAAATTCAATATCATGAAACGCCAGTGCGTCCTCTATGTCGAACGCCAAAACATAGGTCTCCAACATCTCCAGGATCTTGCTCTTAATGAGCCGGTCATTGTCGGTCTTTGCAGGCAACACTTGATAAAACCTTGAGTAGCCTCCAGCTGCAGCTCGACCCCGCTCCGCGAGATCTGAAATCCTCAATTGATTGCCGGCAAACTCCTGTGACAATGTCTCGATCGTATCTTTGGAAACAGTTTGATCTGTCGCAACATGAATCCAGAAATCGAACAGAGCAATTACGTTCTCGTTGCTTGCCCGAATGCAACTGAGCAGAAATGATTGTGGATGCTGCGGGTCAAGTTGAATAAGTGCTTGATCAATTACTCTGTTGTCTGCAGCAACAAGTTTTTTGAGGGCTTCAAATTGTGCGGCGACCTGTTCAGCATTGTAACCTTCGCTCGCCTGAGCCAATGTCTGTTGAGATGCTTCGCCGTTATCTGGTAGGGTCAAAACCGCCGACCTAAAACTTGTCGGCGCCGTGAAAATATTGACAGAGCTTGACGAGCCAAATTCTTCGCCTGCGGACGGTAACGCGTCAAAGAATTTCGATTGCGTCAAATTCGGACCCACGACGGCCATTTCAGCCAACGACCGAATGTCACCACCTTCCGCTTGAACCGGAATATTGGCATCTTCTTTTGACGTCGTTTTGCGAATCGACGAAACAAGCGAAGCAACGCGTTCAACGCTCACCAATTCTCGCGCTGGCTCCCATGTCGCAACACCGAAACCAATCGCAATACCAATAACTAGCGTGAGTAAATACCGCATGACACCCCCGTTCCTCAAGCCCACCCCTAGGCCAAGGTTAGATTGAACATCTTGGCCGTATTCAACCTGATTGACCGGTCGATGTCACTAAAAATCCAGGTCCGCATAGATACGTGGAGGCGGGAATCCAGGTACAAAATCAGCCAAAACCGCGCGAAAACTGGGGCGTGACTTGACCCTTACATACCACTCTTTAGCCGCTGGAAAATGAGCCCACGGAATATCGCCGACATAATCGATAGATGATATGTGGGCTGCGGCCGTGATGTCCGCGAGTGTAAATTGATCGCCGGCGAGCCAATTTCTTTGCTCACTCAAATAGCTAATATAGTCCATATGGTAGGGAAGGTTTTGCAATCCCGCCCGCACTGCGGACATATCAGGCTCCCCCAACTTCATCATACGCCTGTCGACTTTTTCAAAAAGAACAAGCGTCGTTACTTCAGCATCGAACTTAAGATCAAACCAAAGCGAAACACGACGTATCTCCGCGCGTTGTTTGGCATCACCCATCAACATAGCGCGCTCAGGATAGACCTCTTCCAGATACTCTGCGATCGCTTGGCTTTCACTGACAACCACGTCATCATCATCTACCAATACCGGAACCGTCCCGCCGTGATTGAGTGCAAGAAACTCATCGCGTTCAATCCATGGGCGCTCAATGATAGGCTCGAACTCAAGCTTCTTCTCTGCCATGAGAACACGGATCTTGCGACAAAACGGCGACAGAGGTTGATAATACAGTTTGCGTGTCATGGAGACGGCTGTGGACTTTCAAACGAGAAGGCAGATGACGGTGAAATCACGGCGACCAATCCAGTGCACTCGCCAGCGCGCATCCTAAACCATGCCGCCATGAGAGCAAGACTTCAATGTGAACAACGCCGCGACAAAACCGCAAGGAAACAGCTACTCAGCAGCAACCCCTTTTGAACCATCGGTAGTGTCCCCAAGTGCGTGATCCAATCTGTTGATCATCTCTTTCGGACAAACTTGCCAGAATCGGCCAAGCTCAAGGTCCCACTGAGTGACAATCGATTGGGCATGGGTTGAGCCTGTTTCATGAATGTGGCGAACCACCAAATCTTTGAGGACACTTTGCCAATGCTCAGCTACCACCCTTTGCCAGACCACGGACTCGTCGTTAATTCGATTAGCCAGATCATCATTCGGATCGTAGACGAAAGCCATTCCCCCCGTCATTCCGGCACCAAAGTTGCTGCCAACTTCACCAAGGATCACCGCGGTGCCCCCGGTCATGTACTCACAACCATTCGACCCACATCCTTCAACTACGGTGATCGCACCCGAATTCCGCACGGCAAACCGCTCACCGGCCTGGCCTGAGGCAAACAAGTAGCCACTGGTCGCACCATAAAGACAGGTATTGCCGATAATCGTGTTTTCATGGCTTTGAAGATTAGTGGTCGTCATGGTGCGCACCACGATGGTGCCGCCAGACAGCCCTTTCCCTACGTAGTCGTTGGCGTCACCGAACACTTCAATTCGCAATCCTTGCACAACAAAAGCACCGAGCGACTGACCCGCAGAACCTCGCAACCGAATGGTCAAGTGATCTGAGTTCAGCTTCTTCATCCCGTATCGGCGCACAATATGAGATGATGTGCGAGTGCCGATGGCCCGTTGCGTGTTGCGTACAGTGTAGGTGAGTTGCATTTTCTCACCATCATTGAGCATCGGCGCCGCATCACCAACGATCTGCGCATCAAGCGTATCTGGCACCGGATTTCGGTCTTCCCGTGTACAGTAACGTGGATTGTCGCCATGGTCTGATTGCACCAGAAGAGGATTGAGATCCAGATCATCCAGGTTTTCAGCGCCGCGACTAACTTGAACAAGTAGATCTGTTCGCCCAATCACATCTTTGAGTGAGCGATATCCGAGCGACGCTAAGATCTCACGCACCTCTTCTGCAATGAAGGAAAAGAGATTGACGACCTTGTCCGCCGTTCCGTTGAACATAGCGCGCAAGCGCTCATCTTGAGTACAAACACCCACGGGACAGGTATTTGTGTGACATTGGCGCACCATAATGCAGCCCATGGCGATGAGCGACAATGTTCCAACGCCGAACTCTTCGGCCCCCATCATGGCGGCAATCACAACGTCACGGCCTGTGCGAATACCGCCATCCGTGCGCAAGACCACCCGGTGCCGCAAATTGTTCAGGGTCAAAACCTGGTTGGCCTCTGTTAAGCCCATTTCCCAAGGAGTGCCTGCATATTTGATACTTGTTTGCGGACTTGCCCCAGTTCCACCGGAGCCCCCAGAGATCAAGATGACATCCGCATGCGCCTTCGCAACACCCGCAGCAATGGTTCCAACTCCGGTTGCCGACACAAGCTTCACACAAACCCGCGCGACCGGATTGATTTGCTTAAGGTCGTAAATGAGCTGAGCCAGATCTTCGATCGAGTAAATGTCGTGATGCGGCGGCGGTGATATCAAAGTCACCCCGGGTGTCGAGTGACGGAACTTGGCAATCATCTCAGTTACTTTGAAACCAGGCAATTGTCCGCCCTCGCCGGGCTTTGCCCCTTGCGCCACTTTGATTTCAATTTCCCGGCAATGATTAAGATACTCAGCCGTGACGCCGAAGCGCCCTGAGGCAATCTGCTTAACTGCTGAGTTCGGATTGTCCCCGTTGGGAAGGGGTTTAAATCGCGCCGGGTCTTCGCCACCTTCGCCCGATACGGACTTGGCCCCAATCCGGTTCATCGCAATATTAAGCGTGCCATGTGCCTCTGGTGACAAGGCACCCAAGGACATGCCAGGCGTGACAAACCGCTTGCGAATTTCGTTGATGCTTTCAACTTCTTCGAGCGGAGTTGAGTGATTGGGTGTTCTAAAATCCAACAAATCTCGTACCGAAACCGGCGCCATCAATCCAACTGCTTGGCTGTATTTCTTGTATGCACCGTAGCTGTCAGACGCGACCGCTTTTTGCACCATATGGATGAGAGGCCCCTCAAGGGCGTGGGTCTCGCCGCCCTGGCGGTAGCGATAAAACCCGCCAATCGGCAGATGTGTAACGCCTTCACCATAAGCCTGGCAGTATGCCTTCACGACCTTGTTCTCAATGCCAGCAAGCCCGATACCTGAAATTCGACTTGGCACTGATGGGAAATATTCATCCACCAGGGCGCGCGAAAGTCCAAGCGCCTCAAAATTGAACCCAGCCCGGTAGGAGGAGATCACCGAGATCCCCATCTTTGACATGATCTTCAACAACCCTTGTCGAATGGCTACGATGTAGCGCCGAAAACAGATATTCACATCTTCATCACCAAAGAGACCCCGCTCATGACGGTCGGCAATGCACTCTTGCGCCAAATAGGCGTTGACCGTCGTCGCACCACACCCAATCAGGACCGCAAAATAGTGAGTGTCGAGACATTCAGAGGCACGCACATTGATAGAGGTGAAAGTTCGCAAGCCCCGATTGACAAGATGGGTATGAATGCCGCCAACCGCAAGAATCATTGGTATGGCCGCGCGAGAGCTGCCAATTTTCTCATCGGTCAGAAGAAGGTGGCCATATCCCTGCCGAACCGCATCCTCAGCCTCTGCTTGAATACGGTCCATCGCTTGGCGCAAGCAAGTTCCATCAACACGCTCGACATCCTCGACTGAGAAGGTGCAATCGATCTCAAATGTGTCTTCCCCCAGGGCTGACTTTAGGCGGTCCCACATACCATTTGAGAGAACCGGGCTCTCCAACGTAAAAACGTCTGTTTGCGAACTGTCTTCTGCCAAAACGTTCCCAAGATTTCCAAACCGTGTGCGCAAACTCATGACGCGGTATTCACGCAACGAATCAATTGGAGGATTTGTCACTTGACTGAAATTCTGTCGGAAGAAATGTGACATCGGGCGGTAATGCTCTGACAGCACCGCCGGCGGCGTATCATCGCCCATCGAGCCAATCGCCTCCTTCGCATCCTCGACCATGGGATGGAGAATGATCTCCAAATCTTCCATCGTCATACCCGCAGCCGATTGGCGGCGCCTTAGCTCTTTGGGATCAAAGAGACGCGGCTCAGGTCCCGGTTCAACTTGTGAATCAAGCTCTTGAATATTGTCGATCCACTCCTCAAACGGTTGATCGCCTGCGAGTTTATCTTTGATTTCTTGGTCGTGATAGAAGCGCCCCTCTTGCAAATCCACCGCGATCATTTGGCCAGGTCCCACGCGCCCCTTCTCAACCACCCGAAGCTCTTCAATCATCACCATGCCGGTTTCCGATCCTACGATCAAAAGACCGTCATTGGTGAGCGTGTACCGCATTGGGCGAAGACCATTGCGGTCCATCCCTGCCACGACCCAGCGACCATCCGTTGCAGCTACAGCCGCAGGTCCATCCCACGGCTCCATCACCGAATTGCAATAGGAATACATGGCCCGGTGCGCCTTTGGCATCGTCGTCGCATGCAAAGAAGATGATTCCGGAATGAGGAGTGTCTTGGCCATTGGTGCGGACCGTCCAGCGCGCACGATAACTTCGAAAGTGGCATCAAGCGCTGCGGAGTCTGAGCTCCCCTGTTGGATGATCGGTTTGATGGACTCTCCATGATCCCCAAAAGCCTCCGAGACCATACGAATCTCATGGCTGCGCATCCAATTCACGTTGCCCTTGAGCGTGTTGATCTCACCATTGTGCGCCAACATGCGAAATGGTTGAGCCAATCGCCAGGTTGGAAATGTGTTCGTCGAATATCTTTGGTGATAGATGGCAAAGGAGGAGATGAATTTCTCATCCTTCAAGTCTGGATAGAAGGTATCCACGTGCTCTGCTAAGAACATGCCTTTGTAGATAATCGACCGGCAAGACAACGAACAGAAGTAAAAATCTGTCACCGAGACTTCGAGGACCCGCTTCTCGATGCGACGGCGAATGATAAAGAGCTCGCGTTCCATGGATTGTTCATCAAGTCCGCGCAAGTCAGTGAACATGATCTGCTCAATTTCGGGACGTGTGTCATTGGACTTTTCGCCAATGACCGAAATGTCGACCGGGACTTGGCGCCAACCATAAATGTAATAGCCAAATTTCAAGATCTCCGTTTCGACAATCGTTCGGCACTTCTCCTGCGCGGCATAATCGGTGCGAGGCAGAAAAATCATGCCAATCCCCATACGCGATTGGCGCGGTTCATGGCCGGTCCGAGAGATATGATCGCGGAAGAAGGCATGCGGGATTTCTAAGTGGATGCCGGCCCCATCACCGGTCTTGCCATCGGCGTCAACAGCACCGCGGTGCCATACCGCTTTAAGTGCGCCGATCCCTGCCTCAACGACTTCGCGCGTCGCCGTACCATTGATGGAGGCCACCAACCCCACACCACAGGAGTCGTGTTCGAGGCTCGCGTCGTAAAGTCCTTCCTCGGAAAGGTACTTTTTGTTTCTGAGATAACGTTGGGTCTCTTCCACGTCTTTTTCTTTCTTCTTGCGAACTGAAAATACAATCGGGCGTATCAAAACCTTTAGTCGGCGGCCGCGACTTCGTGTGCGGATGTCTGAACAGCTTTGGCTCGCGTATAGCGATCGATGGCAATGGCCGCTTCTCGACCATCGCGAATGGCCCAAACCACAAGGGACGCCCCGCGTACAATGTCGCCCGCAGCAAACACACCCTCAATACTGGTCATCTGTGTACTGAAATCCGTACGGATCGTCCCCCAACGGCTGACCGCGAGATCCGGCTCACCAAAAAGCGTCGGGAGGTCTTCAGCGTCAAACCCGAGCGCTTCGATGATCAGGTCTGCTTGTATGGTGAATTCAGAGCCTGCGACCTCTTCAGGCAATTGACGTCCATCGGCATCAGGCAGCCCAAGGCGCATCTGGACAGCCCGGACCCCACTGACACGATCTTGACCTAAGAGCGCTTTCGGAGCTGACAACCAGGCAAATCCCACACCTTCTTCCTCAGCGTTTCGAACCTCTCGCATGGAACCCGGCATATTGGCTCGGTCGCGGCGATAAAGACACGTCACTTCCTTCGCACCCTGCCTTTTGGCAGTTCGCACGCAGTCCATTGCCGTGTCGCCACCCCCGATCACGATAACGTTTTTTCCTTCAGCATTGAGGGTTCCGTCATCATAAGAAGGAACCGCATCGCCAAGCCCTTTGCGATTGGACGCCGTCAAAAACGTCATGGCCGGATAGATACCTTCCAAGTCGGATTTTGGTATTTTGAGTTGGCGGCCCTTGTAGACACCGGTCGCTATCAACACGGCGTTGTGACGCTCACGCAGCTCTTTGAGACCGGCCTCGCGGCCCACTTCAAAGTTGAGATGGAAATGTACGCCGCCGTCTTCCAAGAGCTTTGCACGCCGCGCAACGACATCTTTCTCAAGTTTGAAGTTTGGAATCCCGTAGACAAGAAGGCCGCCTGCACGATCATAGCGGTCATAAATGTGAACGTCATAAGCCAGGCGACGAAGTTCCTCCGCCGCCGCAAATCCAGCCGGTCCAGCGCCAATGATTCCAACGGAGCGACCATTTTCTTTTTCAATCGCAAGGGGTTTGATCCAACCCTTTTCCCAGGCAGTGTCGGTAATGTACTTCTCAATCGAACCAATGGTAACCGATCCGTGTCCGGATTGTTCGATGACGCAATTGCCTTCACACAAACGGTCTTGCGGACAGATCCGGCCGCAGATCTCAGGCAAGTTATTGGTCGCCTGACTGAGTTCGTAGGCTTCTTCCAAACGCCCTTCCGCGGTCAGCTTGAGCCAATCAGGAATGTTGTTGTGCACCGGGCAGTGGACTTGGCAAAACGGCACCCCGCATTGTGAACAGCGACTGGACTGCTCGACCGCTTTCTCGGCTGCATATTCTTGGTAGATTTCATCAAAATCATGAGTGCGCCGGTCGGCTTCCCGTTTCGGCGGCATGTCTTTATTGACCGAGACAAATGTCTGCATAGGCGCAATAGGCATGGCGTATCCTCAATCGCAGCCCTTTGGCGAGCTGTCTTATGTAAGCAACGTCAGTGTTGGGTGGGCTGAAGAGATCCAAAGCGTGCGTCTGGGGGAGTGGATCTCACCCGGCAGGCCCTCAAGCGAACCTTCTTCTTCTTTTTAGTGGTTCAAACCCCCGTCTTCCAGCATAATCAGTCAATTAAGACAGTAATACTGACATATAAAATGGACTTTGAGGGAGCCCAACGGAGGTTTTTCACTCAAAACCACAAATGGTCGTCGTCAATTAGTGCCGATTCGGGTGTAACATAACCACGATCCACACGAAGCCGCTGAAACTAGGCAAATCCGACGCGTATGGTATAAGCCCCCGCTCGCGCGTTCGCGCAGGCCTGAACCAAGCCACGACCTTTCAAGGATCAAAAATTGTCGATTGAACAACTCCTTTTGCTCGCTCTCATCCAAGGCCTGACCGAGTTCCTCCCCATATCCTCATCGGCCCACCTCATTCTTCTGCCGGATTTGACAGGTTTTGAGGACCAAGGGGTCGCGATCGACATTGCCGTCCATGTGGGTTCATTGGGCGCCGTCATCACCTATTTCCGCGCAGAGGTCCTCCGCATGATCCGGGCGATCCCAGAACTTCTCCGAGGGAACATCGCCGGCGATGCCCGGCTCCTCTTCTTTCTCACCATTGCAACGATCCCCGCTATCCTTTTTGGGGCAGGCCTCGCAGTCCTTGATCTAGACGAGGCTCTACGGGACCGCCGCGTCATTGCCTGGGCCTCGATCATCTTTGGCGTGGTGCTTTATGTGGCAGACCGCTTTGCCAAGAGTGACCGCAATCTGACCCATCTTACGACCGGTCAGGTTGTCGGCATTGGGTTCGCGCAAGCCCTAGCGCTTATCCCTGGAACCAGTAGATCCGGCATCACCATGACAGCCGGCCGCGCTTTCGGATTGCAGCGGGTTGAGGCGGCCCGTTTTTCGATGTTGTTGTCGATCCCCATCATTTTGGCTTCGGGCCTCTTTGCCTCCCTTGATTTGATATCAGAAGGCGGGGCCGGCGCAGCCGGAGAAGCAGCCATCGCAGGAGCGTTGTCCTTTGTCAGCGCACTCGTGACCATTTGGATCTTCTTGAAAATTTTGAACCGTGTCGGCTTTACGCCGTTCATCCTTTACCGGATCGCCCTCGGCATCGCCTTGCTCTGGGTACTTTAAGCGATGGTTGGCGTTTCGAATTGGCCATACTTGCGGAAGCGGTAGAGGTAGGTCGGCACTTCGATTTCAACCGCAACCAAGGGATCGATCCCAAGATCTTCAATGGATCCGATCATGTCATCGCCAGTTGATCCAACCACATTGTCTTCACCCAACAATCGAACCTGATCAATGGTCAGCACAGGGTTTGGGAGGAGACCGAAAAAGAACGCATTGATCTTCGCAATCCACTTGGGCCATGGCACCACGATTCGCACGCGCATGGTGACGTCGATGATGAAGTCATAGACCTCCCGCATGGTCATAACCCGTTGACCGCCGAGTTCGAAAGTGCGCCCTTTGAAAGCCTCAGATTTAAGGCAGGCCACAACAGACTTCGCAACATCACCCACAAAAATGGGTTGGAACTTAGTATCGCCCGCCACCACCGGAACAATAGGGGTCATCCGCACAAGGGCCGCGAACTTGTTAAAGAAATGGTCCTCTGGACCAAAGATAATTGAAGGTCGCAAGATTGTCGCGTCTGGATAGAGCGCACGAACCACTGCTTCAGCTTTGCCTTTTGAGGCGGCATATTTTGATCGAGATTCTTCATTCGCCCCAATGGCTGACAGGTTGATCAAGTGATCGACACCTTCATCTTTTGCCGCATGGGCAATGGCTTTAGCCCCTTCCACATGAACGCTGGCAAACTTCTGTTTGCCCCACTCCGAAAGAAGACCCACCAAATTGACCACCGCATCTGCTCCGCGAATGGCCTCACGAACCGACGCTTCATAGCGCAGATTGGCTTGCACAATTTGGATCTGCCCCACCTCGCCCATGAGGGGAAGCTCATGCGCCAAATGTGGTCGACGTACCGCCACCCGAACCCGGTAGCCTTCTCGCGCCAGCGCCCGAACCACATGGCGACCGACAAATCCAGATCCGCCAAAAACAGTGACCAATTTCTGTGTCATCTCATGTCTCTCAAGCAGTTTGGGCCAGCGCCGAACCGAGGTCGCAAAGGCCATCAGTTTCTCGATGTTTTCAGGCCCGGACATAGCGCAAAAAAACGCCGGTGATAAGAGGCCATTCTGCCCCACCCCAAAGGCTGCGATCTCACCCCTCAGGGGTGCCCATTGACAAGCCGCCCCCAGGGTTTTAAGTCCACCCCTCCTCTTGAGGCCACCATCCAAGTGACGAGAAATGCCCAGGTGGCGGAATTGGTAGACGCGCTAGCTTCAGGTGCTAGTGCCCGAAAGGGCGTGGAAGTTCGAGTCTTCTCCTGGGCACCAACATATATTGATCGACTCTCTATTAAAAATAGTGTAGCGTGCACGACGCTCGGGAGGCGATATGATATTCACTGTGGTGATCAAGCCTACACATATCTGTAATCTAGCCTGCACTTACTGCTACAACGACGATGTGCGCGATCCAATCATGCGAGAAGAAACGCTTGAGCGCGTGATCGCACAGAGTTTTATTTATGCGCAGCAAAGACTCGCCCAACGCGCCACGAATTTTATCTGGCATGGCGGCGAGCCCATGGTTGCCGGGCTCGACTACTATGAACATGTCGTCGCGCTTCAGAAAAAATATTGTGGTTCGACAGTTTACTCAAACTCAATACAGACGAACGGAGTATTGATAAAAGGCGATTGGTTGGACTTCTTTAAGCGTGAAAATTTCAGCGTCAGTGTTTCGATTGATGGCCCAAGACCTATTCATGATACATTCAGGATCGACGCAAGAGGGAGAGGATCTTATGAACGTGTCATGGCCGCCATCGACCGCGTCCAAGAAGCTGAGATACCACTCGGTGTATGCGTTGTAGTGAGTCGGTCGAATGTCGATCACATGGACGCGATCTTCGATCTGCTCACGCGCAAGAAGTTGCCTTTCAATATTATTCCGATTAACAAATCTGGAGCGGCGAGAGATAGCTTCGACGAAGTGGGATTAGAACCCGACGAATACGCCCGACCGTGGATCAAAATGTTCGATCGGTGGTTTGAAGCGGATGATGACTACGTATATTGCTCGGACTTCGTCTTCAAGACCAGAGCCATCGCTGCAGGGCGCCCAGCTGACTGCATAGGTGTCGCTCAATGCTCAGACACTAACATTTCGATCGATCCTGTCGGTGACGTTTTTGCATGTGCAACCTTGTCTGGTCACGATGAAACAAATTATGGAAACATTGTCGAGAGCTCGCTTTGCGACCTTATGGATCGTTCGGTTGCTAGCGCATTCCGTCATCGTCTAGAAGATGATCAATGCAGCGAGTGCAAATGGCAGCATGTTTGTCACGGAGGGTGCCAAGCCAGATCATACAAGTTCTTCGGCGACTTCAATCGGCGCGACTACTATTGCCCGAGCCTCTTTCACATATATGAGCACATTGAATCACGTCTGTCGGAAAGTGGAATTGCCCCAGGCCACCAAAGTCGAAATATCAGAACCTCTAACCTAGAAGGAGAGAGAAATGTCGGATAAGTCAAAAAGAACACCGGGCGAGCCCATCCCACCATGTACCGATGCACCGACGCTGCGTGCCGTCGACCCTGATGCAAAGCCTTTCGAACCATCGAAAAATGCAAAAGGATATACAAGCCCTGGGTATGTCGAGCACTTTTTGCCAGATCGTGAGGTTAATGTAGCAAAATTGACAAAAGCACTTGCTGATGTCTACGGCGAGCCCGCCTTGCGAATCAAAGACCTCAAGCTAGAAATTGACCAGGAGTACTGGACCCAACTCTGCGCCGATCCTTGGAGTGGCAACATCTACCGCTACAGTTTCTAAGAAGAATTTGAGTTGCCCGACAGAATGGAATTGACGGTGAGTGCGCGGCACAAACCGCCGAGGGTGACCTCTTGGCAATATGCAAATGGTGGATGACGCTCAGCTTCTCCGTTTTTCCATCGAGATCGTATCCTCCAGCCGTTGCCAAGGGTTAGCGAAACGGTTGACTTCACAACACCCCCGGACTACAAGCTCGAAAACAAATCGGCGCACAATTGCCGAAGAGTAAAGGTCACCCGCACATCTGCGAATTCTCCAAGGGACCGGTTAATTGGCAATCAAATTACACAAAGGCGATCTTCCAAGCTCGGTGAGCTTTTCTGGCGCCGTTGCGATCGACACGGAGACATTGGGGCTCAACCCTAATCGCGATCCTCTCTGTTTGGTGCAACTGTCGGCTGGCGACGGGAGCGCGCATCTGGTCCAGCTCGACCGCACCAGTTATGACGCGCCCAATCTCAAAAGCCTGCTTGAGGACCAAAGCTGCACCAAGATCTTTCACTACGCCCGCTTTGATGTGGCCGTCTTAAAACGCTACTTAGACGTCGACACGACGCCCCTTTACTGCACCAAGATCGCCTCCAAGCTCGTGCGCACCTATACCGACCGCCATGGGCTCAAGGATCTTTGCAAAGAACTGTTGGGTCTTGATCTTTCCAAACAGCAACAAAGCTCAGACTGGGGCGCAGCAAGCTTAAGCCAAGCACAGCAAGCCTATGCCGCGTCTGACGTTCTGCACTTACATGAGTTGATGGCCAAACTCGACGACATGCTGGCGCGCGAAGGCCGCACAGATTTGGCCAAGCGCTGCTTTGAGTTTCTGCCAACAAGGACCGAACTCGATCTTTCCGGTTGGCCAGATCAAGATATTTTCGCACATTAGGCGGCAATCACCCCCTTTTTATCACAGAGGGAGATGCCAGTTGACGCTGCCCATCCGGCTGCCCATACTTAATTGTTCTGGCATGGAATTCGCATAAGCGGCGCGCCCTCACCTATTCCCGCCATGAAATGTACGGATTGTTTGGGCAAACAGTAGTTATAGACAGGACTTATGACAGCAGACACGGCCAAAAACCCGAGGCAACAAAGCCATGCCATCCTCGACGCGGCGCGCCGTGTTCTGGCAACGGAATCTGACGCGTTGATTGCGCTCTCCAAGTCCCTCAATGCGAGTTTTGAGAAGGCAGTCGACATACTGCTCAATGTGCGAGGACGCGTGATTGTCAGCGGCCTTGGCAAGAGCGGTCACATCGCGCGCAAGATTGCCGCCACCTTGGCCTCCACCGGAACGCCGGCGCAACATGTTCACCCGTCTGAGGCAAGTCACGGCGACCTCGGCATGATCACCCGTGATGACGTCGTCATCATGCTGTCAAACTCAGGCGAGAACCGCGAACTCTCAGACCTCATCGCCCACACACGTATGGTTGGGATCCCGCTCATCGGCATCACCGCAAAAGTCGAGAGCACACTCAGCCAAACCTCCGACATCGGATTAATATTACCAAAGGCACCTGAAGCCTGTCCCATGGGCATGGCGCCCACAACCTCTTCCACAATGATGATCGCCCTAGGCGACGCGCTTGCCGTCGCTCTCATGGAACGCCGCGGCTTTTCCAAAGACGATTACCGGGTCTTGCATCCAGGTGGTCAATTAGGGAAATCACTCATTCGCGTCGACACCATCATGCACACCGGTGATGCCATGCCCCTCGTGAAAGGCAACGTCCCTATGGGCGAGATGCTGGCAGAGCTGGTTGGCAAGAGATTTGGCTGCGTTGGCATTGCCGATGACACCGGCAATCTCATCGGGATCTTCACCGATGGCGATCTTGGTCGTCATCTGACCACCGATCTGATGGACAAGGTGGCCTTCGACGTCATGACCAAGGCCCCGAAGGTTATCACCTCCGACGCATTGGCCGTTGAAGCCATCGCCGTGATGGAGGACAAACGCATTTCTTGTCTGTTCGTCATTGACCCAGACAACACATCGACCCCGCCAAAGCCGGTGGGCGTTCTTCACATGCACGATTGCATTCGCGCAGGTCTCGGGTAAGTCTCATGGCCACACAACCTACATCGGACAAACGCTCCATTGTGGACACCTGGCAAAGCCGCGAGACGACCGGCCTCGACAGGGCCGAGCGCCACAGTCGATTTGTGTTCATCATGCGCCTTATCTTGCCAATCCTGGCGGTAGGCATCGTGATGGTTGTGGTCATCTACTCGGTCGCATACAAGCCCAACATCCAACGCATATTTGAATACCCAGCAGGCCAAACAGGCTCTGGCAGGGTCTCCATGGTCAACCCAAAATTGACCGGCCTCGATATCGAAGACAGATATTTCACGGTCACAGCAAAAGAGGCCGTTAGACAAGCTGATGCGCCAGACGATATTGTGCTCAGGTTGTTAGACGTTGAAATTTCAAAGGACGGCGCCGAACTCTTGAAGCTCCATGCGGCCCGCGGAACCGCTCACACCAAGACCAATCAGATGGTTTTCGGGCCACTGGTACAGATTGATCTGCCGCAAGGGTATAGTTTTCAAACCGATTCGACCCTGGTCGATATGGACAAGGCCATCATAAGAGGGGATGACCCCATCCACGGTGAAGGTCCAGTTGGAAAGATCTCCGCCAACCGGTATGAGATCACCAAAGACGAAGGTATTGTCATCTTGTCAGGAAACGTTCGCCTGAGCGTCGATCCCAAAGTGCTCAAAGACACAAGTGAGACCACTGTGCCGGTCCCACAAGAAGAAACTAAAGAAGAGAGAAAGCCGCAAGGATGAGGTCCCAAAAGACATTGATGGTCGGGAATAGGACCAAGGCAGTTTGCGCGATTAGTATCGCAGCGCTCTTAGCTGTCGCCGGCATGCCGTCCTCCGCGCAACAAATGTCAGACCCACTTTCACCCGCCGGTTGTCCGGGTGTGGGCGCAGAAGAAAAAATCGAAATCGCCGCCGATCAATCCGAATTTCGCCAAAAAGAAAAAACGGTCATCTTGTCAGGCGCTGTGGATGTGCACCAAGGCGCTCTCAATGTTCAGGCAAACGAAATTGTCCTGAACTATGAACCAAACGAAGGCCAAGCTGAAAGCGATAGCCAAACCGGCACCGTATCATCACTCCTTGCCACAGGTTCCGTGCGGATTGAATGTAACAACGAGCGGGCCCGTGGACAGCGCGCCTATTACGACGTTGCCCAGCGGACCATTGAACTCACCGGAAATGTGTTCCTGACCCGCGAAGGTAATATTCTCCAAGGCGAACGATTGAACATCGACTTGAACAGCGGCCGCAGCCGTATCGTCGGGATCACATCGTCAAAACCTTCAGATGACAATGATGGCCGCGTAAAGGCGATCTTCCAGACGCCCAGTGAAGACGAATAATGCCCGCGACTTCAGGAAATCTTAAGCCGCACCATATGGAATGAGACTTGATGAAAGACAACAAAGACCAATCGACCAAAGCTCCGCCAACCGGGGACGACGCTGCAGCAAAATCTCCAGCCGAACCGAAACTGGTTGCAGCGAACTCTGGTCTCGTCATCGACACCATTGGCAAGAGTTTCAAGCGTCGACCCGTTGTACGGGGTGTCAGCCTTAAACTTGAGCGCGGACAAGTAATTGGATTGTTGGGGCCAAACGGTGCTGGCAAGACCACCTGTTTCTACATGATCACCGGACTTATCCCTGTCGACTACGGACGCATTGAGCTCGACGGTCACGACATCACCAAGATGCCCATGTATCGACGTGCGCGTCTGGGCATCGGATACTTGCCGCAAGAGGAATCAATTTTTCGCGGTCTTACGGTGGAAGACAATATTCGCGCCTGCCTCGAACTCATCGAACCCGCGGTTGATCGCCGCGAAATGGTTCTAAATGACCTGTTGGCTGAATTCTCAATCACCCATTTGCGCCGCACCCCCGCGCTCGCGCTTTCCGGCGGTGAGCGTCGCCGGGTTGAAATCGCACGCGCCCTAGCAGTACAGCCTTCCTTCATGCTGCTCGATGAGCCTTTTGCCGGCGTTGATCCGATTGCGGTTAATGAAATCCGTGAACTCGTGGGAATGCTCAAAGAACGGGGCATCGGCGTTCTCATCACAGATCACAATGTGCGCGAAACCCTCGACATCATCGATCGTGCCGCCATCATCCATGATGGACAGGTCCTGATGGAGGGCGAACCCCACGAGATCATCGGAAACGAAGATGTTCGCCGCGTTTACCTCGGCGATAGGTTTTCTATGTAGCATGAGGTGAATTGACTTTTTGTATTTAGGACGTTGAGTAAATGGCATTAACCCCAAAATTGGAGCTCCGGCAAGGTCAATCCTTGGTCATGACGCCGCAATTGCAGCAAGCTATTAAGCTCTTGCAATTGTCCAATCTTGATTTGAGTGCCTACGTCGAACAAGAACTCGAAAAAAATCCCCTTCTAGAGAACGGTGAAAGCACCGAGCCATCAAGCGACGGCGATATGGTTAACGCCGATGAAAACGGCGAAGGAGCTTCCACAGAGGAAGGCGACAGTTCCACAACCGCCGATCCTGAAAGCGTCGAAGCGACCGACAATATGAACCTCGTCGATGCCGATGTTCAACTCAGCGATGAAGGGGCAAAAGCCGACGCTGGCTCAGATCTCGACACCGACTTTGAAAATGTCTACACGGACGACGCCAAGATCGACCAACCGAGCGAAAATCAATCGAGCCCGGAAGCCGCTGCAGACAATTGGCAGGCGCCGACTTCTACGCCGAGCGGTCCTTTGAGTGAAGATTACTCCATCGACCAGTTGGGCAGTCCTGAACGCTCATTGCGCGATCACCTAACCGAACAGTTGCAGATCGCCATTACCGACCCAACCAGGCGTCTGATCGGTGCGGATATTGTCGATTCCGTCAATGAAGCGGGTTACATGACCGCAAGTGTTGAAGGTGTCGCAGATCGTCTGGGTGCAAAAACAGATGATGTTGAAAGCGTTCTCACGGTCCTCCATACATTTGATCCGGTCGGGATACTAGCCCGCGATCTCCCTGAATGTTTGCGCATCCAATTGCGCGAAAAGGATCGTTTGGATCCCGCCATGGACGCGCTTCTCAACAATCTCGATCTATTGGCAAAACGGGACTTTCCAGCCCTTGGTCGATCTTGCGGCGTGGATCAAGAAGACATTCTCGACATGGTCTCGGAGATCCAAGAGCTCAATCCAAAACCGGGTACGGCCTTTGGCGACAGTGTCATACAGCCCGTCGTACCGGATGTCTTTATTCGCGAGAAACCGGGCGAGGGGTGGCACGTCGAATTGAACAGCGAGACGTTACCCAGAGTCTTGGTCAATGCACGCTACTACGCGCAAATCTCGAAATCGGCGCACACAAAAGACGACAAGGTCTATCTCAACGAATGTCTCAACAATGCGAATTGGTTGGTAAAGAGCTTGGATCAAAGGGCAAAGACAATCCTCAAAGTATCGAGCGAAATCGTCAAACAACAAGATGGCTTCTTGGCCCACGGCGTGGAACATCTTCGCCCCTTAAACCTCAAGACCATCGCAGAAGCCATTGAAATGCACGAGTCCACGGTCAGCCGGGTTACCGCCAACAAGTATGTAGCGACGCCGCGCGGTGTCTTTGACATGAAATACTTCTTCACGTCCGCCATTCCTTCAAACCTTGGCGGCGAAGCACATTCGGCTGAAGCCGTTCGAGCCCGCATCAGAACGTTCATCAATGCAGAAGATCCCAAGGTCATTTTGTCCGACGACAAGCTGGTTCTGCTGTTGAAGGATGACGGAATCGACATCGCACGCCGCACGGTAGCAAAATACCGTGAAGCCATGCGGATCCCCTCTTCAGTCCAACGTCGTCGACTAAAGAAGTTAATCGCATAAAAAAGCCTACTTTTCGGGCGAAAATTGTCAAATGAAGCCCTTTCAATTTGCCTTGTGGAAGACTATATATCCCCTCAGCTAGAAGTGATCGGCTCATCTGAGAGGGAGTGTTGACAGGACCGAGACCCAGAACTATGGTCCCGCGCTTTCACGGTCGATGGAGCCGCAAGGCATTAACGATTTCCGCAAGCCACCGAGCCCAATTTGATCAGGAAGTATCATGAACATCCAAGTCACCGGCAAACAGATCGACATCGGCGATTCCCTTCGCACCCATGTCACCGATCGGATTAACGCTGGCGTTGTTAAATATTTCGACCGGCCCATTGATGCCTTCGTTTCTTTCGCCAAAGAAGGGCATGAATTCAAGTGTGAGACCTCCGTTCACTTGAGCACTGGCATCACGCTTCAATCTTCCGGTCAGGCTGGTGAAATCTATTCAAGTTTCGAAATTGCAGCGGGGCACTTAGAAAAGAGATTGCGCCGATACAAGCGCCGTCTCAAACACCATCACAACTCCAATAAAACTCACCAACCGATCGAAGCGCCCGCTTACATCATTCAAGGAACGAGTGAAGAAGAAGACACGGAAGCCGAAGTTCAACCCGTCATCATCGCCGAAGACGTGACGAAAATTGGTACATTGTCCGTAGGTGAAGCCGTCATGCAGATGGACCTTCAAGACGCACCCGTCGTTCTTTTCAAGAACGGCGCCTCAGGAGTGCTCAATGTTGTCTATCGACGTCAAGACGGTCACATCGGCTGGATCGACCCCAAAAACATGCCCACGGACTAACCCGAACAAGTGTGTCCAAACAGTCCGCTGGAAAGGCGTAGGTACTCGTAATGAATTTGTCAGATCTGGTGAAACCTGAGGGCGTCATTCCCTGCCTCAAGGCCAGAAGTAAAAAACAAGCACTGCAAGAATTGGCGGCTCAGGCTTCTGAAATCACGGGTATCAAAACCCGAACGATTCTCGACAAGCTCCTGGACCGTGAAAAACTTGGCACCACCGGCGTCGGCCAAGGGATTGCCATTCCCCACGGCAAGTTCGAGGAGCTTGACCATGTCATCGGTCTTTTTGCACGCCTCAAACAGCCGGTTGATTTTGAATCCATTGACGACCAGCCTGTCGATTTGATTTTTGTCCTTTTGGCCCCAGATCCTGCAGGCGCCGCGCACTTGAAGGCGTTGGCCCGCGTATCTCGTCTCTTCCGTGATCAATCGATCTGCGAAAAGATGAGAGGCACTGACAACCCCGATGCCTTGCACGCCATGTTGTCAGACGGTGTTGCCCCTCACGCAGCTTGAATTTCCTCCGACAAATCTCGCCTCCAACCGCAGTAGCATTGCCGACGTTTCGAGCCTAAACTCTCATCAAAGAAATGATGGGAGAGGAACGCACAACGATGCCCAGACTAAAACAAGCTGGACGTGAAGCTGGCAACGAATACGCCAATGCCATATTCGATATGCTGTTTGAGAAACGCGACCCGGTCAAAGACCCTGGCACCGCCACCGGCACGCCTGGCAATTGGTGGACGGTTTTCAACATTGTGCCCGACGCTTTCCACCACACCACAGAAGGATTTCGCTTCTACCGAGATCCCAACCGAAAAATTGACCCCAAGCTTAGAGAGTTAGGTCAGATACGAGCTGGTTACACCGTCGGATCGAAATTTGTATTCTCGCAGCATTGCAAAGCATGTCGGGAAGTAGGTTTTTCTGAAGAGCAGATTGAAGCGATCCCCAGCTGGCAAGTCGCAACTTGTTACAGCGAGGTTGAAAGAGCCGTGCTCGCCTACACCGATGCTCTCGTCCTGCAACGGGGGCGCGTTTCTGACGGCACGTTTGACGCCTTGAAGGAGCACCTCTCCGACGAAGAGATTTTGGAATTCACCTACATCACGTGCACCTACATGATGCATGCGGTTATGTGCAAAGCCTTGCGCCTCGAATATGATGATGTCGAAGACCGAATTGTTGAAATTGCTGCGCCAGGTGAGGGCGGCAATGACGTTATGAATATGGTTGACGAATAGGAGAAACAATATGGCGTTTCATCATCTGGCTTTTGGCGCAAAAGACATTCAAGCCACGCACGACTTCTATGAAGGCATTATGGGCTTTGAGCTTGTGAAAGTCGAAATCGCACCTTTGCGAGGCGGCGGCTGGGGTAAGCACTTCTTCTACCGGATCAACGGCGATAACGCCCGTTTCATTGCCTTTTGGGAGCTCAACGAAACACCCAATCAAGACGAACACATTTATGATTTGAACAAAGCCATGAAACTCCCCGAATTGACGGCGCACTACTCCTTCGAAGCAAAGAGTGTCGACGAATTGATGGCTTGGAAGGACAAATGGAATGCAGCTGACTTGGATGTCTTAGAGATTGACCACAATTGGTGTCACTCAGTCTACACCCGTGATCCGGACGGCAACGGCGTCGAGTTTTGCGTCACCACAGGCACGTTTACGCAAGAAGATCGAGAACGCGCCCTGGCCGCCATCACAGAACGCGAATTCAACCCGTCGCCTCCACCAGCAAAGATCGAATTTTGGTTGGAAAAAGACGCCAAAGTCACACCACCCGCAGGCAAAGAATCATGATCGGAGAGCCCCTCACGTCGCCGTCTCGCGCCGTGCTGTGGTGACACATTTGGGGCATCTCGCGCAACATGCTACCTTCTGTTCAGTATCTAAACAGGAGACCATTGATGATCCACGGCACCACGTCCGCCGCCCTTCCTAACATCTTGAAATCACTCGGCTTGGCATGCCTACTTGTTTTTTTGGGCGCGCCTTTTTCGCGAGCCGCCGAACCCGGCCGGGTCGTGTTCGTTCTCGATGGCTCAAACAGCATGTGGGGCCGTATAGATGGCACGGAGAAGATTGTCGTTGCCCGCGATGTGTTGGGCGGCGCTCTTTCTCAACTTCCCTCAGATATGCCTGTTGGTGTCGCGGCCTACGGTCATCGCAAAGAGAATTCGTGCGATGACATTGAAATGGTTCTACCGGTCGGCACACACAGCCAAAAAGAATTTGACGCCGCGGTCCGCACAGTGCAACCGCGCGGCATGACACCAACGTCAGCTGCCCTTCAATTCGTCGCTGAGCAATTGGCGGAAACACCAGGTCCGATCCAAGTCATTCTTGTAAGCGACGGCAAGGAAACTTGTAACCAAGATCCGTGCGCCGCAGTGCACGCGCTCCGTGACAACAATGCAGACCTGACAGTTCATGTTGTCGGCTTTGATGTCACGTCAGAAGAAGGCGAAGAACTGCAGTGCATCGCTGAGGCCGGAGGCGGTGAGTACGCCAGCGCTGAAACCGCAGATGAAATGATGGTAGCTCTTTCTACCATTAGCGAGGTCGTGGTTGAGGAAGCTGCGATGCAGCAAACAAGCACGCCCCTCAATCGCGATAAGACCCATTGGCGACTGCAGGCAGGCGACAACACATTCGAGGGCAACATTGCCTATATTTCACGCGCCGCCGACAGCATGGCCATCCAACTGGTCAACCTTGATGCGGTCAACTTAGGGCTGCGGTTGTCCCGCGAGGGTGATGCTGCACGGCCCGTTGATCATGCCTTTTTCTCGGAGTCGTCCGGTCCTTTTTGCGAACTCGTCACCTCCGACCCACCCTTTGAGGTGCGTTTCGACGAGGGGGAAGATGAGTGGTTGGACGGATCGTTCTCAGGCATGCTGGCTTGCCCGAACTATTCCGCACTGCCGGTCTCCGGCTCATTTCATTTATCGGACCGGGGAGAGTAGAGATGAATACCGTCACCACTGGGCGAGATCTCAATCATTTCTCCCACTCCATATCCATTGCCTTACTAACAAGCATAGCTCTGTTCCTGATGGTCACATGGTCTGAACCGGTTCAAGCTGGCTCGTCTCAAGGTTGGATGACGGCGCCGATGCCTGCGACCGATCCGAAGGGCAACAGCATACCCGGATGTGTCATTAGGTTTGGCTCGCCAAACGGCCCCACAGACTTTCCCTGCGCCTCTCGCTGCACAGGACCTGCGGGATATACGCCCCAATCAACCGCCGCTAATTGCAAAATCGCGGGTCCCGGAATTACTATGGGGGATGATTTCAACTTTGAAACTCGCAATCCCCTTCTAAGACCAGATGTCAATATGAAATACCCCTACGGCAAAGGCCCGCCAGGCTCCACATCCTGTTTAACTCTTACCGGCAATAGGGGCGCACCATTTGGTCAACATTACTACCCTAAGGGAGACCCTCTATGCGGCAACATCTCCGGCGATCCCCATATGAAGACCCTCGACGGATTGCGCTACGATCTCATGGCCGCTGGCGAATTCCTCGCCGTCAAGTCTGTTGAAGACAGTTTCCAAATTCAGATGCGGACAGCCCCGTGGAACAATCGGCGCGACTTGACCCTCGTCACGGCAGTCGCAGCGCAAGTGGGCAAGTACCGCATCACCATCACCGCAGACACCGAAGCCCCGTTAATGATCGACGGTGAGACAGTGCTCTTGGCCAACCGGCACTCAACCCGCAGCGAAGACGGTGAAGCCGCCGTATTGCACAATGGCGGCCGCTACACCATCGTCTGGCAAGACGGGACCAACTTGCACGTGGATATGCTCGGCACTCACATCGATCTCTTTCTCTTGCCAGCAACGTCACGCGCCGGCAGCTTTGTCGGGCTTTTGGGAGACGGTGACGGCGATGACGGAACCAACGATTTCCGCACCCGCGATGGCCAAGAACTTGCCGCAACACCTGAGTTCAACGCGCTCTACAATGTCTTCGGGGAAAGTTGGCGAATTAGCCAAGACGAGTCCCTGTTTGACTATGGCCCCGGAGAAACCACCGAGACCTTCACAGATCGCGACCTCCCCACACGCCAGCTCACTCTTGACGACCTTGATCCAGTTGAACGCACGCGCGCCCAAGTGCGTTGTTGGGAAGGTGGCGTCACCGAGCCGCAAGCCCTCGAACAATGCATCTTTGATTTTGGCTTCACCGGTGATGAGAGCTTCATCGCGTCTGCCCGCGGCTTGCAAACACCGCCGGAGTTCAAACAGACCGGCGATGAGGTCATTCTTTCAGGACCCTCAGAAGCCTTTGCAGCACACAAGATCGAAGTTCAAATCACAGGTCCTGTAAAAGAAGACTACTGGGTCGGATTCGCGCCCAAAGGTTCTGCAAACAATGGCCAAGCCGCCAACCCCTACAGTGCCCAGGTGACCAGCGGTGGCGATGAAGAGTTCAACCTCGTAGTTCCGACCATCCCGGGCGACTACGAATTACGTTACCGCAAGCGAAAAAATGGATCAGAGATTCTGTTAAGCCAGCCGTTCAAGTCCGTCGCACCTGAGATAACCATTGAAGCGCCAGACAAAGTGCCCCCCGGCGGTAGTCTAGAAGTGCATGTGAAGGGGGATATTGGCGAACACATGCGTGTCACGATCGTGTCTGCGGGAAGTCCCGACAAAACCACGGGCCGCGCTGCACCTTCACTCACTCAAGGCAGCGATATGACCCGCGTCATCCCAAGATTGCCTAAAGAACCCGGTCAGTACGAGATCCGTTGTTACACTGGATGGAGCAAAGGTCACCAAATCTACGCCCGGCGCCCATTGACGATTGAATAAGTAGGGCCGTGCTTAGCCTGAGATCGTTCTTTAGTGCCAACTAGTGCACGCTCACAGGCTCCATAGAGTACTGGCGTGCCGCAGCGAAAGCCGTGTCGCGATCATCAAGCAACGCAACCGGTGTGCCATCTGCAGTGTGAACAGAATATAGCAAAATGCCGTCCGGAAGTTCCTCAAAGCCTTCCATCTCACTCGCTTTGACTTCTTCTGAGGTGACCTGCTTGACATAAACCATCTCGCTCACGCCAAGCGACGTGAGGTCTTCTGATGTCATCCATCTGGGATCTTGAAATTGGTCTTCCATGAGGGGTACTCCTACTTTGCCAATTACTCAGCCGCCTCTTCTGCCTTCAAATCGATTTCTTTGTCCCCTGTCTCCTCTTCACCCATCGATATCTTAATGCTCTTTACTTCGACAGTAGGCTCTGGTCGAGCCAGGTCGATGCTCAACAGTCCGTTCGCCAAATCCGCCGCCGTCACCTCTATGCCGTCCGCCAATACAAAGGACCGCTGAAACTGCCTTGAGGCAATACCGCGATGCAAATAAGTCCGGTCATCTTCTTCTGCATGTTTGCCCCGAATGACCAGTTGATTGTCTTCAACGGTCACGTTGAGATCTTCCCGCGCAAAACCCGCAACCGCTAACGTGATGCGCAAGTGATTGCTGCCAGCTTGCTCGATATTGTAAGGCGGATACCCATCCTGCGGGTTCTTGGCCGCTCGGTCTAAGACCCGTTCGATTTGATCGAACCCAAGCAAAAGAGGGGAATTGAAATAAGTCTGACGTGACATCAGCGTCGGTCCTTCCAATAAGCGACACGCGATGGGGCGCAACTCAAATCCCTTAAAACACCCCGCCCATTCCCAATTCGGCAAATGGACAACAATTCCGTCACAGCCCTGCTGGCGCTGTGTTCCTTCTAAATGTGGACATTTTGAGCCGATTTTCAAGCTTTGAGTCAACAAGCCCAGATTCCCATTGATCTTAGCCGCAAGCCCGGGCTATTGCCTAGGAAAGACAAGGTGCTCACGCGCAATCGACTACCGAATCGGCAAGAAACAAGGACACCGGCTCATCCATACCCTATGACCCAGGAACCGTCCCGCATCTTTGAAGCCCTGCCTCAGCGCATCATTCTCGACAATGGTCTGCGCGGCGGGCGGACTCTGGTCTTTGAGAACCCTCACCGCGTCATAGCCTGTACCGATCCAGCGGAATTTAGCGCCACACTGCGCGAACTAGAGGATGCTCGGGCACGAGGCCACCACCTCGCCGGCTTTTTCTCCTATGAGGCCGGGTACCTCCTTGAAGAGGCCCTCACCCAACTCCTGCCAGAAGACCGGGAAGCTCCTCTCATCTGGTTCGCCGTTTTCGATGAACCAACCGAATGGACGGCGACCGAGCGCGAGCAGTTCTTCAACGACAACCAAGAGGCCTCTGTCTCAAATGTCACCCGCTCTCTTGATCAACACTCTTACGTAGACAAAGTTGACGAGGTCCGCGAACTCATCGCCGCCGGTGATATCTACCAAGCAAACGTCACTTTTCAAGCAAACGTCACGGTTGAGGGGGCCCCTTCGGATCTTTACGCCAGGTTACGTCATGCGCAACCCGTTCCCCATGGCGCCTTGATCGAAGCGAAAGATTGGGCGGTCTTATCCATGTCGCCGGAGCTGTTCTTCGAAACACAAAATGGAGAGATCATCGCGCGCCCCATGAAAGGGACCGCCGCGCGGGCCATGACCGAAGAAGAAGACAGCATCGTGGCCGCGCAATTGCCAAATGACCCGAAAGAGCGCGCTGAGAACCTCATGATCTTAGATTTGATCCGCAACGATCTTTCAAAAATTGCGACGCCGGGTTCTGTCGATGTGCCAAGTAGATTTGATGTCGAAACCTACCGCACCATCCATCAAATGACGTCGACCGTGACCGCAAACCTCAAGACAGATTGTACGGTAAGTGACGTGTTCAGTGCTTTGTTTCCATGTGGATCGATCACCGGCGCACCAAAAGTAAGAGCCATGCAGATCATTCGTGATCTTGAGACTGCGCCGCGCGGCATTTACACCGGCGCTATTGGCATGTTTGCGCCTTCGGGCGCGGCCGCTTTCAATGTCGCCATTCGAACGCTCACGTTAACCGAAGAAGCAGATAGAAAATGGCACGGAACCGTCGGTGTTGGAGGGGGCATCGTTTACGACTCGACCCCCCAAGGCGAGTGGCACGAATGCGAGCTCAAATTGTCTTTCCTAAATGACGTTCAGGCCGCAGAACTATTTGACCTCATTGAATCTCTTCTTTGGACCAAAAGAGACGGGTATAGCGACTTGGACTTGCACTTAGAGCGCCTGAAGTCCACCGCACATTACTTCGATTTTGAGTTGTCAATGACAGATATTGAGCGAGCCCTTCACAAATTTGCCGATGGCCTCTCCCAGGCGCGGCACAAAGTTCGTCTGCTCTTAAGCGAAGACGGAAAACAATCAATTACCCAGACACCTGTCTCTGAAGCGCCCCTCGACGGTTGGCAATTCACACTCACCGATCGCCCCGTCAACAGCCGGGATCCACATCGCTACCACAAGACCACCAAGCGCCAATTGCTTGATATGACACGTGAGCGCTTGGCACGCGCAACCGGATGCGATGAGGTGATCTTTGTCAACGAGCGCGGTGAGCTCACCGAAGGCAGTTACACAAATCTCTTCATTGAACGAAACGGTAAATGGCTGACACCGCGTCGTGACTGCGGTTTGCTCAACGGCATCTTGCGGCAGAAAATGTTGCTCGATCCAGACTTAGATCTGCAAGAAGTCGTTGTAACGCCACAAGATCTTGTGACCGCTGACCGAATTTTTCTCGGAAACTCAGTACGGGGTCTTATTCAAGTGACGGCGGTCACGCCCTCAGCCCGCCTAGTTGGCCAATAGTCCGTTACATCGACATAGCTACCTTTGAATTTGATCATGGCAAAGCTCATGCA
This sequence comes from Alphaproteobacteria bacterium, assembly GCA_965248915.1. Classification (GTDB taxonomy): domain Bacteria; phylum Pseudomonadota; class Alphaproteobacteria; order M2410; family M2410; genus CBDFLA01. Next base: position 2,709,370 of record OZ252216.1, read on the forward strand.
ACCGTTCTTGCGTGAAAATTCCAGATTCCCCAGCCTTCTCGAGGCTCGAGTTTGTATGGTCGAGCTTCGATTCGTATACCTAACCGAGAACGAGTTCCGCCAATTGCGCGAGCTCTTGTTCCGACTGGGGCGACACAATCAGGCTGGTCACGGGACTGTCTTTCCAAGCTGCAAGCCTGTCTTTAATCCGCTCCGCAGGGCCGATCAATGACACTTCGTCGGCCAGCGCATCAGGAACCGCCAACATCGCCTCTTGCTTTTTGCCACTCAGATAGAGCGTCTGAATTTCCGCAGCAGCGTCCTCAAACCCCATGCGTCCAACAAGTTCATTGTGGAAATTGCGGTCCTTAGCGCCCATTCCCCCAACATAGAGCGCCAACATAGCCTTAACTTGCATCAACCCAGCGTCCACATCGTCCGTGATGCGAACTATCATCGGATATGCAATTTCAAAGTCGTCACTCTTGTTGGCCAACGGTGCTTCATAGACATCTTGCCGCCACGGCGAATAGTAAAGAGGAAACCAGCCATCACAAATCTCGGTCGCCATCGCGACGTTCTTTGGACCCTCAGCCCCCAAGTATATCGGTAAGTCAGCACGCAAGGGATGTGTGATCGGCTTGAGCGGCTTCCCAAGCCCCCACGCCCCCGGCGCATCCGCTGGATAGGGTAATGGATAAAACTCGCCCTCATTCACGACCGGGGCTTCTCGCGCCAAAATTTGACGGATGACGGAAATGTATTCACGGGTCCTTGTCAGAGGTTTTGCGAAGGGCTGGCCGTACCATCCCTCTACGACCTGTGGTCCAGAAACACCGAGCCCGAGGATCAATCGTCCATTGCTCAAATGGTCCAAGGTCAGTGCATGCATGGCCGTGGCGGCCGGCGTTCGAGCTGACAGTTGAACGATGCCTGTCCCAAGCTTGATCGACGTCGTGTGTGCACCTACCCAAGCCAAGGGCGTAAAGGCATCCGACCCATAGGCTTCAGCCGTAAAGAACCCCCAGTACCCAAGTGACTCCGCACGCTGCGCCAGACCGATCATGTCTTTTGGCGGCTGCGCCCCCCAGTACCCGACGGAAACGCCAAGCTTCAGTCCCATTCTATCCTCCCATACGTTTGACCCGCGCCGGAGTCTCTTTGCCGGACATCATGCACATGATTCAGCTCAGAGGCGACAGGCAAATGGCAACTCGTAAACGCTTCGCTTTGGCCTATGTAATTTTTCGATTCTCCCTTAATAAGGACCATGAAGATGAGCCCTCAAGGTCACAACGAGAGTTTGCCAGCGATGAAGCCTGTTGCCGTCATTGATATCGGGTCCAACACCGTCCGATTGGTCATATATGACGGCCTTCGAAGAACCCCGACCACAGTCTTCAACGAAAAGGCCCAGTGCGAGCTCGGGCGAGGCCTCGCCCAAGAAGGCGCCATGATGAAGGAGACCATGGCGCGCGCGCACAAGACCTTGCGGCGCTTCAGATTGATTTGTGATCGATACGAGATCGATGATCTCATCGTGTTCGCAACCGCAGCGGTGCGCGATGCGAGCAATGGGCCGGACTTCGTGGCCAAAGCCGAAGACATTATGAAGGTCAAAATATCCGTCCTCACCGGCGAAGAAGAAGCACACCTAACCGGACTTGGTGTGTGCTACTCGTTTCATGAACCCACCGGCATCGTTTGTGACATGGGCGGCGGCAGTCTTGAAATCATCGAAGCGCGCTCTGGACGCGTATCCGGCGGTCACTCACTTCCCATTGGAACCTTGCGGCTGGTGGATTCTACGATTGAGCAAGCAAGTGGTGTAACAAACGAACACCTGAAAAACATTCCAAACCTCTTCGACACCACATCAGATTTTTTTCTGGTCGGCGGTAGCTGGCGTGCTTTGGCACGTGTCTACATCACTCACAAGAGATACCCCATCCGAATCCTCCACCAATTTGATGCACCCGCGCAAGAACTCCGAGATTTCATAGACAATCGCCTGCTTGCCGATCAACTCTCAATGAAACTGCATGACGAAATCCCCGAGAACCGGCGCGCAACATTACCCTATTCCGCGCTCGTCTTGCGCAATCTCATTGATCGCTTTCAACCGGAAAACGTTGCGATTTCTGCACATGGTGTGCGCGAAGGCGCTCTCTTCGATCGCCTGAAGAAGAAAGATCGGCAAGGAGACCCACTCATTTCTCATTGCAGATCCATGACCGACCGATCAAGACCTGGGTCTTCGCAAGCCGACGAACTTGAGCCCTTTGTGCGTCCCTACTTCGATCAAATGTCGGGTATTTCGGCAAGGCTGGCCGAAAGCATTCGGCTCTTAAGCGACATTGCGTGGGCTCGGCACCCTTCATACCGCGCTCTCGACACTTTTTACTCCATACTGCATGCTCCATTTATCGGCATTACCCATCGCGAACGAGCAATCCTCGCCCTTTCGATCTACTATCGATACGGCGGCGATGACGACGATCTCCCCAATCACGTTGCAACCACACTCAAGACACGAGACGTCGATCACGCACGGGAAATCGGTGCGCTCTTGCGACTGGCGCACGCCATCAAATCCTACGGTCCCAATCTCGTAAACCGATGTCGCCTTGAGGTCGATATGCAGAAGTTGACCTTGCATTTGACCGCCGACGCGACCGAGATGATAGGAAATGGCGTTCGCAATAGACTGAAGGCACTCGGAAAGTTACGTAGACTTGAAACCGAGGTCCTTTCCGCCGACTAGAATCTACAGACACTACAAAGCCCCAAGGAAAACCTATTCGTTAACGCACTGTTAACATCAAGACTGTTCCATGTTGGAAATCACAATGTAGATTTTCAAAATGTCGATAGCTCAGTCCTTTGCTGGACCAAAGTCCAAGCCAATACTCGTTTCAGCCAAAGCGATCATCGTTTCAGGCGACCACATCTTGCTACTAAAACAGCCCGACGGTTCGTGGGATTTGCCTGGCGGGAAGATCAAGCAAGGCGAAAGCATAAAGATCGGCTTGAAGCGTGAGGTTCGCGAAGAAACCGGCATTGATATCGCACCAAAGAACCTCGTGCGTACAACCCTTGCCCCTCGGCGCAAAGGAAGAGAAAAACTGATCCTCTCATTCCTTTGCCAAATCAATTTGAACGAGACACCCATTCAATTGAGTGACGAGCACGTAGATTTCGCCTGCATGCCTTTTGAGACGGCAATGCAGCTTGATCTTAAACCCCACCACCGCAGCGCGGTCATTGCCGCTCGCCAACATCTTACCTAGCTCAGGCGGGTAGGACTCAATCTGGCTTTCTTGACAAATATCAAGTTTTCCTACCACTCATTCCGCTAGTTCATTGGGTCCAACCTAATGCTTGCCCAAGTGGGCCGGTTCATGGACTCTTTGCAAATGAGTCGGAAAGGAGACACGGTTTCAATGGCAGCACCAAGCGCAACAGTCATCGTCGCCGTCGATTTCTCAGAAGATTCAGAGGCGGCGGTGCATTGGGCAGTCGAGTATGCCGAGGCAACCAACAAATCCCTCAAGATTCTCCACATCGCCCACGAACCTCCCGGAGCCCCGGGATTTTACCGGTCTGATCCTGCCGATCTCTTACTGCCGTTACAAGAAGTGGCAGAAAAGTACCTGAAGGAATTCTTTGCAAAGCTCTGTCTCGAAAACCCCAGTCATTCAGTTCTCCGCATGGCCGAACCACTCCTCGTAGAGGGCGTTCCTGCAGAACGTATTGTGGAGGTGGCTGTCAAGATCGGCGCCGACGACATCGTCTTGGGAAGTCGAGGACTGACCGGCCTGCCTCACCTCTTGTTGGGATCGACCGCCCAGTATGTGGCTCAGCATGCCTCAATTCCTGTAACTATCGTCAAAGCGACGGAGACCGCCCTAGATGACGAATGATGTCTTCAATTTTGCAGGGAAAGGAAAAGTACCATTGAAACAGTGGGCCATCCTTTTTCTTCTATCTGCCATTGTCATTGCCACCGTCGGCACTCCCGCCATATCCGCAACATCAAAAAGTGACCCCATCGATTGGTGGCAAATGGGCGTCCAGCTTTTCGGTGGCCTTGCGATTTTCCTGTTCGGCATGGAGCAAATGTCGGAATCCCTAAAAATGGTCGCGGGCAGTCGAATGAAAGACGTTCTCGCCCGCTTGACCGGCAACAGGTTCATGGGATTGGGCACAGGCGCCTTCGTTACAGCAATTATCCAGTCCTCTTCCGTCACCACCGTCATGTTGGTTGGCTTTGTTGCGACAGGCCTTATGTCGCTCAGCCAGGCCGTAGGCGTCATTCTCGGTGCCAACATTGGCACCACCATCACGGCACAGATCGTCGCCTTCAAAGTCACAAAATACGCACTCATTTTTGTGAGCGGCGGTTTTCTGATGTCATTTACCGCCAAGAATGAACGCATCAAACACTACGGCTTTCTCATCATGGGCCTCGGCCTCATCTTCTTTGGCATGGGCATCATGAGTGCAGGAATGAAACCCCTCAGAACCTATGAACCGTTCATCGACCTCATGGGCAGCGTATCTAACCCACTCATAGGCATTGCCGTTGCCGCCGCATTCACCGGCCTCGTACAGTCGTCATCCGCGACGATGGGAGTCATCATTGCCTTAGCCCTTCAAGGATTGATCTCACTTGAGGGTGGCATCGCGTTAGCCTTTGGCGCCAACGTTGGCACATGTGTCACAGCAGGCCTTGCAGCCATTGGGAAGTCAAGAGAGGCCGTTCGTGTCGCCGTAGCGCACGTCGCCTTCAACATAATGGGTGTTCTTGTCTTCGTTTGGTTCATACCAATCTTTGCCGATATCGTGCGAACCATTTCGCCGGCGTCGCCAAATCTCTCCGGCATTGAACGTCTCGCCGCAGAGACACCGCGCCAAATCGCCAATGCGCACTCAATCTTCAATGTCGGAATCGCATTTCTATTTCTCCCATTTGCAGGCGTATTCGCTAGATTCTGCGAATGGGTCGTCAAGGATCGACCCATCGATCTCGAAGCAATTATCAGGCCCCAATATCTCGACAAGGAACTCCTCTCAACACCATCTCTTGCCCTCGACCGCGCCCGTCTTGAAATTGCCCATCTCGCCACACATGTCGAACGAATGGTCGACGCCATCTTACCTACAGCGCTGACAGGATCAGCCAGCGAATTGCAATCCATTGCTGAGATGGACGCCAATGTTGACGACCTGCACGGGCACATTGTCACATATTTGGGAAAAATCAGTGTACGGACTCTCTCAGAAGACGAAACCGATACACTTATGCGCCTTTTCACAATTGTAAAAGAACTAGAAGAGATTGGTGACATCGTCGAAACCGGAATGGTAATGTTGGGCCTGCGCAGGATTGCCGAGAACATCACTGTAAGCGCTCCGACCCTTGAGCGTATTACCGACTACCATCGACAAGTTCAAATCGCCTTTGAACTCATGTCGACTGCACTGAAGGAAGAAGACGCTACCGCGGTCAAAAACCTGAAAGCCATGAAGCAAGATATTGCCAGGATTGCAGAGCAAACCGCCAGGCACGAAGTTCAAAGGTTGAGTGCCGACGAACCAAACAGATTGCAGACCTACACGCGCGAGATTGAAACGATCGACTATCTCACTGACATATTCCGCCACTGCAGACGCATTGCCAAAACAATCAAGCTGCCGCCAAAACAAAAGAAGAAGAAGTCTTCAAAGGTGCGGGCCGAAAATCTCAACTCGAAAGAAGCCGCCTAGGACTTTTCGAGTTGCGCGTCTTGGGCACTTGGTTCCATCCTTTAGAAAAAATCCCGACGCGAAACCACACCGACAAGCTTGCCACTTTTGTCTACCACTGGAAGATGACGGTACCCTCCGGCATCCATTCTCTCCAGAGCGTCCACGGCAGAAGCCTCAGTGCCAATTGTATCTGGCTCTGGTGTCATCACTTCGCTCAAAGAAACTGCCTCAGGGTCAAAACTGCTCGACCCTTGTTCCCGCGCCAAATCGCGTTCAGAGAAAATGCCCACAAGCACACCGGCGTCCACAATTACAACAGCGTTTACCCCATGATCTTCCATCAATTGCTGAGCCTGATGGGCCGTCGCATCACCCGGCAACGCAAAGATTTCACGGTCTTGGATGATTTCTGAAATCCGTTGACTTCCCATCGACTAACCTCACGGTTCAATTCAATATTGCAACACCATAGCCTCCAGTACCTAAAATGACCGGAGACGTGCAGATAACAATTATCAGCCCCAGGTGACAGGCGTATGAACCTAACAGATTTTCTTCTGACCGGGCAGTCTTGCGAAAAGTAGAATGCCTACTTTTTCTTGCTCTTCTTGCTTTTCTTTCTGGACTTCTTGTCTTTCTTGGACTTTCGGCCCCTTTTTCTCTTCTTGTCTTTTTTGGACTTTTTCGATTTCTTCGACTTTTTGGGATCAGACTTTTTGGTCTTCTTGCCAGATTTCTTGTTGCCTATCTTCTTCGCTTTCTTTGCAGTCTCTTCCCGATCAGGCGTCGACTTGCCATTTAGTCCAGTTTTTTCACCACCTACGTCATTTGATCGCAACCGTTTGCGCGCCGCCTTTATGAATTGATCGGCTTTGACGCGTCCGATTCCCTCAATCGTCACCAATCGTTCTATGGTGGAAGTGGCCAGAATTTCGACCGTCCGAATGCCTTCAGTTGAAAGAATCTTCCCCATATAGGGGCCAATCCCTTGGACGGCGGTAACTGCCTCAGTCATTTGCTTTTCCTTTCAAGATCTCAAAGGGGCCATGTGTAGAGGTGACCGAAACCGGCAAAATCGCAGATTTGAGCCATTTGCGAAGATTCAAGTCCGAGACACCGCTTTCTGCGACAAAATCCACGCATCCACACTCAATGTTCGGTCAAACTCATGCGATACAACAATCAAAAATTAGCATCGGCGAAGGAAGTCAACTTTGACAATCATCAAGACCATTTTGTCACAATGACATAGGTTCAACGATCCGGTAAAATCTTGAGAGTTCCGCGCGGTGCCAGATGTGGGAGCAGCGGCAAACAATCGGGACACCATCTCAGATTATCGCGAATTGTTCGGCTTTGCTGGGCAAGCGTCTGCAGGGCGAAGGAATCTATGTCCAAAAGAGAGAAAAAGACGGATAAAACCGCGCAATCAGATGTGGCTTCAACCAAAAGCAATCGACAATCCGCATCGCCAGTTGAAACCGCTCATTTGAAAGAGGTGGGGGGCGACATCCGACCTGAGAAACGAAAGATCGACAAAAATTTCTATGAGTCAGAGCTTGAGCGACTGCAGATCGAACTCGTCAAGCTGCAAAAATGGGTTGAACAAGAAAAACTCAAAGTGGTTGTAATTTTTGAGGGTCGCGATGCGGCCGGAAAGGGTGGTGTCATTAAGCGCATCACCCAATGTCTAAACCCACGAATTTGCCGTGTCGTTGCTCTCGGAACTCCTACGGAGCGCGAACTCAGTCAATGGTACTTCCAACGCTATGTCTCCCAACTTCCAGCCAAGGGTGAAATCGTGCTCTTTGATCGCAGTTGGTACAATCGTGCCGGCGTTGAAAGGGTGATGGATTTCTGCACGGAGGAAGAATATAGGGAATTCCTTCGTACCTGCCCAGAGTTTGAGCGCATGTTGATCCGCTCGGGAATCATTCTCATCAAATACTGGTTCTCGGTAAGCGATGAAGAACAAGAGCAGCGATTCCAAGCTCGCATCAAGACACCCACCAAAAGATGGAAATTGAGCCCGATGGATTTGGAGTCCCGCAAACGCTGGGTCGAATATTCAATGGCAAAGGACGAGATGTTCGCGCATACCGATATCAAACAGGCCCCATGGTTCGTGGTCAATGCAGACAACAAAAAGCGGGCGAGACTCAATTGTATTTCACATTTTCTGTCAATGATTTCTTACGCAGACCTGACGCCTGCCAAAATTGAATTGCCACACCGTCAAGAGGGGGTTGGGTATGTGCGACCTCCCATCACCGAGCAAAACTTTGTCCCCGAAAAGTATTGATCCAATATAGCAAGAACGAGAAGTCCAATGTCAGATTCAAAACCAAAAACCACCACGAACACCGACAGTAAGAACAAGGAATCAGTTGTCGTCAGTTTGGTAGATGACAAGGGACTCACAAGCTCGAAAGATCCAGACCCCACCAAAAGGACTAAATTTGGTGTCGACCTAGAGTCCCCTGAAAACTACCTCAACAGAGAGCTCACCTGGCTCAAGTTCAATCGCCGCGTCCTTCATGAAGCTCAAGATGATCGCACGTCACTGCTTGAAAGGCTCAAGTTTCTGGCCATCGCGGCTTCAAACCTCGACGAGTTCTTTATGAAAAGAATCGGAGGTCTCAAACAACAAGTCGGTGCTGGCGTGCATGATCTCACTGTTGATGGCCGCACACCACAACAACAAATTGATGCATGCATTGAAGAGGTGCACGACATTCAACATCAAATGCGTGAGGTCTATCTGAGTTTACTCGGAAAAATGGGCGAACACGGGATCGCGATCTCGCAATACGATGAACTTAACGGAAAGAAGAAAACAGTTCTCCGGGAGCAATTCATCGAGAACATCTTTCCCTTGCTTACACCATTGGCCATCGATCCGGCTCACCCGTTTCCATTTATTTCAAATCTCTCTTTGAACTTGCTTGTCACGCTAAGACGTGACGAAAGCGAGGACCGTGTTCTCACTCGGGTAAAGGTTCCCTCTGGCTCAGGCGTCCCGCGTTTCATGCAGGTGCCAGACACTTATGAATTTGTGCCTCTATCGAGCGTAATTGCCAACAATCTGGATCTCTTGTTCCCAGATATGGATGTTCTGTCAGTTGAGCTCTTCCGCGTTATTCGAAACGCTAACACGGAGCGTGACGAAGAAGCTGCCGACGATCTGTTGGCAATGATTGAACTTGAGTTACGAGATCGAAAATTCGCCCCAATCGTTCGCCTTGAGACCGAGAATGATATCGACCCGGTTCATCGCGGTATGCTCTGCGCAGAACTGGGCTTAAACGAAGATCAAGACGTCCACGAGTCCGACATGATATTGGGCATGTCCGATCTCATGGAGATCGCCATGCTAGACATTCCAGCCTTGCACGATCCCGACCACCACCCTATTTCGAATATCAAACTCCAAGACTCCCGAAACTTGTTTCACATCATTCGGGATACCGGCCCCATTCTCCTGCATCATCCGTACGAATCTTTCGCGACTTCGGTCGTGCGACTTGTACGCGAAGCAAGCCGCGATCCAAAGGTTCGCGCCATCAAAATGACGCTTTATCGCACATCATCAGACACGAAAATCATTGAGTATTTGATTGAGGCCGCACGTAATGGCAAGCAAGTCGCCGTTGTCGTTGAACTCAAGGCACGGTTTGACGAAGCCGCCAATATCCGGTGGGCAAGTCGACTTGAAGAATTTGGCATCCATGTCACCTACGGGGTCGTAGGACTAAAAACTCACTCAAAGACAATTCTTGTCGTGCGCCAAGACTATGATGGTTTGCGTCGCTACGCGCACATCGGAACCGGGAATTATCATGCAGGAACCGCACGCCTCTACACAGACCTGGGGCTTCTTACAAGCGATCCTGAAATCGGCTCCGACCTAACAGAGCTCTTCAACTATCTAACAACCGGTTGCAAGCCATCGCGCAAGTATAAAAAAATATTGACGACACCAAAAGTTCTGAAGAAGGAACTCATTAGAAAGATTGCCCGCGAAGCAGAGCTGTCATCACCCAGAACACCAGGCCTAATTCGGTTGAAGTGCAACGCTCTGGAAGATTCCGACATTGCAAAGGCCCTCTATGAAGCCTCCAATGCTGGCGTGAAAGTCGAGCTCATTATTCGCGACACCTGCCGTGTCCGCCCAGGTGTACCGGGCCTCTCTGAAAACATCTCTGTGATCAGTGTCGTCGGACAGTTCCTTGAACATGCAAGAATCTACTACTTCCGCAATGGCGGCGCTGAGGAGTATTTCATCGGGTCCGCCGATCTCATGCGGCGCAACTTGGAAAGCCGGGTTGAAGTCGTAACGCCAATTGAGGACAAATCGCACCAAGCCGAATTAAAAACCATTCTGGATATTCAGCTCCGCGACCAGAGATCAGCCTGGGATATGAAGCCGGACGGTGCCTATAACCAGCGTGCGCCTGGACGGTCCCAAAGAAAGGACAGTTGTCAGCAAACCCTCATAAAGCGTGTCGAGAAGCGCAACAGCGACGCCAATCGGCTGCGCAAGCGCAAACCGAAGGGATTTGCTCGTCGGACTTCCATATAATAGACTGCACCCCTGTTTGCGTCCCTGCTGCTGCCTCAGCTTGAGGCGGCAGTGGTTATGTTCATCTCGAGATTTAGACATCGCCGCATTTGCGAACGATGGGACAAAGGGTGCTGATGCCAACCAACGGTGCAAATCACCAACGCTGTCTGACCTGTCCACGATTTGAAAGCGTCGAGTGGTCGGTCCTCGACAATGACAGTCTCAACGAGATGTGGCACAGCCTGCGACCGAAGGAATACGCGGCTGGTGAAACAATTTTTTCACAACACGATCACTCCCAGGGCATTTACTGTCTTGAAGAAGGTCGAATCCTCCTTCGCCAATTCGACATTTACGGCGCAGAGATAGGATTTCGTATCATCCTCGACAGCGGCACTTTGGGCTGGCGATCCTATTTCGCCGAAGAGCCCCATGCCTCCAACGGTCTCGCCTTAACAGATTGTCGCATATGTCTCATTCCCGCCACCGCTGTTAAGAGAATGGTATCCCGCAACAACGACATTGCACTGACATTTCTAAAGACACTAGCGCGCGATCCAGGACCGCAAGATGCGATCATGCTACGCAGTCCCCATGTTCCTGTTCGCATCCGCCTCGTACAGCTTCTCTTGATATTGATGGAAGACGCTGCTCTGGAAGAAACAACAGATACTTTCTTGCTTGACCTTCCTGTCAAGCGAGTTCAGATCGCTTCCATGATTGGCACAAGGAGTGAAACGCTTTCTCGCGTGATCAAGGAATTGAGTGAGCAAGACCTTGTCAAGTTTGAAGGAAGGCATGTCACAATCCCAAGCGTTGCCAGGCTTTCAGAAGTCGCAAAAACTGGAATGGGCAACGAGAGAAGTTAGATAAGGCAGGCAATATCGTCGAGTGTTTGTGGATATGCCGGCCACGGTGGTAACGAAGCAAGTCATATGAGCGATACGCAATCAGCGAATTCCGCCACCGAATCGCAAGCCGCGACACCGCCAGAGATCCGCACCCTCGAATTCTCGGATATTGGAAGGCCCTCAGGTTGGGCACAAAAGATTTTCGGGCAGCACCATTGTTTGGACTTTTCTTCTCCGCCATATATGCCGTCGGCGGTTGGATACTTTTCGTGTTGCTCACTATTTTCAATCTGCCTTTTCTTGTCTATCCGCTGGCGATCGGATTCGCGCTTATCGCACCATTTGTAGCGGCAGGTCTCTACGATGTTTCCAGGCGTCGAGAGCAAGGCCTTGACCTCACTTGGTCGTCCACCCTTGGATCCATCCGCAATGCCGGACGGCAGGATCTTGGTTGGATGGCGTTAGTGGCCGGATTTACACTCATTGTTTGGATGGACATTGCAGCATTTTTGTTCTTCGGGTTCATTGGATTTAGGCCTCCAGGAATTACAGAACTCTTGACCCAGATATTCACGACCCCTCAGGTTTGGTCTTTCTATTCCTCGGAAATGTAAGTGGCGCCATATTGGCACTCGCGGTCTTTTCCATAAGCGTGGTCTCGGTTCCTCTTCTTTTCGATCGCAAAGTCGATTTCGTCACAGCAATGGTTACGAGCGTCAAAAGCGTTCGCGCCAATCCACGACCGATGGTGGCCTGGTGCATCATCATCGGCCTGCTTCTCGGATTCGCCTTGATGACCGCCCTCATTGGCTTATTGATTGTCTTACCGATCCTTGGCCATGCGTCGTGGCATTTGTACAGAAGGGCCATCGTCTAGAATCGTCATTGTTTTATGGAAAATGGCCGCAACACTAGTCGCCTGAAAGCGCTAGGCTTAATCGAATCTTAGGCGCCAAATTCTAAACTCGAGTCACGTAAACACTAGGTTTCACTACGGGGTTTGGGTTTTGGTGCGTATATTTGAGTCTAAAATCGGACGAGGGTTCCTTGCGCTAGCGCTTGCCAGCATCATTTGCGTGGCGCCACACGATTTTGCACGTGCGGAAATATACCCTCCAACAGCCCAAAGCGGTGTTCTCGATCTCAGAGACTGGGACTTCAAGACCGATGGTGCCATCGCACTCGACGGCGAATGGGGATTTGTTTGGCAAGAACTCGTCTCACCCAGTGATCTTTATTCGCTCAGAAATGCACCCAATGTTTTCATTCCACATGACTGGCGCCAATCTCAGGTCAACGGAAACAGCTCCGATGGCTCTGGTTTCGCCACATACCATTTGCAGATTCTCTTGCCTGCAAATACACCTCCTCTCGCCTTCGAGACGGGCAGCATCTATCACACATTTCAATTGTTCCTAAACGGCAAGCTGGTTGCGGAACAAGGGCAGCCCGGCGAAGACGACCACTCAGAGCAGTCTGTCTCAATGACTGCCCTCTACACGCCAATATCAGTAGAAGCACAAGCGAGTGACAACCTAAGTCTGGTGGTGCATGTATCAAACTTCGTTCACGCCGAAGGCGGCATAAGACAGTCGATCATTTTAGGAGATGCAAAGCATCTCAAACGGTCTCACAATATCCGATGGGTGGTGCTCGTTTTGATGATTGGGGCCGCGCTCGCCCTAGCCTTTTATCATTTCTCTCTCTACTTCGCACGCCAAAGGGACTGGGTCTTCGTGTCGTTTGGTGGACTACTGGTCGCGGTCGCGGTTCACGGGACCTGTACATTGGGCATGATTCCGATTTCGTCTCCGCTTCCAATTGACTTGACCGCACTGGCGCTAAAACTCGAATACCTAGCACTCGTTCTAGGGAGCGTCGCCGGTGTCAATTTTGTCTGGCGTCTCTACCCACAAGTATGTTGGAAATTTGCGCATCGCGCTTTCGTCGTCTACGCCGCGATCGCAGGCCTTTCAATCACCATCCTTGAGCCGATGACTTTCACCGGTCTGCTCCCGATCTACAAGATCGGTATGTTGGCGGCGATTGGGGCATGCCTCATTTCGGTTGCCGTCGCTGCGTTCAAGAAATTACCCGGGTCCTATCTGTTTCTCTTAGGGGTCTTTGTATTGGGATTGGGCGTTGGTTCCAGCATCATGGGACACACTGTTACGCACGCAGCCGTAGGTATCAGAGCCTACATCTCCATCTCCTTCCTCATCCTTGCGCAAGGGGTAATCGTCGGGCGGCGCATTACAACCGCATTTGAAACATCGGAGCGGCTTCGCTCATCATTGGCACGTGCGAACCTTGAGCTTGAAGATCAAGTCGAAGAGCGGACTAAACTGCTCACGCAATCAACCGAAGAAGCACATATCGCGAAGGAAGAGGCGGTCCAGGCAAATCGCGTCAAGTCTGAGTTCTTAGCAATGATGAGCCATGAAATCCGCACACCCCTCAACGGTGTCCTCGGCATGGCTGGACTTCTTGCCAACAGCGATCTATCCAATGACCAGCACTCAAAGCTCGAGGCCATTCGTCAATCTGGCGATGATCTCCTCTATCTCCTCAATGACATTCTCGACTACTCGAAAATTGAAGCTGGTCAACTAAAACTGGAATCTCGTGAGTTCAATCTCGCCGCAGTCATCAACAGATGCGCAAGACTATGGGAGCCGCAGGCCAAAGCCAAGGGTTTGCGATTCAATTTGGAAGTAGATTGCCCAGAACATCTCAATGTCGTTGGCGATGATCACAGGCTCCTCCAAGTGACAAGCAATCTTGTAAGCAATGCATTCAAATTCACTTCCTGCGGAGGTATCACACTAAGAGTGGAGATACTCTCTCGGGAGCGGGATGAATCGAGCGTCCGAATTTCGGTGACAGATTCAGGAAGCGGTATTCCACTGGACGCTCAAGGCAGGCTGTTTTCTTCCTTTGTTCAAGGCGACATAACCATCACCCGTAAATACGGGGGCAGTGGCCTCGGGCTTTCGATCTGCAAGCGCCTCACTGAAATGATGGGCGGTACAATCGAGTTCTGGTCCTGGGAAGGTAAAGGGTCCAAATTTTGGATCGATATCACTTTGCCAGAAGCATCAAATGGTTCTGAACATGAGGGAGGTTCATCCTTTACAAAAAGTGATGGGGCGACGCAGAAACGCATGCTCGTGGTCGATGACAATGCAATCAATCGACGTCTGGCCTGTGAACTACTGCAAGCCGAGGGCCACAAAGTTGAGACAGCGGTCAACGGTTACGAAGCAGTGCAGATCGTCATCAGCGCTGCGCCAGGGTACTTTGATGCGGTTATTATGGATGTTCATATGCCAAAGATGAATGGTACCGACGCCACACGCGAAATTCGCCAACACTATGGCAATAATGATCTCCCAATCATTGGACTAACGGCAGATGCCATGGCCGGAGACAAAGAAAAGCTGCTAAACGCGGGCATGTCGGCTTACGTCACAAAGCCGATCAATCCCGACGAGTTCTTTGCAGCCATTGAAGAAAGCTGCGCTCAAGAAAAGACAAGCAGCACAACCAACCAATCCACAAAGAACCGCCTCGCCAGCTAGTATCTCGGCGCAAAACCGAACTCACAGAGACACGCGATACATTCAAGGGTCGTCAATTCCAAATCGCGCGATCACAAATTGTTTCTCTCACTGGATCATGATTGAACAGATTCCACCATCCTGGCACTATGCCTTAACCATACCGCACGATAGCATTGTCGCTGGATTTTGGGTGTTGGTGTTGGGAGGTGATTTTGACTAGGACACAGCGAACCGTCGAGCAACCGCGCTACACACGCTCAGAAGAAGTTGTTAATGCTGCAACGCATGGACTAGGGGCGGCGTTAGGTGTCGCTGGTCTTGTATTTCTCATTGTTCGTGCCGTTGCCATCGGAAGAGACGGAAGTGTTTGGGCGGCCGCTATCTACGGATCAGCCCTAATTTTTCTCTATGTTTTTTCGGCATTGCATCACGCTATGCCGCACGGCTCTGTGAAGAAGCTCTTCTTGTCCTTCGATCACAGTGGAATTTTCCTCCTCATCGCGGGAAGTTACACGCCTTTCTGCCTTCTGATGCCGGAAGGACAGAAATGGATTCTGTTTGCGATCATTTGGTCCATGGCTGCGATTGGCATCACCATACAAGTCACAGCGTTCTTAACCGAGCGGAGCGACGCCTACGAGAAAGTGGCTTACTTGATGCATCTCACTATGGCGTGGATACCTATGGCTTGGGCAGGATCTATTGTGTTTGGCGCCCTCGCCCCAATCGGATTGTGGCTCCTCGTCGCTGGCGGCCTTGCCTATACAATTGGCGTTGTTTTCTACCTTTGGCGCGACTTACCCTTTAATCATGCGGTTTGGCACGTCTTTGTAATCGGCGGCAGCACCTTCCATTTCTTCTCCATATTCTTCTATGTGATCCCAGCGGCCTAACTCCAAACCGTCAAAGTCCCACGTTTCATCACTATTGCAGATCCAATAATCTGATGTTACACATTATGTGTAATTATTTATAAGGTAGTGGCAATGCCCGATCGACACGCTGTTCTCAAAAAAACCCGCCAGGACTACATACTCGATTCTGCCCGCCACGTTTTGGCTCAAAAGGGTGTGGATGCCACTACAATGGACGACATCGCGGCGGCCGCCGAATACACACGCCGGACGCTCTATAGCTACTTCACAAGTCGAGACGAAATCCTCTTAACGCTGCACATGCAAGACATCATCCCGCGCCGCCAACGACAGATTGAGGTCATGGAAAAGGCCGCCACTGGCCTAGAAAAACTTATCTCTTGGGCAAGGACCTATGCCGATTGGGCGTACGAAACACCCCACTCATTTCGCCTACAACTCTATTGGGACTACAACGGAATTCACCCAGAAAGACTAAGCGATCAAACATTCACTGAATTCGAGCGTCAAAACGATCAGCTTGCAGACGATTTGAGAACAATCCTATCGACGGGTATTCGTGATCGAAGCATTCGAAGTGACATTTCGATTGATTCTACGATTGGCCAGTTCATTTACACCCTTCGCGCTGTCTGCGCGCGGGTCATCTTCGGAAGTTATTCCTTTGCCGAAATGGAGACCTCAACCTACATCGACCATTTCCTTGAAATTTTCGGACGAGGCATTGAAGGAAGGAAAATGTCCTCATGAGAGTGTGGCACCTCATCTCAGTCTTAACAGTCCTGATTGCGGCGTGTTCACACTCGGCGCATGACACCGAACGACACATTACAGACAGTGACGGAACAGGCGAGCCTATTGTCATCCCATTTGACATGTATCGCGGTGACATTCGCATGAATGCCGAGATAAACGGTAGGCCCGCACGCATGTTAATTGACAATGGAATACTCTCAGACGACCTCCTGTTTTTTGGCAGTCCCGAGGTCGATGGCTTCGACCTCACCTACACAGAAACCATCTCGGTCAAAGGGTCCGGGGAGGGAAGTGCTGTTCCCTCACGCCGCGCCACGGACATACTGTTGGCATTTCCTGGAATAGAATTTCCAAATCAGCAAGCCGCGGTCACCAACTACACCCCCGGCACACCTAATCTTTGGGCTGGCTCCGAAGGTCAAGTAAGTGCCATTTTCTTCAAAAACTATGTGGTTGAAATCGATTTCGATCGCCTGGAACTTTCACTCTGGAAACCAAGTGACTACGAAGCAGAAGCGAATTTGCTTAGCATTCCGCTCTCAGAACAAGAAAGCGGCATGTGGACGATTCCGGCTACCATTGAAATAGAAGCGGCCAACCCAGTAAAGATTGCCCTCGCGCTCGACCTCGGCAACTCGAATCCGATTCAAATCTCAATGATCGGGGCGCATGGTTTTCAACCACCAGACAATGCGGTGCCTGCAAGCTTAGGATTTGGCATGCAAGGTCCCATCATGGGCTCATTCGCTTCAATCAATGCTCTCACCCTTGGCTCCTATTCTCTACCGAGTATCCTCTCAGGTTTCGAGACAGGAATGTCATTTGAGGAAACGCAAGTCGGTATGGAAATTTTGTCACGTTTCACCGTCACGTTTGACTATCCGGGTCATCGACTAATGCTTAAGCCAAATAGTCACTACAATGATCCTTATGAAATCGAAGTCTCTGGCATGGTTGTCTCAACAGATTCTGACCGTGCGCCCTATGTATCCGCTGTACTCAAAGGCTCTGCCGCAATCGAAGCTGGGGTTAAGACAGGGGACAAAATCAGTGCTGTGGGAGGATCCAGCGTCACCGGCAAATCACCCATCGAGGTGGCTTCCCACTTGGCCCAATCCGGCCAACAGGTCCAAGTCACACTCCAGCGTGACGACCAAGAACTTAAGCTAGAGTTGCCAATTTTCCCCGCACGATTCTTCATCAATGATCGCAAGTTTACTGCAAAGGAGCACGAATATCCCTCTACAGAGTAAATCGCCTAAATTGGGAGACAAGATATGACGATCACAACTCAGTCAGGCAACCAACGCGCCGCTTGACAGGTTGCAAAATACATCTGTTGATATCATTCCACTCTTCAAGGAGGCCCCCGTGACTTTCCCTGCAGTACTCCCGCACGACCCAATTGAGAAAATCGGTGATGATGTCTTCATGGCGAGCGGCAGCGTGAACATCAATCGCATCATCCGCTTCTCACGCAACATGGCAATTGTCCGCAGGGACCAAAACCTCACCTTGATCAATCCAATTCGCCTAAGCTATAGCGAGCTTGCGCGTCTTGACGATCTCGGCCATGTCAAACACATCATTCGTCTTGGGGCCTTTCATGGCATGGACGATCCTTTCTACATGGATCGCTACAAGCCAAAGTTTTGGTGTCAGGAAGGCGGCACGACTTACACTCAGCCCGCAATCGATCAAGTTTTGACCGAGACCAGCGATCTTCCCTTCGACAACGCCAAGCTCTTTTGCTTCAAAGAAACTCTTCAACCTGAATGCATGCTCCTTCTACCAAGCGAACAGAATCTTCTCTTAACTTGTGACGCCATTCAGCACTACGCAGATTACAGCAACTCAAACCTGCCGGCACGCATCATGTCTCCCTTCATTGGTTTCCCCAAGACCACACTCATAGGTCCCTTCTGGATCAAACTGATGACACCAGAAGGCGCGTCTCTGAGGGGCGAATTTGAAAGACTCCTAGAACTAAAGTTCGATCGTCTCTTGAGCGCTCACGGAACATTGCTGGAAGCTGATGCGCACAGTGCCGTCGCAAATGCACTTAAAAAAGCATATCCCAGCTGATTAACAAGAAACACTGCCCCTATGCCTTGTCCACAAGTCTTAGCAAAATACGTCCCTCAATAATATCAAGCAACTCATCCGCACTCGGACCGTCTTCACTCTCCGCAAGGCGCTCAGACAACCACGTTCGCCAATAGGCGACGATGTTCTTTGCAGCACTTCGATAGGGCTCAATACCCCGCGCCGCCATTGCGATCACCTCCAGAAACAACCGCATCGCATCTTCGAATTCAGGAATGTCGCCTGCTTGATCAAGAGTTTGGAGAATTGCTTCTGCATCATGCAAGCCCTCACCAACGAGAAGATTGAGACCGTCAGCCGTCCTGTCCGTCAACATTGACAGCGCTTCTGCTAACAACGCGTCCTTGTTGCCATAATAGTAGATCAACATCCGGTCGCTAATATCAGCGTGTTTGGCAAGGGTCCGAATGCCGGAATCCTGAAGCCCGTGTGATAGCAAGTAGTCAAGGACAGCCTCTATGATCAGCTCTTTCTTCGGCTGAGTGGCCATGAACCCTCTCAATTACAAAAATGTAGCGATCGCTACATACAAATCATGTAGCACCTGCTACATATCATGCAATCCTAGGATCAACCGGGCAAGGAGCAGTTGCGATGCCTGACAACAAGTCCCTGAATTTCTGGTGCAACGCATTGATTGGCGCCGCCATCTTCACCATCGCCTTGAGCCTATCATTCATCTTGCCGCCCCTCTTCGGCATGTCCTACTTCAATTTCCTGTTTTTTGGACACGCCACCTTTCCGGCAGCGATCAGTGATGTCGGTCTCCACTATGTGTATTTCCTGTACGGTCTCGTTGGCGCGATCACTATTGGGTGGATGATACCCATGCTCTATCTAGCAAACGGCCCCATCCGCGCCGGTGACAAAACAGCCTTCAAGGTTTTTGGCCTGACGCTCGCAATCTGGTTTGTGGTCGACAGCCTTGTCTCAATTGCCAACGGATTTTGGCAAAATGCAGCGTCAAATGTGTCGCTTGCACTCCTTTTTGTCATCCCATTGACGATGATCAGACGGCATTTGAACCACAAAGGCCGCTGAGGTTACCGAATTCGATTGAATGATCCGCCATATTATGCAAGTATTTGTACAAATACTGTTATAATATGGAGAAGACATGGCAGATTTCCTGGACGACTTTGGGCCAGCGGTCCTGGGGCCCCAAT
This sequence comes from Alphaproteobacteria bacterium, assembly GCA_965248915.1. Taxonomy (GTDB): domain Bacteria; phylum Pseudomonadota; class Alphaproteobacteria; order M2410; family M2410; genus CBDFLA01. The sequence continues at coordinate 2,728,981 of OZ252216.1, forward strand.
TGCTTCGCTTGCTCAATATCATCATTGATGACTCAACCGCGGCTTTACAAGACCGGAATACGGACCTGCCCTCGCATCTCTCGTCAACCCTGCTCGTTCTCGGTCGCAAAGGCGCCTGCGGGAAGGTCGACATAGCGCGCGAGCTCGGTGTCACACACCAGCTAACGACCCACCGGATTGGACTTCTGAAGGAATTAGAACTCGTCGCGGAAAAACCCGATCCAAAAGACCGTCGGCGAACAATCTTAACGCTCTCAAAAACCGGGCAGCGCCGGGTCAAAGTTTTGAACGGCATATGTGTGGATCTTGAGAATGCCTATGCGGAGCTGTTTTCTGAACTTGGGGTTGACCTCTTCAACACCGTGATTCGAGCGCGCAAAGCACTGGAAACCAAATCTCTTCAGGTCCGCCTTGCAGAACATGCACAAGCTTCTTCGAGAAAGGCATCATAGATGATCAGCACAATTAGAAAGTCTGCTGCAACCGACATACTTCTTGTCATTATCGTTGGCATCACCGTCAAATTGCTCTTCAACAACATAGAGGCTGTTGGATGGCGCTATTCCAGTTTCCCCGCATTTGTGGTCGTCATCCTTATGACAACCTGGATGTTGAGAAGAAGGCAGTGGAAGTGGCAGGATGTTGGATTGGTTTTTCCGACGTCGCTAAGAGGTTGGTTTGTCACTCTAATCCAGGCGATTATAGCGATGGGCGTGGCGGTTACAGTGACAGTCATTGTTGGGAAATGGGTTGGCCAATACTTCGAGGTGCCGCCTTCTTCTGACGGGCGTTTCGCTGGAATACAGGGTCACTTGCCCACGTATCTTTTTTGGATATTGGTCGCCCTTCCGATTGCCGTTGTATCGGAGGAGTTGATTTTTCGAGGGTTCCTTATCAACCGATTTGAATCGCTCCTCAGTGGTCAAGCGCCGATTGCCAAGACGTCCGCCATTTCATTTGTTGCGATCGTTTTTCCAGCGCTACTTTTTGGTTTCGCGCACTACTACTATCGCGGATTGAATGGAGCCCTAAAGATCTCAGCCTTTGCCATCGTGTATGGGATTTTCTATCTCGCCTATGACCGCAAGCTCCTCCCACTGATCATCGGACATGCCGCGTGGAACACTATTGGCTTGACGGCGAGGTACCTGGAAGTCCCTGACGAAGCGTGAGTCCAGCAATTGGGCATTGGAATCCAAACCTCACCGCGCTTGAGCGCGCCCACAAACAATAGTGACGGCGCGAACTTAGCACCTCCACCAATTACCGAATTTCGTCCATGAAGTTGGGGCTAGAGGTTTTCGAAATCACCTATGAGCCGGTCTCTGCACCGATTCCATGATATGCTGGAAAGAGCGGGAAACCTTTCAAACCTTCGACAGAAGTTATTAACCCAATGCGGGTGCAACCGATATTGTTGTTGGGTTTCGCGAAATCTCCCTACAAACACGAACTGGGAATTCTCAGTCCGATATCAGGAAATCTCAGATGACCAATCAGGGAGCATCAAATTTCCTTCTTCCGGACCGGCGTTATAAATGCGGCTCGGCCTAAGGGCTAAGAAATTTTCCATCCAAATCAGTAGACGGATCTTTGGACAGATCGATAATATGGTGGGGGGATATGTTACCCCGGTACCAGGTTGATGTACCGCCATCGTAGATGCGCTCAATACCCCATTTGTTCCATTTCTTGGCTTTGTGTTTATGGCCAAACAACATGCAGTCAATCATACTCTTCTCGCCGCGTTTGGCCTTGATAACATCTCTCAATTCATCCCAATCATTCAGCATATGGGCTGGGCCACCAGTAATGTAGGGAAAGGCCCGGTGATGCATATAGAGGACTCTCTTTTTCGCCCTTATGACATTCTTATCAAAGGTAAGCATCCTTTTCAGGTCTCGCAATTGGCATTTTCCGAGTTTTCCATCCGAGAGGATGGAATTGCCCTTCACCGCAGCCTCCATAGTATCCAGCCCTATGAAGGCAACGCCCTCAATCATGTCCAACTTGGGATAGAAAATATCGCGTCGGCCAAAGAATTTCAGTTTAAACACATCGACCCATTTTTCGAGCTGGCGTGCTCCGGCACCATAGTCATGATTACCAGGCACGACTAAGACCTTGAACCCATGTTTTTCAAACTTCCTGATTTGGTCTCTTACCTTATTGAATTCCTTCCCCACACCATTCTTGTCCAAACTATCAACCAAATCTCCGGTAATGATGATAACAAACTTATTCTCAATCTTCCCGGTTTTTGCATTCTTTTTGCCTGGATACTGCGCGCAAATATTGTTGACAATTTTTCGGAAGCTGGCATCGACATTGTGTTTTCCCTCTTTGCCAAAATGCAAATCCGTTAGGTGGATAATTTTTTTCATGACGTTCTCCAGTAAGTTGGATTGTGGAAGAATTGGTGCAGCTTTGAGATTTTGAAGTTCTATTCCCTTGGCTCCAAGTGCTGTCCTTCCGACCTATGGGTCGACATATTCATACGAGCTACGCTCCAAATTGGAAATATCTTTGATATTCCAATTATCAAATTCGGATTCCCTGGGGTCCAGCTTGGCTTCGAGGCCGCAGATTGTGAGGTCCAGATTCCAAGTCTCGAGTGAAGACCTAACAATCTCCCCAATACTGAGCAAATTTGGAGTGCTTATTGGGCACGGCGATCCAATATCTTTCTTGTGTCGCGCCAGGTTACACGCTTAGTTCTAGGCCGCTTTACCTGCATCTCCAACATCAAAAGGTCCAAATAATTCAGTATACCAACTACGGTTGCCGCACCGGTAATGGGTTCTAACAGAAAGTATTGCGCACCACCCCCTCTTAATAGAGCCGGTGGCCCAATGTACGAGCGGCAAGGCACAAGGCGTACCAAGTTCCTGTTCGAACACAAAACACGTCGAAAAGACAGGCCGGCTGGCGGAGAGAGAGAGGGTAACGAACCCCACCGCGCCCTGGCGCGGCCGCTTCAGTCGTCGAGGGTTTGAACGAAGAATTCGTGGCACGCTTTCAGTTTCAACCGGCAAAGAAAGAATGGCGGAGAGAGAGGAATTTGAACCCTCGGAACGCTTGCGCGCTCAACGGTTTTCGAGACCGACCCATTCAACCACTCTGGCACCTTTATCCAAAACACTCAGAGTTCTTAACGGACAAAATCTGTGCGAATGTTACCTCTCTATTTCATTGAAGAGTTGGTAGAGTAGCTCCCGTTGAGACTGCACTCCACATTTCGAAAGTATGTTTTGGATGTGCCAACGGGTGGTTTGATAACTGCGACCAGTGATATCAGCAACCGATCGCACAGAAATGCCGCGCGCAATTTGCGAAAAAACCTCAATCTCGGCAGGTGTCAGCCCAACCTTTACTCCCATCTCAATGACTGCCCTGTTGGGATTCGTGCGATGAACAAACCAAACGAATGACTCAGCGGTCGAGCAACGATCATCCACAAGGGGCATAATTTGCAAGCCAAATTGAGGTGTCCCCTCCTTTGATATGTTAAGGCTGATCTGTGACTTTGGAGGGCTCGAAGGCTCGATTGATTGATTGGACAAATCATCCATAGCCCTGGTGATTTTTTGCCCAAGAGCCGCATCGTTGTATCGCAGTCGAGCCCCCTCCCTTTCGCCAATCTCAAACAGCCCCGTTGATTGACACCAATCCCTGAAATGAATATTGCTGGACAATATCGTAGAATCGCAAATGGTTGCCACCGGTATTGCAAACTTAGAGGTCAGGTCTGCGGTATCAATCGGATCAAACAATTTTTTGGCCTGAACAAAGCGACGTAGATAGCGTGCGGCAAGGCCAATTCGATAACTGTCTTGATTATCAAAATCCTCGCCTCCGTCCGATCGGCCAATTCCAAAAACTAGAAGCTCGAATGAAGACAGTAGGAGTGGTGCAAACAGCATGTAGAACCAACCATAGTGGCGACCCCAATTCTGATAGTGTGGATTCGAGTAGAACAACTGGCTGTCAATAATGTCGCTTAACCTAAAGGGCGCAAAACCAGGTAGGTCATCTTCATCGACAATTTGATGACGGTATATTTCATTATCAAAATAGTCCTGCATGACGCCTGCCGGATATTCCATGAGAATTTTGTATTTTCTTGGAATTTCAGGGGGCAGTTTGACGGTGTAGTAGGACACGCACTCGCAACGCATCAGCCCACGAATATCCAGCTCCAGACCGGCCCAGTCATCAACAGGCACACGCGCATCAATGGCATCGAAGAGCTCTTGCAATACTTCCATGCTGCGAAGGATATCAAAAATACAATTTCTTGTTAGGTTTTTTCAATCTACGCACCTCAAACCCCACAATTCTGCTTGGTTTTCTCAGTTCCCCCCTCGCAAATGCGAAACAATCGCCCGCCCACGACCCCCGCAATTGAATGGGGACCACCGCTCCAAATGTCCTTAGCATTTCAATACTGATGGGCCCCAAGCTGTTCGCACGGGGAATGCAACTCGGGAGGGATGAGATGTATGGGATCAAGATAGTTTGGACAATGGTTGCGATCATTGGCAGCGCCACTGCGATGATAACTCCAACCAACGCTCAAACCTCTCAGAGTTGGCGCAGCTTCAGGACAATGACATGCCCGATAGGTGAGACATTGGGGCAAACAGCTATGCTGGGAAACTCAGATTCACTTGGGATGGCCAACGATGGAAAGTCCGGGCCAATGGTCCCTACTACACCGTCGGCCGAGTTTCTTAGAGCGATGGGGGGCAATGTATTTCATCCGGGCAACCAATGGGCTGATGACTACAACAATTACTTTGACCCAACTACCGCTGGTTACGATTTCGTTCCTGGCGGACCCTTGAACGAAGGCCTACACGGCCAGCGCATCAGACGCGTCTTCGCCGACAGTATTGCAGTATCAATTCCGGCAGGTCATCAGATCAATCGCATTCGCGTTACGATGGATATTCGTGCTCTGATGGGAAATGCATCATTGCCAGATGGTGACCGCATTTTGATCGCCGCCGGCAGCAGTCAAGCTGATTTTACCGCGCATGTGTTTAGTGTTCCTCATGTAGGGTATGATGAGACCCTTATCGCCACTGGAGGCAATCCTCTTGGTCGCCATCCCAAAACCATCGAATTGAGTTATGAAGCCGCGGGAGGTACTTACCTTCCCCAAGATCATAAGCTCCCACCTCCATTAGATCAGCACAATTACGCGAAGGGTCTGCGTCTTCTTTGGACGAATTCCGCCGCAGGCAAGGAATCCTTCGACTTGCTCAATCGCATAAACACTGCGGCCAACCCTAAGATCCATGTCGCCATCAAACAAATGCATGCTGTTGACTACGTAAATGTCGAATGGTGTTCAAAGCCTTCTAAGCCAGATTTAGGCATGACTTGGAACCGCCGCAACACCGATCATTCTACATCCGGGCTGATTACTGTCGGATGCGCTGGGGGCACATTCGATTGCAATCCCTACCAAGGCGACACGACCTGCACGACGGAATTGCCGTTACTTTGTTTCAACAATATGGAAGCACCACGACCGCAGTCGTTTATCGAACCAAACCGGAACAATCGCTGGTCTGGAGGTCTAGTCCACACGACTGCCCCCGTTGCAGCAAGTCAATTTTCTACCGTTCGTGACGCAAACGCAGCGTGCGAAGCGGAGTTCGGCCCGGGCTGGCGTGTCGCAGAGTTCCATGATGGATGGGGTTGGAACTTCACCGCATACGGAAATGTCGGCGATATCACATCCAGATTTTGGTTGGACATTAACGATCAAGTAGGTGGCACTTGTTGGGCTCGATAATCCGTAGAGCATAGATGAAAACATCCTGGACTTTGCGGTTGTACCGTCCAAGAACCATGTGTCGTTTGTCATGCGTTAGCTCTGCGAATCATCGATCCCAGAAAAGCGAACTATTGAGGCTTTTCAGCCGTCTACAGTCAGGCATGATTTGATGGCAGAGAGAGAGGGTACTGAACCCCCACCGCGCTCGGGCGCGGTCACTCTTGATGTCGAGGGTTCGAACGATGAGATCTCGGCAACCGCCCAGCGATATTCAACACCAAATGAAATGGCGGTGTGGGCAGTCATCTGCGAGCCTGTCTCTTGCCCGATTCCCTGTTGAACAGGGTAAATACAGGGAACTTCTTCACATTAGGACAGTCCCTTGGAAATCACCGCCAATTGCCGCAGGAAAATCCACAATTTGCAGGCAAATTCCCTAAGAATCGAAACAGGGAATTTTTCGATGGATCAGGAAAAAATTTCACCGAAACAGAGAGTGTGATGTAAGCGTCCAGAGAACGCACACTTTTGGGAAGTGGCAGAGGTATAGTCAGGTAGTCTCCAACTGCATTGTCTCGCTCAAATGGTTGGCCTCCGAGCGTCAAAAACCACATCTTTGCAACGCATTGAAGAAGGGAGCAGCAACAGACTTGGCTCCCCGATAAGTCAGATCGCTGGTCAACGGATGAACGGCAATGAGCCTGGCACCATCTTCAATTGCGCGCGACATCGCATCTTCAATCTCTTTGACGTCCTTCGTAGCACTCGAACCGAACACTCGTCCCATGTGAATTCTCCGTCTCGAGGCTTCTCGAAAAAGGTCACTGATCGCATCTTCAACTCCCGGCAATTCCCCTTCTCTCATGATCATATCGAAAGGACCAACGAAGCCGCATGCCATATTCTGTTCCTGGCTCTCCATGAGATCCAATATCTTGTCGCGCAGATCAATGTCCAATATGTACTCTGCAGTCTCGAATTGCAGCCAGCCTTGAATTTGAGATTCGGCCTCGCGTAGTTGCCGCGGCGCGAACAGCAATGAGCCGTCCCCTTCTCGGACCGGATACCCTCCCCGGTCGAACGGAGTTGCCTTCCCCGGTACGGGGAACTTGATCGCGCGAAAATATCTATCCGCATCCTCGTAGGTGGTTCCATAAGGCCGCATGGTGGCTCTTGCGCCCAATTGAAAGGCATCGCCATGTTCACTCACCGCTTCTCGCGGTAGTCTCTGGACCGGAACCATCCCGAGCCTAGCGATTGTGGCATTTTGTTCACGGCCATAAACACCCTCCCATTGAGAATGTTCGCCGTCATTGACAATCCAGGAAAACCCCGCCTGTGCCCAGACGAGTGCTTCGCTTTCGCGAAACTTATGCCAAGGAATATCATTGAAAATCCCCAGGAGTGGTGGCGTCTCGTTATATGACTCCGCCTGGTCCAGAATCTCTTTTAGCGGATTGCGATTGGGGTTTGACACGTAAGCGGCCGCTCTATTGGCAAACGTTTGTGTCGTCAGAGGGCAGGGGCCGCCTATGGCATCGCTATGATTCACATTCCCCGGCTTTGTAGATTCAGGATGCCAAGAACAGGCAATTTATCCCCGGCAACATCCCAATTGAGCATTTAGATTGTATATATAGTATTAATGGGATTATTATAATTTGTCAATGGGTATTCGAATTTCAATGGGCCGAAAAATGGACACAATGATTGAGACTTTGACTCCTTACTCTTTGAAAGGAAAGAAGGCACTCATCACAGGTGCTGCGAGCGGCATCGGTGCTGAAGTCGCAAAGACATTTGTGAGTTTGGGAGCCCAGGTTGCAGTTGCCGACATTGACACAGATGGTCTTACTAAAGCTACTGCGGAACTCGCTGATGGAGCCGCCGCCAAACAATTTACGTGCGATCTTGCAGAGCCCTTCGAGTGTGCAGCACTTGTGGAAGCGGCGGTGAACTACCTTGGACACCTTGATATTCTTGTCAATTCCGCGGCCCTCTATCGCAAGGTCTTAAACGAAGACGTGGACAAAAGTTACTTCGATCAAATGACAGACGTCAACATGGCCGGCACATTCTTCCTCGCACAAGCTTCTGCGCAACACATGAAACTGCGCCGCAGTGGACGTATTATCTTGTTTACAAGTGTGGCCGCACACCGCGGTGGTGTGAATGGCAGCTCAGTCTACGCCATGACCAAAGCTGCAGTTGTTTCTCTGACAAAAACTCTTGCACGCGATCTGGCACCAACGGGGATTTGTGTCAACGCTATTGCCCCGGGAGGGGTAGACACGCCAATGCTAAGGGGACAAATGACTGATCAAGACTTAGAGGCGTTTGTCAACACAATACCTATTGGACGACTTGCCACCACACAGGAAGTCGCCCTTGTAACAGCTTTTGCTGCAAGCGAAGCCTCCGCCTACATCACTGGTCATACATTTGACGTGAACGGTGGGCAACACATGCGTTGATGAGTAACGGCCCATAACCGGTTAGTTTACAGAAGCATGGTCATTGGGTCTTCCAAAAAGCCCTTAAAGGCGGCCAGGAACTTTGCAGCGACAGCTCCATCAATAACCCGATGGTCACATGAAATTGTGCAGGTCATGATTGAAGCAATCCCAACAGCGCCGTCTTTGACCACCGGTCTTTGCCCGCACTGTCCTATGGCGAGGATTGCGCTCTGGGGAGGATTGATGATAGCTGAGAACTCCTGAACTCCATACATGCCAAGATTCGAAATTGAAAAGGAACCGCCTTTGTATTCTTCAGGCGACAGAGATTTTGATCGAGCTCGAAGCGCCAAATCTTGCATTGTACTGGCGATACTCGTCAGCCCCTTTTTGCATGCGCCGCGTACAACTGGCGTAACCAGCCCCCCTTCGACCGCAACCGCAACGGAAATGTCGGCTTCCTGGTGATACCGAACGGCTTCCTCCGTGTATTGAACATTTGCTTCGGGAACATCTCTCAACGCCAACGCTGCCGCCTTTATGATATAGTCATTCACCGATATCTTCAGGTCTTCGACCACCAGACATGAATTGAATTCCTTCCGTTGCTCCAACAGACTATCCAGTTCCACGTCAATGCGTAGGTAGAAATGGGGGATTGTCTGTTTAGATTCGGTCAAACGACGAGCTATCGTGCGGCGCATAGCAGACAGTTTTTCTTCTCGATAAGGCTGGTCAGATCGAGCATCTACATTGACGCGCAAATCTCGTTTTGTGTTTGTTGGGGTCTGCGGCCCGGGTGTTTGCAGGTTTGCATTCGCTGTCACCAACTTTGCCTCTATGTCCCGTCTAACGATACGACCGTTGGGGCCCGACCCAGAGAGAGAGGCCGGATCCAGCTCATTGTCGCGCGCAAGACGTCGCGCCAATGGTGAAATACGTACTCTCTCGGCATCGTCGATTGGTTTTTCGAAAAAATGTCGTCCGACAATCTGCTTTTCTTTGGCATCGTTAGAGACTGAGACAGATTGAGATCGTAACGGGTTACTCTCGATTGACTCCACGCCCTCTCCTTCCCTTCCAATCAACGCAATCACCTCACCTACGGGCACATCCTCAGCGCCTTCTTGGAAGAGAATCTTCGCGACAATACCTTCTTCCTCACTTTCGATTTCCATTGTGGCTTTGTCGGTCTCAATCTCAGCTAAGATGTCGCCCACAGCAACATGAGCACCCTCTTTGACCATCCATCTTGCGATCGTACCTGCGTCCATTGTTGGCGACAAAGCAGGCATCAGAACACCATGAGCCATAGAGCAATCCATCTGTTTGAAGAGCGAAGTCGGGCCCGCCGCTATTGTTTCAAGCCGCCCATGCAGAGGTACTTTACTTCGAGATATTCATCCAAACCATATTTGGAACCTTCACGGCCAATGCCTGATTCCTTGATCCCACCAAACGGGGCAAATTCGTTTGAGATGATTCCCTCGTTGATTCCGACCATTCCGTACTCGAGTTCTTCTGCAACTCGCCAGATACGCCCAATGTCACGACTATAGATGTAGGCAGCGAGGCCAAACTCTGTGTCGTTGGCCATATCAATGGCCTCCGCCTCCGATAAAAAGCGAAACAGAGGCGCAATTGGACCGAAAGTTTCTTCCTTTGCGACCAGCATTTTTGAAGTCACTTCCGTCAAAACTGTAGGCTCAAAGAAAGTACCGCCAAGGGCGTGCCTACGGCCGCCAATAATGAGTTTCGCGCCCCTATCTACTGCATCTTCGATGTGTTCTTCGACTTTGCACACCGCATCTTTGTTAATCAATGGACCCTGGTGCACACCCGGCTCTAAGCCATCCCCTACCTTCATCGCTTGTACCGCAGTCGTGAGCTTTCTCGAAAACTCGTCATAGACACTCTCCTGAACTAATATTCGATTGGCACAAACGCAGGTCTGACCGGTGTTACGAAATTTGGAGGCCATCGCCCCGGCGACGGCTGCATCAAGATCAGCGTCATCAAATACGACAAATGGTGCGTTTCCCCCGAGCTCCATAGACACCTTTTTCACCGTACCAGCGCACTGTGCCAACAAGATCTTGCCGATAGGGGTAGAGCCAGTGAAAGAAAGCTTGCGGACTATAGAGTTCTCTGTGAACTCTCCACCTATCTGACTCGCACTACCGGTAATCACATTAAAAACTCCTCTGGGGACGCCGGCGCGTTCCGCAAGCTCGGCCAACGCTAGAGCTGAGAAGGGTGTCTCGCTTGCCGGTTTGACCACAACTGGACAGCCTGCCGCAAGAGCAGGCGCACATTTCCGCGTGATCATCGACGAAGGGAAGTTCCAAGGTGTAATTGCTGCGACCACACCTACCGATTGCTTGATAACCACAATCCGGCGGTCGTTTGCATTTGTTGGAATCACGTCACCGTATGCTCTCTTGGCCTCTTCTGCAAACCACTCGACAAACCCGGCTGCATAGAGAATCTCTCCTTGGGCTTCGGCAATAGGCTTCCCTTGCTCGATTGTCATGATCGTCGCAAGATCATCCTGATGGTCTATCATCAGATCGTACCAGCTGCGGATAATGTTTGATCTTTCCTTTGCAGTCCGACCGCTCCAATCCGCCCAAGCCGCTTGCGCGGATTCAATCGCTCGCCGAGTCTCGATCGCGCCCATGTTTGGTACTCGGCCGATAGATTCGCCGCTGGCGGGATTTGCAACCACAATTGTATCGCCGCTATCGGCATCACACCAAGTTCCGTTGACATAGCATTGTTGCCGAAGGAGGGTTTGGTCAGTTAGCTCACTCATTTCGCAATCCATTGTTGTCGATTGAACAATCGCGTATTAGGTCTCATCCAACAGCTTGAAGCCCCACATCCCTCAAGACTTCGCGGACCTTCTCTGCAATCTGGTCTTCGCCCGGGATTGAAGCTTGTTCGAGCGCCTTGGACACGCTTGTCGACTCTTCTCCCCCCACTACGCGTTTAATGGGTTGATCCAAGTAGTCGAAATAGCGGTTTTGTATTTCATCGCTGAGCATCGCGCCATATGACGGTCCCAGCGGCCCTTCTTCGACAATCAACACACTGTTTGTCTTGCGGATACTGTCGCCAATGGTCTCCCAATCCAACGAAGCTCTGTCGAGGGATCTAAGATCGATGACTTCTGCATTGATATCGAGGCGTTCGCATACATCAACCGCCTTCTGGACCATTGAGAGATAAGTCAGGATTGTGAGAGAGTTGCCACTGCGGACGATGCGCGCCTTGCCAAGTGGGATGTAATAGTCATAGTCGCTTGCGGGTGCAGGCCCCTTTTGCTGGTAAAGATCGACATGCTCCAAAACCAACACTGGATCATCGCATTTCAATGCAGAGTTCATCAGTCCGACGTAGTCAAACGGTGTAGATGGAGCGACGATTCGCCAACCAGCTGAAGTTGCGTAGATGCCAGCCGGATCCATTGAGTGTTGGGTTCCATACCCAGTACCAATTGCAGTCTTGGATCGCAAAACGAGGGGCACAGCCATCTTGCCGCCATACATGTATCTGGCTTTGGCTATTTGATTAAAGATTTGGTCGGCGGCAACCCACATGAAGTCGGCATACATGATTTCGACTACCGGCCGAAATCTTCCATCCATTGCCGCACCACCGGCAAGGCCACAAAATGCTTCCTCGGAGATCGGTGTGCCTAAAACGCGATCCGGAAATCGTTCAACGAGCTCCTTCGTTGCGCCATTTGTCCCACCTTTCAATTTATGAACGTCCTCGCCGAGCACGAATATGCGGTCATCTTCCTCCATTCGCCGATTCATCACATCGGCAACGACCCGAATGAACTTCTTGGATTCCAAGGACCCGGAGAACAAATCAACTTCTTCAGTGCGAGCGTCATTGAGTTCGGATAGGTCTCCACGAACCCCCGCAGCCCTCGTCTCGGGATTTGGCCAAAGTTCATGTCTGATTGTGCGAATATTGTCGGTGCCGTCAGATTCCGTTAGTTGTTCGACAATCTCGTCCAGCATATCGGCAGCACGTTGCCGAACCATTGCAATGCCGGATTGGTCGATCAGCCCTCGGTCCTTCATTTTCCGACCAACAAGGTCGAGTGGGTCGCGCGCCAACCAGCGTTCTTCTTCTTCTTGGCTCCGATAACCAAATGCACTACCCGGCAGTGCACCGGATTGGTGGGTGTAGCGGTAGGTTTCTGCTTCGATGACAACTGGACCATTGCCACTTCTCATGTGTACAAGCGCTTTTTCCATCGCAATAGCAACGGCCAATGGATCCATACCATCAACATAGAAGGATGGCATGCCGAACCCGACACCGCGTGCTGATAGACGAGGCTCGCCTGTGGCTTCTTCAACATTTGTCGAGACCGCATAACGGTTGTTTTCAATAAAGAAACACAATGGGAGCCGCCACGCTGCCGCTAAGTTCATCGTCTCCAGAACCGCGCCGATATTCGCTGCACCGTCACTAAAAAATGCAACAGCAGCACCGTCGCCACCTGACTGCTTCTCTGCAAATGCAGCCCCTGCCGCGAGGGGGACACCTCCGCCAACTATGGCATTTGTGCCGATTACCCCGGCATCGTGATGGAATAAGTGCATTGAGCCACCGCGTCCGCCACAGTGACCCAATCTGAGCCCCATGATCTCCGCAAGAGTTTGCTCGGCAAGTTCCCTAATGGTGGGCGGAAAATCTCTGAATGCTGATAGCCCCGCTGGCTCCTTGAAATTCACCGTTTTGGCTAGAAACTGATGATGAGCTCTGTGTGTCCCGTTTATCTTGTCTTTGTCGCCTAAGTGAAACATCGCCCCTACCGCACAAGCCTCTTGTCCATTGCTGCAATGAGCAGGCCCGTGGATCAGTCCTTCAGACGAAAGTTCAAGAACTTTATCTTCAAAGACCCTGATCAGGGTCATGTTTACGAGAAACGACTCTAACTCCGCCCCAGTCAGTTTTTGCCAGTCTGCGTCAGTCGACTTGATCTCTTGCCATTTGTGCGCAAATTTGAGTTCGGTGACCTTTGGCATGAACCGCTCCATTTCGTTCTCTAGGCTTGTTTACGAATTAGCCGACCGGAATGGTTCCGGGATCACTAGTTCGAGTTTCGTTGCTGCCCTCTCAAGTTCAGAAAGGGTCAGATCATCGAGCGGAATTCCTTGCAATTGCCGTTGCTTCCTATTTCGTCTTTCTATCTCGCCAGGTACGAGGACCTCGCCATCTTCGGATAGAGGGCGCGATGATTTCGTCCACCCTATCAACCTCTCGACATCAAAACTAAAAGCGTCCCTGCCTATGGTCTGATTGGGGTCAATCAAGATGGAAAACATGTTGTTGACTACTTGATTGGCCGTCAAATTTCTGGGATGGCCGCTGCAACCCCCCGTCAGTGATCCAGCCAAGACCTCTATCATAAAAGCCAATCCTGACCCCTTGGGGCCCGCAATGGGCAAGACGGCGCCTTGGGGCTCATCAAAGAACCCATCGGGGTTGCAAGTGGGCTCACCCTGTCCATTCAAGATCATCCCCTCTGGCACCTGTTCACCCTTATTGATCGCGACGAGAATTTTTCCCTCTGGTATTTGTGCAGTTGCCATATCCAGTACTACCGGGTGCGACCCTTTGATCGGAGCTCCTATGCAGATTGGATTTGTTGAGAACCTCCTTTCGCGGCCCCCGAATGGGGCGATCCGAATCGAATATCCCGATGAATTGACACAGTGTATGGAAACAAGGCCAAGTTCCGCCATCTGCTCGGCCCATGCTCCAACTCGCCCGACATGCGAACAGTTACGCATCCCAACTAGGCAGATCCCAGAAGTCTTTGCTCTTTCCGATGCTAGTAAGAGAGCCTTCCTTGCAATCGCCTGACCGTACCCAAATCCACCATCGACAATCTGAATTGCACCGTCATCACGAACGACTTTAGGTTCCTGATTGGCCTTGATCCAGCCTTTGCTCTTCCAATCCAAGTAATGCGCCACCCGAATGACGCCATGGGAATCGTGGCCGACGAGATTGGCATCTACTAAGTGCTCTGAGACAATATCAGCCTCTCCTTCCGAGGACCCAGCCGCCATGAAGATGTTAAAGACAAACTCCCTGACCTCATCTGATTGGAATGTCTTGGCACTCATGATCGTCATCTCTCTAATCTCAATAAGCGCGTACGTTTGGGAGCGCTGCACCAAGTCATTGACGCTTTCCAAACCATTGAAAGAGTACCGAGTGTCACACCCACAGCGCGATCCTCAAGATCGGATTGACTTCAGCATCTTTCCTAATTAGTACTATTAATGGGATTATTAAAAATGTCAACTGAATTGTCTGAATGTATGCTAGGCAGAGATTTTCCAAATGACCAGTACAACTCGGTCAAAAGAACCATTGATTTTGGAAAGAATCGTCTCAAACTCCGCATGTGTGATGCCGCTTACGATGAAAAAGAGTTGGAATGCGAAATAGCAAAAATCTAACGCAGACGATTGTTGATGATCTTGGACTTACCATCGTCCGCGGGGATTATCGAGGGCGTCACTTTCCGACTGAGGCCGATCTGACAAAGGAATTTTCAGCTAGCCGGAACATCATAAGGGAAGTCGTCAAGATCCTAACCGAGAAAGGCCTACTCTCGTCGCGGCCCAGACATGGCACTAGTGTTCGTCCAGAATCGGATTGGAATGTTTTCGATGCGGATGTTCTCAACTGGTTCCTCGCGCGACGGATGTCATACCCCCTCTTGAAAGAATTCATTCAGATACGCCTCCAAATCGAGCCAGCAGCCGCAGAATTGGCTGCGCTAATTGCTACAGATGAACAGATTCAATCGATCAAAGATGCATTTGACAATATGGTCACCGCAGAGGACGGGGACGGCGACCCCCTGGAGGCCGATATTGCCTTTCACGTTGCTCTGTTGGAAGCAAGCGGCAATAGATTCTATATTAAGTTATCCAGTTTAACCGAAACGGCGCTGCGATTCAGCATTCGGATAACAAATCGAGAAAAGAATGTAGAGGCACATCTGAAGCAACATCAAGACATCATTGACGCTGTAGAATCCCGAAAACCTCAAAAGTCAAAACAAAAAATGCACTCCCATCTCTTGGCGGTCGAGAAGATCATTGATGACCGCCTGAAACGATAAGAATGGCAGACATTACTCTTTGAATTCCCAGCCAAAGGCGTGCGCAATAATGTGAAAAATGACGTTTTGTTCGAGGACACCGCCTACAAGATGTGAGCGAGCACCGTTGGCATACAATGCAACATCTTCACCTCCGTGCGTCTCGGATAACAGGCGTTTAGATCCAGAGTGGTAACCGGTCGGTATTACCGCCTGTTGCACCAGAAATGGCTGTCCATGTTGTGGCTCGGTCGGGTGATCGCGATTGCCGCTTGCAGCACCAGGACCATTCCAGTACCCCAGCGTGGTGTATGGCTGACCATCAAGTGCGAGTTTTGGTTCCGATTCTGGGTTGCCTGCCGCATCGTTTCCGACCACAACACCAAGGATCGGATTCCCCCTGGTTGGATATCCGGCCATCGTGAACACGTGCGAATGGTCAGCGGTTACGAGAACAAGCGTTTCGTCGAGATCGACCAACGACAGTGCCACCTGAACCGCCTTTGAGAATTCTTGTGTTTCTGCTAGCGCTCGTTCTGCGGTGCCTGCATGATGCCCGTGATCGATCCGTCCCCCTTCGACAAGTAAGTAGTATCCATTTTCATTGGTACTCAGCAGCTCCACGGCCTTTGCAGTCATTTGCGAAAGCGTTGGTTCTTCGTTGTTAGGAGCGCGCTCGACCATATAGCTCAGGTGACTGTCATGGAATAGTCCCAGTACTTGCTGGCCACCAGTGTTGTTGAGTTCAGCCAACTCATCGGCCGACTCAATGTATTTGCGACGTTCTGGGTTTGCATCTCGCCATTCTGTGACGAGGTCGGCCTCAGGGCTTTTCCTTTTGCCCCCCCTGTCAGCCCCAAGAAAAACACTTCGGCCACCTCCGAGCGCAACATCGATACCATCACCTTCGCTGAACTCTATCAACTGCCTGGCAATGTCAATGCAACCATCTCTAATTGCCTCGTCAGGCATTTCACCATCGTGTTCCCAATCACGTTCTGGAGTGTGGGCGTACATCGACGCAGGCGTTGCGTGGGTAATTCGTGTTGTAGTTACGACGCCTGTTGCCATGCCAAGTCTCTCAGCATATTCGCCAATTGTCGCGATTGTTAGATTCCTCGCTTCTCTGCAACTTCCTCTTTGGGCGTCAGCCCGCACGCCAAGCATACCTGCGCGAGTCTTGACTCCGGTGTGCATTGCCGTTGCAGTACCTGCCGAATCTGGCACTTGTTGATTGGTGTTGTATGTTTTGACCAGCGCGACATGAGGAAAAGCCTCAAACGACAACGCACCTTCTTCACCTGTTTTACCTAGAGATTGCCCCTCGTATATGCGAGACGCCGTTACGGTTGAGACCCCCATCCCGTCTCCCACAAACAAGATCACGTTTTTCGCTTTTTTGTTGGCCGGTTCTACGCCTTTCCGAATCGCCAACACACGTTGTCCATCTTTGAACCAATCATCTCCGGGTTCATCGAAGGATGGCTTGTCATCAAAGCGCAAACTGGACACAACGTCGAATGAGGTGCATGCCTGCAAAAAAAGCGCAGTCAGAAAGATGCAAATTGTACCCAGTCTATTCATGTGACGATCGTACTCCAGAAATATGAGTTCATCGCTCAACGCTAGGGCAAGCAAGAAGGCCCTGTTGGCTCAAATGACTTATAGGTGAGAATGAACTCTTTATGCCCCAACGCTTCCGATTTCGTTTCGACCCCACCAGCAACTTCTTGAATCAGCGCAAGTATTTCGTTGCCTACCTGGTCGATGGTCGCCCGCTGGTCGAGGATTTTTCCTGCATTGATATCCATGTCATCAGCCAATTTCATGTAGGTCTCTGGGTTTGCGCAAATCTTGATGACCGGCGATATCGCTGATCCGACGACCGATCCTCTCCCCGTTGTAAAAAGAACAACGTGAGCACCGCAAGCTATCAGTTCAACGATCTCGGCATTGTCAGAAATGTTGGGAAAACCGAATCGAACGTCACCATCTGGAACCACGTCCAAGAGGTACAGCCCCTCACTGGTACGGAGATCGCCTGGTTTTAGAAGTCCTGAGATAACCGACTGACCGGATTTCGAATAAGCTCCCATCGACTTTTCTTCCTGCGTCGTAAGACCACCCTCGGCATTGCCTGGCGCAAAACTCCCGTATCCCAACACCTCATAGTAGTTTGCGGCTTTCGCCATCGCGCCCAAGATTTCGTCAGCCAATTCGGGTGTTGCAGCCCTCTCTGCCATGATTTCTTCACAGCCAATAAGCTCGCCTGTTTCCTCGAAGATACATGTCGCGCCGTGTTTTACGAGATCGTCGAAACATTTCCCCACGCTTGGGTTGGCTGTGATTCCACTTGTCCCATCTGACCCCCCGCAAATGGTCCCGACGACTAAGTCGTTCAGACCCATTTCAATTTTCGGAACCTCTTCAAGCTGTTGAAGCATTGCTTCAACGATCTTTTTGCCTGCCTCGATTGTTGCAACAGTTCCCCCTGATTCCTGAACTACCAGTGTTTCAACCGGCCTACCGCTTCTTATGATTTCTTCCGCCAGACTCTCTCGATCAAAACCTTCGCACCCAAGAGAGACAAGAAGAACACCGCCGACATTGGGATGAGTACAAAGACGTTTCAACATCTTCAGTGCATAGTCATTTGGATAGCATCCAGGAAAACCAATCAACTGAACGCGATTGCCGTCAAATTGCTCCGTAATCCTTCTAG
The DNA here is from genome assembly GCA_965248915.1 of Alphaproteobacteria bacterium. Classification (GTDB taxonomy): domain Bacteria; phylum Pseudomonadota; class Alphaproteobacteria; order M2410; family M2410; genus CBDFLA01. The sequence goes on from OZ252216.1 coordinate 2,747,094, forward strand.
ACACATGGTGAGAACATTCAACAAGATATACGACCAGTATGGCATTGCGGATTCCCTTGCGCCCGTCAGATCTCAAATACCCAACCATCAACTCAACGTCCCTCTAGTCAAATCTCTCACTGCGCGAATGAGCAGGGAGATAATCGCTTTTCATATTGTGAACGTGGACATGTTCGCCGGGTTCGATGGGATATGTGGCAGACCCAATAGGTACACCATACTTGATGATGGCCTCGCCTCGGTTGATCCTCTGATTGGCTATCTTGTGTCCAATTTCAAGTGGGGTCTTAACGGCAACGAGTCTTCCAGATATGTGGAGTAGCTCGCCTTGGTTGATGAAGCGTCCGACGACAAACACATTGTCGTTACTGTGCAGTCTAATCAGATGTCGGGTTGACTCATTGGCATCTGGTGACTGAGCGTCTTCCAAGATCGCCCCGTCACCTTCCATACCCTCAAGAGACGTCACCTCATTGTATGGAGTAGAACTCACACGCAGTGCCCCCCCAAATGCGATCTCGTGCGGCATCATTTGCACCTGCTAACAGTGCCTCAGTCATCGCTACCCATTCATCGTACTCAGCTGCCAGCTTCAGGACAGGCCAATCGCTTCCCCACATAATTCGCTCGGGTCCGAAGGCATCTAAGATGACATCAACATAGGGACGTATCGCTTCTATCGACACTTGATCTCCGGCTTCCGTTACCAATCCTGACAATTTGCAATTGGCAGTGGTCGAGCGCGCTATTTCTACTAAATCATCCGACCATCCAGATCGACCTCCAGCAGCAATATCAGGCTTTGCAGCATGATCAATCACAACAGGAAGCTCGGGATATCGATCCGTAAGAGAAAGCAGATTTTGCAAATGAACGGGCCTTACAAGTGCATCAAATACCAGTCCGCGGCTTGAAAGGAATCGAAAAGCTGGATCCAATGACGGTCTTAACATCCAGTCAGGATCCGCCATATCCTGAATCATTGGCCGGATCCCAACAAAGCGCGAGTGACGAGAAAGCGTCTCGAGTGTTGGGATGCAATCAGCAGATTCGAGATCAACCCAACCAACGACGCCACCAATAAAACTATTGTCATCACTAAGCTTCAGAAGAAACTCCGACTCCTTCGTGCTGGCTGCCGCTTGGACAAGAATGGTCCGGTCGATGTTGTGACTGTCAATGACAGGTCTTAGATCATCGGGCAAATAGTCTCGATAAAGCGGCACTAGGTCAGGTCGAAGCCAATCGTAATCCCCTCTCTTTAGCTGCCAAAAGTGTTGATGCGCATCAATTCGCAATGGTCTCTCCTGACCCCTCGCCCTCTGTCGGACAGGGTGCTGTCGGGGAGATCAACTCGGCTTCTTGCAATGCCAGCCAAAATGCATTTGGAATGCGCTCACGGTAATTGGATATCGTCCCTTCAACAAATCTGGGCGTGGCTAGTCCCGGTATCACACTAGCAACCGCAGGGTGGGCGAGCGGAAACTGCAGCGCCGCGGCCGCAAGCGTTACTTGAAATTGGTCGCAGATGGATTCGATTGCACTGACTCTTTCTATAATTGAGGGAGGGGCGGGCTCATAATTGTAATAAACCGTCTTTGACCCTCGAACTCCTGCAGCCAGAATTCCGGAGTTATACGCACCTCCGATGATTACTGAAATGTCTCTTTCAATGCACTTCGGTAGAAAGCTCGCTAAAGCCCCTTGCTCCAGCAAAGTGTAACGCCCAGCCAATAGGAAGCAATTGTAATCCCCGTGGTTCAAAGCCTCTTCGCAGATCTGCCATTCATTTACTCCCAACCCGATTGCGCGCACTTCACCACTATCCCTGAGCTCTTCCAATGCCTTATACCCACCGTCGCACAAGTCCCTGAAAGTCTTTTCGTGACTGCCGCCATGTGTGACAGGCCCGATGTCGTGCACGTAGAGAATGTCAATCTTCGCAAGGCCCAGTCGTTGCTGACTGTCTTCGTATGACCGCAAAATTCCGTCGTAGGTATAGTCAAATTGTGCGCGAAAAGGCATCGGGGATGTGAATCCGTCCCTCAAGAGATTTGTGTCCGCACAGCGGTCCGGCGACAACACTCGGCCTACTTTTGTTGAGATGACATTGGCGTCGATCGATCTGGTGCGTAGATAATCACCGAGTCGACGCTCGCTCAGCCCGAATCCATAATATGGTGCAGTATCAAAGTATCGGACACCTGATAGCCCGACTTCATTTAAGGTCACAAACGCATCCTGATCGGAGACCTCAACGTACAAATTGCCAATTGACGCTCCGCCGAAGCCAAGTTCTGTTACTTGCAACGATGTCTTTCCTATCCTGTTCGTTGGCAAAGCCATCATGCACGCTCAAAAATAAAATTGTCTATAAAACCTAGTTCCATATATACAATACATATGAACCTATTGTCAATGCGACCACACCATTCACCGCCAAAAATTCAGAGAATTGGTCGTAAGGACGGCCAACAAATCTGGGGCCAAGAGTTCGGTGAAAAAGGACCTAGATGAACACCAAAATTGCCACACATCAATCGACTTGCACAATAGCAGCTAGTCTTGGTACCCAAAGCATCAGAAGTTTCGAGACTAACAACATCGGGAGTGGAGCGTCTTGACCGAGAGGAACAATCGAAACAACAGTAAAGCAGGGCGACGAAAACAATATTCTGCGCCCGCCCTGTCCAAAGGCTTGGATATAGTCGAGCTATTGGCATCGGAGTCCCAACCGCTGACACTGAAAGAGATCGCCGATCAATTGGAAAGATCGAAAGGCGAAATTTTTAGAATGCTTGTTGTTCTCGAAGAGAGATCCTACGTCGCAACGGAACCAGGAACTGACAGGTTTAATCTAACGCTCAAGCTGTTCGAATTGGCACACCGCCACCCTCGAATTAGACGATTAACGAACGCTGCGGCGCCATTTATGGCAGCACTCGCCGAAGCCACCAAACAGTCCTGTCATCTCGTCATCTTCAACAATGGAGGCGGGCTTGTTATCGCTCAGCAGGATAGTCCTTCGGATAGGCATTTTGGCGTGAGACTTGGAGCAGAGGTACCACTGGCCAATACTTGTTCTGGCCACATCCTCTTGGCTTTTGCTGACAGTGAACAGCGGTCTGAAATGCTGGGAAATTTGCCCACAAAACAACGACGTTCACTTTCAAATCGCGTGCTTGAAGAGATTACGGTGCATGTCAAGGAATTGGGATATGAAAGTGTCGATAGTAAGCAAGTACAGGGCGTTAGAGACGTGGGGTTTCCAATTTTTGACTATTCTGGAAAAGTAGTAGCCGCCCTCATCATCCCATTCCTTGCGCACCTAGACGACTCTCATGCCGTCAACTTCGAATCCGCGACGTCGCACCTTTCCGAAACCGCAAAGGCGATATCCAACTCACTTGGATTCAGTGAAACCCGTTAGTACTAAGCCCAAACTAGAATGGGCATTCCTTGTCCCACGTCACGGGATTGCAGCGAACAAACTTGCCACTGTCAAATCGCACATGATAGTTCGAAAAACGCCTGTCTGGAATGGCATAGTCGGTCAAGATGAAATGCGCGCCAACTTCCAGCGCTTTGTTGCGCTTGTTCACGTCATTCTCGCGTGCTTCAACAGAATGTGCATCTGCCCTCGTTAGAACCATAAATCCGCGATCCACCCAAGTTGGAATTTTCTCGTAGTACGTATCGGTAACTCTCATCCAACTTGCCGCAGGGTGATCGGGTTTGACGCTGACAAAAAGCAACCTTCTCTGAAGATTCTCCTGCTGGCCAACATAACGATTCGTCGGTCCCTTCTTATCTAGCAGGGTGAATACGACTTTGCCGGCCATATCGCTCAGTTTCGGCCAACCATCCTTCAGAATCGCTTGGCGCAAGGTGCGACGACTACCTCTTACATCATCAGGTGTAACAATACGATGCCTGGCAAAGACCGAAAGCAATTCTGCCTCCAGTTCATTCCACACTTCTCGGTCGAATTCCACTTCCTCCACAGGTTCATAGCCTTCCGCGATCGGTTTTTTGCTCCTCTCCTTTGCCTCAATCTGAATGATGATTGGAAAGTGGTACGGATTGGCGTCTGACCAGTCCTTGATTTCAGAGAGACAATCCACCAAAACAAAACACGTGCTTCCTACGTCAGTATCAGCGGCATGAAAAACTTTGAAACCCGGTCTCTTGAGGTCCTCTTGTGGATCAAATGAAATCCAAACCGGCCATTCCGTCGCTTGCAGAAGACGCAACCCTCCTGGATTGGAAAACTTGCTTCCTGCTGGATCGTAATGCACATCGAGTTCAAACTGGCGCATGCCCAATTCAAGTTGGGTCGTTATCGGCACATGGGTGTAGTCAAGGGCATGAATCAGCCTCTCGGCTGGCCACTCAGGGCTCTCTTCATAGTCCGTTGCCACCATCAGCATTCCCAAGGCTTGCATTGGGGCGACGTGATAGGAATTGTGCGTCCCTATATATTGAATCTGATTGAACCGCATTTCACCAACTCGGCCATCTACTTCGGCACTGAAGGCATTGGGCGATAATGTCGTCATCAAAACGGCGATAAGCCATATCACGACACGGAGTTTTCCAACTCCCGCGATGCAATGTTGCGTCTCGAAGTGTTCCTTCATCTCTTTGTTCCTAAGGCAATTACATCAGTCCTTGTTGAGATTCAGTCGCAGAAAACTGAGGTCCTCAGACTACGCACTGCCACTCCTTGCCCGAGTTCTCCAGAAGCCGGAAACTAACGGGCATTTGGCGACCCCCAATATACCCCAGTTGTTGCAATGCAGACACGATCGAGTCCTTTTGCTGGCGAACCATACAATCTGTCTTGCACATGCGGTTCATATATGCAATTATATTTTACTGACACAATGATGTGTTGTGAACTCGGCAACAGCTAAGACGGCAGTTCCTATTGCTGCCTGTGTATTGCGCGATTGCCGATTGGCATTACCTAGACAAAAGTGGGGGACATCAATGAATAGATCTCGACTTCTCAGCAGCGCCGCGCTCTCGGTGCTGATGGCAGCAATCACACCCGGTGCCTATGCTCAGGAGACCGAAGAAGCTACAGAATCAGAGGAGGCCTCACCGCTCGAAGAGATCATTGTCACTGGGCTGAAGCGAATTAGCCGTCCCATGACAGATACTAAGAAAGAGTCCTTCGCGGTAATGGACACATTGAATTTCGAACAAATCGAACTTCTTCCGGATAGTACGCTCGTGGAAGTCATCGATCGAATTCCTGGGGCCAGTTCAGTCACTTACAATTCCCAAGCCCGGTGGATAACGCTACGCGGGCTGGATGCTCGCTACAACAGCACCGATATCGACGGGAACCCCATCTGGAATTCCAGCCGCAACAATCGCGGTACTCAGCTCGATGTGTTTCCTTCTTCAGCAATCAATCAAGTTGATGTGTTCAAGGCTGTCACTCCAGACATTGATGCCAATTCGGTCGGTGGCCACATCTCCGTTCGGACACTCCGAGCCTTTGATGGCGGAACTGACCCCTTCTTTAAGGCAAAAGCACAGTATGGATACTATGATCAAAGCGGTTTGCCTGATAGCGGAAAGACGTCCTACAAAGTCAACGCCGCGGGTAAATTTACCTTTGGAGCCGATAACCGACTTGGAATCGTCTACGGTTTCGATGCACAGCAACACGAATACTATCAGCTGTCGGGCAGAACAAAGTCCGGCTATGAGAACATAGGAGGTGTTGAGCTTCCTAAGGCACAGACAAACTACCACGCATCTACGTATCAAACCGATATTGATCGACAAAGCGTCTTCGCCAAAATTGAAGCTAGAGCGACCGATCAGTTGTACACATTCTTCGCGATCAACTACTTCGTCGAAGGTGATGTGGAGAGCTATAATAGGACTGGTTTCTTTGGCCGGAACTACACAGCGGCATTGGCTGACGGTCTGGGAGAAACCGGCGAAGCAACGGCTCAGGCCAATTTCATAGATTATTTCTATGACCGTGACACAATTCTCTATGCCATGGGCCTTGACTACCGGTTTGGCGATGTTGATGTATTTTCATTGCGGGGATCAATCACACAAGTCGATCTCAAAGAAGATTGGTTTCAATCCGCAACGTTTGAGAATGCCGCAGGTTGGGGCATGACGCATACGTTTGACCTGCGTGGAAGTGTGCCTCGGATTGACACCCATGGTATTGACTATTCCGATCCAGCGGCCTACCGGCAGAAAAAGAAGAAAAAGACCTGGAATCAAGCCGATGAGATGGATGACACGTTGTCCAGTATTCGACTTGATTGGAGTCATAACACGCATCCAAACGCCAGCGGCTTGGGCTACAAGACGGGTATCTCTTGGCGGCAACTCGACCGAGACTTCAAACGCGATGTATGGCGTCTGAGCCTGCCATTCCACTACTACCTATCAAATCTTCAGCCGGGCCTGACTGCGGTCAATCCTCAGAATACGATCTTCATAGATCATACCGCGTATTGGGACTACATGAATACGAATGGCACCAGGTCGGACGATTTGGGTGGCGACTATGGAACAGATTATGATCTGGTAGAGGATGTCTTTGCCGGTTATGGTATGTTTGTCTATGCCACTGACAGATTTCGCGTGAACGCTGGCCTTCGGTTTGAGGCGACGAACTTCACTAATGATGCGTTCGCTTTGGTTGACACCGACAATGACCTGGTCGCGGACACTGCGGTCCCGGAGCGTCGGGAAAAAGGATATGCAAACGTCCTTCCCAACATCCATTTTGTCTACAATCACGAAGAAAATGTGAAACTTCGTTGGGCCTATACCAAAACGCTCGGGAGGCCTGATTTCGCAGACTTTGCACAAGGCACATCGATTGTCTCAGATGGCATTGACACATCAATCTCAATCGGCAATCCCGACCTTGACCCGCGCGTCTCCGACAACTTTGATTTTAGTGCCGAGTACTATTTCCTGGATGTTGATGGATTGTTGTCCTTTGGAGTTTTTTACAAGGACATTGAGAATGAGACCTTTACTCAAATTCAGACAGAACCGGATCTAGGAACCGGCGGTATCATTACAACTGCAACACCGCTCAATTCCGGATCGGCAAACCTATTTGGCATTGAAATGGCGTTCATGATGGAAAGGTTCGACTTCTTGCCTGCTCCATTTGATGGCCTTGGAGTTTTTGCGAACTACACATACCTGGATGGCGAATGGAACGTCACGCTCAGCGACGGATCCAGTCGTACTGTAGGAGGTCTTCGCAATCAACCAAAACACCTGGCCAATTTGACGCTGCTCTACAATTGGAACGACTTTGGAGCAAGTCTGGCCTATAACTACCGCGGCAAGGCGTTCACAGGTGATTTCGGTGACACGTCGATCAATGACATCTGGGTCGATACATATGGTCGATTAGATGCACAAGTGAAGTACGCAGTGACGGACAATCTCACGATTGTCGCGGATGCCCGCAACCTCAATGATGAAGAGTGGCTCGAGCAAACCGGCAGCTCCGGAGATCTCTTCTCTCGCTATTTCAAACCGGGCCCATCGTTCTGGCTTGGCTTCAAGTACAAGAGGTAAGCCGGACGCAAATGAGCGTGTTACGGTGGCTTGAACCACGCACTTTGGAAAGGCAAGCGCCTATCGCTTGCCTTTCTTTGTTCGTGCAGGTTTGTCGTGGATCGACCGTCAATAGAGAACAACAAACAATATCGAAGTTTCGATTGTACGAATACGTTGCGAGGTCAGGCATTGGGCAATCCTGAGGTTTGCCCCGTGAGGATCTGAATCGGCCCAAACAAATCAACGGTTCGTCGGTTTAAGTCGCTGTATGCAGAAGGAGAACATCGGTTCAATGCAATCTAAGCGACACCGAAATGGGGATTTGAGTAAATGAAGTGGGTCCTTCTGCATTTGTCAATCTTTTTTGCTGGCTGCGGTACGATTGATGGTCTCAGCGTAAGCATCATTGAACAGAACTCCGCCACATCACTACAGCCTTGGCAAAGCGGGTACTTGGATATTCATCACATCAACACTGGGAATGGTGATGCGGCGTTCTTTGTCTTTCCAGATGGCACCACCATGCTTTTTGATGCGGGTGACCTCAATCGTGAACACTTAGAGAAGTACGCGCCCTTAAAGGCGGTCAAGCCCCACCCCAATGACCGGCACAATTCAGGAACCTGGATTGCACAATACATTGATCAGGCTTTACCAGGGCATGTGTCCCCCAGACTAGATTTTGTCGTCATTTCGCACTTTCATGATGATCACTATGGTGCAATGCGACCCGGGCTTGAACTTTCGAAGCGAGGCGACTTCTATCTGACTGGAGTTACTGCCGTCGCGGAAGAGTTACCTGTCGGGATGCTTATCGATCGCGCGGGACCGCATTACGACTATCCCGTAGACCTGAAGGCCGCATACTCTCAGGGAGACGAGGTTTCCACATTCGAAAACTACCTGTCGTTCATCAAGTCGACTATTACAAACACTATCGGTCTTGTGGCTGGACGCAACGATCAAATCACACTGCAATATGATCGGCAGGGATTTCCCGAATTCGAAGTTCGTAATGTGAAGGTAAATGGCGACATTTGGACGGGCGAAGCCAACGATAAGAGAACGCTATTTACCGCCAAGGATGTCATCGGTACGGAAGGGAAACTCAACGAAAACCCATTGAGCCTCGCGCTTAAGATCTCATATGGCGACTTTGACTACTTTACAGGCGGAGACATGACAGGCCTGCGCGGTTTCGGCCTACCAACATGGTTTGATGTTGAAACACCGGTTGGGAAAGTCGTCGGCGAAATTGACGCACTCGCCCTCAATCATCACGGCAATCGTGACGCCACAAATGAATCTTTTCTTGCTGCACTTACGCCCCGTGTCATCGTCCAACAAACATGGATATCGGATCATCCAGGCGGAGAGGTTGCACATAGAATCACATCGCAAGGCATTTACAGTGGGGACCGAGACATTTTCGCTACGAACATACTTGATGAAACTAAGATTGCTATTGGGCCTTGGCTCACCAACAATTACACCTCGATGCAGGGTCATGTTTTGATTAGGGTTTCATCGGGAGGTAAGCAGTATTTCGTGATGGTCCTTGATGACACTCAGCAAACGCTACAAATTCAGTCTATTCACGGCCCCTACTTGCCCCGATAGCGGCACGGGTTGTACATTCCCAGATTGTTTTATTTTGTATACTAAACGCCATTTCATATTTGATATATATCTTCGCCTTTGGTAGACTGGTCGCGGTCGGGATCTTTATAGCCGCAGGAGTCATTTGTGACGTCACGGAATGAGAAAGGGCGATCGGGCAGATACCTGTTTGCCTTAGCGCTTATTGTCAGTCTTTTCTTCTTGTGGGGCGTGGCAAACAACCTCAACGACATCCTCATCAAACAATTCAAAAAGACGTTTGAGCTCTCCGACTTTCAGTCTGGGCTTGTTCAGTCCGCATTCTATTTTGGGTACTTCGTGTTCGCTATGCCTGCGGCCATGTTCATGCGCCGTTTTGGATACAAGGTTGCAGTCATTTTTGGCCTCCTTCTATATGCTGCAGGCGCGTATCTCTTCTATCCGGCCGCAGAGGCACAGGTGTATGGCTACTTCTTGTTCGCATTGTTTGTAATAGCTAGCGGACTGGCATTTTTGGAAACGTCGGCTAATCCGTTTATTACAGTACTCGGTCCTCCGGAGACCGCGGAACGCAGATTAAACTTCGCACAGTCATTCAATCCTCTCGGAGCCATCGCCGGGGTCATCATTGGAAGAAACTTCATATTCTCCGGTGTGGAACATACGCAAGAAGAGATTGCCGCATTGTCGCCAGAGGCATTGCAGGCTTACTATTCCGCCGAGGCACAGGCTGTACAAATGCCCTACCTTATTCTGGGCAGCATTGTCCTTTTCTGGGCACTTCTCGTTTTGTTCGCGCGCTTTCCGAAGGTGCACGGGGAAGAAACATCTGGGATGGACCATGATAGCGGAGGGTTTTTGGGGCTCGTGAAATTTCCCCATTTCGTCCTGGCGGTTATCGCCCAATTCTTCTATGTCGGTGCTCAAGTCTGTATATGGAGCTACCTTATTCGCTACACACAGTATTCCATTCCGGGAACCCCTGAAAAGACAGCAGCAGATTACCTGACCTATTCACTGATTGGATTCATGATCGGCCGTTTCTTTGGGACTTGGCTTATGAAATACGTCCAACCGGCTCGCCTCATGGCGATATTCGCTGGAACAAACGTCTTACTCTGCTCTATTGCCATCATTGGTCCGGGGTATGTCGGTCTTACCGCGCTGATTGCAACGAGTTTCTTCATGTCGATTATGTTTCCTACCATCTTTGCGCTGGGTATTCGCGACCTTGGTCCATTTACGAAGTCTGGTTCATCCTTAGTCATTATGTCGATTATTGGAGGCGCCATCCTAACCGCCCTAATGGGGCAAGTTTCTGACATGACCACGATCAAAATCTCATTCTTGGTTCCCTTGATCTGCTTCGTTGTCATTCTCCATTTCGCCATCTCTGGACACAAAGTGAGGCGAAAGGGAAATCTCGAACATGCCTAAATCGGCTCAGCGCCATTGCCTCGTAGTCGACCTACATAATGATGAAGGTTCGATCTGGGAGTATGAGCACTACCATCGACCTGGAAACGTTTGGCCGGGCGTCTTGGAGAGCATTCGAGACTCTGGCATCTCCGAAATGTGCATCCACCGTTTCGAAGATCGACTTGTCATGATCATTAATGCCGACGAAGGTTTCTCAATCTCCGAAAAGGCACTAAACGATGCTCAGAATCCGATAGTCGAAGAATGGGAGACGCTGATGAATAGATATCAAAAGCTGAGTTCGAACACTGATGAGAGGGCCAAGTGGTGCGAAGCACCGTTGATCTTTAGGCTTTCTGATCATCTGTAGCGGAAAGCATCTGATTTTTTCCGTGTGCGCTTCCTGCGTTGTTATTCCGCCAAAAGGCCTCTCATCGCCTGTTTCAAAGAGTTAGGCGGAATGTCTTACTTTCTTCTCCACATCTTGTCTGACAACATGGTAGTCGTTGCTTTCCATGCCGCATATTGTGCGCCCAACGCCGAGTTCAAAGTAACGGTGTCGGAATCATCTATTCTCTTCTCGCAGTACGTTCAGAGGCCGCCTCTCCACGAAGCTCTCTGATACTCTTCCCGCCGTGCTGGAAATCCATTGCCTACTTACACCGCGTGACACTACAAAATCTTCCAGTTCCTTAACGAGTAATTTCTGCAGGTTCATTGCACACATTGAAAATTCAGACAGTCGCTCCATTAGTCTCTCACGATGCGGACTGACATAGAAATCATCGCCGTTCATTCGAAGTGATCGATGAATAAGCCAATTTCTTTCTTCAAGAAGTTCTTCAACCTTCGACTGAAGCTCGAGGCCAACAATTCCAGCTTCCTTAGAGTAGCGTAGTAGTGAACCAAGAGTTAGCGACCACATTCTCTCCAACTCTTCTGTGACTTCAGCCTCGTTTGGTCTACCTTCGGCAGTTGATGCGGTCTTTCCCCCTTATAACTGATCTACGAAATTCGTGATATTCTAGTTATGTGGAGGCATGGGAATGGCAAGGAAGCGTTATTCGGACGAAGATGTTTTGAAGTTGTTGCGGCAGATTGAGTTGAGTTTGACCTCTGGTGGTGACGTGAAGTCGGCCTGTCGATCCGTTGGGGTAAGCGAAGCGACATACTACAATTGGCGGCGCCGGTTTGGTTGTATGAGCAAGTCCCAGCTTCAGGAATTGAAGTCTCTGGAGAAAGAGAACTCCAGGCTAAAGAAGATCGTTGCAGACCTTGAGCTGGACAAGCTGATTTTGAAGGAAAGCCTTGATTACCTAAAGCCGAAAGCCTGACGGTTACCAATCTGCGTCAGGCGGTGATCCATGTGCGTCAGAAGTTGGGTGCTTCTGAACGTCAGACATGCAGAACCATCGGTGTGGCTCGTTCCACTCAGAGGTATCAATCCATCCCAAGGGATGATGACAGCCTGCGGCGGGCTTTGATCAGATTGGCAAAGCAGTACGGTCGCTATGGCTACAGAAAGATTGCTGAACTTCTTCGTATTGAAGGCTGGAACGTCAATCACAAGCGTGTAGAACGGATCTGGCGTGAAGAGGGGCTGCAGCTTCCTCAGCGCCACAAGAAGAGAAAGCGTCTGTATCACAAGGACAGCTCGATCATCCGGCTGCGTCCGAAGTATCCAAACCACATCTGGAGCATTGATTTTGTCCCCGACAAACTGAGTAACGGACGTCCTTACAAGATGCTGACGGTTCTGGATGAGTACACCCGTGAGGCTCTCTGTGTTGAGGTAAAGAGTAAGATGGGCAATGAAGAGGTCCTGGAAGCGCTCTATCCGATCTTGCTCAAGCGAGGAACTCCCGACTACATCCGTTCAGATAATGGCCCTGAGTTTATTGCGGAGAACTTCCAGACATGGCTTAGGCAGTACAATCACATCAGACCGCATCAGGCGCTAAACATGAGGCCGCCGGTGCCTGAAACTATATGACGAAGTGGTACATACGAATGGGGCTTTACAAGGATTCGCATTTCGAGAGAAATTGGAGACCGGTGAGTACAATTCCATCAGAGATCTCGCAAGGGATGTTGACTTCTCACCCCGCTACGTCAGCCGGCTCTTGCGGATCGGATACCTAGCACCTGACATCATTGAAGCGATCCTCGACGGTACTCAGCGAAAAGAGCTCGCATTGGAGGATCTACGCTACCCTTTCCAATAGATTGGCATGAACAGGGTGATCGGTTCGAACTCTGATCCCCTTGGGTTCAGAATTAGACTCAACCGGAATTCACGAGGGAGGCTCTATGCGCGATTTAGATACATACCCGATTTCTAGTAACACTATTGAACCCATGTTCCGATAGATAAAGAGGATACTCGACAACGAGCGATTCGTGACACCGCCCAACCAGAAACGCTATGTCCTGAATTCTCTTTTTCACGGTTACATCAGTGATCTTCTGAAGGGAAACTTTTGGTCGGTCACAGTTGTGAATACAGTCATGACGTCGTTGAAAAACCGCTTCAAAGTGGTCATTGAATTTCCCCAATGCAACTTTCCTGGCCCGATTCTGAGCCGAACCCGTCAATGCTCGAAAATTCGTCTGCGTGATTCCAAATAGTCGCGTCTTTGCCTGACTGTGAAGTATCCAATCTCCGATCGACCCGTCATCAATTATGCCTCTATTCTCTCGATAGAAATGATTGAACAGCCGCTTGATCTTTCTCAAGGATAGGACGTTCTCGTCCTCTATCAATTCCCTAGCGACCATCCGCCAGCGCCACCCGCTCTGACTAGGTCGAAAAATTGCGGCAACCGGGACTCGTAGATATTGAGTCGGTCAGGAACATCGATACTTGGTTCAAGATCTTTGGCCCTAAGGGTTCTTGAAATTAGGTCAGCGTAAGCGTCACAGAAGAATGCATCACAAGCGCCAACAGCCATCATCCAAGCCGCTCTAAGAATGTCATCTTTCAGCACGCTAGCTGGCAAATTCTTCGCGTGGCTGCAAAGCACCTCGGCTCGTTCGATGTCTTCATCAAAGTGTTGTTTTGCACCCTTCAACATTCCAATTCCCTTTCAACTTTCTGAGTCTGACTCTACATTGTGCGTATTGTGATTGACATCATCAAAGACTTTCTTCAAAGGCCATCGGATCAGGTGGGCCAAATCTACAACGAGCGATCCCTTCAGATGGAAATCGGGTACTATTTTCGTTGCAGAGGATTCAGTGTTGAATTTGAAAAACCGTTCAAAGTTGAGAGACCTCAGGGATCAACCAAAACCCCAAAAACCTATCTCGATCTATTTGTAACAGGCGAAAGAAGGAAGTTGGCCATTGAGTTAAAGACACCGCTCAACAAACGGCACCCAGAAACACTCTTTGATTTCTGTGCTGACTTGGAGTTTGTCGAATCGCTTGTGCGCTCTGGTGAAGTTGATCAGGGTTTGTGCTTGTTGATGACCAATGACCATGTCTTCTGGGAAGACAGCGGACGTGGGAGTGGTATTCACAACTTCTTTCGCAGAAGCGGTGAAATTCTAACAGGGAAGATCATCAAGCCAACCGGTAAGAAGGACACAGCGGTCGTCCTGACGGGCCAATACTCTCTCTCTGATGAGTGGCACAGTCTTGACAACCCCCGCCTTTTGAGTGGCGCTCGTTATCTCATGGTTGAATCCAATCCTTGATCACACTGAGACCTCGGCTTAGCGCATGAGTTGAGACGCAAGAACCAAAGTTATCTGCAAAGTGATCGTAGCAGGTCCAACCAACAACTTAGAGCTCATAGAGACGACCACTCCACCACCGACACACAGAGCGAACACGGTCTCCACCTCATCTCCACGAGAACAAGCGAACCGGCCATTCACCCAGTAGAGAAACAGACCCTCCTTGGCGCCAATACGCACATTCTTAGCCTCTCTGTCTCACTTCGATCAGCGACCTCTCGGCCCTAAGCCTTTGAACTATCGGGGTTTATTGTATCACGGGCTCGAAACATCAGGTTCGCAGCAGACTGGCTGGCGGAGAGAGAGGGATTCGAACCCCACCGCGCAAAGGCGCGGTCACCAATAGAAGCGAGGGCTCGAACGATGCAGTATTGGCAATCGTCCAGCCCTATCCTGTAACAAATGAAATGGCGGAGAGAGAGGGATTCGAACCCCACCGCGCAAAGGCGCGGTCACCAATAGAAGCGAGGGCTCGAACGATGCAGTATTGGCAATCGTCCAGCCCTATCCTGTAACAAATGAAATGGCGGAGAGAGAGGGATTCGAACCCCACCGCGCAAAGGCGCGGTCACCAATAGAAGCGAGGGCTCGAACGATGCAGTATTGGCAATCGTCCAGCCCTATCCTGTAACAAATGAAATGGCGGAGAGAGAGGGATTCGAACCCTCGGAACGCTTACGCGCTCAACGGTTTTCGAGACCGCCCCATTCAACCACTCTGGCACCTCTCCGCAAACTCTGAGGCTGTATTGCTGGCCCTCGCCCCAAGAGCGCGCGGAATGTAGCGCCGCCTCACCCACGGCGCAAGACCTGAAGCCGAACCCTCAATAGACTCAATGTGCTTGCTCGGAATCGGACCCACTATTGCTCCCAAGGAAAAGGACCAAAAATCTCATCGCCCACATGGCGTGGACCGCCGTCACGCGCGATCACCATCCATTCTTGCTCAGGCGGCCCAACCTCGGCAATCCAGCCCTGAGCCCTCGCGGTCCGCAGGAGGTCCAGGTCCAACAATGGCACCACCTCGGACCCTTCCTCATCATCTATTCGCTCGCAATCAACAGGCGCTCCCCGCCCATCATTCTCAACGGTCTCATCCAAAGCAATATCCAAGTCAGGGATCACAAGACCATAAGAATGATCGTAGCCTTGGCAATACAGATACCGATAAATCTGGGCCAGAGGTCTGGATGAAGTGTTTTCGCGGCCCGGTTGTGCGCTTTGGTTCTGTGCCGACAGCGGGTCGTCGTCGCTCTCGGCTTCGGTTGAAGCACGCACCAAATGGTCTGTGACCACAGGCGAACTTCCGCTGGATCCACTTCCGACCAAGACTTGGATAACGCCTCGCTCGTCTCCGCCCCCGACTTGTCGTCGATCACTAAAAAGCGGGATCTGCGTGAAGGCAAGGACGGCAAGCCCATGCAACACCGCAGAGATCGCAAGCGCTCTCCACACGTGCGACCGCCCCTTCGGGCATTTCAAAAGCAAAATTGATGCGGACAGTTCCTGCCCAGGCGTCGTGCCCTGCAAAGTTTGCCAGCCCTATAACTCAAGGCCCCCCGAAACCGTCCCGAGAACCCTAGCTTTGCTGAGCGCTTCCTTCAAGCGGTTCAATGTCTGGACAATGGCGCGAATGAGTCGCAAGCCACAACCTGACTCGCGTTGGGCTGAGATTTGGCCTAAGCTGGCCCAATTCAAGGGGAAAATGGATGAGCCCTCTTTGGGGCTGAATGCGGGGTATTCATGAGCGACCGAAGCAAGCTTGCAGTTTTCGAGACGGTTGGCGAAGCCTTTGGCTTCGCGTGGCGGAAATTTCCGAGTCTCTACATTCTCTTTTTTACAGCGACGGTCATCCTTCTCGGCCCAATCGCCTATCTCGCATATCCACAGATCATGGAAATCTTCGCGGCCGCGCTCTCAGAGAATGAAGAAGTCTTCGAAGCCACAATGATTGAGTCCGGAACACGCCTGGCGCCGCTCCTTCTCCTCTATTACCTAGCGGCTTTCTTGCACATGGGTATCCTCGGATCCATCATCACACGCAACATACTACACGGTGAAAACCTGTGGATGTTCCGTATCAATGCCAACACCTTTCGATATTTGCTGTCCATCATAGTCGTTGGCATCATCTTGATGCCTGCCTATTTCATTCTGTTGCTCACTGTCGCAGGGTCAATCATCGGGGTCAGCGAGACGGATGTGTTTCCTGGCGCCCTAGCTGCGCTTCTCATAGTAGTTGCCGTTCTCGCATTCCTATTTGTTGCAGTTAGACTCTCACTAATTCCAGTCGACGTGGTGGCAAAAAGCGAATTCAGTATCGGTTCTGGTTTTCGGGCCGGAGCTAGAAATACACTTCGACTCTTTTTGATCTATCTCATCACCGTCGTGGCCGTAATGATCGTAATCTTGGCGATAGAGATCGTCGCTGTTGTTAGTCTTGCTTTCACCGTGGGGGTATCAATGACACCCAATGAAGCTGGGGCACCGCCAAATCCCGATGAACTGGCTTCGGCCATTCAGGCCTTCATTGGTTCACCGTTGTCGTACATTTTGATGGTCGCCTTTTCGTTCCTTCAGGCATTTATGTCTGGAATTATGGTGGGCCTGCCAGCGATCGCGTACGGAAAACTCACAGGTAGTTTGCCCATCAATGGCCACGACTAACATTTATGCGGATGGCCGCTTGGATCGTCACCTATTAGGCGCGGTCAGGTGAGCGGACCTACGAAAATTCGAACCGGCGCTCTCGTCTCTGAGTCACTGCGGTCTATTAGACAAAGACCGTGGCTCATCGTCAGGTCTTACGCTCTTCCAATATTACTATCAGCGGGCGCAACATTCAGCCTCATATATCTGTTGTCAGAATATGGAGTCAATCCGGAGCAATCCACTTTCGGGTCGGATGCATCAGACAGTGTTTGGCCATGGTCCATACTAATATTCATGCCCGGCTTTGTCCTCATCGGTGACATGGTTTTGTTCGTTGGCGTTGCAATCGCCACGGTTCCATATGTCCGTCATCTACTAGGGGTTCAACATCAATCGAACCAATGGGAACATCGAAAATCTATGCGGGTCATATTCTCGGTATGGGCGACGCAAATGATGATGGTCGCCTTTGGGCTGGCCTTTGAAGTCACCATGATGATTGGTCCCTTCTTAGCGCTCTTCTGGACTGCAAGCGACCTCCCAGGCTGGGGTAATTACGTCCCATACGTCTATCCAATAGCCATCGTTGCACTTCCAATTGTTGGAGTGCGACTGTCACTCATGCCGATCATCGCAGCTCTGACAGGTCGAATTCAGCCGCTGAGATCCTGGCGACTGACGAAAGGAAATACGTTTCGCCTCCTTGGTACGTATCTCCTATGGATTGCGGTCATCTACATAGCCTTGATGATCTCTATGGCTGTCCTTGTTGCGACTGTGATTGCAATCAATGCAACCGTCAGCGCCGCCTCGCCCGACCTTACTGTTTTCCAATATTTGAGCGTCCCATTTGTACTGTTTGGCTTTCTGTTCTTTCTTCTCTTCCCGATTGTCTCTATTACAGCGCTGGGGACACAAATCTACAAAGAGCTTGATCAAAGAACCGGCTCGCTCGACACCTCGAATCAAGCCCTCTCTTCGCCTTGACACGAGGCTGATTCCGCCTATAGTGCGCGGCCTTCGCCGGAGCGACTGACGTCCCGGTGCACTCAGTTATGACCAGACCGCAGAAATCCATGAGATCTCAGGCGTTCTGGACCGGAATTGGAAGAAATCCATGTTTGCAGTGATCAAAACCGGCGGAAAACAGTACAAAGTCGCCGAAAATGACGTGATCGCGGTTGAGAAACTCGACACCGAAGAAGGCAAGAAGGTCAAAATCAAAGACGTTCTGATGGTTGGCAATGAAGGCGACGTGACCGTGGGCGACCCCCTGGTCAAAGGCGCTGAGGTCACCGCCGAGGTGGTTGAGCAGAAGCGCGACCGCAAAATCATCGTTTTCAAGAAAAAGCGGCGCAAGAACTACCGCCGCAAGAAGGGCCACCGGCAGCATCAAACAATGCTGAAAATCACCGGCATCAAGGCTTAAAGACAAGACCTAAGAGAGGTTTGAAGAATGGCACATAAAAAAGCAGGCGGCTCATCACGTAACGGTCGCGATTCAGCCGGCCGCCGTCTTGGCATCAAGAAATCTGGCGGACAGGCCGTTATTCCTGGCAACATCATCTTGCGCCAGCGCGGCACCAAATGGCACCCCGGTACGGGCGTCGGCATGGGCAAAGACCACACCATCTTCGCTAAGGAAGAAGGTAAGGTCGAATTTGAAACCAAGTCCGGCGACCGCACCTATGTGTCCGTGGTCCCGGCCGGCGGAAAATAAT
This sequence comes from Alphaproteobacteria bacterium, assembly GCA_965248915.1. GTDB lineage: Bacteria > Pseudomonadota > Alphaproteobacteria > M2410 > M2410 > CBDFLA01. The sequence goes on from OZ252216.1 coordinate 2,765,793, forward strand.
CGCAGCGATCTTAAAACGGTTGGCTGTATAGCGAACCGAGAAATTCGAAAGGGAGATGGTTCGCCATCTCCCTTTTTTCTTATGTCCCACTCGCGAGGATTGACCATGACAACGATTGAAACTGAGCGACTCATTCTTCGACCTATGCGCGACCGGGATGCGATGAGCATTGCCGAACTCATTGGCAATTGGAACGTGTGTAAGATGCTGTCCAGATCACCTTATCCTTATGCCCTCTCAGACGCGCAAGAATTCATTGCCAGCCGCACAACCGACGACGACATCACCACGAGGGTCTTTGCCATCCAATTGAAGGACGGTTCTGAACACGCCATCGGGGGGGTGGGCATTCACGGCGAGGAAGAGGCCGAAGGCGAGGCAGAACTTGGCTATTGGATTGGCGAACCCTATTGGGGCAAAGGGCTGGTGAAAGAAGCAACAATCGCAGCATTGCGTCACGCTTTCACAACCATGGACAAAGCCAAACTTGTTGCAGGACATTTTGAGGACAACGACGCCTCAAGACGCATCCTTTTGTTCCTTGGATTTGTTCCAGGTGGAGAACGCGTGCTTGCATGTCGTTCGCGCGGAATGGATGTCAAATGCCCGCAATTGTCACTCACACGCGATGCCTGGAAAGCGGCACAATGACCTACCGCGTAGAAACAGAGCGCCTCATCTTGCGCACGCCTGAGGAAAGAGATCTGCCAAACACCAAGGCCTACCTTTCAAACTGGCAGGTCGCGCGCATGCTCGCCCGCGTGCCCCATCCCTACAAGGATGAGGTGGCCGAAGACTGGCTCAATCGCCGACTTGCAAACATCGATAGAGGCATGCCCACAGGCTTTTCAATTATCCCCAAAGACGGTACCAGCGACACCACCATCGGAGACGTGTGGCTTGGCCCCAGAGACGAGGGCATTTGGCGCCTTGGATATTGGCTAGCAGAACCCTTTTGGGGGAAAGGGTACATGAGCGAAGCGACGTCTGCCGTCCTCTCACATGGCGTGGAGACATGGAACCCAGAGACCATTGAAGCGGGCGTCTATCACGACAACCCAGGGTCCAAACAAATACTAGAAAAACTCGGGTTTAGACGAATAGGGACCTCGAACCAATGGTGTGAGGCCCGTCAATGCGAAGTCCCGCACCTGGATTACATTCTAGACGCCACCGCCAAACAACCCTTTGATAAATGACCTCAAACGCTTAAGACACAGATATGAAATTTCTCGACCAAGCAAAAGTCTATGTAAAGAGCGGCAATGGCGGCGCTGGTTGCGTCTCCTTTCGGCGCGAGAAATACGTCGCTTACGGTGGGCCGGACGGCGGTGACGGTGGCCGCGGCGGCGATGTCTATCTCGAATGTGTAGACGGTCTGAACACCCTCATCGACTATCGCTACCAACAACACTTCAAGGCAGCCACCGGCATGCACGGCCAAGGGCGCGACCGCTCCGGCCACAAAGGTGAAGATGTCCTTCTCAAAGTACCCGCCGGTACGCAAATATTTGAAGAGGACAATGAAACCCTGTTGGCAGACATGACAACCATCGGCCAGAGGGTCCTCCTCCTCAGGGGTGGCAATGGCGGCTTCGGCAACACCTATTTCAAAAGTGCAACCAACCAAGCCCCACGCCATGCCAATCCAGGTCAAGACGGACAAGACAAATGGATCTGGCTGCGTCTCAAATTAATTGCTGATGCAGGCCTGATCGGACTTCCCAATGCCGGTAAATCGACGTTCCTTTCTGCCGTGACACACGCGCGTCCGAAAATCGCCGACTACCCCTTCACCACATTGCACCCGGGGCTCGGCGTTGTTGAAGTCGACAATGACGGCTTTGTTCTGGCCGACATTCCGGGCTTGATCGAAGGAGCTCACGAAGGGGCAGGATTGGGTGATCGCTTCTTAGGTCACGTCGAGCGTTGCGGCGCTTTGCTTCATCTGATTGACGGCACCCGGGAAACAGAAGAGATCGTGGCAGCTTACGAAACTGTACGTCATGAACTTGAAGCCTATGGCGGAGGACTCGTGTCCAAGCCAGAAATTGTCGCGCTCAACAAAGTCGATGCCCTCACCAGTGACATTATCGAAGAACGCGCCGCGGCTCTGGCGCAAGCATGTGGCAAACCTGTGCTTTGCATCTCCGGCGTCGCAGGCACTGGATTGCAGGATGTCTTACGCGCCATCAAGAGACTTGTTGACATCCGTCGTCGCCAAGACCAGATCCAAACTGAAGTCGCCCCAGAAACCACCGACAGCTGGTCGCCATGACGAACAGACTGACTAGTGCGAAACGGGTCGCCATCAAAATCGGTTCATCGCTCCTCATTGACCCCCAAAACGGGCGTGTCCATCGTGGGTGGCTCTCAGCTTTGGCCGAAGATATCGCGCGCCTCAAGGCTCGAAATCAAGACATCTTGATTGTCTCATCCGGCGCCATCGCTTTGGGCCGCAAAAAACTTGGACTACGCGACGGCGCGCTGCGGCTCGAAGAAAGCCAAGCAGCTGCGGCAACCGGTCAGCTTGATCTTGCCCACGCTTATGAAGAAGCGCTCACACCGCACGACCTCACCATCGCGCAAGTTCTTCTGACGTTGTCAGATACCGAAGAACGAAGACGCTACCTCAACGCCCGCAACACCATCAACACACTGCTGTCGGTAGGCGCCATCCCGGTGGTCAATGAAAACGACACCGTCGCTACAAGTGAAATTAGATACGGCGACAATGATCGCCTGGCTGCCCGGGTCGCCAGTATGATGAGCGCCGATTGCATGGTGCTTCTGTCAGATATTGACGGTCTCTACACCGCCGATCCCTCCCTCGACAGTGCTGCCACTTTCCTACCTGAAGTGGGAAACATCACGCCAGAGATCGAAGCCATGGCCACAGGCCCTGCTGGCGCACCTGCGAAGTCAGTAGGATCCGGCGGAATGGTGACAAAACTTATGGCCGCCAAAATCGCGACCGGCGCCGGATGCCACATGATCATCGCCAACGGAGCCATTGAACACCCCCTCAAAGCCATTGAAGACGGTGGCAGGTGCACCTGGTTCTTAGCTCAAAACAATCCCCGCGCAGCCCGCAAACAATGGATCGCCGCGACGCTGAAACCAGAAGGCAGCCTCATAATAGATGCGGGCGCGGTTTCAGCTCTGCGCAGCGGCAAGAGCCTCTTGGCGGCGGGAATAGTCAAGCTAGAAGGCATGTATGAGCGCGGCGCTGCCGTCACGGTAACGGACGAAAGTGGTCATGAAATCGCCAGAGGGCTCACCGCCTATTCAAGTGAAGATACGGCTCAGATAATCGGTTACAATAGCGCGGAGATAGAACAGAGATTAGGCTACCGCGGGCGCAACGAAGTGATCCACCGCGACGACCTTGTTCTGACGGAGCAGACCCAACGGCAATGACAACGAGAACAAAAATGACGGATTTGCCTAACCAAGAAAGCCACGCAACAGATGTCAGCGACATGATGCGTAACATGGGCACGCAGGCGAAAACCGCTGCCGCGGAACTCGCAATGTCGTCAACCGGGCAAAAGAACAAAGCCTTGCATGCAATGGCAAAGAGCCTCCGCGCGCGCACCAATGACATCTTGAAGGCCAACGAAATCGATCTCGCCGCCGCAAGGTCAAATGGGTTGAGTGGAGCGATGCTCGATCGCCTAACTCTGGACGCTGAACGTATTGAGAATGTCGCCAAGGGTCTGGAAGACATTGCCGGCCTTGAGGACCCAGTAGGTCAAACAATGGCAAGTTGGGATCGACCCAACGGCCTAAACATCTCACGCGTACGGGTTCCCTTGGGCGTCATCGGCATTATATATGAGTCCCGTCCAAACGTGACCGCCGACGCGGGCGCACTCTGTCTGAAGTCCGGCAACGCCGTCATCCTGCGTGGTGGGTCTGAGAGTTTTCACTCATCCACGGCCATCCACGAAAGTCTACAGAAAGGCCTAGAACAAACCGGACTTCCCGTTGACGCCATTCAACTTGTTCCAACAACCGACCGCGCCGCTGTTGGGGAAATGCTCGGCCGTATGGCTGACACAATCGACGTCATTGTTCCACGCGGCGGCAAGAACTTGATCGAACGCGTCCAGCAAGAAGCACGCGTTCCTGTGATGGGCCATCTTGAGGGCATCTGCCATGTCTATGTGGACAGGTCTGCCGATCTAGACAAGGCTGTGTCCGTGACGATCAATGCCAAGATGCGACGCACCGGCATCTGTGGCGCGGCAGAAACCCTCCTCATAGACAGGGCTTGCGTCGAGACACATTTAAAACCCATCCTCAACGGACTGATTGACGCTGGATGTGAAATTCGCGGCGACCCAGAAACGCAAGCGCAGGACGCGCGCGTTCTTGCCGCCACCGAAGATGATTGGACATGCGAATATCTGGACGCCATCCTTTCCGTTCGCATTGTTGATGGGGTCGATGCAGCCATTGCCCACATCGCGAAATACGGGTCCCACCACACCGAAACCATCATCGCCGAAGAGACGTCCGTGATTGAGAAATTCCTGAATGACATCGACAGCGCTATTGTCATGCACAACGCTTCGACCCAATTCGCTGACGGTGGAGAATTCGGCATGGGCGCGGAAATCGGCATCGCAACCGGCAAGTTACATGCCCGAGGCCCTGTCGGTGCTGAGCAATTGACCAGCTATAAATATGTCGTTCGTGGTGACGGCACCATCCGACCATGAGAGGAAAGTGCAGCAAATGACCCTTCGCTTTCCATCACCGGTCTATAAGGGAATGCGCATCGGCTTGCTTGGTGGTTCGTTTAATCCGGCCCATGAGGGTCATCGCCACATCTCACTCATCGCGCTGAGACGTTTGCAATTGCATCAGGTGTGGTGGCTCGTGTCGCCTCAGAATCCCCTCAAGTCTTCTCAAGGCATGGGCTCGTTTGAGGATCGATTATCAACCGCCAAGACGATCGCCTCCCACGCGAAAATTCATGTGTCAGATTTGGAGCAACAGCTCGCCACCTCTTACACATCGGAGACATTGGCTCACCTCTCCAAACGACTTCCCAGAGCAAATCTGGTTTGGCTCATGGGTGCAGACAATCTGATCGACATTCATCGCTGGAAAGAATGGACAAAGATCTTCGAAACCTCAGCGGTGGCGGTGATCGCGCGCCCGGGCTACGCCCAAGCGGTTCTCAAATCTCAGGCCGCACGGCGCTATGCCTCTGCAAGGCTTGACGCAAGTGATGCATCTTTGCTGGCTGAGCGCACGCCGCCAGCTTGGGTCTACGTTCAAGAAGATCTTCACCCTGCTTCTGCCACCGCAATCAGGAAGGGCGAAGTGCGCTAGGCTATCTACTCCGCTGTTGCGAAAATACCGCAATTGCAACTCGACTACGCACCGATTGTGACAAATTTCCATTTGCTTTCAAATAATTAGCGAGCACTCGCATAGGAGCGAGCTGCCAGTGGTCGCCACAATTGAACTGTGATAACTTCACGAAATTGCAGCGGAATTGGTCCGCCCAATCATTGTGGAACCTGTAGACGGAGAACAAAGCCCTGACTGACGAAGGCCGAAGTCGCGACATAGCGACGGACATTTCCACTCTCATTCTAAAATCCCTCGACGACGATAAGGCACAGGACATTGTGACCATCGACTTGGCCGGCAAGACGGCAATCGCCGATGCCATGGTTATTGCGACGGGTCGCTCCCAACGCCACGTCGGCGCTCTGGCTGACCACATCGTCCGCTTGCTCAAAGAGGCAGGCCTCGGGCGGTGCCGTGTTGAAGGCATGCCCAATGCCGATTGGGTGTTGATCGATGCGGGGGACGTCATCGTCCACATCTTCAGGCCGGAAGTCCGCGACTTTTACAAACTCGAAAAAATGTGGACCGTCGACCCTTCCGCCACACCTGCAGAAATCCAACCAGCAACAGCGCATTGATTAGACTATCACCCATCGATTGGCCTTTGCTTGACCTCACAACTGTGATGAACTGCGCCAAAACAAATCTGGCGAGGGCGAAATGTCATGAGCATGAGACTTGAAGGCAAGGTAGCAGCAATCACTGGTGGCTGTAGCGGTATCGGCCGCGCCTCCGTCGAACATTTTGTGAGAGAAGGTGCACAAGTCGTTATCGGCGACATTCTTGACGAAAACGGCGCCCAGATCGATGCTGAATTCGGCGACAAGGTTGCCTACATTCACACAGATGTCTCCAAAGAAGCCGACATCAAAGCCATGGTCGACCTGGCCGTCAGCAAGTATGGACGTTTGGATTGTTTGTTTAACAATGCAGGATTTGGCGGGGAATCAACACCCATTGCAGAACTCACGACCGAAGGCTTCAACGACACCGTCGGTGTACTTCTACTCGGTGTCATGTTGGGCATGAAACACGCTGCCCCGATCATGGTCGCCCAAGGATCCGGCAGCATCATCAACACCGCTTCAATTGCGGGACTCGGAACTGGCTACGGCCCGCACATATACTCAGCAGCCAAAGCCGCCGTGGTTCACACATCCAAGACCGTTGCCATGGAGCTTGGGCCCAAGAACGTACGCGTCAACGCCATTTGCCCTGGCGGCATCGCCACCGCGATTTTCGGCCGCGGCTTAGGCCTCCCTTCTCAATTGGCCGAGAAGTCAGCAGAAGCCGTCAAAAAAGGTCTTGAAAACTGGCAACCGATTAAACGCACAGGCGAGCCTTCTGATATCGCCGAAGCTGCTGTTTATCTTGCTTCCGACGCAAGCTCGTTCGTAACGGGTCATGCGCTTGTCGTCGACGGCGGCGCGACTTTGGGCGAGCAGTTTCCCTCCCTTGAAGAAGGATCAGCCGGTGTCTTTGGTGGAATCGTCGATGCGCTGGTGGAATTTGCCGGCGACGAATTCACTCCCGATCAAGAGTAATAAGACCACACAGCAAACCGAGCACTACGGGTCCACTCGATGAAGATCACTATCGCCGCTGTCGGCCGCATGAAACCCTCTCCAGAGAAAGAGTTGGTAACCCACTACGAAGAACGGTTTGTCAGGGCGTCTAAACAGCTGGGCCTCGGAAAGTTAGAAATTCGAGAAGTCGAAGAAAAGCGAAGGATTGAAGGCCCGGAGCGGCAAGCCCTTGAAGCGGACCTTCTGAGCGAGACCCTACCTAAGGGATCAACAATCATCGCCCTTGATGAAAGAGGGAAACAGATCTCAAGTCAGGCGTTCGCTGACCTCCTCAATCGACATTTGGATTCTGGAACTTCGGACCTCGCTTTTGCAATCGGAGGCGCTGACGGATTGACCGCGGAATTCAAAAAGGACGCCCACCAGACGATTTCATTGGGTGCAGCCACCTGGCCCCATATGCTGGCTCGGGTCTTGCTCACAGAACAGCTTTACCGCGCAGCCACCATCCTCGCCGGTCACCCTTATCACAAAAACTGAAAGCCATTCCCCAGAACCATCACCCATCCCCTTGAAACCCCTGGCAATCGCCTCACTTTTCCTTGTACAACAAGACATTCGGCGCGCGTCGGGCGCCATGAAGAATAGTCGTCAGCGCATGGAAATCTTGTGAGTAGCAGACATACCAAACCGGCCGGGCCTGTTGTTTTGTGCATTCTGGATGGCTTTGGTCATCGGACCGACCGCGTGAACAACGCCATCGAATTGGCCGACACACCGAATTATGATCGCTGGCGACACGAGGCCCCTTTCGCTCTCATGAAAACATCTGGACTGAGTGTTGGGCTCCCAGACGGACAAATGGGAAATTCCGAAGTCGGCCATATGAACATTGGCGCAGGCCGCGTGGTCTTACAAGACCTACCAAGAATTGATGCGGCCATTGAAAACGGTAGCCTGTGGGAACAACCAACACTGATCTCTCACACCGAAGCGCTTAAGTCATCCGGCGGGGCGTGTCATCTGATGGGCCTGTTGTCGCCCGGCGGTGTGCACTCCCATCAATCCCACATCGCTGCGCTTGCCCAACATCTTCACGCGCAAGGGATCAAAGTCTGGATCCACGCATTCTTAGATGGACGCGATACGCCGCCTGAAAGCGCACACGATTTCCTCAAGGAGTTTCTTGATGCCATTGGGGACAGCGCTGAAATTGCCACAATGACCGGTCGATACTTTGCCATGGACCGTGACCGCAACTGGGACCGCGTTGAGCGAGCCTATCATGCGATGGTACACGCGAAACCACAGGCACCAGAACACAAAACCAGCGATTTACTGGCCGCGCTCAAAGCGAGTTATGCCGCAAAGACATCCGATGAATTTGTCGTTCCTCATGTTTCAAGCAATTTTGAGGGCATGGCGTCCGGTGACGGTCTTCTCATGGCCAATTTCCGCGCTGATAGAGCGCGTGAGATCCTGACCGCCCTTGTCGATCTCACATTTGAAGATTTCGACCAAGGCCCGGCAATTGAGTTCGCCGCACGCACTGGATTGGTCGAGTATTCAAGTGACCTCAGTCGGCACATGGAAGCCATTTTCCCCAACAACGAGCTGACCAACACGCTCGGAGAGTGCGTGGCCAAGGCTGGACTGAAACAACTCCGCATCGCTGAAACAGAAAAGTACGCGCACGTCACTTTCTTTTTGAACGGTGGGCGCGAAAAAGTATTCGAGGGGGAAGAACGCATCCTCGTGCCCTCTCCAAAAGTCGCAACATACGATCTTCAACCTGAAATGTCGGCGCCCGAAGTAACTCACCGGCTGGATCAAGCAATCCGTAGCAATGACTTCGACCTCATTGTCGTCAACTTCGCCAATCCAGACATGGTTGGTCACACCGGCATTTTGTCCGCTGCCATCGAAGCAGTGGAAACCATCGACGCTTGCCTCGGACGCCTCGAAGTTGCGATCAAGGATTCAGGCGGATTGATGTTGGTCACAGCTGACCATGGCAACATTGAGCTGATGCGCGATCCGGAAACAGAGGTCCCGCACACAGCACATACAACGTTCGACGTGCCCATTTTCCTTCTCAATGCAGAGGTGTTACCAAATCAACAAACGCTAAAGCCTGGACGCCTTGCCGACATTGCCCCAACTATCCTGACCTTGATGGGACTGACCGTGCCATCCGAAATGACCGGTCGCTCGCTCATCGGCGAACCGGCCCCCGTCAGCTGAGCGGCGGTGGCATAAGCGATGAAGCCTTTCCCATCAAGAACTCTAACAATTTCCATGTGCCTTGCACTCTTGTCGATCAGTTCCAGCCCTCTGGCTCAAGACGATGGCATCGACCCAAAGCAACTTGATGAGATCCGGGAAGAAATTACGCTTCACAACACAAGGTCGGAAGAGCTTGAACGCGAAGCCGAAAAACTGGCAAACGAGACCAAAGGCATTCGCAACAAACTCGTTGGCCTTGCAGCACGGGTTCAAGAAAAAGAAACCGCGGTCTCCGACGCAGAACAAAATATGTCTGACCTGAACAAGCAAGAAAAGGTCTTGATCGACGAACTGGATCGACAATCAGAAGCCCTCGCAGAAACGCTGGCAGCTCTTCAGACCATTCAAGCCAATCCGCCTCCCGCCCTCTTTGTTCATCCAGACGATGCAACCGATGCGGCCAGAAGTGCAATTCTCCTCAGCGAGCTCGCGCCAGCGCTGAAAGAACAGGCCGACCAACTTGCCGCCAAACTCAACGATCTTGCGACAGTGCGCGAGGCCCTCATCGACCAACGCGACACACTGCTTCTGGTCGATGATGATCTCGCGCGAGAACGCCAACGCCTCGCAAAAGCACTGGCGGATCGTGAAAAAAGATACATAAAGATCTCTGGCCTAGCCGCAGAGGAAAAGCGGCGAGTCCAAGGCCTGGCAGCAAAGGCCAAAAGCCTCGAAGAACTCATCGCCGGACTGCGGCGCTTCGCGCAAAACGCCATTCCCAGAAGAAAACCGTCGCTGCCGACCCCCTCCGACAATGTTCCCATCCCCAGAAAATCACCCTTCGAGACTCTAGGAGAGGGCGCTCCACTGAACAACCCAGGGCTGCAATCCACGCCAGATCGCATGGCAAGTGCGGGAATTGCTCGCTTTAGCCAGGCCCGCGGCCGCGTCAGACTGCCTGCAAATGGCCGCATGCTTGCCTCTTTTGGCAGTCAGATTGGCACCGGAAAATCAAAGGGATTAACCATCGCGACCAGACCAACCGCCCAGGTGGTGGCCCCATTTGATGGCGAAATCGTGTTTGCCGGACCCTATTTAGGCTACGGCCAGCTATTGATCATCGCCGTTGGCGAGGGGTATCATTTAGTTATATCGGGGATGACACGAATCGACGGTGTGGTTGGGCAACGCCTGCTTGCAGGCGAGCCAATCGGCCAGATGGGAAAACGGGACAGTACAGGAGCAAAAACCCGGGTAGACACAAGCCAAGCCAAAAAGACCATCCCCGAAGCCTGGCCTGAACTCTATCTGGAAATTCGCAAGAACGGCGAACCATTCGATCCACTTCCATGGTTGGCTGTAAGCGACGGAAAGGCAAAAGGCTAATGAAAAAAGCAATCCTTGGCGCCGTTGTCGGTAGCGTATTTACCGCGCTCATTATCTCGACACCCACGGTTCTTACCCATCTACTTGGCGGACAATCCGCTAACGCAGCGAGCATCAGCATTTATCGCCAACTTGATCTCTTTGGTGATGTGTTTGAGCAAGTCAGATCGAAATATGTAGAGCAGACCGAAGACGCGGATCTGATGGAAGCCGCTATTGAGGGCATGCTCACATCGCTCGACCCCCACTCAAGTTACTTAAACGCCAATGAATATTCCGACATGGAGGTCTCGACCAGCGGTGAGTTTGGTGGTCTCGGCATCGAAGTCACGATGGAGAACGAACTTATCCGGGTCGTAGCACCCATCGACGACACACCAGCTTCGCGCGCCGGTATTCAAGCCGGCGATTTTATCAGCCATATCGACGGCGAGCCCATTCGCGGTTTCTCCATGGGCGACGCCATTGACCGCATGAGAGGTCCTGAAGGGTCTGAGCTTTCTATTACGGTTCTGCGGGGCGAACGCGCGCCTTTCGATGTCGCCATCAAACGCGCAATCATCACCATCGAATCGGTGCGCTGGCGCGAGATTGACAACATTGGATACATCCGGATCGCAACATTTTCGAAGAAAGCCGATTCTGGGATTCACAAAGCCATCTCAAGTTTGAAGAAATCCCTCGGCAAAGATCTTGATGGCATTGTTCTGGACCTGAGGAGAAATCCAGGTGGGCTGCTGGATCAAGCGGTGGCCGTCACGGATGCTTTTTTGGACCGAGGTGAAATTGTCTCGACCCGAGGTCGCCAGACCAAAGATTCCCAACGCTACAACGCCCGCTCCGGAGACTTGACCGATGGCGCGCCCATTATTGTCTTGATCGATGGTGGATCTGCTTCCGCGTCGGAAATTGTGGCCGGTGCTCTTAAGGATCACCGCCGCGCCACCCTCCTTGGCACTCAATCATTCGGAAAGGGCTCTGTCCAAACCGTCATTCCTCTCAACAACGGCAATGATGGCGCTTTGCGCCTCACAACGGCCAAGTACTACACACCGTCCGGTCAGTCGATCCACGAGATTGGCATCGAACCAGACGTGGTTGTCGAGTTGGAAATTCCTGAACCTCCAGAAGCAACCGAAGAAGGCGAAGAGCCGCCAGCCCCTGTTGAGATTGAAGATCTTCAACTCAATAAGGCCGTCGACATGCTCAAAGCCATGGCCATGGCCGATCAAAAGTCAGCCAGTATTGCCAATTAGGCAGGATCTCTGAGAGCGGCAAACAATTCGGCGGGCCGTGGGGTCCGCCGTTTTCTTTTTGCTGCCACACCGCAACATTTCCGCCCCCACCACGAATAAGTTAACGAGTGATAAACCAAATCAGTCGACCATTGGCGCGATGACGACTTCCCGACAAAGGTCACAAAATTGGCCACATCGGCCGACTAGAAAGATCCTCGTTCGCCCATGACCGCCACCGAATTTTATCCCCCGGTTAGGTTTGGCCACACCGCCCACAATCGCAGTTGGGCGCGCACTCTCGCAGCCATTTGCGCTGTGTTCACTTCACTCGCGGTGCTTTTCGTGGTCATGACTTTACGCCAAGGCCCCTATGATCGATCCGGCGTTGTGGTGCTCCGACTAGATCCCCAACCAACATTGCCTGCTCACTCCACAGCCGAGACTGTGCTGGACAGCACATCGCAAGCACCAACGGTTCAAGACGACGCGAGTGCGCAAGGTGAACAGATCGTTCGCATTACCGGCGCCGTGCAAAAGGCGCCCGCGCAAACGGCTCCGCAGATCCCAACAACATCTCCAAAGCCTTCCCCGGAGCCAGTGGATTTTTGGGCCGAAGAAGAACAACCCCCTATGGAGATCATGTTGGCGGTGGCACCCATCACCGGCCTTGTGGAAAACGGGCCAGACGGCCTGCTCCCGATCGCATCTCCCAGCGGAACAACACCTCTGAAGGCTTACGCGAGACCCTTCGATGTCGCAGATACAAGGCCCCGTATCGCCATTCTAATCGGTGGTTTAGGGCTGTCTGAACAAGCGACAGAAAAGGCCATCAATCATCTCCCGGGCGAAGTCACCTTGAGTTTCGCGCCCCACGGCGAAAATCTCCAACAATGGATTTATGAAGCCCGCGACCGCGGCCATGAGATCATGTTGGAATTGCCGATGGAGCCTTTTGGTTATCCAGAAAACGATCCAGGACCCTCAACCCTTCTGACAACGCGCGCGTGGTCAGAAAATCTCACTGACCTCCATTGGCTCATGAGCCGGTTCTCAGGGTATATCGGTGTCACCAACTATCTTGGCGCGCGTTACACCAGTCATGATGGCGCACTGACGCCTTTGTTTGAAGAACTCAAAAACCGCGGCCTCATGTATTTCGACGACGGTAGTTCTGGACGCTCGATCACCGCACAAAAAGCCGCTGAAATCGGAGTGCCTTGGGCCAAGAGCGGCCGCACCCTAGACCTTGATGCGTCAGGCGCTTCGATCGAAAAGCATCTAACCGAGCTTGAGCAAGAAGCCAAGCACACTGGGTTTGCCATCGGCACCGGCTACGCCTACCCCGCGACCATCCAAGAGGTGTCTCGCTGGGCAAAAACCTTAGAAGAAAAAGGCATTGTGCTGGTGCCGATCTCGGCCAAGGTCCTGGACGACTGATCGGAATCCGGGCATGATTCCTCGGTGACCCCTCAACACGTCGAGACATACCGCATGAACAATCCGCATAAAGATCTTCCCTACCGACCCTGCGCTGGGATCGTCCTCATCAATTCCGAAGGTCTGATTTTCGCAGGCCGACGCATCGACTCATCCAGCGGGGCGCACGAAGCTTGGCAAATGCCACAAGGGGGGATCGACAAAGGCGAGAAGCCCAGAACCGCAGCCTTACGTGAATTGGTAGAAGAAACGAGCGTCTCGAAGGTAGAAATCATTGCAAAAACAAAGGGTTGGATTACTTATGACCTACCGGAACATCTTCTCGGAAAAGTGTGGAAGGGCAAATATTGTGGTCAAAAGCAAAAATGGTACGCCATGCGCTTCTTAGGCCAAGAGAGCGAAATCAACATTGAGACCGATCACCCGGAATTCCGCACCTGGAAGTGGGCAACCGCAGAAGAGCTAATAGAAACGGTCGTCACTTTCAAACGCGACGTGTATGTGCGAGTCTTAGAGGAGTTTGGAGAATACCTGACCCCGTCATGAGAGGAGATCTAACCCATGACCCTACTCACTGTTGGCGTACTTCTTTGGTTTATCACTCACTTGATTCCCTACGGCGCAACGGGACTGCGCGCCAAATTGGTCGGCAGCCTCGGTGAAGGCCTCTACAAGGGATTGTTCTCGCTCGCAATTGTGGCTTCTCTGGTTCTCATGGTCATAGGCTGGCGCGGCGCAACGCCAGACTTCGTTTACGCGCCGCCGTCGTGGGGAGCTCTGCTCGTCAGCCCACTCATGTTCATCGCTTTCGCCCTGTTTGTTGCTTCCAACATGGCGACCAACATCAAGCGGGTCATCCGCCACCCCCAACTCACATCCATTGTTGTTTGGGCGGCGGCTCATCTCTTGGCCAATGGCGACATGCGTTCCGTCATCTTGTTCGGTGGTCTAGGGCTTTGGGCTTTGGTCTCGATGCCCCTCATCAACAAACGCGACGGCGCCCGCGAAGCGCCTGAAGCAACGCCTATGGCTGGCGAGCTCAAAGTGCTCATTGGCGCAGCCATCCTCTTTGCGGTGATCTTCTTCCTGCATCCCTACTTCACAGGCGTCACTGCGATCCCGAAGGGCTAGCATTCGCAAGCCTAACCGATTGATCTGCCATGGATTATCTGTGCAATTTGACTTATTCCTAATATGAATTAGAATTCTAATTCTATAACGGAGAGATAAATTGTCAAACGTAGCTTTGTTGAACAAACCTGTTCAGGCGCGCAGTCAAGCGACCTTGGAGCGCTTGGTGGCGGCGGCGAAACGTCTGATAGAAACAAGAGATTGGAATGACATCTCCATGTCTGAGATCGCGGCAGAAGCAAAATCCTCCGTTGGGTCATTGTACGCGCGCTTTGAGTCGAAAAAGGCCCTTCTCGACTTTCTGGATGAAGAATACGCACGGGATGTCGAAAGGTTTTTTGTATCCCACGGCCCCAAGTTCGCAAACGAACAGCAAGCACTGGAGATATTTGTTCATCGGCTAACCAAAGATCTCGTCGACTTTCATCTGCTAAGCCCAGGACTCATTCGCGCTCTCGTCATGGAGACACGATCAAATCGGCCCTCAACCTTTACCGCACGCACACAACGCATGGCCAAGTCAGGTCGGCACCTCTATGAGGCCTTCGGATACTTCTCAGATCAGTTCACGCATCAAGAGAAGCAAGAAGCCATCTCATGGGCGGTCTTTACCCTGTGGTCGGTGACCCGCGAGCGGACCTTGTTTCCAGAGTCAATCCCAACGCCAGGCCACGATGATGCAATGTCCATTGCAAACCAGATCACACATACCGTTGTCGCTTACCTCACGAACCCGGCACCCTCTATGAGTAGGAATACCAAATAGAGCCATGAAAAAGCGCAGCGTTATCGGAGGCCTAATACTCGCAACAATCTGCATGTGCGCAGTGACTTCAACTGCGCTGGCGGCAGAGAACGGGTCGGACGATCTGACCACATTTATTGATGCCTGGATTGAAGAAAACCAAGCCAGTGCTAAGATTCCCGGCGTTGTCTTCTCTTTGGTTGAAGGCGATGAAGTGCTCACGGCCAAAGGCTTTGGATTTTCTGATTTGGAAACTCAGGCCCCTGCCACAGAGAACTCACCGTTTCGAGTAGGCTCGGTTTCCAAGCCCGTTACAGCCACCGCCGCCCTACACGCCACAGACCAAACCTCGCTCACTCGCCATGATGACTTGCGCCCCCTGTTTGAAGATCTGCCAGTTCGCCCACCACTCAAAGACCCAATAACACTGCACCACCTTTTGACCCACTCAGGTGGTTTTAGCGAATCCTTGTTTGGCCAGCACAAACGATCCCAGAAGGAACTCACCAACATCCAGACCTATTTGGAGACGCACCTGCCGCCCCGCTTCGAAGAGCCGGGCCGTGTCATCGCCTACAATGATCACCACACGACGCTCGCAGGACACGCTATCGAGCGCGTATCTGCCATGTCCTTTGAAGCATACGCACAAATAAATCTCTTTGACCCACTCGGCATGTCAAATTCCACGTTTGATCAAAGAGATGATCGAGACCGCGCAATAAGCTACCGCCTCTCCGATGGCGGATTTGTTCCCTACCCGCGCGATTATATTCTCACGACCCCAGCGGCCGGCCTCATCACGACAGCCAACGATATGGCGAAATACATGTCCAATCTCCTGACAGACGGGGCAGATGGTGTTCTGCTTCTCTCGCCGGAGAACTACCAGGCTCAAAAGTCGGTTCAGTTCGCCAATCACCCCAAACTGCGTGGGCGAGCTTATGGCTTTGCAACCACCACTAAGGGTGGACACCTCGTTCTCTACAAGGATGGCCAGGCATCCGGTTTCGCTGCCCGGATGGTTCTCGTTCCAGATCTGAAGCTTGGCTTCTTCGTCGCCATCAACCTTTCGATTCTCGGCCCCATGGGTGCGCCCAATGACGCCGCACGGTTTTCAAAAAACTTAGGCGATGCAATTTTGGATCGTGCAATCAATACCGCTCAAGATGATCCGGTCACGCCACCAATCGCAACTGATATTGGTGACCTCTCGCCTTACGTCGGCACCTACCGCAACGTTGTCGCCGCCCGCCACACGTTTGAAAAGATTTTGGGCATGACCGACGACGTGACCATCACCGCCTCAGAGAAATCGCTTCATATTGGCTCTGGGGTCTACATCCCTGTCGAAGAGGGCCTGTTTCAATGGCACGAAGGAGATCAGTTCTACATTGCCTTCGACACAGATCGAAACAACCCGCCGCAATATCTCTTCATTGGGGGTGGAGCCTATGAGCGTGTGCCTTGGTATGGCGCCTCGGCCAACCTATCTTACATTCTTGGAAGTCTTGTAAGCCTCGTCCTCTTAACAACTGTTGTCTCCGTCACACTATCGGTGCGAGGGAAAAGGAATTCACGACTTGGACGCGGAACGCACACACTCATTTCTGGCGCATTTCTCGCGCGCTTGATCTTTCTCTTAAGCTTCGGCCTGTTCTTCTACGGCACTGATCCGCAAGAGCTCTTCTTCGGTCCGCCTCAAGCTCTCAAAGTCATCCTGTTGCTGCCAGTCCTTGCCGTCGTCCTCGATGCATTGAGCCTGATCAGTCTTACCCGCAATCGCCAAAGCTCGACCCTTATGTCGCAGGGGTATATCGGCCTCTACATTGCCAGCGCCCTCGGCCTCAGTCTCTGGCTCCACTACTGGAACCTTCTGGGCTGGCGGTTTTGAAGGGCAGTTCTGCGGACAATAGCCTTCCCAACCCAATTCATTGAGTTGAATTGCTTCTGCAAACCTAAGAGCGGGAGAATTAGTCATCGAAAATTACTCTCCTACAACCTATAAGGATACATAACCAATTTCTCAATGAGGCGAATCGCTATGGTCGAATACGCCGAATACTCATTCAAACTCTCTTTGCCGAGCCAGGGAAACGACATTTCTGATGAAAGTTGGGAGGAACAGATCGCAGAGCAAATCAGAACTTGGCGAGATGCTCGCACTACTCTCAGCCAGCTCCACATCGGAGAAGGAAGCCAAAGAGCGTCAATTGAGTTTGATTGGCAACCGGTCATCCAAAGCTGCCGAAAATACGCCCGTGCTATGAGAGCTTTCGATGCGTACCTCCATCAAGGCCCTCCCAATGGTAAACCACCCTATCATCTCTTTCAGAAACGAAACACTCGAGTACCAATAGTAGTTCGGCTGGAGCGCTGCAGTGGCGAAAAATATCCCTCCATACACACGCAGATGTGCGTAGAGCAGGCGATGTCACAATTGTTCCTCATCATGAATATTGCTAACCCTGGTTGTTTTGACTTGTATCAGTCAGAACTCATCAGTTCCGACGAAACTCACTCCTCATCCCGTCGCCGCTCCGGTAGGCAACGGATCAATCTTTCCAAGTTTCACTACGAAATGTTTAAACTGCGATTGGAACCAAAGTCATGGCCCAAACCCAAAGTGCTGGATCTAGAATCAACAGCTAATTGGTTCTTGGGAACGCAACCAAGAGACAAAAGTCACGAATCGAAACGCCTAAATCAAGTGTTCTCATCTCTCCTTTACCTAGCATCCGACGAGTTAAACCCAATGGATGTTGTCTGGATCTTCTACTGTCTTGAAACATTACTTGGCACGACCCCAGGAGAGAACCGAACGGCGCTTGTTCGACGCATAAGCCTCCTGCTCGGTGCAAATCCTAAGCAACAAAAATTCATCTCAAGAAGCATGAAACCACTCTACAACTATCGAAGCAGTATCGTGCATGGAAATCAGAATGTGATTCACCACCTTGAGAATGTCACAAGTGGGGAGGCCTTCGATAGCGAATACGACAAGCTCTTCGATAGAATTGAAATAGGATATGCGATCCTCATTGCATGTCTTCAGGTCATGGCTGAAAGGCAATGGCACAGTGTATGTTTCGGGGAGACAATCCAAGGGTTAACAGCAGAACAATGCAATGCGACAAGCCAATAGTTTGGACACACTGACAGACATCGATATCATCTCCGAATGAACAGTCCCCTCCTCAAGGCTCGCTCGTCCTAAGCGCGCGCGTCACACAACAAAAAGCCCGGAACCAAGTTCCGGGCTTCCAATCTTCAGGCAAGATTCCGCGCCTTATGCCGCGCTCACGACCTCCTTGACCGCCCGCAGGTGGCTCAAATTCTCTTCCGCCAACGCCTTCTCAAAATCATCTTTCGCGATCGAGACGTCTTCTTCTGCGTCCTTGATCTTCTGATCAATGCCTTGGGTGTCGAGCTCTTTCAATGGCTGGGCGTCTTCCGCCAATACCGTCAATCCAGCAGCGTTTACTTCAGCAAACCCGTGATAGACGAAGTACTTCGTCGGTGTGCCGCTTGATTCTTCGTAGACATCGACAACACCCGGACGCAAACGGGAGATCACTGGCGCATGGCCAATGAGAACACCAAAGTCACCTTCTGACCCCGGGACCACAACCATGTCCACATCGGTCGAAACGAGTTCGCGCTCCGGCGATACCATGGAAAAATGAAGCTTCTCAGCCATGTCTTCTCACTCCGTCGAGCACCACAAGAGGTGCCCCTTGGTTCCTTACGCTGCTTCCGCGGCCATTTGCTCGGCTTTTGCAATCGCATCTTCGATCGTGCCAACCATGTAGAAGGCTGCTTCCGGCAAATGGTCATAGTCGCCATCACACAGGCCCTTGAAGCCTTTGATCGTGTCTTTGATGTCCACAAGAATACCAGGCGATCCGGTAAATACTTCCGCCACAAAGAACGGCTGGCTCAAGAAGCGTTCAATCTTCCGCGCCCGTGCCACGGTGAGCTTGTCTTCTTCCGACAATTCATCCATGCCCAAAATCGCGATGATGTCTTGCAGGCTCTTGTACTTCTGCAGGATTTCCTGAACCCGGCGAGCGGTTCGGTAGTGTTCTTCACCCACAACCCGTGGTTCCAAGATCCGCGATGTGGAATCAAGTGGATCCACAGCCGGGTAAATCCCTTTTTCCGAGATCGCCCGGTTCAACACGGTTGTTGCATCCAAGTGAGCAAACGAGGTTGCCGGCGCTGGGTCCGTCAAGTCATCAGCCGGCACGTAAATCGCCTGCACCGACGTTACCGATCCTTTGGTCGTCGAGGTGATGCGCTCCTGCATGGTGCCCATGTCGGTGGCAAGCGTTGGCTGATACCCCACAGCGGAAGGAATACGGCCCAACAGTGCTGACACTTCAGAACCGGCCTGCGTAAAGCGGAAGATATTGTCGACAAAGAACAACACGTCTTGGCCTTGATCGCGGAAATGCTCAGCAACCGTCAAACCAGACAATGCGACCCGGGCGCGTGCTCCGGGAGGCTCATTCATTTGACCGTAAACAAGCGAACATTTTGACCCTTCGCCGCCGCCTTCTTTGTTCACGCCAGATCCGATCATTTCCCAGTAAAGGTCGTTCCCCTCACGGGTCCGCTCCCCAACACCGGCAAAGACAGAATAACCACCATGCGCCTTCGCGACGTTATTGATCAACTCCTGAATAAGAACGGTCTTGCCAACACCAGCACCGCCAAAGAGGCCAACCTTACCGCCCTTCGCATATGGCGCGAGAAGGTCCACAACCTTAATACCTGTGATCAAGATCTCAGATTCCGTCGACTGCTCAACAAAACTCGGGGCATCTTGGTGAATGGCCCTTGTTTGTTTGGCATTGACCGGCCCGCATTCATCCACTGGCTCACCGATCACATTGATGATCCGACCCAGAGTTTCATCGCCAACCGGCACCATGATGCCTTGGCCCGTGTCTGTAACCACAAGGCCACGTACCAGACCCTCGGTCGAGTCCATGGCGATGGTGCGCACCGTGTTTTCGCCCAGGTGCTGCGCAACCTCGAGAACCAGACGGTTACCATTGTTGTCGCACTCCAGGGCATTCAAAATCGCGGGCAAGCCATCCCCGAACTGAACGTCGACGACCGCGCCGATAACCTGAGTAATTTTGCCGACTGCTGTTGTCATGTCGAACTCCTTAAGCCTTCCCTTAGAGCGCTTCTGCGCCTGAGATAATCTCAATCAATTCCTTGGTGATCTGCGCTTGGCGCGATCGGTTGTACTGGATCGTCAATTTGTCGATCATGTCGCCTGCGTTGCGCGTCGCATTATCCATAGCCGACATCCGCGCGCCTTGTTCACTGGCTGCGTTCTCAAGCAAGGCTTTGAAGACTTGCACATAGAGATTGCTCGGAAGCAATTCTTTCAAAACGCCTTGTTCATCGGGCTCATAGTCATAAACATTGTTGGTCGATTGTGCTGGTTCATCGTTGTCAGCTTCAATGACTTCTGCCGGGATCAAGCTCTGCGCCGTTGGTATTTGGCTGATGACCGATTGGAAGCGATTAAAGAAGATCGTGCAAACATCAAACTCTTGGCTCTCGAACATCTCAATCAGGCGCACGCCTATTTCACTCGCGTTGCCGTAGGAAATGTTGCGCACTTCCGACAGGTCGATGACATCAATGATGTCGCCGCCGTACTGTCGCTTCAAAACATCGTAGCCTTTTTTGCCAACACAGAGGATTTTGACGGTCTTGCCTGCTTTGCGAAGCTCATCGAACCGCGCCCGTGCAAGTTTTGCGATGGACGAGTTAAAGCCGCCGCACAATCCGCGTTCCGCCGTCGCGACCACAAGCAAATGTGTGTCGTCTTTGCCGTTTCCAACCAGAAGCTCCGGAGCGCCAGGAGCATCCTTCATGGCCCCACTCAAGTTGGCCATCACAGATCCCATGCGTTCAGAATAAGGCCGCGCGGCAATCGCTGCGTCCTGCGCCCGGCGCAGTTTTGCAGCGGCCACCATTTGCATGGCCTTAGTGATCTTCTGCGTGTTCTTCACGCTGTCGATCCGGTTTCTGAGTTCCTTTAGGCTTGGCATAAGCCCTTCTCTCCTTCGGTGAGAGCGTCAAGAATTAGGCAAAGTGCGATGCGAAAGCGTCGACCGCGGCTTTGAGCTTTTCTTCTGTCTCGGAAGAAAGCGCTTTTTCGTCGGCAATGGTTTTTAGGATATCCGCGCCCTTCTCATGCATGTGGCGCAACAAACCCTCTTCGAAACGCTCAACATCAGAAGATGCAATCTTGTCGAGATAACCGTTCACACCCGCATAGATCACAGCGACCTGTTCTTCGACCGCAAGCGGTGAGAACTGAGGTTGCTTCAATAGCTCGGTCAAACGCTCACCACGATTAAGCAGCGCTTGGGTCGCGGCATCAAGATCAGAACCAAACTGCGCAAAGGCCGCCATTTCGCGGTACTGAGCCAGTTCACCCTTAATCTTACCGGCAACCTGTTTCATGGCTTTGACTTGTGCGGCTGAACCCACCCGGCTCACCGATAGACCCACATTGAGGGCCGGGCGAATGCCTTGGAAGAAGAGATCGGTTTCAAGGAAGATCTGACCGTCCGTAATCGAAATCACGTTGGTCGGAATATATGCCGACACGTCATTGGCTTGCGTTTCAATGATCGGCAATGCGGTCAGAGAACCGGCGCCATTGTCTTCATTCAGTTTAGCCGCCCGTTCCAACAACCGGGAGTGAAGATAAAACACATCCCCAGGATACGCTTCACGTCCCGGAGGACGACGCAGCAGCAAGGACATTTGACGATAAGCCACCGCTTGCTTGGAAAGATCATCGTAAACCATGAGAGCGTGCATGCCGTTGTCCCGGAAATACTCACCCATGGTGCATCCAGCAAATGGCGCCAAGAATTGCAAAGGAGCCGGCTCAGAAGCGGTCGCGGCAACCACGATGGAATATTCCATGGCGCCGTTCTCTTCGAGCGTCTTCACGATCTGCGCAACCGTCGAGCGTTTCTGCCCAATGGCCACATAAACGCAGTAGAGTTTTTGGCTCTCATCGTCTGATTTGTTGACATCTTTTTGGTTCAAGATGGCGTCGATCGCGACCGCGGTCTTACCCGTCTGACGGTCTCCAATAATCAGCTCCCGCTGACCACGCCCAATCGGGATCAAAGCATCAATGGCCTTAATGCCCGTTTGCATTGGCTCATGCACCGACTTACGAGGAATAATCCCAGGTGCTTTCACATCCACTTGCCGACGCTCAGCCGCTTCAATGGGACCTTTGCCGTCGATGGGATTGCCGAGAGGGTCTACGACCCGGCCCAAAAGACCCTTACCAACCGGCACGTCCACAATGGCGTCGGTCCGCTTGACCGTGTCACCTTCTTTAATGTCACGGTCAGAGCCGAAAATCACGACACCGACATTGTCGGTCTCAAGGTTCAACGCCATGCCCTTAACACCGCCAGGAAATTCAACCATTTCCCCGGCTTGCACATTGTCGAGCCCGTAAACCCTCGCAATCCCGTCACCGACGGAAAGCACTTGTCCGATTTCAGAAACTTGCGCTTCAGAACCAAAGTCTTTGATCTGCTCTTTTAGAATGGCAGAAATTTCAGCGGCTTGGATGTCCATCACCCGACCTCTTTCATAGCAATTTTGAGACTTGAGAGTTTGGTACGTATCGACGAGTCAATCATGCGGCTACCGACCTTTACGATCAGGCCACCGATTAGGCTGTCATCGACATTTGTTTCAAGTTGCACGTCTTGGCCAAGAGACGATTTAAGCGTCTCCTTGAGCTGTGCAACATGTTCGTCATTGAGCACTACAGCGCTTGTAACGGTCGCGGAAAGCTCACCGCGGTGTTGCGCCAAAAGGCCTTGAAACGCCTTGATCATATCTTCCAGAGCAAAAAGGCGTCGGTTCGCGGCCACCAGGCTCACGAAATTGCGAATGAGGCGCATGGCACCTGCCTTTTCGAGAATAGCGTCAAGCGCCCGCTTCTGATCATCGCGCGAAATAACGGGACTTCTGACCAGACGCGTCAGGTCTTCGCTCTTTTCAATCAGACCATTGAGGTTTGCAAGGTCGCCGGCGACCACATCAAGTGCGCTTGGCGCGTCGCCTATTTCGCCAGCAAAGGCCTTAAGACCTTCATCGCCCTGACCCCCACGGGTCGCGTCCACTTCCAAAGCCAGCTCAAAAAGAGCCGTGGCATATCGCAAAGCCACTCCGGCCAGTACAGGTTGATCGCTCGACACAGGAATTTTGCCTTTTGGACGGTCAAAATTAGAACAAATCGGAGGCCTAATTTTTCCGGTTTTTTCGTACCGGATGAAAACCGCCAACTAATTGAAATCTTGACAGTTTTTGGAGTGATGTGAGTCGCAGGATTGGACCCCCATCGAAACTGCGCGGGTTAGGTATCATACTCCTTTCGCGCATGCAACACGGAGCCCGTCAAATGCGTCGTTTATGCCCACTTTTTAAATCAGAATGCCAGGCCGGGCAGTCACAGGAAACTATAGGGGTCCACATCCACTGATACACGCATGCGGGCGGGCGTCTTGCGCCCATCAAACCACGCCTGCAAATAGGCCTGAACATTGAAGGCTCTGGGTGCCTTCATGAGAAGTCGGAAACGATGCCTCCCACGCAAGAGGCCAATTGGAGCAGGCGCAGGACCCAGAAGGCGGACCTGCTCCGTGCGTGGCGCTTCGCGAACCAGGCTCAAAGCAAGACTTTCGGTTTCCTGGGCGTCAGGGCCTGAAATGACAACCCCCACCAGCCGCCCAAAAGGCGGCATGGAAAGCATTTCACGCTCCATTGATTCGCGTGAGAGGAAAGCGCCGCGATCTCCGGAAATGAGAGCCCCCATCACCGGATGATCCGGCATGTAAGTCTGAACAAGTACTCGGCCAGGCTTGTCGGCCCGTCCCGCACGCCCTGCCACTTGGTGTAAGAGTTGGTAGGTTCGCTCCGAAGCTCGCAAATCACCCCCCTTGAGCCCTAAGTCGGCGTCCACAACACCGACCAAAGTGAGCCCTGGGAAATTGTGACCTTTGGCGACAACCTGAGTGCCAATCAACAGATCAATCTCGCCATCAGCCATCCGGTCCAAGAGCGCTTGTGCCTCATCGTGCCCGCGCATGGTGTCACTCGACATAATCTCAGTGGCAACGTCCGGAAAGAGAGTGGCCACCTCTTCTGCCAACCGCTCAACACCCGGCCCACAGGCAGCCAAACTGTCTTCAGCATTGCATTCAGGACAATGCTTCGGCTTTGGAATGGAATAACCGGAATGGTGACAGACCAGGCGATTGAGAAACCGGTGCTCGACCAACCATGACGAAGAATCTGGGGACATCATACGGTGCCCGCAAGTTCGGCATAGGGTGAGCGG
Source organism: Alphaproteobacteria bacterium (assembly GCA_965248915.1). GTDB lineage: Bacteria > Pseudomonadota > Alphaproteobacteria > M2410 > M2410 > CBDFLA01. The sequence goes on from OZ252216.1 coordinate 2,790,264, forward strand.
GGCATATCCCCGCCGATTGAGAAACAAGAGAACTTGCTCACCCGACGCAAAGGTCTCGCTCATTGCGTCCCTAAGTTTCTGGCTTAGAAAACGATCCGCTGGAAGCTTCTCCGCTCGCATATCGACGGCAGTAACTTCTGGCAATTCCGCAACGCCGTGCCGTGAAGGCAATTCAAGGCGCAGGTACTTGCCCTGCTCGATGTTCACCATTGTCTCGAGCGAAGGTGTTGCTGAAGCAAGAACAACAGGAAACGAAGACAAAGACCCGCGCACAACCGCCATGTCCCGCGCGTGATAGACCACACCGTCCTCTTGTTTGTACGTCGTCTCGTGTTCCTCATCGACAACAATGAGACCGAGCTTCGCGAAGGGAAGAAAGAGCGCCGAGCGCGCCCCAATCACCACTTTGGCTTGGCCTTCCAGCACCGCTCGGTAGGTCCGTCGTCGTTCCGCCTGGCTCAATCCCGAATGCCACACTGCCGGACGACAACCGAACCGGTCTGCGAACCGGTCAAGGATTTGAACCGTCAAGGCAATCTCCGGAAGCAGGATCAATACCTGCGCATCCTTGCGGAGCGCTTCTGCCACCGCATCGAAATAGGTCTCGGTCTTGCCGGATCCCGTGACCCCATCAAGCACCGCGACGGAAAATCCACCTGACGAAATTTTCTCGCGAAGTTGGTCCGCCGCCGCGCGTTGTTGGTCGGAGAGATTAGGTCCAGGATGATTGGGATCCGGCTCGGGAAAGGGGGCATCTCCCGGCAATTGGACGCACTCCAGGGCTCCCAAATCAGTGAGGCCTTTCACGACACTCTCGCCAACCCCGGCCTCACGCGCCAAATCCCTACGCAGCCTCACCATGCCGTCACTTGCCACCTCAAGGACCCGTTGCCGGGCCGCGGTTATCCGTGTCGGCGGCGGACCGTCTCCAAGCCGAAAGTGTGAGACGGTCTTAGGCTCTTCCAGCGCCTGACGGGCCCGCAGCGTAAGCGCCAAGACAGAGCCAGGCTTTGAGAACGTGTAGTCGGCCACCCACATGACAAACTGGCGTAAATCTTCAGCCATGGGTGCAACGGGCAAAACCCGAGTGATTGGTTTGAGGCGCTCCTCATCGACACCGCCATCGCCTGATCCCATGACAACGCCGATTTGGGTCCGCGTTCCCAGCGGCACCTCAACGAAGCTGCCGTCTTGCACCCGCATCTCGGACGGCACCGAATAGTCATATGCCCCGTCCAGCGGCAGAGGCAGCAACACGCTGACCACAGAGATCGGGACTTCACCCAATTCAGCTCTCTCAGCAGCATCATTCATAACGCGCAGGCCTTGCGAATCGTATTAATCATAGGCCTCAAGTCTAGCGTCGCACGCGCGCTCATGAGATCAACAAAAACGTCGTGCTTGAGGTAATGAGGGGCAATCATGAAATTCTTCGTAGATACAGCGGACATTGACGCGATTCGCGATCTGACCGCGACCGGCATGGTGGATGGCGCCACCACAAACCCATCCCTGGTCGCAAAAACCGGGCGCGATTTCTTCGATGTCCTAAAAGACATTTGCGCTGTGGTCGATGGACCGGTGAGCGCCGAAGTAACGGCCATAGACGCCCAAGGCATGCTCACAGAAGCAGATCGCCTTCGCAAAGTGGCCGACAATATCGCCATTAAGGTCCCACTGACCTGGGAAGGTCTTAAAGCCTGCAAAGCGCTCACCGGCGATGGCACCATGGTCAATGTCACTCTCTGTTTCAGCGCCAATCAGGCCCTTCTGGCGGCCAAAGCTGGCGCCACATTCGTGTCGCCTTTTGTCGGTCGCTTAGACGATATTGGCGTGGACGGCATGGAATTGATTGCCGACATCAAACAGATCTACGACCAATATGACGCCCTCCACACGGAGGTACTGGTGGCCTCAATTCGCTCGCCAGAACATGTCCACAAGGCTGGTCTCATAGGCGCTGATGTCGCAACCATTCCACCAGATGTCATCAAGAGCCTGATCAACCACCCCCTGACCGACAAAGGTCTTGATGCTTTCTTGTCCGATTGGCAAAAGACCGGCCAGACCATCTAGCAAGGTCTAACCAATCCTACTCACCTCGTCCCTCAGGCAGGTTGTCTTGCACGCGCCGTGTGTTCCTGTTACGTTCTAGCCCGGTACGACATTTGTCAAGAGGGATCGGCACATGGGCATGAGCCCAGACCTCGACATCGGTTCAGAACTCAGCAAACCCATTGCCGAGTGGCACAACTATCTGCGATCTGAACGTCGCCTCTCCGATCGCACGCAAGCTATCTATAGCGACGCCATGAAAGCCTTTGTGGAGTTCTTGTGCATTCATCTTGGCGGCGAACCGAACCTCAAAGGTCTTGAGGAACTTCGCACCGCCGACATTCGCGCTTACTTGAGCCACTTGCGCGGCACGCGCCAGCTCTCAAACACAACGCTCGCGCAACAGGTCTCCGCCTTGCGCTCCTTCTTCCGCTATCTCGAAAAGCAAGGCATGGCCGCAAACGCCGCAATTCAAAATTTGCGCACCCCAAAGCGCCCGCACCGCATCCCCAAGCCCATAAGTGAGCAAGGTGCCTCCGCGCTGATTGAAGCGACAGCCATGAATGACGATCCAGCCTGGGTGAAAGCGCGCGACGCTGCGGTCCTCACCCTTCTCTACGGTTGCGGTTTACGCATCTCGGAGGCTTTGTCCCTAACTCTCGGCGACCGGCCAAAGAGCGACACAATCCGCATCACCGGCAAGGGTAACAAAGAACGCATCGTGCCCGTTCTGCCTACGGTGATCGAAGCGATCGATCTCTACGTTGATCTCTGCCCCCATGCCCTAACTCAAGCTGGGCCTTTGTTTGTGGGCATTAGAGGCGGGGCGCTAGGCCCCAGAACCGTGCAAAAGACCGTCGCCAAACTGCGCCGCGCCCTTGGGCTTTCTGAGACCGCAACGCCTCACGCCTTGCGCCACTCGTTTGCAACCCACCTCCTCAACAATGGCGGCGACTTGCGTGCCATTCAGGAACTGTTGGGACATGCCTCGCTCTCGACAACCCAGATCTACACCGAGGTCGAAGCCAAACAGTTGAAGTCTATTTATGACAAAGCGATGCCCCGTAGGTAGTCGTCAACTTCAATCGCGCTTCTTCGCAATCAAAAGCGACATGGCAAAGTGCTTATCAATCGACCCATCAAACTCCTTGTCGATCAGATCTTCGATCTGACTGAGAAAGGACCGGCGCGTCTCGACAGGCATCGCCAAGGTGGGTGAATAGGTTCCTAGCAACTGCGCATAGTCCTTGGCTGAGTAGGGCGCGATCACAGGAAAGAGATCGAAGCTGACCGGCACGAAAAATCTCTCATCAATCCCTGGAGCCTCTAGGTCACCCAAACCGGGCAACACAAGATCTTCAGCAGACGTTTTCTCCGTCTCATGCGATCTGTAGATCGCTTGCGACCCGTGAAAAAACAAGTCGCCCTTGTCATCAGAAACGTGGTGCGTGTTTATGAGGGCAAGGTGTCCTCCGGCTCGGAGCAGTCGGTATGGTTTCGCGAACTTCGCCGCTGGGGCCACCCAATGAAAAGATGTGGCGGCATAAACCAAATCAAACGCATCGTCAGGGAGGTCGACCTTCTCAAACCCTCCATTGAGGACTTCCACATTCTCAAATTTCGATAGATTTGATCGACAAAAGTCAGCAAGGGCCGCTCCCAATTCAACCGCAACAATCTGGAACCCGCGTTTTGCCAAGGGAAGCGTGGCCTGTCCGGTTCCAGGGCCGATCTCCAACGCTTTCGCGCCTTTGGTTAGTCCAGTCCGCTCCACCAATGCATCAAACAACGCCTCCGGATATCGAGGGCGAACCGCATCATATTCGGAGGCGACCGAGTCAAAATGGGAATTGAGAGGTTCCTTGGTGGCCATGCCAAAACATAACCGGAACAACCGGTGAAATCGAGCTGAGCTACATCTGCATGATGCGGTCATCGACCCCGAGAGCGGCTTGGCGAATGGCTTCGCTCAGCGTGGGGTGAGGATGGCACGTGCGCGCGATATCTTCAGCCGAGGCTCCAAACTCCATGGCAACCGCCGCCTCAGCAATCATGTTGCCTGCGTCGGGCCCCACAATGTGAACACCGAGAACCCGGTCCGTTTCCGCATCAGCCAAAACTTTGGCGAAACCTTGCGTGATACCGCCAACCTTGGCTTTTGCGTTGGCGGTAAACGGGAACTTGCCCGCCTTATACCCGGTGCCCTCAGCCTTCAATTGTTCTTCTGTCTTGCCAACCCAGGCAACTTCCGGCGCCGTGTAAACGACCGACGGAATGACGTCGTAATTCACATGTCCCGCCTTGCCCGCAATGATCTCCGCCACGGCCATGGCTTCATCTTCAGCCTTATGGGCGAGCATCGGCCCGCGCACAACGTCGCCGATGGCATAGATACCGGCCACATTGGTTCGGAAATGCTCATCAATAGTAATCCGGCCGCGATCATCTAAGGCCACGCCAGCGGCCTCAAACCCTAGACCCTCTGTGAACGGTTTGCGCCCCACGCTCATGAGAACAACATCAGCTTCAACTTCCTTGGCGTCACCACCTGTGGCCGGCTCAACGGAGAGTTTCAATTGTTTGCCTGAACTGTCGATGGCGGTGACTTTGGAGCTCACCATGAACTTCATGCCTTGGCGTTTCAAAATGCGTTGGAAGTTTTTCGACACATCACCGTCCATATCGCCGCCGATGTGATCGAGGAACTCGACGACCGTGACCTTAGCCCCGAGACGCCGCCATACTGATCCAAGTTCAAGACCAATGACACCGCCGCCAACGACCACCATGTGGTCCGGCACGGCTGGAAGGTTTAAGGCGCCGGTTGACGAAACAACTCGGGTCTCATCAATGTCCATGCCGGGAAGAGAAATGACATCCGACCCCGTGGCAATCACAATATTCTTGGCCTCAAGCTCACGAGTCGCCCCGTCGGCATCGGTTACTGCGACCTTGTTAGATGAAAGAAGCTTGGCGCTGCCAACAATGCTGTCGATCTTGTTCTTCTTGAACAAAAACTCGATGCCCTTGGTCAATTCATCGACCGTCTTTGCCTTGTAGGCCATCATGGCATCAAGATCGAGGGTGACATCTGAGGTTGCAACACCAATGCCCGCATGATGAGGGACCTCCTCAAAAACCTCTGACGCATGAAGCAGTGCCTTGGAAGGAATACAGCCCACATTGAGGCAGGTGCCGCCGAACGTGCCCCGCTTGTCGATACAAACGGCCTTTAAACCCAGTTGCGCAGCACGAATGGCGCAATTGTAACCGCCAGGGCCGCCACCAATAACGACAACATCATACGAGTCAGTCATGGAGCACATCCATCCTTCTTGATTTCAAACCAGAGGTCAGACCTAGAGGTCGAGGAGCAGGCGCTCCGGTCCTTCGAGACTTTCTTTGACGCGCACAAGGAACGTTACGGCTTCTTTGCCGTCCACAATCCGGTGATCGTAAGACAATGCCAAATACATCATCGGTCGAATAACAATCTCCCCATCGACAACCACAGGGCGTTCTTGAATCTTGTGCATGCCAAGGATGCCCGATTGTGGTCGATTGAGGATCGGCGTCGACATGAGAGATCCATAGACCCCACCGTTTGAAACCGTGAATGTGCCCCCTTGCAACTCATCAAGTTTTAGGTCTCCGCCACGCGCCCGCCGGCCATAGTCATTGATGGAAAGTTCAATCTCTCCCATGCTCTTGATGTCGCAGTCGCGCACCACAGGCACCACGAGACCGCGGTCTGTACCTACAGCGACGCCAACGTCATAGTAGTTCTTGTAGATGAGGTCGTTGCCCTCAACTTCCGCATTGACGGAAGGAATGTCCTGCAAGGCCGTCACACAGGATTTCACAAAGAAACCCATGAAGCCGAGTTTTACGCCGTGCTTCTTCTGAAACAGGTCCTTGTATTGCGATCGCACCTGCATCACCGCACTCATATCGACTTCATTGAACGTCGTGAGCATAGCTGCGGTGTTTTGAGATTCTTTAAGCCGGGTTGCGATGGTCCTGCGCAGGCGGGTCATCGGCACCCGTTCTTCAAGATCCTCTCGGGATCTGGGTCCAGCGGGTGCCGCCGGGGCGCTTGGCGCCGCAGGAGCGGAAGTTGGCGCTTGTTCAAGCGCTTTTAAGGCATCCCCTTTTGTAATACGCCCGTCTTTGCCTGAGCCCGCAACCTTCGAGAGGTCAAGATTGCTTTCCTCTGCAAGGCGACGAACCGACGGCGCAACAGGTGCATCCGGTGTCGGGACGGCAGCAGGCGGTGTTGTGGCCGGTGTCGCCTCTGGCGCCTTCGCCGCTGTAGCTGTGTCTTGTCTTGGCGTCTCACCTTTTGCGGCCGGAGCTCCGCCTTCGCTTAAGGCTCCAAGCAGGGCGCCAATCGTCACCGTCTCGCCTTCACCTGCGGCAATTGAAGATAGTGTGCCAGCAGCCGGGGCCGGCACTTCGATCGACACTTTGTCGGTCTCAAGCTCAACGAGCGGTTCATCAACCGACACCGCCTCGCCTTCTTTCTTTAGCCACTGTGCGACCGTTGCCTCAGTCACAGATTCGCCCAATGTAGGCACCAAAATATCAACCATCAGCTTTGCTTTCTCGCCTTGATCAGCTTGTCTCTGGGGTCAATGCCTCATCAAGGAACGCCTCGAGTTCGGCCACGTGTTTCTTCATGAGCCCGGTGGCCGTCGATGCGGTGGCATGACGCCCAACATAATGGGCTCGTGTATTCTTCGCTTCAATTCGGGTCAAGACCCATTCGATATTAGGCTCAACGAAACTCCAAGCCCCCATGTTTTTTGGCTCTTCCTGACACCAAACGAATTCGGCCTTCTTAAAGCGTGACAGCTCCTTCACCAAAGGAACAGCTGGGAAGGGATAGAGTTGCTCCAAACGAATGAGTTGGATGTTATCGATCCCGCGCTTTTCACGTTCTTCCAGAAGATCATAGTAGATCTTGCCGGAGCACAGGACGACCCGAGCAATCTTGTCGTCTGGCTGCAAGGTCACGGTTGAACCAGGCAGGGCTTCAGCATCGTCAGGCAGATTTCTGTGGAAAGATGTGCCGGGCCCAAATTCCGTGAGCGGCGACACACACTTCTTGTGGCGCAACAAGCTCTTCGGTGTCATTAGAATAAGAGGCTTTCGGAATTTCCGATGGATCTGTCGACGTAGTATGTGGAAGTAACTGGCGGGCGTCGTGCAATTGGCAACACACATGTTTTCTTCCGCGCAGAGCTGAAGGTAGCGTTCGAGTCGAGCCGAAGAATGTTCAGGTCCTTGACCTTCATATCCATGCGGCAACAGCATCACCAAGCCACTCATTCTGAGCCACTTGCGCTCACCTGACGAAATGAACTGATCGATAATCACCTGGGCGCCATTTGCAAAATCACCAAACTGCGCCTCCCAAAGGGTCAGACAATCGGGTTCCGACAATGAGTAGCCATACTCAAATCCTAAAACAGCAACTTCCGACAACATCGAATCGATAATTTCAAATTCAGCCTGACCCTCACTCACATGCGCCAAAGGCGTGTAGCGCTCCTCCGTCTCTTGATCGACCCAAGCCGCGTGTCGTTGCGAGAATGTCCCGCGGATACAGTCCTGCCCCGTCGCGCGAACCGGATATCCCTCAGCCAACAACGTACCAAAAGCCAGCGCTTCACCGGTTGCCCAGTCAATCGCTTCGCCCGTTTCAAACATCTTGGCCTTCTGACCAACCACCCGCTTCAAGGTGCGGTGCACACTTAGTCCATTAGGAATCTCGGTAAGCGTCTTCCCAATGTCTTTCAGTTCGGACATTTCTACAGGGCGGGCCTTGTGGCGCTCGTCGTCCAGATCCACCTCAAATCCCGTCCAACGCCCGTCGAGCCAATCCGCCTTGTTCGGCTTGTAGCTGTTAGCTGCATCAAGCTCAGAATTGAGATGCGTTTGGAATTCAGAAACCGCTTGTTTGACGCTCTCCTCAGATTCAAGCCCTTCCTCAATCAGCTTGTCTGCATAAAGGCGTAAAGTGGTCGGATGACCCTTGATCTTCTTGTACATGAGAGGCTGGGTGAACATCGGTTCATCACCCTCATTGTGGCCGTGGCGCCGATAACAAAACATGTCGATGACAACATCTTTGTTAAAGAGCTGACGGAACTCTGTTGCCACTTTGGCCGCATAGACAACCGCTTCAGGATCATCACCATTGACGTGGAAGATTGGTGCTTGCACCGACAAAGCCACATCTGAAGGGTAAGGCGAGGACCGGCTGAACTGCGGCGCTGTCGTAAACCCGATTTGATTGTTGACGATGAAATGGATCGTGCCGCCCGTTCGATGTCCACGCAAGCCCGAAAGACCGAAACATTCCGCCACTATACCCTGGCCAGCAAAAGCAGCGTCGCCGTGCAGTAAAACCGGCAACACTTTCTTGCGTTCCCTATCTTTGTGCTGGTTTTGCTTGGCCCGCACCTTGCCCAAGACCACTGGGTTGACCGCCTCAAGGTGAGAGGGATTAGCGGTGAGCGACAAATGAACTTCATTGCCATCAAAGGCACGGTCCGAAGAGGCGCCGAGATGGTACTTCACATCGCCCGACCCATCGATGTCCTCCGGGTGAGCAGAGCCACCGAGAAACTCATTGAAGATGGCGCGGTATGGCTTGGCCATCACCGTGGCAAGCATGTTCAACCGTCCTCGGTGCGGCATGCCAAACACGATTTCGCTCAAGCCCAGATTACCGCCCCGCTTGATGATCTGTTCCATCGCCGGAACAACGGCTTCGCCGCCATCAAGTCCAAAACGCTTGGTGCCCGTAAACTTCACATGCAGAAATTTCTCAAAGCCCTCCGCCTCAACGAGCTTGTTGAGGATGGCGCGCTTGCCCATCTCAGTAAAGCTCACTTCCTTGCCGGGACCCTCAATGCGCTCCTGAAGCCAAGATTTTTCTTCCGCATCGGTGATGTGCATGAACTCAAAACCGATGGTCGAACAATATGTCCGTCGCAAGATGGCCACGATTTCCCTGAGCGTCGCTGTCTCCAACCCAAGCACGTGATCGATGAAAATCGGACGATCCAAGTCCTCTTCGGTGAACCCGTAAGTCCTGGGATCCAATTCCGGGTGCGTTTCGTTCGGCTCAAGGTCCAAGGGATCAAGGGCGGCATCAAAATGCCCTCTAACCCGGTGGGCACGGATCATCATGATCGCTCGTACAGAATCGAGTGTCGCCGCACGGATCTCATCAGAGGTGGCGCCCTGAGAGCGCTCGGCGACCTTCTTTGCGACGGCCTTTTCTTCCGGGGCCCAATTGGTATCGAATGCAGCCGTCAGCTCACCGTTTTGAGCCGGAGGCCAATCTTTGCGAGCCCAGGAGGGACCTGCGACTTCCCCACGAACAACTTGTGGCGAATCTGCAAGACTCTCAAAGAACTCCTGCCAATCAGCATCAACAGAATCTGGATTGGCGAGATACTTCTCGTACAGTTCTTCAATAAAGGGGGCATTGGCGCCGTAAAGGAAGCTGGTGGCCTCCAAAGCGGCATTCGAAACAGTCTGGCTTTTGGGTTTTTCTGCCATCTTCACTGCGAGACGCGGGGTCAAACCCAAGCGCCCTTTTGTTCGACTCGAAAGGTCTAAATCTTCGAGCCACTCCATACACGAATTGTTCAGGTGGGTCCCGAACAATCCTTCACTTTAGTCACACATTCATGTCAGCCCAAAGTGAGCCTAGCCTTTGAGCACTTCGACCAAGGTCGAGCCCAGTCCGGCCGGAGAAGGTGAAACGTGGATACCCGCCGACTTCATGGCCTCAATCTTGGCTTCCGCGGTGCCTTGACCGCCTGAGATGATCGCACCAGCATGGCCCATGCGACGACCCGGAGGTGCTGTGACGCCGGCAATAAATCCAACCATCGGTTTCTTGACCGAGGACTGTTTGATGAACTCAGCCGCTTCTTCTTCAGCCGAGCCGCCAATTTCCCCAATCATGATGATGGATTCAGTTTCAGCATCGCCCAGGAACAGCTCCAGACAATCGATAAAATTAGTGCCATTGACCGGATCGCCGCCAATACCGATGCAAGTTGATTGTCCAAGACCCACAGCAGTGGTCTGACCGACCGCTTCATAGGTCAGCGTGCCGGAACGCGATACAATGCCAACCGAACCACGACGATGAATGTGACCAGGCATGATGCCAATTTTACATTCGTCCGGCGTGATAACGCCAGGGCAGTTCGGACCCACAAGCCGGGTCTTCGAGCCTTGCAGAGCTTCTTTGACCTTCACCATGTCGAGCACCGGAATGCCTTCGGTGATGCAAACCGCAAGCTCAATCTCGGCTTCGATTGCCTCAAGGATGGCCGCCGCTGCAAATTTGGGCGGCACATAGATCGCCGACGCGGTTGCACCGGTATTTTCGCGTGCCTCTGTAACGGTGTTGAAAACCGGCAGACCCAAATGCTCAGAACCACCTTTGCCAGGGCTCACGCCACCGACCATCTGCGTGCCGTAAGAGATCGCTTGTTCTGAGTGGAAAGTGCCTTGATTGCCTGTAAATCCTTGGCAGATGACTTTTGTGTTTTTGTTGACCAGAACCGCCATTAGCTTGCCTCCCTCACCGCTTGGACAACTTTCTGGGCTGCGTCGTCCAAATCATTTGCAGCAATGATAGCAAGTCCCGATTCTGACATGATCTTCTTGCCGAGCTCCACATTTGTGCCCTCAAGCCGCACCACAAGGGGGACCGCGAGATTGACTTCTTTGGCCGCGTGAACGACCCCATCCGCCACAATATCGCAGCGCATAATGCCGCCAAAAATGTTGACCAAGATGCCTTTCACATTGGGGTCGGACAGGATGATCTTAAAGGCTTCCGTGACCTTTTCGCGCGTCGCCCCACCGCCAACGTCCAGGAAGTTAGCCGGCTCAGATCCGTAAAGCTTGATGATGTCCATGGTAGCCATGGCAAGCCCAGCGCCATTGACCATACAGCCGATTTCACCGTCGAGCTTGACGTAGGAGAGGTCATATTTGGATGCTTCAATCTCAGCAGGGTCTTCTTCTGAGAGGTCACGAAGCTCAACCACATCCGGATGGCGGAACAATGCGTTCGAGTCAAAATTCATCTTGGCATCAAGGCAAACAATCGTGCCCTCTTTTGTGACAACAAGCGGATTGATTTCGAGCATGCTCATGTCTTTTTCGACAAAGGCGATATAGAGCTTTTCGATCAGCCCTGCGCCTTGGCCTAAGAGATCACCTTCAAGCCCAAGGGCCATTGCAATGGCTTCGCCATCGGCTTGTGTCACACCACTTGTCGGATCGATGCTCTGTGTCAGGATCTTTTCAGGGGTCGAGGCCGCGACGTCTTCGATATCCATTCCCCCTTCGGTTGAGGCGATGAACGAAATCCGCGACGTTGCCCGGTCGACCAGGCATGACAGATAGAGTTCACGGTCGATATTCGACCCATCTTCCACATAGACCCGGTGAACCTCTTTTCCTTCAGGCCCCGTCTGATGGGTAATGAGGGTCATCCCCAACATGCGTTCGGCCTCAGCGCGAACATCATCAAGGCTCTTGACCACTTTGACACCGCCGCCTTTGCCGCGCCCACCGGCATGGATTTGGGCTTTGACCACATAGACCGGCCCCGGCAAGGACTTTGCCACCTCCACCGCTTCGTCAGCCGTGAAAGCAACACCGCCTTCGGGCACCACAACGCCAAACTCTTTCAACAAGGCTTTCGCCTGGTATTCGTGAATGTTCATGGGGAATTTCGACCATTTGAGAGGGCCAGAAACCAAGGAATCCGGCCAATTTTGTGAAAATATCGCGGGGTGTTATAGCACCGGTCTATGCCCTCGCAACGCAAAAACCAAAGCCTCAAGCCAGGCTTGGATCAATCTCCTTACAGGCTGCAACCAGGCCTTTGACCGCATCAACAGACTTATCAAACATCTCTTGTTCGTCAGGATTGAGCGAGATCTCAACAATCCGCTCGACGCCATTGGCGCCCAGAATAATCGGCACACCGACATAGAGATCATCTTGGCCAAATTGATCTTTCAAGTGAGCCGCTGCTGGCACCAACAGTTTCTTGTCTTTCAAATAAGCATCCGCCATCTGGATGGCTGACGTCGCAGGGGCGTAATAGGCCGATCCGGTCTTAAGCAGCCCCACAATTTCAGCGCCACCATCGCGCGTACGTTGGATAATCGCATCGAGCTTTTCTTGGGTTGTCCATCCCATCTTGATCAAGTCCGGCAGTGGAATGCCAGCAACGGTCGAGTAGCGCGCTAGGGGTACCATCGTATCGCCGTGCCCGCCGAGGACAAATGTCGTCACGTTCTCAACAGACACATCAAACTCTTCAGCCAAGAAATGACGGAACCGTGCCGAGTCGAGAACACCCGCCATGCCGACCACTTTATTATGCGGCAATCCGGAGAACTCTTTTAACGCCCAAACCATGGCGTCCAGCGGATTGGTAATGCAAATGACGAAAGCATCTGGCGCGTGCTGTTTGATGCCCTCACCAACGGCTTTCATGACTTTGAGGTTGATGCCGAGGAGGTCATCGCGGCTCATACCTGGTTTGCGCGGTACGCCAGCCGTCACGATGCACACATCAGCGCCTGTGATATCTGCATAGCTTTGGGTGCCCTTAAGCGAAGCATTGAACCCTTCAACCGGTGCGGATTGGGAAAGATCGAGCGCTTTGCCTTCAGGCAATCCTTCCGCGATATCGAACAGGACGACATCGCCCATTTCTTTCAAACCGGCCAAATGAGCGAGCGTGCCGCCAATCATGCCGGAGCCGATAAGGGCAATCTTGTTCCGCGCCATGGAGGTCTCCTTGATTTCTTGATTATTGTTTAAGGAATTCGGGGCTTGAACTAGCGCGAAACAGGGCCGTGAGCAAGGGGCTCAGGTGTCGCGGGGATTGAACGTTTCGTTACCGCGCCTTGAGATAGGCTTGAGATTGCATTTCCGTGAGCCGCGAAACAGTGCGCGCGAACTCAAAAGACCCGTCTCCTTGTGGATAAAGAGCCTCAGGGGCGACCTCAGCGGAGGCAATAAGGCGAACCTTCGCCTCGTAAAGGGCGTCGATTAGGATCACAAAGCGCTTGGCCTCGTTCCTCTTTTCCCGACCCAATTGCGGGATGCCCGACAAGATCACCGTATGAAAGACCTCTGCTACCTTCAGATAATCTGCTGCGCCTAAGGGCCGTTCGCACAAGTCGGCAAATGAAAACCGGGCAACCCCAACGGCGGCCTGTGGCACCAGGAGTGTCCGTCCTCCGATCATCAATGTCGAAGCTTCACCGCGGTCACGATCCGTCAGTTTCAAGAAGGCTTCATCAAGCGCCGCTTCTGCGTCCACACCCATTGGTGTGTGATAGACCGGCATGCCTTTGATGCGTTCCAGACGGTAGTCCAAATGCCCGTCTAGATGATGCAGATCGAGTTTCTCCGATATCAGGTCGATGAAGGGAACGAAAAGCTGGCGATTGAGCCCGCCTTCATAGAGCGAATAGGGATCTCGGTTGGAAGTGGCGACAACCACCACCCCAAATCCGAACAAGGTCTCAAAGAGACGCCCCAAAATCATCGCATCCGCCACATCATTGACTTGAAACTCATCAAAGCAGAGGAGCGTCGCCTCTGATGCAATCATCTTCGCGACCGGCAAAATCGGATCGTCGCCTGCGTCCTTGATATAGTTTGGTTTTTTGGAACGGGCTCTTGCATCCAGACCGCGCCATTCGAAAATGGCGCCGTGCACCTCTTGCATGAACGCGTGGAAGTGAACCCGCCGCTTCTGCTCAAGGGGCGCTGCTTCATAGAACAAGTCCATCAACATGGATTTGCCCCGACCCACATCGCCAAAGATGTAGAGGCCCTTTGGATCGGGCTCCGCCCTGCCAAAGAGCCATTTGCGCCGTCCAGGCCGATACCCATCGATGCGCAGACACAAGGTCTCCAGCATTTCGACGGCAAGCTCCTGTGCCGGGTCTTGCACAACCTCGCCGACCCGCACGAGCTCTCGATATTTTGCTATGACGCTCACCGAAGGCGTCATAGCAGGCGCACAAGAGAGATCAAACCCAAAAGGAGATCACACTCAGTTGTCTAGCAACAGCCGCACCCAGTTCCAACGCCCGCATTTGCCGACGTCAGTTCCTCTGAACTTATGCTTGGGCCAGCTCCGAACGTCTCCGACGCACTGTGAGTCTTAAAATTCTCCCAGACAACACCGTCTGGATCCGCGATCCAGGCTTTGTCGGAATTGGCGTAACAACACGTCGTATCTTTCTCATCAAATGTCGAAAGATCAGCCGCATGGAGGCGAGAGGCGATCTCCTCCAATTCTTCGCCAGAATCAGCCTGAAAGCCCAAATGGCTCAAGCCCGCTTTCGCACTAGGTGTGATGGCAAAGTTTACCCGAGGGTCTTCAAGCATCCATTTCGCATAGTCGTCTTTGACGACATCCGGCGATCGCCCAAACAAAGTGGAATAGAAGGTTTTGGACGTCTCAAGGTCACTGACCCCAATGTGGACATGCAGATGTTTCATGTGTGTTTCCTTTATCAATTGCTTACTTGCACAATAATGCATATATCAAGAAAATCAAGGCAGAATTTGACATGTGTGACCGCTGACCAGAAAGTGACACCACAAAAAGCGAACAACAGAATTCAAACAAGGGAGGCACCGATGGCCGATACCGTCACCATTGGCGAGAGGTTTTGTGGACCACCAGATTCTGGAAATGGCGGCTACGCCTGCGGGATATTGGCCAAAAAGTTAGAGGGACAGGTTGAAGCCACACTGATGGCGCCACCACCCCTCAACCAAGAAATGACCTGCGAAATAGCGGACGATGGCACCGTCACGTTATCCCTGGGAGATCAGCCAATCGCCAAAGCGCATCAGACAAATATCGGCATCGACCCACCCGCGCCACCATCCTTTGAGGAGGCGGAAGAGTCGATGAAGTCCTATACAGGATTCAAGTA
The DNA here is from genome assembly GCA_965248915.1 of Alphaproteobacteria bacterium. Taxonomy (GTDB): domain Bacteria; phylum Pseudomonadota; class Alphaproteobacteria; order M2410; family M2410; genus CBDFLA01. Next base: position 2,805,341 of record OZ252216.1, read on the forward strand.
CCACACTTTCCCAGGCTGTTTTGTATGCGGTCCGGAGCGTGGGTCAGATGGACTAAGGCTTTTCCCAGGACAGGTAGGCAACAATCCTGACCTCGTGGCGACCACTTGGATTCCATCCGCTGATTTGGCCGATGAGAGTGGAAATGTGGATCCGGTCTATCTGTGGTCGGCGCTTGATTGTCCGAGTGCCTTTGTCTTTGACTACAAAGAGCTGATGGCAGCCAGCAAAGCGAATGTCTTGGGCCGCCTCACCGCTGAAATGTGCGGCCACGCCAAACCCGGCGAGAAATGCGTCGTGATCGGTTGGAAGATTGGCGACGAAGGCCGCAAGCACTTTTCCGGTTCGGCCGTTTATGGTGAAAACGGCGAGCTCGTCGCCAAAGCGAAAGCCACTTGGATCACCATCGATGTAAAGTAAAGAGCAAGACCTTTAGCCCTGCCGCTCGACCATCATTTTCTTGATTTCGGCGATAGCTTTGGCTGGGTTGAGGCCCTTTGGGCAGGTTAATTTAGTTCCCGGTTTGTTTTCCGTATGGTTTTTCCAGTTACACAAATCACCTAAAGAACTCAGTATGTTACCACAACTGGAGGTATTGCGGTTACATGGAATCCGTGGACGAACGCGCCCAAGCAGGTACATACTTTGCGAGCTTCTTCGACGTCGATTGTGGATCAAATGGTCGAATTAACCCTCTTTCCTTAGCATCCGCGAGCACCCGCGACACCATTGGGTAATTTCCATCAGAAACGCCGAGGCGAGCACGCAAGGAAGCGTTTGTCATATGTTCCCCAGAAAGGTATTTCAGGCATGAGTGCCAATAGCAGGCAGTCACTCTTTGTTCAGCTGTCAGGTCCGCGAATTCCCTTGGTCCTCGAACCACCACTCGCATGTGATGTTCCATTGCTTCAAACTCTGGTCCAGGCAATTGGGAAAATTCAATGAGTGCTACAACTCTGTCGACACCACTTCCCCTCTCCTCGCAGAATCCCGCACGTCTCATTAGGGAAGCCAACTGTTCATTGCGCGACATTGGCGGGTGATCCATTAGGCGGAGTACATCAAACAATGGCGCACCAGGATTTGTTACTTCAATTCGATCTTCGAAAATTTCAATGAGTGGACCGGACCCTCGAACATACAAATCCTGATGGATAAGAGCGTTAACAATGACCTCACGTAGAGCCACTATCGGATAAATACTATCTGTCTCACGAATAGCCCCTTCGATCACTTCCTTGCCAGGCAGAAGTCCATTGACGTAGTCTATCAGTGATTCAATTCCGACCGCATAACCCCTCTTCTCTATGCTTTCGCTCTTTGCCTCTAGTCGATCAGTCCCAGCATACTGAACAACCCGAATCGCCTTCCGTCTAAGAGTTGGGAATTGTTCTAGGTCTCGAGCAAACAACAACCCACCCAGATTTGTAATTGAAAACTGGCCACTTTCCTGCTTCAGAATTGCTCCCTCAAAAAGCAGGCGGTCAAGAATTTCGTCACGGCCTGCGGGGTATTGATATCCAAGTAATTCAGAAAATTTTGGAACATCCAGAGCGTCCAGAAGTTCGTCTGAACTATAGTCCAATCCTGCTATTCCCTGCTCGAAAGTGGTCACCGAACACTTTTCCCATAGCTGCCTCATGCTTTCCGGAAATTCTGACAACTTTCGCGTCGTTGATCCAATTCGGATATAGGGTATATTTTTAAACTCCGTAGGCTGATTAACGGCTGGTGGAACCTTGAGTATTGTAAAACTCTTGCCATCTTTCTTGAATGTATGCGCCTCAATACTTGCCTTAGGATTCAGCATATTGGACAACCAATTCATAAGGCTTTCATTGCCTACCCTCAATTTGTCGATTGTTTCGAGAGTGCCGACTTGGCGATGCGTGCCGTCTTCAACTCCGAAAACAAGGTACCCCGCATCGTAATCATGCAATCGGGCTGAGTTCGAAAGTGCGGCGCAGTTCTTACCGATTCGGTCTGGATCAGAATTGTTGACCTTAAATTCCACTAGCTCGGACTCAGCTCTTTGCTGGCACAGTCTATCTAGTAGTTCGTGTAATAGAATTGGATCTAGCGGCATAAAACTCCATGCCGCTTATGTAACTCTTATGTAACTGAAAGTCGAGCGTATGATATAAGTTATTGAAATAATTAGTGTTTCTATGTAATTCGACAATCGGCCGAGATCGAAGGTCACGAATCAACCGTCAATTTCACATTTTCATCGACTCTAGCCCTGCCGCTCGACCATCATTTTCTTGATTTCGGCGATAGCTTTGGCTGGGTTGAGGCCCTTTGGGCAGGTATTGGTGCAATTCATGATCGTATGGCAGCGGTAGAGCCGGAAGGGATCTTCCAGATTGTCGAGCCGCTTTCCGGTCGCTTCATCACGCGAGTCAATGAGCCAACGATAGGCTTGCAAGAGAACGGCCGGACCCAAATACCTGTCGCCGTTCCACCAATAAGAGGGACATGATGTGGAGCATGAGGCGCATAAGATGCACTCATAGAGCCCATCAAGCTTGTCCCGGTCCTCTTCCGATTGAAGCCACTCCTTTTCAGGCTCCGGCGTGTCTGTCTGAAGCCAAGGCTCAATGGAGGCGTGTTGCGCGTAAAAATGCGTGAGATCCGGCACGAGATCTTTCACCACTTCCATGTGTGGCAATGGATAGACTTTGATCTCGCCGTCGACCTCGTCAATGCCCTTGGTACAGGCAAGTTCATTGCGTCCATCGATGTTCATGGCGCAGGACCCGCAGATACCTTCCCGACAGGACCGTCTAAAAGTAAGGGTCGAATCCACTTCGTTCTTGATCTTGATGAGCGCGTCGAGAACCATCGGCCCACACGTATCAAGATCAACCTCGAATTTGTCGATGCGTGGATTTTCCCGGTCATCCGGCGACCAGCGATAAACTTTGAAAATCTTTGTGTTCTTCGCGCCTTTGCCGGCCGGGAAGTTTTTCCCCTTCTTCGGGCGGCTGTTTTTTGGCAGCGTCAGTTGGACCATTTCTTATTCCTTCTCGTCTCGCCGTCTCTGCCTAATAGACCCGGGCTTTGGGCTCGATGTAATCAATCTCGTCACTCATTGTGAAGGAGTGAACAGGGCGGTAATCGAGGTTGACCTCACCTTCATCCCACCATGACAAAGTGTGCTTCATCCAATTCTCATCGTCCCGGTCTGCATAGTCTTCGCGCGCATGAGCGCCCCGGCTCTCGGTACGCGTCAGAGCTCCTCCAAGAGTGACCATGGCTTGCGCGATAAGATTGTCGAACTCCAAAGCCTCCATGAGATCTGAATTCCAAACCATGGAGCGGTCGTTGACCTGAATGTCCGGTCGTCCGGCATAGACATTGTTGATGAGTTCTTGACCTTCTTCCAAGATTTCGCCGGTTCTAAAGACGGCGCAATTGTTCTGCATCACCCGCTGCATCCGCAAGCGAATGTCCGCTACCGGTGTCCCGCCCTTGGCATACCGCGCCCTGTCGAAACGGGTGAGGACCTTGTCCGTTTCAGATTTCGAGAAATCTGGCTGGGTGGCGCCTGGGGTCACGGTCTCAGCCGCTCGCAAGCCAGCCGCCCGACCGAAGACAACCAGGTCGATCAGCGAGTTTGAGCCCAAACGATTGGCCCCGTGAACCGATACGCAGGCCGCTTCCCCGACCGCCATCAGGCCTGGAACCACACTGTCAGGGTCGTCGCCTCGCTTGGTGACCGCCTCACCGTGGAAGTTGGTCGGGATGCCGCCCATATTGTAGTGCACCGTTGGCAGAACCGGGATCGGTTGCTTGGTCACGTCGACACCGGCAAAGATCTTGGCAGACTCTGAAATGCCCGGCAAACGCTGAGCCAACACATCTGGGTCCAGGTGGTCGAGATGCAAGTAGATATGATCGCCCTCAGATCCCACGCCTCGACCTTCGCGGATTTCGATGGTCATCGAGCGTGAAACCACATCCCGCGACGCAAGATCTTTGGCAGACGGCGCATATCGCTCCATGAAACGCTCACCCTCAGAGTTGACCAGATAGCCACCTTCCCCGCGCGCGCCTTCAGTGATCAAACAGCCAGCGCCGTAAATGCCCGTCGGATGGAATTGTACAAACTCCATGTCCTGCAAGGGCAGACCAGCGCGCAGCACCATGCCATTGCCGTCGCCAGTGCATGTGTGTGCTGATGTGCAAGAGAAGTAAGTCCGGCCATAACCTCCGGTCGCGAGGATCGTGCGTTGGGCCCGAAAGCGGTGCAATGTGCCGTCTTCCAAGCACCAGGCCAAAACGCCGCGACACTCACCGTCTTCCATCAATAGGTCGATCGCAAAATACTCAATGAAGAATTCAGTGTTGTGACGCAGACTTTGGCCGTAGAGCGTGTGCAGCATGGCATGCCCGGTCCGGTCCGCCGCCGCACAGGTGCGCTGAACGACCCCTTCTCCGAAATTGGAGGTCATGCCCCCAAAAGCCCGCTGGTAGATCTTGCCTTCTTCCGTCCGAGAGAACGGAACACCGAAATGTTCAAGCTCATAGACTGCCTTTGGCGCATGACGCACCAAATACTCAATGGCGTCTTGGTCGCCCAGCCAATCCGATCCCTTTACCGTATCGTACATGTGCCAGCGCCAGTTATCTTCGCCCATATTGCCGAGAGACGCTGAGATCCCCCCTTGCGCCGCCACTGTGTGCGACCGCGTTGGGAAGACCTTTGAAATACAAGCCGTCTTCAGGCCAGCTTGGCTACACCCAAGCGTGGCGCGCAGTCCTGCGCCGCCTGCGCCAACGACAATGACGTCATAGGTGTGATCAATGGTTTCGTAGGCTGTCATATTGTTTTTATGCTCCGAAACTGATTTTGAGTGCCGCATATGCGCAGGTCACGCCAAGCATGACCGAGAAGAAAACATTGAGAAGTTGAGCCACTGTTTTGAGGCCTCCATCCTCCACATAGTCTTCAATCACGACTTGCAGGCCGAGTTGGAAGTGGTAGATGCCCGCCCAAATGAACAAGAGCATGAAGACGGCATTGTGAGGCTCAGATAAAATATCTGCGGCGGTGTAGTAATCAGCGCCAACCACCCGAACCAAAAGAACAAGAAACCAAAGCGTCAACGGTACGAGGGCCACGGCGGTGAGCCGTTGGATCCAAAAGTGATGCACGCCTTCCTTCGCCGAGCCAAAGCCGCGCGCCACATTGCGAGGCGTTCGAATGCTCATATCACGCCCCCCTTGTACAAATATCCCAAATACCAATAGCCAAGGGTCAAGATCGCAGACAGTGCCAAGACGACGCCGCCGGTGCGATCCGCCGCTTTAGGTTCAAACCCAAGCCCAACGTCCCAGAACAAATGACGGATCCCGTTCAGCATGTGAAAAATTAGTGCCCAGCAAAATCCAAGCAACATGATCCGGCCCAAATAGGTCGCGTGAAAAGCCTGCACAGCATTGTAGGCGTCTTCGCCAATCGACAGGGCCACCAGCCAGCAGGCAAGGAAGAGAACACCGAGACCAAGGCCCACGCCACTCATCCGATGGAGGATTGAGGTCAACATTGTTACCGGCCATCGATAGACCTGCAAATGCGGCGACAATGGACGAGGCTTGTTCGCAGAGTTTTTGGTATCAGCCATCAAGATAAGTTCCTGGAGATCTCACAGAGGTCGGTGGGAGAAAGGCGGATGACGCAAGAGTTCCGCCTCAACGCTTGTCGAGTGTAGACGGGATTCCACCTAAGTCAATGAAACGAGAGCCTTCTTTGTCTTCAATTAGGTGTCAACGTCGTCGCACCCTTAAGCGGGTCGCGTGGGCATCAACACCCAATAGTCGAGGTCGAGAATGACCGACGGATCGTATTTGCCATCCTCGCCTTTGCCGGGGAACCCGGCGCAAGGCATGTCCTTTGTGGCGATCGTGGTCAGCCGGAGCGCACCCACATCTGAGCGGCCCGACAGCGGGGTTGTTTCGGTGACCTCGGACCATGCGTAAACCGTGTCGCCCGCAAAACATGGTGCCACATGTCGACCCCCATTGATCGCCGCCACAAAAGCCGCATTGGCCAACCCATTGAAAGAAAGCGAGCGGGCCAAGCTGATCACATGGCCGCCATAGATCAATCGCCGACCAAAGCGCCCTTGGCCCTCAGTATGTTGATTGAAATGCACCTTGGCCGTATTTTGATAAAGCCGTGTCGCCATCATGTGTTCGGCTTCCTCAATCGTCATGCCGTCCACATGGTCGATTTGTTCGCCAATCGCATAGTCTTCCCAAAAGTGTTGCGAGCCAGCAAGAGCCCCGTCATAGGGACCGAAAACCGCAGGCGGCAGGATGAGATTGTTGACCTCAACTGACGCGGCCAAGTCGGGAGCTTGTGGATCGGGAGCCGGCGTACTCTCATCGCGTTTTCGCACCATTACCCAGCGCACATAGGAAATGACCGTCTCACCTTTCTGATTACGCCCGGTCGAGCGCACGTAGACGACCCCGGTCTTTCCGTTGGAATTTTCCTTCAGCCCAACCACTTCCGAAACACTCGACAATGTGTCCCCAGGATAGACCGGTATTTCAAATCGGCATTCCGCGTAGCCAAGATTAGCGACAGCGTTGAGTGAAATGTCAGGCACGGTCTTACCGAATACAATATGAAAAGCCAAAAAGGTGTCCACTGGCGCCCGCGGCAAACCCAATCCGCGAGCAAAGGCGTCTGACGACTGAACCGCAAATCGCGACCCAAAGAGCGCTTGGTAAAGGGCTACATCTCCGTCGGTCACCGTGCGCGGTGTGGCGTGAGGGAGTGTTTGGCCCACTTCAAAATCTTCGAAGAAGTTTCCAGTGTTGGTTTTTGTCATGTCTTGTTCTTCTCAATATGAAAATTGCAGATCAACCCGCTTCAAGTTCGGCAATCGCGTCGGCAATGGCCACCACCCGGCGCGCAATATCTGCATGCAAGATCTCGGTCATTCGGCCATCGACTTTGAGAACACCTTTGCCTTGATTTTCAGGCAATTCAAAAGCGGTAATCACCTTGCGGGACCACTGCACTTCATCGTCGCTGGGTGAGAATATTCTGTTACAAGGCGCAAGCTGTGAGGGGTGGATGAGTGTCTTGCCATCAAAACCGAGCGCCGCTCCTTGCTCGCACACCTGAATGAAACCATCCCCATTTTGAATATCGTTGTAGACGCCATCGATGATCGCAAGCCCGTAGGCCCGCGCCGCCAACATCGAAAGGCTCAAGCTTGCCATGAGAGGCGTGCGATCTGCTGTCTGTTCGCAGCCAAGCTCCTTGGCGATGTCATTTGTACCCATGACAAAACATGACAATCTGCATTCATCTTCTACCGAAGCCGACGCTATATCCTTGGCATTGAGCATCGCGAGCGCTGTTTCCATCATCGCCCACAGCGCAATCCCGGGAGGTGCGCCGGCTGCATCCATGAGAGATGACGCCCGTCCGACTTCCGCGCCGTCATTGATTTTTGGAACCAAGATCGCGTCCGGCAGAGCTTCTGACACCGCTTTGATGTCAGCTTCTCCCCAAGGCGTCTCAAGCCCGTTGACCCGAACCACCACTTCGCGCTTGCCATATCCGCCAGATTTCACGGCCTCACAAACTTGCGCCCGCGCTTCTTCCTTTGCGTCCGGCGCAACGGCGTCCTCCAAATCGAAGATGACGGCGTCCGCAGGCAAGCTCTTTGCTTTTTCAAGCGCGCGCAAATTCGAGCCGGGCATATAAAGAACGGATCGGCGAGGACGAACGGACTGGCTCATTGATGCCTCCTAGGGGTTGACCCTTATTGTTATCTCGTTTTGCGGGCTCATATTCGCTAGACTAGCAGCATGACGAGGGCTGCCCTTCTTTATGCGTTGTAGCCCAAAGCGAAAGGTCCGTGCAAACGATGAAGGCCGTTCTCTCGATTTCATCTCAGACTGTCTACGGCCATGTCGGCAATTCAGCCGCACAATTCGTCCTGCAACGTCTGGGTTTCGAAGTTTGGGCCATTCCGACCATCTTGTTGTCGAACCATCCAGGCCACACCCCGCCCGCCAAAACGACGATTTCCACCAAAGACATCCTAGATCATGTCAGCAAATTGGCGTCAAACGGATGGTTGAGATCCTGTGTTGCCGTTCATTCAGGATATCTGGCGGATCCGTCACAAATCGACGCCGTTGCTCAAGCCGTCGGTATTGTTCGCCGTGAAAACTCTGACGCCATTTACGCTTGTGATCCCATTATGGGAGACCAGGCGACCGGGCTCTACGTCAGTGAAGGGGTCGCGGACAGGGTGAAAACGAAACTCGTTCCTTTGGCCGACATTCTCACGCCGAACGCGTTTGAACTCGCACACATCACAGGCCAGGAAATCGTCGACACGGATCATGCGCTCATCGCTGCCAGGCAGGTGGTGGCGCCAATGGTCTTATGTTCATCGATCCCCCGCTCATCCGGCGCCATCGCTACAGCTGCGATCAATGCGGATCACGCCTACATGGTTGAAACACCAAAAATCGATAACACACCGAAAGGGACCGGTGATGTGCTGGCCGCACTCTATCTGGCCGAATCACTCAAAGGGGCAGATAGCAAGCACGCTCTGCGATATGCGGTTGGGGCCACCTACGAACTCTGCCTGCGAAGTGCCGCAAGAATGGGCGACGAACTTCCCCTCATCGAAGAGCAGGACGCCCTCCTCAACCCAGTGAAATTGCAAGTTACTGATCTCTCATGAAAACAATCGCGTGATGAGATCAGGCAGAACTTGGCGATCCCCTGACACCAATCCGCCGTCGATCACCAGATCCAGCGTCGTCACGAAAGACGATTCATCTGAGGCCAGGTACAAGGCTCCGTAAGCAATATCCATAGGCGTACCAGAGCGCCCAATCGGCAAATGGGCCGCCAGACCTTCTTCCAGCTTTCCCATCATCTTCGCATCATCCACATCACTCAGGTCGCGTGATGCATCCGACCCACCATAGAAGATCGGTGTGGCAATCCCCCCCGGCGAAATCGCATTGACGCGAATACCGTGCTGTCCAAGCTCCATGCCGGCAACCTTGGTCAAATTAGTCACCGCTGCCTTCGCCGCGCTATAAAGCATCGGCCCCATGCCGCCATGCAAAGCTGCGACGGAAGAGTTGTTGATGATCGACCCACCGCCCTGCTCCCTCATGAGCGGCACAGCGTATTTCATGCCGAACACGACGCTCCCAACAAGCAACCGCATGGCGTAGTCAAAATCATCTTGGCTGACGTCCTCAAATGACCCGCCCGTTGTCGCGCCTGCATTGTTGAACAAACAATCAAGACGGCCATAGGTCGCCTTGGTAAAATCAACCGAGGCCTTGATCTCCTCTTCCTTCAACACATCAGCTCGAACGAAAGCTGCATTGGGACCAAGATCCTTATCAAGTGCCATGCCGCTGTCTTCAGATCGCCCGGTAAAGACCACCTTGGCACCTTCGTCGACGAACAATCGCACCGTTACTTCGCCGATGCCGCTGGTGCCACCCGTAATCAAAGCTACTTTTCCATCGAGCCGTCCCATGGATTATCTCCCTACGATTCTTCTTGTTGTTAAAGTTGAAAACTCTTCCGAACCGTGCCGGCTCGCTCATGGCGCACAGTAATCTCAACCTCTCGTCCCTTGGCTCCGCGCACGACCCACTCAAGCTTCAGCCGGTCAGCTGTACTGTCCGACAGGAATGACCCAAGCACAATGCCCGACTTGCCGGACCGACCATCGAGCTGACCAAACACGTCGCGAACTTTGCCTTGCACCAATTCCGCACCTTCGGGCAGTTCGATTTCAGCAACCACACCGCGCACAACCTTTTGCTCGAGAGCGCGGTCGCTGCCATAACTCGGTAAGTAACCTGTGTTCTGGACCACCACACGAACAAGACTGGTGTCATCTTCGAGCTTCTCAACATTGCTTTCACGCAATTCAAGTTTCGGCGACATTAAAAGCTGCCAGGTAAACCAGGCGCTGAACGGTGCGCTTTCTTTGTCGATCTGCGAAGCCGGTGGGTTGTAGAGAAAACGCAAAAGGTTCCAGCCACCAATTTCAACAGGTCCAAGGTCTGGATGGTCGAATTCGTACCAGTCCACATAACCTTCACCGTCGAGCTCTTTGTCGCTATAGGCGATGATCTTCTCGTGATCTTTATCGTCATGGTGGAATATCCACTGCGCGTAATGCTTTGGCTTTACCCCGGCATTGCGATGGGGTGCCCAATACTCCGGCGACCACAGGTAGATGCCAAAATTCTCCCAGGCCCAGCCAAGCGAGCCGTACATTTCCATGACCCCATATCGGAAATCTTCATAGACGCTGATGGCGGGATAACCGGTTGCCTCCGTGCCTTTCTCCCCAACCATCTTGTAGTGCCACAGATCCTTGATAGGGAGTTGATCGTCGCGTTCCGTGTAGCCCGCACGCAAGAGAACCCCGCTAAAAGAATGGCCCGCAATCCAAGAGAAAATGTTGGGATGTTGCGATACAAATGAAGCCAACGCATGGGTTTCGGGTTCAGACAAAGGAAAAGGCCCTGCCCCTTGTTGTTTGTGTTCGCGCGCCCAGTTCGAAGGGAAGTTACGATTTAGATCGAGCCCTTCTTTGGCGTGGACCGGCATAACCGTCACACCGTCATAATTTGGGATCCGCCCTTCCGTGTAAATCTTGTAGTAGTCGCCCCCCACTTCCGCAGGGTCACGCTCCACCATGATGCGCGGGTCTTTGTCGCTCTTTTTCCAACGACCATTCGGGTCCGGCACCCGCATATTCAAGATGCGTCCATCCCCATCAACATCTTCAGCGCACAATCCCTCGGTGGGGTCTTCATCGAACGGGTAGGGCCGCGTGCTGGAGCGTACAAAGCGAGGTTGATCGGCAAGCGCCAATTCCGCCCCATCTGGATTGACCCGCGGAATGATGTAGAACGCTCGGCTGTCGAGACAGCGGGTGACTTCTTTGTCGCGGCTGTAGTCACCCACCAGCGTGACGAGATGTCGAAGCGCCACCATGGAGGCAATCACTTCTGAGGCATGTATGTTTCCATCGATCAACATGGCAGGCTTCTCAGATGCAGGTCCCGTTTCCTTGTTGGTGACGGTGGCGACCCAGATGTCGCGCCCCTCATAACTCTTGCCAATGGAAGAGATATCAACAAGCGAAGGATACTCATCCTCAAGTTTTCGCAAGAGGTCAGTAATGTCGTCGTAACGATAGTAGTAATCAAAGCGAACATCGCTCATAGAGAAGGTCCCCCAAGGCCAGCCATTTTGTTGGCCCGCACGCTAGCCAGTCAGGAGAGGTGTGTCGATGGGATTTTAGTGGTCAGAAGTTGAAGTCGTCACCACACGGCGATATGCGACACATACCAGCACCCACAAAAGCATGTACTCGAACAATTGAAGAAGGCCGCGGAGAACAAAAATCCATGCCGGGGTTGGTCGATGGTCATACGAGTAATCGGGAAAGTATGGACTCTTCTCTATTTGAGGAAAAACCCTGATAATCTCGTTTGTCGGAGGCGCTGACCCCGCAATATCGGTCGCCAGACTCAACACTCCAAATCCAACTAGGAACCAAACGCCGACAAGAAAGAGAATACCTATAACTAGCCGAAGATAGTTGCCTCGAACTCTAGATTCTCGAATTGGAAAAACACTTGTAGGACCTACGGCGGCTCGAACCAAAATGAACGAAGAGGCTCCGAAAAGGAAGAGGGCGACAATTTTCGCTACAACCGCGCTTAGCACAACTAGGGGCAACGTTCCTTCAATTGCGACCGGATCCTTCAAAACCTGTGTCACCCAAGTCGTTATTGCAATCCACCCAAGTCCAACGATGCAAACATAAACCGCCAGTAAAACGAAGAGGGTAATCAGCAAAGAGATGAAGAGTCTTAGCGTTCTCAACCGCAGAAATGAAGTAAACGAGCCGGATTGACCCAAGACAATCTTCTGCGCAGCTGGCACGCCAAATATGGCGAACGATGCGGCCCACCCAACCAACAACATGGCCATTGCCCCAAGAGTCCGCTGACGCCCTACTTCGGCTTGAAGCGAAGTTGGGTCGATAAAGTATTTGGCAAGTCCGAAAAAATCGGGCGTCGACGCCAAAGACAAATATACAGCCGAAATGACAAGAAAAAGAACCATGGCCGCTGGAAGGAAGGCGAACAACATTTCGCGCCAATACCGTACAATAACGACGAGCGTCTCAAACATCACCCCAAATGGATTCAGCTTCTTGCTCAAGCGCACCCCTCTCTTAGAGAAAGGACTCTATCACACGCTCTTATTAAGGGAAAGGAGGTTGAAAACACCCGCACAATCTGAGGCCCTAAGCCGCGCGCTTGCTCAAATGCTTCTCTGCCAAGAGTTCTGCGATTTGCACGGCATTGAGCGCGGCCCCTTTACGCAGGTTGTCTGACACCACCCACATATTGAGACCATTATCGATGGTCGGATCCACACGAATCCGGCTGACGAAGGTCGCAAAGTCACCGACACAATCGATGGGCGTGATGTAGCCTTTGTCCTCGCGCTTATCGATCACCAGCACGCCCGGTGCTTCGCGCAGAATATCGCGCGCTTCATCGTCCGTGATCGGACGGTCAAACTCAAGATTGACCGCTTCAGAGTGACCGACAAAAACCGGAACACGCACACACGTCACAGTCAGCTTGATCTTTGGGTCGAGCATCTTCTTGGTCTCAGCAACCATCTTCCATTCTTCATTGGTGTCACCACCATCGAGAAACTCACCGCCATGGGGAATGACGTTGAACGCAATTTGCTTCGTGTAAACATTGGCCTCCACTGGGTCGCCAACAAGTATGGCACGGGTTTGGGTGAAGAGTTCATCCATCGCGTCTTTGCCAGTACCCGACACCGACTGGTAGGTCGAGACCACCACGCGTTTGATCCCCGCCGCTTCATGAAGAGGCTTGAGCGCCACCACCAATTGAACGGTTGAGCAATTGGGATTGGCAATGATGTTACGATTGGCAAAAGCATCAATCGCTTCTGGGTTCACTTCCGGCACGATCAACGGCACGTCTGCTTCCATTCGAAAGGCAGATGAGTTGTCGATCACGACCGCGCCCTGACGTCCAATCTTCGGCGACCATTCCTTAGAAACATCGCCGCCCGCCGACATCATCACGATATCAACGCCGGAAAAGTCAAATTCATCAAGGGATTTGCACTTCAACGTGCGGTCACCAAAGGAAACCTCCGTGCCTAAGCTCCGCCTGGAAGCCAATGGGATGACTTCCGACACCGGAAATTTGCGCTCTTCCAAGATATTGAGCATTTCCCGTCCGACATTGCCGGTCGCACCAACAACAGCCACGCGATAAGACATATGGGGCTTTCCTTTTTCTGCTTTACCACTCTACCACACCGCGGTGCGTGCTCATCCATTCAATTCATCGAGTTCCTGCAAAATCGCATCGCCCATGGCGCTTGTCGAAACTTGTTCCTTATCGTCCTGCATGATATCGGCGGTTCTAGGGCCGGAGTCGAGAACCCGTTTCACCGCTTCTTCCAGAAGATCTGCATCCTCACCAAGATCAAAAGAGTAACGCAGCGCCATGCCAAAACTCAAAATCGTCGCAATGGGATTTGCGACGCATTGGCCCGCAATATCCGGCGCCGACCCATGCACAGGCTCATAAAGCGCGCATTGATGACCGTTATCGTCGCGCGCGCCAAGGGAGGCTGAAGGCAACATGCCGAGTGAGCCTGTCAACATCGCCGCTTCGTCCGACAACATGTCACCAAACAAATTATCCGTCACGATGACATCGAACTGTTTTGGCCGTCGCACCAATTGCATGGCGCAAGCATCCGCCAGCATGTTTTCAAACTCGATGTGTGGATATTCTGAAGCGTGAAGCTTCACCACCTCTTCCCGCCACAACAGCCCGGACTCCATGACATTTGACTTCTCTGAAGACGTGACCTTGCCCCGCCGCTTTGCAGCAAGGTCAAAAGCAACCCGCGCCACACGCTGAATCTCGTGGGTATCATAGACTTGCGTGTTGATGCCACGCCGCTCTCCATTGGGCAGGTCTTCGATGCCCTTAGGCTCTCCGAAATAGATACCGCCGGTGAGTTCCCGCACAATCATAATGTCGAGACCCGCTACGAGCTCCGGTTTGAGCGACGACGCGTCGGTCAACGCATCAAAACATATGGCCGGACGGAGATTCGCGAACAATTCCAAATCTTTGCGCAATCGCAAGAGACCCGCCTCAGGGCGCACATCGTACGCAACGCCGTCCCACTTTGGCCCGCCAACCGCCCCGAGAATGACCGTATCGGCAGCCTTAGCCTTGGCCACCGTTTCATCTGTGACCGCGACGCCGTGTGCGTCATAGCAACACCCGCCAACCAGATCTTCTTCGAGATCAAATGACAAACCACGATGGTCAGAAAACCACTTAATCACGCGCCGCGTTTCGTTCATGACCTCTGGGCCAATGCCATCTCCAGGCAGAAGGAGGAGTTTCTTTGTCTCTGTCACTTCTTTTGCTCCTTCCTACTAAAGCCAGGGTTCGATCAGGGCACGCCGCTGTTCAAAGTCAGAGATCTTGTGTTCTTTTTGCAAAGTCAGTCCGATGTCGTCGAGCCCATTGAGAAGACAGTGCTTACGGAATGGGTCAGCTTCAAAGCTAATCGTGCCACCGTCCGGTCCTTTGATGGTTTGGTTCTCAAGGTCAACCTCAATCATCGCATTGGCGCCGCGCTCCGCATCATCAAGCAGAAGGTCAATGAGATCCTCCGGCAAGACAATTGGCAAAATACCGTTCTTAAAACAGTTATTGTAGAAGATGTCGGCAAAGCTCGAGGCCATGACGCAACGAATCCCGAAATCGGCAATGGCCCAAGGTGCATGCTCACGGCTCGATCCACAGCCGAAGTTTTCCCCAGAAATCAGGATCTTGGCATCGCGGTACGGTGGTTTGTTCAAGACGAAGTCAGCAATCTCCTCACCTTCCGGCGTGAAACGCATTTCGTCGAAGAGATGTTGACCAAGACCCGACCGCTTGATGGTTTTGAGGAACTGCTTCGGGATAATCATATCTGTGTCGACATTGATCATCGGCAAAGGAGCAGCAATACCTGTGATTTTCGTGAACTTTTCCATGAGATCCTAATCCAACTCGCGCACATCGGTCAGATGACCCTTGATCGCGGCCGCGACAGCCATGGCAGGGGAGACCAAATGGGTACGCCCGCCACGTCCTTGGCGGCCTTCAAAATTTCGGTTCGACGTCGACGCACATCGCTCGCCCGGCGCCAGTTTGTCTGCATTCATGGCCAAGCACATGGAACACCCAGGTTCGCGCCATTCAAAACCGGCTTCTAGAAAGACTTGGTCGAGACCTTCTTCTTCCGCTTGCAGTTTCACAAGCCCCGAGCCCGGCACCACCATAGCATTGACGTGAGGCGCGACCTTGCGGCCCTTGGCAATTTCTGCCGCCGCGCGAAAATCTTCAATCCGCCCATTGGTACAAGAGCCGATAAAGACCCGGTCCACCTTGACGGCATTGAGCGGCTCTCCTGCCTCAAGTCCCATATAGTCAAGCGCACGTTCCATTGCCGCGCGGCGCGCTTCATCTTCCGTGTCGTCAGGATTGGGAACCGATGCAGTAATGGGAAGAACATTCTCCGGGCTTGTGCCCCAAGTTACTTGCGGAACGATGTCTTGCGCGTCGAGCACAATCTCTTCATCGAACTCGGCGCTGTCGTCAGTAAAG
Organism: Alphaproteobacteria bacterium; assembly: GCA_965248915.1. Lineage (GTDB taxonomy): Bacteria > Pseudomonadota > Alphaproteobacteria > M2410 > M2410 > CBDFLA01. The sequence continues at coordinate 2,821,116 of OZ252216.1, forward strand.
AGCGTCTGCCAATACTGAACCGCTGTCTCCCATCCGCCTGCTTTTGGCGCGCGGGGGCGACCTTTGATGTAGTCAAGCGTGATCTGATCGGGCGCGATGAGCCCCGACCGAGCGCCCGCCTCAATGGTCAGATTGCACAAGGTCATGCGCCCTTCCATAGAAAGGGAGGTGACCGCTTCGCCAGCATATTCAATGACATAACCCGTTCCACCCGCGGTGCCGAGCTTGCCAATAATCGCGAGCGCCATGTCCTTCGCGGTCACGCCAGCGGGCAAGGACCCGTTCACGATAACTCGCATGTTCTTGGAGCGCGTCGAGATCAGTGTTTGCGTAGCCAACACATGTTCAACCTCAGACGTCCCAATCCCAAAGGCGAGCGATCCAAAGGCGCCATGTGTGGAGGTGTGACTGTCGCCGCAAACAATCGTCGTGCCGGGAAGGGTGAACCCTTGTTCTGGACCGCTCACATGAACGATGCCCTGACGGATATCATCCATCGCCAAATATTCCACACCGAAATCGACGCAGTTCTTCTCCAACGTCTCAACTTGAATGCGCGAGGCTTCATCCGCAATGCCGTTGGCACGGTCAGTTGTGGGAACATTGTGGTCAGCCACAGCGAGGGTCGCTTCTGGCCGTCTGACCTGCCGCCCCGCCACGCGCAACCCTTCAAAGGCTTGTGGGCTGGTGACCTCATGCACCAAGTGGCGATCGATATAGATCACCGTCACCCCATCGTCTTGCACATCGACGAGGTGCGCATCCCAGATCTTGTCGTAAAGCGTACGCGGTCCGGTCACAAACAATCCTCCCTTGAGGGAACTTTTGAGTCCCCGGGACTTTTGTTCTTTTGTCCGGGGCTCTCTTTATCAATTGCCCCTGGCGTTTGAGGGGTTAAGCGTCGGTCTTCGTCGTTTTCGCGGTGCGACGGTGGTCTTGCTTCTCAGCAATTCGCGCAGCCTTACCTGTGCGTCCACGAAGGTAGTAGAGTTTCGCGCGCTTGACCTTACCGCGACGAATGACGTCGATCGAAGCAACTAGCGGGCTGTAGATCGGGAACACCCGCTCAACGCCTTCACCGTAGGAAAGCTTGCGCACGGTAAAGCTCTCGTTGAGCCCGCCGCCTTGGCGTCCAATGCACACACCTTCGAAAGCCTGGACCCGCTCGCGTGAGCCTTCTTTCACTTTCACGTTTACCCGCACCGTATCGCCAGCGTCAAACTCTGGAATGTCCGCTTTACCTTCAAGCGAAGCCATCTGCTCTCTATCAAGCTCTTCGATGATGTTCATGTCTCTTCTTCCTTACCTTCAAAGACAGGCTCTCAATTGTCTTCTTGAGCCTTCTTGTATTTCTGCCAAAGATCGGGTCTCCGTTCTTTGGTAATTCGTTTCGCCTGCTCCCGCCGCCACTCTGCAATCCGTCCATGATGACCGGACACGAGGACCTCGGGAATGTTCAATCCTTCCCACGTTGCCGGCCGCGTATAATGCGGGTACTCCAACAACGAGCCTTCAAAACTTTCTTCCCAAGTCGAAGCCTCAGCCCCAACCACACCTGGCAGCAATCGAACCACTGCGTCGATTAATGCCATGGCAGCGATATCGCCACCGGAGAGAACGAAGTCGCCCAGGCTCACCTCTTCGATGGGCCGCGCCTCCAAAACTCTTTCGTCGATCCCTTCGAACCGACCACAAATGAGCGCCACTCCCGGCTCACTTGCCAACTCCCTCACCAGGGACTGTGTCAACGGCCGCCCCCGTGGGCTTAAGTAGATCATGCGCCGTTTTGGGCCTTCTTGAGCCAGCGTATGATCGACCGCTTTGCCCAAAATATCAGCCCGCATGACCATTCCGGCACCCCCACCAGCGGGAGTGTCGTCCACGGAGCGGTGTTTATCGCTCGCAAAATCGCGAATGTCCACCGATTCAAGCGACCAAAGGCCTGTTTCGAGCGCTTTTCCCACCAATGAGTGGGCAAGTGGACCCGGAAACATCTCCGGAACCAAGGTCAAAACCGTTGCAGTCCAAGGTGACGTCACGAGGTCTCTCCCCTTTTTGGCTCTGACATCAACCCTTCCGGCGGATCGACGATCACCTTTTGAGCGTCCATATCAACCTCCGGAACCACTTGCCTGGTGAAGGGGATGAGAACTGTCTTGTTCGTCGCCGTGAGCGCCACCTCTAAGAGATCGCCGGCGCCAAAATCATGAACAGCGGTCACCATTCCAAGCTCTTGTCCATCAACCAGGATCGCCTTAAGTCCCACCAAATCGGTGTAGTAAAACTCATCCTCCTCAACATCATCCGGCAATTGCGCTCGGCTCACATAGAGCATCGTGCCTTTGAGCGCTTCCGCCGAATTCCGGTCGTTCACCCCAACGAGCTTGGCAGCGACGCCTTGCTTGATGGGCCTTGTTCGCTTGATCTCAAACCTCTGAGATCCGTCTTCTGTTTGCACCTTGCCGTAGGCAGCGATGCCTTCCGGTTTCGCCGTAAACGGCTTAATCCGCACTTCGCCCTGAACCCCCATCGCGCCAGTAATCACGCCGAGGCAAACAAGGGGATAAGAAGAGCTTTCGCGCGACATCGAGGGGCACCAAACGGTCGAGAATTACTCAGCCGCCTTTTCTTCTTCAGCTGGCACTTCTTCAGCTGGTGCCTCTTCAGCAGGTGCTGCTGCTTCCGCCGCGGCAGCCTTGGCTTCTTTGGCCGCGGTCTTCGCATCTTCTTCAGCTTGGCGCGATGCTTCCAAACGCTCCATGGCTTTTTGACCAGGCTTTGCCTTGTTCGGGTTGTTGCCGTGTTCCCACTTGACCATGCCTTCCGCACTCAAAAAGCGCGCAACCCGGTCGGTCGGCTTGGCGCCAACACCGAGCCAATACTCGATGCGCTCCTTGTTCAGCACAATGCGGTTCTCGTTGTCTTTGCCGAGCAACGGGTTAAAGCTCCCCAAGCGCTCGATGAAACGGCCATCCCGAGGATTGCGGATGTCTGCCACTACAATCTTGTAATAAGGGCGCTTTTTCGCCCCACCGCGGGACAATCTGATTTTCAAAGCCATGTCTTCTCTTTCCTTTTTCTCAAAACCAATTCTTGAATTCCGCCCAAACGGGCAACGTTACTTTTTCTTTCCCAAAACTCCTGGGGGCAACCCTGGTGGCAATCCTGGCCCGCCCAATCCCGGAAGTCCTGTTCCTGGTGGCAACCCACCTTGCGGGAGACCTCCGGCCGTCAAATCACCGGGAGGCATCGCGCCCATATCCGGCATGCCCCCGCCCATTCCACCGAACAGGCCTTTCATGCCGCCTTTGCCCATCTTCTTCATCATGTCCGCCATCTGGCGATGGAGTTTCAAAAGACGGTTGATATCCTGCACCGATACGCCGGCCCCTTTGGCAACGCGCTTCTTGCGCGACGCATTGAGAACTTTCGGGTTCGACCGCTCTTTCGGCGTCATCGAGGAAATGATCGCTTCTTGATGGACGAAGACTTTGTCATCCATGTTGGCGCCGGACATCTGCTTCTTCATTTTGCCCATGCCAGGCAGCATCCCCAAAATGCTCTGCATGCCACCAAGTTTGCGCATTTGACCAAGTTGTTCGGCGAGATCCTCCAAATCGAAGGTCCCCTTCTTCATCTTCTTGGCAATTTTCTCGGCTTTTTCTTGGTCGATGCTTTCAGCCGCTTTCTCAACCAGCGACACCACATCGCCCATGTCGAGAATGCGGTTGGCAACCCGCTCCGCATGGAAAGCTTCAAGCGCGTCCATCTGCTCGCCGACACCGAGGAGCTTGATCGGACAGCCCGTCACTGAGCGCATGGAAAGCGCCGCACCGCCGCGCCCGTCACCGTCAACTCTGGTCAGCGCAATCCCGGTCAGCGACAAGCGCGCCCCGAATTGTTCCGCCACATTGACCGCGTCTTGGCCGGTCAAACTGTCAGCCACCAAAATGGTTTCTGCAGGGTTCGTGGCCTTTTCAACATCGGCCACTTCCGCCATCAAGGCTTCATCGACAGTCACCCGACCGGCAGTATCCAAAATCACAATGTCGTAGCCACCGAGGCGTCCTGCTTCAACTGCCCGCTTGCCTATGTCGACCGGCATCTGGCCTTCAATGATGGGGAGCGTCGCAACTTGCGTTTGCTCGCCAAGCACCCGCAATTGTTCCTGCGCAGCCGGGCGGCGCACATCGAGGGACGCCAGCAAAACTTTCTTGCCGTCTTTTTCCGTGAGCCGTTTGCCGAGCTTGGCCGAGGTCGTCGTCTTACCGGAGCCTTGTAAGCCCACCATCATGAACACAGCCGGCGGCACCACGTTCAAGTTGAGCGCCATCTTTTCCGGTGGTTCATTGCCCCCCAACATGTCGATCAATTGATCATGGACGATCTTGATAACCTGTTGGCCCGGCGTCACCGACTTCAAGACGTTTTGGCCGACCGCTTCCGGCCGCACCTTGTCGATGAACTGTTTGACCACTGGCAGCGCCACGTCCGCTTCCAGCATCGCCACCCGCACTTCGCGCAAGGCTTCATTCACGTGGGACTCATTCAAAGCCCCCCGCTGGGTCAATTTGTTCAACGCACCATTTAGGCGCTCTGACAGGGTCTCGAACATATGTTCTCGCTCGTTTCAGGTCTCAGACGAGGTTCGCCACAACGCCAAGCGCGCCCGTGGGCGAAACCTCGCTGACGGACGTTGACCCCCGGAACTCTAGGAACCGGCGGCGGCGACAAGGAAAACCATGTCTGAATGTGTCAGGCTTGTAGAACCGGCACATATTAATGTCAAGCAAAGCACACAGAAAATGAACTTCAAACATCTATATCTTGACATATCAAGAAATTTCATGATACTGTTACCCATGACCGACAGCAGAGAAAAATTCGCCACCCAAGTCGATACAGCAATCCTCGAGAACGTGAGAGGATTGGCAAAGGATGAGGGTCGCCAGATTCAAGCCATGGTTGATGAGGCTTTTGCCGATCTCATTGAAAAGTACCGTCAAACGAGGCCACGCCCTCACGTCATGGAAGCCTACAACCGCTCGCTCGGCAAATACGACGCCCTCTACAAGAAACTCGCGAAGTAACATGTCATGACCGACTATCTAACGGTCGCCGAAGTCCTCGCCATTCATGCCGACCAAATCAACCGTTACGGCGGGGCCGAGGGCATCCGCGACTTCGGTCAGCTCGAAGCCGCGCTGTTCAGACCTCAGACGGGATACTATGACAATCTCTTTGCCGAGGCCGCCGCGCTTTGGGAAAGCCTGTCGCAAAATCACCCCTTCACCGACGGCAACAAGCGAGTGGGCATTGCAGCAGCTATCACATTCCTCGCCATCAACGGCATCGACATCAACGCCGGTCCGGATGAAACTTATGAATTCTTAATGGGACTATATGAGTCCGGGGAGTTTGAATTCGAGAGATTGGAGGCTTGGTTGAGGAAGTCGGCGTAGTGTTCACGGGTTAATCCCAATGCACTCATACACAATGCACCACTATAACGCTCTGACAGGGTCTTAAACGCGCGCACCCCAGACGTTCAATCCCCCCTTCTCCCCAAAATGACGGTCTTGTCCGCCGAGCCCTTCGACGAGCCGAAGTAATAGGCGCCAATTTGAATAAGAAGACTGGCCAGCGCCCCGAGCATAATATCGAGGGGCTGTTGGGCATTAAGAGGGATCTCCTTGATAAACATGAGCGCGCCCAAAATCCCAAAGAACCCAAAGAACACCACCGAGGCGAGGACGCCGGGCATCCTGTCCCCAGTTTTCGTGTGCCGGTCGCGGGCCGAGGCGCGGTCGCCGGCAGCGATCTTTTCTTCCTCGATGTCGAGTTCGCGCAGCTTCACTTTCAACTCCGCTTCGATCTCTTTGAGCTTGGCGAACGTTTCCGGCGTTTGATGCGCCAGGACAAAGTCTTTGACTTGATCGGCAGTCGCATCCGCCTTGCCCAGCAACATGCGTCCCGCGAGTGAGGCGGCGAGCCCCGCCAAAGGACCACCAAGAGCACCCGCCACAGTAGGGGCGACGGAAGAGATAACTTCTTGCCAACGTTTCATATGCACAAATCCCTCGCCCATACCCGAACATCAAAGGTCGGGCAGGCTTTTTCTGAAAACTCGTTATGACCGTGAACCTTAGCGCGCGGATACCGCGCCTGCAGATCCTTAACGCACCCAATCAACATCCGCATTTGGGCCTGCGTAAAATTGTATTGCGGCACGCCCTTCACCGATTGCCCGCCGATGAGGCAGATGGCGATGGACGTGTGATTGAGCCCGCGCGCATGAGCGCCGACTTTGACCTCTGGCCGACCGGGCTCCACGGTTCCGTCGCGCCGGATCACATAATGATAACCGATGTCATTCCATCCGCGACTGAGATGCCAGGTGCGGATCTCGTCTGATCCGATGTCGCGCGTGGCAGGCGTCGCCGAACAATGCACGACGATCTTGTCGATCGGACGAGGATTTTCTTTCTGGGTTGTCGTCTCAAGTGTGTGGGTCATGTGCCTAAACTCCTTTGAGTGCGCACGTTTCAAACGTCCGCGCCCGAAGGAGCCTAGGGGCCAGATAGCTCGTGGGGAGAAAGCAGAAAAATCAGCGCGTTTTCTCCCCACCCGCAATTTCCATGAGATGATGAAAGGTTTGCCTTTGACAAGAGCTGTCATTGCCGGACTTGTTCCGGCAATCCAGGTACAAGGATCGACAGCCCTCTGGATACCCGGGACAAGCCCGGGCATGACATTTCCTAGAGAGCAATCACCGCGGGCCAATCCACCCACCGCCGGACGAATATCGCCGAACCCCGTGGTGAAACAGCGTGACCGCGAGCGTAAAGTAGAAACCCGCCGCCAGCGCAAGCACGATCAACTTCCAAGGCTCAAACTGCATCACCGTCACCACCGGCAAATAGGCGGCAAAGCCCGCCGGAATCACCGTAAAGAGCGCCGCACGCAGCAAGATCCCGTGCCCATGCTGCGGATAGAGCGAAGCAATCAGGAAAAGCTCAAACAGCTGATCCGGCAAGGTGCGAATGGCCCCGGCAAAGAACGGCAGCGATTGCAAGGTCAGCGCCACCGACAGATGGATAAGCCCAGCCAGAAGCGCCGCGCTCAAGAGGATCGGTAGATCGCCAAGCCCGTGCCCGCCGAACGTGAACCAAAGGATCGGCGCGGTCGCCATGTCGCCAAGGCCCGCCGGACGGCCCTCCCGCATCATCACCGCAAGCAAAGTGCTTTTCGGTCGACCCAGATAAACGTCCAACTCGCCTTCTCTGATCATCCGGCCCAAATCGAGCGTGCCGCCGAAAATGAAGAAGACGAGACCAAAACCAAACGCCACCACGCCGAAGAGCGTCGCAATGTCTTCTAAGGTCCAGCCCCGGATCTCCGAGAAATTGTCGAAGAAGACAAGCCAGACGCCAAAGAAGACAAGATTCTGCACGACCATGACAACCGCCATAGACAAAAACACCATCCGGTCTTTCCATTGGTCATGCACAGCCATCGCCAGCAGTGTTTTGAAGTACTCAACGTTTTTCATGCCTCACACTCCCTCCGCTCCGATGCGGGCCCGCGTGCGCTGAAGCACAAGTACTGCCAGCGCCAACGCCAATCCGAGCCAGATGATTTGACCGACCAATGCAATCCCAAACGTTTCCAGCGGTTTGCCAAGCGCCAGGGATGCGGGCACATATAGAATGGCTGGAAACGGTGTCGCCCACGCCGCGGTCTGCATCCAGGCAGGATAGATATCGAGCGGGATCAACAGACCTCCCAATAAAAAGAGGGTCTTTTGAACCATCATGAAGAGCGGCCGTGAGTAAGGCCCCCACACTTCCGTGAGACCCACCATCACATGCAGCGCGCAAAAGATCGCCGCGCCCAACATGGTCGAAATCATGAACAGGCCGAGACGCACCGGCCCCATAGCAATGTTGCCGGTGAGCAAGAACGCTAAGACAAATCCAATGGCACCAAAATAGACAAAATGATTGGCCGTTCGTCCCAGCCATTCCGACAGTTTCAGCCGCAGATAGGACGTTGGCCGAATGAACCGCCCTTCGAGTTGGCCGTTCATCACCTCCTCGCGCACTTCGCGGAACTGTACCCAGACCGAGATCGCCACGAGTTCGGTCAAGGTCATGTACCAAACCACGTTTCCATAGGTGAGCGAAACATCGGTGCCCAACTCCTCAAACGGCGTGATCCGGTAAAGCCCGGAGAGGATGATCACCAGCCCAACAAACACCGAGCCAATGGCGATCTTCGACACACCATCTGCATTGGCCGACCGCCACCCGAACGCGATAAGCCCCAGCGTCGCGCGCAGCTCCCGTCGCCAAACAGCCTCGGATCCAAAATCGATACTGCTCATGCCACCTCTCCATAAATTTGCATGATGATGTCCTCAAGCGGCGCGTTCTCGATCATAAGATCACGCACCTGGAGCTGGTTCAGCGCTTGCCGCACCACATCATCAACTCTCGTGGCAGAGAGATCGACATTGAGCACGAGCTTGTGACGTCCGCTTTCGATCATCTCGACACCGGCCTCTGAAAATTGCGGCGCTTCTTCTTCTGTTGCCAGCGTGATCAGTTTGTGGCTCAAGTAATGACGTTTCAATTCATCAAGCGGTTGGTCGATAAGCTTCTGACCATGGTTGATCAGGATCACCCGCTCGCAAATCTCCTCGATGTCGCCAGTGTCGTGACTTGTCAGAAGCAACGTCAAGTCGTCTTCATCGCTCAAGCGCTTCAAGTGATCGCGCAATTGTGCTTTCGCGGAAACATCAAGCCCAATGGTCGGCTCATCCAGGAACAAGACCTTCGGACCGTGAATGAGGCTCGCCGCAATCTCACAGCGCATGCGTTGGCCAAGCGATAGGGTGCGCACTGGGCGATCAATCAAATGTCCAATGGCAAAGGTCTCCACCAAACGCTCAAGTCGTTGTCGGTAGGTGACATCCGGCACATCATAGATTTTTGCGAGCAGATCAAAGCTCGAGGTCACCGGCAAATGCGCCCAAAGCTGAGAGCGTTGGCCGAAGACAATGCCGATTTCGTAAGCCAGCGCTTTAGTCTGGGTCCAAGGCGTATAGCCCAATATCTGCGCCTCACCTGACGTTGGATTGAGAATACCGCAGAGCATTTTCAGCGTCGTCGATTTGCCGGCACCGTTCGGTCCAATAAACGCGACCCGCTCGCTCACGCCAACCTCAAATGAAATGGCTTGCACCGCGCGCACTTCCTCCACGATGGGCTTTGCCATCAATCGTGCAAAACCGCGCGCCGTCGACGGGCGGCGGCGCTGAATGAAAGTCTTGCTGAGACCATCAACAGATACGACAGACATGAAAAAACCTCCGGCTTTGCGGAGGCTGCGAGATTTCCTTTTCGCATCAGCCTCCTGTTTAAGGGGTGGGCTGATACTTGGTCTTTCAAGTCAACCCGAGTGTGTCACCTCGTTCACGACAACATTTGATAACCCCATGAGCGCAAGCATCGTCGGCACCGGCGCATAGGCAGGCGCCGCGGGTTTCCACGCGGTCATGTCGGCCAGGGTTTTGTAACCAATGTGGTTCATCAATCTGCTTTCAGTAAATGAGGGTCGGGGTGTAAGCGAATTCGCGTAAGAAATCAACAGCTTCATGCCTTGTGTGTCCAATCTGTCCGGACAATAAACGGCCCGGTCGCAGTTCAACTTGCCTCTGGCAATCTGATCTTACCATCCCTTAAGTACAACTCTCCAAGGGACCCAAAAAATCCTTCGATTTGCACCTCAACCAGGCACTCCAGTTTTCTTGATTGCCTGCGCTTGTCCATCTTTAGGAACCAAAGCGCATTCTTGTAGTGTCCCGAAAAATCTTCATCATCATTGTTGTCAAGGAATGCGTACATCTCCGCAGATGTCAGATTCTCGTCCTGGTAGTCAAATGGGTGGTGAACGATGATCTCCCGCAAACGTGAAACTTCAGAGAAAGCCCTCTTAATCTCCTTTTTTGCAGCCTTGTGAAGCGATTTGTACTTCGTCTTGTTCAGCCATTTTCCATCGATCATATGGATCTGTGGGATTATCCGGATCATCTTTTCTCTTGCGACATATGCATTTTGTACCATTGTTTCATAGTGATACCTCAAATGAGTCTCGAGCCCAATGTCCGATGGCCTGCGCGAGGCCACCTCGATGTAACGTACCGATAACGAAATCTGATCACCCGCCCTGATCACTGATGTAATTGCATGGAATAAGTCCGCTTGACGCCTTTGTTCCGGTGTCAGACTGTCCCTAGATAGTTCATCACGCACGGCTCTTTTGAATACGGGCGTGAGTTCTTTGGTGATTGCTAACGCAAACTTATGCGTTTTCTTCAGCTCCATTCATCAAGCTCCTAACTAGATTGCTCAACTCGTGAACGCCAACAGGTTGCCATCTGGGTCTTCCACCACAAACCATTTCGGACCCCAGTGGGTTTCTTGCAAAGGACGACCACCTCCGGCTTGCCATCAAAATCAGCACAGGCAATGAAGAGATGATCGAGTGTGTCCGCCATGTGATCTCTTAGTCTCCAAGTCCCAACTGTTGTGCCAAGTAAGTGTACTCAAGGGCGATCCGCCTGGCATGTTGGTTCAGGTTTGACCCACCGCCATGCCCACCTTCGATATGTTCGTAATAGAGCACGTCGTGACCGAGCTCTTCCATCCGCGCCACCATCTTACGAGCATGAGCCGGATGGACCCTGTCATCTCTCGTGGATGTGTAGAAATAGACCTTCGGGTAATCCACATCCTCTTGCACATTGTGGTAGGGCGAATAGGACTTGAGCACCTCACGATCCTCTGGGATTGACGGATCGCCATATTCTCCCATCCAACTCGCACCTGCTAAAAGTTGCGAATAGCGGATCATGTCGAGCAACGGCACTTGGCAAACAACGGCATTGTAAAGGTCTGGACGCTGAGTAAACGCAACGCCGACCAATAGCCCGCCTTGGGATCCACCCATGATACCGAGCTTCTTCGGCGATGTGATACCGCGTGCAATTGCATCTTCTGCAACAGCCGCAAAGTCATCGAAAGATCTCTGCCGATTGTGTTTCAATGCCGCTTGGTGCCAACGAGGTCCAAACTCACCGCCCCCACGAATGTTCGCGAGAAGATAGACGCCGCCCTTTTCAAGCCAGAGATTACCAAGCGTCATGGAGTATCTCGGCGTCTGCGAAACCTGAAAGCCACCATAGCCGTATAGAATTGTCGGCGCGGTTCCATCTAGCTCCATGTCTTTCGGGCCCACAAGAAAGTAGGGGATCTTGGTCCCATCTTTGCTGGTCGCTTCGTGTTGTTCGACTTTTAGACCGATGGCTTCAAACTTTGCCGGCAGTGATTTCAAGGCGGAAATTTTCACGCCGCCATCTTCGACCAGATAGAGCGTGCTCGGTGACAAGAACCCTTCATAAGAAAAAACCACTTCTGTTTCGGTCTCATCTGCGGCAACCAAGGACACAGCACCGTTCTCAGGCAACGTGAGCCCCATGCTGGACCACGCACCGTCCTCATAATCGAATGCCATTGCCTTTCCCGTGACGTTTGACAGTAACGCCAAATAGACACGGTCTTTGGCGGTCCCCACAGATTCAATTGAAGTCTTAGCATCCGGCTCAAAGACGACTTGAATATCTTCAGCCACACCTCGCTCGTAGACGCCGTCAAATGACATTGAAAGAAGCGCGCCTGATTCATATGTAGTGCCGGAAACTTCCCAGTCTTCCTGCAATGTCATGAGAAGCCGGTCTTTGAAAACAGACTGAAGTGTCATTTTTGCGGGGCCCGGGACACGCTTCACATCCACTCCATTGAGCAGATAGAATTCACGGGTAAAGAAGGTTGGAGAGTTGACAAAGCCGCCAACAATTTTGTCGCCAGCCAAAAAGGAAAATGGAAAAGCGCCGACGTCGTCGACCTTGCCCTCAAAAATCGTCTCGGCTTCCTCTATCGGAGTGCCACGGGCCCAGCGTTTAACGATCCGACCATATCCCGATGTGGTTAGGCTGCCCTCGCCAAAGTCTGTCCTTATCAACATCGTATCCGCGTCAAGCCAGGCCAGACCACTCTTGGCCTCCGGCACAATGAAACCATCCTCAACGAAACGTTTCGTCGTCATATCGAACTCGCGCTCAACAGACGCGTCCGATCCACCGCGCGATACCTCAACCATGCAACGATCATAGGTGGGTTGAAGACAGGTCACGCCTTTGTAAACCCAGTTTTCGTCTTCCACCTCAGCGAGTGCATCAACATCAAGGACGGTTTCCCAATTCGGATCGTCGTTCTTATAAGAGTCGAGACTTGTTCTGCGCCATAAGCCTCGCACATGGGTCTTGTCTTGCCAAAAATTGTAAACCGCTCCACCGCGAAAACGCGGGTACGCAATTCGGTCCGTCGAGTTAAGGAGTTCCGTCGCAACGGCTTCGTAGCCCTCAAAACGTGGGTCTGACGTCAAAGTTCCTAGAGACTTCTCATTGTGCTGGCGAGCCCAGTTCAAGGCGTCTTCGCCCTCCACCTCTTCGAGCCAAAGGTAGGGGTCAGTTTCGGTCGCTTGAGCGGTCATAAATGGTCCTGAAATCAACGTTGCGGAAAGAAAAAGGCAAGTGAATAGGGGGTATCTAATCATGTCGAAATCCTCACATGGGCGAGCAGGCTGAGCTATCCAAAGCCGTCGCTTTCTATACGTGAAACCTCTTCAAAATCCAACCGATCCCTCGCCTCCGGTGCAAATACGATCAATTTCTCTAGCCTTGCCGGGGCCCGAGGCTCTATAACCCGCCCATGACAGTTTCCTTTGTAAAAATGCATGGGCTGGGCAACGATTTTGTCATCGTTGACGGCCGCGAGACGCCGATAGAACCAACGGGCGAACTGGTGCGCACGCTGGCCAACCGCCGGATGGGTGTTGGCTGCGATCAGCTCATCTTGCTTGGCAAGGCAACATCTGGCGGCGACGGCACAATCCGTATTTGGAACAAGGACGGCGGCGAGGTCGAAGCCTGCGGGAATGCTTCAAGATGTGTTGCGCGGCTTCTCATGGAAGAAACCGGAAAAACCGAAGTCTTGATCGAAACTGTGGCCGGTCCGCTCAAGTGCACACCCGCACCGGGCAACCAAGTGACCGTTGACATGGGACAGCCAAGGCTCGATTGGCAAGACATTCCTTTGGCCGAAGAAATGGACACGCGCCGCTTGACCATTGGAACGATTTTTGGTCGGGAGGGCGGCAACCCACAGCCCTCCGCAGTCAACACCGGCAATCCCCACTGCGTCTTCTTTGTCGATAATGTGGGCAACGTCGATTTGGAGCGCATTGGGCCCGCGGTTGAAAGACATGCCCTCTTCCCAGAACGGACGAATGTTGAGTTCGCCCAAGTCATCGCGCCAAACGAGGTGCGTTTGCGGGTTTGGGAACGCGGCACTGGCATCACCCAAGCCTGCGGAACCGGCGCGTGTGCCACCGCTGTGGCGGCCGTTCGCAAAGGCCTTACGGGGCGGAAAGTCCAAGTTCACTTAGATGGCGGTCCCCTTAGCATTGAATGGCGCGAAGAAGATGACCATATCCTGATGACCGGCGATGCCGCCTTGAGTTTCAAAGGCGAGCTCGCCGACGAACTCTTGAAGACCGCGGGAAAATGACAAAACGCACATCAGGAATAGACCCCGAAGTCGTCACCTTCGGCTGCAGGCTCAATGCTCTTGAGTCTGAGGTCGTGCGCACCAATGCACTTGAGGCAGGTCTCTCCGATACGGTCATCTTCAACACCTGCGCCGTGACCGGTGAGGCTGTACGCCAAGCCCGCCAAGCAATCCGCCGCACCCGTAGAAAAGACCCAGACAAGAAAATCGTCGTGACAGGCTGTGCTGCTCAGATCGACGCAGCTAGTTTTGCCACCATGGACGAAGTCGATGTGGTTATCGGCAATGAGGAAAAGCTTTCACCCCAAACTTACAGCCCAGACTTTGGCATCTCGGAAGATGAGAAGATCAGGGTGAACGATATTATGTCGATAACCGAGACCGCCAACCACATGGTCGAAGGCATGGAAGGACGCGCCCGCGCCTTTGTTCAAATTCAAAATGGCTGCGATCACCGCTGCACCTTTTGCATCATTCCTTTTGGCCGCGGCAACTCAAGGGGCGTGCCCGCCGGGGAAGTGATCAAACAGATCGAGCGCCTGGTCAGGAATGGATACCGCGAAGTGGTGCTGACCGGCGTTGACTTAACGTCATATGGTCCCGACTTGCCCGGCGACCCGACCCTTGGCAATTTGACCAAACAGATCCTAGATCAAGTGCCAGGTCTGGATCGGCTTCGCCTCTCTTCGATTGATTCCATCGAAGTCGACCCGCTTTTGATGGATCTGATTACCAATGAACAACGGTTGATGCCGCATCTTCATCTCTCACTACAGTCGGGCGATGACATGATCCTAAAGCGCATGAAGCGGCGCCACACTCGCGACGACGCAATCCGGTTCTGTGACGCCGTACGCAAAGCCCGGCCTGATGTGGCTTTCGGCGCCGATTTTATTGCCGGGTTTCCGACCGAAACGGAGGAAATGTTTGAAAACACGATGCGTCTCGTTGATGAATGTGGCCTCACATTCTTGCATGTCTTTCCGTACTCGGTGCGCGATGGCACACCCGCCGCCCTCATGCCACAAATAAACGGCACCTCAATCAAAGAGCGCGCGGCCCGGTTAAGAGCAAAGGGAGAAGAAGCTCTCGTCCAACACCTCAATGAGCGGGTCGGCACAAGACAACGCATCCTGGTGGAAAAGGAACATCAAGGACACACCGAAGACTTCACGCTCGTTGCTTTTGAGAGCTCACAACACCCCGGCCAAATGGTTGCTGCGGAAATTACCACCCACAACGGGCAAGCCCTCGTAGCTAAACAAGCGGAGGCCATGTGAGCGACACCGAAAAGAAAAGTGGGTTTTCGTTTTTTGGACGTCGAAAGAAGTCCGAAGAGATCGAACCAACGCCAATCGTTGAGGAAACTTCAACCAGCGAAACGGTGGAATCGAGCCCACTTGCGATCGAACCGGAACAGGAAGCGCCGCAACCTAGCGTCGAGGTTGTCGATCCCCCGGCGATAGAAACCGAGGTAAAGATAGAGGCAGACCCAGAAACCGCACCGAAGAAGGTATCGTTCTTCCGACGCATGCGCACAGGTCTCTCTCGCTCGTCATCCAGTATTTCCGACGGTGTCACCGGCATTTTCACCAAGGCCAAACTCGACGATGAAGCCCTTGAGAACCTCGAAGACCTCCTCATCACCGCAGACCTTGGCCTCGAAACAGTAACCGACATCACCACCAAACTCGCCAAAGAGCGTTTCGACAAGAACATTGAGGCCGATGAGGTAAAGCGCTTCGTCGCCGAAGAAATCGCAACGATCCTTGACCCTCTCACCGAACCCATAGAATTCGAGAACGCCAACAAGCCACATGTCATTCTGGTTGTCGGCGTCAATGGATCAGGTAAGACAACGACCATTGGCAAGATGGCAAACCAAGCCAAACTATCTGGCAAGTCTGTCATGCTTGCAGCCGGCGACACATTTCGGGCTGCGGCCATCGAACAATTGAAAATCTGGGGGGACCGCATTGGAGCACCTGTGGTTGCGCGTGAAGTGGGCTCCGATGCGGCAGGTCTTGCATTTGATGCATTGACGCAAGCAAAAGAAGAAGGAACGGATGTCCTCTTCATCGACACAGCAGGACGTTTGCAAAACAAAGCCAACTTGATGGCTGAGCTTGAAAAAGTGGAACGGGTTATCAAGAAGGTCGAGCCCAGCGCGCCGCACGCCGTCCTTTTGGTTCTCGACGCAACCACCGGCCAGAATGCCCTCACCCAAGTCGCAGCTTTCAAAGACACTTCCAATGTAAGCGGGCTTGTCATGACAAAACTGGACGGCACCGCAAGAGGCGGCATACTTGTTGCGGTTGGTGCGAAATTTGGATTGCCCATTCACGCCATCGGGGTTGGGGAGTCCATTGATGATTTTCAGCCCTTCCAAGCACAAGAATTTGCCAACGCCCTTGTCGGACTTGACGATTGAGCAATAATTCTAAGGCAGTCTCACGCCATATTGGGGTATAGAAGAGCCTCATGACCAAACGGATCGGAATTCTTAGATGACACAACGCATGCGTACCGCGCTTGATTTCGGTCCTCTTCTCGTTTTTCTGCTCGCCTTCTACTTCTCGGGCAAAGACGTTTACATGGCAACAGCGGCCGTGATGGTCGCGTCCGTCGTCTCCCTCGCCATATTCTATGTCATGGAAAAGAAGGTTGCCCCGATACCGGCGTTTACGTGCGTGGTTGTCGTAATCTTCGGCGGATTGACCCTCTACTTCGCCAACGAAGCCTTCATCATGATGAAGCCCACAATCGTTTATGTGGCTATGGGATGCGGTTTGTTCGCAAGCGCCATTACCGGCAAGAACATTTTGGGCAGCGCCATGTCGCCTTACCTGAAGATGTCACCAGAAGGATGGAAAGTATTTCTGACGCGCTTTGCCATGTTCTGTCTTTTTGCAGCCATGCTGAATGAAGTCTTGCGCCGTGTATTGACCTTCGATCTCTGGCTCAATTTCAAAGTCTTTGGATTTACGGCCCTCTTCTTCATCTTCTCAATGACGCAAACACCGTTCCTCATGAAACACATTGAGATTGATGAGGAAGAAGACACAGATCCCGCAGAGACATCTACGCTTCAGGGTTCCCAAACGGAACAAAGCTCTCCTGCCCCCTCACCTGATCGAAATGATTAAGCGCCCATACGACGCTGGGAAACGCTAGGTTCTCCCATGGGATTTCGGACCATTTCAACAAAGCCACTTCCTGACTTTCAATCCCAGGTCCAATGTCCGGGGAGTTGAGCTTGGCCAAATACATAAGCTGAACCTGAGAAATCCGCGGGATATTGTAAACCGCCAGGAGCTGGTAGATGGTGATATCGGCTTCAGCCTCTTCTCGCGCCTCCCGCATGGCTCCTTCAACCATCGTCTCATGTTCTTCTAAATAGCCGGCTGGCAGCGTCCAAAATCCAGACCGCGGCTCTATGTCGCGCTTGCACATCAAAATGCGATCTTCCCACTGAACAATCGAGCCAACCACAATTTTGGGGTTTGCGTAGTGAACGAAACCGCAAGCGTTGCAAACCTGCCTTACATGCGTATCACCCGCAGGAACTCTCTCGGAAAAGTCGAATTGCCCCGTAATCGGATCAATTTCCTTTTTGTCGGACATGAAGCACTCCCTTAGACGAACGAACGCATTTGTGACACGACAAGCTAGATGTCTTTCTGCAAGAGATTCGCATACGAACCGTTTGTAACAGATAAATTTTTTGTCATTCTTGACCGAATCCATTGCATACGGACAATTAGTAAGTATGTTTAGCCTCCTCGACTCATATATGTAACCAAGAAGACCAAGGATTAAGGAAATGGCTGGAGCTAAATTCAATCTCTCAGACTCACCTGGACACCTCTTACGCCGGGCCCAACAATACTCTTTCGACTTATTCTCAAAAGAAATTGGCGACAGTCGGCTCACGCCGCGCCAGTTTGCAGTGCTTTTGACCGTCCAACAAAACGAAGGCTTGAGCCAAACCGACTTGGTTCGCCTGACCGGCATTGACCGCTCAACCCTCGCCGACATGATTTCGCGCCTCATCAAGCGCGGTCTTTTGACCCGCACGCGCACCAAAGAAGACGCTCGTGCCAATTCAGTGAAGATTTCCGCTGCAGGCAAGCGCGAATTGAGCACTCACCTGGCAAAAGTCCGCAAAGCTGAAAAAGCAATCCTCGGCCCAGTTGCAGCAAGCCAACGGGCTGGGTTCTTAAAATCGCTAAAAGCAATTGCCGCCGCTGCCGACGCTCTTGAAGCGGCCCAAGCCGCCCCACCTGCGCGCAAAAAGGTCGCTAAAAAGAAGGTCGCGAAGAAAAAAGTGGCGAGGAAGGCCGTAAAGCGCAAAGCAGCCAAGAAAAAGGTCGCCAAAAAGAAAGTCGCTAAGAAGAAAGCTCCTGCCAAAAAGGCCAAGCGCAAAGGCGCCCGCAAGAAGAGATAGCGAGGAGGCGTCAGCGGCGCTGATAGAATTTTGAGAAGAGCCGGTGGTTATGCCCCGGCTCTTTTCTTTTGGGCCGTCTGAATCAGCATGGGGCTTTGCGCGATCGCCACAAATCATTTCGTCATACCCGAACTTGTTCCGGGTATCTAGTTTGGAGTTTGTTGTCCTGGATTGCCGGAATAAATCCGGCAATGACAGATGTTAGGGACTAAGGACGCGACGAGCCGATGACCTACGACGCGGGTTGAACCGCCTCGCGCGCTTTCTCCAACGCCGGGAAAATCTTCTCTCGCACCACTGTTGGGTCGAGCGGTCCCACATGCTTCAAGATGATGCGGCCATTGCCATCGATGACAAAGGTTTCCGGCACACCGTAAACCCCCCAATCGATCCCAGCACGCCCGCTCTCATCAGCACCGATCCGGTCATAAGGATCGCCAAGCCCTTCCAAGAAGGCCCGCGCATCTTCAGGCTGATCCTTGTAGTTGAGCCCAAAGATCGGCACATCACCTTTCGCCAATTCCATGAGAATGGGATGCTCGATCCGACACGGGGCGCACCAAGAGGCCCATACATTGACAATGGTCGGCACCCCTTGGCGAAAAAGCTCATTCGACAACCCGCCTGCTTCTTCACGGTAACCCGTGATGGGGGGCAATGAGACCTCCGGCGCCGGCTCATCGATAAAGACAGAAGGAATTTCCTTCGGATCACCCAAAAAGAGTCCAACACCGAGGAGAACAGCGAGCGCTATGAAGATCGCGACCGGGGCAAAATAGGCAAAACGCATAAACTCTCTACTCGCTTCTGCCTTGGGACTCTTCCTTGAACGCGCCGACAGGTTCGGATTTGACCCCGGTCTTCCGGTGCGAAGGACGCTGGGCTTCCAGCTGATCTGCCAACTGCCGGGAGCGGCGATACCCACGCAGGCTCACGACCGTCAAGCCAATAAGAACAAGCGCTGAAAGGCCGTAGGCCGGCCAGACGAAGCTCGCATATCCACCCATGGCAAAGAATTCACTCATTGCTTTACCCTTGCGCCCGTGCTTGCGCCATGCGCAACGATCTGACCCTGCGCTTGAGGATCTCCGTGCGCATGCGCACTAAGGTCAACGCCATAAACAACACCACGTAAGCCACACTCAAGGTGAGCAACGGCCACAACATGGTTGGGTGGATCGATGGTCCATCGAGCCGTGCCAAACTGGCCGGTTGATGTAACGTGTTCCACCATTCCACCGAAAACTTGATGATCGGCAAGTTGATCGCGCCAACCAGCGCCAGCACTGCCGCCGCCTTTGCGGCTTTAAGAGGCTCTTCGATCGCTTCCCAGAGCGCGATGTAACCGATGTAGAGGAAAAACAAGACGAGCACCGATGTCAGTCGCGCATCCCAAACCCACCAGGCGCCCCACATGGGCTTGCCCCACAAAGAGCCGGTCGCGAGCGCAAGTAGTGTGAACCCAGCCCCAACGGGCGCAGCAGCCTTAGCCGCCATATCCGCCAGCGGGTGCTTCATGATCAGGCCGACACCGGAGGCCACCGCCATAAAGCCATAGGCAAACATCGCCATCTGAGCCGACGGCACATGCACAAACATGATCCGCACGGTTTCGCCTTGCTGATAGTCAGCCGGCGCCACGAACAAAGCGAGATAAAGCCCAAAGACCAGAAGCACGACTGCCAGGCCCCAAACCCAGGGCAGCAGTTTGCCGGAGAGGTCCATAAATCGTTTGGGATTGGCGAGTTCAAACATGGGGCCTTATTTAGCCCCCACACCCCCAATGAGCAAGTGAGACCGATGAGCGCAGGAGCGGCCAGGTCAGTCCTCACCGCAGCCCAAAATCCCAAAACGGTTGATTGACCCACAAATCTAACTATAGTTGTGTTGGGGGGGCAAGAGGAGCTTTTGACATGCGCATTGGCCTAATTTTCATAGCTATATCGATCTTCACAAACGCCTGCGATGCAGCGGCACCGGATCAAAAAGTGGAACGTGTTTACACCCTTGAATCCTGCGAAGCTTGGTATGCGGCGCGGCACTACGATTGGGCTCATCCACGAGGCGTTTCCTCACCAGAGTTTGATTTGGATCGAATGTGTCCCATTTTTCACAAAGCCCTACTCGCCGGCCTTTACGAAGATGGCAACCTCACCCCTTACCAAGTAGAGATTGACCCTCTTGAATCGTGCAACAAGCAGGCGAACGAAATCGAACCCGGCTCAAGCAATAAGCGATTCCAAACACTGGTCAGAGACTGCATGCGACGCCACCACGAAGAGCGGTATCTCGATTCAGAGTGCACCCGAGATGGCGTTTCGTTCAGCGACAAAGGTGCCTACCTTTGGTGCCGAATTTTTATTGCTTCTGAGTCACGTGAACCCTGGGAATCGAACTACGAGATACGTCAGAAACAAAGGCGCACCTATACCGCGCGTGGCCTCTATCAAATGGATGTGATGCATTGGTTCGAAGACGTTTCAAGGTTTGGTCCCAAACTCTCCTGCCCAAACGGCGATTATGAGTCGGACCTTGAACAGTGTACAGTTTCATTTGCATCACCACCCTACCCAGTTCAGATCTCCGGTTACGAGGCATCCGAATGACGCCAACCTTCATTTCGCAATGGGTCAAACCAAGCGGTCGCATACGCCGGGCAACGCACTGGGCTTTCATCGCACTCATTTCAAGTCTCGCCTCGCACGTAGCGGCAGCCGAGGCGTTGCATGATCCGAAAACCGAACAGCGCACCGTGTCATTTTCTGATTGCAGAAGCTGGTACTACGAGACCTACCCTCTTCTGTTCCCCCACTTTGAAGGTGAGGAACAGGTCCATGATCACCCGTGGTGTCGAGCTTTTCACAAAACGCTGATGCAATCAGATGAGTGGCGGCCCGACGTCCTGGATGAATTGCTGGACAATCCTGCGGACTATTGCCGCCGGATCCGGCTCAAGTTCATAGATAAACTTCCAAAAATCGGCAGACCCAAGCCCTCCACAGACCAGCGCAAGTCGAAAACGTGCGAAGAAAGTACCGCTGAGTACCAAATCATGGTCGCCCATTGCTCGAAGGAGGCAATATCCTTGCTCGACGAGAGCTTCACCACCTGTCTCGAACGGGAAGCCGTCGAGACCCATGAGTTCGAATTTCTTGACCTACAGACACTGAGATACGACCTCGTACTTTGGAAGGCCGGTTTCGATCAATTGTCCTTTTGGTCACAGCGACTACTTAACAACGGCGTTGCGCTGACCTGCGCCGACAGGGTCTCTTTCAGTGATCAAAGACCCATGTGTATGAGGTAAGATGTCGAGAGCCAAGAATCTCATTATTCGCATCCTTGCGGCAATCACGGTCAGCTCCGCGATGTCGGTATGCTCTTTAGCCCAATCTGATACAGAAGAAGCAACCGTCTCATTTTCTGAATGCACCGATTGGTACCGAAGTGAGTTTCCGTGGTTCTTTTCATACTTACCCGGTGCAGCAAATCCTAAGAGCGATGATCTCTGCCGCGCCTTTCACGAAGAGTTGATGGAAATCCCGAAATACCGGCCTATCCCGGTTGTTTCCGAAATCGACAGCCCCGCCTATGACTGTCGTCACTATCCAACTTTCTTGATACAAGAAAGGTACGGTGACCTTGACGCCACTGAATTGACCCTTCCGCATTTTCTTGAGTGTACACACAAAGAGAAACGAGATCGGCAGCACCTAAGAGTCTGTGTAAATTCAAACCTCGATCTCTATGCCAATGAATTCAAAAAATGCCTGGTTGAAGAGATCCAAAAGAGCGACAAACACCCTTCCGAACCATCCGCTCAATCGAATGCCGAAGCACTAGTATATCTTTGGATTCACTCCCTCCATTTTAATGAGGAATACTCTCTACGATGGGCTCAGAGAATGCTCATGAAAGATCCGAGGTTAGATTGCTCTCACATCAATCTTTCAACGAGACAATCCGTAAGCTGTCGAATGTCAGAGTGACGCAATTCGCGACCTAAATGCGCCAAGTATCCTTGTCGATGAACTCATCTCGACCTCTTTGCCAATTCTCTTCTAAGGCATCCATATAAAACGACGAAAACGTCGAGGTGTCATATTTGCTCTCGGCAAATTCAATAAAGTTTTCAAACAAGAAACCGTTCCGCCCAATCTCCCATGCGTCTTGATACAGTTGCTTCTTGTCCTCGTCGGTCATTTCTTCATATGTCTTGCGACCACTGCCGCTTTCTCCTTGCTGGGCTTGCGCAAGTGCCGTTCGGCCAGTTGCATTTGCATACTGCAAACCGGAACCAATCGGATTCATTTGGGGAAAACCGCCACCGATCCTCGAAGTATTTCTGGATGAGATTGGACTTTCATTCTGTGCAGCAGCAGCCTGGGCCGCCTCCCTCTTCCGTCGTTCCATCTTCTCAATCTTGATCCAAGCGGGCACGAGGGACGCGTTCGCATCGCCAAAAAGCTCGTTGTAAACGTCTTTGTCGAGCGCCCGCACTTGCGCCTCGCTCATGTCGGGAAGATCGGCGATGGTCGTCGGCAGGTCGCGCACATTTGTCGGAATGCCCAGGCCGTGCCGCGGTGTGCCATACCCACTCGGGTCCGAGGGCGCGTGCCCGAAACCTTGAGGCTCCGGCGGTTGAGCCGGCTGGCCAAACGGGGATTGTAGATATTGTTGCTGCTGCAGCAGTTCTTGTTGCCGCTTCTTTTCTTGCTCCTGCAATAGTTGCCAGAGCCCATAAGGGTCTCCATGGCGATTGGGATCATCAAAAAACATGATCACTCCTTCATTGGGGGCTCCAAACTGCCCCCTTGGTTAAATCAATTATGTACGCATCATACGTACAATCGGAGTGTACGGGCAGTTTTGGGGGTGGTAGTTAGGTCATGTTGAGACGGAGGGCAACCGCCGACGCCACAGGGCTAATGGCCAGAAACACTAGCGTGACAGCCGAAAGCAGCATCATATTGCCGTCCCAGATCTCAGCCGAGGACGCTGCACCGACCCCGAAAATCAGCGTTGGGATGCACAATGGCAGCACCAGAAGCGACAGGAGCAGACCGCCGCGCCGCAAACCTACCGTCAGCGCCGCCCCCACCGCCCCAATGAGGCTTAAAGCAGGGGTGCCGATAAGGAGCCCCACGATGAGGGCCCAATATGATTCCGGCGGCAGGCTCAACAAGAGGCCCAGCACAGGTGCAGCTAGAACCAGTGGCAATCCGGTCGTCACCCAATGGGCCAAACACTTCGCCAGCACGAGCGCTGGCAAAGGCAAGGGTGACAGAACCAAGAGAACGAGCGCCGAAAGCCCGTAGGCCGACCACACAAAACCGGCATAACCACCCATGGCAAAGAATTCACCCATCGCTCTACCCTTGCGCCCTTGCTTGCGCCATGCGCAGCGATCTGACCCGACGTTTCAAGATCTCCGTACGCATGCGCACCAAGGTCAACGCCACAAACAACACCACATACGCCACACTTAGAGTAAGCAGTGGCCACAACATTGAGGCATGGATCGACGGCCCATCAAGCCGCGCCAAGCTCGACGGTTGATGCAACGTATTCCACCATTCGACAGAAAACTTAATGATCGGCAGGTTGATCGCTCCGACAAGCGCCAAGACCGCCGCGGCCTTTGCGGCTTTGAGTGGTTCTTCGATCGCTTCCCAAAGGGCGATGTAACCGATGTAGAGAAAAAACAAGACGAGCACCGATGTTAGCCGTGCGTCCCAAACCCACCAGGTGCCCCACATGGGCTGCCCACAAAGAGCCGGTGGCGAGCGCCAGCAATGTGAACCCAGCGTCAATGGGTGCCGCCGCCTTGGCCGCCATATCCGCCAGCGGATGCTTCATGATCAGGCCGACGCCGGAAGCCACCGTCATGAACCCATAGGCAAACATCGCCATTTGGGCCGACGGCACATGCACAAACATGATCCGCACGGTTTCGCCTTGCTGGTAGTCAGCCGGCGCCACAAACAGCGCGAGATAGAGCCCAGACACCAAAAGCACGACCGCAAGGCCCCAAACCCAGGGCAGCAATGTGCCGGAGAGGTCCATAAATCTTTTCGGATTGGCGAGTTCAAACATGGGGCCTTATTTAGCCCCCACACCCCCAATGAGCAAGTGAGACCGATGAACGCAGGACACAGCCATCGCGGCTCGCCTCACACCCCGAATCTCCTGAAGCGGTTGATTAAACCACAAATCTAACTATAGTTGTATCTACTGCCTATATGGAGAACGACAGATGCGGTCCTGCCAATTCTCAACAATGCTCGCACTGTTCATCGCTTGCCTTCTCGCCCCGGCGACAGCGGCAGCTGAGACCTCGTCTGAAATTCAAACCGAGCGGCGCACAGTTTCATTTTCAGACTGCGCCAATTGGTACCGAAACGAGTTTCCCTGGTTCTTTTCATACTTGCCCGATGCAGCAGAACCGGAGAGCGATGATCTCTGCCGCGCCTTTCACGGAGATCTCATGGACATCCCCGAATTTCGGCCTCTTGACATACCTGCTTATCTAGACACACCTGCCTATCACTGCCGTCATTATCCGGAATTTCTGCTCCGCGAACGCTACGGCAGCTCACAGAATTCCCAACTGGCTTTCCCACACTTCATCGAGTGTCTGACTTCTTACGTGGAATGGGACCAATCCCTACGAGCCTGCGCCAAATCCAATCTCGACCTCTATACCAATGACTTCAGAGACTGTGTTCATGAAGTGGAAAGGAAGAGAGACGTTTATCCCCCTAATGGAAATCCTGTTTCCATGATCGACATGACGATTGGGGCCTATCAACTCGACGAAGGTCTTCACTTCCGCTGGGCACAGAGAATGTTGGTGGCAGATCCCACTGTGATCTGCCACACAACTCACAAATCAAGTCTGAGATTCATGCGCTGCCAAGTCGCTCCGAAATGAAATTTCGCTTCCCAAGAACGAATACGCCAACACACCAACAAGATTATTTCGGTTGATCGCGCTATGAAGCCATTTATAGTTGCAGTATACTAACGATCAGAGGCAAGAAAATGCGATGTATGCTTTCGGCTTTGTTTTTGATTACTTTCGCTGTCGCCGTCTACTCCACCTCAGCATCTGCTAGCAACGAATCACGTGCTTTCAGCTACGAAGTCTGCAGAGATTGGTATGAAGACCGATACTACGATTGGGACCAACCCGCTGTCCCGTCTAACAGCCGCAAACACTACAACACCCTTTGTCTACACTTCCACAAGACCATGCTGACCGAACTCTATGGAAGTCCGCAAGAAGCACCCGCCCTGATCTCCGGTGGGCTTAAAGAGATTTGCAACGGTCTTTATAGAGATGTCCCATCGTT
Organism: Alphaproteobacteria bacterium; assembly: GCA_965248915.1. GTDB lineage: Bacteria > Pseudomonadota > Alphaproteobacteria > M2410 > M2410 > CBDFLA01. The sequence goes on from OZ252216.1 coordinate 2,846,609, forward strand.
TATGTCGCCGGAACAGCATGAGGCGATGAAGAAGAAATGCGTAGTAGAAACATTGATGGATCAACAATTGCATCAATACTGCATTTCACGAGGACATTCGGCACATGAAAAGGAACCTTATGTCCGTTGCCGTTCGAAGCTACAGTTCGAACAAGAAAACGGATGGCGCCCTTTCGCTGACGTTCACAGATCAGCGGAGATGTATGTCAATGAACGCTCGGTCAACAGCATCTATGTCATTAGGTGGTTTGAAAAAGTTGAGAAGCTCAACCCGCACCTCTTGTGTCCAAGAGATGCGGCATGGTCTCTCTTCGAACAATGTAAGATGAAACTCGCTTCACCGCCCTACCCAATCGAGGTCGATGAGCGGTGAAACGCGCCACATCAGATGCTATTCCGGCACTAGATGTCACTTTTGTTTAGAAGCTGATTCCAGAGCCTCTCCAAATCGTCCTCATTTTCTTCAAAAGTGTCTTGCCACAATTTGAAATTGTGCTTGCCCCATATCGCACCTGCCACATGCTCCCACTTCCTCCGATATGCTTCCGGGGCGCTTGCAGCACGCCAGACTAGTTCAAACATATCTGATTTGTAGGCGTCCTTTAGACCTCTTTCATAGCGTTGATCAATTTCCGCCCAGTCTCTCTCAGTGACCCATCGTAGAACGTCTTGGTCCATCTCCTTTCGAGCCTTCCAATCAAACCATGTGCCTTCCGCCAGTCCGAGTTCGTAAGCCTCCTTCTTGAGTGACGCGATCAAAGCTTGCCTTTGCATTTCGTCGTTCGGCCCTGTCGCACCAGTGCGCCGGTGCTCGACGCCGTGACCACCGGCTCGACTTGTCGCACGCATCCCGAACGCGGATGGCGTCTCAAGCTGTTGACGGTATCCACTTTGTTGCAAAGCCGGTTGAGAGGTCGGTGCAGCAGCAGCCTGGGCCGCCTCCCTCTTCCGTCGTTCCATCTTCTCAATCTTGATCCAAGCGGGCACGAGGGACGCGTTCGCATCGCCAAAAAGCTCGTTGTAAACGTCTTTGTCGAGCGCCCGCACTTGCGCCTCGCTCATGTCAGGAAGATCGGCGATAGTCGTCGGCAGGTCGCGCACATTTGTCGGAATGCCCAGGCCGTGCCGCGGTGTGCCATACCCACTCGGGTCCGAGGGCGCGTGCCCGAAACCTTGAGGCTCCGGCGGTTGAGCCGGCTGGCCAAACGGGGATTGTAGATATTGTTGCTGCTGCAGCAGTTCTTGTTGCCGCTTCTTTTCTTGCTCCTGCAATAGTTGCCAGAGCCCATAAGGGTCTCCATGGCGATTGGGATCATCAAAAAACATGATCACTCCTTCATTGGGGGCTCCAAAAGGCCCCACTTGGTTGATTCGAATATGTACGCATCATACGTACAATCGGAGTATACGGGCAGTTTTGGGGATGGGGAGAAAATTTCTTGAGATTTTTCTGAGGGTGGTAGTTAGGTCATGTTGAGACGGAGGGCAACCGCCGACGCCACAGGGCTAATGGCCAGAAACACTAGCGTGACAGCCGAAAGCAGCATCATATTGCCGTCCCAGATCTCAGCCGAGGACGCTGCACCGACCCCGAAAATCAGCGTTGGGATGCACAATGGCAGCACCAAAAGCGAAAGCAACAGACCGCCCCTTCGCAAGCCCACTGTCAGCGCCGCCCCGACCGCCCCAATGAGGCTTAAAGCAGGCGTGCCGATCAAGAGACCAACGAGGAGTGCAAGGTAGGAGTCGGTCGGCAGGCTCAACAAGAGACCGAGCACCGGTGCAGCCAATACCAACGGCAGTCCGGTCGTCACCCAATGGGCCAAGCACTTTGCCAAGACAAGAGCCGGCAATGGCAAAGGCGACAACACGAGAAGATCGAGCGAGCCGTCTTCAAAGTCCGCTTGAAACAAACGGTCGAGAGACAAGAGCGAGGCGAGCAAAACCCCGACCCAGATCATGCCCGACGCGATGCGCCCGAGCAGCGCCCCTTCCGCGCCAACACCGAACGGCACCAGGGTGACCAGGATGGTGAAAAACACGACCGCCAACAATCCGCCGCCGCCGATCCGTGCCGCCAACAAGAGGTCGCGGCGCACAAGCGCGGAAAGGGTGCGGGTGAGTTCGCTCATCAAACCGCCTCCACCCAGGCCGTCTCAAGGCGCGGTAGATCCAACCGGTCCTCCGCCTCAAGACCAATGTCCACATGGGTCGTGACCATGAGAAGGCCGTCCCCCGCACAATGATCCTTCATCAAGCGCGCGACCAGCGCTTGCCCTTCAATATCGAGGGACACGGTAGGCTCATCCAATATCCACAAGGGCCGCGCGCCAATGAGAAGGCGCGCCAAAGCCGTGCGCCGCTTTTGTCCGGCGGAAAGAAATTGACCCGGCACATCGCGCAAGTAATCGAGTTCGAGCCGTTCTAGTGCTGGGTCGACATCTGCCTCGGCGCCATAAAGGGCTGCCCAGAAAGCGAGGTTCTCGCGCACCGTCAGCGCGGGCTTTACCGCATCGAGATGGCCAATGAAATGAAAGTAAGAGGCAGGGGGTATCTCTGGGTCGAGAGACGCACCCTCATCATCGGTCCACCGCAAGGCACCCTCTTGATGGTCGACAAGTCCGGCGACCAATCTTAAGAGCGTCGACTTGCCAGCCCCATTGGGTCCTTTGACGAGGAGCGGTACACCCGGCCGCGCCATAAAGGATACGTCATGCAAGACCAACCGTCCGCCGCGTTCACAAGAGATGTCTTCGCCGATGAGTTTCATGGGCCAGAGCCATACCGCGCGAGCGCGGCCTTGTCACCCCACCTCAAAATGCAACGCGCCCCGGCCAGGACCGGGGTGCCCAGCGCGCTCACATGGATCGCCCGGTCTGCGCCGGGCGACGTCGAAGTAGTCATCATGATTGGGCATAACATGTTCAAAGAACCCCACCCACCTCACTTGCCATCAAACCTTCCGCCGCGACCCTTGCCCGATACAAAGCCAGCGACATGTTCACGCATCTCCGGCGAGCTGAGCGACGCCATGCCGAGTTCATACTCCCGGTGCATGGCTTGGTCGTATGGCAGACCCCACTGCTCATAAGCGGACATCCGATCATTGCGCAGACAGGTTTGCGGGAACTTGGCGATCCGTTCCGCCATCTCAACCGCTGCCTCAAGCACCTCACCCGTCGCAACAATGCGATTTGCCAATCCGATGGCGAGCGCTTCATCGGCTTCCACAGGACGGCCGGTCAAAATGAGATCCATGGCCCGAGAATGTCCGATGAGGCGCGGCAGGCGAACCGTGCCGCCATCCACGAGGGGCACGCCCCAACGGCGGCAAAAAATCCCAAAGACCGTGGTCTGGTCAATGAGGCGAAGATCGCACCAGAGTGCGAGCTCCATACCGCCCGCCACTGCATAACCGGAGATGGCGCCGATCACTGGCTTTGAAAGCACCATGCGCGAAGGACCCATCGGTCCTTCCGCCGTGAGGGGGTCAAACGCTGCCCCCACTTTTGGTTCTGAAACGCGGTTGCCACCGGACGATCCTTCCATCACGGCTCTCAAATCGGCGCCCGCACAAAACGTGTCATTGGCGCCGTGAAACACCGCGACTTTCTGGGTCTCGTCCCGCTCAAACGCCAAGAACGCCTCCGCCAACGCTTCCGCTGTATCTCGGTCCACGGCATTTTTCACAGTCCTCCGGTCCAAGGTGACGACAGTGATCTCACCTAGGGTCTCACTGCGAACGGGTGTCATGTCTTTGCTCATCACAATCTCCAATCAGGCGGTATTTCTGGTCTGATCAAGCGTTTCTAACAGGGACGTCCCTTTGGGTCACATCCATGCCAGAGCATTTCACGATTTTTCCCATGTTTCGCGCGAAAAAGTGATCCAGATTCGTTGGCAAACGGGGGTGAGAGGAGTAAAAAGACCGCAGAAAATCCAAAATTTGAAAATACGACCCGCCTCTCCGGATCGACCCCCTTCTCCGGCCGGATTGCTCAAAATAAAAGGAAACCGCAAGTGACGCGCATCGGGCAAGACACCCTAAAAACTCGCCGTAAACTCAAAGTCGGTAGCAAAACCTACGAATATTTCAGCCTCAAAGCTCTCGAAGCCCAAGGCTTTAAAGATGTCTCCAGGTTGCCCTTCTCCCTTAAAGTCTTGCTCGAAAACTTGTTGCGTTACGAAGACGGTCGCTCCGTCACCGTTGACGACATCAAGGCACTCGCCAATTGGACCAAGACCCGTAAATCGAAACGCGAGATCGCTTACCGTCCTGCGCGCGTCCTCATGCAAGACTTCACCGGCGTGCCGGCGGTGGTCGATTTAGCCGCCATGCGTGACGCCATGGAAGATCTCGGCAAGAACCCGAAAAAGATCAATCCGCTCACGCCTGTTGATTTGGTCATCGATCACTCCGTCATGATCGACAGCTTCGGCCTCGCCTCATCTTTCAAGACCAACGTCAAGAAAGAGTATGAGCGCAACAAAGAGCGCTACGAGTTTTTGCGTTGGGGCGGCCAAGCCTTTGATAACTTCCGTGTGGTTCCTCCTGGAACTGGAATCTGTCATCAGGTCAATTTGGAATACCTGTCGCAAACTGTTTGGACCGACAAAGCAAGCACCGACAAAGGCCGCATTTATGTTGCTTACCCAGACACGCTGGTCGGCACTGATAGCCACACCACCATGGTCAACGGTCTCGCCGTTCTGGGTTGGGGTGTTGGCGGCATTGAAGCAGAGGCTGCCATGCTCGGTCAGCCCATCTCCATGCTGATCCCAGAAGTTGTCGGCTTCAAACTAACCGGCAAACTCAAGAGCGGCGTCACCGCCACCGACATGGTCCTCACCATTGTCGAAATGCTGCGCAAGAAAGGTGTCGTTGGAAAGTTCGTTGAATTCTTCGGCCCCGGACTCAACAATCTGAGCCTGGAAGACCAAGCCACCATCGCCAACATGGCGCCAGAATATGGTGCGACCTGCGGCTTCTTCCCCGTAGACAGCGACACACTCAGCTATCTAACCGCCACCGGCCGCAAAAAATCTCGCGTCGAGCTCACCGAGAAATACGCCAAAGCTCAAGGCATGTACCGCACCTCGCGCACGCCCGATCCAATCTTCACCGACACACTGGGACTGGCCCTCGAAGAAGTTGTGCCGTCAATTGCCGGACCGAAGCGCCCGCAAGACCGCATTGCCCTCGACAAAGCGGCAACGACATTTGCCAAGGATCTAAAAGAGACCTTTGCCATCAAAAAGGCAGCCAACAAACGCGTAGCCGTGGAAGGCAAGAAGTTCGACCTCGGCCACGGCGATGTGGTCATTGCATCGATTACCTCATGTACAAATACATCGAACCCTTCCGTCATGATCGGTGCCGGATTGCTTGCCCGGAATGCGCACGCCAAGGGCCTGAAAGTGAAGCCTTGGGTCAAGACATCACTTGCTCCAGGAAGCCAGGTGGTCACCGACTATCTGAACAAAGCCAATTTGCAGGACGACCTCAATAAGCTCGGCTTCAATTTGGTCGGCTATGGATGCACGACCTGTATAGGCAATTCAGGACCCCTGCCGGAAGAAATCTCTGGCGCCATTCGCAAAGGAAAGCTCGTTGCCACTTCTGTCCTTTCCGGCAACCGTAATTTTGAAGGCCGCATCAGCCCAGACGTGCAAGCCAACTACCTGGCCTCTCCGCCCCTCGTTGTAGCATATGCCCTAGCAGGCTCGATGAATGTCGACCTGGCGAGCGATCCACTTGGCGAAGACAAACAGGGCAATCCTGTCTACCTGAAAGACGTCTGGCCCTCTGCCAAAGAAATCGCGGAAACCGTTCGCTCCTGCGTCACGCCGAAAATGTTCCGCGAACGCTACAGTGATGTCTTCACCGGCGACGCAGGCTGGCGCAAAGTCAAAGCCTCCAACTCCGTGACCTATCCTTGGTCGATGAGTTCCACATACGTTCAACACCCGCCCTATTTTGAGGGTCTCACGCTCGAGCCTGAGGCGGTGCCTGACATCAAAGACGCGCACATCCTGGGTGTCTTCGGCGACTCGGTCACCACCGACCACATTTCACCTGCAGGTGCCATTAAGCACGACGGACCCGCGGGCAAGTACCTGACGAGCTACCAAGTGCGCCCTCTAGATTTCAATTCCTATGGGTCCCGTCGTGGCAACCATGAAGTGATGATGCGCGGCACCTTCGCCAACATTCGCATCAAGAACGAAATGGTGCCGGGCGTTGAAGGCGGCGTCACCGTTCATCATCCAAGCGGCAAGCAATCATCGATTTACGACGCAGCCATGAAATACAAAAAGAAAGGCGTCTCCCTCGTCGTCTTCGGCGGTAAAGAATATGGCACCGGTTCGTCGCGCGATTGGGCAGCCAAAGGAACGCGTCTGCTTGGTGTAGAAGCCGTGGTTGTTGAAAGCTTCGAGCGCATTCACCGCTCCAACTTGATCGGCATGGGCGTGCTGCCGCTGCAATTCAAAAAGGGCACGACGCGCAAGACGCTCAAACTAACCGGCGCCGAAACGGTTTCCATCGGCGGCATCGACAAACTGAAGCCCCGTCAAACTGTCAAGGCGACAATCAAATACAAGAACGGCAAGAAGACAGAAGTGCCCATGCTTGTTCGCATCGATACGGAAGATGAACTTGACTACTACAAGAACGGCGGCATCTTGCACTACGTGTTGCGTAACCTGGCAAGCTAACGACCTGTTTACCATAGCGGTTCGGCCTGACTCCGGCCCCTTACCGCAAGGTCATGCGCCTCACCCCATCGTGATTGGCCATGACCTGTGGCCCATGGTTATGCTAATCTCATGAGTATGAAAAGAACGCGTAACCTGTTCGCTTGTGCAGCGCTCTTCTTGCCGCTGACGGTGGTCTCCCCAAGTGCCACGGCTGGAACTCCGGTCGTGGTTGAACTTTTTACGAGCCAAGGCTGCTCAAGTTGTCCACCTGCGGATGCCTTCTTGGCAGAGCTCGCAACCCGCGACGATGTCATCGCCCTTTCCTACCCGATCACATACTGGGATCATTTGGGCTGGGCCGACACCCTGGCGCGCCCCGAGCACTCTGAGCGTCAACGCGCTTACAACCGTGCCCTCGGGAAAGACATGGTCTACACGCCCGAGATGGTCATCGGCGGGCAAGTTCATGAAGTCGGAAGCCGCCGCGAAACAGTGGTCGCGAAAATCGAAAAAATGAAAAAGCAGGACACGTCCCACATCTCCGAAATTGCCGTGACGGACCTGGGCAATCGAATTTTGCTCGACATTCCAAGCACCATGAGCGCCACGGAACCTTGCACAGTTTGGTTCGTGCCCTTTTCTTCTGAAAAAACGGTTGCCATTGGCAACGGTGAAAACAAGGGGCAAACCATCACCTACACAAATGTGGCACAGATTGCGCGCAACATTGGATCCTGGGCAGGCGAAGAAAAAACCATCGCACTTGAGCTCTCAGATGAGTTCCGTGACAGCTTTTCTGGGTTTGTATTGCTCATCCAAGACGCCGAGACCGGTCCCATTCGCGCCGCGACCAAAGTGATGCTAAGATAAGCCTGGACGTCACCTTGGCAAAAGGCCGACCTTTGTGAGTGCACTCTTCACCGAGCTTTCCCCTCTCCTGCCTGCCTTGCAAGAACACATTGATCCTCTGCGCGCACGCTACGATGCGGAAGGTCGCCACTACCATTCTTGGGCTCATGTTGACGCGCTCCTTGCCGCCTACCGCGACGCAAAACACTTGGTCAATGATGAGGCATCAATACTCATTGCCATTCTCTATCACGATGCGGTCTACGACCCGCGCGCAACAGACAATGAAAGGAAAAGCGCTGAACTCATGTTGCAAGACTGTGATGGACATGTGCCACCGCGCGTCCTCATTCGTGCCCATGAACTGGTTTTGGCCACTGAGACACATGAAATTCCTGGATCCGACGACCCAGATTTCACCTCGGACTGTGGCTTGTTCCTCGATATTGACCTGAGCGTCTTAGGTGGAGATGAAGAGATGTTCACCACCTATGAGACACAGGTTCGCGCTGAGTTCTCTTACGTGCCGGTGGAGACCTACAACCAGCTCCGTGCCGCTGTCCTGCAACGTTTCTTAAACCGCGACCGCATCTATCACTCTGAGTTCTTCTATGAACGCCTGGAGCAGACGGCGCGGCGCAACCTCAAGGCAAGTCTTGCACGGCTAACCTAAAACGGCACGTCCACCGCATCGCAGACGAATTTCATCAGCGGCTTGGCCGTTTTCATGGACTCAAAGACATCGTCCACAAAATCCGCTGATTCAATAGACTTCGGCTTGGACTCTCCCATGGCAAAGAAGCTCTTTCGCTTAATGTCGTCAATGAACGGTTCATTCGCATCAAACCCTTTGGGCGGGCGCACCAACCCATCGCCGCGAAGGCCACCACACCGCTCAATGAGTTTCTTGTTGTTGACCACCCTCTTCCAGGCGGAAGGGTTATCACGAATGGCTTCACGGATCTTCTTCAGGTGCGGGCTTGGCGGATACCAGATACCACCACCGTAGAAAACCTCCTTAGGGCTCAAATGAATGTAGAAGCCTGGCGCATGAGCATCTTTGCCCCGCGCGTGCCGCAAGCGAACACCGGCATTTTCTTTGTAGGGCCGTTTGTCCTTGGAAAACCGCACATCTCGGTAGATGCGAAACATCGACCCACCATTCGGCCGCGGGTCGGCCACATAGTATTTGGAAACCTTCTCAAGCTTAGGCGCCAAGGCCTCAATGAACTCGGAGATCGGCTGAACAACTTCCGCCTTGTAGCGATCCTTATTAGCATTGAACCAATCGCGGTCATTGTTTTTTGAAAGCTCGCGAAAGAACTTGAAAAACCTCGGTGAAAATCCGTTGAATTCACTGGCCATACGATTGCCTCACGTAATCGGAACGTAGATGTCGATCTGGCCTGTATTGTTGATCGGATCAAACCGCGCGTCATAGAGCTCAAAATCCGGCGCCGGCACATGTGAGTAGCTCGAGTTCGGCAGCCAATTGCCCCAGATATATTGCAGAGTGCCTTGCAGATCGTTGTGAAGATTTTCATCCCCGATCTTGTGGGTGAAGACCGCGTACTTTTGCGCCGGCACGGTGCGGGCTTCCATGCCCTCCGGAATATTTCCCACTTCCGAAACACCTATTGCCGCCATGTATTCAAATCGATCATTGTCCGACGATCCAGGAAAGCAGACGCCGTAGGTCGCTTCGCCAACACCGTTTGCGACCTCACCGATGCGCGGCCCAAACTTCATCCACAATTGCGGAATGTCCGATTTTGTCTCGGTGTTAAAGGCCGAGCAAACGCCAACCACGTTGAACTCATCCACCGTCACGATTTTCGGTTCCATGTCCTAGGCCTCCTCAAATGCCAACTGGCTCGATCTTAGCCCATCGCGCGCGCCATGACATCCGCCATGCGTTTGGCAAAGCCTTGCGGGTCATCCACCGGATCACCTTCGAGAATTCGAGCCTGGTCGAGCAAGAGGTGCGCCGAATCCGCTATATCTGACGCCACAGCCCCGGCAGCGACCTTGGCTTTGAGCGTCGACAAAAGAGGATGACCCAAATTGACTTCTAATACGCGGCCACTAGCCCCACCAAATTGTTCATGATTGGCAAGGATTTTCTCCATCGCCATGTCGAGACCGCCTTCATCTGCCACCAAGCAAACTGCACTGTCAGTAAGGCGAATGGACTTGCGCACATCTGACACTTTGCCCTCAAGCGCCTGTTTCATGAACGCAAGAAGTGTCGCTTCATCTTTGTCCTCATCACCGTCTTCTTTGTCTTCTGAAGTGTCCCCAAGATCCGCTGCCCCTTGCGTCACGGACTTCAACGGCTTGCCATCGATCTCTTGAGTGGCTTGCACCCAAAACCCGTCGACGGGATCAGAAAGCAGCAAGACTTCAATACCGCGCGCCTTGTAGCCTTCTAGCTGCGGACTTCGCGCAACCATGCCAGCGTCTTCACCTGCGATGTAATAAATCGCTTGTTGGTCGTCTCTCATTTCCGCCATATAATCGGCAAAGGAACGCAAGCCCTCTGAGGTCGTTGTCTTGAACCGTGCGAGCTTTTGGAGGTCGTCTCGCCGCTCAAAATCCTCATAGAGGCCTTCCTTGATGACCGCGCCAAACACATCCCAGAACTTTTCGAACTCTTCTGGTTCCTTCTCCGCTCTCTTGGTCAGCTCGCTCAACACGCGTTTCGTTAGAGCGCCGCGAATGTTGGTCACGATCGGATTGTTCTGCAGCATTTCCCGGGAGATGTTGAGCGGCATGTCCTCAGAATCAACAACCCCGCGCACAAACCGCAAATACCCAGGTAACAGCGGCGCATCGTCGGTGATAAAAATCCGATTAACGTAAAGCTTGAGGCGATTAGATCGCTGCGGATCAAACAGGTCCATCGGACGCATGGAAGGTACAAAGAGCAGGACCGAATATTCGTGGCGACCCTCCGCTTTGTAGTGGATCCTTGCCCACGGATCGTCAAAAGCATGTCCGACATGGTGGTAGAACTCTTTGTACTGTTCGTCGGTAATGTCGGACTTGGGCCGCGCCCACAAGGCGCTGGCGGTATTAAGTGCTTCAGCCTCACTCTCAGGTTTTCCGGCCTCCAAGACCTTGATCGGGAGGGCCACGTGGTCAGAGTAAGTTTTCACAATGGCGGTCAATCGTTGTTGTTCAAGATACTCATCTTCACCTTCGCGCAGCGCCATGACAATCGCGGTTCCACGCGAAGCAAAGAGCGCCGGGGCTTCTTCTGTTTGCTCAACAGTGAACTCGCCCGTACCTTGACTGGACCACATCCAAATTTCAGAAGACCCCGCACGTCGCGACACCACTTGAACCGTTTCCGCGACCATAAAGGCAGAATAGAAGCCAACACCGAACTGTCCAATGAGAGACACATCCTTAGCGTCATCACCAGTAAGCTGGTCAGCAAATTGACCGGTGCCAGATTTCGCTATCGTGCCGAGGTTCTCGATCAACTCATCGCGGCCCATGCCAACGCCATTGTCAGCGAGCGTCAACGTGCGGGCTTCCTTGTCGATGGAAATCAACACGCGGAAGTCTTCATCGCCTTCTGTAAGGGCAGGCGTCGTAATGGCCTCATAGCGCAGCTTGTCACAGGCATCTGACGCATTGGAGATCAATTCGCGAAGGAAAACCTCTTTCTCAGAATAGACGGAATGCACCATGAGGTGCAGGAGACGCGAGACCTCAGCCTGAAAAGCATGGGACTCCGGTTGCTTTACATCACTCATTTGTTCGACCTAATTTTCTTGTGGTTCATTTGCCTCGATGGGTTGGATTAAAGAGTCCAAAGCAACGGTTAGCTGGTTGCCTTTCCACTCAGGTATTTTGAAAGTCCAACCTTTCGCGCGGCGATTGATGGCATCAGCCTCAACTTGCGGGCTGGGTTTAATATCCTCAGACAGAGGCTCGCCCTCAGAAGTTACCTCTTCACTTGTCTCATTTGTCGGCTCTGCGGATCGAGCTTCCGCTGTGACGGCAACCCAATAATCACCGTCTTGATTGCTCACACTCAAGGTGATGGTCAAGCCGTCAAAGGTCTCATAGACCAACTGTGCAGCCGCTCCCAAATCAACCTCACTTGCTGGGCGAACGCCTTGCAGGCTAAGCGCCATCAAAGCCGACGCCACACCGTTCGCAGATGTAGGCGCGGTCGCCTCAAATCCCGACGGCACGCCTTCAAGCGTGAAATTGTATTCGCTTGGGCCCACCCGCGAAGCACCAAAGCCCTTTGATCCCTTGCTGGCACTTCCTGGAATGGACGTAACCCTCGCAACGCGCTCCCGGTCGATTTGCAGAAACTCCAGGTCAAGCCAACCCTGTTCTTCGGTCACTGGCTCCAACCGCCCAAGCGCGACCCAGGTCTGCGTTTCATGGGCCAGACGAACATAGCGCCGCGTTTCCCCGTTCACATCCGGCAAGCCTTGCACATGGCCCACCACAAGTGAGGCGATTACTGATCCTTGACCATCAAGGGCGGAAAGCACAATGCCTTCACCACCCTCTTCAGGGCGCACAAGGCCCAAATGGTGATGCCAATCGGCTCGCGCTGTCTTTGCTTCAATTAAATCGAGGTCCGCAAGGCTCAAAACCGTTTGACGGACTTGGTCGACGAGAACCGGAAAGCCATGAGCTTCTTCAAGCCTCCAAACGAAGTCATCATCACGGTTGATGGTGAGCATATCTTCTTTCGACCAAATTCGGAGCGAACGCACTTGATCGATCTGCGATTCAAATCCTTCAAAAGCGAGCCGAGGCTTGAAAGAGCCGGTCTCGCCGCCTCTTTGCATTGCCACAGCAATCACCGCAGCGATGACGGCGACCAACGTCACAATCGCGAGGGTCATCACATGTCGGTCGCGCGCACTCATGGAGGCAGACTTTGCATCAGACATTTTTGCGGCCTCCGTCCCGGCGGCGATAAAGAGCAAGTCCAACCGCAAACACACCAATCAAAAGGGGCATCAAGGCGATATTGACAAACTTCACCCGAGATCCAAGCCGGTCGATGTCTTTACGTAGATTGTATTGGATATCGCGTCGAGCTTTGCGTGTTTCTGCTGCATCGTTGAGAAGCTGTTGGAGTTCCGTTCTCTCTTCCGGCGTCACCAAGACCGTCTCGTCCGCCGTCTCATCACTCGACAGGCTTCCGCGGATCTCATCCACGCGCTGGGATATCTGATCAAGTTTGCTGTCGAGCTCCTCTTGCCGCGGTAAAAATTCAGCCTCCGCCGCCCGTCGAATATCTTCAACCACCGTGAAAGAACGATTGGCTCGGGCCCGCGATCGCAAAGAGATGAGGTCATTGGATCCCATCAAATTGTCAATCGCGCCAATAACAAAGGCGCCATTGTCAGCCGTTGGCTCCGCATATCGCTCGCCAAGGAATTCTGAAACTTGCACCCAGAAGCGATCATCAAAGAGATCCGCATCCGCCACTACGATTACATTGGCATCTTCCGTGGAAGCGATATGCGCTGGCAGTGGCTGTTCAGGTTCATCCTCGCCCGGCGACAGATCCTCTTCCGCATCGAGCGCATCTTCTGGTGGAGGCGGACCATCCGAAAACATCGTCTTAACAGGCCCAAACACCCGAGCCGCAATCACATAAGCCTCATCATCGGGTAGGAATTTCCGCAACAGCTCATCTGGAGGTGTTTGGAATTTCACGTCCTGAAAATCTAACAACATCGACACATCGCTAGACGTGATCAACGGCGTAAAACGAGTGCCGGCTTCCGCCAAGGATTTGATGGCTCCGACAGAAGCCATTTGCACTCGGTTCAAACTGCCGGTGACGATATCATCGCTGTTGAAATCTTGCGCCTCAAGTCCGATCCAAACCACATAGTCAATGGCACGGTTGTCCGCACCATTTCCCCACCCAACACGCAATGATCGGGCAAGATCACCGACAATGTGTTCACCATCGATCTCGACCCCCCAAGAGTTTAAGAGCGGCGCCAGGAAGTTGACAGACGAATCCGCAAATCCCTGCCCGCCTGCACCTTGAACTTGAGAAAGCTCTGAGAAGGGATCGACAAAGGCAAGAACCCGGCCGCCGCGCATCACGAATTGATCGATGGCATAAAGCGCTTTTTGACCAAGGGCAGGTGGATGCGCGATAAGCAGCACTTCGACCTCGGGTGGAATCCGGTCAAACTCCGCGGTCAATTGTTCAACCTCAAAAGCCGCCAGCATCTCCTCATAGATCATGAAGGGCTGCGCATTGCCCTGCATCGCCGCCACCATGCCTCCAGGACCTGTGTCGAGGGGGAGATCAGAAAGGAGCCCCAAAACCGGTTGGCTTTCTCGGTTGAGACGATAGATCATCGATGCCAGGTCGTACTCGAGATACTGTTCCCGGTCCGTGGCGAAAAAGGGGATCACTTCCTGACCGTCAATTGTGTTGGATGCCACCAATCCAAAGTAAATGATCTCGCCACCGACAACTTGCGCGCCTTTTAGGCCGCTTGCCACCGCCTGGTCTTCAGCCTCCGTGTAGGGTTCTGGGTCAATCACTTCAACAATGAGTTTGCCATCAGAAACGGACGCAAATTCTGAGAGGAGATCGCGCACCCGCTCCCCCATCACCCGAATTTGTTGGATGTCAGCAGCAGAAGTCTCCGAATAGTAGAGACGAAAGGTGATCGGCTCTTCTATTCCCTCAAGCGTACGCACCGTGCCGTCGTCTAGAGTGAACAAGCCCTCTGAGGTTAGGTCCAATCGCGCGCTGCGAAAGACGTTGAGCGCGAAAACATTGAGAGCCAAGAACAAGACGACAAGCAGCGTGATGGTGGCTGCTGTCGCCTGATGTCTGGAGAGTTTGAAACCGCCCATCACTCAAGTCCTCTTATGATCGATGAGAAGGATATTGATCGTGAGCGCCACCCCGATGAGCGTGAGGAAGAACACCATGTCGCGAAGATCAATAACCCCGTCCATGATGGCTTCAAAGTGCGTCATGAAACTGAACGAGGCAATCGCCTGAACCAGAACCGTCGATGGTGACACCGCTTGAACGAACTCAAGCACAAGGGGCAATCCGCTCACCGTGAACAAGAAACAAACCGTTACGCTCAACACGAAGGCAATAACTTGATTGCGCGTCGTCGCCGAAAGACAGGCGCCAATGGCAAGATAAGCCCCAGCCATAAAGAACGACCCCACATAACCTGCAAAAATCACTCCATTGTCAGGATCGCCAAGATAGTTGACCGTGATCCAGACCGGGAACGTGAGCGCTAGCGCCAGCCCCGCGAAGGCCCAAGCCGCTAGATATTTGCCAATCACCATTGCCCAAAGCGGGATTGGCAGCGTCATCAAGATTTCGATGGTGCCGCTCTTTTGTTCTTCGGCCCACAGCCGCATGGCGATCGCCGGGATGAAGAAGAGATAGAGCCACGGAAGGAACCCGAAGAAGGGCGTGAGATCCGCCCGACCTGATTCAAACAGGTTGCCGATGTAGAACGTGAATGCGCCTGTAGCAAACAGGAAGATCACAATGAACACATACGCCAAAGGTGTCGCAAAGTAGCCCATGAATTCACGCTTGAAGACGGCTTTGAGTTCTCTCATGCCGGCGCCTCCGCATCTGACGTCGTTAAAGACCGAAAGACTTCATCGAGCCGACCCTCTTCAGCGTAAAGCGCTTTGACATTCCAACTTTTCTCAACCGCCAAGGTGCTGACGTCTTCAATCAGCAGACGAGCTGGATCGCTCGGGAACAGCGTGAACCTCTGAGCTTGACCTGGACCGTCACTTTCGACCATCTCAGCAATCCCTGAGAGTGAAGACAAAGAAGACCGGGCCGCTTCTGCCTCATTTGCAGCCACATCCATGGTGACCGCGTTGTGATAACGCGAGCGCGCTGCTAACTCTTCAGGCGTACCGTCGGCAACAATAAGTCCTCGGTCAATAATAACTGCACGCGAACAGATCGCTTCTACTTCTTCCAGAATGTGGGTCGAGATAATGATCGCTTTTTCGGAAGCCATTTCGCGAATAAGCTCACGCACCGCATGCTTTTGGTTTGGATCGAGACCATCTGTGGGCTCGTCCATGATGAGGACCGGTGGATTGTGCAAGATGGCTTGAGCCAACCCAACCCGGCGCTTGAACCCCTTTGACAATGTATCAATGGTTTGGTCCAGAACGCCGCCGAGTTGGGTGCGTTCAACCGCAAGCGCCCTTGCCTTCTCAGCCTCGGATCCATCCAGTCCTCTTGCATCGCAGATGAAGGCAAGAAACTGGCGCGGCGTCATTTCGCCGTAAGCCGGCGCCCCTTCCGGCAAATACCCCATCTTCGTTTGTGCTTGATTGGAGTGGGAGGCGACGTCGATCCCGCAAACCTCAACCCGTCCGGCGGATGGCGCCAAGAACCCTGTGATCATCCGCATGGTCGTGGATTTTCCTGCACCATTCGGCCCAAGAAACCCAAGCACCTCTCCCTTCCCCACATTGAAGGAAAGACCATTGACCGCGGTAAACGATCCGAACTTTTTGACGAGACCTTCAATTTCGATCATGCGCCTGTCCGACCCTTTGAGTTCTGAGCCAAAATCGTGATTTTTTGCATGGGGTTAGATAGTGAAAGTCTGGCCTTCGTGCAAGCCCCCGGGAGGATTTCTGTCAAAACCGTAACAACAGCCCGCCATCGGCTTGAATGCCTTGCCCAGTGATAAAGCCTGAATCGTCCGAGGCCAAGAAAAGTGCCACTTTCGCCACATCTGTGGGCGCACCGAGACGTCGAAGCGGTGATTTCTTCGCCCAAACCGCAGCAATATCCTCATTTGAGAAACTCTGCGTCGTCATACCGGTGTGGATAGCACCGGGCATGATATGATTGACCGTGATGCCGAACTTGCCAAGTTCAAGCGCCAGATTGCGGGTCAAACCGCCGACACCCGCTTTCGACGCCGAGTAAGCAGACAAGCCCCAGTCTGTCGCAATGGCCGCCGTCGAGGAGACATTGATGATTCGCCCAGCATTTGATTTCTTTAAATGCGGGATCGCCGCGCGAGACAATCGAAACGGCGCCTTCAAATTGACGTCCTGGACGAAATCCCACTCTTTGTCGCTTGTCTCTTCTGCCAATGTGCCAACACCCACGCCGGCATTGTTCATTAAGATGTCGAGACCCCCGAATACCGCCACGGCTTGGTCGATGATTTTCTCCGGCGCCTCTTCGTCACTCACGCTTTGAGCCAGAGTGACAATCCCCGACATATCACTAAAGACCTCACTCAGAGCCTCATCTTGCAAGTCGACCGCAAGAACGCGCGCGCCCTCCGCCACAAAGAGCTTAGCCGTAGCAAGCCCAATACCTGATACCGCGCCGGTGACAATCGCCGTCCGGCCCTCAAGCCTCTTGTTGCCATGCTCCGCCATCTACAATCCTCCTGGTGCTTGAACCTATCCTGGGAGACATCCACCAATACCGTCAAGCAGTTAGACCCAGAGCTCCCCCAATGACAACCGGCTCTCAATAGGGCATGCTGACGAAAGTCACACCAAGCGAGACCCAAATGTCCCACCCAGAAGACACAAGCTTGCCTTGGCTTCAAAAACTGCCGCCTTCAGTCTTTGGGTCTTCCATGGGAGTTCTCGGGCTCGGTCTTGTTTGGCGCCACATCGTCTGGGTTGAACCGAGCGCCAGGCCGATTGCTGAAGCCATTCTGCTCATCGGTCTTTTCCTGCTCGTTACCTTGATGACACTCTATGCCCTGAGAACTGTGCGCTACCGCACGAACCTTATCGCAGACGCGAACACACCCGCGACACTCAACTTCATCGCAACATTTTCCATCAGTGTCTTGCTTGCCGCCGAGGCTTTAAGGCCGCACAATCTCTTGCTCGCACATATCTTCTTTTTGATTGGGACTTTTGCAGGCCTCGCAATCGCCGTTCGCTCCGTACACTGCTGGTTCACAAAGAGCATTGATGCAAAAGACATCGACCCGGGCTGGTTTCTCCCTGTTGTGGGAAACCTTGTTGCACCTTCAATTGCCGCGCCGCTTGGCTACGCCACCATTGGCTGGCTTATCTTGGGATTCGGATTGATAGGTTGGTTTATGTTGTTGCCGCTCATCGTCTACCGCCTCATTGTCGAACCCGAATTGCCAAAATCGCTAAGACCAACCCTCTTCATCATGATCGCCCCGCCGGGTCTCGCAACCTCCGCTTTCATCGCCATGAACGGGCCGGTGCAAGTTCTTTGGCCTGCCCTTTTCTTCGGGTTCGGATTGTTTTTCTGTCTGTGCCTTGCAGCCATGGTCCGAGACTTCTTGGAAGTGCCTTTCCAGCTTTCCTGGTGGTCCTACACCTTCCCCCTCCATGCCATGACCATCGCTGCCTTCTCACTCGACCGCGCCTTCCCCCTGCCCGGCCTAACAGAGATTGCGTTCCTATTGACAGGCATCACAACCACCATAACAGGATGGGTCTGCATCAAAGCGACTTCGGCCACTCTGAGTACGATCAGAGGGCAAAAGTCGTAAGTTTTTGGGGGGAGAGAAAACTTAGCCTTCGATCAGCCCATGCCGAACTCAATACGCAGAGCCGACATGGGCCTATCCACGAAGGAATGTTGGCAAGTCAACCTTCTCGCAACCCCGGGGGGCTGGGGGGGCTGAGTTCAAAACCGAAGCTACAAAACGGCTGCACTCACCAACAATACTAAGCTAGGGATCCAATAGGGCGGCGGAGGGGTTGAACTTGGGCAACAATGTGGCCACGAATCTCGACGAGAGCTTCGAAACTCATCATGATCAAATAGAGAGCCTAAAACCCCTATAAACGAGAGGATTTTCATGAATTTCACCATTCAAATGTCCGAAGAACTCCTAGATTACATTTTTGTAAATGGGGTCCGCGAACACGAAGTGTTGAAAATCTGCCGCGAAACAACGCTGGCCGACGAGCGGTTTCACATCATGCAGATCTCTCCTGAACAAGGGGCTTTTATGCAGATGTTGGTGAAGCTGACCGGGACCAAGCGCGCCCTTGAGATCGGCACCTTCACAGGATACAGCGCCCTCGCCATGGCACTGGCCATGGGACCCGAGGGTCGATTGACCTGTTGCGATATGTCGGAAGAGTTCCTAAGCAAGGCCCGCACCTATTGGCAACAAGCCGGCGTTGAAGATCAGATAGAAACGCTGGTCGGACCGGGGGTCGAAAGTCTCGACACCCTCCTCGCGAACGACAACGAGGGAGCCTACGACCTCGCCTTCATCGATGCCGACAAAACCGGCTACGACGACTATTACGAAAGGTGTCTGCGGCTCCTGCGCCAAGGCGGCTTAATCGCCATCGACAACGTACTTTGGTCAGGCCGTGTGGCAGATCCAAAAGCGGACGATGAAGACACAAAGGCCTTGCAAGCCCTCAACAAGAAGATCCACGGTGATGACCGGGTCGATATGTGCTTAGCCCCAATCGCCGACGGTATCATGCTTGCCCGAAAGCGCTAATTTCTGGGCATTTCGGGCAAAACAGCCGGACTTGCCTTTTCTGAGAAAACGCGGGAAGATAATGGTGATGGAGGACGTAAAGCCAATATTTCAGGCCCCGGCAAGCGGGGCTGTTCACAAAGGCCAGTCATCCCGCGCGGGAAAGCAAAAGCGCGGCCCCATCTCGTTCAATCGAAAAGAACTCGACACGATCTTAAGTCTTTATGGTCGGCGTGTGGCCGAAGGTGAATGGCGCGACTATGCTGTCGATTTCCTGTCTGATGCGGCCGTCTTTAGCGTCTTTCGCAGGTCCAGCGAAATGCCTCTTTACCGCATTGAGAAACAACCAAAGCTTGCCCGTCGCCAAGGCGCTTATTCGGTCATTGCCGCAACTGGCTTGATCCTCAAGCGCGGCCATGACCTCTCTCAGGTCTTGCGTGTTTTGGAAAAGAAGAAACTCCAACTCGTCGACTGAAGCCCCCAATGAAAAAGCCCCCGAACGTTTCCATCCGGAGGCTCAAATCTGTGCATCAATGTTCTGCTAATCGCGGCCGCCGAAGAGGCGCAGCAAGAACAAGAACATGTTGATGAAGTCGAGATACAATCTCAACGCACCCATGATCGATGCTTTCTTCGCAACATCGCCCATCTCACCAACTTCGTAGTAGGTGTCTTTGATTTTCTGCGTATCCCAGGCTGTGAGGCCGGCAAAAATACCAACACCGATCACGGAAATCGCAAAGTGCACGACCGATGATTGCAGGAAGATGTTCACGACCATCGCAACAATCAGACCAATCAGCCCCATGAACAAGAATGTCCCCATAGCGCTCAAGTCACGCTTTGTGGTGTAGCCCCAAAGGCTCAGCGATCCAAACATGATCGTCGTGATGAAGAACACACGCGTGATTGAGGGAATATTGTACATGATGAAGATCGACGACAGCATCACGCCCAACATGGCCGCATAAGCCCAAAAGCCGAGCTGGGCTCCAGCGACACTCATCTTGTGGATGCGCGCGCTGTAAATAAAAACAAAAGCCAAGGGACCCAAGAACACGACCCACTGGAGCGGCGTTCCGAAAATGGCATTCATGAGGGCCGGTGATTGTGAAACAAGGAAGGCCACAATACCGGTCAAGGCGACACCACCTGCCATGTAATTGTACACCCGCATCATATAGGCTCTAAGGCCCTGATCGACCTCAACCGCTGATGAATCGCGTCTCACAGTTCTATCATTATAGTCAGACATGCGTTTTTCCTTCCTCCGATTAAACGGACAAACCTGCACCTTTATATGGGGCAAAGGGGGCGGACTTCAAGAAAATCAGGGTCCCGCACTTCACAAAACCCCAAGTTCTCCTTAACTTTTTGTTAATGATCACGAAAATGTGGCCTATCCTACGAGAACGCCACCCTTAGGCCGAGCGAAGGACCGGGGCTGCTTTCGCGCCGAGAACCCGCCAAGTGCCAAGAAGACCCAAACCCACCGTCACCACCGTTGCGACGGCGATTGTGAGAAAGAGCCGCCCCGGCAAGAAGATCCATTGCGATCCCATCGCTTGCGTCACAACCAAGTAGGCCGAAAAAGTGCCGAGGATCGCAGCAATCGAAGCCGTCATCAGCCCCAATGCGGCAAACTCAAAGATGTAGACTTTGATCACCCACCCCTTTGTCGCTCCCAACACTTTAAGGACTACCGCGTCGTAGATGCGTCGCCGATGTCCCGCCGCCAGCGCGCCCGCCAACACCAAGATGCCAGCAACAACCGTTACCAGGCTGGTAATACGCACCCCCAACGTAAGATCACTCAGTATGTCGTTGATGGCGCTCAAGGCTTCTTTAACGCGCACGATCGTGACGCCTGGATACTCATCACCAACCCGGCGGTAAAGCTCTTCTTCTTGCGCAGGATCGACGCGCACATTGCCAACAAACGTATGCGGCGCCGCTTCTAAAGTGCCAGGCGCAAACACGAAAGCGTAATTGAAATCGGGCGCCTGCCAATCGAACACGCGCGTATTGGCAAGAGTTGCAGTTATCTCACGTCCCAAAACGGAGAACGTCAACGTGTCCCCAACACTAAGACCAAATCCGCGCGCCAACTCTTCTTCAATAGAAATCAATGGCGGTCCTAGGTAGTCGGAGTGCCACCAGGAACCTTCAGCCAATTGCGACCCTTCAGGGATCACCGTCGCATAAGTCAAGCCGCGATCCCCATTCAGAGCCCACCGCGCTTCTGGGTCGACTTCCGCTTCTGTCACAGGCACTTCGTTTAGACGCAAAATGGGTCCGCGCAAGTTTGGTACCCGGTTGAAATCGCTAACCCCTTCGAGCTCTGCCATCAACCCATCAAAAGCCTCAATCTCTGCTTTTTGAATATCGATAAAGAAGAAGGCAGGTGCGTCCTCTGGAATCTGTGAGGTAATCTGGCGGCTCAAATTGCCGTCAATAAGCGCGACTGTCACAACAAGAGTAAGCCCAAGCCCCATAGATAGCACCACGCTTGTCGTAGGCGCTCCCGGTCGGTGAAGGTTCGCAAGAGCCATGCGCCAACTGGCACGTCGTGCCCGCGGAGCTTTTTTGACCACAAACAAAAAACAATAGGCCGCTCCCGCCAATAGAAGAAACGAAACAGCGACGCCCGCAAGAAAGAAGGCGGCAAAGGGCGCGTAGGGACTGAAGAAAATAGCACTCCCGACCATCACAAGAACCGCAACGGCAATGCCTGCAAGATATGGCCATCGTGGCCAGCCTCTCTCCTTACCAACAAGATCGCGAAAGAGATTAGCTGGGCTCAAGTCACGCGCCCGCGCCAAAGGCCACAAAGCAAATGCAATGGTGACCAACACACCAAACAAAGAGGCCTGCGCCATAGCGCTTGGGTAAAACCCAGGCTTGACCGGGATTGGCAAGATTCCGCCGAGCACCGCGGCCAATACCAGAGGTACCATGGCGCCCGCAATCAGACCTAAAGCGATCGCGACCAGCGCCATAGCCAAGACTTGTACCAAATAGATGGCAAAGATAGACGCACCATCCGCACCTAAACATTTAAATGTCGCAATCACTTCTTGTTTCCGGTCGAGATATGACTTCACCGCATTCCCGACGCCAACGCCGCCAACAATAAGAGCGGCAAGTCCGACCAAACTTAAGAACATCGAAACGCGATTGATGAAGAACCGAACTCCGGGCGCGCTGTTGCGCCGGTCTTGTATGCGCCAGCCTGCACCGCCATAGGCTTCCTCCGCACCGTCACGAAAGAGCTGCAACGTTTCATCATCCTGGGCGGTTTCAGGAAGTGCAAGACGGTAGCGATACCGGATCAAACTGCCCACTTGAACCAAGCCGGTTTCACCCAAGGCTTCAGTTGAGACCATCACCCGCGGGCCATACCGAAAGCCCCCGGCAACGCGATCTGGTTCATCTTTGATGATCCCACGGATCGCAAATTCACTCGCACCAATCCGCAAACTGTCGCCGACATCAAGACCAAGTCGGCTCAGCAGTGTCTCTTCAACAAGCGCACCATATCGTCCCTCGCGTTGCACCAGTCGGTCTTGAAACGATGAGGCGCCATCATGTTTTACCGATCCGTAGAGTGGATAGTTCTGATCGACCCCTTTGAGCTCAATCAATCGACGGTCGTCCGACTTTGGCGCAAACCCCATGGTTTGAAAACTGATGACTTCCGAGAGTGAGCCCCATTCTTGCAGCCAGGCCCGTTCTTCCTTTGTTGCCGGGCGGTGAGTCAACCTGACATCGAGATCACCGCCAAGAAGCGCGCGCGACTCTGTTGCAAGGCCAGCAACGAAGGACGACGTCACAGTGCCCACCGAAGCAATGGCACTCACCCCGAGGAAGAGGCAAATGAGAAAGACCCGGAACCCAGAAAAGCCAGCGCGCAACTCACGCCGCGCTTGACGAAACACAAAACCCGTATCGAAACCGTTCACGAGGCCACCGTCTCTTTGACGTGTGTGTTGGTTCTCTCATCACTGACGATTTGTCCGTCGCGCAAACGAATGATGCGGTCGCACCGCCCCGCCAATTCTTCATCATGAGTTATGAGAAACAACGTCGTGTCGGAACGGTCATGCAAATCGAAAAGCAAATCAATAATCTGGTGCCCGGTGTTACCGTCGAGATTGCCGGTCGGTTCATCCGCCAAGATCACCTTAGGGCTTCCCGCCATTGCACGCGCCAGTGCGACACGCTGTTGTTCACCTCCTGACAACTGTCCCGGATAGTGCCCAGTGCGGTGATCAAGACCGACCGCCGCCAGCCGTTCTGCTGCAATGTCGAGAGCTCCTTCTTGCCGGGCCAGTTCAAGAGGCACGGCGACGTTCTCCAGGGCGGTCATGGTAGGAATGAGGTGGAAGGATTGAAAAACAATCCCGATCTGTTTTCGGCGAAAGACCGCCAAGCCATCTTCCGACAATCCGCCAATATCAATTCCCGAAATTTGGACCTGGCCTTCCGTTGGCTTTTCAAGGCCCGCAAGAACCATAAGGAGCGTTGATTTCCCCGATCCTGAAGGCCCGACCAGCCCAACGGTCTCCCCGTCGCTGACATTGAACGTGAGACCCCGTAAGATATGGACGGGGCCTGCGCTCGACGGCAAGGTCACATGAACATCGTCGAGTTGGATAAGCGGCGCTTCTGACATTATCTATCTTTCGAGGCTTGAGGACGAAACAGGTGTTGGTTAGGAACAATATGGGTGAGTTTGGCTCAATTTCGACAATTCTGGCAATCATCGCCGGTGTTTTCTTCGGTACAAATGCGGCTGCTGCGGAAAATACTGACGCTGATGTGACAACCATCGTGCTCTTTGGCGACAGTATTGCGGCTGGATATGGCCTCCCCCCAGAAGATGGCCTAACGAGCAAACTCGAAGCAAGGCTCAAGGCCTCAAGTCCCCAGATCGTGATGAAAGCTGCTGGCGTCTCTGGCGATACAACCGCAGGCGGTTTGGCAAGGCTCGATTGGTCGGTCGGGCCCGACACCGATGTCGTCATTCTCGTTCTTGGCGGCAATGATGCACTTCGCGCCATTCCGCCAAGCGAAACCGCCGCCAATCTCGACGCGCTGGTTTCCGGGCTTGTGGACAAAGGCGTTCAGGTCCTTCTGACCGGCATGCGAGCGCCACCCAACTTGGGCTCAGAATATGCAGAAGAGTTTGAACCCATTTTCGCCGCGGTCGCCAAGAAACATGGCGTCACGTTCTATCCCTTTATCTTGGAAGGTGTGGCAGCCGACCCCAACCTCAACCAAGCCGACGGCATTCACCCCAATGCGCAAGGGGTCGATGTCATTGTTGAAGGTCTCGCGCCGTTCATCCTTCAAATGATCGAGCAGGCAGACGCCATGGGCGCATCTTAGCGAGGCGTCATGTCAATACGGCTCTTTGTAGGATTGGAAATTCCCCCCCAAGCGAGAGTACGATTGGCCACTCTTCAAAACGGTATTCCAGATGTACGTTGGGTTCCGCCAGACAACTTGCACCTCACCTTGCGGTTCATTGGTGACATAGAAGAACCCCGGCTTCAGGATCTCACTGACAATTTGAGCCGGATCGATATAGAGAGTTTTGAACTCACTCTTGCGGGGTTTAGCACATTCGGCCGCGGCAAACCGCGCGCGCTCTGGGTGGGCGCAGAACCCAATCCGCGTCTCCTGCAGCTTCAAGAGAAGATTGAACGCGCCATTCAAGCCGCAGGCCTACCGCCCGAACAGCGCAAATTCACACCGCACGTCACATTGGCCCGCTTCAAGCAGACAAAGCCTTCGAAGATTGTTCCCTATCTAGAGGTCAATGGAGCAATCATACTCCCCTCGCTCGAGATCCAACATTTCACATTGTTTTCAAGTCAACTGAGTCACAGAGGAAGCACCTACCGCATCGAACATCAATTCGATCTGCGACGGGGACACCTGCTCACCTAGTATGTGTGGCGCGCAAATATTCAAGAAAGGCCCGCGAGCCATCCTCAATGAGATCCATCGCTTTTTCGAAACCTTTGCGCCGACCGCTGTAAGGATCAGGCACATCGACAGCTTTGTCCCCTTGCGCAAAGCGCATAAACAAATGAACCTTCTCCTGCACTTCATCAGATTGCCCAGCTCGTAGGGTCTCTTCTACAGAGCGATCCATCGCGATCAAATAATCGAAGCCATTGAAATCTTGCCAGTGCAAGGGTCGGCTCACGCAGGTTGATAAATCATACCCTCTTTTTTTCGCAATGGTCAAAGCGCGTCTTTCCGCAGGTTCACCTTCGTGCCAACCAGAAGTTCCAGCAGAATCGATCTCAATAAGGTTGCCCAATCCAGATTCGTCCACCAATTGCTGGAACACGCCCTCCGCCATCGGCGACCGACAGATGTTGCCTAGGCACACAAATAAAACACGGACTTGGCTCATTTCGTAAACTCTTGTGTCATTCTCACCACGGCCCCATATCCAACAGGACCTGAAGGGCGTTGGCAAGCCGCCAATAACCCTTAAAAGTGCATCACGTTCCCTTTTGTTGAGCTAGTTGAGGGGACAGGCTAATATATCGACCGCAGAACAAAGAAGGATCTACTTATGAACAAGGACGTTTTGTTGGAGTGGGGCAAAACCATCGCCATCGTCGTTGGACTGGTTTTTGCCATTCAAACCATCGCCTTTGCGTCTTTCCACATTCCGTCTGAAAGCATGGCGCCTACATTGACAGTTGGTGATCGTGTTGTGGTGACGAAATTTTCTTATGGCTATTCACGCCACTCTGTTCCTTTCAGCTTGGCCCCATCGCTCCCAACCAAGAGCGGACGCATCATCGGCCAAATACCTAGTCGCGGCGACATTGTTGTCTTTAGACACACCCGCGACGACATCACCATGATCAAACGTGTGATTGGGTTGCCTGGAGATCGCGTGCAGGTAAAACAGGGTCAACTTCATCTCAATGGAGAATTGGTCGAACGAGAAAAATCCCGCGAGTACACATACACGACTCGAAACGGTCAATCCTACCAAGTCCGCGAGTACATTGAACAACTACCAGATGGGCCGGCCCACACGATCATCGAAATTGCGCCAGATAGCCTTATGGACAATACGAGAGAGTATACGGTCCCCGAAGGGCATCTGTTTATGATGGGAGACAATCGAGACATGTCGAGCGACAGTCGGTTCCTCAACAAACTCGGCTTCGTGCCATTCGAAAACCTCATGGGCCGAGCTCAAGTGATCTCATATTCCTTGCACAATTGCGCCAAGAAGAACCCCGATATCTGCAATTCGAGCAGAATTCTGAAACGGCTGAAGTAGGCAAGGTAACAACCGGAAGATCATGTCAAGAAACTCCACAAACAAAAATAGGTGGCACAAGAAGCCAAGAGAGTGGATTGCAAGGATATTGTTCGTTGTTGCCTTCACGGTGGCTATCAGTTTTTATGCAAGCAAGACATACACGGTCACCGCGGATAGCATGACTCCGGCACTTGTCGCCGGCGATCGTGTCATTGTGAGCAAATTCACGTATGGAATTTCACGCTATTCGTTTCCCTTCGGAATACTCCCCTCTTTCCCGACCAAATCAGGGCGCCTATTTGGGAGTGAGCCCAAGCGGGGACACATTGTTGTATTTCACCACACCAAAGAACAAATTGTAATGATCAAACGGGTGGTTGGCTTGTCTGGTGACCGAGTTCAGGTCAAAGGGGGGCAACTTCACCTCAACGGCAAGCCTGTCGAAAGGGAAAAGTCCCGAGAGTACGAATACGCGGCTCGCATCGGGCAATCGTATCAAGCCCAGGAATACATTGAGCGCCTGCCAGGCGGATCAGCGTATGCTATTATTGAAATCACAAACGATGGGCCATTGGACGACACGGATGAGTTCACGGTCCCAGATGGACACTTGTTTATGATGGGGGACCACAGAGATATTTCGAGCGACAGTCGACTCATCGATCGTCTCGGCTTTGTACCTCTTGAAAACCTGATGGGGCGAGTGCGTTTTATCTCCTTTTCGAAGGGAGATTGCGATGAAAGGAATCCCGATATCTGCAACTCAAGCAGAATACTAAAGAGACTGCATTAGGGAATACGCAATACACATGGTCAAAAAACTCAAATCAGAAGATCGCGCAAAAGAGGTTGGTAACCTCTCCGGCTGGCAGGATGTCGAGGGGCGAGATGCCATCCAGAAAACGTTCACCTTTGAAGATTTTAATGAGGCCTTCGCTTTTATGACGCGCATCGCCTTGCTCGCAGACAAAGTTGACCATCACCCAGAATGGTTCAATGTCTACAATCGCGTTGAAATTTTACTATCAACTCATGACGCGGGCGGCGTCAGTGAACGTGACATCAAAATGGCACAATTCATCGAAAAAATCGCCACATAGTCCGGCGAAAGAAGGGCTGGTCAAAGATCAGCAGGGGAAATTGGGGAAGATTTGATATGGGGTCGCAAGGGTTTACAAATTTCTTGATGCGCTATTTGCTGACGCTTGTGCTCGTCTTTGGCGCCTACAACATCCGTGAACAATCGTTCTATCACCTCATCGATGGAACCATCGCGCTGCCGTTGTCCGTCAAAGTGTTTGCTGGTCTCATACTCTCGATACTGTTGTTCTTCTGCATTCGCGCCACCGTGCTCGCCATCGGCCTCGTCGGCATGGTTGTGGCAACGACAGTGATTGGCGTTCTAATCTGGGTCCTGACAGACTACGAACTCATGACAATCTCAGGCGAAGATTACGTCATCTATATTGGGCAAATTGTTCTTGCGACCGTTGTCGCCCTCGGCATGTCTTGGGGTGATATCCGGGGACATCTGGCCGCTCGTATCAGATAGAAAAAAGGCCCGCCTAAATCGGCAGACCTCTCATCCATAGTTCAAAAATCTTACCGCGGCGCCATTCGGATCGCACCATCAACACGGATGGTTTCGCCGTTCATCATGCCATTCTCACAGAGCTGACGCGCCATTTGCGCAAATTCATGTGGGTGGCCAAGACGAGACGGGAAAGGCACTTGTGAGCCGAGCGCATCACGCACTTCTTGCGGTGCAGCGGCAAACAACGGTGTGTTAAAGAGCCCAGGCGCAATGGTGTTGACACGAATGCCGTTGCGCGACAGGTCCCTGGCAATCGGCAGTGTCATGCCCACAATGCCGCCTTTGGAAGCAGAATAGGCTGCTTGTCCGATTTGACCGTCAAAAGCAGCAACCGATGCGGTGTTCACAATGGCGCCTCGCTCACCGTCTTTCGTCAAAGGTTCTGCTGTACTCATGCCAAGCGCGGCTTTGGCGATACAGGTAAATGTGCCGATCAAATTGACGTCCAAGACCTTTTTGTAGAGCCCAAGTGGGTGTGCGCCATCTTTGCCGACGGTTTTGACGGCAATGCCAATGCCCGCGCAATTGATAAGTATGCGCTCTTGCCCTTGAGCCGCGCGCGCCTTTTCAAATCCTTGATCCACACTTGCCTCGTCAGACACATCAACCTGACAAAAAACGCCCCCGAGTTCACTTGCCAGAGCCTCACCTTTTTCTTCATTGAGGTCGAACAAAGCGACTTTGACACCTTGGGAAGCAAGTTCCCGCGCTGTGGCTTCTCCGAGCCCGGATGCGCCGCCTGTAATGACAGCTGCAATATTGTTATTCAATTCCATGGATTTCCCTTCCCTCGATCGGTCGCAAGTAGAGGATTGACCTTGAATTTCGCGCGACCGGCTCTGTTCTTAGCAAGCCAGGCGCCCGCCTGCAATCACTTGGCATTAGGCGATTAGTCCCCATATTGGATAGATGGAAGAGAACAGGACATTTGAGGAAGACGAGAAGGTCGTTACCTCTGGCTTTTGGCCCAAAGTGCGCAAGATTGCAGGCCAAGTCCCCTTCATGGATGATCTCACCGCGGCTTACTTCTGCGCACTTGACCCCAAGACGCCGACTAAAGTCAGAGGGGTTCTGATGGCGGCCCTTGCCTATTTTGTCTTCCCCACCGACATGATCCCGGACGTCTTGTTAGGCGTTGGGTTTACCGATGACGCGACGGTCTTGGCCACGGCCATTGGCATTGTCAGCGGTCACATCAAACCTCCTCATCGTGAGGCGGCTGCGGCGCTCTTGATGCGGTAGTGTCCTTCTCCGCCGAAGCACTCTGCGGAGGGCTATAATCGCGGCTCGCACCAAAAGGAGGATCCAACCCGACGATCTTTGTTCCCCGCTCAAGTCCTGCTTCGCGCAAAGTGATGTAGAGCGTGGAGGCAACAATAAGCCCAGCTCCAATCCAAACCGCCAAGTCGGGAACATTGCCAAAGATCGCAAATCCAACAATTGTTGAGAAGATCAAACGCGTGTAGTCGACCGGCGCAAGCGCACTCACTTCACCAATCGAGTAGGCGCGAATGAAACACGTATGCGCCAAAACACCGAACCCTCCCATCAAAAACAACATCAAAAGGTCGGACAGGCTCAAAGCCTGCCAAACCATGGCCGCAGGAATTGCTGTCGCGGTGATGCCAATCAAGTTTGAGTAGAAAAGAAGTGTCGTCGGCGGGTCGGTTCGCGACAGGAGTTTCACACAAATCACAGCCACGGCCACAGCAACCGCACTTGCCGCCGCAACCAAAGCAGCAGGGTCCATGGAACTATTGGGCCGTAATATGATGAGCACACCGGCAAACCCCACTAAAGCCGCAAAGATACGCCTCGGACCAACCACTTCATTTGCCACGATGATAGCCAGTGGTACGAGAAAGATGGCGCGCGAAAAACTAATGGCGCTCGCCGTTGCGAGTGGGAGATGAACAAACGCATAGAACCCACACATCATACCGGTTGAACCGGCAATCCCTCGCGTGAGATGAAGGACCGGGTGTTTGGTTTTAAATGCTTTGCGCCCCTCAGCGTGACGCAGCATGAACGGCACAACGAAAACCATGCCGGTGAAGGCGCGGAAAAATGCAATCTGGAATGAATTGAGGTTTTCACCGAGCAATTTAACCAAAGTCGACATAGCCGTGAACATCAACGCCGAACCCAGCATCCAAAACACACTGCGTAGACTAGCCGGCCAGCCCGTCCATCGACGGACGAGCGGGTCGCCGATCTGACGCAGCCAGCTCAACACACATTGTTCCTTTTTGATTAGATCGCGTTACGGGGTAAGAACGACCTTGCCGAGTACCTTTCGGCCCGCCATGTCCTGCAGCGCCTGCACCGCTTGGTCCAAAGGATAATGAGCAGAAATGCGCGGCTTGATTTTGCCGTCGCGGTACAAACTCATCAGCTCTTTGACGTTTTCTCGGTGCAGCGCATTCTCAACGCCGGTGAACATGCCCCAAAAAACGCCGACGATCTGACACCCCTTGAGAAGCGCCAAATTCAGCGGGATTTTTGGGATTTGTCCTGCCGCAAAGCCGACCACGAGATATCGGCCCTTCCAGGCAATGGCCCGCAATGCGGGCTCCGCATAGTCATCACCGACGGGGTCGTAGATGACATCTGCGCCCTTGCCGCCCGTCAATTCCTTGATCTGGTTCGACATCGCCTTTTGCTGATCACGGTCAAGCGGGCCTCTTGGATAGACAAACCCCTGGTCCGCTCCGTATTTCAAGCAATAGTCGACCTTTTCCTGGCTGGAGGCGGCTGCAATCACATGTGCACCCATGGCTTTACCCAGCTCCACAGCAGCAAGACCAACACCGCCGGATGCCCCAAGCACAAGAAGGGTTTCGCCCGGTTGGATTTCGGCACGCTGTTTGAGGGCGTGATGGGATGTTCCGTAGACCAACATGAGCGCTGAGGCTTCATCGAACGGCATTTCTTCTGGAATAACAGTTGCATTGGTCGCGGGGACCACACACTCTTCTGCAAAGCCACCGAACCCACTCGAGCCAATCACCCGGTCACCCACTTTGAGATCTGTAACACCCTCACCCACAGACTTGATAACACCAGAAACTTCGCTGCCAGGAGAGAACGGCGGCTCGGGTTTGAATTGATAAAGATTTTGAACAATCAGCACATCGGGAAAGTTCACACTGGCCGCTTTGACATCAATGACCACGTGTTCCGGACCGGCACTAAGGTTGTCGATTTCCTCAACAACCAAGTTTTCGATGGGACCATATTCTTTGCAGACGACAGCCTTCATGGCTCATTTCTCCCTAAGCTTTTTGCTTTTGTTTTTGTTGCTTGGACCTGTCCTACGCGGGGGCTTGGGAGGGGTCAAGCCTCAAGCCCTTCGACCGCGACCTCCAAGAGATTCGCGGACACATTCATCCCGCCAACCGTCCGCCCAACCGTGTTCACGACTTCGGGCTCCAGAATATCGCCCAAATCCTCGTTTGAGGCATCCAAACAGCCCAGCCGATTGATCACATGTGCCAAGACCAATCCACTCGCACGGCCCGCGCCATCATCGACTTTCAAGGCAACACCCACGCCCAATTTCGGCAGAACCGCGCCGTAGCACCCTTCAGCGCCTGACTTCACAAGTCCGCCGCCAATAAGGTGCGGGACAAGACGCGTGCATACCCGTCCTTCACCGGCGATGAGGTGCGGGTGGTGTTCGATGGCCCCTAGCATTGCAGACGCAGCACTGGCGCGTTTCGGTGAGAGACTTTCTGTCCGGCCCAATCGAGCGAGCCCATGCGCCAGCGAAGTCAATGGCAGTGCATAGTTGGGGGCGTTGCATCCATCAGGTCCAACGGGATGGGCTGATACATCGTATCCAACCATTTCACCGATAACGGAGGCGATCAGCTGTTGAACCGGATGATCGAGCTTTGTGTAGCCCGCAACATCCACCCCCATATGCCGGGCAAGCGTCATAAAGCCTGTGTGTTTGCCTGAACAATTGTTGTGCAGAGCATTGGGTTTGTGTCTCGCCTCTATAAGGCGATGCGCAGACCCTTCATGAACAGGCAAATGCGGACCGCATTCAAACATATCGATGCTGCAATCGATTTTCCGCAACCACTCCGCAACGGTGGTGGTATGGGTGGGTTCTCCGGAATGGGAGGCACACGCCAGGGCAATCTCTTTTTCCCCAAGGTCAAAATGCTCTATGGCGCCGCTCTCCAACAACGCCAACGCCTGTAGAGGCTTCAAAGTCGACCGTGGACACATCGGGGTCTCAATGTCGCCCAGCGACATGAGCACCTGTCCCCCAGCGCTGACCACCGCGACAGCGCCGCGATGAACGCTCTCCACAAATCTTCCCTGTTCAGGGTCACGGGTCACTTCGACTAGGATGGGGTTGGCCATTGGGGTACTCTCACATCTGACTCGGAATTCACTCCGGGCCTCAAGACTTGGGAAATCACCATGCGAGGATATTTCGGAATTGGCGTTGAGGGAATATCGAAACCGATGAATGTCGGAAATTTGTTCCGTTCAGCGCATGGGTTTGGTGCAAGTTTCGTTTTCACCCTTGACGCCTTCGACCGCGTTCGCGAGTTGTCCTCAGACACCTCAAGGTCCTATGAACATTTGCCATTTTTCGACTGGGATGGTGTCGAAACCATGCGAGTGCCCAAAGGATGCCAGGTCGTTGGGGTCGAGTTGCTGGATGAGGCCGTTGAGCTCCCAAGTTTTCGTCACCCCTTGCAAGCAACCTACGTATTGGGCCCGGAAAAGGGCGAACTCTCTGAAGAAGTGCTCGCCATTTGTGATCACATCATCAAGATCCCCACCAGTTTTTGCATCAACGTCGCCACCGCAGCCGCCTTGGTCATGTATGACAGAACCATAAGCCTGGGCGGATATCCCGTGCGCCCCCTGATGCCTGGCGGGCCGCAAGAAATACCGCCTGAGAAAGATTGGCGTGAACCGCCAGTCAGAATTCAAAAAGACTAAATGAGCGCAGGTGTGTGCCGAGTGGGCTTAAGCGTCCAGCGCTTTGCGCAAATGGTCAAGCCCAAGACGCAATCGGGATTTAACCGTCCCTAAGGGCAAGCCGGTTTCTTCAGCAATGCCGCGGTGGCTCAGTTCATCAAAGAAGGAAAGGCGTAAGAGGTCGGATTGTTCTGGTGAAAGCGTCCCTATAGCGTCATTCAATTGTTCTTCTGCCAAACGCTCAGACAGGGCCTCGTCGGGTTTTTGTGGGGCCTCACGGAGAAGAATGGGATCATATGGGTTGGCGCGCCGCGTTTGCTCTCGTCGCGCCGCATCAATTCGCCGGTTCCGAGCAATCCGGTAGATCCATGAAGTGACAGAAGACCGTCTCGGATCAAACTCTGCCGCCCGCTGCCATACCACCAACATTACTTCCTGCGTCAATTCTTCGGCCTGCGCCTCCCGAGCACCTGCGCTGACAAGGAAACCTCTGATTTTCGGGCCCAGTAAAGAATACAAAATCGCGAAGGCCTGCTTGTCCCGAGAAGCCCCAATCCGACCGACAAGGTCGGCAAGGTCCTCATTAGAGGCGCTGGGATGATGGAGGCGACCAAGGACCGTCATGGGGAGGCCCTAAGCAGCTGCCCTCTCCACAAAGTCGCCAAAGGAGCGCGACTTTCATGGTTTGTTAACCAACCGGTCACCTTTGACATGGCACAGTTCCTTCGCAAATTCGCCGCTTTTCCTGGTATAATTGGATCAAACCAAAATTCAGTTTTGCGCGCGCGTCGATCTCAATGAGGGCAGTAGACCACACTTTAGAATGATTTCAAATAACAACAGTGTGGCACAAGCAGTCCGCAAGGGATTCTTAGAGTTGAGAAGGAGTTGAGACCCATGAAAGTCGTTGGTCAAACCAACCTCACCCACCGAGGTCTAAATGTCATTGCAGCCATTCTCTTGAGCCTGGGTCTCGTATCGCCAGCCTTTTCGGCAACACCGAAGCCTCTGGGAACCTTTAAAGACTGGAAAGCCTTCGCCATGGATGAAGGAGGCCGCAAAGTCTGTTTCATTGTGTCGACCCCCAAAGATACCAATCCAAAAAACGTCCGGCGCGGCGACATCTTCTTCTTTGTGACATCTTGGGGCGGTGGCAACGCCGAACCGAGCGTCACGATCGGCTACCCTTTCAAAAAGAACTCGACCTCTATTGCCAAAATCGGCTCTGACAAATTCACTTTGTTCACCACCGATGACGGCGCCTGGTTCAGAGATCAGAAGGATGAAAAGCGCCTGGTCAATGCGATGAAACGTGGCAGCTCCATGAACATCACGGGCACATCGAGCCGCGGCACTCTGACAACAGATCGTTACTCTCTGTCGGGAATCACGGCTGCCCTGGACAAAATCCGCCGAACCTGCAATTAGAACCGGGATTTCCTTGAATGAGGACCGGGTGAAGCCAGAAGTCAAGCAGTTGCTTCTGTTGTCTTCTTTGTAGAAACATGACGTCGACGGACAAAACGCAACTCATCGGGCTCTCTCGCGAAGAACTGAGAGAGCAGTGCTTGCAGGCTGGCATTGCCGAGCGACAAGCCAATATGCGTGTGTCTCAATTGTGGAACTGGTTCTACCAACGCGGCGCCACTGATTTCAATGCGATGACAACCCTCTCCAAGGACCTCCGCACAAGTCTCACTGAGAAATTCACCATCGATCGCCCCGAAATCGTCAGCGAACAGATTTCCAACGACGGCACGCGCAAATGGTTGATCAAGTTCGCCCCAGGTGTTGAGGCAGAAACTGTGTTCATCCCAGCTGACGCACGCGGAACTCTATGTGTTTCAAGTCAAGTTGGATGCACCCTCAACTGCACTTTCTGTCACACCGGAACCCAGAAACTTGTCCGCAATCTCACCGCCGGTGAAATCGTTGATCAAGTCTTGATCGCCAAAGATGCGCTGGGAGAATGGCCAGACCAAATGGAACCCCGCGAACCGCGACGCATCACCAACATTGTCATGATGGGCATGGGTGAACCTCTCTACAATTTTGACAATGTAAAAACCGCCCTCCACATCGTGTCCGACAATGAGGGGCTCTCACTCTCCAAACGGCGCATCACGCTTTCAACCTCTGGCGTCGTGCCAGAAATTGAGCGTTGCGGCGAAGAGATCGGGGTGATGCTGGCCATATCCCTGCACGCAGTGCGAGACGACATCCGCGATGAACTTGTGCCGCTCAACAAGAAATACCCTTTGAAAGAACTACTAAATGCCTGCCGCAATTACCCAGGCGTCTCGAACGCTAGGCGTATTACGTTTGAGTATGTCATGCTGAAAGGCCTCAACGACAGCGTGGCAGACGCCAAGAAACTCGTACGACTGCTTGGCGGCATTCCCTCAAAGATCAACTTGATACCGTTCAACCCTTGGCCAGGATCACCTTACGAGTGCTCCGATTGGAAACAAATTGAGGCCTTCGCCGAAGTGGTCAATCGAGCAGGATACGCCAGTCCCATTCGCACCCCGCGCGGTCGTGACATCATGGCCGCCTGCGGTCAGCTCAAGTCAGCGAGTGAAAAGGTAAGAGCATCGGCTTTGAGAAAGGCGCCCGCCTAAGTCTTACTCGTCCAGCCGACGTGAGGGTTCTAGCGCCGCAAGCGGCGAGCCCACCCGGTCTTCGCGATCCACAACCGCTTTGCCGATCGGCCAAATCGCAAGACCCCCGAACTTCAAATGCTGCCAAGCAAAAGGAATACCGATGATCGTGATGGCAAGACCAAAGGCGGTCAGAATGTGCCCGATCGCGAGCCAAATCCCGGCAAAGAGCAACCAAACAATATTTCCAATCACGCCGAGCGCGCCCGTGCCAATATCTTCGCGGCCTGAATAATCATCCCTAGCGACAATCGTGCGCCCGAACGGCCACAGAGCAAAGATGCCCATATTGAACGCGGCACGCGCAAACGGAATACCCACAATGGTGATGATCATGATCACACCCGCGACAAACCAAAAGACCGCCATGCATAGACCGCCAAAGATGAGCCAAAGGATGTTGAGGAGAATGTTGATCATGTGAGTGCAGATCCTTTTTGCGTCGACCCAAAGGGGTCACCAAACCGAATATAGGAACTGCCTGTCAAAATTTCTGCAAACCGGTTTGCAAATCATCCCTTTTCCTGTTGGAATCGTTGGAAAACCTCGTCTTCCGCCCCATAGTCGAAGTCTTTCTCCTCGGCCTCATCCAACGATTGCCGCTCATAGTCGATGGTGCGCTGGACGGCATCTGGCAACCCAACCACGTCCTTATATCCAAGCTGTTGACGGATCTTGGACGCGTCCGCCAACAGGTCTTGAGCCAGATCGATGATTTGAAATTCGGATGCTAGATGCTCTGGTAATTGGCGCGATGGCAAAGGCACAATTTCCCCTGACCATGGAAAGGCATCTCCAAATGTCCGTGTCCACCCCTTCATGTCGAGCACAGTGTCGTCCATGACGTTGTAAATCTCACCGGCTGCGTTCGGGCTTGTTGCTGCCAAGCCAATCGCGGCCGCCACATTGTCCACAAACCCAAAGGTGCTTCGCCAACCCGCGTAAGCCTCATCCAACAAAATGAACGGCCGCGCATCTGACATGCGCTTGACCACATCACGAAAACGGTGTTGCCGGTCGTCGGGACCGTAGACCATCGGCAAACGCACGATAGTGCCAGGCAACGACGACGATCCCAAAACGAGTCTCTCTATAGGGATTTTGTCATAGGCCTCAGGCCCCGCTTCTTCTTCCTTGGCATAAGGATAGAGTTTGGTGCGAAGCGGCGCTTCCTCATCCACTGGGACGGAAACCGGTCCGTCTTCTTCTTTCTTCACCAAAACCCCGTAAGCTTTGTAAACATCACAGGAACTCGCAAGCACATAGCGATCAGTTCGACCATCAAAGAATTCCAGTATGGGCCGCGTGGACGCTTCCGTCATAGCGATCATATCGATCACCACGTCTGGTCCGATTCTGTCGATCTCATCGCCAAGACCAGGCAAATCGTCGCGCTCACCTTGAAGACCCCGTACACCTTCTGGCAAAGCTGCGACCCGCTCACCCCGGTGGAGAACATGCACCTCGTGTCCTTGAGCCAAAGCCCAAGTCGAAAGCGGGGTTCCCATGAACCCAGTGCCGCCAATGATCAGTACTTTCACGTTGAACCTTTCCCTTTTCTCTGTCGCCAATATGCCTATAGTGCCCGCGGCATAGTGACAAGGAAAGCAACCGATGACGAACGACAAAATCAAGAAAGTCGTGCTCGCCTATTCCGGCGGCCTCGACACGTCGATCATCTTAAAATGGCTCGAGACCACCTATGGCTGCGAGGTGGTGACCTTCACCGCTGACCTTGGCCAAGGCGAAGAACTTGAGCCCGCACGTAAGAAAGCAGAACTGATGGGGATCAAAGAGATCTACGTCGAGGATCTGCGTGAAACTTTCGTGCGCGACTATGTCTTTCCCATGTTTCGTGCCAACGCCCTTTACGAAGGAACTTATTTGCTCGGCACGTCGATCGCCCGGCCCTTAATCGCCAAACGCCAAATCGAGATTGCAAAGGAGGTTGGCGCCGACGCCGTCTCTCACGGTGCCACTGGCAAAGGTAATGACCAAGTGCGCTTTGAGCTTGGCTACTACGCGCTTAACCCAGACATCAAAGTCATTTCACCGTGGCGGGAATGGGAGTTCGTCGGTCGCGAGGACCTGATCAAATTCGCCGAACAAAACCAGATCCCCGTCGACAAAGACAAGCGCGGCGAAGCACCCTTCTCGGTCGACGCAAATCTCCTCCACATCTCCTGCGAAGGCAAAGCACTGGAAGATCCGGCCGCTGAGGCCCAAGAGTATATGTATCAACGCTCCGTTGCACCGGAACAAGCGCCCGACACCGCAACTGTGATTGAGGTTGAATTCAACAAAGGTGACGCGGTCGCCGTCGATGGCAAAAAGCTCACGCCCGCCACCTTGCTCACCAAACTCAATGAGTTGGGTGGCGCAAACGGCATTGGCCGAGCCGACATTGTTGAGAACCGTTTCGTGGGTATGAAATCTCGTGGTGTTTATGAGACGCCAGGTGGCACGATCCTGCTCGCAGCCCACCGCGCCATGGAAAGCCTGACCCTCGACCGCGAAGCGACCCATCTCAAAGACGAGATCATGCCGCGTTATGCCAAACTCATCTACAATGGGTTTTGGTTCTCACCGGAACGCGAAATGCTGCAAGCCTTGATCGATAAGTCGCAAGACTTTGTCACCGGCTCCGTGAAACTGAAACTCTTCAAAGGCTCAGTGAGCGTGGTTGGACGCGCCTCGCCCTATTCGCTCTATTCAGAAGAACATGTGACCTTTGAAGAAGACTCAGTTTACGATCAGAAGGACGCCGAAGGCTTTATACGCTTGCAAGCCCTTCGCCTCCGCCTCCGCGCCAAAGCACAAGAAGTGCCGGAGTAGTTGTTCAAAAGCTTGGTGGGTTTTTCTATTCACCCGCCGGGACTGTGAGCGCTTCAAGTGATTCAAAGAGTCTCTCGAAGTGCATTTGAATCAGCGTGCCCTCAAGGACCAACTCTGCCCAAGGAAAAACGACAACTAGTAAGAGAATAAGCATGATCGCGATTGGAGCGAAGACCAGCACCTGCCCAGTCCGTGTCAATCTAACAATCCTACCTTTGAGTTGCCCAAACTCTAGTGGCTTAGGGTCTCCAGACGCATCCGTTTCATTCAGAGTATTCAGGTACTCACCCACGCCAAATCTTCTTGCAAGCCAACTGTTATAGCCAATCAGACCAACGATAATGGGATACATCAAAACAAACAGGGCACCGAATGACAGAGCCACAATCCATGTCATCAAAATTGAGGTCTCGAGAAAAAGTCGCGTGAAATCATGCCCGAGGTTTGCGCCAGAGATAAGCACAGGAATGACACTGGCATAGTACACGCTGCCAAGCGCGAAAACAGCCGACAGAACTACCATCAATGGCATCACTTTTATAATTTCCTTCACAGCCCATTGCTGTCTATCAGGCACCGCAACACCTCGTGGGTACGGATTGGCTTTTCCAGACAGACCGAATTGTATAGTTGGGAGTATTGCCATCAACGCTGGAATCCAAGCGCCGACAAATATGAACCCATTATCGTCGAGCAATAGTGGAAGCAACAACAATCCTGGCCACAGCCCCACTAGAGGAATGAGAAGCAGCATTCCGGGCCAGAAGGCGAAGTTCTTAACTGCCAACAAACCAAGCGCCAGCAGAACAACAAGTGCACCCGTCACAATCAGATGAAGACTAAAGACCGGAACAAACGACGCGTGTGAGGGAATAGGGTCATCAAACAAGGCGAACAGGGGCGCCGAGTCATTGATCCCCGCCCAAATTGCCCAGCAGCCGATAGCGACATTGACCGCGCCAAGCGCCAAAAACAAAATCCGCCGCACAGGACTTTCATTCCCAACGTTCGGCTCAATCTTTTCCATCTATCTCGCCACCCAACAACTTGAACCAAGCACCTTAACTAAACCTACAGTTGAAACAAAAGGCCGTCAATACAGACCCCAGCGAGAGCGCCTTGCCATCACGGGGTGCTCCTCCTAGGCTTCAAGCCAACAAACAAAAGACAAAACCACCCGGGGGTTCTCATGGCGCATCGCCCTTCCCTGTTCTTCGTGCTTATCCCTTTTCTTTTTGTCACCGCCTGCGGCCAAGAAACGGTTACATCACCTTCGGAGGATGAATGACCTACGCGCTCTACGCACGCAAAGGCTGGGGCTCTGCCATCTCAGAGGCCATGCTGGCCTACGCAAGCCTCGACTACGAACTTAGAGATCCCAAAGGCAACCGCGCCAAAGGCGTGCCTCCTTTGAAGGAAATCAATCCTCTCGTTCAATTCCCAACCCTCGTCTGCCCGGACGGGCACATCATGACCGAAAGTGCCGCCATCCTTTTCCATATCGACGACATGGCACCAAAAGCAGGTCTCGTGCCAAAAAGAACGCGAAAGAGCGACGCGACTTTTTGCGGATACTTCTGATCATCGTCGGCGCCATCTACCCGACATTCACTTACGCCGATTTTCCCGGCAGATATGTCTCATCGAAGAAGGCGCAGACCGAACTCGTGACTTCCAGCAAACAAAAGCGCAACGAACTCTGGCTCGACATCGAAAATCTCATCGATCCAGATCCTCATGCCCTCAGCAAGCGATTCACCGGTCTTGATGTTTATGCCGCCGTAATGACCCATTGGGGTCCTCGAAGACGGTGGTTCACAGAGCACTGTCCGAAACTGATGTCCGCCGCCAAAGCCGCCGAAGGCATCGACACACTACAGCCCGTTCTTCATAGGAATTTCAAATCATGACAGACCCGGTCAACCACAAAGGTGGGTGTCACTGCGGTGCCGTCAAGTTCGAGGTCCGCGCGGGCGCACGCATTGAGGTGGTTGACTGCAACTGTTCCGTCTGTCGAATGACCGGTTTCAAACACTTGATCGTGCCGAAGGAAGATTTCACGCTTCTCACCTCAGAAGAAGCGCTCACCGACTACCAGTTCGGAACCAAGACCGCCCACCACTTGTTTTGCAAAACCTGCGGCATCAAATCTTATTACCTCCCCCGCTCACATCCAGATGGCGTGTCAGTCAATGTGAATTGCCTCGAACCGGTAACCATCAAAGCCATGGAACTAACCCCCTTTGACGGCGCCAATTGGGAAGACGCCATCGACGACCTCACCGACTAGGAGTTTCAGGTGCCGCAAAACATCTTTGTTCCAATGGTGTACAATAACAAAGCGCTTCCAGGAAAAGTGGAGGCCGGTTTTCCGGCCGGAAGCGCGTTAGAAAAACAGGCGTATTCGAGCTAGCCAGAGGAGTTGATAGAGATGACGAACGTTTTCGTGCCGATGGCATACAATAACGCCTGGGCCAACCATCGCCTGATTTCCGCATGTGAAAAACTCACCCAAGAAGAATTTGAAGCCGAACGCGTGAGTTTCTTCCCGACGCTCAAGGCAACACTCAATCACAATCTCACCGTCGACCGGTTCTATGTGGATGCCCTTGAAGGTGGCGATCTTGGCTCAGCGGCCTTCGACGAGGATGAACCTTGCGTGACACCGCGTGACCTGAAAGAAAAACAAGAGAAGGTGGACCGACGGCTCATCCAGTTCTGCAAAAGTTTGAGGCCTGACGATCACACCGCAATCACCGCCATCAATCGCGGGCCTTACGTGCAAGAAGAGCTCACCGACCGCCTGCTCCTCCATCTCTTCCAGCACCAAATTCACCACCGCGGTCAGGTCCACGCCATGCTCTCAGGCACGTCTGTCAAACCACCGCAACTCGACGAGTTTTTGATGTCTGGCGAACGCGCCCGCAACGCCCGCGCGGGGGACATGGAAGCCTTAGGTTGGACGGAAGAGGAGATTTGGGGAACCTAGGTCATCAAGGTCTGGGCTCAACAAACAGACCATCGACTGACTCGTAGTTGTGCTCCCAGACCGCAAAGAAGAGCCGACTCAACCAACTCTCTGGATTATCAATGATGAAGAATTCAATTCCAACAATCAGAGCCAGCATCACTAAGATCGCAAGCAGCCAAATTGTGATTTGAATTCGAACTCCTGTCTTGGAGACCTTGATGTACTGTTGGCCTTGTGATGTTCTCGGCAGAAAACGGTGCTCCATGGGATGTTTCCGGTAGACCCCCACTGCAAAATGTCGAGATATCAATCCACCTGACCAGATGAAGGTCGCAAGCAATAGGATCATCGGGAAGGTGGAAATCACCACAAACGGCGTCATCGCAATGCTGCTTGTAACGACAAGCGAAACCAATGCAATGCCAAACCCTTCGATAGGAGCAAGTCCCTTCACGAATATTGAGAACTCTATCGACGGCAATATATTGAAGACGGAAAATAAAAACGCCGAAAAAAGTACAATGAAAGGCAGAACAATAACTGGTGGCCCAGGAATCGCGGCACGCCATGGCATTGCAATTGAATCTGGGTATAGAATTTGAGGTCGTAGCCCGACGGCCGAAGATATACCATGTAACAAAGCGACTGCTGCAAGACCGGGAAAGTGCAATTCGAAGAATGGAATGACAGTCATGGTCACTCCAGCCGATATCTCCACTAAGAATCCCATCAACATCAAGAGAACGATCAAGATCGAAAAGAACTGCCGTCTAACTGAATTCCAAAGTACGCCCAATGAGAAGACGCTCAAAATTACACTCAGCCACAAATGGATCGTCATGAGACGCACGGCGTGCTCTGTCGGGTACGGAAGGGCAGACATCGGCGAATAGGGAACCGCGACACCAAGTGCCGCTCCAACGGCCCAGGCAAAAGCCACCACATTGAGCCCCATCAGGATGAACAATGTACGCTTCCGCGTCTTCGAAAGCACAGGATCGACAGGATCGATAAGTTCCACGCGCACCCCACACCAAAACCGTGAGGGGAACCCATCTCACACTAGGGAATTCTCGTCAAATCTCCATGGGGATCTTGGGACGGAAGAAGTTGAGGCGTAGCGCGTCAATCTTGGCGACAACTTCCGCCTCAAGCGCACCCAACGCTTCTGCATCAACAATCTCTTGAAGCTCTTGCCGATTCTTCACGCCGAGAACGAGCGTGTCGACCCCGTCCATTTGCAAGGCATAGCGATGGGCCAGGATGGCCGGGTTTTCCCCGAGCTCTGCACACAAGGCTTTGTTATGTAACTCGCAAAAATCCCAATTTCTAGGTTTGTATAAGGTATTTTCGGAATTATGCGGCACGAGGTGGCTTGTGATTCACCAGTGATTCACAAACCTATTTGTATTTCATATTTTGAGTTTTATGATTCACAAACATATTTGTGTTACATAAATGTTTGTTTATAAGCCACAATTGATTGCACCAATTCAACCCTTAGAATAAGATGGGTGTCCATGCAACCATATACTCCAGAAGCGCTACCGCCAAGAGATCTCGACTGGGCGCAACTCATCGAGGGCTTAAGCAATGCCAACCAAGCTATTGCTCGCTATGACGGAAGGTTGGAATCACTCCACAATCCAGCAGTCCTGCTGTCACCGCTTACAATGCAGGAAGCAGTCATGTCTTCTCGCATCGAAGGTACCGTAGCAACGTTGAGTGACGTGCTAGAATACGAAGCTGGACAAACAGACATTCACCCCGAAAAAAGAGAAGACATTCATGAAATTCTAAACTACCGCACAGCGATGAATGTCGCTGTTCGAGAATTGGTATCGAGTCCTATTACCCTAAAGTTGATCAAGCGCCTGCACTTTATTCTCATGGACAGCGTTAGAGGTCGTAACAAGAGAAGGGGAGAAATTCGTGTAATACAAAACTGGATCGGCCCCAAAGATCGCCCAGTTGAAGAGGCGTATTTCATTCCCCCGATTGCTCTTGATCTCGAAAGACATCTTACCCACTTCGAAACATATGCCAATTCTCGCCAGCCAGACGCACTCATCCAGGCGGGCCTTCTTCATGCTCAATTCGAACTACTTCACCCATTTCTCGATGGTAATGGAAGGCTCGGACGACTTCTCATCCCGCTCTTCCTATCCAAGCAGGGCGTATTGCAGTCGCCAATGTTTTACATTAGTGGCTATCTGGAAACACATCGGCAAGAATACTATGACCGACTACAAGCCCTGTCCGAGCAAAGAGATTGGACCGGCTGGCTCAACTTCTTTCTGAAGGCCATCACGTCGCAATCAGACGAGAACTCCGGGCATATACAGGCAATTCGCACTCTCTATGAATCGATCAAGGTCAATGCAATCGAAGAGATAAGGTCACAATATTTCATTCAAGCGATCGACACAATATTTACCCGCCCATATTTCACGACAACGCTGTTCACCGAAGAGTCAAGCATACCCAGACCAAGCGCAATCAGGTTATTGAATGCTCTTGAGGAACTTGACATCATACTTCAACTCCGGCCGGCGAGCGGGAGTCGGCCCGCCGTCTATTCATTCCCGGAGCTTCTTTACATCGCCGAACGAAACGACTGACCCCTCAAATCTCCATCGGGATTTTGGGACGGAAGAAGTTGAGGCGTAGCGCGTCAATCTTGGCGACAACTTCCGCCTCAAGCGCACCCAACGCTTCTGCATCAACAATCTCTTGAAGCTCTTGCCGATTCTTCACGCCGAGAACGAGCGTGTCGACCCCGTCCATTTGCAAGGCA
This sequence comes from Alphaproteobacteria bacterium, assembly GCA_965248915.1. Taxonomy (GTDB): domain Bacteria; phylum Pseudomonadota; class Alphaproteobacteria; order M2410; family M2410; genus CBDFLA01. The sequence goes on from OZ252216.1 coordinate 2,890,750, forward strand.
TAGCGATGGGCCAGGATGGCCGGGTTTTCCCCGAGCTCTGCACACAAGGCGCGGTAGGGCTCAGCACGGATGTAATCCTGCATATCCGGCTCGTTGACATCCATCGACCGGTCAATTTGTGCCGTTAGTGCGCCTGCTTGCACAGCGCGAATGCCCATGACACCCACATCATTGTTCTTCGCGGTGCGGATGATATTGCGCGGCTCCGGTGGTTCCTCATAGCGACGAATGCCGCCGGGCGAATCCATCAAGTTCGTGATCGCTTGAACGACCGCCGGCTTTGTCTCTTGTCGAAGTGCCGCCATGATGGTGGCGGGAAGGCCTGTGCCGGTAAGGCCCCAAGCGCCGATGAGCCCGCGCTCCTTCAAGTTTTCAACAGCAGGGATGAAAGCGTCTAAATAGTTCGACCACGACACCGTCCAGCGTTCTTGGGTATCACTGTTTTGCGCCATCACATAATTGTCGGGGATGACCTGACAATGCAGGAAGAAGAGATCAACGCGGTCTTGTTTGAGGGCTTCGAAACTTCGCATGAGTGAGCGTTCAATCTTGGCCAACATGTCATCTGGCGGCAATGTGCCGGTCAGGCATTTGGTGGTGACGCACACACCCTCTGGCAACCTGCCGCCAAAGGTCTCCCCCACCACGCTTTCTGCTTCGCCGCGCCCATACATCGGCGCCAGGTCAAGGAGCGTAATGCCAGCATCAACAGCCGCCTTCACCGTTGCGACCGCTTCTGCCCGCGTCGTTTCACCCCAAATTTGTCCAAGTCCGCCACCGCCCAGCGTCAGCGCACTTACAGGGCCAAAGCCCCCAAGCTCTCTCATGTCCATGGGGTAATGTTTAGCAGAGTCCGGCGCCCAAAGGCATCAGGTCTTCACGATAATTTCTAACTAACGACCCCGTATTGGTCGTAAAGATCGGTCCGGTAGTAATCACGTTGCTGTTCGAGCTCGACGAGATCCTGCTGCAAATACTTGATCTCCTTTTCGAGATCATCCTCAGCTTTCGACAGCTCGACCACTTTGATCACCAACTTCATGCGGGCCAAATCGGTCATATCCCCTTCGACGATCTCCCACTGGGTCTCTTCGATCTCATGGATGATGTCCTCAAGGTCAGACCGGTGCGACCGGATCGTGGCTTGTTGGGCAGCCACTTTCCGGTTGTATTGATAGAGTTGACGCCCCGCCTGATAAGCTGCCGAAAACACGCCGTCGCTGTCCTCAGGGCACACATTGGCGTAAGCACCACCACGAATACCGACTTGCAGGCCATTGGGTTCGCGACAATATGTCTGAAGGCCCTCTTCGCGGCCGTCCGAATAGGCAAGGAAGTTGGGTGTCACACCATGGGCCGCACACGCTTTGCGGTGACGCGCGATGTGATCTGCTGAACGGCCCTGAACGCCGTCCTCAAAGCCAACCGCATTCCAATCAGCGGCGACACATTCACTCTCGCTCATAGAGGCACACGCACTCAACAAAGAGGCACCCCCCAGCATGGCAACAAGCGCAATTGACTTCAGTCCCGTCATCATCCGTACCCTTCTTATTTGAATCAAATTCGAACGGTTTCCCGTTCAAACCTGCATCAATGAGAAGTGTAGGAGGGAGGGACTAACAATTGCTTAGACTTACTTAAGAGTTTAACGATACCCGCGAATATCCCAAGCACCTTCATGACCAAGCGCGAGGCGCGCGATCTTCTTTGACATGTTGTAACCACCGCGCTTGCGGCTGACGAAATCCAGGAACCCGCCAGTATTGGTAAGAATGACAATACCGTCACCGGTATCTGGATCAATGACGAAAAGACCCTGGTAGCCTGGGTTACTGCCCCAGTGCCAATAGGTCGTGCGCTCATCAGACATATCGATGCCGATGCCCGCTGCCCAGGACGTGCGTTTGTTGATTTCAACCATCGGCGCCAACATGGCATCACGCGTTTCCACTGAAACAAGAGTGGGCTTGATGAGCTCCACCGCGAAACGCGCGAGATCATGAACCGTAGTCTCAAGGCTTGAGGCCAACATCACCTCGTTTTCTACCGAATTGATGGGAACGGTAACCCGGGACATGGCAAAAAGAGCGCTAGCGCCAATAACAAAGATGGTCAGGACGGAAAGAAAGAGACCGCGAACAAAGCCGAAAGATCTAAAGAAGAAGGCCGCACCAAAGAGAACAATAACACTGAGAATGATCAACATGGTTCTGCCACGTTTTTGATCGACCTCTTGTGCCCGGCCTGACAACAGACCAAACACCAGATCCACATGGCCAGTCGCCATCTGTTCCGTCACCGCCGGTTGAAACCGTGCACTTGTCATATCAAGAGGCGTAAAAATTCGCTCCTCAATCCAGGCGTTCGCCGCCACGCCTGTTTCCGCTTCAATCATGGATTGGACCACATGATAGCCCTGGCCTGCATAGGAAAAGTCGGGCTCATCTGAACAGGCAGCGACAAATTCCTCTGCAAAGATATCGTTGCCAAGCCCAGCTGTGTGGGAAAGGGCCTGACCCAAAGTGGGGCGTGCGCAATCCTTCTTGAGTGTTAGTCGCGCATCCTCAATCGGGTCATTTAAGGACATGCGCCCCTCTTCGATCAGCGCAAAGGATGCGTAGGCCGCAATCATCTTGCCGTTCGACGCGGCCTGGAACTCGGTTTCCATGTCTGTGAGTTCTAGGGTCTCCATGTTCTTGACCCCAAACATCTCTACCCAAGCAATCTCACCATCGCGAATAAGCGCAATGCCCGCGCCCGCGACATCTGCCTCCTTCATGAGGTCAGGGATCGCCGCGCGTAGCTCATCAATCGAGACAGGCTCCGCACTGGCGCCAGCAAGAGAGCCGGTAAATCCAAAGGCGAGCATCAAAGGGGTTAGAATTCTGAGAAAGAAAGTCACAAGCTAGTCCAACGCCGCCGGAACCGGCACGCCTGCTTGGCGACACGCGGCCACCACCGTGTTGCGCAAAAGGCAGGCAATGGTCATCGGCCCGATGCCACCGGGCACAGGTGTGATCGAGCCCGCAACGTGCTTAGCCGCCTCAAAATCAACGTCTCCGATGAGACGGGTCTTCCCTTCGCCTTTCTCTGGCGCAGGGATCCGGTTGATGCCGACGTCCAAAACGCAAGCACCAGGCTTCACCCAATCGCCTTTGATGAGATGGGCCACGCCAACAGCCGCAACCAAAATATCAGCACTGCGGCACACTGCATCCAAATCGCGTGTGCGGGAGTGGGCCATGGTCACCGTGCAGTTTTCATTGAGCAAGAGTTGTGCAACAGGTTTGCCAACCAGGATGGACCGGCCAACCACAACCGCGTTAAGCCCTGTGAGATCGCCGACCGCATCTTTGGCCAACATCACCGTCCCAAAAGGTGTGCAAGGCACCATCGTGTCTTGTCCGAGCAAGAGCTTGCCTGCACTCACAGGGTGCAAGCCATCAACGTCCTTCGCGGGCAGGATGGTTTCCACCACCAGTTTCTCATCAACCTGTTTCGGCATCGGCAACTGACATAAGATGCCGTGCACCGCCGGGTCGGCATTGAGCTTTTCAACCATCGCCACCACCTCTTCATGAGGTGTGTCTTCAGGCATGGTGTGCGTCCATGAATTCATGCCCGCCTCTAAGGTCTGTTTGCCTTTGGAGCGCACGTAGACCTGGCTGGCCGGGTCCTCCCCGACGAGCACGACAGCGAGGCCGGGCGTCAGGTCATGGGAAGATTTCAATTCCGCAACGATCTCGCCGATGCGGGCCCGCAACTTTTCAGCAAAGGCCCGACCATCAATAACTCTAGCGCTCATGACATCCCCTCAATCCAGGCTCGAATCTGTCTTGTCTGCTCATCCCCGCCACCGGAAATCGCCACCACTTTGATCCGGCTGGTCTCACCTGATTGTAGCGTCAGATGAGAGGCCGGAACACCCGCTGATTTAGCAATCAGCTTGATGAGTTGCGCGTTCGCTTTACCCTTTTCTGGTGCGGCTGTCACCCGTGCTTTCAGGGCCCGCCGCCCGTCTGCTAGATCGACGATCCCCTCTATCGCCGCCCGCGATGACTTCGGCGTCAAACGCACCGTCAGAGCCAGGCCGGCCTTGGTGGTTTTGAGCGGCATCGCCGTCCTTCAGAACTGGCTATTTAGAATATGTAGAAAATGACCCGCCGCAAAAACATGATCCCGATCAAGAGCACGATCGGTGACAAGTCGAGCCCGCCAATGGGAGGGATGACATTGCGGATCGGCTGCAACAGCGGCTGTGTCACCCGCGCGGTAAAGTCCGTAATGGTGCGCACCGCCTGATTGGCACGGTTGATCACATTAAATCCGATGAGCCAGGAGAGCACGACGTCAATGATCACGATCCACACGAGAATGTCGAGCAAGAGCATAATCAGCCAAAGGATCGGGTTCGAATGAGAAGACATGAATGAGAAACTCCTTAAAATTCCTGCGCCCGCAGAGACCTGGTCAACGCAAGATACCGGTCCGCAGGCTTACAAGCCGGGCTGTCTGTTCTCACATGTAGCGATTGAGGCGCGCCCCTGCAAGCCCACCTCTGAAAAGCACTGCCTTGTCAGGCGGTTGCCAGAGGGTCACAATGATCCTGAAATGGGGCCGTAGCTCAGTTGGGAGAGCGCTACGTTCGCAACGTAGAGGTCAGGGGTTCGATTCCCCTCGGCTCCACCAGGGATTTGGGAAAACACAATGCGTCTATCACTGGCCGCCACTTTTCTTTCTTTTTTCATCGTGGTTGCACCAAACAGCGCCAAGGCCGTTTGGTCCCCGTGGGAGTATTTTGAGGTCGGCGGCGGCGCGGCAAAGGGCGGAAGATCCGGTGTCAAAGTTGCGGACCCACGCAAAGGTCAATCTATCGCCATCATCTGTATGCCAGCCCAAAATCAATTGGTGGTCGCGATCCGCAACGGCCCAAGAGACAACAGGTATGACAAGCAGCGAGCGGTCACCTGGCGCGTCGATCTCGCTCCCGCGGTCTCAACAACTTTCATGAATTTGGACCAAGGCGGGGCCGGCCTGTTTGATCCCAACCAAGTTCGCACATTTATGAGCGCATTGCGCTTCGGGCGCGACAATGTCCTCATTCGAAGCAACGGCGACACCATCGAAGCTCCCTTAGATGGCTCTGCTTCTGCCATCGGCGAGTTGATTGAGGCATGCCCCCTCGTAAACTAGCGCACCTCACACAAAAGGATGCGGATAATCGGGCGGGCGCCCTTGAAATTCCAAGACGGCGGGCTTCTGGACCACCCCTTCATCTACAGTGATCACGTCAAAAAAAGTCATACCCGATTTCCTCTATTCTCGGTCCACAAGCACCAAGCAATCACAATTACCACATTGCGTTTGGGGTCTTCTTTTGTTCGTGCAAATCCCCGCCGCTTATCCGGTCCCAGAACCGGCCGCCGACCAATTGCTCTGCGTCATAAGTGACAACAAGATATTCACCGAGATCGCCAGTTAACTCTCGATTCTCCATCTCAAAAGTCCAAAGCGACAATCTTCCTTTTGCATCTTCGGCAAGAACACTTTTGATGAATGCATGGGGAACAGGCACATCGATGCCATAGTCGTCATTCTCATCCCCAATTGTCTCCACTTTCTCTCCAAAGTAAAAGACCGGGGCTGTCAAGACATAGGTCTCAAGGATATCCTCTCGATCATTCAATACCCGCACTGCCTTCTCAAGCTCTCGCCACTTGCGTCGATTGAATTCCGGTTTTTGCGGTGACATGTTTGACAGCAAAAAGGTTTCGCTATTTTGAATCTCCTGAATGTCTTGGTTTGCACTTGCAACAAGATGGCCGCGATCAAATCCGCTACCGCTGTAAGCACCAAGACCCGCGCGGAAACGTTTTGGTATTCTTGTTTCCGCCCGAAAGTGGTCTTGGCGTTCTACTTCTGAAAGGAGATGTTCGTTTCGATTTACAATTTCCAGCGTCCATTTTGCTTGTCTGAAGTACCATGAATAGCCAATCGTAAAAAATCGACCCGTTAGTATCTCATCACATACGGGAGCTCCGTAACGAAGTTCAGGTTGAATCTGAAATGGATCATTCATATCAATTCTCTTTCGGTCATCATCGTTCAATTGCTCGTGGCCAGCCAATCGACAAACCACACATGAAAACATCTAATAATTGTTATTCCACAGAAAAGCAACCTTCGACAATTGAGCAAACTCATTCCTATGTCAATATCAATCTAGTGAACGTGACGGCGAATGCGGGCGGAAGACATAGTAGGTTTCTACGGCACTTCAAATTTCACGATCCCAGAATTACACAAACGAGTGCGGATAGTCGGGCGCGCGCCCTTGAAATTCCAAGATGGCGGGCTTCTGTATCACCCCTTCATCTGTGTTGATCGCCTGGCGGATGGATTCACATCCCTGCCACTCATCGCGGCCAGCAAGAACCGTTTCGACATGAGGCACTAGCGCTTCCGAAAGGCACCGCGAGGCACTCTCCCAAAGATAACAAGGGGTGTGATCGACCGCGTAGTACCCCACATCGCCGACCCAAAACATGGGATCATCAAAACCCGTCGGCTTGGCAAAATAAAACCCCATGCCTTCGTCGCAACTCACATCAATCACGAGCGCCCCCGCTTTCAGGCTGTCTCTTTCCTTTTCGGTAACGAAGAGAAGCGGGTTGTTGGGATCTTGAAAAATGCCATTGATCAAAATGTCCGTTTCGCTAATGAGATCGGACAACGGTCTCTCCGTGCCATCGACTGCACATGCCACCAACCGCGGCTCACCGGCACGGCCGTCGCGCAAGCGCATATAGCTACACCCCAAAACCTCCTCACGGATCACATAGTCCGGTTGCTTCGTGCAAACCGTGATGTCTTGAAAACCGAGCGCCTGCAGTGCACTGATGGCCCCGAAGCTCACCGCACCGAACCCAAAAATGACAACCTTACGGTTGTTACCGTAGTGTCCATTGATGCCGCTCAAATGGGTTGCATGTAACACCGCGCAATATCCCGCCAGTTCATTGTTCTTGTAAAATGTGTGACGACGGGGCCGACCGCGTGGGCTCCAAACATACATGTCCTCAAAGGCAATGAGCGTGAGTTTCCGGTCGATAGCAGCTTGGGTAATGTCCCCTTGTTGGGCGCAATGGGGATAGCCCCACAAAATGCCCCCATCAGGCATTTCCTCAAGATCTTTGAGCATAGGCTTGGCAAGAATGGCCGCCCCAATGTCCGACAATATTTCCCGGCGCGACGTCACCCCGCCTGTCATCTCAGTGATCTGTGCATCAGACCATCCAAACCGCTGGCCGTAGCCTTCTTCAAAGACAAGATGGCGCCGAACGTCTTCAGACAGTCGCTCCAAATGATCCGGATGAAGCGGAACGCGCGTTTCATTTTTCTTTCGTGACGTTCCGATCACGCCAAATGTCAATTGGGTCATGTCATTCCTTATGCAAACCAAATTCACGCCGAAATCAAACGGCGACTAGCATCTACGATTCTGAAGAGATCATGGCCTAACGCAGCAGTAGGCGCAATTGCTGCTTGTGGGGCCTATGCGCGCACCACGGTCTAGCTTAGCTCACGGCGTGCCGCTCGCGCATCACCAAAGCTATACCAGATGATCCAGAGCAACAGGACCTGAAGCAACAATCGGACATATAGGGCGATCAAAGGCACATCCGGAAAGAGCTCTGGGTTCATGGCCATGTGAATGTTGGCGGGCGTGACCGCAAGCGTGAGCGCGATCAACCCATAGCCCGCCATCAAACGCGTGCGAGTGAGGAGGAGACCGAGCGCGCCTAAGATTTCAAAGGCACCACTGATCCACACAATTTCCAAGTGGTGCGGCAAATAGGGTGGCATGATCGCCACGAAAAATTCAGGATTGGTAAAATGGTTGATGCCGCCAAACAAGAAATAGGCAGCGACCAGTAAGATCGCGATGATCCGGAGCATTCTCCCCCCTTGGTATTGTTATGCGAGCGCCTTTAACTCACCGCTTCCAATTGGCGAGGCGTTGGCGTGGTTAGGACCTCACTCAACGCATCAAGCGCATTATTGACACGTCGGCGCTCTTCCAAGAGATGATTGAACTGTTGATCACACCCCGCAATGGGCGTTGGGTAATTGGAAATCTCAACGTCCAACAACTTTGCGGCTTCATCTAATTTCGCCTTCGCAAGCATGACACTACTCTCATACCTCATCGCAAGATCCCTTCCGATTGAACCTTGGCCCAGTCTATCACGGTTCACCACAGCTCGCAAAAGGCAAGCTGCAAGCGCTAAGGTTACGATGTTGCGAAGGTGCTAGAATTCAAGAGGCGCGTGGGGAGTGCCGACTGGGTCGCTCACTGCGCCATTGCACAGGGCTCATGTCATATTGTTCTTTGAAACAATGGTTGAACCGGCGCACACTTCCAAAGCCTGCCTCCATCGCAACATCAATCATGGGCGATGAAGTGTCACTCAGCAAATGGCGCGCCTTGTGAAGACGTTTTGTTTGCGCCACTTGCTGCGGTGTGGCGCCCAAATGCTCTTCAAACAAGCGACGCAAATGACGACCTGAGATGCCCAACCGGTCCGCAAGCTCATCAACCGTTCCTGAATTAAGAGCCCCTTGGTCAATGAGCTTCATGGCGCGATTAACCGTCGCCTGGGTTCCAATCCAAGCCGGTGAATTGGGGATCGCATCCGGTCGGCATCTCTTGCAAGGTCGAAAGCCGACGAGTTCCGCCTCAGTGGCAGACCGATAAAATGAACAGTTCTCATACTTTGCTTTTCGCGCCGGGCAGATCGTGCGGCAATAGATACCTGTGGTGCGCACCCCGATGAACACGCGCCCATCATAGGATTTGTCGCGGTTGAGCAACGCCTCGTAATAAATTCGGTGGTCATCCGTTTGCAGCACTTAGATTCTCCTGCGCTCACAATACCTCGGATCGAGAGCCGAATCACGCCACATTCGGACTCCTATGAAACCCGCCATTCGCGTCCGAAAACGGCCAGACAATCGTCGGTCACCAGGCTTAATGAGGGGCAACCATTCCTCAACCCCCAACACGAACAATGACCCAAGACACAGAGATAGCACTGAAATTCACAGCGGTCGTCGGATTTGCCCTGACCATGTTCAACATTGGTGCCTTCTTCCTGTCGCTCTCGCCAGCTCTCCACAGCATAGCCGCAGACTTGAAACCGCCTTCTAACCAGATCGGACTTCCGGGCGCCATCTACGGGGCCTGCTTGGGGGCAATGGCTCTTGTGGCCTCAGTGATCCTCGATCATTTCGACCGGCGAGTGTTCTTTTTTGCCGGATTGACCCTCCACGCGATTGGCATACTGACAATTGTTACAGCACAGGGTTGGCTTCTCTTCACTCTTGGATGGGCCTTTTGCGGGTCCGGCGCAGGCCTCCTTCAGCCATGTGCCTATGCCATGATCTCTGACGCCTCGACAGACGAAACCCGAGCGAAAACACTGGGCCGTGTCAATATCGGATGGGCCGGCGCAACCCTCATCGGCGTTCCAGCAAGCGCAACACTTTTGGACATCTTAACTTGGCGCTACGCTCTCGCGTTTTATCTGATCCTGTGGACCATCGTTATCCTCTCAATCGCGCCGTCCTTTCTCCAGCAAGCTCAACACGTGGCATCAACCGCAACGCACACAGGCATCTGGTCTCGTGATCGACTGAAGAGAGTGATCGCTTTGAGATTGCACTGGCTGTTCCTATCCACAGTGTTCATCTTCATTGGGTTCTACGGTGTATACTCATTTCTTGGGATCGCAATAACAGACCAATTGGGACTGGAGCCAAGCGGCGTCGGTCTCTTTGTTGCCATATACGGCGCAGGGTTTCTCTTAGGCACACTCAAGTCAGGTACCATTGATCAAATCGGGCACCTTCGAGCCTTAGTAATGGCAACCGCTGGATTGTCCCTCATTCTCTTGAGCGTACCTTTTGCAACCGCAAGCGTGTTTGCATTGGCAGGGGTGATGGTGTTGTGGGGGATCTTTCAAGTCGGTGCCTTCACAGCCCTAACCGCGGTTGCAGGAGGGGTCGCCGCGGAGGTCAGAGGCCTCGCCCTCGCTCTCAATGCAGCCGCCGTGATGATCGGTGCCTCACTTGGGTCAGGGCTCATGGGTTTCATGATGTCCCAATGGAACTACAAGATGGTTGGTCTGGCCTGCGGTCTCTCCACATTTATTGCAATGGGCATCGTCGCCCTGCTAGTACGCCCTCAGCAACAAGCGATGAACGCCGCCGCAAAGAGCTGAACGAGAACCTGAAGATCTCAAATTCTCTTGCTCTGATTCTCCAAATTCCGCATAAGTTTGATTGTCATTGCACTTAGCTTCATGTCGCGACAGCAGGGGTTATCAAAGTATGGATGCGCTTTTGGGTCTTCTGCCATCAGCCATGATCACACTTCCGATTGGTGTCATGTTAGTGAGCTTAAGTGTTGCGGCCTATGCCTGGTCGATCAGACAACACCTTGCCTGGCAGAACGTTAAGTTCGGACACAACCAAACCGAAATTGACTGGCAGTCTTTTGCAATCCTTGTCCTCATTATTGCGGTGGGATTAGCGGCCCGACTCTGGGGACTTGGCGAGAAGTCACTGACCCATCCCGAAGCCTACATTCCAGGTATTGTTTTGCCACCGGGTATCTCCGAGCCTCCGCCACGTTACGGGTTCTACGAGACCTTCTGGTGGCATTTCCACGGTGAACCACACCCCATGGGATTCTACATGGCCATGTGGGCTTGGGTGAAAGCCTTCGGAACCAGTCTAGAATCCCTTCGCCTACCCATCGTCTTGGTCGGAACCGTCTCTATCTACTTCATCTACCGGCTCGCCGCAGATCTTTACGATCGATCTGTTGGCTACCTAGCTGCTGCACTCTTAGCCCTTCATGGCTTGCACATGTATTGGAGTCAGATTTCAAGAATGTATGTGCCAGGAACAGCATTGGGTTTGCTTGCAACGATCTTGCTCTGGCGTATCGCAACAAGACCCGGTCCAAACCTGCGACTTGAAGGCCTCTATCTCGGCGTTCTTGTTGTCGGAACTTCTGTGCAACTCTTTTTCTGGCTTCTGATGGGACTTCACATCGTCTGGCTGGTTCTCAATCATCGTGCGGCCGAGGGTGTTGTCCCGCGATTAGCGGTCATCTTGTGCGCCGCCATCGCTCTATCGTCGCCGAATATGATCCAAGCACTCTACACCGCCTATGACGCGGTCCTCCCCGGGCCAAGCGCGGGCTTTTTGCTTGAGTTCTATAGTTTTGGGTTTGCTTTTGAGACAGATCAATTCTCGCGGCCCACGCGCGGATTGCCACTTGCTCTTTCCGCCATCTTGTCCGTCATCTGCATTGGCCTTGCACTTCGCGGCCTTACCTTGCCTCAAAACAACGCTGCATATATAGGGTCCGCTGCAATCGCGAAATCCTTCAAACCTCTCTATGTTCTGGCCTTTGGTATGTTCTTTGTCTGTCTCGGTCTAACCGCTCTGGCTTGGCGGGAAACTGAAAAGTTGATGATTGTAAGTCTTCTCCCTCTTCTTGCCCTCAGCATATTGCCCTTTGCCCGATACTTTACCCCGCGGCTAAGATCTCACGGATTGGACACCGCAAAACAAAGGCCTTGGATTGCAGCGCTACTCTCCCCCATCGGATTACTTGCCATCATCTCTGTGCCAACCATCTTCCTAGGATCATTCTATCAAACGGTCCTGGCCCCACGGGCCTTCATGATCTTCGTGCCCTATCTGCTCATCCTTATTGCCGCTGGTGTCGCGACAATCCGTTCTCGTCGATATGTTTACGCACCCGCAATTGCCGCGCTCCTTGTCATATTCGCATTGAGCACAGCACATTTCAAAACGACACCGAACAGCCCGCGGGACTACAAAGGTTTGGCGGAAAGGCTCGTGCCTGAAATCGAACCGAACGATCAGGTCTTCGTGCTCCATCGCAATTGGTGGCAAACACCCATATTCTACTTCCTCAATCACGAGCAACTCGTTGCCGAAAATTTCGATGAGGCTGTCGCCGCAAAACCCGACGCCCGTATTTGGTTCATTGTCATCGAAGAACTAAATCCAGAACTCGAAATGGTAAAGGCCGTGCAAGCCACTCATCGACAGACCCATGACATCAATGTTCTAGGTCACCGAGCCATCCTCTTTGAGCCCTGGCAAACCATGCAGTAACACTCTTTCACGTGGCGTCGGCAGGATAGTGACTATTTGGGGGGAGGTTCAGTGGCTTTGCCATTGGAGACCACAGACTCTATGACAAAGAGGGGGCGTCCTTTCGATTGCATGAAGATGCGCCCCACATATTGCCCAATAATGCCGAGGGCAATCAGCTGCAAGCCACCCAAAAGTAAGAGAACAACCATCACACTTGCCCAACCAGCCACCGTCTCCCCTTGAAAATAGGTAACCAACGTCCGGATCAACATGAGGAGAGCGAAAAACGAAAACGCATACCCAATGTAGGAAACCACGCGCAACGGTACGGTTGAAAAGCTGGTGATCGCATCGGTCGCAAAATAAAGCATTTTTCGAAATGGGTATTTTGTCGTGCCGGCAAATCGCTTTTCCCGGCGATAGTGTAAGGGAACCTGATTGAACCCGACCCAACTCACCATGCCGCGAATAAACCGGTCGCGTTCTTCCATGTTGTTCAAAACATCAAGCACGCGTCGGTCAATCAACCTAAAATCACCGGTGTCCCGCGGAATGCTGATTGACGTCAATTTGTCGAGCACCCAGTAAAATGACTTCGCCGACACTTTCTTAAGAGCCGTTTCCCCTTTGCGGCTCAATCTCTGGCCATAAACAACATCCGCCCCCTCATCCATGAGAGCCATCATGTCCGACAACAGTTCAGGTGGATCTTGCAGGTCGGCATCGAGAATGAAAACACGTTCCCCACGGCAAACACTCAGTCCAGCTGTCAATGCCAATTGGTGACCATGGTTGCGAGCAAGCAGGACCCCCACCACTCGGGTGTCATTGTTCGAAAGGTTTTGGATAAGATCGCGAGTTTGATCGGAAGAGCCATCGTCCACTAGAATAAACTCGAAATCACTGCCAACCACAGTTTCGGTCGCCTCCACCACCCTCGTATAGAGTTCAGACAGGGATTCTTCTTCGTTGTAGCAAGGCACTACAACAGAGAGCGGAAGATCAGAACTGTTTTCCATCAATGTCATCGATCGATCACCAAAAGGTTCAGCATGTCTCGCATTTCACCCAGATCCGGTAGCAAAGTCCAGATTTCCAAGACCCAATCCACGGCCGCCAATATTACGGAAAGGAGCGCTGAAGAATGTCCGGTCGAATATCGTTTCAGTTCGTTAAGAAACCTGTAGCAGAGGGTAGGATCACTCCGCTCGAAATGCCCAAAACTTGCTAAGCGCGAATGTGGAAAGAGGCGTCAGGAAAACAATGAAGATCAGCGAATAGCGATAAGATATCTGCCAGACGTCTGTGACAAAATAGACGGCCAGCGAATTGAGGCCCAACCCAAAGGCGGCCACCACAAAAAAACGGGTCTGTGCAGCAAAGACCGACCGCGCATTTTCGCCGTTTCTCTGCTCGCTAAATGTCCACAAATAGTGGCCTGTAAAGGACACACAAAACCCAACCAAATAGCCAATGAGATTTGAGGCAAGTGGTGAACTCCACCCCAGTTCAACAAGTCCAGTAAAGAGAACCGCATGAACCGCGGTCGATGTCAGGCCAACGATCGCGAACTTCGAAATCTGTTTTGTAAGCGCAAATTTCCGGTCTTTGCTCATCGCCTCCCCTACATTCCCGCCAGCGGTTCAATGAGACAGAGCACCCGAACCAGCGTCCCAGTTTTGCGCAAGCGCTTGCCGGTCGACCTGAGATTGCGTCGCTCAAATGCGTCCTCATCGAAGAGAACCGTTCCTTCGTCGGCCGCGTTGCGTTGTGCGAGTCGCAAAGCGCCAAAGAGTGACGAAGGATCAGCGGTAAACACGCGCCCCCGGCGAATACTTGACGCCACCGTCAAACCAACGACATCGCCATGCTCGCTCATCACCATTCCTCCTGACAACCCACCCAAGGTTCCTTTGAATTCAGGGAGGCGGACATTTTCCGCCCAGGCGATCACCGGTTCCCGAATACGGTATCGCCCATGGGTTAACATCTTCCGTCGACCAATGAGGGTTGTGTGCACTTGCCGTGCGTATCCTTGTGGATACCCAAAATGGGCCCCGGGCTCACCAAAAGTAAGAGGCTCAGATGACATGTTTAATGGCGGCGCTCTCAACGCCGCCCGCAATACCGCAACATCCGCGGACGGATGAACCGTGACATGGCGAACAAAGACGGGGGCATCGCCGTCTTTGACCAAGGCAATCACTGCGCAGCTGTCAACCACATGGCGTGCGGTCAACCAAACCCCGCTTTCATGGACGGAGAAGCCGCTCCCAAGTCCAGGCTCAACCTGACCCTCAATTGTGATCGATATGGAAGGATCATCAAAGTTCGGCACCGGCAAAGTGCGTCCAACTTCACCATCAGGTATCGCCGGTGGCACGCGAGGCGTGCGTGGGGACTGATCTTCCAGGAACAAAACAGCGTAGAAAAACACAAATGCAAAGATCCAAGCGACCATGCGACGGATGAATCTGACAGAAAGCATGTGTCTCTATCCAGATATCGCGGCTGCGTTCACAAAAGCCGTTGCGAGCTTTATAGACACCAAAAAGATTGCCGAACTCATTTGACCCTCAGCAATACGCTTTGACAAATCTCGCAACACGAAATCGGCAATGAAAAACGCCGCTAATTGAAATCCGAGCGTAACTACACCCCACACGACAATGTCTGACGCACTCACCGCAAATGCGAGGCAAAAGGACAAGGGCATCGCCAACCCAACCACCGCGCCTCCAAGGGAAACGGCCGCCGCATTATTACCCTCACGTACCAACGCCAACTCCTTGTGCGGCGTAATGGCAACGTAAATCACAAGCCCCATCCCTAAAATCACAAAGGTAAGGATGGAATGAAGCAAAAGATGGGGAAGCCCAGCCAATAAACTATCGATGATTGCCATCATGATTGCGTCCTAGTCTCTTCTTTGTACGAATCTCAATGTTTGGAAAACACCGTCTCGGTCTGACCTGCAGCGTCTTGTCCAAACAAGAACACCTCATAAGCCTCGCTGTGAGATCCCATCTCCATGCCTGGAGAACCAATGGGCATTCCCGGTACCGCGATCCCAACCGCATCCGGCTGTTCTTCCAGGAGTTTCAAAACGTCAGAGGCCGGCACGTGGCCCTCAACGACATAATTGCCGACCTTTGCGGTGTGACAAGATTGCAAATGGGTCGGCACGGAGAGCGCGCTCTTAAGGGGGCCGAGGTTCTCCTCATCTTTGACCGTGACTTCAAACCCATGCATCTCCATATGCTTGATCCATGCAGAACAGCACCCACACCACGGGGTCTTATAAACGGTCATCTCATGTGTGTCGGCCAAGGCCCTAGGTGTGCTTAAGAACATCCCCACGCCCAAAGCACAGCCCAACATGAACGCGAATAGAAAATGACGGTGGATCATGGAACGCTTCTCCTTCCGATTTCGTCGAACAAATCACGGTCCGGCCCGAAGAGCAAGAAAGCAACACTCAATCAATGACAGTCTTTATCTGAGGTGTCTAAACGAGAAAGAGCCCCGCCAGTAAAGGCGGAGCTCAATTCTTTTTGTGACCCTCAAGAAGGGGGTCGCTTAAACCGTCAAGTCTTAGTTGACACCAACTTCAACGCGGCGGTTGTCAGGATTACGAACGCCGTCGCCTGTTTCAACAGCAAGCTCGGATTCACCAGCATATGACGTGGAGATGTCATTAACGCCATTAGAAGCCAAGGCACCGGCAACGCGGTTCACGCGACGCTCAGAGAGGCCCATGTTATAGGCGTTGGTACCAGACGAATCCGTGTGACCACGAAGTGAGAAGGAGCAATTGCCGTAGTCGGAGGCCATCGCAGCAATGGCGGAAGAAGCAGCACCCGTAAGCGTGTCTTCGTCCCAGCCAAAGTAAACTGGATTAGGATTAGCGTCGCAATCAGCAACCGGTGCTGGTGGCGGCGGTGGTGGTGGTGGCGGTGCTGCCACCGTGCAGCAAGCACTTAAAAGAAAGGCCAACGCACTAAGTACTACTGGAAATCTCGTCATTTACCCGTATCCCCCTTGTAGGAAGTCCAAAAAGCAGTCTCGACTATAGCGACTCGTCCCAGTGAGCGCAATAATCTGAAGGGGACAGTTTGACCCACTATACCCGCTTTGTGAAGGTGCAATGAGAACTGTGACTATCGGGTCACAGTTTTGACGGGATTCCGCGGGTTTTAACCTTATTCCAGCCCTATACGGACCATTCATGCACTGGTTGTTTAGATTTTTGACGCGCCAAATAGGCCTGGGTCAGCTGCGCCATATCCTTACCCTGGGACGCAACAAAATTTCGTTGCCAAGTAGCACCGGTTCGACCCGTGCGGGTTCGCGCTTCAATCACCCCCAAATACCCGTCAATGTCCTCTTTGGAAATCTCAAGCTTTTCAAGGCCCTGGCGCGCCATTGGCAACAGTTCTTCTAAGATAAGGTCCCGAACCCGGATCTTGCGATGGTTGAGCCAGACCACTTCTGCCGCCAGTCCATCCTTGGCCGCCGCGTAGAAATTATTCCGAGAGAATCGGTAAGGTAAATCTTCCTCCGGCGGCACAGCCTCGTGCGCCAAAACCTCAACCAGACCAAAATAGAAGGCCGCATTGGCTACACAATCGCGAATCGTTGGCCCAGCCGGAATAACCCGGTGTTCAATCCGCAAATGGGGCTGACCATCAGGCTCATTGCCCAGCAAAGCGCGATTCCACCGCCAAATCGTTCCATTGTGAAGTTTGAGGTGGCCCATTTCGGAAGGCGGGCCATCGCTATTACGCGGCAACAACGCTGGATAACGTTGGCGATTAGCCACGAACATCTCAGACAAGCACCGGTCCAAATAACGAACACCAAAAGTCACCCGCTCTGCATAGTCCCACTCGCCAACGGAAATGGCCTGCTCGAACAAAGGAATGCGCGTTTCGTCCCACAAGTCTCGCCCGAACAAGTAGGGCGAGTTCGCAGAAATTGCGACCATCGGTGCACTGACAATTTTCGAGGCGTTGTAGTAGCGCGCACCGCTATGTTGGTTGACTTTGAGATGGATTTGATACGAAGTCGCCGCCGCCTCGAGCATTACATCATAGTGCGTCGTGCTAAGTCTCTCGCGCCCTTCTATTTCCAAATTGATGGGTTTGCCTTCCCGCATTCGGAAGATTTGTTCGTTAAGTGCCTTATACCTCTGCCAAGCTGACATGTGCTCGTTGGTAAGATCTTGCTCACGCACCGTTGGCAAGATGCCGATCATCATCAGGTCGAGCCCCATCTCGGACGCTTTGTCGGCCGCCATTTGCCAGGTCCCAGACAATTTCTCATCCATCTTAGACAATGCATCTGATTTGAGAGTTTCGGGATCCGTGTTGAACTCGACGTTGAAGAGGGAAAGTTCTGGCACCACTAGGGGGCTATTGAGGGCCTCCAGATATTCAGTATTTCGAGGTGCGGGTAATCCATCTTTGTCGATGAGCCAGGCCTCAAGTTCGGATCCGCCTTGATGGGCGCCGGAATAGAACTTCTCTTCCTTGAACCAGGTCTCCAGAAGCTCGGTTTCCGCACGAAGATTACGTTCAAAAGTGGCGAAGTCCTCATCGTTGAAGAACGCCTTGCCGATCTCTTCTCCCATACGCCGCCTGCCTCCTCCATCGACGAACCAATTACGGGACATGATAGAGTACTTTTGCAGTCCTGGAAATCATTCTTCGACCTCAAGGTAATCCGACATTTGTGCGGAAGACTTTTTCGCTGGAAGCAGTGTCAGGAAAAGTCTACCCAAGTGGCATGGAACGATTTGACATCATAATCATTGGCGCCGGCATCGCCGGCGCTTCGGCGGCCTTTGAGATGTCCCGGACCGCCCGCGTTCTTGTGTTGGAAATGGAAGATCAAGTCGGGTCTCACGCAACCGGGCGTTCCGCGGCGTTCTTTTCTGAGACCTATGGCAACGCGACCATTCGCGCCCTGACAACCGGCTCAAAAGATTTCCTGTGCACGCCACCGGTTGGCTTCAATGAGATCCCACTCCTGCTCAAATGCGGTGCGTTGTTCATCGGCCGCGCCGACCAACTTGCGAAACTAGATGAGTACTTTGTAGAAGTTCGGGCCCAGGTCCCAAATGTAGAGCGCTGCGGACCAGAACGAGCCCTAAAATCGGTGCCAATACTACGACCCGAATATGTCGCGGGTTGTGTTTGGGAGCCGGATTCCCATGCGATCGACGTCCACGAACTCTTCTCAAGCTACATCCGCGGCGCAAAGAAGAGAGAGGCAACGTTCAAAACTCACGCAGGCGTCAATGGACTTCAATATTCTAAAGGTGCCTGGATGGCGGAAACGCCAAATGGCAACTATAGCGCACCTATCGTCGTCAATGCCGCCGGTGCCTGGGCCGACCAAGTCGCTGAACTCGCAGGGCTACCTCCTCTCGGCCTAACGCCCATGCGAAGGTCCGTTTGTGTGCTTAGCCTCCCAGAAACCCATGACGTCTCCAAGTGGCCCCTCGTCCTCGATGTTGAAGAGAACTTTTACTTCAAGCCAGACAACAATCAATTGTGGCTATCCCCCGCCGATGAAACACCCATGCCCCCATGCGACATCTACCCAGACGACTTGGATATTGCGACGGCCGTTGATCGTTTCGAGAAAGCAACCACGGTGAAGGTCAACCACATCCATCATAGTTGGGCCGGGCTCAGAACATTCGCGCCGGATCACACGCCAGTGGCCGGTTTCGACCCCAATGCAGAAAATTTCTTTTGGCTTGCCGGTCAAGGTGGTTACGGAATTCAAACCTCGCCTTCTATGGCAAGAACATCTGCGGCTCTCATCAAGGGGGAAGATATACCCGACGATCTCAAGCAACTGGCTGTCACGAAATCCGCGCTCGCGCCCGATCGATTCCGAAGCCAAACGCGCGATGACTAAAAATCCATTTGTTCTTGAGTGAGTGGCCACTGGCCTAGCCGCCAAAGAGATCTCAGAAAGGCCAGTGGCCATTTGCCGGATGTCGTCCCGTCAGTGGGGGTCTGACTGCCTGAGTGCATCCAGCCTCTTGCCCCAGTTGCCCCTGAGGCAGTGACCGCGAGTCAGCCGCAGGGTCGGCAACTCATCGGTCCTGAAAGTCTACCCGGTTCAGAAATTATGTCAATAAAATCTATTAATTACAAAGGCTTAGTAAGTTTTCACTAAATGGAAGTGGACTCTGAAAGGCCTCGTTTACCGCGAACTCTCAGGCCGTTGAACGGAGTCCTCCAGATGATCAATCACACTGCGTGCATCATACGCAGAAGGATTGTCAGCAGGTTTTGCGCCCTTCCCGACATAGATTTCCGCAACGGCGGTAAAGCGCTCGCTTGAACGAACCGTCTCATGGCTCGTGTGGTGCGGGTGGTACCAAGAATACGGATAGTAGTGATACGGGAAACGGCCTCCAAACGGGTATTCACCGGACGAGTGGTAGGTCGTCTTCTTATCGATGTCTTGTTCGACCACAACAAAATAATCATTACCTGTTTCAAGGGTTAGCTCCGCCGCGCGGTAGAGCAGGTAGGATTCAACAATACGTCGATCAGTCAGAGAATTTCCGCGAAACTCAACCCGGTAGTGATCGCTCTCAAGTTTGACTTCCGTGTAGCCGTAACCGTCATCCGTCTCTTGATAGGCGGTCGGCCCCCCACACGCCACCAACAATCCGGCGGCCAAAAACCCTGCGATAATGATTTGTACTCTCATGGTTTTTCTCCCGAGAAAACTCGAAGCCCGTCATGCCCTCAATAGGGTCCACTATACCCCAAAAAACACTTGAACATTGAAGAATCTTGACCGGACAGCTGCGTCAGCTTGCCATATGTTGGGCAAGAAAAGCATCAAGTTCTTTCAGGAACTTGATGCGGTTCTTCTCCAGAGAAAGGTGGTGATCACCATCTTCGAGAATAACAAGCTTGTGAGGTTTGCCCGCCGATTTAAGGCGTCTGGCCATGAGTTCAGAATGTTCTTTGCTTACGACACGGTCGTTTTCACCGTGAACGAGAAGGATGGACGCGGAAATATTGTCAGCATTGTTCGCCGGCGACGTGTCGCGACGACGCCCACGGTCGCTCCATTCTTCTCCAGCACGAGGTCGATTAAAATCACTGAACTTATATTGTTGCATCTCATTCAACATCTTCTGAATGCTGGTAACTCCGGCAAAACTTACAGCACAACGATAGAGGTCAGGCGTTTTCACCGCCCCCATAAGAGCCGCATATCCTCCATAAGAACCACCAACAATGCACACGCGATTTTTATCAGCAACGCCCTCCTCAATGAGAGTGCGGACCCCATCCGTAATGTCATCCTGCATTTCCAAACCCCAGCGTTGGCGACCAGCGTCCATGAAAGCATCCCCATACCCTGAGGATCCTCGAAAGTTTGGCTGTAGGACTGCGTAGCCGCGAGACACAAGAAATTGAACCCAATAGTTGAAGTCTTCTTTGTCTCGTGCGCTCGGGCCGCCATGGGGCAATACCACCAAAGGAAAAGGCGCGTCTCCCTCAGGCTTGGTCAGATAGGCCGGTATCCGCAGGCCGTCTGTAGCGGCATAGGGACGGTAGTGAGTTTTGGCCAAACTCATTGAGGCAAGCCCCGGATAGGCGTCACCAATTTTCAGCAAACTCTTTGAGGCCGCCATGAACAAATAGTAAGACGGTGCTTGGTTCGAACTTGATGCCCGCACCACAATCTTCTTTCGTTCGCGGTCGTAGCTCGTAATTCTGTTGTTTGTGTTCGGGAGTTTTCGGTCAATCTCCGCCTGAATCGTCTTGATACCAGAATCAAAAATCTCAGCGGTCGTAAAGTGCTCGGTGTAGTAGACACCGTTCAGTCGAAAATCGAAAGGATCAAGCCAGACCCCAATAACGTCAACGCCCGCGCGAGAGTAAACCTCTTTTTCAATGCCCTGACGACCAACGTCATAGGTGTAGCTGCCCAAATATCCCTTCTCATTCAATCCGTTGACGTAAAGGAGATTTGGATCTGCAGAAAACTTATCAATCGTGAATGGCGGACCATCGACCCTCTTGAAGCCAAACCAATCGCTCCAGCTCTCTTTGTTGGAGAACCGTATCTGACGTTCAATTTTGCCCTGATTGGCGCGAGAGCGAATGCGCACTTGGCCTTGCTTGTCAGCCCGATAGGATAGAGTCGAAGAAGGCCCATCTACCAACTTCTGCAAGCTGCCTGTGTAGATATTGAGGCGATAAGCGTTGAGTTCCCAGCCTTTGCCCTCTCGGTCCAATTCAATGAGAATATGATCCGGATCGCTTGGCAACAAACTTATGACCCGGTCTTGAAATTGCGGGTTGGATCCAATCAGATTGCCCGCCTTACTACGCTTCACCTTTTTTAATTTTGGAATGACCTTGTGTTCCGACAAATCAGTGGAGACGGATAACATGCGGGTCTCGATGGTCCGCACCAGCCCAAGTTTAGATCGCCGATAAGTTGGCGCCTCGACGACGGCGATCAATCGTTCATCATTCGCCCAAAAGATTCGATCCAACTCTTCCTCAACACCTTTTTGCGCTTTAAAGGACATGAATTTGGCATTCTTACCTGGAGTTCCATAGAGGTCATAAATGGCGAGGATCTCTTGACCCGAGTGTTTTTGGATCGCAGCATAGTGGGTGCCGCCCGGAGAGATCACGACCCCTTTGATGGTCGGCAGCTGACCGAATGCCTCAACCGGCGGTGCCGCCTTGGTGGGCGTCGCCAACACAAACAATAGCACTGTTGCAATGACAGTGTTGCGCACAGTTACATCAATCAGCATCTCAAACCCCCACTTCACAGCTCGCCAAAAAGAATATTGTTGCACAAATCAACACAATGCAACCATTGCGGAGATTGTGAGGTTTCTTCCAAGAGGAATCCTGACAGAACCGGCCGTTTCGCAGCGCAGCATTTGCGTTTACTTGAGGGCAGTGACGGACTAAATTGGCGCAACTCCAACGCGAAAGGCGATGGCACCAGCCCAGCAACAACAAACAAAAATTGCATCACATGACAGATCAGCCGCTTAACCTGGGGACCGAATTCCAATCCCCAACCGAAGAAGATTGGCGAGGCCTTGTCGAAAAGGCACTCAAAGGCGCGGACTATGAAAAGACGCTAGTTACGACCACCTACGACGGTTACCCGATCAATCCGCTCTACACCGAAAGAGATTGGCCAAGCGCCGCAGATGAGGCTGGCCTCCCAGGCAGCGCACCACTCACGCGCGGCATGCATGCCATTGGCCCCACCGATCCACCTTGGGACATCCGGACCTATCACTCCCACCCCGACCCCAGCGCGGCCAACAAAGCCATTTTGGAAGATTTTGAAGGCGGTGCCACCTCAATTGAGTTGATGATCGATCCAACCGGTGAGCACGGCATCTGCGTTCAGAATTTGAGCGACCTCGAAGACGCTTTGCAGGGCGTCTTTCTCGACATGGCCCCTATCACATTGACCGCCCGCGGTTCTGGTCTTGCAGCAGCCACCCTTCTGGCCGCGCTTTGGAAAAAACGTGGAATCTCAAACGACAAAGCACTGGGCGCTTTCAACATCAATCCCATCAGCACTGGTCTCGCAACGGGCAGATTGCCCTGCGGCATGGAAGAGGCACTAGGACATGTCGCCAAACTGGCCGCCCACGTATCCGCAACCTATCCAAATGTCTCAACCATTAGCGTCGATGCCCGCATCACCAATGACGGTGGTGCGACGGGACCGCAAGGCATTGGCAATGCCCTCTCAACAGGTCTCGCTTATTTGCGCGCCATGACGGATGTAGGGATGAGCATCGAAGAGGCCGCCAGCCAAATCTCGTTGACACTCGTGACCGACGCCAATTTCTATGAGAGCATTGTAAAGGTCCGTGTCGCCAGAAAACTCTGGGGACGGATCATACTGGAATCCGGCGGCGATCTCTCCAAGGTCAACACCAAGATCCACGTTGAAAACGTCTCGCGTACCATGACCAAGCGAGATCCCTGGGTGAATATCTTAAGGACAACAGTGGCCGCCTTCGGCGCGGCTCTGGGTGGCACAGATTCGATCTCAGTTCTGCCTTTTACCCATGCACTCGGGCAACCCACAAGCTTCGCACGCCGGGTCGCCCGCAACAGCCAGATCATTTTGGCGGAAGAATCAAATCTTGGGCGTGTCATGGACCCTGCCGGTGGTTCCTGGGCTATAGAGAAATTCACCGACGATTACGCACGCACCGGCTGGGGCTACTTCCAAGACATTGAAGGGCAAGGCGGCATCGTCGCGGCAATCCGTTCTGGCTGGCTGCAAAGCTGGATTGCCAAAGCCAAAGACGACCGCAGTGAGAAAGTGGCGACGCGAAAACTCCCCATCACCGGCGTCTCCGAATTCCCTGACCTACACGAGGCCGCGGTTGCCTTCGAGACCGTGGATACCAGCGCCATCGCTGAAAAGAGAAGAAAACCAGCAAGTGGTGTAGACATCGAAAGCACCACCTTTGACAATCTTGTGAGCGCCGCTGAAGCAGGCGCCACTCTAGGTGAATTGATGGCGCCTTTTGAGACGAAAGAAGAAACGTTCATCACTCTGACTCCTTATCGTCTTGCAGAAGACTTTGAAGCCCTACGTGACGCGAGCGACGCGCATCTGGAGCGCACCGGAAGCCGACCGCAAATCTTCCTCGCCAATATGGGAACCATCGCGGACTTCACAGCGCGCGCAACATTTGCCAAAAACTTTTTTGAAGCCGGCGGCATCGAAGCACCGTCGAACGAAGGTTTCGAAACTCCCGTCGCTGCAGCTGATGCCTTTGCCGCCTCCAATACCACGGTCGCCATTCTCTGTTCCAGCGACGGCAAGTATGCAGAAAACGCTAAGAGCTTTGCGAAAACGCTCAGAGCAAAAGGCGTGAACCGTCTTTATCTCGCAGGGCAGCCGGGCGACAGGCGCGAAACACTTGAGGCGGCAGGCGTCGATGAGTTCATACACATCGGCTCAAACGTGCTCGATGTTTTGACCCGTGCCCACGAGACGTTGGGGGTCAAATCATGAGCCGTATCCCTGACTTCACAAAAATCGCCTACCAAGACACCACGGCCTCCGCCGATCTTGAGGCTTGGCAACAAGCCGCCGAGCGCACCCGCGGCCAAAAGCTCGACGACATGGCTTGGGAAACCCCGGAAGGCATTCCCGTCAAACCACTCTACACAGCACAAGACACGCAAGATCTCGAGTTCTTAGGCGGCTATCCAGGAATTGCGCCTTATTTGCGCGGTCCTTACCCATCTATGTACGTGCAACGGCCTTGGACTGTGCGCCAATATGCCGGCTTCTCCACAGCCGAAGATTCGAACGCCTTCTACCGTCGCAATCTCGCCGCCGGACAAAAAGGCCTCTCGGTCGCCTTCGATCTCGCCACCCACCGCGGCTACGATTCCGATCATCCGCGCGTGCTGGGCGATGTCGGCATGGCGGGCGTCGCCATCGATTCCATCTATGACATGCGCACCCTCTTTTCAGGCATCCCGCTCGATCAGATGAGCGTGTCCATGACCATGAACGGCGCGGTGCTTCCGATCCTATCGCTCTACGTGATCGCTGCCGAAGAGCAAGGCGTGAGCCCCAAACAACTCGCAGGTACGATCCAGAATGACATTCTGAAAGAGTTCATGGTGCGCAACACCTACATCTATCCGCCTAAGCCTTCCATGCGCATCATCTCCGACATCTTCGCGTTCACCTCTGAAAACATGCCGAAGTACAATTCGATTTCGATTTCCGGCTATCACATGCAAGAAGCCGGGGCGACCGCTGACCTTGAACTGGCCTACACATTGGCAGACGGGGTCGAATATGCCCGCGCCGGTGTTGAGACAGGTCTCGACATCGATGCCTTTGCCCCGCGTCTCTCTTTCTTTTGGGCCATTGGCATGAACTTCTTCATGGAGATTGCCAAGATGCGCGCCGCGCGCCTGCTTTGGGCCAAGCTCATGAAAGGGTTCGATCCCAAAAACGAAAAGTCCCTGTCCCTTCGCACCCACTCGCAAACCTCCGGCTGGAGCTTGACCGCGCAAGACGTCTACAACAACGTGACCCGCACTTGCGTCGAAGCCATGGCCGCCACCCAAGGCCACACCCAATCGCTTCACACCAATGCCTTTGACGAAGCCCTCGCCCTCCCCACCGATTTCTCGGCCCGCATTGCCAGAAACACCCAACTCTTCATTCAACAAGAAACCGGCACCACCAAAATCATCGATCCTTGGGGCGGCTCTTACTACGTCGAACGCCTAACCCAGGACTTGGCTGATCGGGCCTGGGCTCACATCCAAGAAGTAGAAGAAATGGGCGGCATGGCGGAAGCCATCGAAGCAGGCATTCCTAAGATGCGCATCGAGGAGGCCGCCGCCAGAACCCAAGCCCGCATTGATGCGGGCCGTCAAACGGTCGTGGGGGTCAACAAATACTTGATGACGGAGAAGGAAGAGATCGACGTTCTCAAAGTGGACAACTCTGCGGTGCGCACCAAGCAGATTGAACAGTTGAAACAACTGCGCGCGACCCGAGACGAAACCGCCACACAAGCCGCATTGCACGCCTTGACCAAAGCTGCCGATACAGGCGGTGGCAATCTGCTTGCCCTGGGCATAGATGCGGCCCGCGCGCAAGCCTCCGTCGGCGAGATTTCCGATGCGCTCGAAAAGGTCTATGGTCGCCATCAAGCCAGCGTCAAAACCATCAGCGGGGTCTACGCACAAGAAATGGACGAGACATCTGACAGCGTGAAGACAGTCCGCGCCCTCATTGATGCGTTTGAGGCTCACGAAGGCCGCCGCCCGCGTATCCTTATCGCCAAGATGGGTCAAGACGGCCATGACCGCGGTCAAAAGGTCATCGCCACCGCCTTCGCCGACTTAGGCTTTGATGTGGACATTGGGCCCCTCTTCCAAACACCGGAAGAAGTCGCGC
The DNA here is from genome assembly GCA_965248915.1 of Alphaproteobacteria bacterium. GTDB lineage: Bacteria > Pseudomonadota > Alphaproteobacteria > M2410 > M2410 > CBDFLA01. The sequence goes on from OZ252216.1 coordinate 2,916,940, forward strand.
GCCAGGCCGTCGAAAACGACGTGCACATGGTCGGCGCTTCATCTCTCGCCGCTGGCCACCTAACGCTAGTGCCGGAACTCAAAGCGGAACTGAAAAAACTTGGCCGCGAAGACATCATGATCGTTGTCGGCGGCGTGATCCCCCCGCAAGACTTCGATGCATTAAGGCAAGCGGGCGCTGCCGCCATCTTCCCACCCGGCACAGTGATCTCAGACGCTGCGGTTGGACTATTGGAAGAGCTGTCGACACGGTTAGGGCTGAATTGAGTTTCGACTGTTCCGATCACCAAGAGTGAGAATTTGGTCAACTCAATATAGAAAATCCTTTTCTTGAGTGATAAACAATGAGATAAGGTTTCTAGCTATACAACTATTCATAAATTTTCTCATTTGGTACGATGGGTGCCGCACTCCATGGGCAACACGTCAAAATCGCTGGCAGCGATTGTAACCATTCTTGCGATCATCACCGTGGTCGTCGGCGGATTGTTCCTTTTTACCTATTCAATGGTGGTTGCCAAACGGGAACCAGCGCCAGAGACCGAGACCGAGACCGAGACCGTACCTCTTGTGGATCCCCAACGACGGGTCAAACCACAACCGGAGGACTAACAGTCGCAAGTCCTTTTCTCTTCAGCTTGTATGTAGAGCGCGCACAGTACATGACGATCCAATGACGAACTCCATCTCCAATGCCCAACACCTCAAAGACGAGCAATACAAGACGTCTGCAAATCTCAAAATGCGCATGGCGCTCTATGAGCACTCCAAAGGCCCCAAGCAGCAAAGTTGGCACGACTTCGTCCTTGATCACCTAGCGTTAGAAATTTCAGACCGCGTCATCGATTTCGGTTGCGGTCACGCGGTTCTGTGGCAAAAGTTGAAAGAGATCGGATCGTTACCAACAGACCTCACATTGGTCGATCTCTCAGAAGGCATGCTGCAAGAGGCAAGAGCGGCACTCGGCGATGATCCCACCTACATTGCCCACGATCTCAACCAACCTCTCGAAACGGACCAGACCTATGATGCGCTCATCGCCCTTCACATGCTCTATCATTTGGACGACCCACTCGCAGGTCTAGACAACATGGTCGCGCGATTGAACTCAAAGGGTAGTGCGTATATCGGCCTCAATCAGCCCGGCGGCTTTAGGGAAATGTATCGGCTCATCAACAGGTTCGAAACCCGTGAAACTGTGCCGTCACAAGGGATCAACCCGCCGCCACATCCCGATGTTGTGGTCAAACATCTCAAAAATTCATTCGAAAGGAATGAGACTATTGTCTCCGAGGGAGCCGTCTATGTGAGCAATGCAAAACCCCTGTGTGATTATATCCTCAGCATGGAGACATTGCATGGCAATCGCTATCAGGACCCGGACCGTCGCGATGCGTTGTTTGCTTTTCTGACAGAAGAAGTCGTACGCGCCGTCAATAATGATGGCGCCCTCATTTTGCGCAAGGCGGCAGTCCTATTAAAATTTGACGGTAAGAAGTAGACCGCACCTATTCTGGCTTGTCGCCTAAGACGAACCGCACTGTCGCTCGCAACACGATCCACATCGCCGGCACCAAAGCAAACGTCCAAATACCAATCTGTGTCCAAGCGCCTGGGATCATGTAGAGGGGCGCTAAGAATGCGAACTCCTGCAGCGGTGTTCGTATGAAGCTGGTGGTCTTGGTTTTGAAAACCCCGGACACATCATCGTGCCGTCCAAGCCAGGCGAGCAGAACCGAGCGCCCAATGGCCGAAACCGAAAACGCGATGGCCGCAAGCTCAAAAGAATTGCCGCGGTAGGCGATCCAGGTGACGTAACCAACCCCCAGACCTGTCGCGATTGAAATGATTCCCCGTATCAGTCTCAACATATTCCCACCCCCTTTATGCCATGTCAGTCTAGTACAGATCGGGGTGACGGCCAAATTGGGGCGGGCTCTTGCAATTTACCCCTCATTCTGTCATCCCCGAAAGAGCCCGACAATGACAGGTGATATGTGGTAAAGCCCAACCGTCCCACCGTTAAAGAACTGATCGAAGGCGTGCGTGCAGGCGACCGCTCCCTGCTCGCCCGCGCCATCACCTTGATCGAGTCGAACAATCCTGAGCATGCAGGGGACGCTCAAGAAGTCTTGGTGGCATTGCTTCCAGAAACCGGCAAAGCCCACCGCATCGGCATCACCGGCGTGCCCGGCGTTGGCAAGTCAACCTTCATTGAGGCTTTCGGCAAAAACTTGACAAAGCAAGGCCACAAAGTCGCCGTTCTCGCCGTCGACCCCACCTCAAGCCGCACTGGTGGATCGATCCTCGGTGACAAAACGCGCATGGGCACCCTTGCCGCCGACAAGGACGCGTTCATCCGCCCCTCGCCATCGTCCGGCACACTCGGCGGCGTCGGCCGCATGACCCGCGAGACCATGGCGATTTGTGAAGCGGCGGGCTTTGATGTTGTGTTGGTGGAAACCGTCGGCGTCGGACAGTCTGAAACCGTCGTCGCCGAAATGGTCGATTTCTTCTTGGTACTGATGTTGCCAGGCGCTGGCGATGAACTTCAGGGGATCAAGAAAGGCGTGATCGAAATCGCTGACATGATTGCGGTCAACAAGGCCGATGGGAACAACGGCCCTCGCCGTGCCCAAGCCGCGATGCGCGAATACAAAACCGCCCTTGACATCATGACACCCCACTCGCCCAATTGGCGCCCGCCGGTGGTCACCTGCTCGGGTCTTAAGAACACAGGTCTCGACGAGATTTGGGCCAAGGTCGAAGAACATCGCGCCACCTTGTCAAAGTCAGGCGAACTCGCGGACAAACGCACAAGCCAACAGATCCGCTGGATGTACGCCATGATCGAAGACCGGCTCATGGCCCGGGTGCACGGCAACAAGAAGATCGCCGCGCGTCTGAAAGCCCTCGAAGCAGAAATCTCCGACGGCAAAACCACCCCCACCCTGGCAGTCAAAGAAGTGTTGGGAATGTTGGTATAATCTATTTGCCGGTGTTCAATTCAGGTATTCGACCGAACCACCGACCAAACTGCCCCAATGATCGAGCTCGCCGGATGTTTGCTTTCATTGCTGAAAACGACAATAACGATACCTAGTTCTGACGCCCAAAAATAACCAGCTTCAAAAACATCATTGGCACCAAAAGACACTGCGTATGGGTCACCGGACTTGAATCTTTCAGAGAAATAGCTGTGATACGACTTCAACCCCTTGCCGCCCACCAGCTTGCCTGAACCCAAGGCATCAAACATCTTTGCCAAGTCGATTGCATCTGAATACATGCCGCCGGACCCTCTAAGAATCCACGAAGGGCCGTCCGATTGCCATGGCCAATCCAGTGTCGTACCCCAACGACTTCCATCAATGTACCCAACCGCTACATCGTCTCTTCCATATCCCGGAATGAGATATCCTGTCCGTGTCATATTGGCTGGTTTGAATATGTTCTCAGAGATATATTGCTCATATGGCAGTCCCGACACCTCTTCGATGACGACAGCCAGCAGTCCATATCCAAAGTTCGAATACAGCTCGTCGCCCTCCGGCACGCTCTGAAGTTGTGACATCAGTGTTCGATGCACGAGCTGTTCTTTCGATATCATTATCCCGTCAATTTCAGGTGTGAAAGGGATGGGACGAAAATTCTCATCAACAATATCTGCTAAACCAGAAGTGTGTGTAAGGATGTCAACGAGCCGAATGTCTTTCTTGTCATCCGGTACGTTTGGGAAATGTTGGTCCAGCCTGTCTTCGACACTCAGAAGACCCCTTTCATCTAATTGATAAACTGCAAGAAACGTCATCTCTTTGACAAGAGATCCAATGTCATATGGTGTATACGGCGTATTACGCTCATGCGCCTCACGATCAGCGAACCCGTACCCTCGTTGAAACAGAACCGATCCATGTTGTTTGACCACCACGACGCCCGATCCACCCTCAGCTTCCCAAGACAGGAGTTTTTCGTTCAGTGTCGATTCCAGGTCCAAAGTATGATTCGAGCCCACGCTTCGACAAGAAATAGGGATCGAAACAACAAGAAGAAAAGTCGCGAACCTTGATATCATCTCATTCATCAAATCAGTTCCATCTGCCATGCGTACAAACTATGAAATTGCCAACCATAAGGAATCTTGCTCACGTTCAATAGAAGCTCGAGGTTTTTCAAGACCCTGCATATCGACGAAACCCTTCTCAAAGGGCCCCTGCCCACAGGAGTATCATGACATCTAAGCTTGCCGCCAAGTTTTACGGAGCAAGATGGCGGTCCCCCTTGCCCACACCCCCTCCCTCGCCTACCTTTCTTGACAAAAGAACGAGAGGGAGAGGCCCATGACCGCGCCGTCACAAGAACTCATGGCTAAGATCGCGAGCATCGTCGGGGAAAACGGCGTGATCGAGGACGAAATGCGCGGCCCCGGACCCATCGTGCGCCCCCACAACACGCAAGAAGTGGCGGCCGTTTTAAAACTTTGCAATGACGCCGGTCACCCCGTCGTGCCCATGGGCGGCAACACCACCATGGTGCAAGGCACCCACCGGATGTTGGATGAGATCGCGATATCCTTGGAGCGCATGAACGAAATCGAAGAGATCGATGAAGCCTCGCGCACCATGACCGTCGGCGCCGGCGCCATTTTGCAAACCGTGCAAGAAGCTGCCGCAGAAAAGAATTTGCTCTTCGCCCTCGACCTTGGCGGACGCGGGTCCGCCACCATCGGCGGCAACATTTCCACTAATGCCGGTGGCAACCGCGTCATCCGCTACGGCATGGCCCGCGACATGGTGCTCGCGGTAGAAGCGGTACTGCCCGACGGCACTATTCTGCCCATGCAAGGCAAAGCGCTCAAGAACAACACCGGCTATGATTTAAAGCATCTCTTCATCGGCAATGAAGGCACGTTGGGCATTGTTACCCGCGCCATCCTGCGCCTGCGCCCCTTGCCCACGAGCGAGAACTGCGCCTGGGTCTCTTGTCCTAGTTACGAGGCTCTCACCGGGTTTTTGAACTATATGGAGGCCGAAGCCGCTGGCACGCTCTCTTCCTTTGAGGTGATGTGGAAAGACTATTATGAATTCATCACCGGCGACACCACACCGCATTCACCACCGGTCGAACCAGGCGCTCCGTATACGGTTCTTCTTGAAGCTCTGGGTGCCGACCAGGCACGGGATCATGAACGATTTGAAGAAATACTGGCCGGTGCTTACAAGAAAGAACTAATCTCCGACGCCATCATCGCCAAGAACGAAGCCGAGCGGCGCGCCTTGTGGGAAATTCGCGACGACGTTTTCCAAATGGCAGTGATCGCCCCCTTGTTCGCCTTTGATATTGCCGTCGCCATTTCTGACATGGAAACCTATACGACCAAATTGAAAGCGACGTTCATGGACAAATGGCCGGACCATAAACTCTTCATCTTCGGACATTTGGGAGACGGCAATTTGCACGTCATCGCCGCTGTCGGCGACGGATCCGATGAAACCCACAAAGCGGTTGAAGAAGCGGTCTATGCCGGTGTGCGCGACCTCAATGGATCGGTCTCCGCCGAGCACGGCATTGGCCTTGAAAAACGCGCATACCTGAATTGGACCCGGTCGCCGGAAGAAATTGTCCTCATGAAACAGATCAAACAGATCTTCGACCCCAAAGGCATCATGAACCCGGGCAAGCTCTTCGACGATGAGACGCTCGCAAGGCCCGACGCCGTATCGCCGGTGAGCCCGGCAAGTCAATAAAGTGAAAAGGACCCTCAACCAACCGCAGCAATAAGAACAAGACCGGTTGAAAAAGCACACGCGAGAGCAGTTAAGACGTTCAACATTTTGTTATTCCCCACCATTGATCGTTTCCGTTTGGCCTCAAGGCCGTGAGGTCAATCTGGCCCTGGATTGAGGCCTGAAAAGGCAATAACTATGGCTCGTCCGTGATCAATTCAGGCGATTCTGGGGCATTCCATTTGCCAAATTACATCTGCGCCAGACGATTCCGCCGTGCTAACGTCGAAGTCTGTTGTTTGCATTGAATTTGGCTGACTTCCCGCATATGATCCGCCGGTCTTTTGGGGGGACAGCATCTAAATTCAGGGTTCACAGGTAAACATTGTTTACACAAGGGTGATTTAGACCTCTATGCGCGATTATTTCTTTCGGCGTCTTTTGCTGATTCCCCCAACACTACTGGGCGTCACAATTATCGTTTTCGTGATCACGCGTTTGGTTCCAGGGGGCCCCTTGGAACGCGCCATTATGGAGGCGCAACAATTCGACGCTTCTGGCGGTGGCGGCGGCGGTCAAGCCGGTCAAGAAATGGCGCTCTCCGAAGAGCAACTCCAACAACTCAAAGAATACTACGGCTTCGACAAACCCGTTCTTGTTTCTTATGCCGACTGGGTCGGTAAAGTTTTGCGAGGCGATCTGGGTACGTCATATCGCTACAACGAGCCGGTTTGGGACGTGATCAAGGAGCGCTTTCCAATCTCGCTTTACTATGGCCTTGTCACTTTGGTGATAACCTACGGGGTCTGCATACCGCTTGGCATACTAAAAGCGCTCAAACACAAAACCCTCATAGACAATGTGACCTCCATATTCATATTCGTGGGCTATGCCATCCCGGGCTACGCCCTCGGAGCCCTACTGTTGCTTTACTTCTCGGTGCGGCTTGAATGGTTCCCCATGGGCAATTTTGTGAGTTTCGATTACGACGACCTTTCGCCTTGGGGTAAAGCCAAAGACATCATCAATCATTCCGTCTTGCCGCTGATTTGTTATCTGGTTGGGTCATTTGCCTTCGTCACATTGTTGATGAAGAACCACCTCATGGACAATCTGGCCGCCGACTACATTCGTACCGCAGTTGCTAAAGGCGTCGCCTTTCGAAAAGCAGTTACCGGCCACGCACTGCGAAATTCCATGATCCCGATCGCAACGACCTTTGGTCAGAACATCACACTGCTTGTGTCTGGGTCGTTCTTGATTGAGTTCATCTTTGACATCAACGGTTTTGGGCTTTTGGGCCTGACCGCCATTTTTGATCGCGACTACCCGATTGTTATGGGCGTCATCTTTTTGTCGAGCCTCCTCCTTTTGATCGGCAACATCATTTCCGACTTCCTGGTCGCGCTTGTCGATCCCAGGATCCGGTTTAGTTAAGAGGCGCGTCAAATGGCTTTCGGTATCAAACTCAATCCCATCACGGTCAAACAACTCAACCGATTCCGTCACATCAAGCGGGGATATTACTCCTTCCTCGCTTTGGTTGGTTTTTTGTTGATTAGTTTCTTAGGGCCTGTTCTTGTTGGCAACCGTGCCCTCGTTGTGTCCTATCAGGGCGAACTTTCCTTTCCAGTTCTAAGTGGACAACACGCAGGAACAGAATACGGTTTCGACTACGCTTACGACACCAATTACCGAGACCTGCAAGCGCGTTTCAAAGAAGAAGACAAGGGCGACTGGCTCATCATGCCGCCGGTGCCATTCAACGCCTATGAGAACGACGCGGTCGATGGAGTCTTTAAGCCCGATGCGCCGAACGCCTCCAAACAACACTATTTTGGCACTGACACCACGGGCCGAGATATTTTCGCGCGGCTCTTTTACGGCACTCGCATTGCGCTTCTTTTCGCGCTCGCCTTTCTTGTCGCGACCTACGGCATAGGTGTCGCCATCGGATGTGCCATGGGATACTTCGGCGGCCTATTCGATCTTGTCTTTCAGCGATTGATTGAAATTTGGTCGAACATTCCATTTCTCTACATGGTGATCATCGTCTTCTCGGTCATCCCGTCGACCTTCTCGACCACCATCTCGCGCATATTTCATTTTATTGGGCGTCTTGGTTCTCTTTTCTTGGACCGCAATGACCTATTACATGCGCACCGCTACCTACAAAGAAAAAGAGCGTGATTATACGGCCGCCGCAAAACTCGTTGGCGCCTCAACACCACGCATCATTTTCAAGCACATTTTGCCAAATACGATTTCAACGCTGGTGACCTTCGCGCCTTTCACCGTTGTGGGCGCCATTACATCAATCACCGCGTTAGATTTTTTGGGCTTCGGATTGCCGCCGCCCACACCGAGTTTGGGGGAACTCCTAAAACAGGGAACAGCAACACTCAGAACCGCACCATGGATTGTCTCGTCAGCGTTTGGAACGCTGGTGGTGATCCTGACACTTGTCACCTTCATTGGTGAAGCTGTGCGCGAGTCGTTTGATCCCAAGAAGTTCACGATTTACCAGTGAGGATATTCATGACGAACCGGTCCCGCCTGTTGGCGCCACTCATCGGCATTCTAGTAGTGTTGATGATCGCATCCTGCGACAATTCTAAGAAACAGCCCGAAGGACAATCGGTCGAAGGAGGCCTCGACAACACACAAGAGGTCTTGGATTACTACGCCGCTAATCCTGAGTTCTTCACCTTTGCCACCATTGACGATCTGCCAAAAGATCTCGCATGGGACGATGGATCGGATTTACCAGACATCGGCTCACCGGAGGCCAAGAAGGGCGGCACCTACAATGAGCGCATCCAAGACTTCCCACGTACCTTGCGTTTGGTTGGCCCAGATTCAAACGGATCGTTCAGGCCATTCATTTTGGACCATGTGCGGACGCAATTTGCCCGCGTTCATCCACAACCAGGCACCGGCAAGTTCGAAATCTTTCCCGAGCTTCTAACAGAGTGGGCGCAAGACCTTAACACCGCAACGGTTTACGGCCGCCTTGATCCAGACGCCCGTTGGTCCGACGGCGAAAAAGTGACGACAGAAGACGTCGCATTCATGTTCTTCTTCTATCGCTCCGACTATTTGGTGGCGCCCTGGTACAAGAACTACTTTCACACCCAATTTAAACACGTCACGATATACGACGACTACACCTTCGCCTTCTCATTTCCTGAAGCAAAACCAGACATGGCGTATCGTGCCTTGAGCTGGAACCCCATTCCACGTCACTTCTTCTATGAATTGGGTGAAGACTACGTGGAACGGTACCAATGGAAATTTGTGCCCACCACCGGGCCTTATGTCGTTCATGAGGAAGACATAAAAAAAGGCCGGTCAATTGTTGTATCTCGCATGGCCGGCTGGTGGGGCCAAGACAAAAAATTCCTGCGCAATCGGTTCAACTTCGACCGCCTCCGTTTCTCGGTTGTTCGCGACACACCGAAAGCCTTTGAAGCCTTCAAAAGTGGTGAACTAGATCGCTTTGGACTCAATCTGGCCGAATATTTTTATGACAAACTGCCGGCCACCGATCCAGATGTTCAAAACGGCTATATCGAAAAATCGACATTTTATAATGTCCAACCACGACCATCATATGGCTTATGGATCAATGAATCCAAACCATTCCTGGACAACCAAGACGTTCGCATCGGCATCAACTTTGCCACCAATTTCCAATTGGTGATCGATCGTTTCTTCCGTGGCGACGCAGTACGCATGCGCACAACAGCCGATGGCTATGGCAACATGACCCATCCGACATTGAAAGCGCGGCCCTTCGACACCGACAAAGCCCTTGAGCATTTTGCAAATGCGGGTTTCACGACTCGCGGTGAAGATGGCATTCTCGTCAACGCCGAAGGCCAAAAACTCTCCTTCACATTGTCGACAGGTTATGAATCTCTAAAGGACGTCCTTACCATCCTTCGAGAAGAAGCATTGAAAGCAGGACTAGAGTTTCGCATTGAAGTCCTCGACGGCACTGCCGCTTGGAAGAAGGTTCAAGAGAAAAAACATGACGTTCACTTGTCTGCCTTTGGCGTGACGATGGAAATGTACCCACGCTATTGGGAAACCTATGCTGGTGAAAACGCCTACGACGTCCCCTTCCTCGACGACGGATCGGTCAATCCAGATCGAAAGGTCAAAACCCAAACCAACAACTTGCAGGTCATCGCTGATTACGAACTTGACAAGCTGATTACCCAGTATCGCTTCAATGATGACATCGATGACATGCGGCGTCTCGCCTTCGAAATGGAAGAGATGCTCTATGAACACGCGTCATTTGTGCCCGGCTGGGTTCAACCCTTCTACCGGATCGGTCAATGGCGCTGGCTGCGCTATCCTGACGGGTTCAACGTCAAACACAGCCGCAGTGACATCCAGTACTTCGTTGGCTGGATCGACGAAGACATGAAGGCAGAAACCGAAGCTGCCCAAAAATCCGGCGAGGTGTTCCCACCTCAGATCAATGTCTACGATCAATTCAAAGAAGAGTGAGATGAACTTGATCTAATCGTTTTGGAGGATTGAACCATGGGTAAGAGACGGCACATTGCGACTATAGGTCTATTGCTATCGGTGTCCGTCTTTGCCTATGGCTGCGGAGACCGGGAAGGAAGCGAAGTCAAAGAAGAGGGCGTCGCCCTTTCTGAGGCCCGCGACATTACCCCTGAACTCAATGCCTTCTATGCGGAAGACAACTTCTATCAGTTCGCCACCATGGACGACCTTCCCAATGATCTGACATGGGAAGATGGCTCAGATTTGCCCGACATTGGCTCTCCCAATGCCAAAAAGGGCGGCACCTACCACGAGTTCGTCAATGACTTTCCAAGGACCCTGAGATTGGTTGGCCCGGACTCGAACGGCTCCTTCCGTTCTTACATCCGTGATTATACACGCGTGCGGTATGCGGCAGCTCACCCTGATCCGGGGACAGGGGATTTTCGCCTCTATCCAGGTCTTGCAATAGAGTGGGCAGTATCGACGGAAAACAAATCGGTCTATGTGCGCCTAAATCCTGATGCTCGTTGGTCAGATGGCGAAGAGGTCACCGTCGAAGATGTGTTCTTCATGTTCTACTTCTTCCGCTCACCACACATTGTCGCCCCATGGTCGAACGATTACTTTTCGACCTATTTCACCAGCGTTACCAAATACGACGACTACACTTTCTCGGTCGCCATGCCGGAAGCCAAACCGGACATGGCCTACAAGGCTTTGAATTGGTCGCCAATACCTGCGCATTTCTTCAAGGAGTTTGGCACCGATTACGTTCAGCGCTACCAATGGCAATTCGTCCCAACAACCGGTGCTTACATCATTAAGGATGAGGACATCAAGAAGGGGCGCGCGGTTACGATGACACGCCTCGACAATTGGTGGGCCAAGGACAAGAAGTTCTTCCGCAATCGGTTTAACTTCGACAAAATGAGATTCACCGTTATTCGTGACACGCCCAAGGCCTTCGAGTCCTTTAAGCGTGGCGAATTAGACCGGTTCAACATTACCAATTCTGAGTATTGGTATGACAAACTTCCAAATTCCGATTCCGATGTTGCCAAAGGGTATATTCACAAGTCCGAATTCTACTATATCAAGCCCAGACCATCCTGGAGCAGGATCATCAATGAATCAAAACCGTTCCTCGACAACAACGATATTCGAATTGGCATCAATTACGCAGCGAACTTCGACCTGGTCATTGAGAAGTATCATCGCGGTGACGCGGTCCGCATGCGCACGACCGCTGACGGTTATGGCCCCTTGACGCACCCCACATTGCAACCACGGTCTTTCGATGTGACAAAGGCCATGGAACACTTCGCCAAAGCAGGCTTTTCAAAACGTGGTTCTGACGGCATCCTGGTGAATGATCAGGGTCAGAGACTGTCATTTACTTTGACCAGTTCCTATGAGCGTCACAAGGACGTCTTCACCATATTGAGAGAAGAGGCCCTAAAAGCAGGGCTCGATCTGCGCATCGAAGTTCTCGACAAGACCGCAGGATTTAAGAAGGCCTTGGAAAAGAAGCACGACATCTTCTTTGGCGCTTTCAATACCTCCTACGAAATGTATCCGCGTTATTGGGAGCCGAATTCATCTGATAACTCCTATGACAAAGCGTTCTTAGAAGACGGATCGGTCAATCCCGACCGCAAGATCAAGGTTCAAACCAACAATTTGGCGATGACGGCAAATTGGGATCTCGATCAACTGATCAATCAGTATCGACACAATGAAGACCTAGAAGAGATGAGGCGGTTGGCTTTCGAAATGGAAGAAGTTCTGTATGAGGATGCTTCTTACATTCCCGCGTGGGTTAGGCCCTATTACCGTACCGGCCATTGGCGTTGGGTAAAATACCCAGAAGGCTTCAATCCTATGCATTCAGGCTACGATTGGCAGTTCTTCGTACATTGGATTGATGAAGATCTACGGGTTGAAACACTTGCCGCTATGAAGAAGGATGAAGCCCTCAGCCCTGAAGTTAATGTTTACGACCAATACAGGGTCGAATAAGCGCGGGAAGTTCCCGCCACGAAGGAGAAGAAACATGTTGCGCTCCATAAAGGCCGTGAGTTGGGCAATGTTAATTGTCAGCGGAAGTTTGTTGGCGAGCTGTGGTGACCGGTCGGAAGACCAACCAAAGGAAGAAGATGTCACCTCCGATGAGGCCCGCGACATAACACAAGAAGTGCGTGACTACTACGCCGCAAATCCAGACTTCTATACCATTGCCATGCCCGATGACGTTCCAACGGATTTGGTTTGGGAGAACGGCATGGATGAGCCCGACTTAGGTTCGCCAAGTGCCAAAAAGGGTGGCACTCGAAACCTTCAGGTTCAGGATTTCCCACGCACATTGAGGAAAGTCGGACCGGATTCAAATGGCGGTTTTCGCTCCTACATCCTCGACGACGTTGAGCTCGGCAGCGCCAAAAGACACCCGAATACAGGTAGGTTCTTTCCTGAACTGGCAACCGAATGGGCAATCTCCCAAGAACGCAAAACCGTCTATGTTCGGCTGAACCCCGAGGCGCGTTGGTCGGACGACGAACCCGTCACCGTCGATGATTTCATGTTCATGTTTTTCTTTATCAGTCAAAGTACATTTTGGCACCGTGGTACAATGAATGGTATGGCAATCAATACACGAACATTACTAAGTATGATGAACACACATTCTCCGTAACCGCGCCCAAGGCACCACCGGATATGGATGAGAAGGTGTTGACGCTTACACCTGTTCCAGAACATTTCTACAAAGAACTCGGAGACGACTTTCCTGAACGTTATCAATGGCGTTTCGCAGCTTCGACCGGTCCCTACATCATCGAGCCGGAAGACATCAAAAAGGGTCGTTCCATTGTCATGCGCCGCAACGATGATTGGTGGGCAAAAGACAACAAGTTTATGCGCAATCGCTTCAATGTTGACAAAATGCGCTTCACCGTCATTCGCGATGCTGCCAAAGCGTTTGAAGCGTTCAAACACGGCGACTTGGACGCTTTTGGGTTGAACCTGTCGGAATACTGGTATGACAAATTGCCGGACACAGACCCAGATGTTGTGAGCGGTTATATCGAGAAAACCACATTCTACAACATGCGCCCCCGCCCAATGTATGGTCTTTATATCAATACAGCTAAACCGCTTCTCGATGACATTCACATTCGCCAAGGCATACAGCACGCCACAAATTTCGAAGTGGTCATTGAGAAGTTCTTTCGCGGTGACTACGCGCGCATGAACACCTTCTGGGAGGGCTATGGCAAATTCACCCATCCTGACATTAAGGCACGAGAGTTTGACATCAACAAAGCGCTCGCTCATTTCGCTGAAGCCGGATTTACCACCCGTGGTCCCGACGGTATTCTAATGAATGACGCCGGAGAGAGACTTTCATTTCAACTGACAAATGGATACGAGAGTTTCAAAGATTTGCCTACCATTCTAAAAGAAGAAGCTGCCAAAGCAGGTCTCGAATTCCGCATTGAACAGCTTGATTCAACTTCCGCCTGGAAGAAGAACCAAGAAAAGAAGATCGATGTTTCATTCACTGCCTTTGGTCCGTCAAATCAACCGTTCCCACGGTTTTGGGAGTTTTTCCACTCTGATAACGCTTATGACCAATCATTTCTAGACGATGGATCCGTCAATCCAGACAGAAAATTAAAAACCCAGACCAACAATTTCTTCGCCTATGCGAGGCCGGATGTTGATGAGTGGATCGCACAGTATCGGGCCTCAGAAGACGAGAACGAAATGCTAGCGCTTGCGCGAAACATTCAGGAAACCGTCCACGAAGATGCGGTTTTTGTGCCTGGCTTCGTCCAACCATTCTACCGTGTCGGCAATTGGCGCTGGATGAGTTATCCAGAAGACTTCAATGTAAGAGCAAGTGAAGGTGCTGGCGAATTCCGCATACATTGGATCGACGACGCGGCGCGCGACGCAACGATGGAAGCACGCAAAGCCGGCGACCCGTTCGAGCCGCAAATCAACATCTACGATCAATTCAAAGAAGAATGAGGTTTTGAGCCTGTGAACGAACCACTCCTTGAGGTCAAAAACCTCATCACCTCATTTGACACCGATGAGGGCCGCGTCACCGCGGTTGACGGTGTGAGCTTTACCGTCCACGAGGGCGAGACCCTCGGTCTGGTCGGTGAATCCGGCTGTGGCAAGTCCGTGACCGCCCTGTCGATCATGCGGCTCTTGCCCCAACCCATGGGGCACATCGACCAAGGACAAATCCTGCTCCGTGGCAAAGACCTTCCCCAATTGCCATTGAAAGAGATGGAAAAGATCAGAGGCGGCTCCATTGGTATGGTGTTCCAAGAACCCATGACCGCACTCAACCCTGTTCACACCATCGGCAAACAAATAGGTGAAGTACTGCTCCTCCATGAAAACATTTCCAGAGACGAGGCGCTCAAACGCTCTGTGGAAATTCTTGATATGGTTGGAATTCCTTCTCCAGAAGTGCGTGTCGCCGAATACCCCCACCAGCTCTCCGGGGGCATGCGTCAACGGGTGGTAATCGCTATGGCACTTGCCTGCAAGCCATCACTCCTCATTGCCGATGAACCCACCACAGCTTTGGACGTGACCATTCAAGCCCAGATCTTGCGCCTCATTGAAGATTTGCAAAAAGAGATGGGCATGGCCGTCATCTTGATTACCCATGACCTCGGCGTTATTGCCCAAACCTGTGATTCCGTTGTGGTCATGTATGGCGGTAAGATTGCCGAAACCGGTGAAGCGAAAGATCTCTTCGCTCATCCAAGGCACCCCTATACCGACGGGCTTTTGAAATCGATTCCGACCCTTGAATCTGAGCGCAAAGTCAAACTCGAGACCATCGAAGGTATGGTGCCTAGTCTGCACGACATGCCCAAAGGGTGCCGCTTCCAAAACCGCTGTCCTTATGAACGCGACATTTGCGAAACAGCTTCACCCCCCATTGAAGAGGTGAGTGGAGATCATGCTGTTGCCTGCTATCGCTGGCGAGAAATCGAAGCCGGGGAGGGATAAGCAATGTCTAAGAAAAATCACGATATGCACGGCACGCTACTTGAGGTCAAAAACCTAACCAAACACTTCCCTGTACGCGGCGGAGTACTCCTGCGCGCCAAAGCATCGAACCGCGCGGTTGATGGTGTCTCCTTGACCATCAACCCAGGCGAAACACTGGGGCTCGTCGGTGAGTCTGGGTGCGGCAAGTCAACCCTCGGCAAATGCATCGTCCGTCTCTACGACCCAACCGACGGCGAAATTTGGTTTGAAGGCAAAGACATTGCCCGCATGAACACGCGCCAACTCAAACCGCAGCGCCAAGACATGCAAATGATCTTTCAAGACCCGATGGAGTCTTTGAATTCGCGCCACACGGTCGGCGAGATTGTGGAAGAACCACTCAGAGTTCAAAAGCTTGGCAACGCTGAGGCGCGCCGCAAACGCGTTGGCGAACTCTTAGAGATCGTCGGGCTCCCCGCACGTTCGGCCACCCGCTACCCGTTTGAATTTTCTGGTGGGCAACGTCAACGCATTGGCATCGCCCGCTCGCTGGCCCTAAATCCAAAACTTGTGGTCTGTGATGAACCGGTGTCGGCTCTTGACGTGTCGATCCAAAGTCAGATTTTGAATCTCCTCAACGACCTTCAAGAAGAGTTCAACCTCTCCTACTTGTTCATCGCCCACGACCTGGCGGTGGTGAAGCACATCTCCGATCGCATCGCTATTATGTATCTTGGCAAGATCGTTGAGGTCGGTGACGGGAATGAGGTTTACCACAAGCAAAAGCACCCCTACACAAAAGCCCTTGTGTCGGCCATTCCGGTTCCTGACCCAAGTCGTAAACAGGAAATGACGGTACTTGAGGGCGACGTTCCCTCGCCGATCAACCCACCTTCTGGCTGCGCCTTCCATACGCGCTGTCCTTTCGTGCAAGACATCTGCAAACGCAAAACACCTCAGCTGCGCGATGTCACGGACGAAGGCGGTCACTCCCACCAGGTTGCCTGCCACTTCGATCTCTAAGATGCGCACCGGGCCACCCGTCACAACTGCCCTATGAACGCATTGCGTTTGTGGGGCTCTTGTCCTACCAAAAGGGCGGGAGAAAACGACAATAAGGGACGGCAAACACATGAAACTCGGAATGCTCATCGGCTATTCAGGAGCCGAAGTTAAACTGCCTATGGAGACAATCCTCGAAGCTGAAAACTTAGGCTTTGATTCCGTTTGGACTGCAGAAGCCTGGGGCTCCGATGCGGTGACACCAGCCGCTTGGGTCTTGGCTCAGACCAAAAAAATCAAAGCCGGTACAGCGATTATGCAGATCCCCGGACGCCAGCCAGCCATGACAGCAATGACGGCAATGACCCTGGACCAACTCTCCGGTGGACGCTTTATTGTCGGCATTGGTCCATCCGGCCCCCAGGTGGCCGAAGGCTGGTACGGCATGCCCTACCCGAAACCTGTCACACGGACACGTGAATACATTGAAATCATTCGTCAGATTTGGGAGCGCGAGGGAAAACTCACCTATGACGGAACCTGCTATCAAATTCCCAACACAGGAGACGGCACCACCGGTCTCGGTAAACCGCTAAAGTCGATCCTGCACGGCAATCCAAATACCCCGATCTATACGGCTGCAATCACCCACAACGGTGTGCGCCTGGCCGCAGAAGTCGCCGATGGTTTCTTCCCCGTTTGGATGAATCCAGAGCGCTACGACATTTTCGCACCAGCCATTGACGAAGGCTTTACCAATGCAGGCGGTCGCAAAAGTTTGAAGGATTTCGACGTGGCCCCCTTCGTGACCTGTGTCATGGGAGACAATCTCGAAGAATGTCGTATGCCCGTAAAAGGCATGCTCGCGCTCTACATTGGCGGCATGGGCGCCCGTGCCAAGAACTTCTACAACGATTACGCCAAGGCGCTCGGCTACGAAGAAGCGGCAGCCCAAATCCAAGATCTCTATCTGGACGGCAAAAAACTCGAAGCCATGGCCGCCGTCCCCGACCAGCTGGTTGACGAAGTCGCCCTTGTTGGTCCCGCTGATCGCATCAAAGACCGCTTAGGCGTCTGGAAAGAGGCCGGAAAGAAAGGTCATGTCGGCTCAATGCTGATTGGCGGTGGCACGCCGGAGTCCATGCGGCTTTTAGCAGAAGAAATGCTCTAAGAACCTAGCAATAGATCAATGAAAAAGAGCGCCTCAAGAGGCGCTCTTTTTTGATGACGTCCATTGGGGGGAACGGACGCATCGGTCAATTCTGTGTCTTCAAGCCATTACCGTAGTCACAACGAGAGCCATCGAAAAAGTACAAGCAAGAACTGTCATCATCTTCATCATGGGGGCTACTCCTTTTACCTCAAACACTGCGGGTCCTTCGTCCCTAAACACCTGAAAAAGATGCGATATCCGTGCCAAACCACAAAAAACCGCGTGGCCTCTGACCCGTTAAGTGAACGGTAATTTTTGTAAACAGTGGGTAAAATTTGATCAAAATCCCGGCAGTGGGGCTTAAGTCTTTGAAGCGATAAGACGATCAGCGAACTTTACGGAAAATTGACCACGCTCTATTTGGGACGGTCGCTTGAGGCGTCCTCAAAAGAGACGCAAATGCCTACCAATTTTGTTTCGAATTGAAATGAATATGTCAAAGACACTGGACATTTCCGGCGACCTCTCCTATTTCACATGTCAACTACACTTGACATAAAGACAAAGGTCATTGACATGAATACATGGCATTTTTGGCAAACCCGTCGCCATCTCTTGAGTTTCCTGGCCGCCATGGGCGCCTACGCCGTCCTCATACTGGCCGTACGGGCCACATTGCCCGCCATGGACGGAGGCATCACAGCGGTACTCTGGGCGATCGCCCCTGCTGTTCCCCTGGCATTCGTTGTCTACCTGGTAGTCTTACAGCTCAAAGCCCTCGACGAATTTCAGCAACGCATTCACATCTTGGCACTCGCCACTGCCAGCGGCATCTGTCTGGTCGCAGCCACTGCATATGGGCTTCTTGAATCTTTGATGAGCTTTCCAGACTTCCCACTGGCCCTCGCCATGCCTGTGTTTGTTGCCATCTGGTGGCCAGCCACCCTTCTCATCGAAAGGACGTATCGGTGAAAAACAAGATCCGCGTCCTTCGTGCCGAGCGCAATTGGAGCCAAGCAGAGCTCGCCAAACATCTCGGCGTCTCCCGTCAAACCGTCAACGTGATCGAGAACGGCAAGTTCGACCCGAGCTTACCGCTCGCGTTCAAAATCGCCCGCATCTTTGCACTTAAAATTGAGGAGGTATTTGAAGATGAACAATAACTCAACCGAAGCCGAATGTCACGACACGCTAGGTGAACGCTTGGCGAAACTCACAATCTTCATAGTGGTTTTCGTCGCCGTATTCGCAACCATCTATGTCTCACAAACTTGAACGAAAGGAACACAACATGTCCAAACCAAAAATACGATGGGAAAAAGTACTAAACAACGAGGGCTCAAGTCACGGCCTTTCCGCCAAAGAATTCGCCATTCAATCCGTTATGGTCGGCGCGCTTATGATCGCATTCTTTGTTGGTTTTGAGATCTTCATGTAAACGTCTTCTGATGTAAAGGATGCCCCACATTTTCATGGGGGGCATCCTTTCTCAACATACTTACAGTCGGTAAACCCGCTCCGCCGTCCCATAAAACATCGCTTGCTTCTCATCTTCAGAAAAATCAGCCGCCATTTTCTTAAGTGCGTTCCAAAGGACCGCATAGGAGACCGATTGCCTGTCGACAGGGAAATTACTCTCAAACATGCAGCGCTCAGGTCCAAAGCAATCAATGGCGTGGAGATAGTAGGCTTTGTGAGCCGACACCAACTCGTCCGAAGTCGCCGGCGTATCGCGTGTATGCCATCCCCATCCATTGACCGGCATGGCGAGACCGCCAATCTTTGCCACAACGTTGGGACAGGACGCGATGTCTTGAACGTCCATCTTCCACTCCCCGAAGATTTCTTGTTGTTTGCCCTTGTATGGGCCGATCCCCAACGGGCCACCAAAGTGATCAAAGACAATGGTCGTCTCTGGAGCTGCCCGTGCCGCGTCAGCCAGCGCGGGGATCTGTGGATGATAATTCCACGCATCAAAGGTCAGCCCGCGCGCGCCGAGCCGCCGTAACCCGGCCCGAAAATCATCACGTGCGTAGAGATCTGCCGGCGGTCCCGAATGCGACTTGCGGATCGCAGGACTTGGGTCATAAGCACCGGATTGTCGAATGCCGCGAAACAAACCCTCGCCTGCTTTCTCATGCCCATCGAGAACCTCATCAAGGGCATCACCCAGCATAAGGTTCGCGTGCGCAACAATCCCTGCAATCTGTGCCGACCCTTGATCGTCTTTTGCCGCCGCGCTCGCAATGCTTGAGACAAACTCCGTTTCGCCGACACATTTCATGTGCTCCAGCCCTGCGGTCCGATACTCCGATCCGCATTCGACGAAAACAGTCTTCTCAATATTGTGCCCACTACCGGTATCATCCCAAAGTTGGACCAACAGATAGGGGCGCTCCGCATGATGCCAAAGGTGATGGTGCGGATCGATAATCGAGCGATCTGGTTCAATGATCTCTTCTTCAACTTGGGCAAGCCAAGCTCTTTGTTTTTCAAGCGCCGCGGTCATTGGCCCTCCCTTCTTTCCAAACCCAAATCACATTGCGTACCCCCAGACTAACATGTGAACGCACATTTTGGTCCCCCATATCCTGACCCATCATTTGCGGCGTCAGACCCAGGACAGACACGCCTTGTCATGACAACCGCTGATGTTTACTATTTTGGGTAACGGATTGCTGGCAGGGTGATGACAGGTTTCACAAAAAAAATCATTGCTGCATTGAGTGGCAAAGATCTTGGGGGCGGTGATGCCGCTCCAATGTTTGTGTTGCTGACAGCGGTGCTTTTGAGCCTGACCTATGAACTTATCGCGATGGTCGACCCTTTCGGTCTGGATGAAGCTCTGGATCGGCAAAGCCTCAATGTCATCGACCGTGTTGTCGCACCGCTCGTCGATGATGCAGGTCGCGAAGATGTAAGAGTGATTACTTTCGGCTATGAGTCTGAAAGAAATCTCGGTCTTGAATGGCCGCTCGACACTGATTTCTATACTGAACTTGTCTACCAAATGGGCGATCTGGAAGTTGGTGCCATCTTCTTGGATCTCTTCTTCATTTCAGATTCCCTCGATTACGAGAATCTCTCGGAGGCAATAACAAGCGTAACAGGCTTGCCGCGCCCCTCTCTGGCGACAGACGCCGACAAAGCATGTTTTGACGGGCCTCTTGCCAGGCTCAAATGCATCATCGAACGAGATGGGATTCCCGTAATCATTGGACTTCCACCGGAAAAACAAGGCGCCGAAACGACCCGCGTTCTTTCTGAGGTCGCCATCCTAGCTGACCTCCACATCGGCGTGGACGGACAATACAATCTCTATCACCACGAACAGCCCGCTGATGAGGGCACACAAGTCATTGCATCGCCAGCGGCCCTCCTCTTCGCGGCGCAGTGTTTGCGTCACGCGAGCCAACAATCCAACTGCTTAGACAACCCTGTCATGACTCCTCTGCGCAAGCCCGTAGAGCCCCTACGACTGGCTTGGTCATCCCGTCGTCACGAAAACCGAGACATTGATGTCCAGAGAGGGTGCACAAGCTTTCCAAACGCGCTCGTCAAATCTGTCAATCTCGTATTGAGCCAAACGATGTTGGGTCTTCCAGGTATCGAGGAAGCCCTCGTCAATGAACGTTGTCTGTCGCACGCCGATTATCCGTATTACATTCTCGTTCAGAATGACCTCGATCAATATGTCGATGACCTGGCTGGGAAACTTGTTCTGTTCGGTATGACATTTCAAGGATTCGCCGACACTGTCAACTCGCCCGTTTTCGGAAGAACCCCCGGCGTATTTGCCCACGCAACCGCAACAGACAATCTACTTTCCTACGGATCCAAATATATTCGATATCAAACAAGTGGAATTTGGATTGATATTGTCGAAATCAGCCTCATGACGTCGTTCCTAATGTTTGCGTTCACGGTGCACGCGGCAAACGTCAGAGGGTCCAGCAAGACTGGCGGCGGCACACAAGGCCGATTGAAACGGTCCTGGCAGGTCACACTGAAGAGCGCGGCCTATTTAGGCCTTGTTGGTTATCTCGTAGCGACGATCTGGACAGCCGTTCTGCTTTACAAAACCGTCGACCTGAGGGGTTACACACTCCTTCCAATCCTTCTGTTTCTGGCCGGATTTTGGATAACTGCCACACTGGTGTATTATCATCGCAAGGTTGGGCGAGACGATGTCAATGACATGTTGGTGGCGGTTGGGCTTTTGATCCTCTACGCGCTCGCTGTTTTCTCTGTCGCCGCTGGTATCGCAATCGTATTCGGTATCTATCAGTTGAATTTTCTGGGCGTCGTTGCAGCCGGTATTGGGTTCTTTTTTACCTTCCGGTTGTCTGTAACCAAACTAAGGGTGGATGAAAAATGATGGTCACAAGAAACCGTTTGATTCTTGTCGTGGCGCTTGGGCTGCTGATTGCTCCAGCCGCTTTCTCAAAGAAAGCCAGCTGTCCCGCAGATGCTGAATATGGATGCATCGTCGGATTTAACGGCAATGACGCACCTCACTTCAATTCCGATTGGAAGCGCATTGGTAAAATAAAGGCCAAGACATTCAAGTTCCCTCTTGTTTTGACGGAGGCCGTTTCAAAAGACGGAAAAGTCATCGTTTCATATGAAGAAACGACTTACCGGTTTCGGCGCAGCTATGTCGAACTCGACGCAAAGGCAACTAATATCGTGAGCTGTCCAAAAGAAATGCAGACATCGAGCACCTCCGACGATCGATTGGGGGGAACAAGAGCAGGATCGTCAGAACTATGTGATGTTGACGATTGAGCCGAGTGCGGCCTTCCTCTACCGACAAAAGAACGGGAGTTCTGAATGAACAAGCGGAACACGGCTCGCAGCAGCTTTCTCTACGCGTCCTTCGCCTTTGCACTCATGATCTTTGTGGCTGTGGCTCAAGACACCCAAGCCGCCGGCAACGACGAAAAAGGAAATTCAAACAGCAAGAGCGAAAAGGAAAGCAAAAGCGCAAACCCGCTCAAGCAAATTGGCAAGGGCATCCGCGGATTTGGCGGGCGACTTCAAGGGGTTGGGGCCAGAAGCCTCAAAGAGCCATACATCAAGACGCTCGCCGACACGCGTGACTTTTCGGCTCTCGCTGGTCAGTCCAAGATGATCGCAGAGAACGCCGGACTGAACCTCCGTGCGGATGCCAGACGGGACATTGTCCATTCCGCTTCAACACAAAAGTACCTTGAAGGCATTCGCGACAAACTTCTCGTTGTTTGGCCCTATGAGGGACCAACACCGCCAATCTACATCATCGCCAGTCCGTTCTACGAAATGTCCGCCACACATGATGGCGGAATACTCGTGAACACCGGCATGCTCAAAGCTGCCGACTCTGAAGATGAAATCGCTTATCTCCTCGGCCATGAACTGGGACATATTCTTCTTGGCCATTTCATTCGTGACGAGATGACCCAAGACCTGGTTCGAAGAGCCAGACTAACAGCCGACATCGTTATGCTTTCGAATTCCGTTGCATCTTCTGGCATTCATCAAGTGAACTCGCCACAAGTCCTTCAAGTCGTGCAAGACAAAGGTGCCATCAATCAATTCAACGCTAAGTCCTATTCGATCCTAGATGACACGGAGGATTCCATTGCCTACGGGTTCTTACCTCAATGGAAACGCGGCCACGAAGACCAGGCTGACATTCTCGCGATTGATCTCCTCGTTGGTGCGAACTACTCCCTGGATGCAGCTCCGATTGTCTTTGAAAAGATTTCTCAGGCCAACGTCGACAAAAAGGCGGAGATGAAACGGCTCAAAGCACGCATGGATGAACTGGCAACATCCCCAATGAATGTTCTCGCCTCGGTCAGTTCATCACCAAATTCCGCAGCGCAGATCCAGTCACTGGCATATGGAAACACAGCCGCCCTTGCACCCATATTCGCATCAGCATGGAGCGGCATTAGAAAAGCAGGGCGCAAAGACTTGGTCGAATCAACCCTAGTACCAGAACACCGCAAACCAGAAGCACGAAAAAAGAGCGTGGTCGCATACTTTGACAAATTCTACGTCGACCATGCAGATGCTGGCATTATTTTGACCGAAGACCCTCTCAATAATTTGCGCATGTCGAAAGACTACAACGCTGCCGTTTCTGCAGCCGATCAGGTCTTTTCCGCCAAGAAAGCCATGAGCACCGGCGACTATACGGCGGCGGATGAATACGCGATGTCAGCTCTTTCGGGCTATCGAAATGACTTCCCCCAAGCACGCTGGGTTCGACATCGTGTCAGACAGATCCAAGGCAACCCAACAAAAGCCATTGAAAACTTGGAACTCGCCTTGAACTCAAGCCATCCCGGCCACCGAACCTACGATCAACTTGCTTCCCTTTACTACGCCACAGGTCAACGCCAAACCGCCATGTCGACCGCCACAAAGGGCGAAAAGCGGTTCTCAAACAACGTTCACTTTTTGCCTGAGCGAATTTTCTCCGTTGCTTTGACTGACAAAACAAAGGCGGGGGATTTGATGCTTACGTGTCTTGAAGCCGAGCAACAATATTTGGATGGCCCCTGCCAAGCGGCCTATTTCGGTATGAATCCAAATTATCGCAGAGAATTCGTGTCCGAGCTTTCTAGGCGTGGATGTGCAGGGCGTGAGAAACGTGGATCCGGCGGCGCAAGAGTTTTTGGCAATGTCGCAAACGCCCTGTCGCTCCCTGGTTTGGGGCAACAACCAGCGCGGCTCGCTTGTCCTTTGGACAATGTGAGAAAATCGCACTAGCCCACACGCACAATCGACTTGCCTGTTAAACCCTAACCGGGTCCTATTGAGCGATCACTCAAAGATTCAAGAGGCCCGGTGTGACCGAGATCCAAACCTACTTGCCTGACGAAATATATGGTGCCGAAATCAGAGGCGCGGACACACCGCGGGCTTTCATTTCTCCTGGTGCATATATTCAAGGTGCAGGCGCCCTCGACAAACTTGGTCACTATTTGAAAGTGACCGGTGCCGCACGCCCGTCCGTTGTCATCAGTGAGGGTGGCCGAACGCGGTTTGGCGACCGCATCGAGAAAAGTCTCAAAGATATCGGCGTCGATCCTCACTGGGTCACTTTCGACGGTGAGTGTTCGGTGCAGGAGATCGACCGGGTTGTCGACACCGTGCGAAAAGAGTCCCCACAAGCTGATGCCCTCATTGCCGTCGGCGCCGGTAAGTGTTGCGACGCCGGCAAAGCCATGGCTTACCGTTTAAGCCTCCCCACTATTGTGTGCCCAACCCTTGCCTCAACCGATGCGCCTTGCTCTGCCCTTTCGGTCATCTACACGCCTGAAGGACAAATGGAGAGCGTTGAGTACTACCCCAAGAACCCTGCCCTCGTGGTGATGGACACTCAAGTCATCGCCGAAGCGCCGGAGCGATATCTCGTCGCCGGATTGGCCGACGCGCTTGCCACTTGGTATGAAGCCCGCGTCTGCTTTCACAATCCAAAGGCGCGTTCTTCCATTGGCGGCAACACGACCTTGGCGGCTGCTGCCATCGGTGAACTCTGTGCCAAAACAATTTACGACAATGCCGACGACGCCCTCAAAGCTGTGCAAGCCAGCGTCGCCAACGACGCCCTCGAGCATATCGTCGAAGCCAATACTTTGCTCAGCGGCATTGGCTTTGAGAGCGGCGGCCTTGCCATCGCGCACTCAGTGGCCACCGCCTTCACCGCCATTCCGGAAGTCGAAGGGCAGGCCCTGCATGGTGAGATGGTCGCCATCGGCCTCTTAACCCAGTTGGCCCTTGAGCAAGACCCAAAGGAAGAACAGCGCGTCGCGGACTTCTTTTTGAGAGTAGGTTTGCCCGTGCACCTCGGCCATCTGGGCATTGATGCAGAAACAAACGCCGCCCTCATCGACATGGTCGGCGAAATCGCCGCGTCCTTCCCATTTGCCGCCAATGAACCTTTTGAGGTAACGTCGCAAAGCATTCGCGACGCACTTCTTGCCATTCACAGCCGCGGGTTGGACCGTGTTGCAGCTGGCGGCGACACCGCCTATCAAGCATTGCGCTAGTTGCCCAACTCAGCAGCATCACTCAGCATCACCTATCGACGAGCGCCTGACATTGCGTCGCAAAATCAGTATCATGACGAAAGCGAATCAATTCGCGCTTCCAGGAAAAGTGGTGGCCGGTTTTCCGTCCGGAAGCGCGAACGCGGAGAAATTTGGCGACAACACTCACACTCGGGAGGGAACAGACCCATGCTGAAGGAGTTTCAGGAATTTGCATTGAAGGGCAATGTCGTCGACATGGCGGTCGGCATCATCATCGGTGGCGCCTTTGGCACCATCGTCAAATCACTGGTGGCTGATGTCATCATGCCACCTATCGGATTGATGATTGGTGGGATCGACTTTGCGAGCCTCGTGATAACTTTGCGTGAAGCCTCTGAAGGCGTCGACGCCGTCACCATCAACTACGGCACTTTCCTCAACAACGTCTTTGCCTTCATCATCGTCGCATGGGCTTTGTTCATGGTCATCAAATCCATGAACTCCATGCGCAAAAAGGAAGAAGAAGCACCGAAAGAACCGGAAGCACCGCCAAAGCATGAAGTGCTTTTGGAAGAAATCCGCGACATCATGAAAAAGCAAGCCAACTAAGACAAAGTCACAAGCCTCCTCCTCTTGCCGTCCAAATGCCAGGCGCCTAAGCTGGCGTCAATAGGAGACGTCCTGGGGAGGAACGCATGACTTACGATCTCATCATTCGTGGCGGCACCGTCCATGACGGATCGGGCGGTGAGGGCTTTGTCGCCGATGTCGCGGTGTCCGAAGGCCGCATCGCAAAAATTGGCGACATCAATGAGACCGCCTCAAAAGAGATCGACGCGCGGGGCCAAATCGTCACCCCTGGCTTTGTTGACATTCACACCCACTATGATGGGCAAGTTACCTGGACAGGCGATTTGACACCTTCCTCTTGGCACGGCGTCACCACCGCGGTCATGGGCAATTGCGGCGTTGGTTTTGCACCCTGCAAACCGGAAGATCACGACGAACTTATTCACCTCATGGAAGGTGTCGAAGACATCCCCCACGCGGTGCTGGCCGAAGGCTTGCCCTGGAGCTGGGAGAGTTTTCCCGAATTCTTAGATGCCATCGATGCAAAGCCGCATGAGATTGACTTCGCCGCCCAGGTGCCCCATGCACCAATCCGCGTCTTTGTCATGGGCGAGCGCGGCGCCAATCGCGAACCGGCCACGGATCAAGACATTGTAGAGATGGCAAGGCTAACCCGCGAAGGCATTGAGGCCGGCGCTCTTGGCTTTTCAACTTCACGTACGCTGAACCACCGCACTTCAAGAGGAGATCCAACCCCGACCCACGATGCAGCCGAAAACGAATTGCAAGGCATTGCCACGGCTTTGCGCGAGGCAGGCAAAGGCGTCCTTCAGTTTGTTTCAGATTTCGCCGACCCCATGAACGAGTTCGCCATGTTGCGGCGGCTGGTTGAAAACTCCGGCCGCCCTCTGTCGATCTCATTGGCGCAAGCAGATCAAGCGCCCGACAGTTGGCAGCACATATTGGCGGGCATTGAAGACGCTAACAAAGACGGCATTGAACTGCGCGCTCAAGTGTGCGGTCGCGCCGTGGGCCTGCTCCTCGGTCTTGAGTTGACCTTGAACCCGTTTTCGAGCCACACCGCCTTTCAAGAGATTGCAAACCTCAGCTTTGAAGAAAAATTAGATGCACTGCGCAAACCCGCCGTCCAAGCTCGTCTCTTGCAAGACAAAGGGGAGAGCGAAAACCCCTTCATGAAATCAGTCTTGCGCAACTTCGACAAAATGTATGAGCTGGGCGACCCACCAAACTATGAACCAACGCCCGATCAATCTCTCGGCGCACGAGCCCGCGACCGCAGCATGGAGCCTGCCGCCCTCGCGCTACAAATCCTAACCCAGAGAGACGGGCGCTCCATGCTCTTGTTCCCTTTTCTAAACTATTCACAAAGCACACTTGACCCCGCCCTCGCCATGATGCGCCACGAAAACACGGTGTTGGGGCTTGGCGACGGCGGTGCCCATGTCGGCATGATCTGCGACGGATCCTTTCCCACTTTCATGCTGACCCATTGGACACGTGACCGCACGCGCGGTGAAAAGCTATCCCTCCCCTGGGTCATCAAAGCACAAACCCAAGATACGGCCGCCGCCGTCGGTCTGAATGACCGCGGGTTGCTAAAACCGGGCTACAAGGCCGATATCAATGTGATCGACTATGATCGTCTGACCCTTCATGCCCCGACCGTGGCACACGACCTACCATCTGGCGGCAAGCGCTTGCTGCAACGCGCTGAGGGCTATACAGCCGCCATCGTCAGTGGCAAGATCATCTACCGCAACGGCAAATCAACCGGCGCTCAACCAGGTCAATTGGTGCGCGGTCCCCAAGCTGCTCCGACGGCTATGGCAGCCCCTTGAGTGCGCCCAACAAACAAACCCTGGCGCGAACCGTCGGACTAACCCTCCTGACCCTCATCGCTTTCGCCGCCAATTCGGTTTTGGCGCGCATGGCCCTGCGCGACGGAGCCATTGATCCTGTTGCTTTTACTTCACTTCGCCTGCTTTCCGGCGCTCTTGTCCTCTTCTTGATTGTGTTTGCAAGAAGCCGGTCGATCTCCCTTTTCCGCTCAACAAAATGGCAACCGGCCCTTGCGCTGTTCATCTATGGGATTGCCTTTTCCCTGGCCTATCTTTCTCTCGATGCCGGAACCGGCGCTCTTCTTCTCTTTGCCGCCGTGCAAGTCACAATGATTGGCATAGGCCTCTTGCGCGGCAACCGTCTCAACGTCTTGGAATGGACAGGCGTTATTGCCGCCATGGTCGGTCTGACCTATCTCTTATCGCCAGGTCTTTCCGCGCCCCCAATGGCAGGCGCCATCCTCATGTTAAGCGCGGGCATCGCTTGGGGTCTTTACTCATTGCTCGGGCAAGGTGAGCCAGATCCAATCGACGCGACCGCTCGCAATTTCGTCCTTGCCGCCCCACTTGCTTTGCTCCTTTGCCTCGCCCCTTCAGGTTTTGAAACTTTGACAACAGAGGGTATCGCTCTGGCCTTGTTGTCCGGCATTGTCACGTCAGGCCTCGGCTATGTGATCTGGTATGCGGCATTGAGGGGCTTGACCACCACGGTCGCCTCCATCGTGCAACTGACAGTGCCCGCAATTGCGGCCTTTGCAGGTATTCTCCTTCTAGGCGAGACACTTTCGTTGAGGTTCCTCTTGGCCAGCACCCTCATCATAGGCGGCATCTTCACAACAATTTTAGCCGGTCGGAAAGCCTAACCATTTCAGGTCCATCACCAATCATGTATGGTTCCCTCAAACGGGGAAGGGTCCAATGGGCTCAATCAAGGAGTAGGACGTATGCTCAAATCAATCTCGAGATCATTTGCTCTCGCGATCATCGGCACCAGCCTGGTTGCGTGTGCATATCTGGGCGTCGGCGCAAATGCCGATGAGACAAATTATTCAAGTCTGGATCCAATATTGGTCGGCGAACATCGCAGCGATACGGACAAGGCCCGCGATCAATTTCGCCACCCGAAAGAAACCATCGCTTTCCTCGGTCTCACCCAAGACATGACCGTTGTCGAGATCTGGCCTGGGCAAGGATACTACCTCAACATTCTGGCACCGTGGATTACCCAAGGCAACGGCACCTACTACGCCGCTCATGGATGGCGGGCTTCCAGCGACAATGAACGGGTCCAAAATGCAATCAAAACATTTGATGAAACTTTAGCCTCAAAGCCGGAGCTTTATGGTGGTGCCAAGCGCTCTCTCATGCATCCCGCAGAATATGATTTAGCACCAGATGGCCCCGTCGATGCGATCCTCACATTCCGCAATGTCCACAATTGGATGACTGGGGACCCGGAAACCGACTACTCCTTCACGACCTTCGACAAAATGTTCGATGCCCTTAAGCCAGGCGGCATCCTCGGCGTTGTCGAGCACCGTGCGAAGGGCAGCGAGCAAGACCTCGCCGCTGCAAACGGTTATGTGTTGGAAAATCATGTGATCGCGATGGCGAAGGAAGCAGGGTTTGTGCTGGAAGCAAGTTCGGAAATCAATGCCAACCCCGCCGACACAGCCGATCACCCCTTTGGTGTTTGGACTTTGCCGCCGGTTAAGCGCACATCAATGCCCGGTGAAGAGGCAGATCCCGATTTTGACCGCACCAAATATGATGCCATCGGTGAAAGCGACCGCATGACCCTTCGGTTTAGAAAGCCGGAATAATCTGAACGACGAACAGATAGCACCGTAAGCAAACCCCTGTCACATGCTACACTCCCCAAATCTCGGGGAGCGTATGACCTCGCAATTGTACCAGAAAAAACAATGGAGGCGTCCAATGCGTGTAATTCTAGTGAGTCTGTTAGTGAGTTTATCTCTTATGGCCTGCGCTGAAGGGGGCGAGCGTCTCGCCTGGTTGGCAGGGGACAATTCCGATGATCCCATCAAGGGCGCGGAAATGGCCGGGCCTGCAAAATTGGCTTCAAACGCGACCATCACAGACCTCGAAGGAAATGTACTGCGTGAAGGCACCAATGGTTGGACTTGTATTCCAGATGATGCCACCACATCAGGGATCAGCCCTTGGTGTTACAACGATGCTTGGGCCAAATTCCGCGCCGCTATGGCGGCGGGCGAAGCACCAAATACTGAGAGCTTTGGCATCGCCTATATGCTGAAAGGTGATGCCCCGGTGTCCAACATTGATCCGATGGCCACCGAACCAACCGCAGACAACATCTGGGTAGCGGATTCTGGACCACACCTGATGCTAATCGCACCTGGCGACGACCCATGGGCGGGATACTCAGACGACCCATTCCACGGCGGCCCATGGATCATGTGGCCTGGCACACCGTACGAGCACCTGATGGTACCCCTCGAAGAAGTGAAATAATCGCGGGGCATCAAAAGTCTTGTCTGAGTGAAAAGGGGTGGAATCGTCCGCCCCTTTTTTTGTGTAAACCGAATGTCAATTGCCTTCAGATCGGGTTTTTGAGCCTCCCTGATCTGCAACATTTGTAATGAATAACCAATTGGGAGAGGCGACATGAAGAGATGCCAGCACAGACCATTGGTGGCGGTGATGACCCTAATCAGCGCCTTCGTCACCGCATGTACAACGCAACCCTCTGGGGAGCCATCTGACACTCTCTCTATCACCATTGAGCGCACTGGGCTCGAGAGCTGGCAGGTCACTTACGACGTCAACGAACGCATCAATGTATTGAATCTTGGCCCCGAGGTTGGCGACTACCGAACGACATCTTGGAGGCCACAACATGGTTTCGACCTGACGACCACAGAAGGTGGTGATGAGATTATTGCCAGAACGGGTGGCAAACCATTCGATCAGGTGATCATCACAATCCAAACCTTCGACAAAATCGTTCCCAAAAACTATGTGCCCTTCAATGTCTTTTCCGACGGCAGTGTTTCGTTATATCTTGAGCTCTTCAATGCATCGACTTCCCAGAACGGGGAGACGAAAAACCCACCCACCTACATTACCTTACGACCAAGGCCAGGCGAAAAAGTCATCCTGGCAGGAAACGTTTATGAGCGCGTCGAAAAATGGCCGGCTCCGAACGAAGGCAGCGCCTTTGTCTACATCGGAACCATTGTACCCACCGAATCGAAAGATCTGGTCGCCGTGTTCGATCCAGCTTTACCCGATTGGCTCAAGCAACACTTCACCACCTCTCTGCCCAAAATGTTCGCTTACTTAGGCGAGCGATTTGAGCGTGAACTCGACACCCGCCCCGCCATCTTCGTCAGCGCCATCTTCGACCCAAACGCATCTGGATATTCGTACAAAGGCGGGACCCGGCCCAGCCAAATTCAGTTTCGCCTTCGCGGTGAACCAATTAATGAGCCCAATACCAACATCCGTTTGTACTTTGACAAATTCTACGCCCACGAAGGCGCACACCTCTGGCAAGACTTGAGCCAGTCTCAAAACGAAACCGCGTGGATCCATGAGGGGGCCGCGGACGCCATCGCGCTCACGGCTGTGCGTGACCTCAACATGTGGACCAACGAAGAAATCGAAAAGTCTGTCGCCAGTGCCAAATCAGAGTGCGCCTCAGGATTGAGCAAGACAGCACTCACCAAAGCTGGAGAGAACGGGGCATTTGGTCTCTACTACGCCTGCGGTCTCGTCATTGCTCAAGCGACCGAAAGGAGCCTCAAGCGCGCCGGCAAGAACATAGACATTGTCGACTTCCACCAGATCTACATGGCTGAGCGCGACCTTGCCCGCGACCTGAACACATTGGAAAACTACCTCTCCACATTCAAAACTCTCGGCGGTGACACGGAGACCGCAGCCCTCATCGAACGAATTGTCGAAGAGCGACTGGAAGACCCAAGTGCGCTGGTAGAAGCCCTCCTCCCCAAGGCCCCCAAAGCTAACCATCTCAATCCATAGGGGTTTTCGCACCTCATCAATTTTCTCGTGATCGCCTTTTTGCGACCGCAAAAACAAGCTACACTTCTCTGGCGCGCTAAGACAAAGAGACAAACCCTAAGGGTCGAGGAGGAAATATGTGGAAATTTGTGTTGCTGATCGTGAGTCTGGCGCTTTCTGCACCGGCTCTAGGCCAGTCAATATCTGTTTTTGGAAATTCCACAGCACAGCAGTGCTATCTCGAAACCAAACTCAATTATGCTGCCAGTACAGCGCTTCAGACCTGCAACCAAGCTCTAAGGGAAGTCGGACTCTCCAAGCGCGACAAGGCCAAGACGCTAGTCAATAGAGGTATCAATTACAATCACCTCGGAGACTATGATCAGGCCCACGCTGACTTCGACGCGGCACAAGCGTTGATTCAGAATTTGCCTGAAGCTCATCTCAATCGTGGAAACACATTTCTTTTGCAGAAACAGTTCGACGCCTCAATTGCTGAATACGACCAAGCGATCGAAATGAACATTGACGATCTGTTCGCCGCTCACTTCAATCGCGGCCTCGCTCTCGAAGCCCAAAAGAGATTTGAAGACGCTTATGCCGCATTCCAAGCATCAGCCGCTGATAATCCAAATTTCAGCCACGCCCAAGATCGTTTGAGAATCTACAAGGGCAAATTCGACTTCGCAAAATAGGGATGGTGCGAGATACCTGATCAAGTAAAGAGTCATGAAGGGGATGCGGGAAATGTTGGTTGAGTGGAAAGAATTGATTGCTGGAATTTTGCTATCCCTTGTTGTGTCAACGGGCGCCTTCGCGCAACACACTCACAAAACCAACCAGCGTTACAACCGCTCATCAGAAGAAGTCGTAGAAGCGCTCGCCGTCTACGCTGAGCAACTGCCCAAGATGAATCCCATCACGGGCCTAGAACCCATCGATCCAAAAGATTTCACCATCACCATCTACAAACCAAAGATGTGCGGCTGCTGCAGTGCCTGGATCAAGCACGTCAAAAAAGCTGGCTTCAATGTCGACGTCAAGAGCGTCATTGATCTAAACGGCGTCGAGCCACGCCAAGTCGTGCCAGAGTATTTTCACGCCTGTCATACCTCAGAGGTCAACGGATACATCATTGAGGGTCACGTTCCCCCGGAAGACATTATCCGCCTCTTGACCGAGCAAGTAGAAGCAACCGGCATCGCCGTGCCCGACATGCCGTGGGGATCTCCTGGTATGGCCAAGCGCGGTCACAAAGTGGACTACGACGTGTTCTTGTTCCACGAAGACGGCAGACAGGCCCTCTACTCCTCTTATGAGGAAGAATAGTCCATCTGGATTTATACCTTCCGCCAATGTGTTAGCTTGTCCTCATACAAGTTCTAACCAAAAGGTGGTCTTATGAATCTCTTTTCCAAAATTTGCCTCAGCGCGCTGACGGTTGCCAGTTTCGCAATCATTCCTGCTACGAGTTCGGCCAAGGATTGGCAGCTTCTCGGCACCCGGCAAGCAAAAGACCGTGTCGAAACCGACAGGATCAGCCTTAGTGGACATCGCGGATATCGCAAACTCAAGGTCTGCGTCTATCGCAATCCGGTCAATTTCAAGGACTTCGATGTCTACTTTGAAAACGGTGGCCATCAGGATGTTTCCGTTGCCCGTCGGATCAATGCTGGCAATTGCACGCGTGTGATTGACCTAAAAGGCGGCAAACGTGACCTCGACCGCATTGTTTTGCGCTATGAAGAAACCAGCAAACGTCTTGCCACCGCGACCGTGAAAGTGTTCGGCAAGTAAAAGGCCAAAAATGAAAAGTGGTGCCGCTAGGGTGACCCGAACACCCGGCCTAAGCATCACGATATTCGATCTAGCGAACAAGGCGCTTTAGGACCCCTCGACCTTGTTGTGGCGTTGAGTGACAACGCCTGACGGAGCGATCAGTTCTGCCGACAACCTATGCCGTCAGCTATCCGCCCTTAAGCGGACCCCAATTGACCCGGTGGCAAGGAATTGAAGACGTCCGGGACAGTGCTTGATGGCACAACAATCAAGTATATTGCCAAACGGTCTGACTGTGTCAGGTGTCCGCTCAAACCCAAATGCACCACCGGGCGGGAACGTCGCCTTGGCCGGGACGTCAATCAGGAATCGCGGGATTATACCCGGACCCTGATGGAAACCGAGATTTACAATCAATCCGTCTGTGATCGCAAAAAGATCGAGAGACTGTTTGGCGAGGCCAAACGAAACCTCTCAATGACGAGGCTCAGATTGCGCGGCCTCACCGGTGCCAAAGACGAGTTCTTGCTCACCGCAACAGTCCAGAATCTGAAGAGACTGGTCAATCTCACCTCGAAGCCGCCGCCTCGAAAGATCGCTGCCTGAATATGACCAAAACCAGTCTCAAAGCCCGGAAGACAGCCATCCACAACGCCATCACGCCAATGTGGATGCACAATGTCCGCTTATGACAATAGCGGACATCAGAAACTTCACATTCAACGAGTTCTTCAACAGTCTCAGCCATAAGCGGACCATAGGTGCCCATCGAAAGGCTCGTGATTTGGTCCTCAACGGACAAATAGATCGGTAAACTCACAAAAGACCATTTTGCGACTGCTGCAGCGCAGTGGGCAGGATCTCCTTGAGCCACCCAATCACGGCTTCGATGCGGGCGAACCTCTCGACGTCGGGATGCACCAGCAGGCGCAAGCGACGCGTGATTTCAGGGTTCTTGCCTGACAGGCGAACGAGGCTGGGCTCATCTTCGCCGAGAACCTCGGGAAGCAGGCCTTTTCCAACGCCTGCGCAAACCGCCTTATAGAGAAGACCTGAATCGTTTGCTTGGAAGCCATCTTGTGGTGAGCTTTCCTTGCGAGACGCCTTGAGCCATTGGCCGGGTTCAGAGGACGCTATGTCTGCCGTAAGGCCAACCCAAGGTAGGGTCTCCACATCGGCGTCTTTTGGCGCATAGACCGCATAGGGAACTTCAGTGATCTCGAAGCTTCGCTCCTGTCCGTGCGGCTGCATTTCGAACCGCAGTGCGAGCTCTGCTTCGCGGTCGCTGAGCGAACGTTCCCTCAACCCCGAGATTGCGTGAATGCTGATGTTGGGAAATCGACGTGCGAAGTCAGGCAATAATGGGACGATGAGGTAGTTAAAGATCCACGGCATTGTTGCAATACGCACGACCCCGATCGGGGTTTGCATTTCTGCGCCGACATTCTCCGTCAGCCGCATGGCCGCCGACTCCATTATTTCAATCTGAGCGAGAGCGGCATCTCCCGCTTCCGTGAGGCGAAACCCAGAGCGATTTCGAATGAATAAGGGCGCTCCCAAGCACTTCTCCGCCGCTGTCAGGTGCCGCCCGACAGTGGTTTGATCTACCCCAAGAGTTATTGCCGCGCTGGACAATGAGCCCGATCGAGCTATTGCCAAAACAATGCGTAAGTCGTCCCAATTCATTGTTGGACCCTGCATAAATGCATACTCAATGTGCAGAATAGCAGATTGTTCGCCACGATTGCATGCCCTATTGTTGTAAATGTTAACGTGACTTGGATGATCCGGTTTTCGGTATTTCTGCAGTGGTATCAACAATGACAGCACGGCGAAGATCGTCGGACGCTAATGTAATCACCTCGTCGACGGATGGAGTGCACAAGGAGACACAACCATGATTTTGCGGAGTGCGTCGCAATCGGAATCACAGAACCGTAGACAGGGAAATCGCCAACCGATTTGGGTTGGCATGGTAATGACCGGTCTGATCCTAACCGCCACTACCGGAGTCACGCAACCAACCGCCGCAAATTCGAACACCGTTCAAGAGTGGTGGCAATCGGTCAGTAATACAGATGCTGCAGTTCAAGTGTATGATCATTGCAGGGAACATCAGGGGGGCCATCGGCCCCCAATCTATTGTGAATGTGTTGCCAATTCCGTAGATAATGAACTGAAAAAGGGGCCAACGGTTCTAATCGGAAGGGTTTACCCCACTGCTTTGAACCGCTGTCGGGATGATGGCACCTACAGTTGTGGCCGTGACAAGTCTTGTCATCCAGACCAGAACAAAAGCCCGGCTGCCGCGCTGAACTCACCTATGGTTAGTGACACCATTGCCGCGAGCCCAGCGGCCGCACCTACCTCACCTGTGGTTAGTGACACCGGTGCCGCGAGCCAGGTTGCCGCGTCGCAAACGTCGCCGTCTAACCCTGATTCCAGCATAAATGACCCGAGTCCTTCCGCAGGAGGGCAAACGGCAGAGCCGGACTCATCATCTCTGTTTTATCCGATCCAAAACCTGGAGTATTTAGCCAACACCGCGGGCGAATATTCTGCGTGGGCCGATGCCTGCAATGATCCGGCGGGCGTCGCCGCAAAAAGAGACTTCTTGTCAATGCTGAACCGGCTTGCTCCGAACGAAAAGGCCAAAGTCATCCAGCGCTTTGAAAAAAGATACGCGCAAAGAAAGGATTACGCACAACAATCAGTGCAGCAATGTAAGGCTAATGGCAGAACCGACTGCTGCGACCCCGTCAAAGGAGGGATCAACCAGGCCAAAGGGCGTTATCAAAGCAGCCTAAAGGCGACTGTCGCTGCAGCCTCCTCGACACCGGTGCCGCTGCATGTCTGGGACAGATTCTCCAAGTATGCTGGCCGACATGCGGCGTGGGCCGATGCCTGCGGTGATCCGGTGGGCGTCACCGTCAAAAGTGACTTCTTTTCAAAGGCCGACGCGCTGGCCCCGGGTGAAAAGGCTGGCGTCATACTGAATTTTGAAACGGGCTATGCGTATGCGAAAGAACGCGCAGAAAAATTCATGAAGCAATGTACGGCTAAGGGCACATCCGATTGCTGCACCTTCGAAGCGTCAACCGCAACAAGGGGAGGCGCAAAGAAGATGAGTGACGCAAAAAAGCATTACCAAGCCACGCTGAAAAAATTTCCTGTCACTGCAACAGCGAAAGAGAGTCCCGACTCCAGTATCGCAAACGTAGCAGCCACGCCGGCCTTGCCTATGGTGAGGGAGTCAGTTGCTGAGAGCCCGGCTGCCGCACAAACATTACCTTCACCCTCTGCACCGCTGCCTGCATCGAGCCCCATCCCCGCTACGCCGCATGCCCTGGATATGCTCGGTAGCTATGCCAGTCACTATGCCGGATGGGCAGCCGCATGTGGTGAGCCGGTTACTGTCAAACAGGATTACTTGGCGGCGGCCAATTTACTTGCAGCTGAGTACAGAGACCCTCGAATCAAGAAGTTTAACTTATACTATAGTGGGACCTTTGATCACGTAATGAAAGCGAAGGACTTCTTTGCGAATCCTGTCTCTCCAAGTTCAGGGCAACTCCAAGATGGAGCGATTAACCCCTGCAACAAAGCGGACGGCGATGACTATAAGAAGAAATATGAAACCGCTTTACTGACCGTGCAAAAAAATGATGCCGCCGCCAAAAGCGCGGCTGCCGAGAAGACGAAGGTCGAGGCTGAATGGCAGTCTGCTGCAAACACGCCTCCCCAGAGTTCGAGGATCGAAAAAATCAATAAAGCGGATCTCGATCCTGCGGCTTTACATCGATCGAGTACGCTTGCGAGCTGGGGGGTTACCGATGCGAACATATTGGCGTGCACCGGCGCGCGTGACACCATGATCAGGTACAACGTCTCGGTTATGATTGAAGTGGCAAAAATGCCCGCACATTTTAAAGAAAGCCTCAAGGAGAATTACTCTAGTCTCTTCACTTTATATTCCAAACAGCCTTGCGGTAGTACGGTGGGGGACTCGAGTAAGACGGCGGAGCAGGCCTACGCCAAATACTTGAAATATCAAAATTACGTCCTGAGATGTTCGGCCATCATAAAGACCACCCCGAAGGGACAAGACTACAATTGTTCCCAATAGGTGGTTCGGATTGTTTGATCAGCATACGATGGTTTCTTA
This sequence comes from Alphaproteobacteria bacterium, assembly GCA_965248915.1. Classification (GTDB taxonomy): domain Bacteria; phylum Pseudomonadota; class Alphaproteobacteria; order M2410; family M2410; genus CBDFLA01. The sequence continues at coordinate 2,954,774 of OZ252216.1, forward strand.
GGTTGACTCATGCTGCTGCTGAGCCAAGCCACCAGTTACAATTTCTTCGCACCCGACAACGGAATCCAAAAAGAGTGTGCGATGGGAGATCAGCCCATCAGTGATTTGATGCTGAACTTTCCCAAAGATTCACTTCAATACTCTACACTGCTCGAATGTCTACTCTGGGTCCAGGCTGTGTAACGCTGGTCAGTCGCTCATCAGCAGGACATCGATAGACATCGTCTGCTGCCACATAGACAAAGTCCGCTTTGACAAACCGACCTCTCAACTTGCCACTTGAGGTCAGGGTCTTAGGCATTGTCACTGTGATACCGGCTTCTTCACACTTGAGGATTTCGAGGCTGGAGAAGTAACCCCGGTCGGCAACCACATCCAGTGTCTCCGTCCCCAGAGTGTCTTTGGTCAGCTTCGCCATATCGGTCAGTGCCGAACGGTCATTGCCGACATTGGTCACCTCATGGGCGACGATCAAATGGTGTTTGATGTCTACAGCGGACTGCACATTGTAGGCTACCATTCCGCAGCCCCGGCCACTTGTGGCCATGGATCGCGCATCGGGATCACGCAGGGAGATTTGCTGGCCCGGCGTCTCCAGCACCCGCGTCTCAAGTGCCTCCACGCGCTTCATCTCTTCCTTCAAAGTCTCGATCTTACCTGTCAGACGGTCTGTGTTGGTCGTTCGTGCCAGGGAGGGTTCTTGCCGATCAGCACTGGCAAGCTGATGCAGATAGCGATCAACGCTCTCCTCAATCTGTGCCATCCGGCGTTTCAACTTGGCCTTTGTGAAGTTCCGGTCTCGCGTGTTGACCGCCTTGAACTTGCTGCCATCAATCGCCACGCTGGCCTCGGACAGCAAACCGATCTGGCGGCACAGCGTAACGAACGTGCTGCAGACCTTGCGGATCGCAGGACCATTATCCTTGCGGAAGTCGGCGATGGTTTTGTGATCCGGCACCAGACGTCCCGTCAGCTATCCGCCCTTAAGCGGACCCCAATTGACCCGGTCAGAAACGGTCGTTCTTAGCCAACAAGAGCGGGCTATCGAATCATCATGGCTAATCAACACTGATTGGACCAATAGATCTGGTCGGTCAATTGCTTTACTCATCTCTAAGAACCATTGCAGCAGTTAGAAAGGCCCTATTGATCTCTTCGATGCCGTAAACTTCGACATCAGAAACTGGAACAAAGCTGCAGATTTCCTCACCATCTTGAATGCTATCCGGGACAAACTCGGTTGCCTCCGCCGCAAAAACCGGATCAATCCAGTCAGGTGAAGGTCTGTTCCAATCAGGTCTTTGCAGATCAAGATGCCGAGTACGCACAAACCCAATTGGCCCGATGAGATCAATAATCCAGCCACTCTCCTCGGCAGCCTCTCGAACAACGGTTTCGTCCAGCGTCTCTCTTTGTTCCCGTCGTCCTCCGACTGTCAGTAGTGGTACAGTCGAATGGACCATCAAAACCGTTTGGTCACGAAGCACAACGGCACGAACTGAACTAATCAACCCGTCGGGGCCAGCATAGGGTGCAAGATAGGCCGTGCTCTCAAGCGGAACACCAAGGACGCGATCCTTCCACGTTCCAATTGCCGTGTGTTGGGATAGATACGGACGCAGCAACGGATCTTCGATTTCCACACCCTACTCCCCTGTGCCCTTTTCAGCCTGTAGTATTCTATCAGGAGTCAATCTTCTGAGCAGATGAATTTCCGCTTTGGGTCCGAAGCAGAAGTCTCTAGGGCGCTTGCCGGATGTCCGCTTGAATTGCACTAGCGGACACTTTTTGGCACTACGCAAGAATCCAAATTGTCATTAAGTGAGGGACAAGTGGTGCCGCTAGGGTGACTCGAACACCCGACCTACGCATTACGAATGCGCCGCTCTACCAACTGAGCTATAGCGGCCCAAAGTCCAGAAGGGACAGGCCTTGCGCCGTGAGGCGGCGCCTTGTTTAGTCCCCTTGTGGCCAGAATGCAAGTCAGACGACGCGTCACGCCACAAGGACATTAGTTCAACGTTAGAAAGGTCCTGAGATCTCCCGCCGACTGGTTGGGAACCTCCTCCATGGGGATATGGCCCACATCTGCGTAGGTGATCAAGGTTGAGTTGGGAATCTTTTCATCAAAGACATAGGCCGCGTCAATGGGCACCCAAGTGTCCTCTTCACCCCAAAGGATCAAGGTGGGGACGGAGATTTCTTCCAGCCGCTCAACAGGCGACGGCTCCCAAGGCGTGAGCAATCTTTCACGCGACGCTTCGCGACGGCCTTCGCGCAACAAGAAGTGGTGATATCGATCGACCATTTCCGCGGTTACCAGTTCATCGACCGCAATGGCATCTTTGAGGCTGTCCGCCACCATCTTCTTCGGCAGAATGTAGAGCAACGCTTTGTTCAATATCGGCGTGCGCGCAATCTTGTAGAGTGCTGGAGATTCAGAATCCTGACCACTTGGAATGCCGGACGCATCGACGAGAACGAGGGACTCAACAAATTCTGGGTAATCCAGCGTGTAGCGCCATGCAATGCCGCCGCCCATAGAATTGCCAGCGAGCACAAATGACGTGAGATCAAGGGCTGACACAAACTCTTCAAGGAAACTCTGATAGGCCGATTGGGTGTAGTCATAGCCTGGAGAAAGGGACGACAATCCATGCCCGATCAGGTCGACACTAATCACCCGGTACTCATCGCGCAACGACCTGACCCAAGGCTCCCATGTAAAGAGCGACGCGTTAGACCCATGCAGCAATACAATAACACGCCCGTCCGGATTTCCCTGATCACGGTAATGGGCAACGAGACCACTTGGAAGATCAACAAATTGCGACGGCTCTTGTCCGTACTTTTCAACCAGGTCTTCATACGGAATATCGAAGTCGGTGGCGCCAAAAAACCCACCAACCAAAATGGCCAAAACCGCCAGAACACCTATGAGAAACCGCCTCATATCCCCTTCCCAACTCCCTCTCTTGCCCCAAGACGTGGAACTTAACCGATTTGAGAGAGCGTGCCAATCCTACCAACTCGTTTCTTTCTCGCGAGAGGTCTCAGGATCGAAAGGATCTTCACCACCAGGGCCGGGATCGTCCGGAGCAGTGAAATCGCGGGCCTCTTCGTCGCCACTTTCCTTCTTTTCGTCACTCAGCCGGCGCAAGTGTACAGGCCGATACGGCTCAGGTGATTTGGGTGGCGGGCCGATACGGACTTGATCAACAGGCTCAGTGGACGCCGCTTCAGCATGTCCAAACAAGTCTGGCGTGTCTTCGATGTCTGGTTCGTCTTCAACATCGAGCGGCTCAAGCGATAGTTCCTTAGGCGCCTTCCAAGACAGAGTATCAAACGCACCACAATTCGGGCAGGTAGCGCTCCATCCATGGGCTTCGCGCCCGCAGGATTCACACATCCAATGGGCGTCTCTTGGCGCATTGACCGCCCGAGCCAGCCAGTGCCTCACCGCGGCTTCACCCTGTAGCGTGTCAGCGTTTTCACCCCGTTCGATCTCCGCCATCAGCTGACAGACCCGCACTGTTGGGTAATGCTCGGTCAATCCTTTGAGCGCCTTTCGCGCCGCCTTCCAATGCTGAAGTTCAATATATTGGGCGGCACGTAACAATCGGCTCTCCACGTCGTCCTTATTGAAGTCTGCCAAACCGCGCAGCCATTTTGCCACTGCTTTTCGGCTTTCTCCTTGTTTGACCTTCGCGTAAGTCACCGCAAGATCAGGATGCGGCGACACCAACCAAGCCGTTTCAATCACCTCCGCCGCTTTCCAGCTCTTTTCCTGAGCCAGCAAGTGCTTGGCTGCAATGTCTGCAGCAGGCGCAAATCCAGGCACCAGATCGAGCGCCTTCGTCGCGTTGTCGAGAGCCACCTCGGTCTCGCCCTTGCTGTCAGCAACACGCGCATGTTCTGTATAAAGAACGCCGCGTCGTCGCTTGGCTACATCACTCTCAATAAGTTTAGCCTTCTCGGCCGCTTCAAGTGTTTCGGCAGCTGCCGCCCATTCGCCACGCGATGATTGCAGCTCGAACATGGCCGCTGAAACCCACGGCGTCGATGGGCGCAATTTGAAGGCCCGCTCCGCATAGTCGAGGGCCGCGTCATGATCACCGTGGCGCAAGGACAGGCCAAACAACCCACGCAGACCCAAAAATTCGGTTTCTTCTACTTCCAACATGTCGCGGTAATGCTCTTCCGCAAGGTCTTCCTTGCCTTCAAGCTGTGCCGCTTGCGCACTTAAAAGCCGCGTCAATGCCGGTTGCTCGAGCAGTTTGTGGGCCCGCGCCGACAATTTCTTCACTTCCGCGGCATCGCCCGCAGCCACCGCGACCATGCCTTTTGAGAGCGCCTCGAAGCCCGCCGCCAACCGTTTCTCACGCCGATAGGCAGCAAATGCCTCCGGTCCACGAACCGCCTTGCCAAACCAACGCGAAACAAGCAACGCGGCACCCAACAACATCGCGAACACCACGATCGCCAAAGACGTATTCATCTCGAATTGATAGCCCAACCACTGAGCCGAGAAAGAGCCTGGTGTCGAGACCAACCAGACGGCAACAGCGGCGATTGGGAAAAGGAAGAGGCAGTACCAAAGAACGCGGATCATGAACTGTTACCCCTCTTCAGGCGCAGCTTCGAGCGCTTCATCTAGAGAGGAAAAAACCCGCGCTGTAAGCGCAACGACCAAGCGGTCGACCCGGTCACGTTCGTTGACCGAGGCAATCCAGGTCGAAGCTGAGTCCGCGGCTGCTCCGCCGAGATTCTTTAGTTCAAGTGCCGCTGCATGAAGGTCTCCATTGACCACCCGCTGTTCCGCTCGTGCAATGACCGCTTTGGTGCCATCCCCTTCAATCTCGCCGACCGGCCGAACATCGAAAAGGGTCAAGAAGCTCGCCCACAGATTACCAAGCCATGAGGTATGGTTGGCCCGTTTTTCTGCTTCAATAGCCTGCTCAACGACATTTCCAAACGTCGCACTCAGTGTCGCATTGGTCGCCACACCGGACACCGCAAAGGATCTAAGTTCGCGAGCGGATGGATCGCCCGGGGCCACTGTTGAGAAGGCATCAAGCTCTTTCACAAAGGGATCAGATCCGCGTGTGGCCCGTGCAAGTTCTGCAGCCGCCATGGCCGTCACCGCACTGCGCGCCGCTTCAATCGTATTGAACTGTTCCAGGCGCTCCAATCGGCTCACCAAAAAATCAACATCTTTGCGCGGCGTCAGGGATGATAAAATTTGGTCCAGATCTTCCGGTGGCGCATTCTCTTCCAATTGATCAAGGCGTACATCGCTCGCTACAATACCGCGATTGAGGGAGTCAAACCGGTCGGTCATGGTCGACATGGATTGACGAAACCCTTTCACTTGTTCCTGTAAGGCTTCAATGTCAGCGTCCGCAATCGTGGTCACTGAACCCTTGTCGCTTTCGATCTGCTGCAAACGATTCCGCAAGGCAGCAATCGCCTCCGAGGCTTCAGGTGATGACGCCACACTGTCGCTGGGTCCAATCACCGCCTGCGCCGCAAATTGTTGAGCCATCGTTTGGATGCGGTCATCCATTTCTTGCAACTCTTGTGCAAGATTGCCCGCATCTGAAGTGCTTGCCATTTGAACTTGCTGACGAACGTCCGTGAGTTGCGCCTCGAGGTCTGCGACCTTTGTTTGCAGTGCCGCAATTTTTGGGTTGAGGTCTTCTGAGCCAACGATCGAGGGACCTGGGATCTTAATGACCCCAAAGAAGATGGCCGCAAGACCAACGACAGCCACCAAAGAAAAAAGGACAGCAACCCCAGACAGGAGCCTCGATCCGCCAGACCCAGAGGTGCGGTCAGCAGTGCTGGCTTTGGCCTCAATTGGCTCTGCCTGATCGTCATCAGTGTTCGATGGGGCAGGCGTGACCACCACATCGGTCGATTCGCTCGCGTCTGCCTCGTTGTTGTTGTCTTTGTTTTCGTCCGCCATCAGCATCGGCCTCAATTTTCAAGTCTTTGTCCACCCTCTAGTGTGAGGATGCGGGCAGCAATTTCAAGAGGGCATCTTGATCTGGATTTGCGGCAATGTCGAGGCGGGCAAACGGGAGGGATGAGAGCTTTTCCGCCACCGCCTTACTCAAACAAAAACCAGTCATGTTCCTGCAGGTGTCTTGCAGGTTAGCTGCCGCAATCAAACCCGCAAACGTTTCCGCCGTTCTCGGCGAGTAGAAGAGAACGCCGTCCAGTGATTGTGAACCCAGCAGGGCGGCCACATCCGCGGGCAAAGCCTCAGCAGTCAGGGCTTCATAGAGCACTGCCCGCGTCACTGTGAAACCGGAACTCTCAAGCAGTGACCCCAGGTCTCGCGCAACAACCGTCCCAGCCACGTGAAGCAGCGGACCCAAATCAGGCGAACATTCCTTCGCGATGATCGCTGCCAGATCGGCGACATCTCCATCCGCCGACAGCACATTCGAAAATCCATACGCACGTCCTTCAACCGCCGTCGCCTCTCCGACCGCAAAGACCGGAAGCGCTGTGTAGCTATCTGTTTGGTCGCCGGAAGAGTGCGCGAAGGCCCGTACTCCATTGGCACTGGTGAAAACAAGCGCTTGCACACTTTCAAGATCCAAAACTGGTGACGTCAGATACCGAACCGTGAGCATCGCCGCGAGAACAGCCTCATGGCCCAACTCTCTCAATACTTCTTGAAGCGCCTTGGCGTCCGGCTCCGGTCGTGTGATTAAGAGCCGCATCAACCCTCACCCAGTCTCGATTTGTGCTGCGAGTTTTGCAAAGAATTCGACGCCAGCCTTAGCCTTCAATCGCTGACCAATTTCAGCGCCAAACTGAACCGACTCATCAACCATCTCAATGTCAGTCCCGTCCTCCACGTCGAAGCAAGCCGTTCCGTCCGGCAACAAAACCCGCCCTCGAAAATTGAGCCGCGTGCCGTCGAATTGCCCAAACCCTGCAATCGGTGTTCGACACGAACCATCAAGTTCCGCCAAGAAGGCCCGCTCCGCTGTCACCGCAAGAAGGCTGGGTTTGTCCGACAGTGGCGCGAAGAGATCTCGGATGTCGCTATCATCGACACGCATCTCAATGGCGATGGCGCCTTGACCAACCGCCGGCAACATGAAGTCATCGTCAATCACCGATGTGATCTCGCTCTCCAACTGGATGCGCCGCAACCCTGCCAAAGCCAGAATTGTTGCATCAACCTCGCCAGCCTTGAGGTTGGCCAGGCGTGTGTTGACGCTTCCTCGGTAGGTAATGACTTTGAGATCAGGCCGCCGCGCCAAAATCTGCGCCTGTCGTCGAAGCGACGTTGACCCGACCACCGCCCCTTCCGGCAGGTCAAGAACAGTGGATGCCTTTGGGCTCAAGAATGCATCATGCGGATCTTCCCGTTCAAGCACACATGGCAATGTCAGGCCGTCCGGCAGCACCGTCGGCATGTCCTTCATGGAGTGGACAGCCGCATCAATCCGGCCTTCTGACATGGCCACTTCGAGCTCTTTGGTAAAAAGGCCTTTGCCGCCAATGGCATTGAGCGGACGATCTTGGATTTGATCCCCGGTGGTTTTGATCACCTCAATGGGGAAAACCGTCTCGAGCTCGCTGCCATCCACGCCGTGTGCGGCAGCCAGCTTGTCGCGCACTATATGGGTCTGCGCCAAAGCCAAGGGCGAACCGCGGGTGCCGAGCCGGATTGTGCGTTGCATGGGGCATTCCTATAGTGATAGAGGCAACCTCACTTAACCCCCGCCCCTCAAAAAGTCGAGGGGCAGATTGTGGCGACCACCATGGCGATGAACCAAAAGACCTTAACGGTCCTCGGGATTGAAACGAGCTGCGACGAAACCGCCGCCGCCGTGGTGCGCGGACGCCCAGGCCAGGTCCCGGAGATACTGTCAGATGTGCTCTTCTCTCAGCTTGAAGAACACGCGCCTTATGGGGGCGTGGTGCCGGAGATCGCAGCTCGGTCCCATATCACCCACCTTGATGGGCTTATCGCAGATGCCCTGACAAGCGCGAACACCAGACTCTCGGACCTTGATGGGATCGCCGCCACGGCAGGCCCGGGCCTCATCGGCGGGGTGATCGTCGGACTGATGGCCGCCAAGGGTCTCGCACATGCCAGTGACAAGCCGCTCATTGCCGTCAATCATCTGGAAGGCCACGCACTCTCCATTGGGTTAAGCGCACCTCTTCCCTTTCCCTATCTTCTGGCATTGATATCCGGTGGACATTGCCAATTGCTCGCTGTCGAAGGCGTCGGCAAATACCGTCTCTACGGCACCACCATCGACGATGCGGTCGGGGAAGCTTTTGACAAAACCGCAAAGCTCTTAAGCCTGTCCTATCCTGGCGGACCCGCCATAGAGAAGGCCGCACAACAGGGCGATCCCAACCGATTTAAGTTTCCAAGACCTCTGGCCGGGCGCGACGGCTGCGACTTTTCCTTTTCCGGACTCAAAACGGCAGTCCTCCACGGCGCGCGCGAGCTCGGCCAAGAAAAGCTTGGGATCCAAGACACCGCCGACATCGCCGCGTCGTTTCAAGCCGCCGTCGCCGACGTCATGGCCGACCGGACGACCAACGCCTTTGCAAGATTTCAGGCGGACTTTCCAAATAGCGCACGCTCGCTTGTGGTGGCCGGCGGCGTCGCCGCCAACACCAAGATCCGAGAGCGCCTGACAGCGCTTTGCGATGACAACGGGTTTTCCTTTGTGGCGCCACCGCTCAAACACTGTACCGACAACGCCGCCATGATTGCCTGGGCAGGCATCGCCCGCCTGGCGCAAGGCCTCACCGACCCACTATCCTTTTCACCGCTCGCCCGCTGGCCGCTCGATCCTGAAGCGGCATAAGTCTGCACAAGCGCCGTCTTTCCACGGGTTAGTGAATGAGCTAGAAGAGTCCTCAACGTGGACATCGGATCACCGGATCAAAGGATGAAGCCAATGCAAAGTATCGGAGTTGTTGGAGCCGGCGCCTGGGGAACCGCATTGGCTTGCGTGGCTGCTCGCGCAGGAGAAGCCAATCGCGCCGTCATTCTGTGGGCATTGGAAGCAGAAGTCCAAGCCTCGATCAATCACACCCACAAGAACGCTCTCTACCTTGACGGCGTCGATCTCGACAAACGCATTGTCGCGACAGGCGACTACACCGACTTGAAAAACTGTGAAGCCATTCTCTTGGTCGCCCCCGCCCAACACCTTCGCAAAATCACAGAAAGCCTCGCCGCAAAAATTGCCAAAGACACGCCCCTCGTCATTTGTTCAAAGGGAATTGAACGCGGCACCATGAAACTGATGACAGATGTGGTTGCAGAATCAGCCCCGGGCCATCCGCTCGCTGTGCTATCGGGTCCGAGTTTTGCGAGAGATGTGGCACAAGGCCTGCCGACCGCCGTCACTCTCGCGACAAAAGACCAAGCCTTGGGCCGTGATCTGATGCGGGCCATCGGCCTTCCCACATTCAGACCCTATCTTTCTGATGATTTGGTCGGGGCAGAACTTGGCGGGGCGCTTAAGAACGTTATGGCCATTGCCTGCGGCATCGTCGATGGCTGCGCCTTTGGCGAAAGTGCCCGCGCCGCCCTCACGGCCCGCGGCTTTGCCGAGATCGTTCGCCTCGGAACGGCGCTTGGCGCCAAACCAGAGTCCCTGCAAGGCCTTTCCGGCCTCGGTGATCTCATTCTCACCTGTTCTAGCCACCAATCACGCAACATGTCCTTAGGCGTCGCCCTTGGTGAAGGCAAATCCCTCGATGACATCATGGAAGAACGAAACACTGTCGCCGAAGGGGTCGCCACCGCTGGTGCGGTTGTCGAACTCTCCAGGGTCAAGGGCGTCGAGATGCCCATCGCTGAAGCGGTTGAAGCTATCGTGACAAGGTCAAAGACCGTCAACGAGGCCATCACCGACCTTCTCAATCGTCCGTTCACGACGGAGATTTAGGCGTTCGTTTCGGTATTCATTCTGTCGAGCAATATTGCGATAGCTTCGTCGACCTCCGCCTTCGAAGTATCAATGATGGGTAGTCCTCGGTCCTTGGCCTGCTGATGAAGAAGATTGCGCCAGTTTCGCATGTCCTGTGTTGCTAATTCTGGTTGGCCTCGCTCCTCGACCAGCCTGCGTTCCATTTCGCCTTCTTCGCAATCGATCAAGTAAACTGCGCAGTTCGGGAAACGGTGCCTGTCAAAAGTCTCGACAATAAAGTCGACATTCATTTGACCTTCAAAAACAACAAGCGAACGGTCGCTATTGTCACTCAACAGTCGATTTGACCATGCCAGGGTCTGAGCTTTTTGCCAATTAGCACCAGATCCATGCTGCTCAATCATTTCTTCTTCAGATGGGACGCCTACGGAATCAAAATGAAAAAACACAGCCCCGACTTGATCGTCACAGGCAATTTTGAGTGCTTCCACCAAAGTGGTCTTACCCACGCCAGAGGCACCGGTTAGGATCAACAGCCTGCCTTTGTAAGTCTTATCATTAACCATAAATATTGGGATACACCTCCAAGGGTCTCTTGCCAAACGCCGCGTCCTGCCTATATTGACGGCCAAATCCAAAAACAAACTCAAGGCTGCGCCGATCTCTATGCTCTACATCCTTTATTGCGTCGACAAACCAAATTCACTTCCTCTCCGCATGGCCAATCGAGAAGCGCACCTGGCCTATGTCGCGAAAGCCGAGAACAAGGTGAAGGTGGCCGGCCCTATGTTCGCCGACGACAACGAAACCATGGAAGGTTCACTCCTCGTCATCGAAGCTGAAACCTCCGCCGAAGTTGACGCTTGGAGCCAAGGCGATCCTTACCGCCAGGCCGGACTTTTTGATCGCGTGGAAATTCACCCTTTCAAATGGGTCATCGGAAAGAACGAAAGATAAGCACTTGGCCTATTGGCTTTTTAAATCCGAACCCGGCGATTGGTCCTGGGACAATCAAGTCAAGCGCGGCGCAAAGGGCGAACACTGGGACGGCGTGCGAAATTATCAAGCCAACAACAACACGAAAGCCATGGAAGTAGGCGATCTTGGGTTCTTCTATCACTCCGTTGACCAGAAGAGTGTTGTGGGTATCGTGCGCGTGATCAAAGAACACTACCCAGACCATACCGATCCCAAAGAACGCTTTGGCATGGTCGATGTTGAAGCCGTCGTGCCTGTTGAAACCCCTGTCACACTCGCGGACATCAAGGCCAATCCGAAACTTGAAGACATGGTTCTGGTCAAGAACTCACGTCTTTCCGTTCAGCCTGTAACGGCCAAGGAATGGAAAGAAGTGTGCCGCATGGCCGGGTTGAAGATGTCGCCGTGAGCGTTCTCAATTTTCCAGGCGCACCGGCGCAAGGCACCAAGCTTTGCGCATCAAACAACATATCCGATCCTGGGTCGAAAGGCTTTGAATTCGGCGAAGAGGCGCAGCGCTTTGCCATGTTCGTAATTCGCAAAGACGGTCAGATTTTCGCCTATCGCGACCTCTGTCCCCATGCCGGCCATCCAATCGACTTTCCGCCTGACCGCTTCTGGAGCCTCAACGGGAAATCAGTCAAATGCGCCTCCCACGGCGCGCTGTTTGACCCCCAAAGCGGCCTGTGCATCAATGGTCCTTGCGAAGGTCGGTCTCTCCTGCCTGTGCCAATCCACCAAAAGGACGGAGACAACCTCATAGGGGAGCCAGAGACATGAGCCGCCACACGCCGCGTGAACCCAGAATGGCTGAAGTGATCAGCACGTTTTGTACGGAGAACCCTCCGAACGCGCCTGTCCTCGTCATGAATGATCCAACCGACCGGGTCGCGACCGCTTGTGGCGACAACGTCGCTTCATGGCATAGGCGCGCGGGCACAAACCGATCGGCGAGCCCCTGGCCCCAAGGCGGCCCCTTCCAGACCATCCTCTTGCGACTGCCAAAGTCAAAAGACGAACTCACTATGTCACTGGCCGCATCCCACAGTGTGCTCGCCAAAGGTGGACAATTGTTCCTCTACGGAGCAAATGATGAGGGTATCAAATCCGCACCACCCCGTCTCGCGCCCTGTTTTGACCGAGCCGTCACCCTGCTTACCAAAGGGCATGCCCGCTTGATCCGCGCGACCCGGAGCAAAATGGACGCCCCAAAACCAAATCTTGCGGCCTGGAAAGAACAGGTCGTCATCGAAACACCCCAAGGCACCCTCGACATCACATCTTATCCCGGCGTCTTCGCACACACACGCCTCGACACCGGCACCGCAACCTTGCTCGATCGATTGCCGAAGACGGACGGGCCTATGCGTGTTCTCGATTTCGGCTGTGGCGCGGGTATCCTGAGCGCGGCGTTCCTGCGCACCAACCCGCAAGCGGATATCACGCTCTTCGACAATGACAGCGTCGCCCTTGAAGCAGCGCGTGAAAACGTGCCGAAAGCAAACACTGTCCTCGGATCAAAATTGGCAGATCTCGATGACAGGCAGTTTGATCTCATCCTTTCCAACCCGCCCATCCATGACGGCAAGGAACAAGACTTTTCCATTCTTGAAGATCTCTGCCGGAACGCGCCGCGTTACCTCTCCAAGAAGGGCGAAATCCGCATGGTGGTTCAACGCACGGCCCCGGCGGCAAGGCTGCTTGGAGAAAGCTTCGCCACCGTTGACCTGATCGGCGAAAACAAGTCCTTCCGGGTTTGGCGGGCTCAGAATTCGGGTGGCTCAATTGACTAACTCTATGGAGCCGATACTGTAGCAGACTCCTCATCTCATGGTAGAGTAGCTTGCATGGACCAGATATCTTTCTCCTTCGAAAATTCTGCCGAACAGCACTACAAAGCCACGTGCCAACTCCAAAAGGCGATGCCGCACGCGGTGAGCACCCTTTTGACCGTAGCGATGCTCTTCATCATTATTGCGACCATCTTAGGAGCGGTTGTTGCATTTCATGGCAACGCAGACCTGAACGCACGAGAGGGTGGGACATAATTGGCGTCGGTATCATGGGTTTGCTGATCCTCGTACTGTATAGCCAACGCCGACACCATATGACCCATTTTCGGACCTCCCCGGCATTGCAAGGCACAATGACTTATCACATTGGCCCGTCTGGCTTTACTGTTACCGGCGACAAATCCAACACGACCTTTACATGGGACGGCACAATCGACGTAGTTCGCTCAAAGGATTTTGTTCTGCTCTTCATATCCGCAAGCGGCGCCTATTTCTTCCCCAAAACCCTAGTGAATGAGCCGGAAATCGACCAGATACGCATTTGGGCCAAAGGGTCCGATTAGAAGGCGGGGTTAACCACGTACATCCGGTCAAACTGGACAAATCTGCCATTTTGTGGCGCATTACTCTTGGGAAATGAGGGGCGACGGCTGGGGCCGTCAAATGCAGGAGACAAGGGTCATCAGAAGTGTTTTGACAATCGGCCTGACCATTGTGGTCGTGATCGTGCTCGCCTTTGCAGGATATGTCGGATTTCAAAATTGGCGCGGCGCTCCTGGCGACAGGATTGTCCTGACCATGCCATCAACGGATCTCTTATCTCGCGCCGAACCGGGCAGCAGCCCAAAAGGCACGGGCGAAGGCACCGGGGCGCCCGCTCCTGACGCCATGGCGCAAGCGCTTGCCCTCGAGATTGAGCAAATATTTACCGCCGCAGGCACCCAGAACGCCCCCGACCGTGAAGCCTTAAGCCAGGTCATTGCAACTTTGCGGGCATCTGGTGAGACAAAAGCGCTCGAAGATTTGCAAGGCGGGGAAGTCTCGGCCGCACTCGAAGCGTTAGAGCGCGCCGCCCAGCAATCTGAACGCAAGTCCGCCGCCCACTACCGAGGCATCGCCACACTTCTCGCAACCAAAAACACATCCGCCGCCATTGAGACCTATCGCACCGCGATTGCGCGAGACCCAAACAATGAAACCGCCTGGCGCAATCTTGCCGATCTCCTCTACCAAGCCGGCGACAAGGAAGCCGCCGCCGACGCCTATCGCCATGTCTTGTCAGGCTCAAAACGTCCGGTCACGGAAGAACCGTCTCCCAGACCGCAGCCTACAGAACCTTCAGAGCCGGAGCCTGCCGAACAAACGATCACGCCTGCCGAGGAGCCAGCAACCGAATTGGTCACGCAAGTCTTGCCAAAACCGAACCCCTGGCGGACGCAAGAGCCCGAGACTATGGGCCTGCCGGAACCTATCACAGAAGAGCCTGAGCCTGAGCCCGAACCCGAGCTCATCACCACACCCATAATCGCGCCCGTGACAGAGCCTGAGCCTCTACCAGTGACACCTGAATCTATTTCCAAACCACAGCCGCAGCCGCAGCCGCAAACTCAACCCCAATCCACCTCACAATCATCCACTATGAACGTCGCCGGTGCTGGCCTCAACGCGCGCGCCAAGGAAGCCGAAGACGGCGGCGATTGGGCCCGGGCTGAAATGCTCTACCGCCAAGCCCTTGATGAGGAAACCACTGTTGGAAACCGTCAGGGCATGGCCAATCAATATGGCAATCTCGGAAACCTTGCGATTAGCATGGGGCGTCTGGGCGAAGCAGAAAATCTCATTGAACAATCCTTGGCCATCGAAACCGAATTGAACCGTGCCGAAGGCATGGCTGCCGACTATGTGAGCTTGGGTCGTCTCGCTATGGCCCGCAGCAATCACTCAAAAGCTGAGCGCCATTTCCAAGCCGCTTTGAAGATCGAACAGGACCAAAGCAACCAAGAAGGCATCGCCAGCCAATACGGAAATTTGGGCAGTGTCTATGCGACCCGGGGAAATTTCGACAAAGCCGAAACCTATTACAAGAGCTCGCTAGAGATTCAAGAAGCCATCGGCAATGACGACGGCGCAGCTTGGACCCTCGGCAATCTGGGCAACCTCGCATATGCCCGCAGCAAATTCTCAACCGCCAACGGTTACTATCAACGCGCCTTGGTGATGGAAGAATCTCTTGGCAACAAGGCCGGCATGGCAAATCAGTTGGCCAATCTCGGTCGCCTCTATCACGCCATGACGGATTACGGTCAGGCCATCGCCTACTGGCGCCAAGCACGCGATCTCTACAAGGATCTAGGGCGGTCGGACAAAGTGCTCGAGATGGAAGTGAACATGGGCGCCGCCAGAGACGCCATCAACAAACTGCGTTAGACGCGCGCAGTCATCTGCACTTCTCGGTGTTTTTCGTACATGTCGCGCACCCAGTCAGCGCCTGGGTGATCTTGCCACCGCATCATCCATGCCTCAAACGTTTTCGGCAGCGGTTGCGGACGCACCATCGGGCCGGACTCAAATATAACCGCCGGCGCCATAACAGACGCAACGGCCAAATCTCCGACCGTAAATCGGTCCGTTATCAAATATCCCTGCCCATTGATGTTATCAGCAATGAAGTCGAACGCCTCTTGCGCCGCAACATTCCCGTCTTCAACGGACTCCGGTCCGGTTATTCCATTCGATTGGCGCATCTTGCCTTTCACCAAAGGTAGAACGAGACCATAGAAGAGGCGGCTCATGGGTTTATCGTCGCCGACGAAAACCCTCGCCAGATATTGTGGATTCTTGATCAGTGAATCCAAGAGCGCTCGTCGAATGCGCGGCACAAAATTGTCATCAAACTTCGCTTCCATATCGTCTATTTTTTGACAAAACGCTTTCTTGGTTGGGAAATAGGACGGGGATGGAAACCGCTCCTCGAGAACCCGCAAGATCTTGGCCGAACCGATAAACATTTCGTCATCAATCTCGAGCACCGGCGTTCCGGTCTGGCCGGAGAGTTTTTGCACCTGAATGAGATGAGGCCCCGGCAAGTAATTCCGGCGTTCACTCACCAATCCTTTGGCATCAAGGGCCCACCTAATCTTCTCGTTATAGGGAGAAGACAGAAAATGGTGCAAAACGATTTTCGTCATTCACTTTGCCTTTCAAAAGGAGGGCCTTTCAAATCAAGTGGCCGCGAACTTCTTAAAGTCCTCAATCAACCCTTGTTTGGCAAGCTCAACCAATTTTTCCCCATCTTGAACCGTGGCCAGCGTTGGGTCGGACCCAATACGACCATCCGGGAACCGTTTCCGGTAGTCTTGCGCATCGGCAAACCTACCGTCTGGCGCAATCTTTGGATCAAGCTTGGTGTTTTGCGCCCGCTCAGGATAGGCATAATAAGTGATCGCCACCTCTGAAGGCGTCGCGTGGGACCCATGTCCCTTGCCATATTTGTCGGTGCAGAACTTAAATACCGGCTTGAACTCCCACCAGTTCTTTAGCTTGCATTGCAAGCCGTCGGCGCCGTCGCCCGGACCACCAACCGTGGTCTGTGCATAAATTTCCGAGAACGCCGCTTGAACCGTTGCGATATTGCCGCCGTGACCATTGAAGAAATAGATGCGCCGAAAGCCGTGGTGGGTCAGCGAGTTCACCCAATCAACAATACTGGCGATCATGGTCGAAGGGCGCAAGGTCATCGATCCCGGAAACGCCATGTGGTGCTGTGCGCACCCAACCGAAAAGGTCGGAGCCACAAGAATGTCGGCCTCATCACCGGCCGCTTTGGCAATCACCTCAGGGCAAATGGCGTCTGTCCCGATGAGCCCTGTGGGCCCGTGTTGTTCGGTAGATCCAATCGGCACCACAATGGCCTTTGATCGGGTCAAATACTCTTCGACCTCTTCCCATGTCGCCTCTTGCAGCTGCATATCTCTCCCCTTAATCCGATTGGCTTTCTTTTGATCTATGCCATATCGTCGTCAGAACAAAGAAAAAGAACAAAAACAAGGCGATCCCATCATGTCTGACGATCAAAGATCCGGCCCTCTTGCTGGTGTTCGCATCCTCGATTTGACCGCTGTTTTGCTTGGGCCTTACGCAACCCAGATCCTAGGCGATCTCGGCGCCGATGTGATCAAGGTCGAAAACCCGAGCGGGGACATTTTGCGTTGGGGTGGTCCGGGTCGCTCAAAAGACATGGGGCCCATTTACCTCAACGCCAACCGCAACAAGCGCTCTCTGTCTTTGGACTTAAAACAAGAAGATGCGAAGGCGGCGCTCTGCCGCCTCATTGAGACCGCCGACGTCTTTATTCACAACATCCGGCTGAAAGCGATCGAGAAGCTAGGCTTCGGCTACGACGCGGTCAAAGCCATCAAACCTGACATCGTCTATGTTCATGCGGTCGGCTTTGGATCTGATGGCGAATACGCCGGGCGCCAAGCTTACGACGATCTGGTGCAAGCCGCTTCCGGCACCGGATCGTTTCAATCCCTCGTCGATGGCAACCCGGACCCGCGCTATTTGCCCGCCCTTGTCGCCGACAAGACCACCGGCTTGCACGCCGTTTACGCAACCCTCGCCGCTCTCTTTCACAAAGAGCGCACCGGCGAAGGACAGTTTGTCGAAGTGCCCATGCTGGAGAGCTTCACGTCCTTCATGATGATCGAGCATCTCTACGGCCACACGTTCCGGCCGCCCACCGGGCACATGGGCTACAAGCGCGTCATGAACCGCCACCGCAAACCCTACAAAACAAAGGACGGCTATCTCGGCATCGTGCCGTACGACGATCGCCAATGGAACGAATTCTTTAAAATTGGCGGGCGCGAAGACATCAACGAGAACCCAAAATTTTCGACTTACAAAGCCCGCACCGAAAACATCGAAGAGCTTTACGGATTGATCGGCGACGTTGCCGCCACCAAAACCACCGATGAATGGCTCGAACTCTTAGACGCTGCCCGCATCCCGGCCATGCGCGCCAATTCCCTCGACACCATCGAAGACGACCCGCACCTAAAGTCTGTCGGCTTTTTTGAGCCCCACACCCATCCCACTGAAGGCGACTACGTCATCATGAAACCGCCCATTGGTTTTGAGAAAACGCCGAGCGAACTTCGTCACCACGCCCCTCACCTAGGTGCCGACAACGAAGAGGTCCTGAAAGAAGCAGGGTTCTCAGATGAAGAAGTTGCATCACTGGCAAAGTCCGGGGCATTGGGTAGGGTGAAGGGCGGTAATTACTAAACCCTAATGCCGCCCCGCGACTTGATCGCGGGGTCCAATAGCTTCACCATTAAACGATGAAGCAGTATTTCGTTTACATCATGGCCAGTCGCAAGCACGGCACATTGTATATAGGGATGACGGGAAATCTCCCACACCGCGCTCACGAGCACAAAGAAGGACTTGTCGACGGGTTCACAAAAGAATACGGCGTAAATCGACTCGTCCACTTCGAAATATTTGACGATCCCGACAATGCGATTCGGCGCGAGAAGAGGTTGAAGGAATGGCAGCGCTCGTGGAAAATAGGGCTTATTGAGAAGACGAACCCAGATTGGAACGATCTCTACGACGAAATCAATCGGTAGGCCATTGGATCCCGCGGTCAAGCCGCGGGACGACAAGTTGGGGTCTCCTGTGACATTTCCGTTGCGCCTTAACTCCCCCATTGAACCATCCCCCAAACATTCTCATAATGGCGACTGACCCCGCGCAATAGCGCCAAGAACAACCCAACCCTGCCCGAAGGAAGCCCCATGGCCGAACACCATCACGCTGAAGACATGCTTTTTGAAGTGTCCGAAGACTGGCGAGGGCGCGCCCACGCCAATCACGCCAAATATGTCGAGATGTATCAAAAGAGCATCGACGACCCAGACGCCTTCTGGGGAGAGGAAGCAGGCAGGCTTGAGTGGATGACCCCCTTCACCAAGGTCAAGAACACCTCCTTTGCCCCCGGTGAAGTCTCAATCAAATGGTACGAAGACGGCACGCTAAACGCTTGTGCCAATTGCGTTGACCGTCACCTCGAGACCCGCGGCGACCAGGTTGCCATCATCTGGGAGGGCGACGAGCCCACCGACGACGCCAAGATCACCTACCGCGAACTCCACGAGCACGTCTCGCGCTTTGGCAATGTATTGAAAGCTCAAGGCGTCAAAAAGGGTGACCGGGTCACCATCTACATGCCCATGATCCCAGAAGCCGCTTACGCCATGCTCGCCTGCGCCCGCATCGGCGCCGTGCACTCCGTGGTCTTTGGCGGGTTTTCACCGGACTCGCTGGCCAATCGGATCGTCGATTGCGCCTCGACCTGCGTCATCACGGCGGACGAAGGCGTGCGTGGCGGCAGAAAGGTCCCCCTAAAAGCCAATACCGACAAAGCGCTTGAGCAATGCCCAGACGTCACAAATGTCGTGGTTGTGCATCGCACCGGCGACGCCCCTTCCATGGTCGACGGGCGCGACGTCTGGTATCACGAAGAAGCAGCCAAAGTATCACCCGATTGCCCACCAGAAGAAATGTCGGCGGAGGATCCGCTTTTTATTCTGTATACGTCAGGTTCCACCGGACAACCCAAAGGCGTGCTCCACACCACCGGCGGCTACATGGTCTATGCCGCCATGACCCACGAATATGTTTTCGACTATCATGACGGTGACGTCTATTGGTGCACTGCCGATGTGGGCTGGGTCACCGGCCATTCCTATATCGTTTACGGCCCGCTCGCCAATGGCGCCCAAACCCTCATGTTCGAAGGCGTGCCCAACTACCCAGATTCTTCACGTTTCTGGCAGGTCTGCGATAAACACAAAGTCAATATCTTCTACACTGCGCCAACGGCTCTGCGAGCCCTCATGCGCGAAGGCGACGCGCCGGTCAAAGCCACGAGCCGCGCCTCCATTCGCCTGCTCGGCACCGTCGGCGAACCGATCAACCCAGAAGCTTGGATGTGGTATCACGAAGTGGTCGGCGACAAGCGCTGCCCTATCGTCGACACGTGGTGGCAAACCGAGACCGGCGGCATCATGATTACGCCACTGCCCGGCGCCATTGACTTGAAGCCTGGCTCTGCAACCCTGCCCTTCTTTGGTGTCAAACCGGCCCTCGTCGACGCTGAGGGCAAAATCTTAGACGGCGCCGCCCAAGGCAACCTTGTCCTTCTCGATTCATGGCCCGGCCAAATGCGCACCGTCTTTGGCGACCATGAGCGCTTCATGCAGACCTACTTCGCTACTTACGACAACATGTACTTCACCGGTGATGGCTGCCGCCGAGACGAAGACGGTTACTATTGGATCACCGGCCGCGTCGATGATGTGATCAACGTCTCCGGTCACCGCATGGGCACGGCGGAAGTTGAAAGCGCGCTGGTCGCGCACAACCTGGTGGCGGAAGCCGCCGTCGTTGGCTACCCCCATGACATTAAGGGTCAAGGCATCTACGCCTATGTCACCCTGACCGCCGGCACCGAGCCCACGGAAGACCTGCGCAAGGAACTCACTCAATGGGTCCGCACCGACATTGGCCCCATCGCCCAGCCCGATCTCCTGCAATGGGCACCAGCACTCCCCAAGACCAGGTCTGGAAAAATCATGCGCCGCATCTTGCGCAAGATCGCCGCCAACGAGTATGACCAGTTGGGAGACACCTCTACCCTCGCCGACCCCTCCGTGGTCGACGACCTCGTCAACAACAGGATGAATCGCACATGACCGAAGGCCATCACGAACGTTGGGCGCTTGTAACCGGTGCCTCTGCCGGCATTGGCAAGGCTTTCGCCGACCTTTTGGCCGAAAACGGCTTCAATCTGGTGCTCACCGCAAGGCGGGCTGAACGTTTGGAAAAACACGGGGCCGAGCTCGAAAAGAGATGGGGCGGCAAGACCTTTGTGGTGACCGCAGACCTCAGCGAGCCTAGTGCCGTCGATAAGATTTTCAAGGCAACCGAAGAGGCCGGCATCACCATCGACTTCCTGGTCAACAATGCGGGCTTCGGTGTACCTGGTCACTTTGAAGATGTGCCATGGGCCGATCATGCCAAGTCAAACCAAGTGATGGTCGCTTCAGTAGTTCACTTGACCCACCTTTGTCTGTCCAACATGCGTGCCAAAGGCTACGGCCGCATCATCAATGTGTCCTCATTGGCGGCACACATGCCAGGATCGGCCGGCCACACGCTCTACGCCGCGCAGAAGGCTTACCTCGTGAAATTCTCAGAAAGTCTGTGGGCAGAGCATTATGATTTGAACATCAATTGCACCGCCCTTTGCCCAGGTTTCACCTACTCTGAGTTCCATGATGTCACCGGCAATCGCAAGGAAGTAAGCGATCTGCCAAAGTACATGTGGATGGATGCCAAGACGGTCGCAGAACAAGGCTATGCCGCGGTGCTCGCGAACAAGCCGGTCTATATCAATGGCGGCTGGAACAAATTCTTGGCCGCACTCACGAGGTTTCTGCCGAAGCCCATCAGCTACGCCATCATCCGACGCATGTCCTCTCGCATCCGTCGCCAGGAAGTGTGATTCACCCCTTCCGGCCGCCAGAACCGAAGGCGGCAGCGAAGCCGAGGCCTAAAAACACAGTGCCGGTCACGTATTTCTGAACCGTGCCAAGTGAGGGCCGCGACTTGATCCACTGCCCCGCGCTGCCCGCAAGCAGGGCGTACCCACCATCGACGATCAAACCGAGGATCACGAACACAATCCCGAAGATCGCCGACTGCATCCAGATATTGCCCAATGTCGGGTCGATCACTTGCGGCATGAAAACAAGAAAGAACAACGCGACTTTTGGATTGAAGACGCTCACCACCGCGCCGTCCCAAAAGAGACGTTTCAATTCTTTGCGCTCAATCTTTGCTTCACCCAATTGCGCAGGCGGTGAGAGAAATGTCTTCACCCCGAGATAGATGAGATAGGCCGCGCCCACATACTTCACCACACTGAACGCAAAAGCCGAGGCGACAATGAGGGCCGATAAACCCACCACCGCAGCGGCGATGTGAACCAGCACGCCAGTGTGAATGCCAAGCACCGAAACGAGCCCCGCCCCCCGTCCCTGTTGCACACTGCGCGCGGTGATGTAGAGCACCGCCGGCCCCGGCACCACCAGGATGGCAATGCTCGCCGCAACAAAGATCGACAACATGGTTAGGTCTGGCACGAATTCTTCCTCTCGGTTTGACCCCTCATCCTCCCATGGCCTTGCCATGGGTCCTTCCTTCTCCCCAAGGAGAAGGAATCTTTACCTCTCCTCGGGGAGAGGTCGAGACAGCGAAGCTGTTTCGGGTGAGGGGTGGCCTCAAAAGTCACTCAAGAGACCCTTTTTCTCCCAATCGCCGTAGCGCGTGGGCTCAGGGCCTTTGCGGCCACCACGCTCCTGAGGTGTCTCAGCCTCGGTTTCCACCGCGCGGCGGGCCTCTGCCTCTTCCAGCGCTCGAAGAGCTTCAGGTGGCAGCGATCTCTTCTTCGCCTCGTATTCAGCCCTTTGGCGTGCCTTTTCCGCCGCCAAGTCAGCTGAATTGCCGCTCTTTTCGTCTGATTTCTCAGCCATTCTTGAAGCTCACGTCCTTGTTTCTTACATAAAGTAGCGAAAGCGCCCTAAAAGAGCCAGCCAGCCCAACCACTAAGGAACTTAAACCCTTATGTCTTACGCCCGCACTGCCATCCTACTCGCTGGCCTCACCGGCCTCTTTCTCGCGATTGGGTATTTGCTGGGCGGCCCAGGCGGCATGGCCATCGCATTCCTGATCGCGCTTGCCATGAACGTTTTTTCCTATTGGAAATCAGATAAAATGGTCTTGCGCATGCACGGCGCCAAAGAGGTCGATGAGACCACCGCGCCAGATTTTGTGCGCACGGTGCGCAATCTCGCCTTCAGTGCCGGACTACCCATGCCCAAGACCTACATCATGGAAAACCCCCAACCCAATGCCTTCGCCACCGGTCGCAATCCGGAAAACGCCGCCGTCGCCGCCACCACCGGCTTGCTCCAACATCTCACCCAAGAAGAGATCGCCGGCGTCATGGCCCATGAACTCGCACACGTAAAACATCGCGACACCCTCACCATGACCATCACCGCCACTATCGCCGGGGCCATCGGCATGCTAGCAAATTTCGCACTGTTCTTTGGTCGCGGCAGAAATCAATTGGGCTTCATCGGCCCCCTCGCCATCGCCATTCTCGCCCCCATGGCGGCAGCACTTGTGCAGTTTGCCATTTCACGCTCCCGCGAATACGAAGCCGACCGCATCGGGGCGGAAATATGTGGTCGTCCCATGTGGCTTGCCAGCGCACTGGAAAAACTCGACCGCGGCGTGGTGCAAATTGAAAACCCCGCCGCTGAACGCAATCCAGCAACGGCGCACCTCTTCATCGCCAATCCATTGAGCGGAGCAGGTCAAGACAAGCTCTTTTCGACCCATCCTGCTATGTCAAACCGCATTGCACGCTTGCATGAAATGGCCGGCAACCAATCCCCGTCTTATCGTGGCAGCACACCGACACACACACCTGGTCCCTGGGGCTAAGTTACGCTTCCCAAATTGTGATTTCCCTTGGCATTTGCGTCTGAGTTCTGCCTTATGGTTCCAGGTTCAATACACACATACATGAGCATACTATGGAAGGCCTCGCCGCCCGCAAAACCGCTCTGACAATTCTCGATGAGGTGCTGCTCGAAAAGCAGCCTCTTGATGTCACTTTGGAAACGACGGTTGCGCAGGTTCTTGCCTCACTGGAGCCGCGCGACCGTGCCTTTGCGCGCGCCCTGGCCACAGTGACATTGCGGCACCTCGGCGAGATTGATCACGCCTTAAGTGCCTTTCTAACCAAACCTCTGCCCAAGAAAGCCCGCAGTGCTCACAATATTTTGCGGCTCGCCATCGCCCAGTTCAAATACTTCAAAGTGCCAGATCACGCCGCTGTCGACAGTGCGGTTAGCCTTGCTAAGTTGAGCCAACCGACAAGGCCATTTGCAAAACTGGTCAATGGCGTCTTGCGCAACGCGCTTCGGGCCAATGTTAAGGAGGCGGAAGAATTCCCTCTCCACAATGTGCCGGAGTGGCTGCGCGAGAGTTGGCTCAAGACATTTGGCGCCGCAACGACGGAAGCCATCGCACGCGCGCACCTGATAGAACCGGCGCTCGACATTACCATCAAAGCAGATTCATCAACGTGGGTGGAGAAGTTAGAGGCGACCGCCCTACCCACCGGGTCTTTGCGCGTCGCCAATGCAGGCGACATTCGAAACTTAAACGGCTTTGAGGAAGGCGCCTGGTGGATTCAGGATGCCGCCGCATCTTTACCCGCGACATTGTTCGGCGACGTGTCGGATCGGCGGGTGCTTGACCTCTGCGCAGCACCGGGCGGCAAGACCGCGCAGCTCGCCGCCGCAGGCGCAAGAGTGACCGCCGTGGACCGATCGGAAAAACGCCTTGAGAGAGTTGCCGAAAACCTCGCGCGTCTTGATCTTAAAGCTGAACTCATCACTGCCGACGCTACAAATTACCAGCCGTCCGAGCCCTTCGATCTCGTCCTGCTTGACGCGCCTTGTTCGGCGACCGGCACCATCCGTCGTCACCCAGATCTGCCTTGGCTGAAATCATCGAGGGATGTGGTCAAACTGGCCGACCTGCAATCACGCCTCTTGAAGGCCGCAGCCTCCATGGTGGCGCCAGGCGGTACACTCATCTATTGCACCTGTTCCCTACAGCCTGAGGAAGGGCCAGCTCAAATCGCATCCTTTTTGGACGCCAATGCTGGCTTCACTCGTAGACCCATCCAATCCAGCGAGGTCGCAAACCAGGAGGCCTTTCTGACCCCCGACGGTGACCTCCAGACTTTACCATGTCACTGGCCGGAAAGTGGCGGAATAGATGGGTTTTTTGCCTCCCGCATCCTGTCCAAGAGTTAACCACTGCGGCAGCAAATCGCAAGGCACAGCCATGAAACCGCCACGATTGCCCTCTTCAATGAGCCGGTTGGCGTACCGGAAAATTGAGGAGTTTGCGACCATGTTCCCCCTCCCCCTGAAGAAGTCTTTTTTCGCTGTGCTGATCGGCACAGGCATGATGATGGCAGGCTGTGCCTCAAGCTATGACAGTCACGCCTATCGATCCCACGAAGTTGGTCAAGCCATGGACATTGCCTACGGCACTGTTGAGGACGTACGTCCGGTAAAAATTCGCCGCAACAGCGAACCAGGTGTTGGCGCGGTCACGGGCGCGGTTATTGGTGGCGCCGTTGGATCGGAAATCGGTGAAGGTGATGCTGCCCGTGTCGCAGGCGTTGTCGGCGGTGCCATCATCGGAGGCGTCATCGGCCACGCCATTGAAGAGGACGTCAACAACCGCAGCGGCTACGAGTACACCGTTCGCCGCGAGGACGGTCGAACCTTCACCATCGTACAACAATCAGATGGCCCCCCTATCCGAGCGGGCACAAAAGTGCGCATCATTTACGGCGAGCGAGACCGTATCGTTCCTGTATCCAGTGGTGATGGATACTATGATGATCGTTACCGCGACGACCGAGATCGCTACAACGACCATGATCGTCGCTTCGACAGATAGGTTACCCAACAACTCAAGGTTCAAGGTAAAGGCAGGGCGGAACAATCTGCTCTGCCTTGATTCGTTTTGAATCTTCCACTTTGACCATCCATCTCACTCTACATTTTTCCATAACGAAACTTGCCGTAAAATCTTTTCCAAACAAGATGTTACGCGATTCGCGTTAGCGCGCTTGAACCGGCGGAATCGGGGTGTTAAGCAACCTTCATGTCCCACCCCATCAAGATCGCACCGTCAATTTTGTCCGCCGACTTCGCCGACCTCGGCCGAGAAGTTGCCGCCGTGACAGCTGCCGGCGCCGACTACATCCACATCGATGTAATGGACGGGCATTTCGTTCCCAACATCACCATCGGGCCGAACGTCGTCAAAGCACTGCGACCGCATTCCGATCTCACCTTTGACAGTCATCTCATGATTTCGCCTGTCGACCCTTACATCGATGACTTCGCGAACGCAGGCTCCGACATCATCACTGTGCATCCGGAAGCTGGCGCGCACACACACCGGACACTGCAAGCTATCAAAGCGACCGGCAAAAAGGCCGGTGTCGCACTTAACCCAGGCACACCAGCAAAGATGCTCGACTACCTCATGGACGACGTAGATCTTATCTTGGTCATGAGCGTGAACCCTGGGTTTGGGGGGCAGTCGTTCATCGAAAACCAGTTGGATAAGATTGCCCAAATTCGCAAACGCATTGATCAAACCGGGCGGGACATCGACCTTGAGGTCGATGGCGGTATCAATTTCGAAACCGCACCAAAGGTGATTGCAGCAGGCGCCAACGTCCTCGTTGCAGGAACAGCAACCTTTGCCGGCGGTCCCAGCGCCTATGCCGAGAACATTCAGCGTCTGCGCCAAGGCTAAATTAGGAAGTATGAGAGTTCGAGTATGGTTGTGAACCTGCGTAGTGAAGACGGTATCGGCGAAGTTGCTGGCGCAACGGTCGCTACGGCTATCGCTGGCGCACGCAACAAATCCTATGGTTCGTGGCTTTACAATCTAACCCTCAAAGGTCCGATGCCGGACCGGGTGCTCTATTCACCGGCCGTTTCCTCCACACCTGATGGCGACAAGGCGGATGCTTTTTTGCTGGGACGCTACACATTGCCAGGCGGTCACGTTCGCATGACATCCGGCACGCCCTGGGACGCCACCCCTCCGAACAAGCAATGGGCGGAAGAGCTACATGGCTTTGGATTCCTGTGGCATTTCAACGCCCGCGCCGGCGAGGACACATCGCGTCATGCGCGCTGGCTGGTCAAGACTTGGCTCGAGAAACATCAAAAATGCGAAGGCACCCCTTGGCTGCCTCATGTCATCGCCCGCCGGCTCATCTCTTGGTACACCAACTGGCCTTTGATCTGCGAAAATGCTGACGTCATATGGCGATCAACACTTCTTCTGTCCATGGCCCGCCAAGCCCGCCATCTGCGCCGCACCGCCAAGTCCGCGCCGGATGGATTGCCGCGTTTTCAAGCGGCCATGGGTGTCGCCCTCACCGGCATTTGCTTACCCGATCAAAAGAAGTCCCTCGATAAGGGCCTGGAGCTATTGGAGCGTGAACTCTCCATTCAAGTGCTCGCCGATGGCGGTCACGTAAGTCGCTCCCCAGAAGCTCTCCTGTCGGTCTTTTGTGATCTACTGATGTTGCGGGAATCTTTGCAAGCTGGCGGTCATAAACTCCCAAGCCGCATTCAACATATCATCGACCGAATGGGTCCCGCCGTCGAGTTCTTCTGCCACGGGGACGGCAAACTCGCCCTCTTCAACGGCGGCACCATGGGTCAAGACGGCATGTTGACCAAGGCACTTGGTTCCGACCTCGTGACAGGATCACCCATTTCGAACCTTCCTTACTCTTGTTATCACCGACTAAATGCCAAAAAGACCCTGGTCATAGTCGATGTTGGTCGCCCTCCCATCGCGGCCTTGAGCACAGAGGCCCATGCAGGTTGTTTGTCTTTTGAGATGAGCGCTGGCAAACACCGCATCATCACCAATTGCGGCACCATCTCGTTGCAAGGCCCCTTGTGGCACCAAGCCATGCGGGCCACCCCGGCGCATACCACACTGAGTTTCGATTCAAGCTCAAGCGCTGAATTCATCGAGAACGGATGGGCCAAAAGCCTGCTCGGCGCCCGCATTTCCGGAGGACCTAAGGAAGTCGAATGCGTACGTCACGAAAAGGATATGGGGATCTGGCTCGAAGCCACTCATGACGGTTATCTTGAAAATACCGGCCTTCTTCACGAGCGGCGATTGTTTTTGACCGCACTCGGAAACGACTTCCGCGGCGAAGACAGGCTCATCGCCAGGCCGGGCTATGATACCCAAGAAGTTGCTGAAACAGCCTCCCTGAGATTTCACTTACACCCGGACGTACGTACATCCATCGCCCGCGATGGCTCCAACGTCCTGCTCCTCCTACCCAATCGTGCTGGATGGCAATTCCGTGCTAAAGGCGGCCATATCGCTTTGCAAGAAAGCGTTTTCATCGGCGATGGTGAGACCATCAGACGCACCAATCAGATCGTTGTGACCATCGATCGGCCCCGACATGACTCCCAAGTCAACTGGGCTTTCCGCCGCCTTGACGGCGACAAGTCATGATTCATCATTCAACCTGATTGACCTCTTTCAGGCCGTCCGGAATCGTGCTATCCGACGGCCTCAAAACCACCGTCAACATGGATGATCCACATGAGCACGAAAGCGCCCGTCGCCCGCGCCCTTCTTTCCGTTTCCGACAAAACCGGCCTCGTTGAATTCGGCCGAGCCTTAAGCAGTCATGGGGTTGAGATACTTTCAACCGGGGGCACCGCCAAGGCTCTGAAGGAGGCCGGGCTGCAAGTCATTGATGTGTCGGACTATACGGGCTTTCCGGAAATGATGGATGGTCGCGTAAAGACCCTTCACCCGAAAGTTCACGGCGGGCTGTTAGGCGTGCGCGACAACACCGATCACGCCGCCATCATGAAGTCTCATGACATTGGCCCCATCGATCTTGTCGTGGTCAACCTCTACCCGTTCGAAGAAACTGTCACCAAGGGCGCGGCTTACGAGGAGTGCATCGAGAACATCGACATCGGTGGACCGGCCATGATCCGCTCCGCCGCCAAGAACCACAAATTCGTGACGGTCGTTGTCGACGTCGAAGATTATCGCTTAGTCAGTGAAGAGCTTGCCGCCAACCAAGGAGCCACCACTTTAGAGACCCGCCAGCACCTCGCCGCCAAAGCTTACGCGCGGACCGGCACTTATGATGCGGCCATTGGGTTCTGGTTTGCAGGTCAAATAGGAGACCAAAACCCAGAGCGTCGGTCTTTTGCAGGAACCTTGCGTCAAACCCTCAGATACGGCGAAAACCCACACCAACAAGCCGCATTCTACGTCAACGGAGAGGCCCGCCCCGGTGTAGCCACCGCAAACCAAGTGCAAGGAAAAGAGCTTTCCTACAACAACATCAACGATACCGACGCTGCCTTCGAACTTGTCGGTGAATTTGACGCAGATGAAGGGCCCGCCGTTGCGATCATCAAACACGCCAATCCTTGCGGCGTTGCGCGGGGCGCAACCCTCATCGACGCCTACCAAAAAGCCCTGGCCTGCGATTCCGTCAGTGCCTTCGGTGGCATTATCGCCATGAACCAGATGCTTGACGGCGCTACCGCAGAGGAGATTTCGCAGATCTTCACAGAAGTGATTATCGCTCCCGCTGCCGACGAAAAGGCCAAAGAAATTCTGGCCAAGAAAAAGAACCTTCGCCTCTTGTTGACCGGCGGCCTGCCAGATCCAAAAGCGCCCGGCCTGACGGTGAAGACCGTTGCCGGCGGCATGTTGGTTCAAAACCGCGACGCCGGAAAGATCGCACGCGAGGATTTGAAAGTTGTGACCAAGCGCGCCCCAACCGATGCTGAACTTGATGACCTGCTTTTCGCGTTCACAGTGGCCAAACACGTGAAATCAAACACTATTGTCTATGCCAAGGAGGGCGCAACGGTGGGTATTGGCGCCGGTCAAATGAGCCGTATCGATTCAGCGCGTATCGCCGCCCGCAAAGCCCAAGATGCTGCCGAAACACTTGGCCTGACAGAGCCCAAGACCATCGGTTCAGCTGTCGCCTCTGACGCCTTCTTCCCCTTTGCGGACGGGCTTCTCGCCGCCGTAGAAGCAGGCGCCACCTCGGTCATTCAACCGGGCGGGTCTATCCGTGACGATGAAGTTATCGCCGCTGCCGACGAGGCCGGGCTTGCCATGGTGCTAACGGGAATGCGCCACTTCCGGCACTGATTAGCCTGCGCGCTCTTCCCTAACGGGGAGAATAATCAAAAGGCCCAGAACCAACATGGTGAGGATCACTATGAGGCTCGCTCGTGTGTCTTGCAGCATCACCGTTGCAATTCCAATTAGCGAGGGCGCTAGGAACGCGGTCGCCTTACCGGACAAGGCATAAAGGCCAAAGAACTCTGTAACCATATCCTTCGGCGCCAAGCGGGCCATCATTGTGCGGCTCGCCGCCTGTGCCGGCCCCATTCCAAGGCCCATGACAATCGAAAACAGCATGTAAACTTTTTCGGGTAAGCTCGCGAAGAGACCATCGACTTCGTATACGGAAACCGTTTCCACCACAAAAAAGATACGGTCGGACCCCACCGAGGCAAGGCCCAACGCGCCGACCACAAGCACGGACACGGCAAAGACAATCGTTCGCTTTGATCCCATTCGGTCGTCCAACCATCCCCCTAAGAAACTACCCACGCCAGCAAAAGCCAACATAACCAATCCAAAAAGGCCAAGCTCAACAGATCGCCACCCAAGCACTGTGGCAGCATAAATTCCGCCGAATGCAAAGGTAGCATTGAGGCCATCGCAATAAATCATCCGCCCAAGGAGAAATAGCATAGCGTTTCCATACTTGCGACCGTGGGAGAATGTGGCCAGGAGATCTCGCAACCCTTGACGAACGATCAAACGAACCGGCTTGTCGGTGCGGGCGCGGTCTGGGGTAAACAAAAAGAAGGGCAAAACGAACACGCTAAACCAGACGGCCGCGATGGGTCCCGTCAATCTCTCCGGCTCATACTGGCTTTGGTCAACGCCAAACCATGGAACATCTGGAACCCCAGGCCAACTCATAACACCAGGCAGAACCATGAACCATTGAATGACTAAAAGCGCTAAGATTCCGCCGAAATAACCAAGTCCCCACGCTTGCCCCGAAAGGCGCCCCATGCTTTTAGCCGGCGCAATCTCTGGCAACATCGCGTTGTAGAAGACCAACATGGTCTCCATTGCAACCGACGCCCCGATGACAAAGAGGATCGGCACAAAGATGCCATTAGGCGCACCAGGGGTCGCGCTCCAAAGACCTGCCGCGCAGAAAACAAAAAACAGCGCAAGAACGAGAATCCAAGGTTTGCGTCGACCACCGGCATCCGCGATTGCACCCAAAACCGGCCCTAAGATTGCAACCACAAGGCCTGCAACCATGATGGTGAAAGAATAGATCGATTGGCCGCGCACTGGGTCGCCAATGAACCCATTCACAAAATAGGGCGCAAACAATGCAGTCGTTACGATGGTGAAGTACGGCTGGTTGGCCCAATCAAACATCGCCCAGCTGAATTGTCCAACCCGACCGGCAGCGGGACCACCGAGCGAGTTCAACTGTCCATCTGGCGACGTCTTTTGCGACGTGTCAGGCAAAACGGTCCCTTTCCAGCCCTCCGCTTTTCAAAGCGGTTAAGAGACGTTAGGTGTTTCGTATGATTTGCACAAGGTCATGCATTTGCGAATTGAGCAGTGATAACTTTGCGATGTTCAGACCGCCAGCCTCCTCGAGCTCGCCGTAGAGTTGGCGAAAACGCGAGACCTTTTCATCATGCTCTTTTAGCCACGACATGACCCGTTCGTTGCCCGTGCTTTCCTCGCGCGTGACCAGCGCAGCCCCAGCAACCGTTCGTTGGTAATAGGAGAGGTCGCTGGTCATTCGTTTGATGGCAAGCCGGTCGTAGTGCTCCCCAGAGAACAAAGTAGAGGCCGCCGCACGCACCCGGTCAAGCCGCAGCTCGGCGCCAATCAGGAAGTAGGCGCTCGCCACATGATCCACCGTCAATCCAGAACGATGCGCCAAATCGACAATGTCGCCCGCAAACGACATTGGTTTCAAAATGGCGACTCTTCCGGCCAAATCGAGATCGACGCCAGAATCAGAAAAGTGTTTGATCCGCTCATCAATCGCGCTGACTTCAAGGCCGACAACAACAGAGCGCGGTGCATCGAAAACAGCATCAATGCCGCTCTTGTATCGCCCAATCGTGCTCTCCAATTCACCCAACCGTCCGTGCGAGAGCAGCCACTGAACTTGCGTGCGCAGCAAATGGTGAACCTCGAGGTGCATCTCATGCTGGACCTCAGAAGCAACAACATTGTCCAGATCGTTGATCCGTTGGCGAAGATCACGAATCCGGTAAAGGTCCATAGTCGCGTAAAACGCTTTAGCGACATCAGAAATAGAAGCTCCAGTGATTTCGCTCATCCGGTGAGCAAAAGTAATCCCAGCAACATCCACAACTTCATTGGCAAGTTCGGTCGAAATGATCTGGCGCCTTAGCCGGTGTTGCAAAATGCAAGATTCAAAACGGTTTTGCAGAACTTCTGGGAAATAAGACTTCAGCATCGGTTCAAAATAAGGATCATCCGGTACATCACTGGCCAGAAGAGCGTCATCAATGGAGGTCTTCGTATAAGACATCAAGACCGCAAGTTCAGGGCGCGTCAGACCTGAATTGGTCTCTGCCATTTCAATCAGCTTCTCATCGCTTGGCAGGAACTCCAATGCGCGGTCCAGGCGACTTTGTCGTTCCAGCGCACGCATCAACCGACCATCAGAGTCCCTATCATGCTGACTGGTCGCTTCAGCAATACTCAAAGCCAAGGTTTGGTCATAGTCGTTCTGAAGTACGTGAGCGCCGACGGCATCCGTCATTTCTTCCAAGAGCGGTGTACGGTCTTCCGATTTCAAGTGACCCGCAGCCAACGCGCTGTCGATCAGGATCTTGATATTAACCTCGTGGTCTGAGCAATCAACACCGGCCGCATTGTCGACGGCGTCCATATTTATGCGCCCACCTTTCTGGGCGAATTCAATGCGGGCCCGCTGGGTGCAACCGAGATTGGCCCCCTCACCAACCACTTTGACCTGCAATTCCCTAGCGTTAAGGCGAATGGTATCATTGGCCCGGTCTCCAACGTCATGATCGCTTTCTAAGGATGATTTAACGTAGGTACCAATGCCGCCAAACCAGAGGAGGTCAGCCGGTACCCGCAAAATCGCATTGATTAATTCGACAGGCGTCACTTGAGATTGCGTCAGTCCAAAGACCGCACGCATCTCATCGCTCACATCAATTGATTTAGCGCTTCGTCTGAAAACACCGCCCCCTTGCGAAATCTTGTCGCGATCAAAGTCATCCCAAGAGGATCGAGGTAAATCGAACAGCCGGTGTCGTTCTTCCCAAGTACTTGCTGCATTGGGATGCGGGTCAACGAAAATATGACGATGGTCAAAGGCTGCCGCCAGACGAATATGTCGAGAGAGCAACATGCCATTTCCAAAAACATCGCCTGACATATCGCCGACACCAATCACGCTGAACGGTTCTCTCTGAATGTCCTTGCCGAGCTCTCGGAAGTGGCGTTTTACGGCCTCCCAAGCCCCTCTGGCAGTAATCCCCATGGCTTTGTGATCGTACCCAACCGAACCACCGGATGCGAAAGCATCCCCAAGCCAGAACCCATAATCCTTCGACACACCGTTTGCGATGTCTGAAAAACTCGCAGTTCCCTTATCAGCGGCGACAACGAGATAGGGGTCCTCTGGGTCGTAACACACGACGCCTTGTGGGTTGATTGCTTTTCCATCGCCAGCACCGAGCGGAAGATTGTCGGTCAAATCTAGCAAGCCGCTGATGAAGATCTTGTAGGCCTCAATGGCTTCGCCTTGTATCTCTTCACGGGTGCCTTGCGAGGGCAACTGTTTAGGAAAGAATCCACCTTTTGCGCCAGATGGGACAATGACCGCGTTCTTCACTTGTTGTGCTTTTACCAGGCCTAGAACCTCGGTGCGAAAATCCTCTCGGCGGTCAGACCACCGCAGACCGCCACGAGCAACAGGGCCACCTCGCAAATGCACGCCTTCCACCCGCGGTGAATACACGAATATCTCCGCAAACGGACGCGGGTCAGGCATTCCCTCCACACGCCGCGCATCCACTTTGAACGAAAGGTAGGACTTGATGTTACCATTTGAATCTGGCTGGAAGTAGTTGGTCCGAGTAATGGTCTCCATCAAATTGAGGATGCGACGGATAATTCGGTCTTGGTCAAGGCTCTCAACTCCCTGCAGAGCCTTGACAATGTTGCTCCGAATCTCCTCAGCTTTCTCCAGACGCACTTCCATGTCTTCTGAGACCCTCGGGTCGTGCAACACTTTGAAGAAATAGATGAGTTGAAGGGCGATCGCCGCATTCTCAGCCAAGGCCTCTTCCATGTATGCCTGCGAAAAGGCACTTCCCAATTGAAGTCGGTACTTGGCGCAGGCCCTTAGAATGGCCACGTCGCGCCATGCAATGCCCGGCGAAACAATCAGCCGATTAAATCCGTCATCTTCGGCGTCACCGTTCCAGATCGCCAGGATCGCATTTCGCAAGACATCTCGAAGCGCAACGATATTCACGACGCCATTGTCGAGTTGTTCCATATAGAAGTCATGCACCCAGACAAGCTTCCGGCCTGGTTTCTGGACACATTTACCTGGTTTGATCTTGTAGCCAAACTCAGAAACCACATTCAGACCCATATTCTCCAGGATCGGCATGCAGCTCGTCAGCGTGATTTCAACGTTCTCACGATAGAGTTTAAGGCGCAAAGCATGCTCTGGATCCGTCGGAAGTCGGTAGCAACGCGCACTAATCGGGCCGCTTTCCAAACTCTCAAACGTGGCGACATCATCAGCCGCCTCGTCGGCATCGAAAGCTTCTTTGTAGGCTTCGTTGAACGCGCCACTATAAAGCTGGAACAACCGATCCGCTTCCCGGCTCCCATATCGTTGGTGCAAGACATCTTCAAATTTGTCCTGCCAAGATCTCACGCACTCCGCAATCTCGGCTTCAATCACCGTGTCAGACGGGCCTGCCGGCGCACCAGTGTTGCGCCCAATAATGTAATGGACCCGAGCCAGAGGGCTATCACCCATCTGGGTATAGAAAATCGACTGTCGGCCAGAAAACGCCTCAGCCAAAAACGTGCCGATCCTCTTACGCAAGGCAGAGGTAAATCTCTCACGCGGAATGTAGACGAGCACCGACACGAAGCGGTCAAAAGGATCCCGGCGAACAAAAGCCCGCGTATGGGGGCGCTCGGTCAGGCGCAAGATTCCATTGCAAGTCTCTGCAAGCTCATCAACGTCAATTTGGAAGAGTTCATCGCGCGGAAAGTTCTCGATCACGTTAAAAAGCGCATTGGCATCATGGCTACTGGGCAAGTAGCCAGTTTTTTCGATGACGAGCTGTGCTTTGCGACGCACAAAAGGAATGTCCCGCGTACTGCGGTTGTAAACACCAGAGGTGAACAGTCCGACAAACCGACGTTCCCCACAAAGGGCTCCATCCTTGGTGTAAAGCTTGACTCCGATGTAGTCCATATAGGCACGGCGGTGAACCAACGACCGCGTATTAGACTTAGTCACAATGATCGGAGAAGGCTGAAGCAAAGAGTCGCGTACCAACGGCGTCAGGTCACGAACTTCATAGGTGCGACGCAGAATAACCACATCTGGGTCTTTCAACACCCCAAGACTGGTTCCCTCTGTAGGCACCAATTCGCCAATCTGCGGGTCACCTTTGAATTGGTAGTCCCTGGCTCCAAAGAAGAGAAAGTGATCGTTCGAAAGCCATTGCAAGAATGCGACCGCCTCATCAATCTCTTCTTGGGGAATATCCGCAGAACATGCCTTGAGATGATCCAACGTCTCATTGATCCGCTGATCCATCGGCTTCCAATCCATCACCGCCAGAACCGTGTGACGCAATATCTCGATCAACGAAATCCGCAAATCGTCAAGAGCCGCCTCTTCGCTAATCCGACTGACCTCGAAATGGATCATCGACTCGCGACCAACCCGCTCGCCTTCAACATCAGACATCAAGTCAGCATGGTCGAACAACCGTCTT
This sequence comes from Alphaproteobacteria bacterium, assembly GCA_965248915.1. Taxonomy (GTDB): domain Bacteria; phylum Pseudomonadota; class Alphaproteobacteria; order M2410; family M2410; genus CBDFLA01. The sequence goes on from OZ252216.1 coordinate 2,990,339, forward strand.
CCGGATTCGTCTCTCAAGACTGTGACGATTGGATGGGCAAGAAATTTGATTTGCAGATCACGGTCATTGATCTCCGCAATCATGGAGGCCACCAAGAAAGGCATATCGTCGCTGAGGATCTCAATGACCGTATGGTGACCGTCCCAGCCGTCAATCTCGCTGTCAGGATTGAACACCCGAACTTTGGGGCGAGACATATCGGCCCCGCCTTCTCTTTGTTCGGCAAAATTCCAAAAAGACAATCCCATGGCCCTGAGGCGCTCAATTGGATAGTCGCGCAATTCATCGAGAGGGGTGTTGGTATAGAGAGCCGTCAAGAAGCTACGGATTTCGACCTCTTCCACCTCTGATCTTTCTCCAAGATCAAAGTCGCAGATCGCCTCAATGTAAGAACCCCGCGTCACTTTGATTGCGGGATCGTTTTCGAAATCCGGGGCCGAACGCGTTGCCATCTCGCGCTCCTCTCAATCACCAAAGGCGGGTCAACCCCCGCTGTCTCGTCGTCAATGCGCGCCGTCTATGGCACAGATAGTACACGAAAAAAATCTGAAAAGAATGACGACCGATTATTGTCCCAAAGAGTTGATAACGTACGAATATTCTCCGATTTCAGCATCAACGCATTGAAAATTGCCACTTTGCCGTGAACGTCACACGCTCGGTCCACGGGTTATGACAATCGGTACATCAATGAGGCTTACAACACACCAATTTCATCGAGTCGATGCTTCAAAGTGGCACGGTCCACAGTGTCCAAATCAAGAACCGCGAAGGCCTCGACCCGCCGCCTCAAAATTTCATAGGCCGTTCGAAAGGCGGCCATGCTCTCTTCTTCCCCGCCTTGAACCGCAGCGGGATCATCAAGACCCCAATGGGCCGTCGCCGGATGCCCCGGCCAGATCGGGCATATTTCAGCAGCAGCCGACCCACAAACCGTAAAAATGAAATCCATAGACGGCGCTGACTCGCCTGCAAAAACGTCCCACGATTTCGAAGAAAGGTCGGAAACATCAAAACCCTCGTCACGCAAAAGGCTGAGAGCAAACGGATTGACCTGGCCAACCGGCTGGCTACCAGCACTAAACCCTTTGGCGCGCCCTCCACCAATCCTTGTCATGAGGCACTCTGCCAAAATGCTCCGCGCGGAATTCCCCGTACACAAGAAGAGGACATTGATCATTTGAGAGCCAAACCCCGTTGGAGCGTCATTGACCCAGGTTAGGACGAAGTTGTGACAGGATGAAGACGAGAACCGCCGCCACGACGATCGCAGGCCCGGCAGGCGCATCCACCAACATGGATCCGTAAAGACCAAAGAGCACCGCGGCGACACCAACTGCGCTGGCCACCAATGCCATCTGCAAAGGCGTGTGGGCAACCCCTCTTGCGGTCGCTGCAGGAATGATGAGCAAGGATGTTATCAAGAGGACGCCAACAATCTTGATGGCAACCGCAACAAATATCGCCATCAACCCCATAAAGCAGAGCCGAACGAAAAAGACATTGACCCCCTCAGCTTGAGCCAAATCTTCGTTGACCGTAACCGAAAGAAGTGGCCGCCATAGCCAGACGACTCCGGCAAGAACAATAACACCCCCAAGAAAGATCCATACGAGATCTCGCACACTGATGGCCAAAACATCGCCCACCAGAAACGACATCAGATCAACCTGTGGGCCACCTGAGATACCAATGACGACCAGTCCCGTCGCCAGCGCCCCATGGGCAAAAATGCCTAGTGCAGCGTCGCTTGAAAGACGTCGCTGTCGCTCCAAGAAGACAAGCCCAACCGAGAAGAGCGCGCAAACAAGGACAATGCCAAGATTGATCCCAAGCCCCAAAACCATGCCCAATGCTACCCCAAGCAGGGCGCTGTGTGCGAGCGAGTCACCGAAATACGCCATGCGCCGCCACACCACAAAACATCCAAGCGGACCCGCAACGATCGCAACTCCAATGGCTCCAACAAGAGCTCGTATGAAGATATCCTCAAACATCTGACCGCCCTTCAGCGTCAGCATCTGAACCGCTCTTAAGTACATCCCCACCAATGTCGTGTCGGTGATCATGATGGTGGTGATAGACCGCCAATTCCGCCGCCGTTCGATGTCCAAAGAGTCTAAGAAATTCCGGATCTTGTCGCACCATTTCCGGTTTGCCGGCACAACACACATGTTGATTGAGGCAAATCACCCGGTCTGTCGCCGCCATGACAAAATGCAGGTCGTGAGACACCAAGAGAATGCTGCATGGGAGTTCGTCACGAAGCTGCGTAAGTAAATCATAGAGATCGAGCTGTCCTGAAACATCGACCCCTTGTGCCGGCTCATCCAAAACCAAGAGATGCGGCTTGCGCACCACAGCGCGCGCCAGCACGACACGTTGAAGTTCGCCGCCCGAAAGTGTATGCATGAGCGAGTTTAGAAGGTGGGATGCCCCGACTTTTTCAAGCGCTTGAAAAATGTCGCCCCGCTCACGACCCCCGCCCAATTGGATGAATTGCCAAACCGGAATTGGCAGGATGGGGTCGATGCTAAGCCTTTGTGGAACATAACCAATTCGCAATTCATCCCGGCGGTCAATGTGTCCTTGATCAGCTTTTGTGAGGCCTAACAAGACCCGCACCAATGAAGTTTTCCCACAACCATTGGGCCCAATAAGAGTGACAATCTCGCCCTTGCGCACCTCAATATCCACGTTGGATAAAATGACCTTGTCATTGCGATGCAAGGAGAGGTCCTGCCCTGCAATCAAGACGGAGTGATCACTTGATGTTTCTTCGTTTTCGGGAGCACCATCAGTCACGGCAATTTTGCCCCTTCTAGATCAATCTCAAAAAACTCTTTCAGCAGCGTGTTGCGCTGCACATGTGAAAGTATCTCTACAGTCTTCTCACCGCCTACAAATGTCACGCGTTCTGAACCAAGAATGCCCGTTCTCCCGCCTTCAATGGGCAAGGTACAAATAAGCCTCTGAGTAAATCCTGAGTCCGACGAGGTTTGCGTCCACACACAACGCTCTTCAAACTCCTCAAACTGCCGAGGTTGGAGATCGAACTCATATTGCGGCGCCAATTCCTCGGTCAGAGTTTGGCACCACATAGCGTAAGTTTCGCCATCTCGCCGGATTTGAAACCGACCCTCTTTTTGTACAACCACATCGTGGACAGAAAGAGACAGAGGGTCGAGCGATCCATCACCGAACCCAACATCGACAAGCCAAGGATCTTCAAGGTCGACCTTCAACATCATGTGACCGTGGGAAAGACCCTTTGCTCCATTTCGAATGACACGCCCTTCGAGCACGCTCACCTGAAATCCCATTTCCTCAATCAAAGCTCCAAAGAGCGCATTGAGCTCGTAGCAAAAACCACCGCGGTGTTTCCTGATCACCTTCTCAAAGGTCTTGATGGGGTCGATATCAATTTTCCGACCAAGCTGAATGTCTAGGTTTTCAAAGGGTACCCGCAAGCAATGCGCCCGGTGCAATTGACGCAACGTCTCATGCGTCACCGATGTAGGGCCGTCATAGCCGATACGGGCGAAATAGGAGGCAACATCCATAATGAACAATGTCCAGGCTAGTTGCCGAAAAGCCCTTTGACCTTATCCTTTACTTTATCAACATTGTCTCCAACCAACTTGTTCAGACCCTCTTTGGCCACCGCATCAACCGCCGCCGAGGTGAGAGCTTGCGTGACTTGAACCCCGATCTCCTTTGGCGTCGCCCCACCTTCTGCTGACCCAATATTGCGCAAGGCAATCTCAGGAAGGTCGAGTTCCACAATCTCTTCTCGCACCCCGGACACCGAAACGTGCCCGTCGCGAAACTTGAGGGAATTGATGATGAACTTCGGACCCGTATAGTCTGACGCTCCAGATGCCTCTCCGCCACCGAGATTTCTTTTCAAGGCGTCGAGATTGCTATCATTGTCTTTGCGTTCGTAAGCCACGATGGGCTGATCGATGAGAACTTCCTCAATCACAATCACATCTTTGTTGAGGGTAGACGTATCAACCTTAATGGAGATGACGCCAAGTGAAATGGCATTCTCCGATTCAAATCCCGATGGGTTGCCAATCTGCAACCCGCGCATTGAAGCTTCGCCAGCTGCCAAATTTAGATCCACGGCATCAAGCGACACTTTGGTTTTTGTGGCGTCAGTCCCGGCTCGCTCAACAACTCCGATGACAATGCCGTCCAAATTGGCCGAGAGCCAAAAGAACCCTGCAGCCGCAATTCCAACAACGACAACAAGGAAAATGACAAATTTCTTCACAGGTTCGCCTCCAATTGCTTTCTCTGATCCGCAGCCATAGTCTACCCCAATAAGAGAGAAAACAAGGCGCAGAAAGCACAAAGAAAGATGACGATTAAACTTCGACAGATTTGTCTTGTAGCCGAGGAGCTTGCACCGGTTATCAAAGATCTCAAGGCCGTATTCGAGATTGAGGTTGGGTTTATCGACGAAGGTGTTGGTGTCTTCGGCCTTGAAAACGCTCTCCTCCCAATTGGCACCTCGTTCCTTGAGGTCGTAGCCCCTGTGAAAGAAGGAACGGCGGCTGGCCGCTTCTTAGAGCGCCGGGGCGGCAGCGGCGGATACATGGTCATCACCCAGGCTGAGTCAAAAGAAGTTCAAGACCAGGCACGCCAGCGAGCCGAGGACTTAAAAGTGAGGGTTGCCTGGGAACATGATCACGAGACAGGCCACTTCATGCAGCTCCATCCAGCGGACGTCGGTGGCAGTTTTTTTGAGATCGATTCCGTAGCGTACTCAGATGTTCCTGACTATTGGCCACCAGCCGGCGGAACAGGTTGGCAAGAAAAGGCGAAAACAAAAGTCATAAGCGAAATACTTGGCGCTGAACTCCAATCTGCCGATCCAAAGGGCTTGGCAAAACGCTGGGGTGCCATCGCAGGCCTTCCAATAGACCGCGATGAGCAGGGCAAACCGGTCTTACACCTCAACGCAGGATTCGTACGATTTGTCGATTTAGGCGACGATCGCGGGCCTGGCCTGTCCGCGATTGACATCAAAGCAGCCAACCTTGAAAAGGCCCTTTCCAATGCGAAAGCTCGCGGACTACCGACAAACCCCAATCAAATCACCATCTGCGGTACCAAGTTCAACCTTTCCTAGCCGTAACCTCATCGTAATCTCTTGTGTAAGTTTAATTACATACATGTGGACCACATCGTTGCAAACTTTGGGTTGAGCCACCGTTGAGGCAATCAGTGAGGGAGTTGCGCCATGCGCAGAATATTTGGGGTTTTGGGTATCTTAGGTTTGATGACGGCGGTGATGGCCGCACCGGCAATTGCGGAAAGCGCAGACGACACGGAAGCCGAAGAAAAAGCGCCGGTAAGCGGTATCTACAAGGATCGCAACAATTCCATCAATGTCAGCGGACCCGGTTTCGGCGTTACCGGGGTCACCTCAGCAAAAAAAGACAGCTCTCCTTGCAAACTATCAATCATGGAACGGTCTTTTTCCGGTCAAGGGTCCCCTTCAAGTGACCTCAAACTCAACGCTTGTCCGGGCAAATCCTCCCGCGTTGCAGAGACCGCGCAATTCGAAGATCCAAATGTCTTTGTGCGCGGAATTTCCGTCTGCCTCTCGAGGAAGGCATCGCGCCTTAGACCCGTGTGGGCAGGCGTAAAACTTTCAGGTGCAAGGGTCGAAGGCTCTACGGTCACGCCGCTCGGAGATGGCGGTGAAGTGGCGTTTGCGAGAAAGTCGTGCAGCGACTGGCAAGAACCTGTCTTTTGCGATGAAGGTGAGATTGCAACAGGGGTGACGGCTCACTTCCGATACGCGAAGTTGAATGACTTCCAAATTGTGGGTCTGGGCCTTGTTTGCGAAGCACCTGCATAGTCACCTCCAGTATCCCGTTGACGCTTCTCATACCCTGATCTGACTACCCAATCGCGTCGATTGGTTGTCTTCACGCAACTAATACTGGGCATCATTGTCTTTCGAATATACTCTCTCGACGCCCAACCAAAGTACTCCCACGAACAGGCCGTTAGGGAAGCTATTGGCAATTACGGGCAACAGGGGGAGAGTACATGAAGTTTCTTAGCGGCATAGTTTTGTCAATTGGGTTGCCAGCAGTCATAGCAATACAGGCAATGGCCAATGATTCTGATGTCAGTGGAATTTTCACTGGCCGCCATGAGACCATCACCGTTAGTGCTCCTGGGTTTGGTTTGGTCGGAATAAAATCCGCAAAGAGAGACAGCTCGCCTTGCAGAATGGAGTTAAGAGAACGACCCGTTGCCAGCGAAAGTACGGCCACAGAAAAACTCACTCTCAACAAGTGTCACACCAAAAAGTCCCGCGACGCCAAAAGCGCGCAATTCGATGATCCGGGCGTTTTTGTAAGGGGGCTTTCCGTCTGCCTCACAAGTGAATTGCGACACCTTAGGCCGGATTGGGCCGGTACGAAATTATTTGGAGCGAAAGTTTCCAAGACAGATGTGAGGCCTCTCGATGACGGTCGCGAGGTTGGGTTCGAAAGACGCCGCTGCGCAGAGTGGCAAGAGCCCGTTTTCTGCGCCGACGGTGAAATCGCAACAGGCGTTACCGCATACCTGCGAAAGGCAAGAGTCGATGACACTCAAATCGTTGGCCTGAGCCTCGTCTGTGAAATGCCTTAGCGACGCCACATCGGTTTGAGGGCTTGGCCTCGTTTGATCACAGCTGCAATGAAGAAAGCGGATAGGACTACCGTAATCCCAACTGCGACCGCAGAATTCTCGATGCCAATGGAGCCACCGGTCAACCAAGCGGGGTCGTCAATTTCTGGTGTGATCCAGCCAGGAAAGGTAACCCCTGAGTTCGGCATTCCCAAAACCCCGGCCTGAAACATGTTCCACCCGAAATGGATACCCCACACCAACCATATGCGGCGCGTCAAAACAAACGCTCCAAAGAGCATGAAGCTCGTGACGATCAACGTAAATGCCGACAGGAGCGACTGGTTTGGATTGGCCATGTGCATTACGCCAAAGATGATCGAGGCCACAACGATGCCCGCCCATGTCCCAACCATCTCTTCTGTAAGACGGAAGATGAGAAGCCGAATGATGATTTCTTGCATCAATGCGCCTGTGCCAAAGAGCACAATGGAGAACATCAAAACATAGGCACCGTTAAAGGACGTGATACTATAGGCGCCCACGCCGACCATCACCGCAACAGTGGCCCCAACGAGGCCAGCCCCCACGAGGACCCCCGCAAGAGCCTCTGGGATCGCTCCGCCAAACCCAAATTCAAATGCTTCCCGACCTTCAATCCTTCGGCAGTAGAACCGGTAGGATAGTATCAGCAGAGGAAACGTCACGATCAGCCGCACGAAGTCAACATGGGTTGCAGCGGGTTCTGATAAATTCTCGATAACCAGAAAAACTATGATCGAATTGAGCGCCCCGACGGGCATCAAGAACAACAACGCCACAAACAGGCGTACGAGAGGAAATTTTAAGACCTTGCCGAAGAACGAGGTCGGCTCAAACTGTGAAAAGAGGACATCCCCATTCACCGCCGTTGGCTTGTCACCCACATCAATGAACCCTTGTGATGTATGCCGCTATTCGAGGCATGAATGCTGGACTGCTTCTTGTGCAAGCTAGGAAGCTTTCCAGTTCCTCACAATGGGACCAAAATCTCATTTTGGGGCTCTAGTAGGGTAATACCATCACATGCCGGACCAGGCCGTAACGCTCTTTTTGTTTTCGCTCGTTGCCAGTGCGGTTCTGATATGGGCCGCCTATGACTTGCGGTCACGAACACAGGCGGGTTACCTAGACCTCTATTTCTTGTTCATCTTGACGGCCATTGGCTATGGCGTGGTCAATTGGGTCGGACCTTATCTCGCCCTCTATGTGACACCCGAGGGACCTCAATCTACACCCACGGAACTCTTGGTGATTTTTGTCCTATTCGCCATTCCTCTTCTCCTACTCAAGCTCTATTTCTTCATTGCCTTTTTCCAAGGTCTCGCCAATCGCCCCCTGCCGAGTTATTTTCCACGCGTTTTGCAGGTCTTGGCCTAACAGTTGTTATCGGCCACTTTCTTGTCACGAAGAGTTTCTACGATTCGGGGAATGATGCCTCCTTGCGCTTGACGATGGCTTCAATCGGCATCGCCGCTATTGCCATTCAGTTTTGGATGGTTGCGCAATTTCTCTTGCGTGCACGCCTTGGCGCGACATCTTTGCAAACCAATGCTGGGAACTTCGGTTGGGCTTATCTGGGTGGCCTAGGCGCATATGTCATAGCGGCCTATTCTGTTCTCTTCTCACCTTACACCGCACTTCACCATGCGGCGCCATATCTCTACTATTTGATGCACGTAGTGCCATTGTGGATCTTGACGATAACCCACAATCACGATCAAAAAATTCCATCGAAGCGGGTGCTTCTCGACCCTTCCCAATTGACCGCCCGGTACAGTCTCACAAAACGCGAAGATGAGATTCTCCAGTTAATCGTACAAGGCGACAACAACTCAGAGAGCGCATCCAAGCTTCACATTTCAGGGAACACGGTTCGAAACCACGTTTACAACATCTACCGCAAGGCAGATGTCAAAAACCGCTTTCAATTAATTCAACGCTGCACCACAGAGTCTGCATAGGGAACCTCTCAGCAATTCCCCCCTAACGTCCTTTGAAGACGGGCTCTCGTTTATCAACAAAGGCCTGTGCCGCCTCTCGGTGATCTTCGGTCAATCCGGTATGAATGTGATGCGTTGCTTCAAGGTCGAGGCAATCGTCAACGTCGCCTGCCATCGCCCGATTGAGGTTTTCTTTCATGTACCGATAAGCAACCGTTGGACCACTTGCCAATCGCCGCGCGATCTCCATGGTCTTCGTCTCAAGCTCATCCGCTGACACGACCCAGTTCGCAAGCCCCAACCGCAGCGCTTCATCTGCGGATAGGCGGTCCGACAAGAGGTAGAGTTCGCGCGCCTTAGCGGAACCCACCAATTGGCTCATGAAATAGGTGCCGCCATAGTCACCAGAGAAACCAACCCGCGCGAAAGCCGTCGTCATAATGGCATTGTCCGCCATCACCCGCAGATCACAAGACATGGCCAAGGCCAACCCAGCGCCCGCCGCAGCACCGGGAAGAGCCGCAATTGTCGGCTTAGGCATTTTGAACAGTTTCCCGGCGGTCGCCCGCTGACTGATCCGCTGCCGGTGGATAGCCTCGTCGAGAGTGATCTCGCGCACACCGCCGCGCGCCGCCATTCCCTTAACGTCGCCACCAGCGCAAAACCCTTTGCCAGCCCCCGTCAACACCACAACTTTGACTTCTGTATCAACTTCTACGCTGGCCAGCGTCGCGGCCATCGCCTCCAACATCTCACCTGACATCGCATTGCGCCGATCCGGCCTGTTCATGGTGAGGACAGCAACGCCATCTTCAATACGCGCCAAAAAGTCTTCAGTCCCAGTATCGATTGATTGTGTCATTGGGTTTTCTCCAATTCTTCTTATGGGGCCATCAATGCGGCCAGTTGCCCTTGATAGTACATCATCTTTTCTGGGGACAAATTGTAAGCCGGTGGACAATAACAAACGGAATCTGCCAATTGCCAAACTGGTTCAATCCGCTCACGGACTTTATCAAGATCACCTACGGCCACGAAAGCACGAACCATCTCATCCGGAACATGTTGAACACCGTCGAGGTACGAGCTTTCAACAACAGCGCTCTGACAGGCCTGCGCTTCCTTTTTAAAACCATGCGCCGCGAAGAAAGACTCGTACTGCCCTGCGCCAGCGTAAAACGCAATGGTAGGTCGCGCATCATCCAACGCTTCTGCTTCATTTGGGTTCGGCGCTACCCATGGCCAAACACTCACTTCAATGTCCTCGCGCTTGCGTCCAGAGATCGATAGCTGATCCTCAATCGCCGGCTTCATCTCATTGAGGGTCCATTCAACAGACCACATCGGATGCCCGATGACGCCATCACCGATCTCGGTTCCAAGCCTTACGAGCTTTTCCCTCAAGGCCGCCACCCAAATGGGGATCGCAGGTCGAACCGGCGGCGTCATCGGTTGAAGCTCTTTGAAATCGGCTTTGAAATAGACGCCGTCATAGGGCTCTATCGTGCCATCGGCTTGTGAAATAATGTGGCGAATAGCGCCCACCGTGTCGCGCAGGTGAGTCAAAGGCTTGTAGTGCGGCGCACCAAACACACCTTCCGTCCAGGCCGAAACGCTTGTGCCCAACCCCAAAATGGTGCGGCCCATGGAAATGTGGTCGAGATCCATCGCTGCCATCGCAGTCTCAAAGGGAGAGCGCGCCGCCGCAATAGCAATGCCTGTGGCAATCTTGATCCGCTCGGTAACCGCCGCAGCTGCCGCCAGCGGAATAAAGGGAGGTCCATAGACTTGAACCGCAAAAAGACCCTCCAGACCCGCTGCCTCCGCTTGTTTAGCCACATCCACAAGGAGTGGCCCTGGAAGTGGGGGGATCACACCCCAAAAGCGCCGGTCTTGACCCACTGCATTCTTGCCAACCATATCTTCCTCCCATGTCTTCTTCTTGTTTTCGCAAGCCTGAGCTAATCCTGCGGCGAATGCAAGGTGTCGAGCCTGGCAGGTCTGTCATTTCGACACAGTTTCAAGTGACGCCCGCTACTGCTAACCTCTTTCAAAACAAACCGGGCCGCATAAGGCCACACGAGGGAGATGATCATGAGCGCCACATCACACGATGCAAAGTCAAATCAAACCACCATACCAGTGCGTATAATTGACCTTCTTGAGGCTGAGGGCATCACCACTCTCTTTGGCATACCAGATCCAGCCGTTCAGCATCTTCACCGAGAGGCCTCATCTCGAGGCTGGGACGTCATTGCCCCTCACCATGAATCTGCAGGTGCCTTCATGGCCGATGCCATGGCCCGCATGACCGGAAGGCCGGCTGTGATAGCGGGTAACGAGGGGCCAGGAGTGGCAAACCTTCTTCCAGCAGCAGTTTGCGCGGCCAAGGAAAAGATCCCGGTCATCTTCTTGGCCTGCCAGCGCGCTCGCCGCTATGACGCGCGCGTTCGTCGCTCACAATTTCAGTATACGCATCAACCTGAGTTTTTCCGACCTGCCATGAAGTATGTCGGCATTATCGAGTTCGCCGATCAGGTAGACGACGTTTTTCACGAGGCATTCCGACAAGCAACCTCTGGCACCCCCGGACCGGTTTACATTGAGCTGCCGGAAGACCATCTTGAAACCGCCCTTCCCTTTGAGCCAGCGCCAGCACCTGAGCGATACCGGATTGTCAGTCAACAAGCTGACCCGTCCGCCATTGCGAAAGCCGTTGCATTGTTGCAGGCGGCCAAGGAGCCGATCATCCTCACTGGTACCGGCGTTCATACGGCGCGCGGTCATGATCAATTGGAACGACTGGCCAATACCCTAAAGGGCCCGGTTCTTCCCACTTGGGGTGGACGCGGCACCCTTCCCGAAACCCACCCTCAAGTTGTCCCTTACGGAACCCCTCAATCAAACGCAGCCGTTGCCGCCGCCGATGCGGTCATTGCAGTAGGGACGGGGATCGGCGAGACCATCCACTACGGCTCCGAGCTCCACTGGAAAGAAGGCAACGCCGATCGCAAGTGGATCTATGTTGAGCGCGACCCCTGCAACATCGGTGTGAACCGCGAGATCCATGTGCCACTCATTGGCGGATTATGCGAGGTCATTCCCCAACTGTGCGATGCGCTTGATGCGGCTGGCGGCGTTCAAGGCTCACCACGTATCAAGGAATGGCGCAATGAGTTTCAAACCGCCCGCACAGCACTTATTGAAGCGGCCCCAGACACCCATCCCATCCACCCCGGCCGGATGATGGTTGAAGCGACCCGCGCCATCCCTGAAGATGCTGTCATCTGTCGTGACGGCGGCTGCACTTCTCTTTGGGAGTTCGCCTATCACGAAATCAAAAGCCGCGATTACATTTGGACATCGAAGTTCGGTCACCTTGGCACCGGTCTGCCATATGCCATCGGGGCACAACTTGCCGTAGGGTCTGACCGTCGCGTGTGCCTCATCACCGGAGACAGCGCCTTTCAGTTTCACATCTCCGATCTTGAAACCGCGGTTCGCAAAGAGCTCCCCATCGTCTGCATTGTGAACTACGACGCCGCCTGGGGCATGGAGCACGTGCCCGCAGCGATGGCGTTCGGGCCAGAACAGGACGTCGAAGTGAAGTGGGGCAATGTGCGATTTGACAAAATCGCCGAAGGCTATGGCGCTTACAATGCCTTTGTCGAGCACACGCAAGACATCTATCCCGCTGTCCAAGCAGCTTTTGAGGCCAACCGGCCAGCGGTGGTGCAAATCGCTGTGGATCCGCAGGTCAACGCTTTCGAAGCACCGAACTTCGCCGAATTCGCGACCTGGTATGGCACCGGTCTTTATTGAGTTTTCGCGACGGCGCGCAACTGTTCGACACGCAAGCGGTCTTTCTTTCGCCTGGGTTGACCTCCTTTGGTCATTCCCTTGATCAGCGTCTCAATGTCCGCAATGAACACCTCGTGGTCACCCCAATTTTTTCGCGCTGCGCGCTTCATAAGGACCTCAAACGTCCCGGTGAGTCTTGGGACCACATCAAGATCACCAAGTCGGCTAAAGTACAAATTATCAAGAGTCGTGAGATCATCCACGTCCGGCACCCAATTGGCACGGAGTTCAGGCGTTGCTTCGATCTCAATCCACTTCTGTTCTCCATCAGCATCGGTTGTCCAATACCCAAAGAGCTGAGGTACCGCATCAATCGCCAAAAGAACTTTCACCAATCGCTGCAAATTCTCGCGCTCAAGCGAAGGAGTGATGTCGAGATCCCCAGGGTCCAACCGGGCGCCATGTAATTGCGCCGCAACAGAGCCCGTGATCACAAAGTCGACACGAGCTTGCACCAAGGCCTCAATGAGAGCTTCGATATCTGGCGGTCGACGAACCAGGGGGACTGAAGTCATGGTCGCCAATCCTATCAGGAATGGCACAATCCTCAATGTGGGCGTGAGGGGTCAATAGTCCCATTTGGCGACAGCCTCATCGCCCACGATCTCCGCCGCGCGGCGACGCACTTCTTCTGGCGTGAGCCAGCCTTGGCGCAACGCCCCTTTCAGCCAATCGGCATAGGTCCCACCACGCTCATCAAAGCCATCTTCCTTCATGGCCTGATAAAGAGCGGCAGCCACCATGTGCATGCCTTCATCGGACGCGACAAACCGTTCCGCAGGATCTCGCGCAAACCCTAAGCGCTCTCCGACAATCTGATCGAGCGCCTTCGTTGAGTCTTCATTGATGATCCCCTCAAAGGAATTGTAGCCAAATCGGGGATCATGATCGTCGACGATGTTCTGCATCCACTTGTCTTCGGCCAGAGGCCTAAACAGCGCCAATAGTTCTTCATCACCGAGATCGAAAGGGGGGTGGAACATTTCGTGGGCGGCGGTGCGAAGCTGAATCTCTGGCGAATAACTGTGGTGTGTCAAAAACCGCTGCCCAATAATTTTGATGCCGTAGGGCTGGCTGTAATTGAGCACGATGATTTCGATGGTTGGGTCAAGGATCCGCCCAAGCAGCCTTTCTTGCTCTGGAATGACGTCATAAGGCGTAACCGCATCCGCAAACACTGGGAGCCGGGCCTCAATCTGCGGCAATACTTCTCGGCGCCATTTTTCTTCAAAGCCGACGCGCTGGAGTTCCTCAAGAACGATCTTCACTGTCGGCAGGATCCCCACAAATCCTTGCCAGTCTCTCTCATCCCAATAGGGTGACGCTTGAAAGACCGCTCGAATGCGCTCAGGATCTTCGATGGTCGCAAAGAGGTCCTCAATCGTCGAACTGGGTCCAGCCGAGAAGTAAAGCGCCAGATTAGGTCCAACCAAGCTCTTCGCTCGCACCCGAATACGCTCATCCAAAACCTTGAGCGCATTAAGGCCCTCTTGCGAAAATGTCGCGCGCACCTCGTCCACATCAGGCTGATTGTGCTCCTCAGCCAATAGGTCACCGGACAAAGCGCCCACGAATACAAGCGTATCAAGGCCCAAAGAATGGTTGACCTGCCAATTCGTTTTGGGTTGTTTCGCCGCCGAAGCTTCAGCACCCAGGGTCGGGCCAGCAAGAAGCAAACACGCCACGAGGGCGCTTACAAAATTTCGATACATCATGCCCAAAGTTTACGGACACGCGAAGAAAAGTCTGGAACGAAATTGATGTGCGTTAAGAATTCTATGCGTGAAGCGCCGCGAGCCGTTTCTGGACATCCTTAGGTGTGGCCCCAAAGGCGGTCTTAAAAGCGCGCCCCATATGGCTTTGGTCGGAAAACCCCGCCTCCACGGCGACGCCAGCAAGCGGCTCACCTCTCTCCAACGCACCAAGCGCCCGACGTAACTGCTGTTCGCGGCGAAACGTGACCGGGCTCATACCAAATTCGCGAAGGAACTGCCGCGAGGCATGGGCCGCGGAGACCCCCAGACCTGAAGCCAGGGCATCGATGCGTCCTTCCGATGCACCCAGAGAAAGCGCACTTGACAGATCTTCAACCCACCTAGTCTTTGGCCTTACGGGATCACACCGTATACGGAACAAATCTCCCAATCGATCGAAGATGTCGACCGGCCGTGTCCGCATGAGACATTCGAGGGGTGAAAGCTCTCCAATCTTGGATACGCGATAGGCCTCAGAAATTTGGGTTGCGTCAGGAAGAGCCACATTGAGCACCGTCACGTCGTCAGATAAAAAGTGATTGCTGTGGGCGTGAAAAGGCGGATGCAAAATGACACTCCCCGCACAGACTTCAAAACATCCATCCACGCTTCGCTCTTGATAGACACCGGCCAAAACAAGTGACAGAAAAGCCGCGTCATGTCGATGCATCGACAAGGCATCATTCGTGCAATGGACGGTTTCATATGCTTCAGACACACGCACACCTTCTACCAATTACGGTTCGATTACCGCCTCAACATCAATATACTTGACTGCCTTCAGACAAATGCAAACCCCTTTACAGTCCTGGCATGACTGATTCAGCGCTAACTCAATTGAACGCCGTAAGGGAGAAGCTCCGTAGTTCGGGGCAAGCAATTCTCAAAGGTTAGTTTTGCGGTCTCTGGAGCGATGTATGACGATCAATTGGTTCTGAACTAAGTTTCAGGTCCACGTAGTAGAAGCGCCAGTTACCGTCCGTGCTACCACCCCAGTCAGGAAATTCGATCGTGCCGAATTCTTTCTTGGGCCCATAGACATACGCGACCGGATCTTCGCCACCAAACTGCTGCCAGAAAAACAAGTCGCCCGTCTTCGTGAGGTGAAAGTCTCCGATCTTTTCATCATCTTCGTTCGTCACCGAAAATCCATTGAGATCGACGCTCTCAATCTTTAACGCGCGTTCACCTCTAGCGAGTTGATGATAGAGCGTATAGATCTCACGGTGCCAGTAGTAGCGGCGCTCTTCCAGTTCTTCTTTGGAATAATCACGCAACTCACCGTTGCGCGAGAACCAGCCGCCGGACGCATCCCAGGCATAGAGAACATCAAACGTTCCACTCTTCAATGACGTCCACTCGCCGGGCTTTTCAAGATCACGCCAAAAGGTCGACGTAATCGGTCCGTCCGTACTCGGATGATAGGATCGCTCTTCAATGTAGAGTGTCTTGGCATTTGCCCAACGCTCCTTTCCTCCCATGCCCTCCAACATCAGATCAACACGTGCCAAGGCTTCCTCACTTCCTGCGAGTCCATTGGCAAAGGCAGCCGGCGTTATCGCCAACGCGCCAAATGAGATGGCAAAAAGCAATGTAAATACAATAGGTTGAGTGAGAATTCGGCGTGCCGCCGCAGACCAAGGTGACCACATAGTCTTCCCCTTTATAACGACCCACATTCCCTAGGCGACTCTACAACCAATTATCGGCAACACGCAATCTGGATGATTCCTTAGATCCCAAATTCCACTTCCATTCCCTGAAAGACCTTTGTTAGGGTCTGGCACCAATCGCAGAGAAGGGAAATCCAAGCCCATGCAAAAACAAAACGAACTGCCTCAACGTACCCGCCACTACAAAGGAGTGATTACAGATACCAATCGGTGGGACGCCTTTTCGCCCCGCAACGACGATATATTCATCTGCAGTTTGAGCAAGAATGGAACGACCTGGATGCAGACCATCTGCACCTTCCTCGTGTTCGGCACCGCTGATTTGGATTTCGTGCCAGCCGATCGCTCAACCTGGCTTGACGCAACCTTTGAGCCTATCGAAGACTTGATCGTCCATTTCGACAAGCAAACAAATCGACGCATCATCAAGACCCATACACCGCTAGACGGCATTCCCTTCTATCCTCGCTGCACCTACATCACAGTGTGGCGGGACCCGCGCGACGCCTATCTCTCACTTAGAACTCATCTCGATAATATGTCTGCCGACCTCGGAGAAAGAGGGCTTGACCTGCCCCCAGACGAAGCCTTCCTGAATTTCATTGAGTCTAAATGGGAGACCGAAGCAACAGAAGTCGCGTCGCTCGATTATGTCGGTCATTTCATCAATTCCTATTTTGAGTTCAAAGGCATCCCAAATCTGCATTTCTTCCATTACGCCGATATGAAACATGACCTCAAATCCGAAATCTCGAAGATAGCTAAAGTGCTGGAAATCGAGGTCTCTCAAAGTAAGCTCGATGAATATGCAGAAGCCGCAACATTCTCTTCCATGAAGAAGAACGCCTTAGGATTCGTGCCTGGCGCTGATCGAGGTCATTGGCGAAAACCCGAAGAGTTCCTGAGCAAGGGCACCAGCGGCCAATGGCAAGGGGTCTTCAGTGACAAAACCCTGCAGCGATTTGAAGAGCGATTTGATGAACTCGTTGGGGCAGATCTTGCGAGATGGATCAAGCGTGGATCAGGCAATGTCGGATAATTCGAATTTGCAAAGCCGCTTGCCTTCCCTTGCCCTGGCGTTACCATCAAATCAAAAGGCAAACCAAAGTGCCGCGTGTCCGGGAGGGATAAAACATCATGACGAAGACCTATCGAATTTGCCCCTTTTGCGAGGCAACTTGCGGCCTTGAGCTCGACGTTGATCACGACGCGCGCACGCTACTATCTGTAAAACCGAACCACAGCGATCATCTTTCTCAAGGGCACATCTGCCCAAAGGCGGTTGCTTTGAAGGATTTGGATGAAGACCCAGACCGTCTGCGCGTGCCCCTCATTCGCCGAGGCGGCAACTTACAGGAAGCAACCTGGGAAGAGGCCTTTGCGGAAATCAAGAAACGCGCCCTCCCCATCATTGAAAAACACAGCCGCCACGCCGCCGGCATCTATATTGGCAACCCCACCGCGCACAAACCGGGTCTCGCCCAAGCCTTCCCTGTCTTTGCCAGGGCACTCGGCACACCCAACATGTTCTCCGCCTCAACCCTCGATCAAATGCCGCGCCATGTGGCCTCCGGCCTTCTCTACGGCTCTTGGATGACGGTCCCCATTCCCGACATTGATCGAACTGACCTGCTTGTAGTGGTTGGTGCCAACCCCATGGTCTCCAATGGATCACTTTGGACGGTTCCTGGGTTTCGCGAACGTCTGCGCAAGATGAAAGCGCGTGGCGGCAAGCTCATTGTCGTCGACCCCAAACGAACCGCGACGGCCAAAGAAGCAGATCAACACCTATCCATTCGCCCTGGAACAGATATCTTTTTCTTCCTGTCGATCCTGGCAACCTTGTTCGACGAAGGACTTGCCGATCCTAAACACGCTCGAGACATCGTTGAAAATATGGACACCTTGTCAGAAGCGGTGCGACCTTACACCCCTGAGGCAACCGAAAGCGTGACCAGCATATCAGCAGACTCTGTGCGTGAGCTTGCTCGCCAGATCGCCGAAACGGAAAAGGCTTCCCTTTACACCCGCATCGGCACTTCGGTGTCAGAGTTTGGAACCACTGCGACCTGGGCCGCTGACCTCATCAACATTCTCACCGGCCATCTCGACAGAGAGGGTGGCGCCATGTGGCCGAAAACAGCCGCGTTTCAGTACAATGCGAGCGGCCCTGGCGGATCCGGTAAGGGCGTGCGCAGCGGGCGTAGAAAGTCGCGCGTACGCGGTGCACCAGAAGTCATGGGCGAGTTTCCGGCGGTCTGCTTGAGCGAAGAAATCGAAACGCCCGGCGAGGGTCAAATTCGCCTGCTCTTTACCATCGCCGGCAATCCCGCCTTGAGCGCCCCTGGCGGCGCCCGGCTAGCTCGCGCCCTCGATACTTTGGATTTCATGGTGTCGACCGACATCTATTTGAACGAAACCACGCGCCATGCCGACGTCATTCTGCCGGGCGCATCGCAATTGGAAGAGTTTCATTTTCCAATCTCCTTCCAACAATTCTCAGCCCGCAATGTGGTGCGCTACACACCCGCCACCTTCCCCTTAGCCAAAGGCCGTCCCGCAGAGTGGGAGATCATGTATCGCCTTGCACTCATCATGTCCGGCCAAGACGACACCATAACCCCAGCAGACCTCGACGACATGATCATTGCCGGCCGAGTGAAATCAGCCATCGCCGCAACGCCTGAACTCGAGGGAAGAGCCGAGGCCGACATTCTATCCGAACTGGCCCCTCGCAAAGGCCCAGAGCGCGTGATCGATTTGGAACTGAGAACAGGGCCTTTTGGTGACAAATTTGGCGCCATTCCAGACGGCTTGAACTTGACGAGACTCGCCGATAATCCGGGCGGCATCGATCTCGGCGCCTTAGCCCCACGCCTGCCTGAAGTCTTGCGAACTCCCAACGGCACCATCAATCTCTTGCCCCAGGAGATCGCCGAAGATCTGCCGCGTGTGGCCGAAAGCCTCGACACGATGAAGAAGGGCAGTGGCACAGCCCTCCTCATGATCGGACGGCGAAATGTCCGCACCAACAATTCATGGATGCACAATTTGCCAGTGCTGGCGAAGGGCAGGTTCAAAGGCGCCTTGGAAATCCACCCGGAGGACGCAACGCCCCGCGGATTGGAATCTGGTTCCGTCGCCATCATCTCCAATGATCGTGGTAAAGTCGAAGTGGAAGTCGACGTGACCGATGACGTTGCTCCCGGCGTCGTCTGCCTGCCGCACGGCTTTGGGCATGTGTTCGACGACACCAATTTGAGCGTCGCCGGCCAAAGTCCGGGCGCCAATTCCAATCTCTTGGCCAGCACAGAAAGAACGGATCCCTTGTCTGGTAATGCAGTGCTAAATGGTATTGAAGTCAATGTCGCGGCACGCGTTTAGGCACAAGAATTTATGACACGAGAGCCCGGCAAACATGCCGTCACCTTCGTCTTCTCCGTCGTGCTCATCGATGTCATTGGCTTTGGCATCATCATCCCTGTTCTGCCCGCCCTTCTCTTAGAACTTACCGGAAAGCCATTGAGTGAAGTCGCCCTTTATGGCGGCGGATTGCTATTCGTCTACGCACTGATGCAGTTCTTTTTTGCCCCCATACTGGGAAGCTTGAGTGACCGGTATGGCCGACGTCCTGTCTTGCTCTTTTCACTCTTTGCCTATGGCATTGACTACATCATCGCCGGTCTCGCGCCGACACTCATCTGGCTCTTTATTGGACGTACTTTGGCTGGCATCGCAGGCTCCACCCACACGCCCGCTATGGCTTACATTGCCGACATCACACGACCGGAAAAACGAGCCCAGAGTTTTGGGTTGATTGGTGCCGCCTTTGGATTGGGCTTTGTCATCGGTCCCGCCCTCGGCGGGCTTCTCGGGGAAATCGGCCCGCGGGTGCCGTTCTTTGTCGCCGCCGCACTTGCCCTTGTGGCGACCATCTACGGTTACTTTGTCTTGCCCGAGACATTGCAAGCCGACGCCAGGCGTCCCTTCGACTTTGCCCGGGCCAATCCAGTCGGCGCATGGACTCACCTAAGACACACACCCCTCATCTTGGGGTTGGGCGCAGCGATCATCTTCTATCAAATGGCCCATGACGCAAATCCTGCGGTCTGGTCTTACTACACCATGCTCAAGTTTGATTGGTCCCCTTCAGACATCGGTCTGTCACTTGCCTTCGTAGGTCTCATGATTGCCTTTGTCCAAGGGTTCCTGACGCGGATTGCCATTCCCCGGCTAGGAGAAAAGGGCGCGGTCATCCTCGGCATCAGCTGTGCCTCGATCGGCTTTGTCGGTTTTGCTTTCGCAAGCAGTGGCTGGATGCTCTATGCCTGGCTAGCGCCGTGGGCGCTCATGGGGCTTGCTATGCCCGCCATCAGATCCATCATGTCCGCCCGCGTCGGCGC
Source organism: Alphaproteobacteria bacterium (assembly GCA_965248915.1). Lineage (GTDB taxonomy): Bacteria > Pseudomonadota > Alphaproteobacteria > M2410 > M2410 > CBDFLA01. The sequence goes on from OZ252216.1 coordinate 3,010,651, forward strand.
CAATGAGCAAGGCGAATTACAAGGCGCCATCGCCAGCCTCAACAGTCTCACCATGATCATTGCGCCCCTCATCCTAACCTGGCTTTTCCGCGCCTATACGGCGGACGACGCCCCGATCTACTTCCCAGGCGCGCCCTTCCTTGCCGCTGCGGCCATGATGGCCGTCAGCCTCGGGCTGTTCTTGGTGGTGATGCGAAGGTATGGCGGAAAAGACGCCCGAGACAATCTTACGACCAGTTAAAGCTCTCAAGATGCTCGCGCAGATGACGCGCGGTCGGGAACTTGCCCAACACCAGATCATGGCGAAGGCCGCAACAGATCGTTTTTATCTCCTGCGGCTGGCGCGCGTAGGTGCGACGACCGCCGATCATATCATAGAGCAAACGTACCAGATCCAGAATGTCGGCCTTCTTTTCTGCCGCTGAAGATCCATCCCTGTCATAGAAATCGACAATCTTCACATCATGAAAGATGCCGCGTCGCTTGATCATGATATTGGCGGAATGAAGATCACCATGATACTCGCCTTGGCGATGGATTTCCTCGACGCCTTTAACAATTGGGTAGAGCACGCTCAGAGCTTCAAACGGTTGCAAGCGCTTGCCACGTGCCTCTTCGATAAAATCACACAACAGTTCGCCGTCCACATATTCGCTAATCAAACAGGTTACTGGCAGCCGCCGTACGGTCAGAGTTTCCGCGTGATGATAGTGGATAACGACCGGGCACTGCCTCAGTTTTTCCAGCGTCCTGGCATAGCGCGTTGCCACCTTGTCAGCCGGATTTGCCTGTGGAAAGAAGATCTTAGCAGCCCGCGGCAGCCCGGTGCGCACCTCATTGACCTTATAAACTTCGCCTTCAATACCGCCGCCAAGGAGCGCCTCGACTTCGTACTTACCTCCCAAAACCCGTCCGGGTTGGAAGTCAAAACTATCAATGGAATGTAACAGTGCCACGTGTGCCGCTTCTCGCCGATGAAGTGGTTCGCCGTCAAAAGACCGCGTCTTCAATTTGAATTTTCCTGATGCGCCGCACCGACAAAAAGTCGCTGCAAGCGAATTTTCAATATGCGACGCTTCGAAAATTTTTCAAAGGAGAAACTGACATGCCAATCAATTTTTTTGTCGCAAGTTTGCACCGATAGCGTCGGCACCTCTATCTGCTCGAAGATCGATTACAAGAACCACCACTCCAAATGACTGGAGAACGGTCCTTTACCAGTTCTCTTTGAACGGTCTGAGATCAATTTCATGGGTCCACGCATCGCGAGGCTGCACATGCATTTGCCAATAGGCTTCAGCCATGTGGTCCGGATTTAGAGAACCATCCTCGCCGAGGTCGTTTAGGTAGTCCCCAAATCTCGAGCGCACCATTTCGCCGTCGATGACGCCGTCCACCACCACATGACCCACATGAATGCCCCTCGGTCCATATTCGCGCGCCAAAGCCTGAGCCAAATTTCGAAGTCCCGCTTTTGCCGAAGCAAAATGGGCAAAGCTAGGCCTACCGCGCATTGAAGCCGATGCGCCAGTGAAGAGGAGCGATCCTCCGCCGCCCTTTTCAAGATGAGGCAAGGCGGCTTTTGCCGTGAGATATCCCGCAAAGCAGCCCACCCGCCAGAAATGCTCGAATGTCTCAGCGTCGAGATCTTCAAAAGGGATAATGGCGTTGTTACCAACATTGTGGGTGACCACCCCAATATCGCCACGCCCAGCCGCAAAGGCCATCAGGTCCGCGACCTGCGCTTCCTGCGTGGCATCACACTGAAACAGGCTCGCTTCGCCACCTTCAGACACAATTTCTCCGACGACGTTTTCGAGCGAAGCTTTTGTCCGCCCCGCCACGACAACATCATGGCCGCCTTTTGCGAACCGTCTGGCAATTGCCGCGCCCAATCCTCGGGATGCCCCGACCCCAATCACAATTGCAATGTCGCCCATGACTTTCCTCCTGGCAGATCGCATCTAGGATCCAAAAGCATAAGGGGCAATTGCCGCACAGCCAACAATCACCGAACTTGATCCTTGGGGGGCAGTTCCCTAACGTCACCCCTCAACGCAAGCGCAAGGAGACCCGTCATGGAAAGAACCGCCGTCAATCCCTGGGATTGGAGCCTACAATTTGGATTCAACCAAGGCGAAGTGATTACTGGGGCAACCCGCGTCCTCAAGCTCGCTGGTCAAACCGCGATCGACGGGGAAGGAAATCCTCAGCACGAAGGAGACCTGCGAGGTCAAATGACACTGGTACTCAGCAATCTCCAAGAGGTTCTAAAAGCTGCAGATATGGATCTCTCGAACCTCGTCCACTTCACCATCTACACGACCGATGTTGCGGGCACGATTGAAAATTTCGATGTCTTGGTGGGTCCCTTGAGTGCGGCCGGCGTCAAACCTCCTCAAAGTCTGATCGGCGTGGCCGCATTGGCTTTCCCATCACTGATGATTGAGATCGAAGCCACGGCCATGGCGTAAGGCCCGGCCCGATGTCATGGCCTTTGAAATGGCTGCTAGTTATCACCGACTGGATGTTCATCCTTTATTGGTCGATTGCCGCATTGGTCCAAGCCAAAATCGTCAACATCCGACCCGAACTAATGTACGCGGATTACAGCCTTCCCCAGGTGATCGCTTGGAACTAGTCTTTCTTCCCGTTGGATGTGGCGTTCTCGATCCTTGGGCTCAGCGCAGTCTCCGCTGCCAAGAGAGGTAATCCAATATGGCGGCCTCTCGCAATCGTTTCACTGACACTGACCATGACTGCAGGAGGTATGGCTGTAGCCTACTGGGTCGTGCTCTTGCAGTTTGACCCCGCCTGGTTCCTGCCAAATCTGGCTCTTCTAATTTGGCCGCTCTTCTTCCTGCCCCGGCTGATACGCGACAGCGTCACGCACACGTAAGGGCGCAATTATGGCTCTTGTGCTACGGTTCGCCCGCAATCATTGGGAGGTTCAAATGACAGATCAGGTAATCGGCCAAGTATCGCAGAGTGCTTCAGATTTGTATGATGAGAACTTCGTACCGGCCCTTTTTCAATTCTAGACAGGTCCCGTACTCAATGCCGCAAGCCTTTCAAAAGGACAATCGGTTCTAGATGTTGGATGCGGAACCGGAGTTTTCACCCGTGCCGCGGCCAAAGTGGTCGGGCCATCAGGGCCCGTTACCGGCGCCGCTCGAAACAATGGCATGATTGAAACCGCAGGGAAGGCCGCCTCAGACATCCAGTTCCACGTTGCCCAAGAGCGAAGTCCCCTAACTAGTAGGAGCCTCCTCGCGACCGTCTGTATCTTCTGGCTTCATCGCGTCCTCCGACGCCTCGGTCGATTCTTTCGGATCACCGCCGCCTTCGCCAACCGGTACCAATGTCACTTGCAGAGGATTTGGCACCAATCTTCTGGCCGCGCCAGTTCCTGCATCGACCGCAAGACCTATGAGACCACCGACCAGCACATTGCCTGCAACCCCCGCAGCACCACCAGGTGCAATATCGTTGTCGACATTGGCCGACATCGTTTCAAAACCCTCCATTGTGAAAGTCACAACAAAACTACTACGGCGCTTTATCTTTATGGCACATGGCGTCGTGCACTGAAGGCCATTGGACATTTCCACAGCCGCACCCGAAGGCTCACTCTCGATCACCATAACCTCTCGCGTCCCTCTGGTCACGGTTGCACAGCCAGACAAAACGACGGATAGAACAATAAGACTCGCCATTCGATAGTTCATTTTGCACTCCATATCGATCATTCAGGTTGAAGGCACACCAAGTTAAAGGTGTGTTTCGAAATCGACCACCACCATATAGAACAAGGTTCCGTGTTAAAAGTGTAATCAGAGCCACATTAGTGACTTTAGTCCACAAAGGCGCAAGAAGGAGTTTGTTTACCAACCTCGCGTACAATTCTCGATTATGGCCAAGACCGAGACAGAACACGACTTCCGCGAAAGCCGGCGCATTCGCACCCTTAAGACTGGCTGCATCATCAATGCAGACCATACGTCGACCATTACATGCCGCATTCGAGATCTCACCAACAAAGGCGCACGTCTTGAGTTTAGCCACGCCTTCACCGAAGGGCATACCTTCACCAATCAAGATCGTTTGCTTCTACAAATTGGCGACCGCGATTTCATTCAAGCCCGCGTTGAGTGCGAAGTTCGCTGGCGCCGAGGCAACCAAATAGGCGTCCTCTTCGACGAAGAGCAGGATATTGCGCCGAGAGTGAGCTAGCCCGCGCCCAAGAATTCATCTCCGAACTTGAGCGATTGATCCGCCGATCTCCCCAACCCGAATTCATCAAAATATTCCTGCTCTACTCAGAGGAGTATGCTGAGCGTCGCGATGTATTTCTGGATCGGTGGTATCTTCTGTTGCTATCAATAGAAAATGCGAATCTGCTGTTAGTCCAAAGCGCTCGGTGTATCCCGGTTCGGACATCACCTTCCGGCACCCGAAGCGAAGCAGATGATGCCGTTGCACCAACACTTTGAGCCATCCGCCGCTTCCATCAGTGGGCGGAATGCTTGGGCTGTCCATATCGCTCCCACTACATCACCGTGTCTGTCCCACAACAACGTTCGACCGCGCTCCGATATGCGGTGCACCCAATCTCATTCGCAACGCGCTTAGCTAATCTTCCCAATTGTGTTGCACACACCTGAGGGCCAGTAGCAGCAAGACCTTTGGCCAGCATTTCACCAATCCCTCCGTCAGCACCAGTAACCAGCGCAAGCTTGCCTTGATAGCTTTCTAACTCCGTCATCAAGAACTCATTGATCGATTGAACCTCCCGCCCACGCGAAGGCCCTTTTGAGCCAATCTAGCAGCAACCGCGGCCGCAACATCCGTTGCCTCTAACGCTCCCCTTGACTTGGGCAGTATATAACCCTATATGATACCTTAAGGTTTCATTATGCTACGTAAATAACCCACTGGAGATCCCATGTTTAGCGGAAACAACCTCTCCCCAGCCCAATTTGTCGATCGGTTTATGACCCGGACGGCACTGGGTATCTTTCTCGTGTCTTTGGCATACGGGGCTTCCGTATTTGAACGGCTGCTAGAGGGTGAGACTGTCGCAATTCTGGACAAACTTGGCCTAGCTCTTGGCATTGGCGCCATCGTGATTGTCCTGCCTCAATTCATTTCACTGATCAAAAGGCGCAAGTCCTTGGAACTCGGAAGCGGCGAGCCGGAGGGGTTCGTGACCGACGTCTATAAGCGGGCCGCTGAGCGCGCTTTTGCGCTCACATTCGTTTTTCTCCTTTTCATGGACATCATGACCGGGCGCACCTTATCGGGCTTGTCGGCAGAGGTAGCCATCAAGATCGTTATCGCGGTCTCACTTGCCATTTTCAGCATCAGCTTCTACCTCTTCAACCGCGTTGATGATGAAGATTTGGATGAGTTCGAAGATGAGACCCGTCCATGAGCACCAAGCTAAGCAACCGCATACGGGTCTTCCGCGCCGAACATCGCCTTAGCCAAAGTGATCTTGCCGACAAGATCGGTGTGACTCGTAAAACCATCTCAACCATCGAAGTTGGACGTTTCGTGCCTTCAACCATCATTGCTCTGAAGATTGCCCGATACTTCAACACGCCGGTTGAAGACATATTCTCGCTTCAGGAGCCAGAGAACCAAAACACATCTGAGACGTTATCCTGACCTATGAAAACAAACGAAAGGAAATCTAAATGAGCCTCTCAAAACCAAAGACCGTCGTCATCGTCAATGCCGTCGTATGGGCCGCCATGATGCTCGCCACCTCTTATCTCTTGGCTGATACAGCGCCTGATCAAGTCCGAACCCTCATTCTTCTCTTCATCGCTGGCTGGCTCACGGTTCACAGCGTCGCCACGAAGGCTCAGTAAGTGGTGGCATCTCCATTATTCCTTGCATGAAATAGTCATTGTTCGAAACAGTACTCAATAGTAGGGTCATAAGCGTGTCGTACTGGCATCAATGGCAACCGTTTACTTGGCGACCGGGCCATAGATGGCCGTTCCACTAGACAGCCCGTCGATGCGATGCGACGTCTACAAGGAGTTGGTCCATGGCATTTTCTCACACACCTTCAAGGGTCACAGCCTGGCTGATCGCAGCCACAATAGTATCAAGCCCCGCATTGGCCGATGAGAACGGCGTTCCAACGGCGGAAGGGTTCTCCTGCGCCGACAATGCCGTCTCGTCGATTATTACAGTCTGCAAAGCAGTCAAGGAATTCTTGCCGACCATAGAATGCCCAACCCATAGCTCAACCTGCGTCAAGGCGAGCCAGGAAATATTTACCGGCGTCACCGGCGAACCGGCCAGCCCCACCAACATCAAGCCATGGAATGGCCAGGGCGGTGGTGGTGAACTATATCAATCGGTCGGCCTGTGTCTGCTGCGCGACCTTGCAGTCACGCCCATGAGGTCAAAGGCCGAAGCATCGCTCCCGATCGGAAACATTAGTGCCTCAGGGTTGGTCAATTACACTTCATTCGACAAGGTCAACAAAAAGTTCAGTGGTTATCATCGGCTGACCGCCCATGCGCCAGTGATCGGTGATGTTGAGATCATGACGCAGCCATTTTCAGCTCGCTCCGTCGCATCGAATTTGATTGGCCAAAACAAAAAAGTTGGGGAGTATTCGCTCTTTGGCGCCCAAGCGCTCGAGTTCGAGACCGAAGGCGGTATCGAAGACTTCGGCTTCGAGCTAGACGCGATCACAATCGTAACGCCTTACGGCGTCGTCTCACCAAAACCGCATCTGTCCTTTGCAAGAACATCAGGCTGGAGCCTGTCACCCTATGGTGGCGCATCGAAAATGTTGCTCAATCCCGGCGCGCTGCAAATGACGGATGTGTATGGTCGGCTCGCGGGCCAGGCGGTCGCCAGCTCGCTGGAAGTCACAGAGTTCAAAGCGGGCACCTATCCTGGTGCGAAATTCTGTCAAAATTTCGCTGCGAGTCCGGCCTGCCTCTGGCCGAAACCGACGGGTTGGGACAGTCAATTGCTTCTTGGTTCGCGCAATGTCGACCCAACAGCGCCGAGCTGGAACGCCCCACCCGGTGTCGAATTTCCGGCCCGCCCCGACGCCGACACTGCCGCAGCACGCGGCAATATTGAAAAAATGCCAGGCGCATTTGCAACCGCCGGCATCAAAGTCAATTACTCGCCGACGGATCTTATTCCAGCCGTGATTAGGAACAATGGCTTCATCTCAATCGACTTCAGTGTCTTCGCTGATCCAAACATCTCTGTCGGGTATGCAAGCCAGTTCAACTTCTGGAACGGTCGCGGTGCCGCATGGAACCCCCTTTTGACGCCACCACAACCGGCCAATGTCGCGCCCGTCGTCGCCACACCCGTCGATGTTGAGAGCCTCCACACCATGGGAATTTACGGCGGTTCAAGTGTGGCTGGGCGCTTTGCAATCGACGCCGGTGTTGATCTCACCCTCCATGTTCACATTTCCCTGCCCTGGCCGCTTGATGATATTGATTTCAATATCCTCAACGTTCATCCCCGAACCGCGCTGCTCGAGACGATCAGTGCCGACAACGATCGTTCGCCGCAACAGGCCCTCGTCATCAGCGACTGGCAACATTTTGTCCGGACAGCGCAGATCTTCAAGGTATTTACGCCTTTCAACGGTGGCGCCACCGACGGTATCGCCTTTATCCAGAAATGTTTCGCCGATCCGCCACCTGCGAAAAAGGATCCGCCAAAGCCGAAATACACGCCGGGCGATCCGGAAGATCTTGTCGAAACTCTCGACATGCCTTGCAACATCTGTGTCGGACATGCCGATTTCACCTATATCGATGTCAAATCCAAATCGCCTCTGTCCTTCGAACCCAAACAGATCAAGGGGCATGTCGAGAAGGTACCATTTGTCGACGACAGTTCACTTGCCCCGTCAGACCGTTGGACTTGCGGCGGCCCACTACCGGCCCCCACAAATTTCGCCTTCGCCGGGCCGGATTTGAACCCCGCGAATGTGTCCACCAAGGAAGATGCAAAGAAATTCAACTTGGCCGCGGCCGAGATCGCCAAGAACGGGTTTAAGAACGTCGGCTGCTATGATCAATGCCGCGTCAACAAGACCACCGGCAAGTTTGAACTAATCGCATCGGCCAAAACACTCTTTGCCCAGGGAGCGCTAAAGGACGTGCCGCACGGTTGCCACTAGACCAAATGCTGACGACGCCGTGTCTGCACTATGTTATGCCCCGCGAGATACGGCGGACCCAACCAACGCTTCCCCCAGCCAGAGTTTAGCCTCTGTCAACGCTGAGGTAAGTCCGTCGTTTCGATGAGGTAGTAAAACTCTTTGTCGTAGAGACGGTGCACCAGCCAGGCTGGCAAACCGTAGGCCGCCCGCACAAAATACCGTTGTGAAGCATGGATCTTCCAACCCCTGAGCTTGGCTCTCGCCTCGCCCGGTTGGGAAATGTTGGCAGGCGGCTGATTGGCCACAACCATTTGACCTATTTCGCCTGCAAACCGCCCCATCATGCGGGTTGGCGCAAGGGCGTAGGCAATGTGGGTGGGTCCTGGGTAACCATCAACCGGGCTCTCTTGCAATTGTCTGATGGCGATCTCGGAAGCGAGGCCCATTTTCATGTGATCCGCATGGCCCGAAAATCCACTCTCCGGCCAAAAGGTTACCACCAGGTCGGTTTTGTGCTCAATCATCCGTAGACGGACGGCAGCGACCAGTTCATCGATCGGGGTGCTTATTAGGCCGCCGTCAGGAAAGTCGAGAACATCATGGGTCTCAACACCAAGCGCCCAAGTGTTCTTCAATGCCTCGGCTTTGCGCACAGATCCAAGGTCGCTTTGTCGGGCAACTTGGGGGCGTTGGGTTCCTGCCTCTCCTCTGGTCGTGGTTAGGGCTGCCGTATGGATGGCCTCGTCCTTGGCGGCTCTGATGAGGAACCCCGTGACCAACTGCTCATCATCGGGGTGGGCAAAAACCCCGAGAACGCTGGTCGCGTCCACCGCGTGCGCGACCGACTTGACATGGCGCACGCTTGGCTCTTCGAACATCCAATTGAGTGCGGTAAGCGCGATCACTGCCAATAGAACAACGACGCCCACAAGCCCAGAAGCGACCTTGTGCCTTGCGAAATATTTCCCCATGCGCCTTGCCTCTCTCAACTCGACCTCAAGCCGACTGCATCTTCTCCAGCATCGCCTTCATCTGCGCCTTTAAGGTCTGCGATCTCGCGCAGATATCACAAGAGTGGCATCTCGGGATCGCCTCTAAACGTATAGGTTTTGTGGTTAGTCTGAAAGGTCGCCATACCGTGCCCCCAAGGCAGCATGGGCAAGGGTCAATCGCGACCACCATCCTCTACAGCGCCTGCAAACAATGGGTTTGCGCTGGAGAGGCGAGCGGATTTGCCGAGGTCCTTCAACTCACGCTGTCGTGGGGTTTTGTGTAAAGGGACTGTGCATATCGCCCGCATCGCTTGCCCTCATTACGATTCTCGGTATAGTAGTAGTCGGCAACTTTCCTAACCATGAAACGAGGACAAAGTCCTATGAAACACTTTGAAATCACGTGGAAACCCCTTGCGCTTACAGTGTCACTCGCGGTGTTCTCGACCTTAGGCGCCTGTGGGACGTTAGATGGCTTTGGCGACCGGCAACAGGTCTCTCCCAAAGTGATGGAAGAGATCGCCAATACTTTCGAACAAGACCCCGGCGAGGCCGTCCCGTTTCACGACACCGGCACTTTGACCTTCTTTGCCAGCAAGCGCAGAACGATCAACACCTGCGGCCCGGCACGGCCCAATCCCGACGGCACCAAAACCACCATCTGCTGCAAATGGATTGTCGACGAAAACGGCAAGATAACGGGCACCTGCAAGAAGATCACAAAACTGAGGTTTCGCTAGCCGCCGAGGGCCGCCATCAGGCTGACTGGCCCGCTTGCATTTTCTCAAGCATGGCCTTCATCTGGGCGTGGATGGCGTTGACCGCCTGCAGCGGTCGGATCATGACCTTAAACTCGGTGATCTTGCCCGCATCGTTACAGGTGATCATGTCGATACCGTTGACATACTTACCGTCGATCTCGCTCTCGAACTCAAGCACCGCGTGGTGGCGATCGAGGATCTCTTTGGTGTAGCGAGTCTTCGCCACCGGCTTGCCGTCATCTGACTTCTTACTTCCGCCCAGCGTGTTGCCCGCCGCGCCCAGATAGAGCTTGGTGACCTCTTTGCCCTCTTGCGGCGTGAAGACGATCGGCGACAAAAACACCACATCGTCATCTAAGAGCTCATCAAGCCCCCCTGGCAGCTCCCCCTTCAAATGGGCATGCCACTTTTTAATCACTTCTTCGATCATGGTTTTCCTCTTTTTGTTTTTTGGCTACGGGATCACACTCTGGACGACCTATAGCAAGAAAATCGACCCAAATCGCGCCAATACTTCAGTCCTGATTAAGCCCCAACTCCTTCTGCCTTTTCTTGCTCAATCCCAATGAGACGATCCGGTGCGATTCGAGCAAATAGTCCTTGAGGTCTGCATCACTCAAGCCCGGTGCCTCGAAATGCTGGATCCATTTCATGCCCCGTGACGCAAGATAAGGCGCGGGCCTAAGACCCGGTTGATCCTGCAAGATCTCAAAACTCAAAGGGCTCACCTTAAACGTCACCGCAGCCTCACCGTCATCCCAGCCGCCAATGGCAAAGACCTTGCCGCCCACTTTCCAAACATGGGACCCGCCCCACTGACAAACATATGTCGTCGCCGGGAGCCCTTCGCAAAAGGCGTTGTACTCGTCATAGGTCATGGGGTGAGCGTACCATCTGAATGAACGCCGATTCATCCATGAAACGTGCGGGTGCATTGCAAAAAAGGAATGCTGGGAAAACACCATCTCGACACAGGCTTGGCCACCCTCAATCCCAAATGGGCACTCAGATTTTCGTTAAAGTTAGCGAAAACAAAACCTGTCCGACCGTCAATTCTACAGACTGTTCCCCCCAATATTGCAATAATATTGGCGGGAAACTTGCGGAAGAAGGAGGCAACATCAGTGCGATTGGGCAAAATCCTTCGGAGACACAGTTCGGCAAGACATGAAAACTAGCCTGAATGTCCCCTGGTAGTTCCAACTCTTCAAACACAGAAAGGTGCGCCATCTGGCCAGCATACAAACGCAAGGGTTCGACTTCCAAGTCCCACTCTTTGGGCGGTCCAGGTTCACACATTGATGTAACGGCAGCACGCCGAGCAATCCTCAAATTTATATGTGACGTGGCAACATTGCATTGATCGATTCCCTTTAACAAATTGCCTTGAAAACAAAGCCGCCTCAAGTCGTCACCGGTAACAAGTCCATCAGGAATAGTCTTACGGCCTAGATCCCAAACATAGTCATCCACGGTCCCACCAAATCGATTGGCGAGCTGCCTTGCAATATCGGAAGTAATCGCACGTTCTTCACTGAGCATGTAACTCAATTGCGACTCAGAGATGCCGATGGCTCGAGCGATATCCTTTTGGCGGAGGTTTCCGGTTCGCAACAATTGCTTGATGCGGGTTGGACCCTTTGCGCCGACCGTCAATTCTCGAATTTCAGCACTCATAAGCCCAAAATCCATTTCATAGCGCCCGCAACGACCAGACCCGCGATAATTCCCTTCATAATGTCCGCCGAAAATACAACGACAAAAGGGCCTAGCGAAAAAGTACGGCGTTCAACTAATTTGCGGACGTAACCATTATTCGCGACAAAGAACTGACGAGTTTCGATCGGCGACTCTGGATCAAATGCGCAAAGCAACGTCCCGTCTTCGATCCGAGGAAGATCACCATTTGATGATCTGTAGGCGGAACATCGAGCGCTCACTCCATGCCCATCATTACGGAAGACAGCCAGACGTCGCTTCGCACCGCCAGCGATTGAAAACCTTCTGGTTTCGCCGGAATTCAGTTTGATCTCAAATGGCCTATGCCCCCTGTTCAGGTCTTCTAACGGAGCCGACATACGCAGACACCCCTTTCGCTTCAACGAAACAACACCATTTACCCGAGGCAATATTGACATATTCTCGTTCAAATTGCGAGGAATTCACTAAAGAATCTCCAAGAAGGTTAATGTTGATCGAGGCTATTCAATATATAGTTATAGCGATCATCTAGCTTCAATATATAGTATTTACGCGGATTATTCACATGTGGGATAACCAACCCGAGTTTTCTCTGAGGTGCTTAGAACTCCTGATTTTCTTCCACTTGCGACCCAAAAATTCACAGTATTTGACAATGCTTTTCATTGATTTCTTGAATTGGGCGAGCTCAAGTAACAACAAGAGTCCTGTGTCACGTCGGTTCGAATTTGGCCTTTGCGTTCGCGCGATTTCCTCACTCGATCTAGACTCGCAGCCAATGAGAATCGCGAGGTTCGAGCGAACAAATGATTTGCCGCAAATGGGTCACTTGAACATCGCAATCAAGTATAGAGAGGAATATCTGCGGCACGGCAAAGGCGCGGCCCACGCCTGAGGCTTGGCTACCGACGCGCCCAAACGCTGCAGTCGAACCTCGAGTTCTCACTAGCACACTCTCAAATGCAAAAAAGATCGCCCAACGGGCGGTCCCTTTTTCCGTCCGGAGCGGGCGATGAGATTTACGTCCCGCCTTTTGGCGAAGGAAAGGCGGTCCGTTGCGCCTGCGGCGCGCTCGCGCGCCTTGTCGTCGAACCTGAGGTCTTTCTATCAACCCTCCCAAAACGCAAAAAAGACCGCCTTTCAGGGCGGTCCCTTTTCGCATTCTGGAGCGGGCGATGAGATTCGAACTCACGACCCTAACCTTGGCAAGGTTATGCTCTACCCCTGAGCTACGCCCGCATGTTCCAGAACTAATTGGCTTCACCTGGGGATCCTCAAAAAAAGGGGCGAAGCGGCGGTACTTATTACTCAATCAGACACCAATTGCAATAAAAACGAGGTCCCTTAAGTTAATGGGCCTCAAAGCCTCAAATACTCTCAGAAATAGCACCCATGCCCGCCACCCGCGACACCCTATTGGAATTCTTGTGCGACCTCGGTATCGAAGTTGAGACCTACGACCACCCGCCCATTTTCACGGTCGAGCAGGGCAAGCACCTCAAAGAACAATGGCCGGGCGGGCACAGCAAGAACTTGTTTCTCAAAGACAAAAAGGGCGCGCTCTTACTGATCTCTGCCAAGGACGACACAACCATCGACTTGAAGGCCCTTCCCAAGGCGCTCGGTTGCGGCAGGCTCTCCTTTGGCAATGCACAGCTGATGGAAGAGGTGCTTGGCGTCACGCCGGGGTCCGTGACGGGCTTGGCCTTGATCAACGATCCTGGACCCAATCCCAAGACCCGCTTTCTCCTCGACAAACGTCTGACTGAAGTTTCGCCCATCCACTTTCACCCGCTCATCAATGACGCGACGACCGCAATTACCCCGCAAGACTTCTTGAGATTCGTTACCGCTTGCGGCCACGAAGCGGAAGTCGTCGACTTCTCAAGTGTGTGAGACTGCCAAGCCCCACTCCCCCGGCGCGGGCCACCCATTGAGGATACCCTTTGGGGTGGTTGGGCCGGGGGAGTGGGTGGTCCAGCAATCACGCAAATGAGGAGCACTTTGCAATGCCCCTAAGAAAGTCCTATATCTCCCTTTGAACCAGTAACAGGGCCTCAGGAACGGCTCGTTGAGAGGGCTTTCATGCAAGACGGACCCGGCCAAAACGAACCCGGCGCGAGTGGCGCGCTCATAGTGGATGCGGGCCTTGAGACCTTTGCGAGCGAAGTGATTGAGGCCTCCATGACCATGCCGGTCTTGGTCGACTTTTGGGCGCCTTGGTGTCAGCCGTGCAAGACCCTGACGCCCGCCCTTGAGAACGCCGTCAATGCCGCCGGCGGCGCTGTCAAACTGGTCAAAGTCAATATCGACGAGAACAAAGAGATCGCCACTCAGCTGCGTATTCAATCCGTGCCAACGGTCTATGCGTTCAAGGACGGAAAGCCGGTTGATGGATTCCAAGGGGCAATCCCAGACAGCCAACTCAAAGCCTTCATCGAAAAGCTCATCGGCGGCGAACTTGGACAAAGCCCCCTCGAGCAATTGCTGGAACACGGCGCTGAGGCCTTAGAGGCCGGTGAGTTAAGCGCGGCTGAACAAGCTTTTGGTGCCGCCTTGCAAGAAGACCAACAAAACATCTCCGCCATTGCCGGTCTTGCAAAAACCTATATCGCTATGGGCAATTTAGAAAACGCCGAACAATTACTGGCTCTAACGCCGAAGGAGCACGAGGGCAATACAGAAATCGCCGCCGCTCGCGCCGCCTTTGAACTGGCAAAAAGCGCAACCGAAGATCATGGCGACACGGCCGAACTTGTGACTGCGATTGAGAAAAATCCAAAAGACCACGACAGCCGCTTTGAATTGGCCGAGGCCCTCCTTGCCAAGAACGACCGCGAAGGCGCGGTAGAGCATTTGCTCATGATCGTGGAGCTTGATCGGACGTGGAATGATGAAGCCGCTCGGAAAAAGCTCGTGACCCTGTTTGAGGCCTTTGGCCCCGCCGACCCAGTGACCGTGAGCGCCCGGCGGCAACTCTCTTCGATCCTCTTTTCGTGAGGAAATGAGCCCCATGAGCGATCCTCGGTCATATGTTGCCATCGAAGAGCTGCCTGGCACCGTGCCGCTCTTTCCGCTGGCTGGCGCGCTCATGCTGCCGCGCGGCCGTCTGCCCCTCAACATTTTCGAGCCCCGCTACATTCAGATGATCGATGATTGCCTGACCTCCCGCCACCGCATGATTGGGATGGTTCAACCGGGTCACAGCGACGAAGAAGCGGGCCACCCCTCTTTGCAAGAAGTGGCCTGTGTCGGACGTCTTTCAGGCTTCCAAGAGGCCGAGGACGATCGCTATTTGATTACGTTGACTGGCGTTTGTCGCTGCAAGATCACCTCAGAACTCGATGCCATGACCCCTTACCGCCAGGCCCGCGTGGACTACACCGACTTTGCCGCCGACCTTGCACCTGCAGAAGATGGCGACAAGATCAATCGGCCGAGGCTCTTGGAACTCTTGAGAGAATATCTCGACACCAACAACATGGATGCCGATTGGAAGATGATCAATTCGACCGGCGGCGAAGAACTGGTCAATTTCCTCTCTATGATTTCGCCTTTCGGCCCCTTGGAAAAGCAAGCCCTCCTCGAAGCGAAAACTTGTGTCGAGCGAACCGACATCTTGATCGCCCTGGTCGAAATGGTCTTGGCAAAACCTGACCCAAGCGCCGACGCGCCCCTTCACTAAGTCACGAAACCGAAAGATAAATATGATGAGCGACATCCAACATAAAATCGACCCAAAGCTGCTTGAGATCCTCGTATGTCCGGTGACAAAAACAGCCCTCGTTTATGACAAAGAGGCCCAAGAACTCGTGTCAAAACCAGCCGGTCTCGCTTATCCCATTCGCGACGGCATTCCGATCATGTTGCAAGAAGAGGCCCGCGAACTCTCTGATGAAGAACGCAAGCCCTAAACGCGCTGGACCCCCATGACTGACAAGCCTTGGCCGACGGAATTGCGCCTATCTTCTGACAAAGGGCATTTTCACGTTGCGTTTGAAAGTGGTGAGGTTTTTGACCTGTCCGCAGAATATCTGCGAGTTGAGAGTCCATCAGCTGAAGTGCAAGGCCACGGGTCAGGGCAGAAAACGACCGTCCCGGGAAAGCGCGATGTCACAATATTGGGGGTTGAGCCGGTGGGAAACTATGCGGTGCGTCTCAAATTCGACGATGGCCATTCAACAGGGCTTTATTCGTGGGAGACGCTATACGCGCTTGGAAGCCAACAAGAGGAAAAGTGGGCCGATTACTTGGCCGCCCTGGCAAATCAAGAGCTGTCACAAACCCCTTAGATCCGAGAGCCGGAATGCAAAAATGGCGGTCTCAGTGTGAGGGCCGCCATTTTCGGTCTTCTGTGATCTTACGTGTCTTCTGGTGAACCGTTCCCGTCTTCGTCAAACCAGACCTGCCTTAAGCAAGCTGTACGAGCGAGGACAGGATCAGAAATGAACTCAAAGAGATGACGGCGATATTTGCAAACATGAACATTACTTTTTCTCCTAGTTGGGTTTTGAAAGGCCTATCTGGCCTCTCGATAATTAGGAGATAGGGATTGACCCTCACGTTCCCATGTAATCCCGTTTACAGATAGGGGGCGGTGGGGATCTTTGTGACGGGTGAACAATAGGAATCCAATTTGATATCCAGAACGAGAAACGGCGGCCACTTGGCCGCCGTTCTCAGTGGGCGTTTAGCCCGTCTGTCCGTATAGGGATCGTTCCCTTAAGCAAGCTGTACAACCGAACCCAAAACCAAAACGCCAGTCAACAGAATGAAGCTAATGTTTGCAATCGATGTCATTTCTTTTCTCCTAATGTCTTGGGCTCCCTCGCCCGTTGTTAAATTTAAGATAGGGACGCCAAGCTCGGATTGAAAGTCTAACTGGAGGCTTCTGTGACCACCGCACGGGGCCTGTGACGGATGAACTAAAGTTCTGAGTTAAAACAGTTTTTCGCGTTCCTTTTCTGTGACGCCGGTCACAGCGCCAAGGTCTCTAGGACGAGAAACGGCGACCACTTGGCCGCCGTTCTCAATGGGCGTTAGGCCCGTCTGTCAGTATCGGGACTTACTTAGGCGAGCTGAATAACAGAGCCAAAGACCAAAAGGCTGGTCAACAGAACGACGCTGATATTTGCAACGGTGGTCATTTTCTTTTCTCCATTAAGAGGGGGCTCCATCGCCCGCCGATGATTGGGAGATAGGGTGGCCGATTGTGGCGTTAAAGGGGCAGCGGTGGGGAGTGTGATCCTGC
This sequence comes from Alphaproteobacteria bacterium, assembly GCA_965248915.1. Lineage (GTDB taxonomy): Bacteria > Pseudomonadota > Alphaproteobacteria > M2410 > M2410 > CBDFLA01. The sequence goes on from OZ252216.1 coordinate 3,027,520, forward strand.
TCACAACAAATTCCAGATTCCGCCGATCAGATCTTGTCTTTTGCGCAACATCGCCTAGCCAACCGTGATCGCCATCACATGAAATCCTTGGCCCAGAGCCCAAAACCCCGTAGCATTTGCTTATGGACAAATTAATCGTGCGCCGCCTGGGTATGGCGGTTTTTTGCCTTTTTGGCCTCAACTGGGCCCAGGCAGAAGCTCAAACCTCGGATTCAAGTACTGTCGTCCTGCAAGGCCAGGATCTCGGCGGCGTCTACGAGAATGCTCAAAGCCAAATCGACCGGGCGGTCTTCGCCTATCGAGACGAACGGTACGAAGACGCTCTAAACGCGCTGCGCCTGGCGGAGGTTTATCGCCCCAACCATCCCAAGACCGTGCTCTCAATCGCCCAGGTCGCTGCCATGGGGGGCCAGTCACAAGCCGCTTTTCAAGCCCTTGAGCGCTATGCCGCCTTAGGGCTCCTAGCGGATCTTGAAAACATCAAAGAACTGGACTCTCTTAAAGAAGATCCATTCTTCGGCGCCCTCTCGATCGTTTCCGGACGCAATGCGTCCGCTGTTGGCTCGAGCGAGCCCCTCGTCCGATTGAAAGAAAAAGTCGCACTCCCTGAAAGCGTCGCCTTCGAGAAGTCCCGCGATCGCTTCTTCTTAGGCAGCGTTCACGAAAGACGCATTGTCGTTTCCGATCGTGACGGCAACACCTCTGACTTTGTCACTGCCGGCGCGCACGGCCTGTGGAGTGTCATGGGCATGAAGGTAGACAGAGCCGCCGGGCTGCTTTGGGTAGCGAGCGCCGCCATGGATCAGACTTTGGGCGTGACGCCGGAAGAGTTAAACAAGTCAGCAGTTTTTGCATTCGATCTAGAAACCAGCGACCTGGCCCATAAAGTCGTTCTCGAAGAAGACGGCCGCCATGTCTTTGGAGATCTGGTCGTCCACGAGGACGGCACGGTCTACATCACCGATGCAAGAGCCCGCATACTTTATCGTCTCGAAAAAGGCGCTGACAGCTTGGAGCGGTTTGTGGTTCATCCGGACTTTGGCTCCCCGCAGGGCCTCGACATATCCAGTGACGGCAAAACGCTGTTTCTCGCCGACTACGCCACCGGCCTCTTCACCATTGATATTGAGAGCCGGAAAGTCACGCGCCTGACCCCAGCCGCAAACGTGGTGCCTTATGGCATTGACGGTCTTTACGTCTATGGCGACGATCTCATTGGCATCCAAAACGGAACCTCGCCGCAGCGTGTCGTGCTTCTCGACCTCAATATGGAAAAGGAACAGATCAGCCGATTGACGGTTCTCGAGATGAACCATCCAGAGTTTTTGGAGCCAACCCTTGGACAAGTCGTCGGCGATGAATTCTACTATGTCGCCAACAGTGGCTGGCCGAGGTTCATCGACCCTGCAACACTTCCAACGGCGCCTTGGGACGACCTGCCAGCGCCTTTGATCCTCAAAGTCGATCTAAAATAGAAAGCGCTAAAGCGCCTCACCGCGCAGCAGCTTTGGAAGGTCTCCAACCGCGCCGCCTGCATGGCGCATGAAGAGACGCCGTGCCGGGCCAAAGCGATTGACGATGCCAAGGCCAACATCGCGTGCCAACCGCACCGGCACGATGTCATTTGAAAACAGACGGTTGAGCGCATCCATCATGAGGGAGAGCGACACATTGTCGAACCGCCGCCATTTTTGGTAGCGCTCCAACACATCGAACGCACCAATATCTTGGCCCAACCGCTGCGCGTCGGTCAAAACTTCCGCCATCACCGCCACATCGCGAAGCCCAAGGTTCAGCCCTTGGCCCGCGATCGGATGAACACCGTGCGCCGCATCGCCGACCAGAGCCAGCCTGGGCGCAACGTATTCCCGCGCCAAAACGAGATTGAGAGGGTAAGACCAAACGGGGCCAACGGGCTCAATGTCACCCAAATAGTCCCCAAACCGCGCCGCGAGTTCCTCTCGGAAGCGCGCGTTATCAAGCGCTAAAATCGCTTCAGCTTGAGCCGTCTTTTCTGTCCACACCAACGAAGAACGTTTTCCCGTCATGGGCAAAATGGCAAAGGGCCCGGACGGCAAGAAATATTCCTGCGCCACCCCTTCATGATCGTGTTCATGGGCAACTGTCGTCACGATGCCAACCTGGTCATAAGACCAGCCGATGGTTTTGATGCCGGCTTCTTGGCGCAAGGGCGATCCTCGCCCATCTGCCGCCAAACAAAGCCGCGACCGCAACGTTGACCCGTCATCAAGAGTGACAGAAAACCCATAAGCGTCGGCTTCGCTCGAGACACGTTTAGCGGGGGCCCGGTAATCAATCCGCTCATGATCGAGCACAGCTTGGGTCAAAACCGCGCGCATATGCCGGCTCTCCATTAAATGGCCTAAGGGAGCGTCGCCGATTTCCGTATGATCAAAATGGAGGAAGAACGGCGAAGGGCCCTCGCGAACCGTACCGTCGGAGACCATGATATCGTTAATCGGCTGAGCCTGTGGGGCAAGCGCGTCCCAAAGACCGAGCGCTTCGTACATGCGACATGAGGCAAAGGCGACGGCAAAGACCCGGCCATCGAAATCAGCCGCCAGCGCCACTTTTGGATCAAGGGCGTCGACGATCGTCACCTCAAAACCGCCGGAAGCCAGCGCCAACCCCATGGAAAGACCATTGAGGCCACCCCCGACGATCAACACATCGCTGTCATAGGATTGAGTGGAATTCTTAGCCATGAAACACCTCTGTGAAATCTCTCTTGCCTGAGGGCACCAGTGTCGCCGATCATGAAACAATATTGCAGCACGATTGCAAGGGACCAAATGGCGCAGACAGAGACAACATGACCAAATGGCACGACAAGACCGCCCTGGCTCTGGGTCGCGATATCGAAACCGGAGTCATTGATCCGAGGGATCTTTCGGAATACTTCCTCAGCCGAGCGACTAAAGACCCAGAAGGGGATTTGGTTTACATGCGCCTAGCGCCGAATCGCGCCCATAAAGAAGCAGAAGCTGCAGCCGACCGTGCAAAGCGTGGCATGCGCCTCTCGCCTCTTGATGGTGTCCCTCTATCTTGGAAAGACCTTTTCGACACCGACGGCATTGCAACAGAAGGCGGATCGAAACTGCTCGAAGGTCGAACGCCTAACAAAGATGCCGAAGTACTGATCCGTGCCACCGCCGTAGGAACGGTCTGCCTCGGCAAGACCTCTATGACGGAGTTCGCCTATTCAGGCCTCGGCTACAATCCAACCTGCGGGTCTCCCACCAATCCGTTTGATGAAAGAACGCCGCGCGTGCCCGGCGGGTCATCTGCCGGCGCAGCAGTCAGCGTGGCCCGCGGTTTGGCCCCGGCGGCGATCGGAACTGATACCGGCGGCTCTGTCCGAATTCCAGCCGCCTGGAACGGGCTGGTGGGATTGAAAACCACCTTCGGCCTTTTGCCCTTAGATGGTGCCCTACCTTTGAGCCCCACCCTCGACACCGTCGGACCCCTGACAAAGGATGTAGCAGATGCCGCCGCCCTTCGCTTACGAATTCTAAAACACGATGCCGTTTGGAGCCACGTCGACAATGATGCCTGGCCGCACTACGACGACGCGTTGGAAGTTTTGGCGGGCGCTGGGATCGTCGCCACGCCACATCCGGAAAAGGGCGTAGACGCTCTGCTTCATCTTCTGACCCACAAACCGGGATTCGTTCCTGCCGAGGCCTATGCTGCTTGGGGGCCACTCATCGAAGCAAACCCGGACAAGATATTCTCCATGGTCAGAGACCGGATCATGCCAGGCAAAGAAATGGCCCAAGAACTAATCACCGAATTTCGAGCAGAACTCGAAATCGTGCGTCGAAGTGTTTGGGCCGAGCTTGACGACTGTGATGGGGTAATTCTGCCAACGGTCGGTATTTTGCCACCAGAGATCGAAGACGTCATGGCAAGCCCGGAGAGCTATCAGCAGTTTAATACTTGGTCACTCTTCAACACCTCAATCGCCAACCTCCTCGGCCTATGCGCCATCACATTGCCCATTGGACTGACGGCTCGAACGGGGCGCCATCCCCCACTCCCCGTCGGGCTCATGATCATGGCGGCACCCTTTACCGAGGCCCGTCTGCTCAACCTGGCCAAGACAATTGAGACCACCCTAAACCGCTGATTTCAGCCAATTAGGTCCAGCAACGTCCGTCATAAAATGTCCGGACTTACGTCGCAGGTAATGGACTCCGGAACTGACAATATGTCATATTGGACAGGTGACAGAGGCGCTTCGCGACAGGATTCCGGCCGCAAAAACAATAATAATCGGCCATAATCAAAATAATAATGGAAGCGTTTCATGAGCGCGGTTTGAGGACAGTCCCCTGTCTTTGAGGCAAACTCACGAGCATCTGAGGCAGCGCCTCTGTCCAAATTCCCAAACATCAATAGTGCTATCTAGGGCGTCGGATTGACCCGACCAAAGATCAGTTGGTCCCAATAGGCGCCCTTCCAAAATCCGTATTGTTTGAGACACCCCTCCATCTCAAAGCCGCAAGCCTCAAGCAAGTGGCACGACCGCAGATTTCCAGGCGTCACCATCGCTTCAACGCGCCGCAAGTTGAGTTCTTGGTCGGCAAACGCGAGCAACCCTTGCACCACACCGCGCATGATACCTCGCCCCCAGTAATCCGGGTACAGATCATAAGCGATCTCCGCTCGCGACCCGCGCTCACGAACGATTGTGTTAAATCCAGCGGTCCCTAGAAATTCGCCACCCTCTTCATTCCGGATCACCCAACGCACGCCCTCAGCCCGGGCGCGAATATCCTCAGCCCAATCGATGATTTCTTCCGCCTCTGCAGTAGACGCAATCGGGTCGATATCCATAAACTCTGTCACATCTTCCCGTCCAAAATGGCGCAGCAGGTCCTGGGCATCAGATGGGGCTAGCGGCGTCAAAAAGAGAGACCCCAACGCCAGTTTTGCCGTTAGGGCCCGAAAGGCCTCAGGGTCCTTATCTAGCTTTGTCATTGCTTCCGTACCTAGCAATTATCGAGTTTAATCAATAGGTTAGTGCTTATGCGCGACGCCGGCCCCGGTTGGGATCCGAATGTCATCAACCAGATCTTGAATGTCATCCGGCGGTGGCGGCGTGTATCGGCTCACCACCGCGGCCACCGCAAAATTGATCATCATGCCAATGGTCCCGATGCCTTCAGGCGAAATGCCAAAGAGCCAGTTTTCTTTTGTATTGAGTTCCGGAGAGATGAACTTGAAAAACACAATGTAAGAGAATGTGAAGACCAATCCCGTCACCATGCCTGCGATCGCACCTTCGCGGTTGGCGCGCTTTGAGAAGATGCCCAAAATAATCACCGGGAAGAAAGACGCAGCCGCAAGTCCAAAGGCAAAGGCCACCACTTGCGCCACGAATGCGGGGGGATAAATACCAAACAGTCCAGCGATGCAAATCGCAACTGCTGCCGCGATGCGCGCATAGAGGAGTTCTTGTTTGTCACTCAAACCAGGCAGGAATGTCTTGCGCAAAAGATCGTGGCTGACCGAAGTTGAAATCACAAGCAGGAGCCCCGCCGCCGTCGACAAGGCCGCTGCCAATCCGCCAGCAGCCACAAGTGCAATGACCCAATTGGGAAGCCCGGCGATTTCGGGATTGGCGAGCACCATAATGTCCCGGTCCACATATACCTCGTTTGCCGATGCCGTCAGCTCATTCGAAAGAAGCCTCTCACCATGAGGCCCCGTGCCCGGCAAAAACGATGGTTTTGCGGGCGAAATGGCCGTGCCCGCCCCATATTGCACCCGCCCGTCCCCATTCTTATCGGCCCAAGAAATGAGCCCAATATCCTCCCAGTTCCGGAACCACTCCGGCGTCTCAGAGTAAGCCGTTTCATGAATGCTATCGATGAAGTTAGCCCGTGCAAAGGCGGCCACCGCCGGCGCGGTCGTGTAAAGGAGAGCGATAAAGATGAGTGCGTAGCCAGCCGAAAGACGCGCGTCGGACACTTTGGGCACAGTGAAAAATCGCACGATCACATGTGGCAAGCCCGCCGTGCCCACCATAAGAGCCGCCGTAATGGCAAACACGTCCACCGTCGATTTGACACCAGAGGTGTAAGGCGCGAAACCGAGGTCCACCAGAACCCCGTCAAGCTTCTCTAAGAGATAGAGACCTGAGCCATCTTTCAAAGTGGAGCCAAAGCCAAGTTGTGGAACTGGGTTGCCCGTCATCAGTATAGAGATGAAAATAGCTGGGACCATAAAGGCGAATATCAAGACACAATACTGGGCGACCTGGGTATAGGTGATGCCCTTCATGCCCCCGAGCACCGCATAGACGAAAACCACCCCCATGCCGATCACTACCCCGGTCGTAATTTCCACCTCTAAGAAGCGCGAAAAGACGATTCCCACACCGCGCATTTGACCTGCGACATAGGTGAAGGAAACGAAGATGAGACACACGACCGCCACCACCCGAGCCGCTTTGGAATAGTAACGCTCGCCGACAAAATCAGGCACCGTAAACTGCCCAAATTTTCGCAAATAGGGCGCTAAACAAAGGGCTAGAAGGACATATCCCCCTGTCCATCCAAGCAGGTATACCGCTCCGTCCCGCCCCATAAAGGCAATAATGCCTGCCATGGAAATGAAGGACGCCGCCGACATCCAATCCGCCGCCGTGGCCATCCCGTTCATCACCGGGTGAACCCCGCCGCCAGCGACGTAGAATTCCTTGGTCGTCCCCGCCCGGGCCCAAATTGCAATACCGATATAAAGAGAAAATGAGAGCCCGACGAAGAGGTAGGTGAGGGCTTGAACGCTCATGACCGGCCCTCCCCATCGCTTGGTTCAGAGATCTTTTCAAAATGATCGTCATCATCAAGACCAAGCCGACGTTCGAGCTTCTTCATCGAGCGCGCGTAGACAAAAATGAGAATGACGAAGACATAGATCGCACCTTGCTGCGCAAACCAGAACCCAAGTTTAAATCCAAAGAACTGGTAGTTATCCAAAACTTGGCCAAACAAGATGGCCGCCCCAAAGGAAACCAGAAACCAAATCCCTAAGAGTTTGAAAAGCAGCGACAGATTGGCCTTCCAATATGTATTGAGCGTGTCCTCTGCGATCACCCGGTCTTCAACCCCGGTCGACGCAATCACATTCCCGGCCTCGCCGTGGTGATAGACCTCGCCTTCCGACGTTGCGCCTTCAGCCTTGTTCTCTCCGTCGCCCATGGTCAGCCCTTTCTTCGCTCGATTCGTTGACCCTAGTTCAAGACACCCTTGGACGAAACTCCAAGCCCGATTGCCCTGAGTGCACATGATTCAAGCGATCTGAGGATTCTGCCCATTTGATAGGCAGCCACTGGGAGCGTCCATCCGAATTTCCCAACTCCGCATCGGCAATATCTACATAGAATCAACACATTAGGAGATTTGGACAGAACTGGCACAGAGCTTGTTAAGTGACAAGGGTGAAGGGCCCAAAGAAGGACCAATTCCAACAACAAGAAAGGGAACTCATATGAAAATGGTCACGGCTATGATCCGGCCGTTCAAGCTCGACGATGTGCGAGAAGCACTCATCAACCTCGGCGTTCACGGACTGACCGTCACTGAGGTCAAAGGGTATGGCCGCCAAAAAGGCCACACGGAAATCTATCGCGGCGCCGAATACGCCGTGAATTTCGTCCCAAAAATCAGGATCGATGTCGCCGTAGGCGCCGACCTGATCGAACGCGTCGTTGACGAAATTTCCAACATCGCCAAAACCGGTCAAACCGGTGACGGCAAAATCTTCGTCACCGACATTGAGTCCATCGTCCGTATACGGACCGGAGAAATCAACAAAGACGCTTTGTGAGGCAACAATGAAAAACAAAAAATCACTCATGAGTCTATGTGGGGGCGCGGCGCTTCTAACCCTTGCTGTAGCAGGACCGGCTCAAGCCGAAGTAAGTCCGGAAACCGAATATGTCTTCAACACCTTCCTCTTCCTTGTTTCCGGCATGGTCGTCATGTTCATGGCAGCGGGCTTTTGCATGCTCGAGGTCGGCATGGTGCGCTCAAAAAACGCCGCCACCATCTGCCTCAAAAACATCGCCCTTTATTCCATCGCCGGCCTCATGTTCTACCTGGTCGGATATCACCTCATGTATGGCCAAGCCAATGATTTCTTTGGCGGATTGGCAATTTGGGGGGCAGACGACAGCGCCGCAAAAGCAGGAGACATAGTGGCTGGAGGTTATTCTTCTGGCTCCGATTGGTTCTTCCAAATGGTCTTCTGTGCTACCGCCGCATCCATCGTCTCCGGCACCTTGGCTGAGCGCATCAAGCTCTGGCCGTTTCTGATTTTCACCGCCCTTTTAACCGGCGTCATCTATCCCATCCAAGGCTCCTGGGAGTGGGGCGGCGGTTGGCTCGACGGTCTGGGGTTTTCAGACTTTGCAGGATCGACCCTGGTGCACTCAGCCGGCGGTTGGGCGGCTCTCGTTGGCGCCATCGTGCTTGGCGCACGCAAAGGCAAGTATCTTCCCGGCCGTCAGGTCGGTGTCTTCCCAGGGTCCTCGCTGCCGCTCGCAACGTTGGGCGTTTTCATCCTTTGGCTTGGGTGGTTTGGGTTCAACGGCGGCTCGCGATTGGCCTTGGGCTCAGCCGCCAACGCCATCGATATTTCGAGCATTTTTGTGAACACCAACCTGGCCGCCGCCGCCGGTGTCGTCTCAGCGATGCTTTTTACCCAATTCGCCTATAAAAAGGTCGATCTCACCATGGCACTCAATGGCGCCATCGGCGGACTGGTTGCAATTACCGCTGAACCTCTCATGCCAAGCCCCATACTGGCCATTTTCATTGGCGCGGTCGGCGGTTGCCTGGTGGTCTTTACCGTGCCGCTCCTCGACAAGTTCAAGATTGACGATGTGGTCGGTGCCATCCCAGCCCACCTCGTTTGCGGCATTTGGGGCACCATGGTGGTGCCGCTATCCAACAAAGACGCGAGCTTTGGCATCCAACTTTTGGGGATTGTTTCGATTGGCATCTTCGTCAGTGTTGTCAGCGCGGCCGTCTGGTTGACCCTAAAATCAACCATTGGCATTCGAGCTTCTGAAGAAGAAGAGATGCTGGGCCTCGACAAAACCGAACTTGGCCTGGAAGCCTATCCGGAATTTACAGCCGGCTAGGATCATCATTGTCACGTGAGAAGGGGCCCGCTTTGGCAACGGAGCGGGCTTTCTTCTTTTGCACATCAATTCTGGGTCTTTCAGAGCCAAGTGTTGTTTGGTTAATTTCCGTTAACCTCTGACCTTTAACTTCACGATATACAAGTCGTTCGTTTGAGATTTGAGGGAATGCGCTCATGTTCGCGTCGCGCCACGATTATGGAAATCACTACCGGGAAAACCGCCTATGGAACTTGCTTCCCGAGGGGCTAAGGCGCGTTTTGGTCGATGGCCTTTGGGCCAGTCTAGGGATCGCGATTGTGGCTCTGGGTCTTGCCGCCGGTCTTGCTCTCGTTACCTTTTCAATTGCCGACCCAAGCCTCAACAACGCAACGGCCAACGACCCGTCCAATCTCTTAGGCTATGGCGGGGCGGTCTTTGCCGATATCGCGTTGCAAATTTTTGGCGCAGGCTCGATCTTCCTCGTGATTCCGCTTCTTGTCGCCGGATGGTGGCTCATCATTTACCGCTCCGAAATCGAGCTTGGTCGCCGCTTCGTGGTCAAAAGCGCGCTGTGGGCTCTTTGCCTTATGTCCGCGTGTTTGATTTTTGCCTGCTTGCCGGTTCCAGCGACCTGGCCACTAATGACAAGCCTTGGCGGTCTCATTGGCGATGGCTTGGCCGCGTTGTCGGCCGATCCACTGGCAAGCGTCGGCGCGCCCATTCCTTACATGGTGACAGGGCTTGTGGCCTTCGCCGCTCTCATCCTTGCCTTAACCTACATCACCGGTTTGCGCTGGACGGATGTCAAAGGCGCCAAAAATGCCGCCATCGATTGGTTTTATTGGTCTGTTGACGCAGCCTATTGGGTGCGCGGCACGATCGATGATCTTATCCAAAGCCGGGGATTTACCCGCGACGTCCGCGCCGACCGAGACGATCTTCTCGCCGGCGAAGACCCCACCAAATTGCGTCGTCAGTTTCCTCGCTCCCGTCGCGTTGAACCCAACCTGAGTGACGACATCGACCCTATAACCGGTCTGTCCAGCGAACGGATCAAACGATCTCGCCCAGCAAAACCTAGCCCCCGCGAAGGCAAAGAAGCCCAACCTACCCTCGCCCTCGAACATGAAGGCTACACCTTGCCGCCCTTAAGCCTCTTGGCCAAAGGTAAGGTGAACCGGGACGCCAGCATCGCCAGCGATGAAGCCTTGGAGCAAAATGCCCGCATGCTAGAAGACGTACTTCAGGACTTCGGCATTCGCGGCGAAATCCTCGAGGTTCGCCCTGGCCCCGTTGTTACCCTCTACGAATTGCAGCCTGCGCCCGGTATCAAGTCGTCTCGGGTCATCGGCCTCGCTGACGACATTGCTCGCTCCATGAGCGCTATCTCAGCCCGGGTCGCAGTTGTACCCGGGCGCAATGTCATTGGCATTGAACTCCCCAATGCCGGCCGTGAGATGGTCTATCTTCGCGATCTTCTGTCTTCGAGAGATTATGAGCGGACCTCCATGAACCTGCCTCTGGCTTTGGGCAAAGACATCTCAGGCGAGCCGGTTATCGACGATATCACCGGTATGCCTCACCTGCTGGTCGCTGGAACCACCGGATCGGGTAAATCCGTCGCCATCAACACCATGATCCTCTCATTGCTGTACCGGCTGTCGCCCAGCCAATGCCGCCTCATTCTCATTGATCCGAAGATGTTAGAGCTCTCTGTCTATGACGGCATCCCGCACCTCCTGTCCCCCGTGGTCACCGATCCTCGCAAAGCCATCGTGGCGCTCAAATGGGTGGTGCGCGAAATGGAGGACCGCTACCGAAAAATGTCCAAATTGGGCGTTCGCTCCATTCGCGGTTTCAATGAAAGGGTCGCTGAGGCTCAAGAAACTGGCGAGCAATTGACCCACACAGTCCAAACCGGCTTTGACCGCGACACCGGTCAGCCTATTTATGAAACCCAGGAAATCGCCCTCGAACACATGCCTTTCATCGTCGTGGTGATCGATGAAATGGCAGATCTCATGATGGTGGCAGGAAAAGACATTGAGAACGCCGTTCAGCGTTTGGCTCAAATGGCCCGGGCCGCCGGTATTCACCTCATCACGGCAACCCAACGACCAAGTGTCGATGTCATAACTGGAACGATCAAAGCGAATTTCCCAACCCGGATTTCCTTCCAGGTCACGTCAAAGATCGACAGTCGGACCATCTTAGGCGAGCAAGGAGGCGAACAGCTACTCGGCCAAGGCGACATGCTCTATATGGCCGGCGGTGGCCGCATTCACAGGGTGCACGGGCCCTTTGTGTCGGATTCCGAAGTCGAAAAAGTGGTCAAGTTCCTCAAAAAACAAGGCCGACCTGAATATCTCGACGACATTACCGAGGAGCCAGAAGGCGGCGGTCCCAGCGACATGTACGGCCTCTTCCAAGATGAGGCGGCCAGTGCCGGGGATGAGCTTTACGACCGTGCGGTGGCGATCGTCGCCCAGGACGGCCGGGCATCGACCTCCTATATCCAGCGCAAACTCCAGATTGGCTACAATCGCGCGGCCAGGATCATGGAACAAATGGAAGAAGAAGGGGTGGTCTCGCCTGCAAACAACGCCGGAAAACGTGAGGTTCTCGTGGGCGATTACTCAGACTATTAACCATAGTTACATTCAGATGAAGCCGACACATTTTAACGAGCGACCCTTGTTTTCGCCATACTGGCCCGGTATGTCAGAACCATGAAAGTATCATCGCGTAAAATTTCAGGTCTGGTGGTTGCGATCACGACCCTGGTCATGGCACCCACGGCATCAGGCCCCTTGGCGGCGAAAACCGCTACGGTCACTTTGAGTGCTGAGCAATCCCTACAGGTCGACAATGTCAGCGCATATTTAAATGGCTTAACCACCATGCGCGGCGACTTCCTGCAGATCAATCCAGACGGAAGTGCTGTAGAAGGCAAATTCTATATGCGCCGCCCGGGCCGGGTGCGCTTCGAATATGAAAACCCGCCCCTCACCCTTCTTTCCGACGGTGTTTGGGCCATGATCAATGACCGCGAAATTGAAAGCGTTGATCGCTACCCATTGCGGGAAACCCCTCTCCATTTGCTTCTCAAAAAGAACGTGAACCTGGTCAAGGACACCAACGTCATAGACGTTGCAACCGCCAATGGTCTGGTCGCTGTCACGGCCCTTGAGGACGAAGGGATTGCCCAAGGTCAGCTGACCATGGTGTTTTCTGAACCCAATCTCGAACTACGTTATTGGCAAGTGATCGACGCCCAGGGCGAACGGATCACAGTCTCTCTAAAGAACGTCGAGACCGGCATGAAGCTTGATCCCGCCCTCTTCATCCCAGAAGAAGGCGACTTCTTTGACGAAGACGAAGATTGGGACTAAGTCGCCCACCTCTTTATTACAGGGACACGTTTGTTAACACTCCATTTACTACAAAATAGTGGTGCCGACGGCACTGCGGTTCTGGCATTGCAACGAGTTCACGCAGTCTCACGCCCATGAATTGCCGATCCGCTTCCGCGATGGTTAATAAAGTATGACCAAGTAGGACTTACACTCAATTCATCTTCCGGTGGCATGAGGGAACGGAACCAAATTGTGGGTGGGTTCATTTTTTCTTTGACAATTTGATTGGTGACTCTGCAACACGCGCTATCCATAACCCGAAAACCACAGGGTCATTATGGAATCTCCTTGAAAACATTACAAAAATTTAAAGTTAACCCCAGGTGCAGAATGAATCGCAGAAATCTGCGAACCGCATCGTAACAATCGTAAATTTATGGTTAACAAAACGACCGAGATCGTACCCGCGAGTCAGATTCACATTGAAAATCTCGCAGATTTCCGTAGTTTTAGGTTAACCGAATGAGACCAAGGTCGGATCGGCATTGCCCCCCCCGCTAGCAGGTCCGACCCTCATTCGTAAGCGTCGGCACATCCCCTACCGGCGCACGCGCCCTAGAAGCGCGAAATGCGCCCGGTCCCAACGCACGGCCGGGCGCTCTCTTTTTGTCCACACCGCATTTCGACTACGACTGCTTATGGAAAGGTCCTTTCTGCAACAGTCAAGAACCAAGATACTCAAGGAATGGACGGCGCCATTCTGCTGATCCTTTTCGCGCACGACCCAAGGCTGCAAATCCATAAGCATTCCAAAAAGACCCACGCACCTCTTTCTCAAAGGAGTGCTCCTTGGTATGACCGACTTGTCTCCTCAACGTCTTTCTGCAAGAAAGACCGCAATAGGCTCTCACCGCCCATCGAGACCCAGAAAACCCGGCAAGTGCGCTCGCGCGCAATACATGTCGGCCGAAATCTTGAGGACCTGAATGTCTCACGACGACTTCGACCCTGACTTTGATGGCGAGATGTTTGAGCAACTCCTCGAAGAAATTCCAACACTCCTTCGCGTCAAGCGGTTTGCCCTCAATCTCGACCGGGTCCACTGGTATGCGAGCCTTGGTGACGCCCTTTCTGAAGAAACCATCGACACCGCCCGCAACTACCTTGATCTTCTGGGCTTTCCAGAAGCCGCAGTCACGCCCATGACGTCCTTTGAGGAAGCCTCAGACGCTGCCCTCTCAATGGACCTGGACTCAGAGGCCTGGGCCCAGGAAGAACAATTGCGCGTTGGCTTGGTAGCCCGCACCCTTGAACAGATGGACGAAGCGGCCTTGAACGTGGCTTTGACCCACGCTTCTTCGCTCGCCTCAGACAACATCCGCGAGGCCCTAGAGGACATTGCCGCCATCTGGGATTTGGAGGAAGGTCCACTACTCAATTTGTTGACAGGTTCGGCGGTCCAGGCGGTCCATCACGCGGCCTTGGTGCTCACGGCTGGTGAAACCGATCCGCACCCCTTTGCCCATAAATTCCGCCTTTTTGAGGCCGGCAAATGGCCCATCGGCCTGGCTGGCCTGTCTTTCAACATTTTCTGACCTTTAGGAGGTTTGCCCCTCGTGCCGTCTCTAAAACTTGCGACTTGGAATATCAATTCGGTGCGACTGCGGATTGGATTGGTGGAGTCTTTCTTAAAGACCCATCAGCCAGATGTCCTGTGCCTTCAAGAAACCAAGGTCATGAATGACCTCTTTCCCCGGCAAGCCTTTGAGGACATGGGCTACCCGCACATGGCCATTAATGGTCAAAAGGGATACCACGGGGTCGCCACTGTTTCGCGGCAGCCTATCGACAAAATCTCCCACAAGAATTTTTGCGGCAAAGACGATACCCGCCATGTTTGTGCTCATGTAGAGGGGGTGGAGATCCACAATTTCTATGTGCCAGCAGGGGGTGACGAGCCAAACCCTAAAACAAATGAGAAGTTTCAGCACAAACTGGATTTCTTGAAGGAGGCGACCCGCTGGTTCAAGAACCGAAAGGGTAAGAAAACCAACAAGTTAATACTTGTTGGCGACTTAAACATCGCCCCCCTGGAGCATGACGTCTGGTCTCACAAGCAGCTCCTCAAAGTGGTTTCCCACACCCCAATTGAGGTTGACCACCTCAAAGATTGGCAAGCTGCTCATAGCTTCATCGACATCACGCGCGAGTACACGCCGGATTCCGAAAAACTTTACACATGGTGGAGCTACCGGGCCCAAGATTGGGACAAGGCGGACAAAGGTCGTCGCCTCGATCACATTTGGGTAACACCGGCGCTCGCAAATGCTCATCGCAAAATTGAGATTGTCCGAGAGGCCCGCGGTTGGGAGCGCCCATCAGATCACGTGCCGGTCATTGCTGAACTCAAGGTCTAGCGCTGTATCCATGTGGAACCTTGGGCCATAACCATGGTTAACATGATTAACGTGACACAATACTTTATTGAAAGCTTTTACCCTGTCCCCTTTTTTAAAATAGCGAGCGTTATCATTGATTCTGGCGGCTTGAGGCCCATCATTTGCAGCAAGGTAGGCGCGACCGCGGTTTGACAAAACCCGCCCTCCGTCAGGGTTCCAGAAGGTTTCCCGCCCCCAAACCAATAGAACGGCACAAGCCGAACATCGTCTTCGGTACCGCCGTGAAAACCGGCTGCATTCATTCCATGATCAGCGCTCACAACGACGTTGTAACCTAGGCCCTGCCAATAAGGCAGATAAAGCGAGATAATCGCGTCCATGCTTGTTGCCTGTGTCTGATAACGCTCTGACGCCCCGCCATGGCAGTGACCCACATAGTCGCAGCCCATCGGATGAACCAAGAAATAGTCTGGTCGAAATCGCTCAATAACGGCGCTTGCCCGGCAGAAGAGTTCAGTGTCTGGGTAGGCATCAGACCGGTAGAACCGTCCATGTTGGATCGTCGCGTCCTCCGTGTCGCACTCGGCATCCCGGTAGGGGTCAAAGGTCCGGCCATTGTAAAGCTCCGAAATCCACCAATAGGCGGCTGCCCCTGTGCTTCCACCCTGATCCCGTACCTCAGAGAAGACATTGGGATGCTGGGACGGTCGTGACATTTCATTTGACGTAATGCCGTGTTGCGCCGGCGTAAGCCCTGTATGGATTGTTTCATAGAGCGGGCGGCTCATTGAAGGGAGCGCAGACTTCAGCGCAACCCGCTGTGCTGCGCCGTGCGCCACTTGGCCTTCAAGAAAACCCATATGCCCAAGAGCAGTCTTAAGCCCAAGTCCATCGACCAGAATAAAGATGAGTTTTTTCAACCGCTTATGCCTCTAAGAGCGTCGACCAAAGAACCATTGTGGCCCAAATGCTTTTCCTACCTAGTCTTCAATGTCACAAAGCTAAAGGTCGAAGACCCCGTCGCGACAAGGGCGCCGTCTTCGTTGCTCAGCTCTGCCTCGACAAAGGCCACAGACTTTCCCCGCCGAATAACCCGGCCTTCGGCCAAGATGCGTCCTGGTTTCGCCGCCGCAAGAAAATTCGTTTTCATTTCAAGGGTTGGCGAAATCTGACCCCATTCAAGGGTCATACCGATCGCGATTGCCATCGCATCATCGAGCATTGCCGCGACCATGCCCCCTTGGATACCGCCCCACTTGTTGCAAAGGGCATCTGTCGCCCGAAAGGCCATGCGGGCAATCCCGGCCCCAGGATCAATTTCCAAGAGCTCAAGCCCTAAGAAGGCGCTTGCTGGTGAGGGTTTCTTCAAAATGGCTTGGATATTCGGCGGATAGTCACCGGCCTTGGTCGTATCGATCACAGGGTTAAGAGGCCTTTCAAATGGAGTTGCGCCGCCGTAGCACTCAAGGGGCGTTTCATGGTGATAGTGTCAGGCCTTCTCGTGCCACCACTGAGCCCGACCGCATGGTTTCAAGATCTTTGGTCACCTGGTCCATAAAGTCATCATTGTGGTCAGGGTCGTGGTGAAAGGCGACAAAGGTCTTTGCACCAGCAGCGTCTGCAAGGCGAACCCCTTGTTGCCAGGTCGAATGGCCAAAATCCGCAAAGCGCTCGAATTCCTCGTCTGTATAAGTCGAGTCATAGATAAAGATGCCGCAGCCCCGGATGAAATCGACGAGCCCTTCGTCAAGTTCACCGGGCACATGATCCGTGTCCGTGATGTAGCAGATACTTCGCCCATCGCACTCAATGCGGTAACCCGTCGCCCCATTGGGATGGCTGAGGGAATGTGTTCTGATCACCGCGTCTTCGTCAAGTGTCAATGTTTCACCGCAAGCAAAATCTTCAAACTGCGTTTCAGCCTCAAAGACCCCGACATCCATGGGCAAAACTGGAGCCACCATAATGTTTTCCAACGCCGCTTTGGCGCCGCATCCAAAGGTCTTGTGGCCAGAGCGAACTCGGAATGTGTTCTGACCGCAATAAAACGGTTTGAAGAAAGGCAATCCGCACACATGATCGAGATGGGTATGGGTGAGAAAAATATCGATGTCCAACGGCCGTTCAGCCATCAACTGGTTGCCCAGCTCGCGAATGCCCGTGCCGCCATCAAAGATGATGCGGCGAGACCCACACATCACCTCGAGACATGATGTGTTGCCCCCGTATTTAAGAACCTCCGGCCCAGAACACGGCACACTGCCACGCACACCCCAAAAGCGTACGCTAAATGCCTTGTTTTCTGGGGATTTATCCATCAAAACTCCTTACGGCACCAACTTGTAACCGCCGGGCTCGGTGACCAAAAGTTCCGCATTTGAGGGATCTCGTTCAACCTTTTGCCGCAACCGATAAATGTGGGTTTCCAGCGTATGGGTTGTGACGCCCGAATTGTAACCCCAGACTTCGTGCAGAAGCGTATCCCGACCGACCACCTTGTCACCCGCTCGGTACAAAAATTTGAGGATTGAAGTTTCCTTTTCCGTCAATCGGACCTTCTTATCGTCATCGCCCAACAGCATCTTTGCCGATGGCTTGAACGTGTAAGGCCCAATCTTGAATATCGCATCTTCACTTTGTTCGTGACTGCGCAAATGAGCCCTCAAGCGCGCCAACAAAACCGCGAAGCGAAACGGTTTCGTAACATAGTCGTTGGCGCCTGACTCCAATCCTAAGATTGTATCAGCATCCGTATCCGCACCCGTCAGCATGATGATCGGGCAATTGACATTGTTCTTTCGAAGCGTCTTACAGACCTCTCGTCCGTCAGCCTCTCCCAGAGCCACGTCAAGCAAGATTAGGTCGTGCGGACCCTGGCGCGCCTTTTCAAGACCGGTAGCAGCGCTATCGGCCTCCTCGACATCAAATTCATCGTGCAAAGAGAACTGCTCTTGCAAGGCCTCTCGCAGCGCCGGATCGTCATCGACAATCAAAATCTTTTTGACTGAGCTCATTCATCCTCCTCCGATATTCCCGGTAGCAGAAGCCCCTGATTCCCTTCGCAATTCTCCCCAAACCTGATTTATATAGGAGACGCGAGCCTGACAAGCGCGTGTTACTGGTCACAGATTCCCACGATAGGGGTCTAAACCCTTCTGACAATAGAGTATTTCAGGGCTCTACAGGTAACAAATACTGCCCCGAAATCACAATCTAGCGATATAGACTCCTCTGACATGACAGCAAGTGACCACGAAAAATCGATGATCGAAGTTGAGCGGGCCGTCCTCGACCTTCGCCGTGGGTGCCCCGTTGTGATCACAGAGGGGTCAAGTAGCGCTCATCTCATTGCTTCAGCTGAGCTTATCGACCAGGCGTGGCTGACCGAAATGAGGGCGCTGTCCACACAACAGCCTCATATTTTACTCACCCACAATCGCGCCAAAACACTCAAGATCCGCCTCTACACCGAAGAGGCCATTGCGATTGCAATGAAGGACCAAGATAATCTTGAGCTGATCCGACATCTTTCCGACCCGTCGGCAGATCTCGGGCATCCCCTCATGGGCCCCTTTCAAGCGGAACGAGATCAACCAGGCAAATGTGAAATCGCCGGGATCGAGTTGGCAAAGCTCGCTGGCCTCCTCCCGAGTGTTGTCTCAATCTCATTGGCCAATCTCGGGGGGCCCCCAAACCCTGACGCATTCGCAAAGAGCAGAGGGCTCTTGTCAGTCGAAAGCCTAGATATCAGTGATTTCGACACAGCTTCTGCCACCAAGTTAGAGAAGGTCTCTGAGCTTCCCTTCGGCCTTCAAATGGTAAGCAGCGCCGACGTGCCGCTCAAAGAGGCGCCAAAAGCCCGCCTCATCGCCTTTCGCCCGCAAGGGTTATTGGGTGGTGGACCTGAACATCTCGCCATCGTGATCGGCCATCCCGAGCCCCATCAGCCAGTCCTCGCCCGCTTGCACTCCGAATGTTTCACCGGCGACTTGCTTGGATCCCTAAAATGTGATTGCGGCGATCAGCTCCGTGGAGCCATCCGCGAGATTGCAGAAAGCGGCGACGGGATTTTGCTCTATCTAGCCCAAGAAGGCCGCGGCATCGGGCTCATGAACAAATTGCGAGCCTATGCGCTTCAAGACCAAGGGTTCGATACTGTGGAAGCCAATCAAAGACTAGGCTTTGAGACCGATGAGAGACTATTTGCCTGTGCCGCGGAAATGCTCAAGAAGCTAGGGTTTTCTGCCGTCCGTCTCATGACAAACAACCCAGACAAGGTCGCTCAACTTGAAACCTGCGGGATCGAGGTGACAGAGCGTGTCCGCCATTCCTTTCCTTCCAACGAACACAACGCGCACTACCTTGCCACCAAAGCAAAGAAGACCGGACATATCTTGTAGTAACTTGGGTTTCGATTCGTACACGTACGAAAATGGATGAGCGGCGCGCGCTCTCGGCTATTCCGCAGGGGGGCGTGCGCCAAAAACAGCCGTCCCGACCCGCACATGGGTAGCTCCAAATTCAATTGCCATCTCAAAATCACCGCTCATCCCCATAGATAATTGGCTAAGACCATTGCGCCTGGCGATCTTCTGCAAAAGCATGAAGTGCAAGGAGGGATCTTCGTCGAGAGGCGGGATGCACATCAAGCCGACCACCGCCAAACCAAGCCCCCGGCATCTCTCAACAAGATCATCAACATTCGATGGGAAAACCCCCGATTTCTGGGATTCCTCGCCGGTATTGACCTGGATATAGATGGGAAGGTTTCGGCCTTGTTTTTTCATTTCACCGGCGAGTTTGACCGCCAATTTCTCCCGGTCAACACTCTCAATCACATCGAAGAGGCCAACCGCTTCTTTTGCTTTGTTGGTCTGCAAGGGACCAATGAGGTGCAGTTCGATACCGTCATATCGCGCTTTCAGGTCCGGCCATTTTGACAGCGCCTCTTGCACACGGTTTTCGCCAAAAATGCGGTGGCCTGCGTCCAACACTAAGGTGATATTTTCTGGTCCATGCACCTTCGACACCGCCACCAATGTGATATCTTGCGGGAACCGACCACAAGTCTGAGCGGACGCATTGATCTTTGCGCGCACGTCACGCAAGCCTTCAGTTGGGTCAAACGTCATCGAGCTACTTATCTAATTGGGAGACGAAACTGCCCCCTACCCTAACAAGCCAAGCAAGAAAGCTCAATTTGAAGCTCCGGCAAAGCAGCCAGGTCTCTGGAGTGGCCCTGCCGCCGACGCTACTACTAACCGATCAAGCCAGGCTCGCCGATCCAATTGCCGCAGCAGCCAGACAACCCCGTGGAGCCGGGATTGTCGTGCGAAACTATGGTGATCCGTACAGAGAGGATCTCCTGAAGCGACTTCGCACAATCTGCAGAGAATGTGGGCTGGTATTTCTGGTCGCAGGTCACCCTCATCTCGCTCTCAGGTTTGCGGCGGATGGCTGCCACCTGCCGGAGCATCTCCATCATCTCATCCCGCGCGCGAAGATCATGAAGCCAAATCTCATGGTTACCGCTGCAGCTCACTCATTTCCCGCACTCCACTCGGCCCAAGCCAAAGGGGCTGATGCGGCCTTGATTTCTCCCGTTTTTCACACCAAAAGTCACACAAAGACGGCGCCCATAGGGCCCTTGAAATTGGCCCAATGGGCCAACCAAATCAATCTCCCTCTCTACGCTCTTGGCGGCATTACGTCGATCACAGCTCAGCGACTACAGGGCATTCGTCTTGCGGGTCTGGCCGGGATCGGTGGATTCTAGCCACAAAAAAAGCGGCTAAGCGCCGCAGGTGGATCACGTCTTAGGTCTCCAACTAGAACTTCAACGCTGTCTCCAAAATCACGGCATTACCATCCTGATCGGCAACCTCGTCGTCATCGTGCTGCAGGCCAAGGCCGATCCGGAACCCGCGAGCAATCTTGTACCGCGCTGACAACATGTAGGACTGTCCATCAATATCCGTGCCCCCGGTATGGGCCGTGCCTTCATGTTCTGCGTATTGAGCGCTCACTTTCCAAGCACCACCTTCCCAGGCCACGCCGGCATCCCAAGCTTCATAGTCTTTCTGGACACCAGAAAAACCGCCCTCGGCATGAACCAACCCGTGACTGTCCCGGTAGGAGCCGCCAACGGTGAACCCGCCAATGCCCACATTGACGCCCACATTCCATTCGTTACGCTCAACCTTTTCGATCACACAGTCCCCGGCATTACAATCATCCGCTGTTAGATAGGTAGCGCCCACTTCCAACTCAACATCGTTGAATGTCTCGTTGATGATGATACCTGCTTCCCAGATTTCATCGACCTCGAAGAGGGAATCGAGATTGTCAGCGGCGGTATAGCCTTGGGAATTGTTCTCGCCTTCCGGCGTGATTGAGAAGCCAAGTTTCACTGGCCCTACTTTGGGCGTCATATAAGTCAGTTTGGTGAAATCTTGTGAGCTGTCATTAACTGTGGAAACTTGTGCCAGCGCTAATGGGTCCATCATATCGTCATTCGGTGCGAAGAAACCCATCGGACCGCGATCACTGGCGGAGTGCTTGATGAGGGCATGCGGAGAGGTAACGGAGAACTTATCTGCAACGCCGTCATCTTGACCAAACTCAAAACGACCCCAGCCGCCTTCCACAAAAATGCCGACTTCGTCGACCACGTCGTCGCTATCGTTTTCCAGTTCGAATTCGCTTTTGAAGCCAACGCGCAATCCATTATCGAGGATCATTGCCCCCCGGATGTGGATTTCTGCATCGCTTCCGAATTTGTAATCCCGATCGTCCAAAAATGCAGGCAGAGGAAAATCTTGGTCGCGCGCATCGCCATCTGTCGCCGCAATTGCGCCAACGAAATATCCGCCGAGTTCAAGTTTGATTTTGTCATCAGCAAATGCCGGCGATCCCAACGCGAGGATCGCAGCCAGTGCTGCTGATTGACCCAAAATCTTCTTCATCTCTTGCTTCCCAATTCGCACAGTCCGGCAATCCGGATTGTCATTTCCTCAACCACACCGTCTAACGAACGCAGACGACAGGCCTGTCGAACACAGACGATAGCCGCCGGACCGGCAACTGCCCCACTTCTCTGCCTTTCTTTAAACGATTTATCGGGCCTCCAAGTCAACTAACGAGCCCGTAAGGTTGTGGTTCTCCGGGTGTTTGTGACGCAAATGTCACAAGGAGATTTTATGGGAAACATCACGGGGTTCCGCCATTTTCGCGGGCCTTGCCACTTGCTTTGTCCGGACGATGAGACATTCTGTCTCGCAAGCGGGGCCAAAAACAAGAACCGGCTCAGAAAATCCATCCCACGCCACTCGTTTTCCGAGAATTACATTTGCGAAAAACAACTGATGTGTGTTTTGATGTTAGAACTTCAGAGCCGTCTCAATGATGATCGCCGTTCCGTCAAGCCCACTTACATCATCCTCTTCAAAAAGAACGCCAGCCCCAAGACGGACGCCTCTTGTAATTTCGTACCGTCCCGCAAGCATGAGAGCCCGACCCTCTTTGGTTTGGACGCCAAGGACGGTCTCACCCTCTTCCTGCCCATACTCAGCAGTAAATTTCCACTGTTCGGTTTTGTACCCGACACCAACATCCCAAGCTTGGTAATCATCATGCTTGTTACCAAAACCCTTGAGGCCATCGCCTTCACTGTCGCGGTAGCTGCCTGCCACTTGCCACGGCCCACAGCCCACACCAAGACCAACATTCCACTCATTATTGTCGAGACCGCCGGTATCGTCGGCTGTAACAAATGTCGTGGTGAAGTCGATATCGATGTCGTTGTAGGTGTTGGTGAAGGCCAGTCCGACCTCGATGATTTCATCGCCTGCGTCTTTACCGGCTGACGTAAAGCCCTTTTTGTTCTTCTCAGCTTCTGGTGTGAACGAAAAACCAAGTCGGAACCCGCTAAAGCTCGGGGTCATATAGGTGAGCTTGGTGTAGTCATCAGAAGTTTCATTGGTGGTTTGAATGTCAGTGATCTTCAAGGGGTCAAGATCATGGTCATTGGTCGCGTGCTCTTGCAAAGCCCTCGGCGACTCGACCCGGAACGTATCTCCAATCCCGTCATTTTGCCCAAATTCGACCTTACCAAAGGCCCCTTTAAAGTAGATGTAAACTTCGTCAACGGTGTCTTCCCCGGGTCCGTTGTCGCCGTCATCCTCGAGCTCAAACTCCGCTTTGAAGCCAATTTCGAGGCCATTGTCCAGAATCTGCCTACCTTTGACGTAGATTTCAGAGTCTGACCCGAATTTATAATCACGGTCGTCGGTTGGGTGGTCGGTGAAAGCAATCGCGCCCGAGTAGTAACCACCGAGTTTTAGTTCCAACTTTGCCATCGCAGCTGGCGCAGCCAGTGCTACGATTGCGGCAGAGGACATAGCCAGTCCCAGTTTTCTCATAGCCATCGAGAGTCCCATTCCAATTTTGTTGTGTTCTTTGATAGAGCGAGGATTTGCCCGATCCGCAAAGGAGGTCTTAAGGATGCTTTGTTTCAAGGCCAAGACAGAATGTTTTCACTTTTGTGACAGCGCCTCGAGATTCATCAAGCAAACAGGCTTAGACAAGGCAATCTCATTAGTGTAGTAAGCCATCTGATCTCACTTTCGCCCGGATTTTAGAGGATCTTGTCCTCAAACCCGCGATAGCCGTTACGAAAAGAGTGATTTTGCTCATGAGAAAGTTTGTTGCGCTTGTTGTCTTTTGGACACTGTCTTTCACCCTCGCCGCCTGCGGTGGAGCTCGGGATGGAGACGCATACCCGGATGACGGATGGAGCCCGAGCGATCGGATCCTTCGACCAAACCCGGAAGATGAAGGCACTGGCGTCTTTTCCCCGACGTTGAGAATATTTGGCCTCGGGGCAGACCGGAAACCTCAATACAGCGAATGGGCGGGTAAACCACCCGGGATCGCGGTAAACACCTTCCTATGGCGCGCCTCATTGGACACATTGTCCTTCATGCCTTTGACAACCTTGGATTCTCAAGGTGGCGTCATCATCACTGACTGGCGCGCCAATCCGCAGGTGCCAACCGAGCGCTTCAAGGTGACGGTTTATATCTTGGACCGGGATTTGCGCGCCGACGGAGTGCGGGTTTCTGTCTTCCGGCAAGAACTTGCTGACATCGGCTGGGCAGACGCAAACGTAAGCCCGAACACGTCGACCATGCTCGAAAATCAGATCCTTCGTAGAGCCCGCGAGCTCAAAGTGGATTCAGCGCAAAAGTAATCGTCGAAACGACCTGAATTTTTTGAGTTCGCCGCAGCCTTTAAAGCAAGGGCAGCGGCGTTTTCATATCTAACAGATGAATTGAAAGAAGAAGAGCCATGAGCCGCTATAACGCCAAAGAGAGCGAGCCAAAATGGCAAGCCGCTTGGGAAAGCAAGAAGACGTTTGAAGTCGAAGTCGATCTCAGCCGGCCAAAATACTACGTGCTTGAAATGTTCCCCTATCCATCAGGGCGCATTCACATGGGTCATGTCCGCAACTATTCATTGGGCGATGTCATCGCGCGCTACAAGAAAGCCCGCGGCTTCAATGTGCTGCATCCCATGGGTTGGGACGCCTTTGGGATGCCGGCCGAGAACGCCGCCATGGCCAACAAAGTCCACCCGGCTAAATGGACCCACGCCAATATCGACGTGATGCGAGAACAATTAAAGTCCATCGGACTGGCTATCGATTGGACCCGAGAATTCGCCACATGCGATCCCGAGTATTACCGCCATGAACAGGCTATGTTCTTGGATTTCTTAGAAAAAGGCCTGGTTTACCGAAAAGAATCCAAGGTCAACTGGGACCCGGTTGACCACACCGTTTTAGCCAATGAGCAAGTCATCGACGGTCGCGGCTGGCGCTCAGGAGCGTTGGTCGAACAGCGCACCTTGGCCCAGTGGTTCTTCAAAATAACAGACTACTCAGATGATCTCCTGAACCGGTTGGACACATTGGAGCGCTGGCCGGATAAGGTCCGCTTGATGCAGCAAAACTGGATCGGCAGATCCGAAGGTCTGTCCTTTCGTTTTGAGTTAACGGACGGTGGTCCGACCACGGATCAATCATCAATTGAAGTTTACACCACGAGACCCGACACGTTGTTTGGAGCAAGTTTCTGTGCCGTCTCAGCCGACCACCCGCTCGCCGGGCAACTCGCCTCTTCTTCTGCTGAATTGAAGGACTTCATCAAACAGTGCCAGCGCATGGGCACCTCCGAAGAAGCAATCGAAAAAGCAGACAAGCAAGGCTTCGACACTGGGTTGAAAGTCAAACACCCCTTCGTGGATGGTCAAACACTGCCGGTCTATGTGGCGAATTTTGTCTTGATGGAATACGGCACTGGCGCCATCTTTGGCTGTCCCGCCCATGACCAACGAGACCTCGATTTTGCCAACAAATATGGCCTACCCGTCCTGCCCGTTGTGGTTCCTGACGGGGAAAACTCGAACGAATTCAGGGTATTAGACGAGGCCTATTTAGGCGATGGCAAGCTCGCAAATTCCGGCTTCCTAGACGGGATGGATGTCGATACCGGCATTAGCGCCGCCATCGAAAGAATTGAAGAAATGGACCTTGGCAAAGGCACCGTCCAATATCGCCTGCGCGATTGGGGGGTCTCACGCCAACGCTATTGGGGATGCCCAATTCCCATTATCCACTGTGCTAAGTGTGGGACAGTGCCGGTACCCAAGGCTGATCTTCCTGTGACCTTGCCCGACGACATCACCTTCGATGAACCCGGCAATCCCCTGCAACATCACCCGACTTGGAAAAAGGTGCCTTGCCCAACGTGTGGCGGTGATGCCGAGCGTGAAACTGACACATTCGACACATTCATCGATTCCTCGTGGTATTTCGCTAGGTTCTGCGAGCCGCACGTCGACACGCCCACAGATCCCGCCGCCGCTAACTACTGGCTGCCGGTCGATCAATACATTGGGGGCGTTGAGCACGCCATTTTGCATTTGCTCTATGCCCGGTTTTACACCCGCGCCATGAAGGCGACCGGCCACATTGGGCTGGACGAGCCCTTTGACGGCCTTTTTACCCAAGGCATGGTTTGCCACGAGACCTACCGCGATGCGGAAGGGGCCAATGGCAATTGGATAAATCCTGCCGACGTCATCAAGCGCGATGGTAAGGCTTTCCACGTCGAGACCGGGGAAGAACTCATCGTCGGTGCGAACGAAAAAATGTCGAAGTCGAAGATGAACACCATCGATCCAGAAGACATCATCGACCGCTACGGTGCTGATACTGCGCGGTGGTTTGTGCTCTCCGATTCCCCGCCAGCTCGAGACGTCGAATGGACCGAAGCAGGTATCGACGGAGCCTGGAAATTCACCCAACGCTTGTGGCGTGTGGTTGCCGAAAACTTAGGCCGTTTGCCTGAAAAGGGTACAAAAGCGCCGAAAACAGTCGGCAAGGAGGCCGTTGCGCTGCGCCGCACCACCCACAAATCAATCTCTTCCGTCACCAAAGACATCGAAGGGTTTCGCTTCAACCGTGTCGTGGCGCGCATTTATGAACTGACCAATGAAGCCGCCGCTTTCGCCAGTAAGAGCCAAGGCAATTTGGACGACGATGCTGGATTTGCTTTGCGCGAGGCCGTTGAAGCCCTCACCTTGATGGTAGCGCCAATGATGCCGCATTTGGCAGAAGAGGCTTGGCACTCCCTCGGACACGAAACCATGGTGGTCGACACACCGTGGCCGGTCGCCGACGAGGCGCTGGTGCAAGACGACCTCATCACCATCGCGGTTCAGATCAACGGTAAGCGACGCGCTGAAATTTCCCTTGCGCTGGACACGCCTGCAAAAGAAGTTGAAGAGTTGGCTTTGGCGGTGGACAATGTGGTTAACGTGATCGGCGACAAGCCTGTTCGAAAGGTGATCGTTGTGCCCAATCGGATCGTCAATATTGTGGTCTAACCTTATGCTCCAACGCTTCACTCTTCTCGCCTTGTTCGTCGCATTTGTGGCGCCGTCGTTCGCCGGTTGTGGATTCCAGCCGCTATACGCCGACAACCATAAGGGTGTGAGCCTGGATGACCAATTAGGTGACATCGAAGTCACCCAAATTCCGCAACCGATAGGCCAAGAGGTCTATATCGCCTTGATGAATGAGTTGACGCCGTTGGGCACGCCGGCTGCGCCGCTCTATCAACTAAAGATGACTTTGCGGGAAAAGAAGGAAGGGCTTGGGTTTGAGGAGGACGACAACGTCACCCGCTACAATTATCAGCTCATAGGTCGCTTCCGTCTGGTTGATTTGACCGACAACAAGACAGTTTTTGAGGGCGAAACCCTAACCATCGCGCCCTACAACGTTGTTTCGAACCAGTTTTCCACCCTGACCGCTCAAAGGGACGCCCAGAGCCGAGCTGCGTCCGAGCTGAGCCGTGATGTCAAACTCAGACTAAGCCTCTACTTCCGCCAGGCCGCGTTGGACTAACACCAGGCAAGGGTGGACAGGCCGCTATGAAAATAAGACCCCATGACGCCGACCGGTTCCTCGCCAAACCGAGCCCTGACATTCAAGCTGTCTTGATCTACGGCCCGGATCTGGGGTTGGTTCGCGAGCGCTCACGTAATTTAGCGCAAACTCATTTAGGCAAGCCAGACCAAGACTTAGGCCTCGTTGACCTAACCGAGAGCGATCTAAAAACCGACCCCGCCCGATTGGCCGATGAAATTAGCGCCATGTCCATGTTGTCAGACAAACGAGTGGTGCGTGTGCAAGAGGCCGGCGAAATCGCCGGGCGCATTGTTGGCGATCTCTTGAAAGGCTTGGAAGACGGCTCTGTGGTCGCCGAAGCCGCCTTGATCATTGAAGCGGGCAATCTTACCCCGCGCTCCAAGTTGCGGTCTCTTTTTGAGAAAGGCCAAAACGTCGCCGCCATCGCCTGTTACGCTGACGAGGGTCGCGCCCTACAAGACGTCATTGCGTCCACCCTCTCCAAAGCAGACTTGAGAGTCCAACCCGCCGCCATACAAATGCTCCTATCTCGCCTAGGCCGCGACCGCGGATTGACTCGGGGAGAATTGGAAAAGCTTTTACTTTTCAAAGGAGTAGGAACAGAGACCTTTTCCGCAGGAGAAGTCAGCGTGGATGACGTTGAGGCGTCTCTGGGTCTAGGTGAGGAGGCAGATATCGATACCGTCATCGATGCGGCCCTCGCCGGTGACTTTGACCGCCTGGACCGAGCCCTCACCACCGCCCTGGCAGATGGCAAACCTGCCGCCATGATCTTGCGCGCTGCCGGCAATCATCTCGGCCGACTTCACTTTGTACGCACTCAAATGGATACCGGCAGCAACAGCAGTGACTTGATGAAAAGCCTGCGCCCGCCGGTGTTCTTCAAGCGCCAGCCCGCTTTTGCCGCTCAAGTCAATCTCTGGAATGCCACCGCTCTTCGAAGAGCCATTCATGTGGCCCTGAAAGCTGAGATGGATTGCCGCAAAACCGGCGCCCCGGATGTCGCGATTTGTGCCCACGCCTTGATGGCGTTGGCGTCAAATGCCCGGCGGCGATCACGCGGTAGGGCTTAGCCCTACTAAGGTTAACCAAACCTTGATAATTATCAATCAAGTATAGGGGACATGATGGTTAATGCCTAATTAACCAAGCCGTCTCAACAGGCTAGAAGCCAGCCTTCTGAGCAGTAAGTCGCTGACATACATCATCTAATTGCTCTAGTGTCTTGTACCGAATGCGAACCTCGCCGCCACGATCACCCTTGTGTTCGACGCGCACTTTGAGACCGAGTGTATTGGTGACGTTGTCTTCAAGCGCCAGTGTATCGGGATCTTTTTCTGGTTTCGCCCGTCTTTTGGTTTTCTTGGGCGGCGCCCCTTCACGCGCCAACATCTCCGCCTGCCGCACACTTAAACCGGATTCGACAATCTCAAGTGCCAAGGCAGTTGGATCAGCCGCTTTGATGAGTGTGCGCGCGTGGCCAGCCGTCAATTTACCGTCTCCAATCAAGCCTTGAACCCGTTCAGGCAGTGAAAGAAGGCGCAACGTGTTGGTGATATGACTGCGGCTCTTACCGATGAACTTGGCCAGTTCCTCCTGGGTGTGGTCATACTCGTCAATGAGGGACTGGTAGCCTGCCGCCTCTTCCACCGGATTGAGATCTGCGCGTTGGACGTTCTCGATTAGGGCGATTTCAAGCGTTTCAGCGTCGTTCAAGTCCTTGATAATAACGGGAATATTGTGAAGCGCGGCCTTTTGAGCTGCCCGCCAGCGACGCTCTCCAGCAACTATTTGGTAGCGGTCAATTTCCCCTTCAAGTCGGCGCACCAGTACCGGTTGCAAAACGCCTTTTTCACGAATGGACGCTGTCAGATCAGCCAGGTCCTCTTCTTTGAACGTGCGCCTCGGCTGATCCGGGTTTGGCTCCAGATACTCGATGGGAAGTTCTTTGGCATTATTACTGCGATCGACACTCGCGTATTCGTCCGCCTCATCGCCAAGCAAAGCTGAAAGGCCGCGGCCTAAACCTTTATGGCGGGTTTCATTTGACATTGTGTCCCTCTAATTAACTATGAATTTTGGCTCTTCATCTGGCCCAGCCGTCGCCGGTCTAGGCGGCCCTTAACGCACGTTCCCGCTGAATAATCTCGCTGGCAAGTTTGATATAGGCCTGACTTCCGGCACAGCGGTAATCATAGACCAATGCCGGCTTGCCGTGGGAAGGCGCCTCTGAAACCCGCACATTTCTTGGAATTACCGTGCGGTAGACCTTGTCTCCCAAATGTTGCCTCACATCCTGAGCCACCTGTTCTGACAGATTGTTTCTGCGGTCAAACATGGTCAGGACCACACCCTGTATTTCAAGATTCGGATTGAGGCTTGTCTTTACCAAACTCACTGTTCGCATGAGTTGTGTAAGACCTTCAAGCGCAAAAAACTCACATTGAAGGGGGACCAAGACCGCATCCGCTGCGGTCATCGCATTAATCGTCAACAAATTGAGCGACGGCGGGCAATCGATGAGGATATAGGAAATGGACTTTTCGTCGGTCCCACAAATCGGACCCTGCGCCAAAAAGGCTCGCAAGGCATCGCGCAGTCTAAATGACCGCCGGGCCGCACCAACCAACTCAATTTCGGTTCCTGAAAGATCAAAGGAGGAGGGAATGATGTGCAGCCCAGGAATCGCAGTGGCCTGAATACAATCCGCAACCGGCGCTTCTTCCGTCAAAACATCATAAGTAGATCGTACTCTTTGAGCATGAGAAATGCCGAGGCCGGTGCTTGCGTTCCCTTGTGGATCGAGATCGACAACCACCACCCTTTCCCCCACGGCCGCCAATGCCGTCCCCAAATTGATTGCTGTCGTTGTTTTTCCGACGCCGCCCTTTTGGTTCGCCATGACGATAATCCGAGCACGTTTCTTTTTGTGCCCGTCGGAACCGCGAACATAGGGTTTGATTTCACGCTCAGACACGAACTGCTTTCCTTATACGAAGAACAACCCCACCAGCATCCGTTTGGCTCGGAAACTTATCAAGGTCAATATTCCAACATTTAGAACATTCCATCAATTCAACCCCAACATCTTGACCTTTCGGAAACAACAAGGTCGGGGTGTCGGGAAGAAACGGCTCCGCATAGTCGAGCAAATCCAACAAGGAAGCGCAAGCCCTCGCCGACAAAACATCCACAGAAAAAGGAGAAATCTTCTCAACCCGCTCTTGATGAACAATGACCGGCGCACCCGTCGCTCTGGCAACCTCTCTCAAGAAGGAGGCCTTCTTCCCATTGCTCTCGATCAGATGAACCTGCCGCCCAGGCACTTGCGACATCAAAGCCACCACCAAACCAGGGAACCCGGCACCACTGCCAAAGTCGATCCACGAGGTCCAATTGTCTGGTGCTAAGGCACACAATTGCGCCGAGTCAGAAAAATGCCGTTTCCAGAGATCCGGGACAGTTTTCGGGCCCACCAAATTGATCTGTTTTTGCCACTTTGTCAGGAGATCCGCATAACAAATAAGTTGTTTCAATGTTTCACGTGAAACATTGAAATCATTACCAAATTCGTCCGGGCCATAGGTTGCCAAAGTCTTACCAAGTCCTACTCATTTTGATCGATTCGGATCGGCCCCTTTTGCCACCCCCCGCTTTTTACATAAGCCAGGAGAAGTGTCAGTGCGGCCGGTGTCATCCCGTCGATCCGACTAGCTTGTCCCACCGAATGAGGTCGTGCCGCGGAAAGTTTCTCAACCACTTCATTAGACAGCCCCGATATGGCAGTGAAATCAATGTCACGGGGAAGGGTCAACGCCTCATCTTTCCGATAGGAGTGAATATCCTTGTCTTGCCGATCCATGTAACCTTGGTAGTGAGCATCAATTTCGATCTGCTCCCGTACATCTGATCGCCACTCCCGCCATACAGGAAAGACCGGTTCCAATTTTTCGAGATCAATGTCCGGATAGGCTAGTAAATCAGGAACACTCCGCTTCACCCCATCCAAATTCACTTTCAGACCGAGCTTTCGAGCCTCTTGTGGGGTCAATATGACTTGGGACGCTTGACCCCGCGCTGCGGTCAAAGCCGCCATTTTGTCCTCAAAAGCGGCCCACCGCTCACGTTTCACCAGTCCAATCCTCCTCCCCTTTGGGGTCAGGCGCTGGTCCGCATTGTCAGCTCTCAAGGAGAGACGATACTCGGCCCGGGAGGTAAACATCCGATACGGCTCACTGATTCCCCGGGTCACCAAATCATCAATCATGACCCCGATATACCCGTCTGCCCGATCGAGAATAAATGAATCTGAGTTACCAACTTGCAAGGCCGCATTTGTCCCCGCCATCAACCCTTGGGCCGCAGCTTCCTCATATCCCGTAGTTCCATTGATTTGCCCAGCAAGGAAAAGTCCATGAATAGTCTTGGTTTCCAGCGTCGATAGGAGCGCGTTCGGATCCACATAGTCATATTCGATGGCGTATCCCGGTTGAATGATGCTCACATCCTCAAGCCCTGGAATCGTTCGGATGAAGGCATCCTGCACCGCCTCCGGTAAAGAGCTGGAGATCCCATTCGGATAAATTGTGTCGTCGCTCACGCCTTCCGGCTCCAGGAAAATCTGGTGTCGGTCTCTGTGAGCAAACCGGACAATCTTGTCTTCAATGGAGGGACAGTATCGAGGACCAACCCCGTCAATCTGCCCGGAGTAAATAGGCGCCTTGTCCAGATTGGCCCTGATAATCTCGTGGGTCTTGTCTGTCGTGGTCGTGATGTGACAAGGAATCTGAGGGGTCACAATTCGGTCTGTCAAAAAAGAAAACGGAACCGGAGGGTCATCGCCCGGTTGAACATCCAGACCATCCCAGTGAATAGTCTTTCCATCTAATCGTGCGGGTGTTCCTGTCTTAAGACGCCCTATCGGCAATCCGAGGCCATAAAGCGTCTTTGAGAGACCAATTGCCGGCGCTTCCCCAACCCGGCCCGCCGGAATCCGCCGTTCTCCGATGTGGATCTCCCCCCGAAGGAAGGTCCCGGTCGTCAAAACAACCGCCCCAGCCTTGAGTTTGCGGCCATCTTCCGTAATCACGCCGGTGACCCGTTCACTTTCCAAGACCAAGTCTTCGACAGATGCTTCAATGAGCGTAAGCCCCGGGTAAGACCCCAAAATCTCCTGCATGTGTTGGCGATACAATTGTCGGTCTGATTGGGCTCTTGGGCCACGAACCGCTGGACCCTTGCGCCGGTTCAACATCCGAAACTGAATTCCCGACAGATCCGCCACCCTCGCCATGACCCCGTCAAGGGCGTCAATTTCTCGAACCAAATGGCCTTTACCCAACCCACCAATGGCAGGATTGCAGGACATTTCGCCGATTGTTGATAGCTTATGAGTGACCAGAGCCGTCCGAGCCCCAACCCGCGCAGCCGCTGCGGCGGCGTCGCAACCCGCGTGGCCACCGCCAATGACGATGACGTCAAATGTAGAAAGATCGGACATAGCGCGGGTTATGCAGAAAATGCCCATGCCTTGTCAAAGGAATCCCACCGCCAACTCGACAGAAGGTGTGTTTTATCAAGTTTGATGAAAAGTACGACTAGGTAGCAATGTTTCACGTGAAACACTACTTTCCGATGCAGAAGTCTCTAAAGATGACATCAAGCAGGTCATCCACATCGACCCTTCCGGTCAGTCGGCCCATCTCCATCGCGGCGCGGCGGAGCTCTTCCGCAATCAATTCGGCCTCAGAGTCTGCCCCGGTAGAACGAAGGTTTTCGAGCCCACGAAAATGGTCGAGCGCTTGTGACAAGGCCGTTCGGTGGCGGGCTCGAGTCACTGCGGGCCCCTCACCGAGGCCAATCTCACTGGAAACACGTTCGGACAGGAGGCTGAGAAGATCGTCGACCCCCGCTCCTGTTTTCGATGAAACGAAGGGACCTGCGTCTGATGACCCCACAGGTTCGCTGCCCTTCTCTATTAGATCGGCTTTATTCCAAACCAGCAGATCGCCCTCTTTCAGGTGATCGACCAGGACGCCCGGATCAGGAAAATTCCGGGAATCCCCCAACAAAACGCACATATCTGCGGTTTCCGCTTGGACCAAAGCCCGCCGAATGCCCTCTTTTTCTACACTGCCCGCATCTTCGCGAAGCCCTGCCGTATCAAGAAAAGTCACCGGAAAGCCCTCAAGATCGAGATGTGCTTCCAGGACATCTCTCGTTGTGCCTTCCTCATCTGAAACGATCGCGACATCGCGCCGGGCAAGCAGATTGAGAAGGCTCGACTTGCCCACATTCGGCTCACCCAGAATGACAATCCGAAACCCATCCCGCAAACGCTCTCCGCGGCGGTCGTCCCTAAGATGGTCCTCAATCTCGATTTTAAGAACCTGAAGGTCGGGCCAAATCGCTGCGAGAATCCCGTCCGGCAAATCTTCGTCTGGAAAATCGATTTCTGCCTCGGCATAAGCCAAGAACCGGATCAATCGATCGCGCCACTCATTATAAAGCGCTCCCAACTCCCCCTCCATTTGCCGAAGAGCTTGCCGCCTTTGGGCAATGGTCTCAGAGTCGATGAGGTCAGCCAGCCCTTCAACTTCCGTAAGATCCATACGACCATTCTCGAAAGCCCGCCGTGTAAACTCACCCGGCTCAGCGGGCCGAACCGCCGTAAGAGATCCAAGCGCTGTCGTAATTTCGTGGATCACGGCACGGCTGCCGTGAACCTGAAACTCAGCCAGGTCTTCGCCCGTAAAACTCTTCGGCGCCTCGAAAAAGGCCACTAACCCACGGTCAATCTCGAAGTTTGAATCTGGGTTACGAATCGATTTCAGGGTTAATTTATTAGGAATCGGGGATACGATCCCGCAGAACACTTCAAGAATCGAGGTTACTTTCGGACCCGATATCCGAATGATCGCAACGCCCGCCTTCCCCGCTCCAGACGACAAGGCAAAGATCGTGTCCAAAACCCGTGTCTCCGAATTCATGACAATGACCTCACATCCAAGCGCCATTTGAGAACTGATTTTCCAAAACTACTTCTTGCGCGCCTTGCTGCCGGATTTCCCGCCTGACTTCGACTTCGACTTTGCCTTCGACTTGGATTTGGCTTTCGTTGATGTCTTGGAAGCTGCCCCGGTTGAGCGAGCGGCCGTTTGCGCCACACCGCGGAAAGCCTTTTGCACCGTGTCGAGCGCATTACCACCGGCAGGAAGCCATGTCTTGATCAGCCATTCAGGATCAAACATGTTCATCGCGGACTCCAATCGGTCCTGGATCCGATCAGACATCATGTCTTGGATCGGTTGAACGTCAGGCAGGCCCAAAAATCGCCTCGCTTCCTCTGGTGTACACTCTAGTTCAATATTCATCTTCATTTCGTTGTTCCTTTCGGGGCCCACTTCGCGGGGCACGGCATCGGGCGCCAAACTAGGCGCAAACCAGAGGCCCACGCAACCAACTCACAAGGCATTGCTTGCTTATGTCGCGAGATTTCAATCAAAACAACCTCCAGACAGAAACAAGCCCCTACCTCCTCCAACACGTGGACAATCCGGTTCATTGGCAACCTTGGAATTCAGAGACACTTGCCCACGCTCAAGCCCTCAATCGGCCCATCCTTCTCTCGATCGGTTACTCCGCCTGCCACTGGTGCCATGTCATGGCCCATGAGAGCTTCGAAGACGACGAAACCGCGCGCCAAATGAATGCAAACTTTGTTAACATAAAAATCGATCGCGAAGAACGCCCCGACCTAGACAACATCTACCAGTCTGCACTGGCCCTATTGGGAGGTCATGGCGGCTGGCCTTTGACCATGTTCTTAACGCCCCAAGGACAACCGTTCTGGGGCGGCACATATTTTCCAAAGACTGCCGCATACGGCCAATCTTCCTTTTCTGACGTCCTCACCGCCATCGCCCGCCTCTACAGCAAAGAGCCCGAAAAAGTGAGCGCCAATGTTGACGCTTTGAACGAAGGTATCGGCCGTATTAATGAGCCCCCTCTCCCGGCCGAATTGACGGACAATCACCTAGAGCAGATCGCCACTCATCTCCTCCCCCATGTCGACATGGTTAACGGCGGATTAAACGGTGCGCCAAAATTTCCGTATACGTCCTTTTTCGAACTTCTGTGGGCTGTTTACCTTAACAGCGGCGAAACGAAATTCGCCGACGCGGTCATCAGCACCCTCACCGGTCTCTGCCAAGGTGGCATCTACGACCATCTCGGAGGTGGCTTCTCACGCTACTCTGTGGATGAAGAATGGTTGGCGCCACACTTTGAAAAAATGCTCTACGACAACGCCTCTCTCATCGGCCTTATGAGCGAGGTTTGGCGTAAGACGAAAGACCCTCTCTTAGAACAACGAACCCACGAAACCATCGCCTGGCTCGAAGACGAAATGATCACGGAGATCGGTGCCTTCGCCGCCAGCCTAGACGCCGACAGCGAAGGCGAGGAAGGCAAATTCTACGTTTGGTCAGACCAAGAAGTTCGCGATCTTCTCCGGCAAGATTACGACGCCTTTTCAAAGGCTTATGATGTTTCAGCCGGCGGGAATTGGGAAGGAAAGACCATTCTCAACAGACTTTTAACACCCGATTGGGGCGGCTCGGACCAGGAGGGACATCTAAAATCCTTAGGAAAACGGCTGAAAACAGCCAGAAATGGGCGCATACAACCAGGCTGGGACAACAAGGTACTCACTGACTGGAACGGCCTGATGATCATGAATCTGGTTGAGGCCGCCCTCGCCTTTGACCACAAAGATTGGCTGAAAACTGCCGAAAACGCGTTTAAGGCTGTGTGCAAAGTTGCCGAGCCAAGCCCCGGGCACCTCACCCATTCTTACCGAGACGGACGCGCTCACATTGCCGGCCTTGCAGACGACTACGCCGCCATGGCTGGCGCCGCTCTGGCCCTCTATGAGGCCACTGGAAAAAGGAATTATCTGACCCGTGTTGAGGCTTGGGTCGCGACCTTATACGCGGAATTTCGGCACGAAGAAAGTGGTGCTTTCTTCCTCACTTCAATAGACGCAAGAGATGTCATCGTGCGACCCTTCACAGCCAACGATGCGCCCATACCGTCCGCAAACGGAATATTAACCACGATTTTTTCAAAGCTATATTTGTTGACCGGGAAAGAAGAATATCGTCAGCAAGCAGATCAAATCGTGAGCACCTTCGTGACCAAGGTCGGTGACAATGCCTTGGGGCATGCGACGCTCCTCACCGCAGCAGAATTTGCTCAAAAAGCCCTCCACATTACGCTCATCGGATCACGCGATGACCCTGAGCTGGCTTCAATGCTCCAGGCGATCTTTAGAGCACCCATTCCGCACCGACTGGTGAGCGTAATCGATGATCCTGACGATCTGCCCAAGAGCCATCCTGCCGCCGACAAACAAGCCGTCGACGGCCGCCCCACGGTCTATGTCTGCCAAGGCCAAACCTGCGCCGCGCCCATCACGGATCTCAAAGTCCTCAAGAGCACGCTCACGTGGCCGTCAAAGCACTAGACAGCCCTCCGTCACACCCTATGCTGGAAGCCAGATTTCAAGCGGTATTTGGCTGAAAAGAGCCATCGTTTAAAGGAGAGCGCCAATGAAAGCCGTTCGTATTCACCAATATGGTGGTCCTGAGGTCATGAAACTTGAGGAGGTCGAGTTACCGACCCTCGCCCCCCACGAAGCCCATGTCCGACATACCGCAATTGGGCTCAATTTCATCGACACCTATCATCGGACCGGGCTTTATCCCCTACCCCTGCCAACTGGTCTCGGCATGGAGGCCGCCGGTGTTGTCGAAGCCATTGGCGAGAACGTGACAAACCTCAAAGTCGGCGATCGCATCGCCTATGCCGGCGCCGGCATCGGAGCCTATTCTGAAGAGGCAAGCCTGCCCGCCTCGCGACTATCGGTTATTCCAGATGCCGTCACAGATGAAGTGGCCGCCGCTATGATGCTCAAAGGCATGACCGCCCAGTACCTGTTGCGCCAGACCTTCCAAGTAGAGCCCGGTCAGACCATCCTGTTTCATGCCGCCGCCGGCGGGGTTGGCCTCATCGCCTGCCAATGGGCCAAAGCCTTGGGCGCCGCCGTAATCGGCACCGTTGGGTCTGAAGAAAAGGCAGCCCTCGCCAAGGCCCATGGCTGTGACCACACCATTCTCTATCGTAATGAAAATGTCGCGGCCCGCGTCAAAGAAATTACGGGCGGCGCTGGCGTCCCGGTGGTTTACGATTCTGTCGGCAAGGACACCTTTGAGGCCTCATTGGACAGCCTCAGCCCACGCGGCCTCTTGGTCAGTTTTGGCAATGCGTCCGGCCCTGTGACCGGCGTCGATCTGGGTATCCTATCGGCAAAAGGCTCACTCTACGTAACCCGGCCCACACTCCTGCACTACACATTGGCGCAAGAGGACTTAGAGGCCTGCACCCAGGATCTCTTCGACATTGTCGGATCGGGAAAGGTCAAAGTTGAGGTCCACCAGCGCTATGCCCTAGCCGACATTCAACAAGCCCACCGCGACCTTGAGGATCGCAAGACCACCGGCGCCACGGTCATTTTGCCGTAACCAGGCTCATCAAATCAGGTTTATGACCTCACCCAAATTCGAAATGCAGTTGGTCACTCCGACAGAACAACATCTGCCGTCTTACGTTGAAGCGTTGCAGCGCGGCTGGTCGCAGGACAATGTCCGTGGCCGGGCCGCCGCGAAGGCACAGCTCGACCTCATCGCCAATGACCCCCTAATATTCCTTGCCCGGTGCGACGATGTGAAGGCGAAAGGCCCAGCGGTTGTTCTGCCTGACGGGTCCACAGCCAAGCGGTTACCGGGCATCAACCGCTGGATGTGGGATGGGGAGTTTTGTGGCAGTCTCGGTTTGCGCTGGCAGCCGGGCACCTCACAGCTTCCCCTTCACGTCCTCGGACATGTCGGATTCTCGGTCGTGCCATGGAGGCAACGCCGCGGCCACGCCACGCGAGCCTTAGGCCTCATTCTGCCAATCGCCCTCGAAAAAGGCCTCGACTATATCGAGGTGACCACCGATCTGGACAATATCCCCTCACAAAAGGTCATTGAAGCCAATGGAGGTCTGCTCCACGAGCGCTTTAAAAAACCGACCGTCTATGGAGGCAGTGAGGCCTTGCGCTACCGAATTACGCTCTAACCACCCAATTTGGCCGCTGTCGCAGGAGGCTTACCAAGACCAATCGAAGGGGCACTCGTCGCCACAGCACCAAGCTCTGCCCCCTTCTCCGCCATTTCGAGTTTGAGTTTTAGAAACGCCTTCTCGACCTCACCAGCGAGTTTGATGGCCGCGCTCGATTTTACCGCCGCTTGCATGGCCATGTCGCGGTCGGTGCGGCCAAAAGCGGTTTGAAGATCACTGGCCGAAAGCGTCGATTGCAGGGACAGATATGGATAGCCCTGCATCACATCGATGAGAACGCCGGTCGCCAGCCCCTCATATTGAGCGGTTCTAGAGGGCAGGAAGAACCCGCCCAAAATGGTCAAATCGCCAAGCGACAGCATGTTCTTTGAGAGTTCTGATTTCGTCTGGGTGGTGTAGACCAACACAGCATCTAGGTGTTGTCGGGCTGCACCCAGTCGGATCTTGTTCATCACATTAAGGTAGGGCGACCGCTGGTTAGGCACCGGATTCTGCGCTGTCATTTCCGCCACCAGTGGATTGAGCGGAACGAACTCTCCGAATCCTGTCCCAAGTTTTTGTGACAGCGTCACCCAGGCATTGCCCTCCTCAGCTGGTATAGCCGCCAAGGTCTGATTATCAATCCGCGCGATACCGATCCGCGCCGGAAATTTCAAGACCGGCTCAACTGCTACCGCTGACATAAGGAGCGCCTGAAACTCCTGCGCTGACGCCTGTCCGCCCGCAGTCATCGGCATCTCTTGTCTTGCCAGATACTCCAGTCCTGAAGTCGTTTGCACCGCGTGGCCGCAGGCCGCCAACAACAATCCGAACCCCAAAATAACTACTGTCCCAAGTCTCACGTGTCCGTTCCCTTCCATCATGAAGATACCCCCACGCATTCACAAAGAATGCCCGGCGCCACCCCAGGCCCAGATTCAAGAGAGAAAAACGTTACACCAAAGGATTGTGACTTAAGGAAGGCCCGCAACACAGACAAATGAACACCTATTTCTGACCCGGAAGTACAGACTTTTGATTTTGGTATTTTCCGCCATCTTGGCCACCATAGGCTTCATCTTGTCCTAGTGGTGTTGTCAAACGAAAGAATGAGAGCTGGCAGGGTCGGTCCAATAGTGGCTTAAGAGAAATGTGAAGAGGACCACTGTTTCTGATTTCTAAGGTGATTTGGCCGCTCCATCCGGGCTGGATCCAGGGTGCGGTTTGATGCATCGACAACCCAACTCGAGCGTAAGTGCTACGTCCTTCGACAATTCCAATCAGATGATTCGGGATTGTTATTTTCTCATGTGTTAATGCAAGTATGAATTCACCCGGCCGCAACTCGAACTTTTCTGGATCGCCCATTCCATCTTTAAGTGTGAGTTTTCTCCGGGAGTAAAGGTTAGATTGTCCCAACAACCCTAACCCGCCTGCAACAGAAAATACCGCACCATCAGCTGGGTTGAGCTTCGTAAAATCAAAACCAAGACGTAAATCTACAGACGCCTCACCATACTGACTTGATTCAAGTGGTGGATCAAAGGCTAGCTGACCACTCTCGACTTCGGCCATTATGTCTGGTTGTGAGAGAATCATTTAAGCAGCAATTGGTAGCAGGTTCTCCTTACCTATACTTGCCAATCCATTAGTTGTAAAGAATGATCCTTCAACCATTACAACTAGATACTCGTCTTCAATCGATTTAATTTTCCCTTTGATGAAAAATTGTTCCTGAACCTGATTCACATTTCTTCCACTTGCAAATCCAGACACTGGTCCATTCAGAGTATCAAACTGAACGAGAAGATCATCTTCAAATGGTCCATCACTGACCTCACAAGGAATTCCAATTAAATCACCAGCTTTGAGGTCAGGCACCACAAACCCTCCAGAAAGTTGCAATATTTTCAAATCAATATGGATTACATTAAGTAACATCATAGGTTAATACAATTTTAACTTTTGCTAAGAGCGCAAAAATTATCGTCACTATTGAAGAAAGTTTACATAGCAGCACGCTTCCTTGCTTAGCATTCACTACCTAAAGCGGCAATAAAACCAACCTGATACCTAGGTATTCATCGAGTCGAAGAAATCATCGTTCGATTTGGTCTGTCGGAGCTTGTCGAGCAAAAACTCGATCGAGTCGATGGTCCCCATCGGATTGAGGATCCGGCGGAGCACGTACATCTTCGAGAGTGTTGCCGCGTCGACGAGGAGATCCTCTTTCCGTGTCCCAGACCGCGTGATGTCGATCGCAGGGAAGACCCGCTTATCGGAGACCTTACGGTCAAGGATGATTTCCGAGTTACCGGTGCCCTTGAACTCTTCAAAGATAACCTCATCCATCCGGCTGCCAGTATCGACAAGCGCCGTTGCGATAATGGTCAAAGAGCCACCTTCTTCGATATTCCGCGCCGCCCCAAAGAACCGCTTCGGCCGCTGCAAGGCGTTCGCGTCCACCCCACCGGTCAAGACTTTACCTGATGAGGGGACAACCGTGTTATAGGCCCGCCCAAGACGGGTAATAGAGTCCAAAAGGATCACCACATCGCGCTTGTGTTCGACCAGGCGTTTCGCCTTTTCGATAACCATTTCAGCGACTTGCACGTGCCGGGCCGCTGGCTCATCAAAGGTTGATGAGACCACCTCACCGTGAACTGAACGCTGCATGTCCGTCACTTCTTCAGGCCGCTCATCGATCAAAAGAACAATCAAGTAACACTCAGGATGGTTGGCCGAAATCGAATGCGCAATGTTTTGCAGGATCACCGTCTTACCGGTTCTAGGCGGCGCCACGATGAGACAGCGCTGTCCTTTCCCAATCGGCGCTACCAGGTCAATGACCCGGGCGCTGCGGTCTTTGATGGTCGGATCTTCAATTTCCATCTTAAACCGGTCATCAGGAAAGAGCGGCGTCAGATTGTCAAAATGCACCTTGTGGCGCATGGCTTCTGGGTCTTCGAAATTGATCGTATTGACCTGGAGAAGCGCGAAATATCGTTCCCCATCTTTGGGTCCGCGGATCTGCCCATCTACTGTGTCCCCAGTTCTTAAGGAAAACCGGCGGATCTGACTGGGGCTGACATAGATGTCATCTGGCCCGGGCAGATAGTTCGATTCAGGCGACCGCAAAAAGCCAAACCCATCTTGCAAGACCTCCAAAACACCGCCGGCGGTGATATCGACCTCTTCCGACGCCAATTGCTTCAAAATGGCGAACATCAGCTCCTGCTTGCGCATAGTGCTGGCGTTTTCGACCTCGAGTTCCTCAGCAAAGGCCAACAAATCTTGTGGCGTACGCTGCTTCAGACTCTGAAGTGTCATGGGTTCAGATTTGAGTTCGTCAATATTCATGGGAAAGCCGTTACCTTTAACTATGCGACAAACCGCCAATTCTTACGGCGTGAGTCGGGCGATTTTCATAAAAGAATGCAAATTAGGATGTCATATGAGGGAGGGGCTTCAGGGCAGTCATTCGGCGCGGCAAATCGTGTGGTTCACACAAATGCGACCTTTGAGGCCGACGCACCATAAATTTTCCTGAGAACCGTTTGGAGACAAAAACCTACCACAACGCGACCGAAACGCAAACCACTGAATTTGAAGCTCTTTTAAAAGGGCTTCACCACCGCGAGGATCACAACCAAGATCATGATCAATGTGGGGACCTCGTTAATCATGCGAAAGAACTTCTCCGGTCGGCTGTCTTCATCCCTTTCAAAGTCCTTGCGAAGCTTCGACAAGAACCCATGAAACCCAGAAAGCCCTAGCACTAGAAACAGTTTCACGTGCAGCCAGGTACCGGAATTCCCTATAAACATCAATGTGATACCGAAAATCCAAGCCGCGATCATGGCCGGGTTCATAATGAACTTGAGAAGCTTCCGCTCCATCACCTTGAAAGTCTCAGACTGCACTGAGCCACGCTCAGCCATCGTGTGGTAGACAAAAAGCCTCGGCAAATAAAGCAAGCCTGCCATCCACGAAATGACCGCAGTGATGTGGAGTGCCTTCATCCACAAATAAAGACTATCCATGGGCCAATCCTTCCTTTGAGACAGCATCAATCGCCATCGGACATTGCGAAAAAGTCGACGGGCAAATCCGAACACCCGACCCGCAAGATAGCGCTGGCATGCCGGGCTCAGTCGCCCTTAGCACCAAATTGCAGAGACTTTCAATAAAGGCCTTTTCGACCCCAAGCGCTGGAACTCGGTGGTACGATGGAACCCCGGCACCCTCCGCCAATTCGCGGTACTCGATGTCAAGTTCAACCAATGTCTCCGAATGCTCGGAGACAAAGGCAATGGGCACAAGCACAACCGACTTTCTATCGCGACCAGCACGTTCAATCTCTTCCTCCGTGGACGGACCAATCCACTCTTGTGGTGTTACCTTGCTTTGGTAACAAATCGAATGATCAAGACTTTCACGCCCTAGTCGTTTTACAACCTCTGCAACCGTTCTCTCAACTTGCCATTGATAGGGATCCCCTTTTTCTATGATCGAAACCGGCAGCCCGTGAGCTGAAAACAGCACCCGGCAATGTTCACTCTCTGGTAGTTTCAAAAAGGTGTCCTCTAGTAATGAGACATGGGCGTCTGCGAACGAACTATCGGTCGGAAAGCAGCAGATTTCAGCCGTTTTAACCTTCAATCCTGTCGCCGTAGCGGCCTGTTTCCAATCTCGAACGGAGGAGCGAACCGTGGTGGTTGAGTACTGCGGATAGAGCGGTAAAAGGAGGATGAGATCTGGGTCAAACTCCTGCACTTGTGAAACCGTTTCATCCGCCAGAGGATGCCAATAGCGCATCGAGACGAAGACCCGCGCCACCCGTTCTTTTTCCTCCGTAGACGGATTTAATCGATCCGACAAAGAACTTTCCAGTGCCCTTGCTTGCTCGTTGGTCAAATCTAGGAGCGGAGATTTACCACCGAGGTTTTCATAAATATCTTTCGTCGTCGGCGCGCGTTTCTTGGAAATATATTTTGCTAGACCCCAGCGTATCGGACCCGGCGCACCAATGATCGCGGGGTCATTGAAAAGATTGAAAAGGAAAGGAGAGATGGCCCCCGGACTGTCCGGTCCACCAAGGTTAAAAAGCACCACTGCGAGACGAGACCAAGCCGTGTCAGATCGCTGAGGATGCCCCGAAGAGGAAGCCTGTTCCATGTGCTGACTTCCAACCTCTAAGGCGAGGAGGGCCACGATTTCACGAGGTCGACAACCTCGCTCACATGGACCTCAGGGGTTTGCGGCACGATGCCGTGTCCAAGATTGAAGATGTAAGGCAGACCTTCAAAAATCTCAAGCAAACTGCGGGTTTGAAGGCGCATCTCTTCCCCACCAGCAACCAAAGCCATAGGGTCCAAATTGCCTTGCACCACAACCAGATCATTCAAGTTTTCTCGGGCCCACATCATGTCCATGCCGGTATCGACGCTAAGGCCCTCAACCCCCGTCATCCTGGAAAACATCGGGGTCTTTTCACCCGCCCCTTTCGGAAATCCTATAATCGGCACCTCAATGCCGGCATCCCGCACCCGCTTCACAATTGCTTGCGTCGGCTCGATACACCATTTGATGAATTCACTCGGCGCCAGGCTTCCTGCCCACGTGTCAAAAAGCTGCAATACTTCAGCGCCCGCCCGCACCTGATCAATCAAATACGTACTCGTCGCCTCAACCAAAAGGTCGATCAACTTTTGAAACAGTCCAGGATCGCGATAGGTAAGCACACGAGTGGCATCCTGACCTGGAGTGCCCTTCCCCCCCACCATATAGGTCGCAACCGTCCACGGGGCTCCTGCAAAGCCAATCAACGTCACCTCAGAGGGCAACGCTTCCTTCAAAATCTCAAGTGTTCGACAGACCGGCCGCAGGTGTTCCTGCACCCCGGACAACGACAATCGAGCAACATCCTCCGGCCCCTGGAGTTTTTCCAGAACCGGTCCAACCCCTTCTACAAATTCAACTTTTTGGCCCAGGGCATCAGGAACAAGTAAGATATCAGCAAAAACAATCGACGCATCGAACCCAAATTTCTCGATCGGTTGCAGGGTTACTTCTGCCGCCAAGTCCGAATTGTAACAAAACTCGAGGAAGTTCGAAGTCTTCGCGCGAACTGCCCGGTACTCAGCGAGATAGCGCCCGGCTTGGCGCATCATCCAGATCGGAGGAC
Organism: Alphaproteobacteria bacterium; assembly: GCA_965248915.1. Taxonomy (GTDB): domain Bacteria; phylum Pseudomonadota; class Alphaproteobacteria; order M2410; family M2410; genus CBDFLA01. Next base: position 3,072,278 of record OZ252216.1, read on the forward strand.
GCCCCAGCGGTTCCCGGCGCAAAGCTCTGAGAAGAAGTTTGTTTTCACCTGACATGTCGGACACTTTTCTTGGCGAGGTTTCGGGGTCTTTTACTCCACATTTCCCTCTTCCTAATCAATTAAATAAAAAGGCTGTTGTAGTTGTTGGTGGGCTGAATGACGGGGAAATCTTTTTCTCCACAACATATCCCCAGAAGTAGCGTTCGGTCATACCTATGGTTAAGCCGCGAGACGGTTTCTGAACAAATCGATGATAAACGACCCTACTTTAGGGTTAACGAGAGCAACCAGCCCGGTGGATCATTGTGGATAAGTAAGAATTTGTTAACCATAAATCAAACGATCCGCCTTTCTCCCTCTTTTCAACGACAGGTCTTCAACATTGAACAACTAAAGGTCCTATAAACTAAGAGCGGGGATGGCTTTTCTTGGCCTTTCTAAAGAACTGAGTTATCCCCGTTAAATGTCGCTTATCCCCAGCCGCAGCGAAGGCGTCGCAAAAATGAATCCTCAAAAGCAGCCTGTCCGTGAGTTTCATCTCCATCTGATTTCTGATGCGACCGGAGAAACATTGGTTTCACTGGCAAAGGCCGCTTGTGCGCAATTCGCAGACATTCGCCCGCAAGAACATGTGTATGCCTTGGTGCGTTCTGAGCGGCAATTGCAAAGAGCTCTCAAACAAATCAAAGACCTACCTGGCATCGTCATGTTCACCATGATGAGTGAGGAACTCCGCGAAACTCTTGAGGAAAAGTGCCGAGCCTGGAGCATCCCCTGTATTGCGGTCTTAGATCCGGTTCTGACCTCACTTGAGGCCTATTTAGGCGCAGAATCCTCCCACAAACCGGGCGGTCAGCACGAAATGGACGCAGAGTATTTTCGTCGTATCGAAGCCCTGAGTTACACCATCCATCACGATGATGGTCAGGTCATGGACGACCTCAGCAATGCTGACGTCATTCTTGTCGGGGTGAGCCGAACTTCAAAAACACCAACCTGTATTTACTTGGCCAACCGGGGCGTCAAAGCAGCCAACATCCCCATCGTGCCTAATATTGATCTGCCGCCAGATCTTTACCAAGCGTCCGGCCCGCTTATTGTGGGTCTTATTGCAACGCCGGACCGGCTCATCAAAATCCGTCGCAATCGGTTGATCTCGCTGCACCAGGATCCAGACACTGACTATGTCGATCTTGAAAGTGTACGTGAAGAAACCGCGTTTGCCAGGAAGTTGTTTGCCCGTCAGGGTTGGCCCGTCATTGATGTTACAAGAAAGTCCGTCGAGGAGACTGCCGCTGCGATACTTAATCTTTATACGGAGCGTAAGGAAGGGTTGGAGAACGGCGCGTGACAAGCAAACCCTTGGTACTGGCTTCTGCGAGTGAGGTGCGCGCAAGGCTCCTGCAAAATGCCGGTGTTGAATTCGAAATCATGCCCTCTCAATTCGACGAAGCGCCACTCAAGCGCGATCTCTCCAAACAAGGCAAAGCGTGGCCTGAAATCGCCCAGAGTCTCGCCCTTGAGAAGGCAAGATCCGTCTCGATCCTGCACCCAGGGGTGATGGTCATCGGCGCCGACCAGATCCTCCTTTGTAAGGGTCAAGCCTTTGATAAACCAAGGAATTTGGCAGGCGCCAAGGACCATCTGCGAAAGCTATCAGGGGCTACCCACGAACTCCTAACCGGCACGGTTTTGATCAAGGACGGTGAGGTGCTTTGGCAATTGCTGACCCGGCCCAAACTGACCATGCGCAGTCTCAGTGATGAGTTTATTGACGCTTACTTGGGCGTCGTGGGAGAACAAGCCCTCTTAAGTGTGGGGGCCTATCAATTGGAAGGTTGCGGCGGCCAATTGTTCGATAAAGTCGAGGGTGATTTTTTCTCGATCCTAGGTCTTCCGCTCTTGGAGCTCTTGAGTGCTTTGCGAAAAGAAGGACACCTGCGCACATGACCATCAATGGATCGACAAAGCTTGCTGGCGTTTTCGGATGGCCTGTTGCTCAATCACGCTCGCCCTTGATCCACAATTATTGGCTCGACCGCCACGGGATCAATGGGGCCTATGTGCCCTTTTCATGCGAGCCAAAAAATTTCAGAGAAGCATTAAAGGCCCTTCCCAAACTCAACATTGTGGGGGCTAACGTCACGCTTCCGCACAAGCAAGAAGCCTTGGCGATTGTTGATGAAGCAAGCCAAGCAGCCAAATTGATCGGTGCTGTAAACACCGTCGTGGTGAAGTCTGATGGGCGACTTTTTGGAACAAATACAGACACTTACGGGTTTCTAGCGAGCCTCAAATCCACTTCTGCTCCGTGGGCTTCAGGGACCGCGGTTGTGATGGGTGCTGGCGGTGCGGCGCGGGCGGTCATCTATGCGTTGCGAGAAACTGGCCTGCGCGAGGTTTGCCTTGCCAACCGGACGCGACCGCGCGCTGAAGAGCTGGCCCAGGCCTTCGCCACGGCCAATTTCAAAATCACGGTTCATGAGTTTGAGGATGTTGGCGGCGCGTATTCTGGCGCCTCGCTTTTGGTCAACACCACAAGCCTTGGCATGACCGGTGAACTGCATCTCGATATTTCTCTTGCCGGCCTGCCGCAAGAGGCCCTGGTTACGGACCTGGTCTATTCCCCACTCCAAACAGCACTTTTGAAGGAAGCGGCAGAACGCGGCAATCCAACACTCGATGGACTGGGCATGTTGCTTCATCAAGCAGCACCTGGGTTTGAGGCTTGGTTTGGCACCAAACCAGAGGTGACCGAAGACCTACGAGCACATGTATTGGCGGACCTCACAAGCGCGGACGAAGAGGCTTAAATCAAATGCTTTTGATTGGACTGACCGGCTCCATCGGCATGGGCAAGACTGAGACGGCGAAGATGTTTGCGCTTCTTTGTGTCCCCGTATACGACGCCGATGCGGCGGTTCATAAGCTCTATCAACCGGGGGGTGCCGCGGTTGGGCCGATCGGAGAAGCTTTTCCGGACGTCGTCGTTGAAGGATCGGTCGACCGCGCCAAGCTCTCTGAGTGTGTCATCGGAAACCCAGAAGAAATCCGTCGATTGGAAGAGATTGTCCATCCCCTGGTTGGGCAAGCTCAGATGGACTTTTTGCTGGATTGCGAAAGCCAAAACGCCGAAATGGTCTTGCTCGATATCCCCCTCCTCTTTGAGACCGGCGGCCAAAACCGGGTTGATGTAACGGTTGTGGTATCTGCGCCCTATGAGGTGCAGCGGGCGAGAGTTCTGGCCCGACCAGGTATGACACCAGAAAAATTCGGGGCGATCCTCAAGAAGCAAGTGCCAGATGAAGAAAAAAGAAGCAAGGCCGACTACGTGGTGGACACATCAAAAGGTCTTGACCACGCATTTGAACAGGTCACGAAAGTGGTTGAAGACTTGAAGGGCCGCAAAGGCACAATTTGGTCCAAACGCCGAGCCGGAAGGACTTAACGAGAGAGCCAAATCAGGTATAACAGCCTTTGAAGCTTCGAAGTTGCGGAGGCAAGGGGCACATGAATGCGCGAAATCGTACTTGATACGGAAACCACAGGCCTTGATCCCTCCAGCGGCGACCGTCTGGTCGAAATAGGCTGCGTGGAATTGGTCAACCGGATGCCAACCGGCGAGGAGTATCATTGCTACATCAACCCGGAACGCCAAGTGCCTGAAGAGGCGGTGCGCATTCACGGGCTAACCAATGCCATGTTGTCAGACAAGCCTGTATTCGCTGACGTTTCACAAGACTTTGAGAAATTCATCGGGGGCGCGCCGCTGGTCATTCACAATGCTGCGTTTGACATGAAATTCCTCAATGCAGAGCTTTCATGGGTTGGTCGGGCCAAACTTCCTATGGAGCGCGCAATCGATACCTTAACCATCGCGCGCAAAAAATATCCCGGCGCCCAAAATTCGCTCGATGCCTTGTGCCGCCGTTTTGACATCGACAATTCTGGCCGGGATCTGCACGGCGCCTTGATCGATTCCTATCTTCTGGCTGAGGTTTATTTGGAACTGACAGGTGGCCGCCAGCCGGGATTGGTCTTTGATATGAACCGAGCACGCCAAAAGCTTAGCAATGCAAAAAGGACCGAACGTCGAGAACGTCCGGTCCCTTTAAAACCGTTGGTCACAGATGCTGATCTGGCAGCTCACCGAGATTTCGTGGAAAACGAACTCGGCGAAAAAGCACTGTGGCGACAAACCAGCAAATCCTGACAAAACCGCCTTACTGGGTAGGCGTCGCGCCCTGACCGGCTTGTGCCTCTTCCTGAGCCTTGTCCATTTGCTGACGATAGAGCTGAGAGAAGTCGATCGGATCAAGCATAAAGGGCGGCAAACCACCGTCACGGACGGTATTGGCCACAATGCCGCGCGCAAATGGGAAAAGCATCCGCGGGCACTCAATCAAGAGAACCGGCTGTAAGCTTTCTTCGGGAATGTTCTTCAAGATAAACATGCCAGCATAGACAAGCTCAAACAGGAAGAGAACGTCGTCGCCACGCCGTGAATTGACGATCATTTTAAGCTCGACCTCGAACTCATCGTCTTGACCCTTGCGTGCCTGAACGTCGATCGAGACGTCTGTCGTTGGCTTGCTCTCATCTTTCTTCAAGGAAGCCGGTGCGTCTGGGTTTTCGAAAGAAAGATCTTTCACATATTGCGCCAGAATGCGGAATTGCGGGCCGTCGGCCTGATTAGCAGCACCGTTGCCATTGCTGCCCGCTACAGCGCTATCATCGATATCGGTCATCAAAATTGTACCTTCATTTGAGAAATTATGGAGCAGGCGCTGCCTGGCGCCCGCAACAGGGCGCGTGGCTATCACGTCTTGACCTGAGTGACAAGCAATTGGGTGTATTTCGGTCATTTGTTGGCTGGTCGTGACCCGGAACCAACAAATTCACCTCTCCTCACCCGGAACCTCAACGGCTTCCCCGTCAATGACGGTGTTATCAGTTGGTCGCCCTCGTGAACCCGGATAGACATGGGTCTCCATATGCACTCGCCCTGAGCTCATGAAAGCATTGACGATCTTTTGACCCAATGCCAGCCGCAGAGGTGGAAAAAACAGGGCAAAACCAACCGCATCGGTAAAAAAGCCTGGGGTCAACAAAAGCACCCCTGCAACAAGAAGAAAGAGACCGTGAACCACCTGGTCAATGGGGATTTGTCCATCTTCCATGTCTTGTCGGGCTCGCGACAATGTGGCAAATCCCTGAATTCTAAGAAGGGCACTCCCCACCAAAGCGGTCAGAATAACCACGGCCAATGTCGGGAAAAGCCCAATGGCGCCTCCGATTTTGATAAAAAGGGCGATCTCAATGATCGGCACCGACACAAACAAGATAAACAGGATTAATCCCACGAGACCTTCACTCTCCCATTGCGATATTGGCCAAACGCCATACCTATGTCATAAGGCCGCCAGATACCAAGGAACATTGGCGCCAGGCGCGCGAGTACGGTAGTCTGAAATACATAAGGATCCTCGCTTGCAATTGCGACAAGGAATTCTTCAGATCAGTATGTTTGAATTTGTGTGGGCCTCGCCTTTTGTGGCCGTTGGGGCTAAGGGTAAAAAAGACCATGAACCAGCCATTTGAGTTCTTAGATATCATTGTTCTCGGGGCCTTGGCCGTTATCGTTGTGCTCATGCTGCGCAGCGTCTTGGGCCGCCGCACGGGCGATGAACATGAAAGAGCCAGCAATGCGGCTCAGCGCCGTGAAACCGCCGCTGCCAAACGCTCCGCGGTCAATCCAGTTCCTCCGGGTGCCCCAGCGAATGAAGCCAGCCCGAGCGCGTCGATCGACGAATTTGCCGAACCCGGCTCAAAACTCGCTCAAACCCTAACCGAGATACAATTGGCCGATAAGTCTTTTGACCCCGGCGCCTTCGTGTCCGGTGCCAAGGCGGCCTATGAAATGATCGTGAGCGCCTTTGCCAAAGGGGACAAGAAGATCTTAAAGCCTCTTTTGAATGACGAAATCTTCAAGAGCTTCTCTTCCGTGATCGATGATCATCACAAGAATGGCGAAACAGTCGAAACCACCTTCGTTGGCATCTCTAGTTCAAAGATTGCAAGCGCAGCTCTGACCGGAAAGATCGCCGAGATTACCATTCGATTTGTCAGCGAGCTGATATCCTCTACAAAGAATTCAGAAGGTGCAGTGATCGCGGGCGACCCCAATCAAGTCTTCAAAGTGACCGATGTTTGGACCTTCTCACGAGACATTCGAGCTGGCGATCCAAATTGGAAACTCACAGCTACGGCGGCCGGATAAATCTCTCTGACCAAGGACGTATCCTTTGGCACGTTCGCTGCGATCTCTCTTCTTACTCGTTATTGGCATCAGCACATTAGTCGTTGGTCTCTATTTTTTGTCAGCCCGGTTGAGCGAGTATGGACCTCCGCCTCCGCTGGAACTTGCCTTCGAGCCCACCACATTTGAGGCCCTTGAAGGGTGGTCCACTGACAATCTGTCTGAAGCCATTCCCGCTTTCCTCGTGAGCTGCCAAACACTTGAAAAACAAGTGGATTCTGCAACCTTTGGCGGGTCTTCCTGGATCACGCCTGAGGGCCTGCCGATTGCTGGTACTGTCGCTGATTGGCGCGAAGTTTGTGCCGCCGCTGCTTCTCTTCCGCATGGTCACGCAGATGCGGCGCGAGCTTTCTTCGAAACCTGGTTCATTCCTGTTTCGGTCGTCGGAGGGTCGCGTCCGCAAGGATTGTTCACCGGATATTACGAGCCGTATCTTCGTGGCAGCCGCACGCAGGATAATCAGTATACGGTTCCACTTTTCGCGAGACCGGATGATTTGGTCGAAGTAAGCCTAGGAAATTTTAGGGACACATTAAAAGGAAAACGTATCGCTGGCCGCGTAAATGGCGGTCGTTTGGAACCATTTGAATCCCGGGCCGAAATCGAAGCGGGTGGCCTTGAAGGCATGCTCATGCCATTGGTCTTTGTGGATGACGTTGTCGACGCCTTTTTCTTGCACATCCAAGGATCCGGTCGCATTCACATGGATGATGGATCTGTCCTGCGCATGGGCTACAACGGCCAGAATGGGCATGTCTACACTGCCATCGGTCGCTTTCTAATCGAGAGCGGTGACGTTGCTCGCGAGGACATGTCGATGCAGGCCATCAGATCTTGGCTGGAAGACCATCCCAAAGAGGGCGTGGAACTGATGGCGAAGAACGCATCCTTCATCTTTTTTCGAGAATCCGTCATTGAGGATGCCGCATCCGGCCCGTTGGGCGCCCAAGGTATTGGCCTCACGCCCGAGCGGAGTTTGGCCGTTGATCGAACGCTCCACGCCATGGGACAGCCTGTGTGGATTGAGACTACCTTGCCCCCACGCGAAGCTGGAGCTTACGCACCGCCATTCCAAAAACTCATGATTGCTCAAGACACCGGCGGCGCCATTACCGGGCCTGTCCGGGGCGATGTCTTTTTCGGCTGGGGTGAGCGAGCGGAAGATCTGGCGGGGCGGATGAAACAACAAGGGCGAATGACCCTCCTCCTGCCCCAACCACTCGCTGAGCGCCTCCTGCCCGTCGAGGGCAGTGATGCCACCGGCGCCGGGGAGTAGGCGCCCATGCGACGCAAACGGCCACTGACACCAGATGAGGAACGCCTGTGGCATCAGACTATGCGAGACACGAAACCCCTCTCTGAGGGTGAAAGAATAGGAGACAAGGGGGACAAAGGGCTGGCAAAAAGACCGAAACCTCAATCCAGACCCCACGCCAATTCTCCGCAGCACCTCTCACATCGTTCCTCGATGAGCCAATCTGGTCCTTCCCATACGCCGCAATTACCCTCCCTCCACAATATAGATCGAAGCTCGGCCCAGAAGGTTCGCCGCGGACGCATCGATGTTGACGGCAAAGTAGATCTCCACGGACTTCGCCAGGCCGAAGCTCACGACACCCTCATCAGACGCCTCTTGAGCGCGCAATCCCGTGGCAAAAGGATCATCCTGGTCGTCACCGGAAAGGGTCGCAGCGCCACAGACCGACCTTGGGCCAAAGAAGAGCATGACGACCCCTTTACCGGTCGCGGCGGCGGCGTTCTGAAAGCACAAGTCCCCATGTGGTTGTCCCAAGAACCCCTCCGCGGCGCCATCCACTCTGTGCAAGAAGCCCATCCCAAACATGGCGGATCAGGCGCCCTCTATGTCTTTCTCAAACGCCAAAGAGCTTGATAGATGTCGTCGATAACCGACCAAAAACATTGGGGAATTTGGGCACCTGTGGTGACCCCATTCCAAAGTGATCTTTCGCCAGACCCTGCCAGGCTTGTTGCACATTGTAAGACCTGTCTTGATCAAGGGTGCCACGGCATCGTCCTTTTTGGCACCACGGGCGAGGCGGCGTCTTTATCGAATGGAGAGAGAAAAAACCTTTTAGAACAGGTCGTTAGCTCAGGTGTCCCGCCGGAAAAGGTGGTGCTGGCGACCGGGCGATGTGCTCTGCCGGACACCACCGACCTCACAAGGCATGCGCTTTCGCTTGGTGTGACCACAATGCTCATGCTGCCGCCCTACTACTACAAGAACGTCTCTGGTGAGGGGCTGTATCGGTCATATGCGGAAGTAATTGACCGGGTGGCTGATAAGCGCTTGCGTGTCTTCCTCTATCACTTTCCCAAGCTCTCCTCAGTTCCCATCACGCATGCGGTCATCGACCGTCTCATTCATCAGTATGGGAATGCTATTGCGGGAGTAAAGGACTCAACCGGCGACGAGGTGAGTACCTTTGGCTTTATTGAGCAATTTCCAAACCTCGCAATTCTTCCGGGAACGGAGCGATTTCTACTGGCCGCGCTTCTGTTCGGCGCCAAGGGCTGCATCACCGCCTCCGCAAATGTGAATGCAAAAGCACTGCGCGCTTTCTGGGAGGCTTACGAGAGCCAGAGCCCCGACGCCGAGACGCTGCAGGCTGGCCTAACCGAGGTCCGTTTGACCCTGGAAACGCAAGGAACAATCCCAGGGCTTAAGGCACTTCTGGCAAGAAAATACGGTGATCCAGCCTTCCGCGCGCCCCGCCCTCCACTGTTGGAACTGGATCCGGTGGATGAAGTGAACCTATTGAAAAGCTTGGAAGAAATCGGTTTTTCGCTGACAGAGCCTAGAGAATAAACCGGCTCAAATCCGCGTTTTGTGCAAGATCTCCGATATTGTCTTTTACAAAATCCGCATCGACGATGAGCGTCTCTCCGTCACGATCGGTGGCCGTAAAGCTGATCTCTTCGAGAACCCGCTCCATCACTGTCTGCAACCGGCGCGCGCCAATATTTTCAACCGACGAATTGACCTCGACCGCAATATCGGCAAGCGCATCAATACCGTCATCAGTGAAATCGAGCGTCACCCCTTCGGTTGCTAAGAGTGCGCGGTACTGTTTAACCAAGCTCGCCTCTGGTTCGGTCAAAATCCGCCTAATGTCATCGCGGGTGAGGTCCTGTAGCTCAACTCGAATTGGAAGCCGGCCTTGTAATTCCGGCAGCAGGTCCGACGGTTTGGACAGGTGAAACGCACCGCTGGCAATAAAGAGAATATGGTCCGTTTTGATGGCGCCGTATTTGGTCGCCACCGAGGTCCCTTCAATAAGGGGAAGCAGATCCCGTTGCACGCCTTCGCGCGACACATCCCCGCCCACCCGCTCAGACCGGGCGCAAATCTTGTCGATTTCATCGAGAAACACGATGCCATTGTTTTCCACCGCTGAGATGGCCTCTTGCACGATCTGATCTTCATCGAGCAATTTGTCGGATTCTTCAGCGATCAACACCTCGTAGGACTCCACTACTTTCATCCGCCGTCGCTTCGTGCGCCCGCCCATGGCTTTGCCAAAAATATCATTCAAATTGACCATGCCCATCTGAGCACCGGGCATGCCGGGAATGTCGAAGCTGGGCATCGATCCGGCGCCTGTGTCCTGCACTTCAAGCTCGATGTCCTTGTCGTCCAGGTCGCCTTCGCGCAGCTTCTTTCGGAAGGAATCGCGTGTTCCGGCACTAGCGCCTTCCCCGACCAAAGCGTCAAGCACCCGGCTTTCTGCGAAAACTTCCGCCTTCGCCGTCACTTCTGAGCGCTTCTTTTCGCGCACCATGGTGAGAGCGATCTCGACCAAATCGCGCACGATCTGTTCCACATCGCGTCCCACATATCCGACCTCGGTAAACTTTGTTGCCTCGACTTTGACGAAAGGTGCAGCCGCCAAACGTGCCAACCGGCGCGAGATCTCGGTCTTACCAACCCCCGTTGGGCCAATCATCAAGATGTTCTTTGGAAGCACCTCTTCGCGTAAATCTTCCGCCAATTGCTGCCGGCGCCAACGATTGCGTAGAGCGATGGCGACGGAGCGCTTGGCATCGTTTTGACCGACGATGTAGCGATCGAGTTCAGAGACGATTTCGCGGGGGGAGAATGTTGTCATGTGTAACGCAAACCAAAATTAGACGTCGAGATCGATGGTCTCGACGGTGAGTGAACCATTTGTGAAAACGCAAATATCAGCAGCAATGCCCATAGCTTTACGGGCGAGCGCTTCTGCGTCGAGATCGCTATCAACCAAAGCTTTGGCCGCAGCGAGCGCGTAATTGCCGCCAGATCCGATGCCGATGAGCCCGTCCTCGGGTTCCAAGACATCGCCTGTACCGGTAAGGACCAAGCTTGCTTGCGCGTCGGCCACCGCCATCATCGCCTCAAGACGTCGCAAGTACCGATCAGTCCGCCAATCTTTTGCAAGCTCAACGCAAGCGCGGGTTAGTTGTCCGGGGTGCTGTTCCAGCTTGGCTTCCAGTCTCTCAAACAAGGTGAAGGCATCTGCTGTCGCGCCTGCAAACCCTGCAATGACATTGCCTTTGCCAAAGCGCCGGACTTTGCGCGCATTGCTCTTGATCACAGTATTGCCAAGGCTTACTTGGCCGTCACCTGCGATGACCACCTTATTGTCTTTGCGGACAGACAAAATAGTTGTGCCGTGCCAGGTGGGTGGTGATCCGTCTTGCGCATTCACGATGTAATGACCTTTGTTTGCGAGAGTGTCGGCCACTCTATGTGGCGATTAACCAGTTTCGGTCAAGGCCCTTGGTTGCCGCAGGGTCTGATACGACAGCCATTCTGGTCTCAAGCGACAATAGCTGTTAAAAGGCCAATCTTCAAAATGTAGGGCCAAAAAGAACGGAGAAGCCCCATGCGCACGGCAACCGTCGAACGAAAAACAAGAGAGACCGAGATTTTCGTCTCGGTGAATTTAGACGGCACAGGCGAGTACGATGTCGATACCGGCATTGGTTTTCTCGACCACATGCTTGAGAGCTTTTCAAAGCACTCCCTCATTGATCTCAAGGTTCGGGCTCAAGGCGATCTCCACATCGATTTTCACCACACCACTGAAGACACCGGCATTGTCATCGGCCAAGCCGTGGCAAAAGCGCTTGGCGATTTCGCCGGGATCAAGCGTTTTGGGACCGCCGAAATCCCTATGGACGAGGCCTGCGTCCGGGTCGCTGTTGATCTGTCTCAGCGCCCCTATCTTGTGTGGAAAGTGGCGCTCAAAACGCAAAAACTAGGCGATATGGACACCGAACTCTTCAAGGAGTGGTTTCAGGCCTTTGCCCAGGCAACAGGGTTAACGCTACATGTTGAGGCCCTCTACGGGGAGAATTCCCACCACATTGTAGAAGCGTCCTACAAGGCGCTGGCACGGGCTTTGCGCCAGGCCAGTGAGATTGATCCAAGGCGGGTGAGCGACATCCCATCGACAAAAGGGGTCTTAGGAAGTTAGACTAAGAGAAGTTGGGGATGGGCAAAAGAGTAAGGGGCCCAAGATTTATGGCTCATTTTACGGTTCACGATGTACCGAGCGCGCGTTTTCGGGGCGATGATGACGCTTCCGAGACCAAGCAGGTGCTGGTCAAAGAAGGGTTCTCCTGGAGTGCGCTTGTGCTGCCGGGCGTCTGGTTCATAAGCCATGGCCACCTTTTGAGCTTCCTGATGTATCTCACCTTCATGAGCGGCGTTGGCGCGGCGGCCTTCTTCCTTTCTGCATCTGTGCCGATCACCATTGCCGCCCTTTTTGCCGCCAATCTTCTCGCCGCCTTTGAGGCCAATAAATGGCGGCGGTTTCTCCTGCGGCGTCGTGGGGCGCCCGCCATCGATATGGCGACAGGCGTAACAGCGCGGGCCGCCTTGCGGGCTTATTCGACGGAGATCAAGGCGCCGACCTTTGACATCCCTTCGGGAAAACCCGATTTGAGCCGCCTAAAGGATTTTGAGGGAGCACCCGTCGCGCCGAGGGAGACCCCAAGGCCCAGATTACCGGATCCGCCTCCTGCACCGGCCACCGTGAGCCAACGTCAAACCGAGGTTCGGCCTACCGCCTGGGCAGCACAACCTGCACCGGTGCCCAGTTCAGGCCTCGATACCATCATGCAGTTTGCAGGACTAAGAGATCGGCCCTTCGTGCCAGACCAAGGCTTGACCGGTCAGGCGGCTTTTCCGGACGACGCGAGTGGTTTGCGCGCGCGACATGGCGGTGACGAAGAAGAACGACATCCACGCGTCAATATTGGCCGCCGTGGCCGTCGCCGCAGATAGCCTTCTACACCGTCTCCGCCTCTCACTAAAAAAGTTCCAAAGGTTACAACGACCATGACCGTCGCCATCATTGATTACGGCTCGGGCAATCTTCGTTCCGTCGCAAAGGCGTTTGAACGTGCGGCCGCGCCGGGAACCAAGATCAAAGTCACAGCCGACAAAGACGATGTTTTGACCGCCGATCAGATCGTTCTTCCAGGCGTAGGCGCCTTTGGAGACTGCATGAGCGGACTGTCCGAATTGGAAGAAATGATCCCTGCCTTAAACGAAGTCGTGATTGCCAGAAGACGGCCTTTCCTGGGGATTTGTGTCGGCATGCAATTGATGGCAAGCATTGGCCATGAACACGGAAAACACGTGGGTTTGTGCTGGATTGAGGGCGAAGTTCGGAAATTGACTCCTGCTGACGAGGGCCTAAAAATACCCCATATGGGATGGAATGAGCTGGAAGTTAAAGCCCAGGCTCACCCCATTTTGGATGGGCTCGACATCCCAAACACCAATGTCTATTTCGTTCACTCCTTCCACTTTCAAGTCAAAGAGGCATCCCACCTTTTGGCGACGACCGAGTATGGTGGAGAGGTGGCCGCTGTGGTCGGCCGTGACAACTTGATCGGTACGCAATTCCATCCAGAAAAAAGTCAGGGCGCCGGCTTAAGGCTCATTGAAAACTTCTTGAATTGGCAACCATAAGAAAAAAAGGCAGTAGACGGATGATCCTCTACCCTGCGATCGATTTGAAAGACGGTAAATGCGTGCGCCTCGTGCGTGGTGATATGGAGCAGGCCACCATTTTCAATGATCATCCTGCTGACCAGGCGCGTCAATTTGAACAACAAGGTTTTGAGTGGCTTCATCTCGTCGACCTCAATGGAGCCTTTGCCGGCGAGCCGGTCAATGGTGAGGCAGTTCGCGCGATTGTGAAAGCGGTTAACCTCCCCATTCAATTGGGGGGCGGCATTCGCAGTATGACGACCGCTGAGATGTGGATTGGAGCCGGGATAAGTCGCATCATTTTGGGCACGGCAGCGGTACGCGATCCAAAGTTTGTTCGCGAGGCCGCACTTGCATTTCCAGGCCAGGTCGCAATCGGACTTGACGCCAAGGACAGCAAAGTGGCGCTCGAAGGCTGGGGCGATACTTCAGAATTCTCAACTGTAGAAATCGCGCAACGCTTTGAAAATGCAGGGATTTCCACCATCATTTTCACCGACATTGGCCGCGATGGTGTGCTCACAGGGCTCAATATGGAGGCGACCGTTGCTCTTGCTAAAGCCGTATCGATCCCTGTGATCGCTAGCGGCGGCCTGGCTTCCATGGCAGATATTGAAGCATTGCTTGCCGCGCGGGCTTCTGGCCTGAATGGCGCGATCACCGGACGCGCCCTTTATGATGGGCGCATCAATGGACCCGCCGCCCTTGCCCGCATTCGCGAGACAACCCATGCTTAAAGCCCGCCTCATTCCCTGCCTTGATGTCAAAGACGGACGCGTCGTCAAAGGCATCAACTTCGTCAATCTGCGAGATGCCGGCGATCCTGTCGAACAGGCCAAGATTTACGATGCCGCCGGCGCCGATGAATTGTGTTTCCTCGACATCACCGCATCACACGAGAAGCGCGGCATCATTTTGGACGTGGTTCGAGCAACCGCCGAACAATGCTTCATGCCGTTGACCGTCGGCGGGGGCGTGCGTACCCTCGATGACATCAGAAACCTCCTTGTTGCCGGCGCTGACAAGGTGGCGATCAACACGGCGGCTGTCCACAGCGTTGAATTTGTCGCTCGCGCTGCCGAAAAGTTCGGCAGTCAGTGCATTGTCGTGGCGATGGATGCAAAGCAAATGGGTCGAAGGGGTCCAGGCGGCGCCAACCGCGATCGGTGGGAGATCTTTACCCATGGCGGGCGAAAGCCGACCGGAATCGAAGCAATTGACTACGCAAAGACGGTTGAGCGGTATGGTGCGGGCGAAATCCTTCTGACCTCAATGGACCGGGACGGCTCAAAACAAGGGTTCGATCTCGAACTTACAAGAGCCATCGCCGATGCGGTGTCGATTCCACTCATTGCTTCAGGGGGTGTCGGCACCCTCGACCACCTTGTCGAGGGCATTCGCGACGGCCATGCCACGGCGGTTCTAGCCGCCTCGATCTTCCATTTCGGCGAATTCACAATCGGTGAAGCCAAGGTCCATATGGCCGCTCAAGGGATCCCTGTGCGTCTCTAGACTTTGCTAGAAGCCTCACAATTTGCTAGTCAGACCGCCTACCTACCGAGGAATTTCACCATGACCGACGAAACTTTGGGCCAACAGCTCGATAGCCTCTGGCAAATTATTGAGGAACGCAAGGATGCGGATCCTGACGCTTCATACACAGCAAGACTTCTCGCCAAAGGGTCTGAAAAAGCAGCCCGCAAAGTGGGGGAAGAGGCCATTGAGGCGATCATTGAGGTGATCCGGGGGGACGGTGCGCGTCTCGCCGAAGAAACCGCCGACTTGCTCTTTCATGTCCTGGTCATGTTGGCATCTGCAGGTGTGGAGCCGGGCGACGTCGCAAAGGCTCTCAAGGCTAGAGAAACGCGCTCCGGCCTTGAAGAAAAGGCAGCGCGCGCCTCTACCTGAGCGCAAATCTCAGTGTTTTAATTGAGGGACACGTATCCCAACTTTTTAAGTAATCCGCGCTCTAAAGCAGGCCTCGGCTTTCCGCGAGGCCCTTCAATTCGACCTCTGGACGGGCCCCGAAATGTGAAATCACTTCAGCGGCTGCGAGCGAGCCCACCATGCCGCAGGTTTTTAAGTCTTTGCCGCGCGCAAAGGCGGTGAGGAATCCGGCAGAGAACTGATCACCCGCACCCGTCGTGTCGACAACTTGGTCCACCGGGTCGGCATCGATCACATGGATTTCTTGCCGGTCGACGATCACCGACCCTGCCTCTGACCTTGTCAGAGCTGCCACGTGGCACTTCTGGCGAACGATTTGCAAAGCATCATCAAAGGTCGACGTTTCATAGAGCGACATGATCTCGGCTTCATTGGCAAAAAGAATGTCGACCTCGGTTTCAACCAGGTGCTGAAACTCGGATCTGTACCGCTCCACACAAAAGGCGTCGGATAGGGTCAAGGACACTTGCCGCTCCGCGCCGTGGGCCAGCCCGGCCGCTTTATAAAAGGCTTCTTGGGCCGCAGGGGGATCAAAGAGATACCCTTCAAGATAAACGATTCTGCCGCCAACAATCTGGTTGCCATCAATGTCATCCGGCGTCAGGAGAGCGCTTGCCCCTAGATAAGTATTCATTGAGCGTTGCGCGTCTGGTGTCACAAGAACCAGGCATCGCCCGGTTGCCGACCCCTCAGTTGAACGAGGACTGTCGAATTGAACCCCAATCGCGCGAATGTCATGGGCAAAGACGTCGCCCAGTTGGTCTTGCCCGACTTTGCCAATATAGGCCGCCTTGCCGCCCAAGGAGGCGATGCCTGCGATCGTATTTGCTGCAGATCCGCCGGAGATTTCGACGGCTGGTCCCATGGCGTCGTAGAGCGCGCGTGCCCGATCGTCGTCGATCAGGGTCATGGCACCCTTCTCTATGCCGTGGGCGGCCAGAAAAGCGTCGTCCGTCTTGGCAAGAACATCAACCAAGGCATTGCCGACGCCGACCACGTCGTGAGATACATCAACCATAAAAGGAATCCATTGTCGTTGAGAGGCGATTTGTGATGCGCGAAGTATAAGGAGCGCGCGCGTCCGAACAACGATTTTTCTTAAGCTCAGGTCGAGCCGAAACGAGGCAACAAAGACGTGATCGTCGCAATCCAAAGAGCGCTCTCCCAAATGCTGTCGAGGGATTTCGTCTGGGTGCTCTTGCGCGCGGTCGGTCTTACCCTATTGCTCTATATTTTGCTATTCTTTGGTCTGCAGGCGGGCCTAGATGCCGTACCAACCCTTCGCTGGGGCTGGGCCAACAAGGCAGTAGAGATCGTCGCGACCCTTGGATTTGTGGTGAGCGCCGTGCTTCTCTTGGCGGTTGTGACATCGCTCTTCATCGGCTTCTTTTTGGAAGATGTCGCAAAAGCCGTCGAGGCGAAATATTACGGGGCCAGCGCACCCTCAAGGCAACAAAGCTTTCGGGAAGGGCTTTGGACGGCTCTTAGATTTACCGGCGCCCTTATATTGTTCAATATTCTCGCTCTGCCGCTCTATTTCGTGCCGGTCGTTTCTCTGTTCGTCTTTTTCATCCTGAACGGGTACTTGTTAGGCCGGGAATACTTCGAAATCGTTGCCTATCGTCACTTGGCTCCAAGAGAGGCGCGCGGGCTAAGGAGATCGAAAGCATTTTCTGTTTTTTTGGCGGGGTTGGTGATTTCAGTCGCCATGATTATCCCAGTGTTCAATCTTGTGGCCCCGCTGTTTGGAACGGCTTTCATGGTCCACATATTCAAGAGGTTTGAAGATGGTCCAGTGTCGTAAAGGCCTTCTCATTCTTGGCATTTGTTTGAGCCTCTCGGCATGCGTGTCCGCACCGACCAGCACGCCAACCGTGGCCAAAGCACCGGCGGTTGAAACCAGCAAACCTGTGGATTTGGCCGCCGTAACCGTCCCTTCCTTGGAGACTTATTTGGGTCAGGGCACCCCCTATTTGACGGCGCTTTTCGGGGAGCCCTCTTTGCGCCGCCAAGAAGCGGGTGTCGAACTCTGGCAATATGCAGGACACACATGCGTGGTCTTGTTTTATCTCTATGGCGACAAACCTTCAGATCTCACGATCGAGCATCTTGAGGCCCGCCACCGCGACGGCGGTGGGGAGGCATCTGACCCCATCTATTGCTTGAAGGAAGCCGCGGCGGCGAAGGCAACAAGGCCTGTTTCTTAAGAGTTAAGTTGTCTCAACGACCGGTGTCCACCGTGTGAACCAACGCGCTTTTCGTGCGTCCGGCTCTTCGCCGTCATAGTCGAAATCTTCCGGCATCTGAAACCTGCGCCCCTCGTCCAACGTGTTGATGTTGAGCACCATGCGCGCTTGATCGTCTCGGCTGGCCACCGCGCCAACATAAACGGCGCATTGGCGACAGCTGATGAAGTCCGCCTGGCCCGTCCCAAACCGGTAGCGCACCAGATTGTCCGCATCTTTGTAGGCAAGCCTGATCAACCCTTCTGGGTCGGAGGCATATCTCGCATTCTGCTTCTGGCAATAGGTGCAAGTGCAAAATCGGGTCCCAAGATCTGGGATGGGCTTTTCGGTTTCAAAGCCAACTGAAATATTGCCGCAATGGCAACCACCAGAATACGTAACCATATTCTAACCCATTGATTTTGCTTTATATTGACAGATTTCCCGAACCACGCAAGGAGCGCAATCGGGCTTTCGCGCCTTGCACACATAGCGCCCGTGCAGGATGAGCCAGTGATGCGCGTGCAACATGAATTGCTCCGGCACTTTCTTTTCCAGCGCCAGTTCCACGGCGAGAGGGGTTGCGCCAGGCGCCAACCCGGTTCGGTTTGAAAGGCGAAAGAGATGTGTGTCCACCGCAATGGTCGGCTGACCAAAGGCAATGTTCAAAACGACGTTAGCGGTTTTGCGACCAACACCCGGCAGCGCCTCGAGCTCCTCACGCGACTCTGGAACTTTGCTGTTGTGGTTTACGACGAGTTGGTGCGATAGGGCGACAACGTTCTTCGCCTTGTTGCGATAAAGACCGATGGTTCGAATGGCGTCGCGCAATTCAACTTCGCCGAGCTCAACCATCGCTTCCGGTGTCGTCACTTTTTCAAACAAAGGCGAGGTGGCTTTGTTGACCCCAACGTCTGTTGCCTGGGCGGACAAGACGACCGCCACCAAGAGTGTAAATGGGTTGACGTAGTGGAGCTCACCTTGAGGCTCCGGCATCACCGCTTCTAAGGCAGCAAAAAAAGCTTCGATTTCCGGCGGGCGAAGCAGTCGCTGATAGGCTTTCTTGGGGGGTGATTTGGTCTTGCTCATAGCCGCGACCATAACCACTTTCGCTAACGGCGCAATATTCGGGCGTTACTGAATTCACAGAATGTAGAATTATTATTGAGATATCAATGGGTTACTCTACTACAATACCGGAGATGCCATACTTGCGTTCATAGGCGCGAACCAGCGACATGTAAGGCGAGACGTAGGTAAAGCCCTCTGCCTCAATGTTCTGTTTGATCTCAAAATGCATGTGAAGCGTGGTCGAAATGCCTCCGAAATGGTTGGAGAGATAGCCAATCACTTGGCCTGCGACCACATCTTCAAAGAGCTCGACCTGCATGTCATCCATGTTTGTATGCATGAACCGATAGATGCGCCCGTCTGCATATAGATTGACCGTGTACGTCCCAATATAAGAAATATAACCATCCTCAGGTGCGACGATCTCGACGATAGAGTTGAGGGCATTTGACTGGCCCCGCATGGTGCTGCAGACCGATGAGGTTCCGCCGCGAATATCGACCCCTTGATGAACTTCCCGAGAGGGACAGTTCCGCGTTGGGCGATCTGTTCCATCGCGATGTTCACAGAAAGTATCGCGCCACGGGTAGTCATAGTTCGATGACGCACATTGATCGCCGTCGAACATCCCCCCTGGATTGTGAACCTGGCTGTTCAAGAAGGCTTCATAATTTTCGACGGGAAAGAGCATGGCAGGCGAGTATTCTTCCGTGTCTGAGACCCCTTCGCCGGTTCCTGGCAGTAGATCGCCTGGCGCGTGATATCGAAACGAAATATCGCTGCTGCCGCCACTATCCGGGCCACCGTCATCCGGGCCGCCGGACCCTCCTGAACCCCCAGAATCTCCAGGGTCGTCTGGGGTTCCTGGGTCTCCCGTATCTGCGTCTCCGCCGCTATCACCAGGGTCGCTCACGCCACCATCGCCGCCTCCATTTCCATTGCCGGTGTTTGGCCCAGGGCCGCAAGCCGCGATGAGAAGAAAGACGGAGGTTGCGAGAGCCAATCGAATATGTGTCACATCAACCCCCTGAGACCATCTCGTTGACGAAAGCACGGGCGCCTGTTTCGTCCATGCACAGGTTCAGTTTTTTGTCGTCCAACGGCAAACAATAAAATTCGACCAGATAGTCCGCGCCAAATTTACCAAAGGAAAAGGCGCCGCCCTCACCATCGGTGAAGCGTTCATAGGGCATCATGTAATCCTCTTGCCGGTCCGTTCGTATTTGTCTTTGCCCTGGAAAATAATTGGACGTTCCGATGATCACAATGTCCATCTGCGGCTGGTGAAGAACAATTGTGTAATCGTCACGCCGAAGCTTCAATCGCATTTGATAACTTTGCGCGGTCGCTTCATCTTTACTCATCGAGTAGGGGAGGAGGACCGGGACATCGGACCCGCCTTCTTTGCGGATCATCTCTCGCACGTAGTCGGACTGCCGCGCGGCGGTCACTTGAACATCAATGACCCGTTTCTCTGAATTCCAATTCGGAGCGACCCGCCTGTCAGCATTTGGGTTCGGCGGATTTGCCGGATCGGTCGCTGTCTGTGCCTGAGCCGCGACCGACACAAGACAAAGCGCGAACAACATCGCCCCCCTCTGAATCATCCCTATTCCCCTTTCGTTCGCCCCAAAGCCGTAGAAAACATACGTTTCCGGCCAAAATCAATTTACCATAACTCAGCGCATACCGGAAGTCACAAGCCTGATACCCGTTCCATCAGGGTAAAAGTTCACCAATGAAATCTCGAGCTTTTTCAGCGTCGATGCAAGTAGGCCGCACCCCCGGCGCGGTCATATCACGGCAATAAAACTCCACCGCATAATCGAAATTGGCATAGCCAAATGAAATGGTACCGCCGCGCCCGTCGTCAAATTCCTCATAAGGCTTCACATAAGTCGCCGCGTTGGGTTGGGTATCATCATCCGTAGACGGATGAACTGTAGAGGTTCCGACGACGACAATGTCTGTTTCACCATCGCGAAGAACCGCGGTGTAATTTCGCGGTGTTACTTTTAGTTTGAGCGCATATCTCTTGGCTGTTGGTTCGTCGGGGGTCATGGACCTGGGCACAAGCACGATCACCTCCGTTCCGCCTTGTGCGTCGATCATGGATTGAACGTATGGTGAGACCGGATGCGTTCTCGGTGCCGGAGTACTGTCCTCGTCTGGGCGCTCTGCCATTGCGATGGTTTGATGAACTTCTGGCGCGGTCGCGGACGCTGGCGCCCCAACGATCCAGCCACTAACAAGTCCCAAGGCCCCCAATGTCCCCAGTGCCAATGTGAGACGTATCCGCCGTTTCATTCCAACCCCCCAAATACCTTCGCCATTGCGAACCCGGATCCATCATAGAAAGAAAACGGGGGCGATCACAAGATCCGGGTGGTGCCAACCGGCCCAGAGCCGTAAATTAAGGGACAAGCAGCCAAAATGGTAGGAATCAGGGAAAAATGACCGAAACAGGTGATGATTTTGAGCGCGTTGGCGACGCTATTCAGTTTCTGGAAGGCGAGTTTAGAGGCCAGCCAACCCTTGACGACCTGGCCACCCATATGGGGTTGAGCCCGGCCCACATTCAAAAAATCTTCTCTCGCTGGGCTGGCATCAGCCCGAAGAAGTTTGTGCAATCGGTGACCCACGCCCACGCTCGGGACCTCCTCGCAAATCATGCCTCGGTCTTAGACGCGGCGTTGGACGTTGGCCTCTCCGGCCCTGGTCGGCTGCACGACCTTTTTGTGAGGTGTGAGGCCATGAGCCCGGGAGAAGTCAAAGCAAAAGGCGATGGGCTGACCCTTGAGTATGGATTTCATGCCACGCCATTTGGAATGGGACTCTATGTTGTCTCCCCGCGTGGATTGGCAGGCTTGGGGTTTGCAGACGAGACCGAGGCCTCTCAAGAAGTCGCCCTCGATGATATGAGAAGCAGATGGCCAGAGGCCCGATTTGTTCGAAATGATAGAACAAGCGAGGACATCGCATCTCGCCTGTTTACTGGAGAAGGCGCCCCCATCCCGCTCTTTCTCATTGGCACTCCTTTTCAGGTGCAAGTGTGGAGAGCCCTCCTTCGTATTCCCTTAGGCCAAGCCACCACCTACTCCGATGTGGCAACCCATGTGGGCAAACCCAAGGCCGTTCGGGCCGTCGGCACTGCGGTCGGGCGCAATCCCATCTCATACCTCATCCCCTGCCACCGGGTTTTGCGCCTGTCTGGCGCCCTAGGCGGCTACCATTGGGGTCTTACCCGCAAGCGTGCCATTCTCACCTGGGAAGCCGCCAAGCTTGAGAACGAAGGTGAAGCAAACCTCTCCGCCGCTTGATGCGAAAACCGCGCCTTGCCATTGAGGCGCGAAAAGGGCTAGAGCAAGAGGGTCATTCCCTAAAAGGCCCTGTTTCCTTATGACTGCTGCGCTCGCCCTCATGTTTTTCGTCATCGCCTTTTTGGTGGTGGTGCGCATCTATTTGTTGGGAGATACAGCCGCGCGCAGTTTCGCCCGCGCTGAACATCAAGAGATTGCGGTGTCCGAGCCTGAAAGCGTTTTGGCCAAACTCTCGGTCGATGAATATGTCGAGCTCTTCGAGGCCATGCGGCACCGACGCTTCTGGATCTACTTTGCAATTTTCATTGGCATGGCCGCCGGGGCCATCACGGTCTTTATGGCGCTCATCGCAGCCTTGCACCGCTTCATCGATCCTGGGTTTTATGTGCTCGGTTTTTTGACCTTCTTCGGGCTTATCGCCGTGGCCCTGGTGTGCGTCGCCTACACGCTGCATCTTTACGTGTCGAAGCGGCGCGAGGCCATGGCTTTGGCAGCAACCCGCTTAAGGCGCAGTTGAGAACCCCAAAACATCTGCCATCGAATAGAGGCCAGGTCCGCGACCAAATCCCCATTGGACGGCCGTCAGCGCCCCTTTGGCAAATATCGCTCGGTCATCAGCGCGGTGGGTAAGTTCGACCCGTTCCCGCTCGCCAGCAAAGACGACGGAGTGGTCACCAACCACGCTGCCGCCACGCAAAGACGCAAATCCAATATGGCCGGTTTCTCGTGGACCGGTTTGCCCATCTCTGCCGCGGTCGCTCACCTCATCAAGCTCAACACCGCGTCCGTCGGCAGCAGCTTGCCCAAGCAAAAGCGCGGTACCTGAGGGCGCGTCCACTTTGTGCCGATGGTGCATCTCGACAATCTCGATGTCCCACTCTTCACCCAACATGGCAGCCACGCGTTTGGTGACTTGCGCCACCAGATTGACCCCAAGGCTCATATTGCCAGACTGAATGATGGTGGCATGTCTGGCGGCGGCCTTTAGCTTGGCCATGTCATCCTGGGTCAGCCCTGTGGTTCCCATCACATGGACGATGCGGGCTTGGGCTGCGAGACCTGCCAGTTCGACGCTGGCCTCTGGAGCCGTGAAGTCAATTATGCCGTCTACCCGGGCGATAATCTCAAGACCGTCTTCGGTTAGGGAAATGCCTGTGTCTTCCCGCCCCACCAAATGGCCAAGATCGACCCCCATGAGCTCATGGCCGGGATGCTCAATCCCACCCCCAAGCTCAAACGTTTCTGAGTTGAGAATTTGAGAGATGACGGTCCGGCCCATACGGCCGGTCGCGCCCATAACACCAATCTTCATGGAGTAATCCTTGTTTGCTGGACAACAAGGAGCCACAGCCAAGGGAGGCCGTCAAGATCGAACGAGGGAGAGGGGCGGTTCGTCGCGGGGGTTACTTACCGCCTGCGCGACTTTCTTTCAGCTCTTTGAGGCGATGACGATTGACGACCATCCGGTCATACAAGCGACCGATAATGCCGCTCCCGGTTTTTTCAAACATGAAAGGCAGGAACGCATGAACCAAACAAGCCAAGCTCCCCACAAACATTGCCACAGAAAATGACAGTGCGTGGCCGAAATGCTCGCCGTAGGTTTCACCGACCGAAGCCGGATGTTCGCGGAACGGATCCGTCATGAAACGTGTCTCCCCTTAAACACATTTGAAATTCGTCAAATCACCTCAAAATCTACCAGACCGTGCGGAAATGAAATTCCATTCCTTGGCGGGTCATGGTAGAATTGTAGAATATTATTCTAACCATCGCACTGAATCGGAATGATATTTTGTCATGGACGAGATTGATCGAAAAATTCTCCAATTGCTTCAAGCCGATGCAACCCTCTCTGTGAACGAAATCGCAGAGCGAGTGGGGCTCTCCGCCACCCCATGTTGGCGCCGGGTCCAAAAGCTCGAAAGCGACGGCATCATCACCGCCCGGGTGGCGGTGGCCGATCCGCAGAAACTCAATGTCGGTGTTTCCGTATTCGTCAGTCTAAAGACGAACCAACACGACAAGTCTTGGCTCAAGAAGTTTGCCGCTCGCGTTTCCGATATTCCTGAAGTGGTGGAGATCTGGCGCATGTCCGGTGATGTCGATTATCTACTGCGCATTGTCGTGCCCGACATCGCAGCTTATGACGAAGTCTACAAACGCCTCATTGAGGTCACGTCCTTTGCCGACGTCTCGTCGACCTTCGCCATGGAGCGCATTAAATACACCACCGCTCTGCCTGTGAAGTATGTGGGGTAGCAAGAACCCCTCACCCGAATCATCGCGGATGTTTTGACATCCCCGAAAGCGGCGAAACCGTCAGAGGATGAGGGGTCCAAGGCAGCTGCGCCACAGTTGCCAACTCGCGGCGGATCACTTTCAGCGACAGTCGACCAGCCGTATGAGCGCATGATTGTGCATGTCCTTCTCACTCCAGTGAATGCTGCAGTTTTTGCCATTGATGTAAGCATCCAAGAGCAAGTCGGTGGTCTCGGAGTAAAGTTGATTACTTTGCCAGAGGCAGGCCCATTTCGAGTCCGGCAATTGTGGGCTCATTCGAACGCAAGGACCGCGTCCAGCATGATCTGCATTAAGGTGGTAGTGGGTGATGGTGCCTGAGTGCGCCGCAGCCAACGCAGCATTTGACGTGAACACCACGGCGGGCACAGCCGCGATAAGAGCAAGTATCTTCCTGTTCATATTCCTTCTCCTACAACGCGTTAAACGAGTAATGTGAGAAGTTGCTAGAAAAACGACTCTAATAGAAGGTCCTGAGAGGACAAAACAGCCTTAAAGAGAGCTGTGTCATAAAAACACCCCATTATCGCGCATGTAGGGATATGGTGAAATCCTCACCCGTCTCATTTTTCGCCAATACTGGGGCGTTAATGCTTAGTCCTTCATGGACTCCCAGAAACCTTTGACCTTTGAGAAAAACCCTTCGGTTTCCGGGCTGTTATCGTCGGTGAGTTCTTTGGAAAAGGCTTCAAGCAACTCTTTTTGTTTTTTGTTGAGGTTCACCGGCGTCTCAAGCTGGGCTTGGATGTACATGTCCCCTTGCGCCTTGGAGCGCAGGATCGGCATGCCTTTGCCGCGCAAGCGGAACTGCCGTCCCGATTGGGTGCCGGCTGGGATTGTGACCTTGGTGCGCCCACCATTGACGGTCGGCACTTCCACGTGCCCGCCAAGCGTTGCCGTGGTCATAGAGATCGGCACATCGCAATGCAAGTCAGCGCCGTCTCTCTGGAACAAGGAATGCGGCTTGATCGACAGGAAGATATAGAGGTCGCCTTGCGGTCCGCCGCGCACGCCCGCCTCGCCCTCACTGGCAAGCCGAATGCGAGTACCCTCTTCGACGCCTTGAGGAATATTGACGTTGAGCGTGCGGTCTTTTCGCACCCGGCCCGATCCAGAACAAGACGTACACGGATTAGAGATGATGCGGCCTTGCCCGTGACAATTGGGGCAGGTGCGCTCAATGGTAAAGAAGCCTTGCTGAGCCCGCACCTTGCCGGCCCCGCCACACGTGGGACAGGTTTGCGGTTCAGATCCTTTGGCGGCACCAGAACCAGTACACTCGTCGCACGAGACAGAGCTTGGCACCCGAATGGTGGCTTTCTTGCCTTCAAAAGCTTCTTCGAGCTCAATCTCCATATTGTAGCGAAGGTCCGCCCCGCGGGCTGCACTCGAGCGTCGCCGCCCCGTAAAGTCGCCGAAGAGATCGTCGAAAATGTCTGAGAAGGCTGAGGAAGGGTCGCCGCCGCCAAAGCCGCCAAATCCGCCAGGGCCGCCAGGGCCACCCCTGCCGCCGCCAAAACCGCCCGTGCCGCCGGTGCCGTCAAAGGCCGCATGGCCAAACCGGTCGTAAGCCGCCCGTTTCTGTTCGTCTTTCAGAACATCGTAGGCTTCGTTGACTTCTTTAAATTTCTGTTCGGCCGCCGGGTCATCTGGATTGCGGTCCGGGTGATATTTCATGGCGAGCTTGCGATAGGCGGTTTTGACTTGGTCTTTGTCCGCGCCTCTATCCACGCTAAGCAGCGAATAATAGTCTTCTTTCGCCATGCGGCTCGGTCCCTATTTCCTAAGAGTCCAGGTCAGGTCCCTGGCGACCGGGACCCGAGCGGTTAAACGCTCAGGCCCTTCGTTGGTGTCGCCAAGTCGGGCCGTTAACTGTCGGATTTCTTGTCGTCGTCGGACTTGTCATCATCCGACTTGTCCTCGTCGACTTCTTCAAAATCCGCATCGACCACATCCTCGCCGCCAGCTTTCGTGCCTGCTTCGCCGGAGTTATTGGCTTCGTCAGAAGCCGCATCACTCATGGCATCCGCTGTGGCCTCTGCTTCTTGTGCATCGGCATACATGGCTTCGCCGAGCTTCATCGAGCTTTCGACTAAAGTCTGTGTCGCGGTGGTGATCGCCTCAGCGTCTTCGCCTTCGAGGCTTGTTTTCAATGCCGCGATGTCTTTTTCGATTTGCTCTTTGATGGCCGCGTCGACCTTATCGCCATGCTCTGACAGGTTCTTTTCTGTCATGTGGACCATGGATTCAGCCTGATTGCGGGCTTCCACCAATGCGCGCGTCTTCTTGTCTTCGTCGGAATGTGCTTCCGCATCCTTGACCATCTGCTCAATGTCATTGTCAGACAGGCCGCCTGAGGCTTGGATCCGGATTTGCTGTTCCTTGTTTGTCGCTTTGTCCTTGGCGGACACGTTCACGATGCCGTTGGCGTCAATATCGAACGTAACCTCAACTTGTGGAATACCGCGCGGTGCAGCGGGAATTCCGACCAGGTCAAATTGGCCGAGCAATTTGTTGTCAGCCGCCATTTCACGCTCCCCTTGGAAGACGCGAATGGTCACAGCGGTCTGATTGTCTTCTGCTGTTGAAAAGACTTGAGACTTCTTCGTTGGGATCGTGGTGTTGCGATCGATGAGACGCGTAAACACACCGCCCAGGGTCTCAATGCCTAAGGAAAGTGGCGTCACGTCGAGGAGAAGCACGTCTTTGACGTCGCCTTGCAACACGCCTGCTTGAATGGCCGCACCCATGGCAACCACTTCGTCTGGGTTCACGCCGCGGTGGGGTTCCTTGCTGAAGAAGTTTTGCACCACTTCCTGAACCTTCGGCATCCGGGTCATACCGCCGACCAAAATGACTTCCGAAATCTCACCGGCCGAAAGGCCTGCGTCCTTGAGAGCCGCCTTGCAAGGACCCACCGTGCGCTGAATGAGGTCTTCAACGAGGCTTTCAAACTTAGCCCGGGTCAGCTTCATGGTCAGATGCTTCGGTCCACTGGCGTCTGCGGTGATAAACGGCAGATTGACTTCCGTTTGTGTAGCTGAGGAAAGCTCAATCTTGGCTTTTTCTGCAGCTTCTTTGAGGCGCTGTAGGGCCAAACGGTCTTTGCGAAGATTGATGCCGTTCTCTTTCTTGAATTCGTCGGCCAAGTAATCAACAAGACGCATGTCAAAGTCTTCACCGCCGAGGAACGTGTCCCCATTGGTTGATTTCACTTCAAAAACGCCGTCGCCAATTTCGAGGATGGAAACGTCAAAGGTCCCGCCACCAAGGTCATAAACCGCAATGGTTTGGCCTTCTTTCTTGTCGAGGCCGTAAGCCAAGGCTGCTGCGGTCGGCTCATTGATAATCCGAAGGACTTCAAGGCCTGAGATCTTGCCCGCGTCTTTGGTGGCTTGGCGCTGTGCATCATTGAAGTAGGCCGGTACTGTGATCACCGCTTGGGTCACCGTCTCGCCGAGATAATCTTCAGCCGTCTGCTTCATCTTTTGCAAGATGAATGCGGAAATTTGCGACGGGGAGAATTTCTCGTCACGCCCTTGTACCCAAGCGTCGCCATTGTCGGCTTTGACAATGTTGTAAGGCACCATGTCGCGGTCTTTTTGCGTGGTCGGGTCATCGAACTTACGCCCGATCAAACGCTTAATCGCGAAATATGTATGTTCTGGGTTGGTAACGGCTTGGCGTTTTGCCGGTTGTCCGGTGAGCCGTTCGCCGTCTTCAGAGAAGGCCACCATCGAAGGTGTGGTTCTTGTGCCTTCTGCGTTTTCGATCACTTTCGGGTCGGCCCCGTCCATGATGGCGACACAGGAATTGGTTGTGCCGAGGTCAATACCGATGACTTTCGCCATGTGTTCTATCTCCTTTTGCGGCGGTCCGCGGCGGCCACGTCATGCACCGGCACGGTCCCCTATCTGAGACGTTCCTCATGCTTTAGCGATGTTGAGGAACTGTTAATCTATCCGTAGAGCTTTAAGCTACGCGGTATATATGGTTCATGACCTCGGGCCGCAAGCCTTTCAACCTCTAAAAAGCGAGTGAAAATGCGGCAAATAGTGTCAATCTGCCAAAGGAATTGCATTTCATGGAAGGATTCCGCCTCTTGCCCGAGTATTTGCCCGCCGCCAAGCAAGCCAATTTGGTGCGATGGGTAAAGGACTTGAACACGGAGGCCCCCTTCTTCAAGCCATGCATGCCACGTTCTGGAAAGCCTTTTTCCGTTCATATGACAAATGCGGGGTCATTGGGCTGGCTGTCCGACAAACAAGACGGCTATCGCTATGAAGCCACCCATCCTGAAACGGGAAAACCATGGCCGATCATTCCAGAGGCCTTGACCACCCTTTGGCGTGAGCTGACAGACTACGAGGCAGACCCAGAATGTTGCCTCGTCAATTACTACGGCCCTCCAAATGCGAAGATGGGGTTGCACCAAGACCGCGATGAAGAAGATATGGCCGCGCCGGTCGTCTCAGTTTCCTTGGGCGACACGGCCCTTTTTCGCATTGGCGGCAAAGAGCGAAAAGGACCGACCAAATCGGTGCGTCTTGGTTCCGGCGATGTCGTCGTTTTTGGAGGTGCCGCGCGTTTTGCTTTTCACGGCGTTGACCGGGTGCAGTTCGGCACGTCGAGGCTTCTCACCAAATGCGCTTTTGCGGAGCAGGGCGGTCGTCTCAACTTAACACTGCGACGCGTCAGTAAACCCTAGACTCCAATGCTCATATAGGTTTCATGAGATCCACTATTGGTCGCGCCAGAGTGGTGCCGTCACGGTCAATTTCGAGAATTTGGTCAATTTTGTCGTGACATGAGCGAAGTATACTGGCCTCGCAACTCGATTATGTTCTAAACTTTTGACATGGACGGCCCAAGTTTCATTAATGCAAAAGGGCCAATCGCGCTGGCCCTACTCCTGACGGTCTTGAGTTATTTACCCGAGGCTGCCAACGCTGCTTTGCAAGCTGAAAAGGGGCGGCCCACCACACGCGCAACGCTTTATGGGTGCTTCGAAGGCGGCATCGCTCATCGTCTCAATCAAGAAGTCGGACGTCTCAA
Source organism: Alphaproteobacteria bacterium (assembly GCA_965248915.1). GTDB lineage: Bacteria > Pseudomonadota > Alphaproteobacteria > M2410 > M2410 > CBDFLA01. Next base: position 3,101,522 of record OZ252216.1, read on the forward strand.
GCAAGGTCAAAGCTTGCCCAGTTGGGTGATTGATGAATTTCGCGCCGGAACCTGTCTCGCCGTTCCGCCCGGCGTCAAAATAGGCAAGAGTGTCACGGTTCGATCCGGACGCATCCGTCTTTCGAAAGTACTGCTTGATGGCTCCAGCACTTGGCTCTACGCGCCAAGCTGGTTGGTAACAGAGGCGCTGACACCTGGACTTTCAAGGGTCATTGGTGTCGACGGTCGCCTGCAATTTCTCAATCCCATGCAAAATGAAACCAACGCTCTACTGGAGGAAGCCGAGGTCTTCTTTACCTGTCGCCGGGACATCCATGACTTTAACGAAAGGGCTATCAAGCACAATCGTTCGCTCCGGGAAGCACAAGAAACCGGCGGGTATTCCCGTGCAACACCTTCAACCGTCTTCTTAGGCGTCGCATCGACAGAGGTGCGTCGAGGTCGAATGTTGCGGGACGAGGGCCGCAAGCTTGAGGCGCGCTGCCTGGATCATTTGAAGTTTAGGGCCCATCCCACTTTCCTCACCTATGCCAGCGAGGTCTACGCCGTTCACTATCAACCTGGACCGCCCATCGGCATCACTGCTGTTGGATAGAACACATTTGGCTAAAGCGGGATTGAGAGACCGTCCTCAGCGGTCTCATAGTCAATGTCGTCGGCCTTCGCGAGCATGGCCGGCCCGAGATGGGTGAGAATGACCCTTTTGGCCGTTACCTTCGATAAATGGCCTGAAAGGGTTGCGAAATCAGTGTGATGTGGGATCGGGGTGTCGAAGCCATAAGACTCGCAGATGAACAAGTCGACGCCATTTGCCGCCTCGACCAAAGCTTCGCACCAAGCAGTGTCCCCTGAATAACAGACCGACGTATCGTGAGCTTCCACACGCAAGGCGTAACAGGGCACCGCAATGTTTGGGCTGTGCTCCACTGTGTAAGCTGTGACCGCCAATTCCCCAATCTGGTGGGGCTCACGGTCTTTCAGTTCAACATAAGTGAGCGGGAATTTGGCTTCCCGTTCACTCGAACCAGGAAACATTGCCTCGCGTAAGGTATCGATGGTTCCTCTGAGGCCTGGCGGACCTGCGATGGTGAGGGGTGCGGTCCGGCGTGAGGCGAACTGCGCGTCGAAGAGAAGAAAGGGAAGTCCCCCGAAATGATCTCCGTGGAAATGGGTAAGCAAGATTATGTCAATGTCGTTCGGGTCGACCCCTTGTTGGCGCATGGCGATCAGAGACGAGGCGCCGCAATCGATCAACGCGCTTGTGTCCTCACCTTTGAGATGAAAGCAGGTGTTAAAGCGCCCTCCGGTGCCAAACGCATCGCCACAACCAATGAAAGTCAATTCCATCTTCGGAGTTTGCACGGGCCAATTGAACCGCGCAACGAAAAGCGCGCCGGTCCGGACATTGAACCCGCGCGCTTTCTGGGGGACCTGACCCTGGGGTCAGTGCTTAGGGCTTATGAACTTTGATACGGCCTGAACCGCTGGAGGACAATTCGACAATCTTGCCGCCGCCATAAATGTTGACCCGGCCTGAACCCATTGTTTTTACAGAGACATCGCCGGTCGCGAAGGCATCAACACCACCAGAACCGAAGCTTGTGATTTCAACTTCTTTACATTCGAAGGACTTTGCATTCGTGCGCCCGCTGCCATGGTTCTTGATGGTCAGGTCGTCGCATGAACCGGCAATCATCATATCCCCACTGCCATGCGAGCCCACCTCGATGGATTTTGTGACCAAGCGATCGAACTCAACATCGCCTGATCCCATTTGATCAAGCTCAACCTCATCACACACGAAAGAGTTTGAGCTCAGCTCACCGCTGCCTTGTGACGCAATATCTGCGCTTTTGCACTTTCCCTCTAAGGAGACGTCGCCGCTGCCCATCTGCTTGAGCCTAAATCGATCTTGGTTCAGTCCTGTGATGTCCCCATCACCAGAGCCTTGAGACACGAAGGCCGTCAACGACGGAACTGAAACGTAAATCGTTGCGGAATGGTTGACATTGATGAAACCTTTTTTCGACTTGCGACGGATGACCAGCGTATCGCCTTTAACTTCCGTAATGATATCTTGGATCTCATCGTCTTCCGCTTCAACGCGCACGTCTTGTTTCTTGCCCACTTGGACGATGACATCACTTGAGCCCAGCGATTTGATCTCTGTGAATTCCGCAACGTCACGGGCCTCTGAGACCTTCGCTGCATAGGCTGCGGGAGCAAAGGCGATGAGAACCGCCGCGCTCGCGATGATCAGCTTGTTTAAATTCTGGTACATAGTCTTCCCCTTATTCGGCGCAAGGCGCCGCTCACTCAAGATACGTTGCGCAGTCTATGACGAGGAAGGGAGGGGGTCTGTAAAGTACTTTACGCAACCTGAGCCACGAAAACCGCAGAAAACTGAAGGATTAGCTGCCGTTCTCACCATCAGGGGCGGCGGCACTTGGGTCCACTTGTTTGGCTGGGTGCTCACCTTTGGCAACCGTCACCATAGCCGGGCGCAACAGCCGGTCATCAATGAGATACCCTGTTTGAACGACGTCGATAACGGTCCCTTGTGGCAATTCGGTGCCCGGAATCTCGGCAATGGCGTGGTGCAAATTAGGATCAAATTTCTCATTTTCCGGCTGAAGGAGCTTAATCGCGTGCCGATCGAAAATGTCGTGCAATTGTTTATCGGTCATCTCAACGCCGGCTAACAAGCTCTCGAAAGTATCTTCCGCGTTGGCACGAATTTCTTCAGGGACCGCGGCCAGTGCGCGCTTGAGATTGTCAGCAACACTTAAGAGATCTTCGGCGAACTTGCGAATGCCAAACTTCTGAGCGTTCTGCTTTTCCCGTTCCGTGCGGCGCCTCAAGTTTTCCATATCAGCCATTGTGCGCAGCATGCGATCTTTCAGGCCGGCGTTTTCCGCCTGCAGCTCTTCATATGTTTGCCCGCTTATGAAGTCTGCTTCCAAAATCGCTTCCGCATCATTCGCGATGGCTGGCTCAGAGGCTGCGTCCGCGGAAGGGGCCTCTTCTCCGTTTTCGGGCCCATTTTCTTCTGGGTCCTGCGTGTTGTTTTCGTCGATCATACTGCAGTCCTTAAGGCATCTCTTCGGGGCGTAGCCCGATCCGTGCTTCCTTTATCGCAAACCGCTCACAAACCCAAGGCGTTTGATGCGGCCAGCCCTCATATAGGGTGCTCAGTGAGAATTAGGAGGGGTCAACGGGTCAAAAGGCGGCTGATCGCGCGCGCTGAATAGTCAACCATTGGGATTATCCGAGCATAGTTGAGCCGGGTCGGGCCAATCACACCAATGACGCCGAGAATGTTTTGTTCAGCGTCCCGATAGGGAGAAACAATCACCGAGGAACCGGACAAGCTAAACAGGTTGTTCTCGGAACCAATGAAAATACGCACCCCTTCTCCTGATTGGGCGACATCAAGGAGGCCCAAGAGTTCGTTCTTTTGCTCCAGGTCGTCAAACAGCATCCGGATGCGCTCAAGATCTTCAGCGGCCTCAAGATCCTCCAGCAAATTTGCTCGACCGCGCACGATCAAAGCCCGGTCGCTCGCATTATCAGTGCCGGCCCAAGTCGCAAAGCCAGCGTCGATAACCTCTGCCGTCAATTGATCGAGTTCTTGGCGTCGATGATCGCGCTCGCTCTCAATGTCGGCGCGCGCGTCTCGTAGTGTTTTGCCGAGCAATCTTGCATTGAGATAGTTGGCCGCCTGAACCATAGCGGACGGCGTCGTGCCAAGAGGAAAATGGACCACGCGATTTTCAACGGCCCCGTCTTCAAAGACCAAGATGACAATGCCTTGCTGTCCTGAGGTCTGGACGAACTCAATATGTTTGAGGGTGCCTTCATGTTTCGGTGTGACCACCAGACCTGCGCAATGAGAAAGCCCTGAAAGCCGCGTCGTGGCTTCCGCCAAAAGGTCTTCGAAGTTGCGCCCTTCCGCTGCGATTTGCCCTTCGATGGCCTGGCGCTCTTCGGCGTTGAGATCACCAACCTCAAGCAATCCATCCACAAACATACGCAAGCCAAGCTGGGAGGGCAAACGCCCCGCGCTCGTGTGAGGTGCCGTCAGGAGCCCCAGTTTTTCAAGGTCAGACATGACGTTTCGGACCGACGCAGCCGACAAGGAGACCGGCAGAGACTGCGAAATCGTGCGCGAGCCCACCGGATCGCCAGTCGACAGATAAGACTCGACAATTTGCCGAAAGACCGCCCGTGAACGCTCATTTAGTTCTTCCAAAGCCGATAGTGTCTGATCCGTCACCTGTGGGGTGGTCCCCTCTTTTGAAATTTGAACACTTACTTGAAACTTAGGAAGCCCTGACGATTGCGTCAATTGCCCCAAATAGGTAGAACCGCATCTCACTTTTAGTAGAGGAATGCCAAATGAGACCATCCGGCCGGGCCATTGACGCCCTTCGTGACGTTACCTTAGAGCCAGGATTTGCAAAACACGCCGAAGGGTCTTGTTTTGTCCGCTTTGGAGATACCCATGTTTTGTGCACCGCGAGTGTAGAAGAGCGCGTGCCGCCCTTTTTGCGCGGCAAAGGCCAAGGCTGGGTAACCGCGGAATACGGCATGTTGCCGCGATCAACTGGTGAGCGCATGCGGCGCGAAGCCAGCGCTGGCAAACAATCCGGGCGCACCCAAGAAATTCAACGCCTCATTGGGCGCTCCATGCGCGCGGTCATTGATCTCAAAGCCTTGGGCGAGCGCCAAGTCTCCCTTGATTGCGACGTCATTCAAGCAGATGGCGGCACGCGCACGGCCTCAATAACTGGCGCCTGGGTCGCCCTTCGCCAAGCCACCTTGCGGATGTTGTCAAAGGCCGAGCTCGAAAAGGACCCAATCCTGGATCAGGTTGCCGCCATTTCTTGCGGCATCTATCAAGGACAGCCGGTTTTGGACTTGGATTACGCAGAGGATTCAACCGCCGAAACGGACGCCAATTTTGTCATGACTGGTAGTGGCGGCATTGTCGAAATCCAAGGTACCGCTGAGGGCGAGCCCTTTTCTGACGCCAATTTCGCGGATTTGATGGGCCTTGCCAAAGGGGGCATCGCAGATTTGTTGGTGATGCAACGACAAGCCCTTGGCCTCGATTGATTCTGAAAGCGGGTGGTGGCCGATGCAACGCATACTCATCATCGGATGTCCTGGCGCTGGAAAATCGACGCTAGCACCACAACTGAGTGAACGGCTTAACCTGCCTGTCTACCATTTGGATAATGCGTATTGGCTGCCGGGGTGGGTTGGGCCTGACAAAAACGAATTCCGTCAAAAACTCAAAGAGATAGTCGACAGACCGCGCTGGATTATCGACGGGTGTTATTCCTCGACGTTCAATATTCGATTTCCCAAGGCCGATACCATTGTTCATCTCGACTATTCGAGAGGGCTCTGCATGTACCGAACCCTTAAGCGAATTGCCCTGAATTTCGGGAGAGTGCGCCCGGACAGTGGCGCAGGATGTCCGGAGCAAATCGATTTCGAGTTTATAAAATATGTTTGGGAGTTCAGGCGAACCCGAAGCCAAATGATATACGACTGGATAGACAGAATTCGGGAAGATCAAGAAGCTCTGACCTTTACCCATCCGCGACAAACTGAAGAATGGCTGATCGGGCTTGGCGAGAGGTCGGCTCAAACCACTGATCTTAAAGAGACTTCAAGTGATTTGGTCGACTCCGGAGAGAGCCGGCCATGAGGAAGGCCTGTTAAATGAAACGTGTCCTCATCCTCGGCTGTTCCGGCGCTGGAAAATCGACTCTGGCGAGACAATTGGGCCACGGTCTCGACATTCCGGTGACGCACTTGGATCAAATCTACTGGCAACCTGGATGGGTCGAAGGTGACGATGCGGACCTTCGTGAAAAGGTCTCAAACATCGTCGCGCACCCTGCCTGGATTATCGACGGCGGCTATTCCCAAACCTATGACTTGCGGTTTCCCCACGCCGATACAATCATTTATCTGGATTATCCGCGATGCCTCTGCGTGTTTCGGGTTCTAAAGAGAATAGCCACGACCTACGGACAAGTGCGTGTCGACATGGCGCCTGGATGCCCAGAGCAAATTGACGGGGAGTTCTTCAAATATGTGTGGACTTTCAATCGCAAGTGGCGGGCGCGAAATTTGGAGTGGCTGAATGCCGCGCGCGACAATCAATCCGTGAAGGTCTTTACCCACCCGCGACAAACTGCAAAATGGCTGGGAGCGCTACGAAAGGATGCAGACAGTGCCCAGACGCTTTGAAGGAAAGTCCATCGTCGTCGCCAGCCACAACGAGGGCAAAGTTCGCGAGATCCGCGAACTCTTGTCCCCCTTCGGAATTGAGACCCTTTCGGCAAAGGAGTTGGCATTGGAGGAGCCTGAGGAAACCGGCCTCACTTACAAAGCCAATGCAGAGCTAAAGGCACTGGCGGCGGCAAAAGCCGCGAGACTGCCCGCTTTAGCGGACGATTCAGGCCTGAGCGTCAAGGCCTTAGACGGCGCCCCTGGGATCTATTCAGCCCGCTGGGCAGGTGACCCGCGCGACTTTGGCGCGGCCATGGTCAAGGTGGACGAAGAGCTGAAGGAGCGAGGCGCGGAAGGCCCGGACAAGCGCGTGGCCCAGTTCGTTTGTGCTCTGTCGCTGGCATGGCCTGATGGACATTTTGAGACCTTTCTCGGCACCGTTGACGGCGTCATTGTTTGGCCACCGCGCGGAGAGAAAGGCTTCGGGTATGACCCGATCTTCTTGCCGTCAGGGGAAGCCGAGACCTTTGGTGAAATGGATCAGGAGCGCAAGCACGCCATGAGCCACCGCGCCAACGCATTTCGCAAACTCATTGCGGAGTGCTTCACCCTCAAAGCGGTTGGACAGTGACCAGGCCATCACAAGACCAAAGTGCGGGCTTTGGCATTTATGTCCACTGGCCATACTGTTCGGCTAAATGTCCCTACTGCGATTTCAATTCACATGTCGAGCGAAACGTCGATGAAGATGTTTTGGTTGAACATCTGTGTACAGAGCTTCAGTCCTTTAGCCATTGGCAAGACAAAAGGACAGTCGGGTCGATTTTCTTTGGCGGCGGCACGCCGTCCTTGATGAGTGAAGGGACAGTCGCTCAGGTGTTAGATCAAATCGCAGCACTCTTTCCCCTCGACCCAGAGATTGAAATCACCCTTGAGGCCAATCCAACAAGCGTTGAGGCGAAGAGATTTGCAGGCTTTGCCGCCGCTGGCGTCAACCGCGCCTCCGTTGGCATTCAGGCTCTAAATGACAATGATCTCAAGAACTTAGGCAGGCTGCACGACGCGAAAGAAGCCTTAAACGCGCTCGAAATTGCGCGCACCCACTTCGCCCGCGTGTCCTTTGATCTGATCTACGCCCGCTCCCGCCAGAGCCTCAAAGCTTGGGCTGAAGAATTGAAACAAGCGCTCACCTTCGCACCCGATCACCTCTCTTTGTATCAGCTCACCATTGAGCAAGGCACACCGTTCGCAGCACTTGCCGCACGAGGCGCGCTCGATCTACCGGATGAAGATCTCGCCGCTGACATGTTTGCCATGACCAATGATCTTTGCGCTGCGGCAGGGCTTCACCCATACGAGATTTCGAACTATGCGAAGGCAGGGTCAGAGTGCCGTCACAACCTTACCTATTGGCGATATGGAGACTATATCGGTGTGGGCCCTGGCGCCCATGGGCGCTTAACTCACGAGGGCGAAAGGTGGGCTACCTATTGTCTGCCTGACCCGAGGTCGTGGGCGCAAGCGATCGAGCGAGACGGCAACGCATTGTCATCGCGTACAGTGCTTTCAGAGCGAGAGCAGGGTGAAGAGATGTTACTCATGGGGCTTCGACTCTCGGAAGGTGTGGATGTTGAACGGTTAGAAAAAATCTCAAACCTAGAACTAAGACCGGGCGCGCTGGCGCCCTTTAAGGATGGGGGTTTTGTGACCCTGGAAAACAAGCGACTGCGCGCGACAATGAAGGGTCGCAATGTCCTCAATCGATTGATCTCAGAAATCATTGAAACGGCGCAAGTCTAACGACACAGTGAGCTAAACCGTTGGTGGAGAAGGTTTTTCTGGCCCTGCCTGAGGCTTCGGCCCGGGCTTTTTCTTGCGCAATTCGCGCCCAGTAATTTCTTCAAGCTGTTTCAGGAACTTCTTGGACCCAAGGGGCCGCCCAGTTCTTTCGTGCGCCCGAAAGGCCTCCAGCCTCTTGTCGGAAAGACCCTCTTTGAGGAAGCCCCGCCAATCTGGAAACCTCTTGAGCAAGGTGTCGACCGAAACAAAGCCGTCATCCTCTCCCAGTAAATGGGCCTGGGCGCTTGACCACTTCCAGTCCTTGGCGCGTCGCGCCAGGTCGGCACGAACCGGATTCAACTCAACATATCGTGCCGCCGCGCCGAGGTGCTTTTCTTCCAAAGGGTAAGAGGCAAATCGGCCTTGCCAAAGAAACCCTTTCCACCCCTCACGCATGTTCACATGTCTCGTATAGCGCCGATGCGCTTCTCCCAGCGCCCGGTGCAGACCGTCTTCTGTTGAAGGCTGAAGTAAGAGGTGCACATGATTGGGCATCAAGCAATAGGCCAGCACGTCCACATGGGCTTCGCGGCAGGCCATCCCAACAAGGTCTTTATACAGACGATAGTCGCTTCCTTTGAAGAAAACATCTTGCCGTCGATTGCCTCTTTGGGTAACCAAATGCGGAGTGTCGGGGATAACAATGCGTGCAAATCTTGCCATAGGCAAAGAGTGACGGATGCATGGGTCAACGTCAATGGTATATAGGTATAATGTCCCCGGATAAATGAGGGCTGGGGATAAGTTGTTTTACGCAGCAATGCACATTGGATGTTGCAAAGCTCGACCTGCAATCGAGCAGAATCTAAGCTCTGTTCAAATGGGCGATTGCGGAGGAAACCGATGGGTGTTTTTGTTGTTACCGGCGGGGCATCAGGCATCCGAGCGGCCACCGCCGCGCGGCTTCGTGGAAACGGTCATGAAGTCATCACCGCGGGCCTAGTCCAAAGGACGATCACCGCCGATCCTGCCACAGAGAAGGCTCTCGTACTACGGCCGTCGCGTGCTTTCTCTTAGGCGACGACGCTCGGTACGTTTGCGGCGCCGTCCTCTTTGTCGACGGCGGCCACGACGCCATGTTTCGGCCAAACGACTTTTGAAGGTCTTAGTACCCGATACCTTCTACGTCGGTGGTCGTGTCTGTGCTGGATTGCGGTTCGAACTGAGGCATCATATCGAGAGACTGGAAGGTCGTCGGTGCTGGACTAATGACCTCAAGCCCGTCTGGCAGTACCTGCACAACAGCAAGGCCCCGCTCGGCGCTCCCATCTGACAGGAACCGGAAGATCCCGTCGATACCGGCAAACCCGTTTGCATTGCCAATGGTCTCAAAACTATAACGCTGACCTTCAGGCAGACGCGAAAGCGAGCTGACAAGAGCCACCGCGTCGAAAGCGAGGCTTGAAATGCGAGGTGCCGGTGATCCGAAAGCATCGGCGTATCGCTTGTCGTAAGCGCCGCGCATCTTTGGCTCAGGTGCCGCGTACCAGCCACCCACCAGGGAGGGTTCTTTGCCCAATGTGGCATCATCCCAAAGACCAGTGCCCATGAATTTGATCTGCCTCGGGTCCACATCAAAATAAGGCAGCAGGGGCGCCAGGCTGCGAAGCATGGTGCCGCCTTCCGGTAAGAGGACGGCCTGATAGGAAACCCCGCCCCAGGTTTCATTAGCAAACCCGCTATAGGGCACAGCATTGTCTTTGTTCAAAACCTCGCCTGTATCTGGATCGAAAACCTGATTGCCACCGCTGCCGGACGAGGGGTTTGAACTTCTTCGTCCGGACTTGCGTCGGTCATACTCGGCCACGATCCGGGCCGGCGCAAACATCTGTTCCGCATTGCGCGGGTAGGGCTGCATCTGAGTAATCCGCCCTCCGCGTCGGGTTACAGTCGTTTGAAAGGCTGATCGCACCCGGTCGCCATAAGCACTCATGGGCACGAGCGCCGCGAAGGCAAAATATCCTTCTGAAAGGGCGAATTCAGTGACCCGCTTCACTTCTTGTTCAGGTAAGAAGCTTAAGAGATAGACGCCGTTGCCAGCCACAGTGCGATCGGTGGAAAATGCGATCATGGGAACTCCGCGCTCGTGGGCGACGTTGCCAGCGGTTCGCACAGAGCCCGCAAAGAGTGGGCCGAGCAAAATCTCCGCCCCCTCTTCGATGGCTTCTTCAGCGGCTTTCTGGGCGCCAGTTGCCGTACCATAGGTGTCTTTGGGAATCAGCAAGACGTTGTCATTGCCGATCTCAAACAAGGCCAATTGAGCCGCGTTCAACATCGCTTCGCCGACAGATTGAATGTTGGATTGCGAATTTGTGAGCGGCAGTAACAAGCCGACCCGCACCGGCTCGCGCCCGGCCATGTGCGGAACGGTGATCCGTTTCGACAGATCAACAGGCGGCAGAACCTCAACGCCTGCCCGGTCAGACGGGGAAGGCCTCTGGGTGCGCTGGCTCGTGCCAGACGGCGTCCCACAAGAGGTGATCGTCATGGCGATCAAACTCGCGCTCGCGACAAATTTGGTTTTACTCATTACTTTCTTGGCGTGATGAAACACATCATCCCCCTTCAACCCGCTTTTCAGTTGGGTTTGGAACTTTATCAATGCCCCAAACACCGCTAAACAATCCTAGACCAACAAGGGCGCGGAAATCCACCTTGAGCCTTCGATCCGGTCTTTTGCCAGGCCTTCCGCCCCTAATCCTCGCCCGGCGCGCCGTAGACTAACGGTGCTTGGGGCGATGAACAACGGAATTGAGGCCATGGACCGCGCGCAAATCCTCCCAGCGATGAACCCCGAACGGCCTGCTCCAGGCCTTTACATCGTTGCGACGCCCATCGGAAACGCTTCTGACATTACTTTGCGCGCCCTCGAGGTCTTAGCGACCTGTGATGTGATCTACTGCGAGGATACGCGGGTCACATCAAAGCTTCTTTCAGTGTTCAGTATCAAGAAGCCGCTGGAGACATACCACGATCATAATGGGGCCAAAGTGCGACCGAAAATCATCGCTCGCTTGACCGAGGGGGAAGTTGTGGCGTTGGTGAGCGACGCCGGGACGCCGCTTGTTTCCGATCCTGGTTACCAATTGGTAAAGGAGGTCGCAGACCTTGGACTTGCGGTGACCACCCTTCCGGGACCTTCGGCGGTTATTGCCGGTCTGACCCTGTCGCGCCAACCAACAGACCGCTTTAGCTATTTTGGATTCTTGCCGGTCAAGAAGGGCGCGCGCAGAAGCGCGCTTTCTGAGGCCGCGTCTGTCCCCTCGACGCTCGTCTTCTATGAAACCGGGCCTCGCCTGACGGCAAGTCTCGCCGACATGGCCGACATGTTGGGCGATCGTGAAGCAACCGTGACCCGTGAACTGACCAAGAAGTTTGAAGAGGTCAGAAGCGAACGCTTGTCAACATTGGCCGCACACTATGACTCAAATGGCGCTCCAAAAGGTGAGATCGTGGTGATCGTGTCAGGTCCTGAAGAGAGGATTGCAAGTGATGACGATCTCCGCCGCATGCTGTCTGAGGAGCTGGTGACCTCTTCGCTAAAGGACGCCGTGGCCACAGTGACAGAGGTCAGCGGAGCGCCGCGTAAGAGGGTTTACGACCTGGCGCTGAAAACAAGAGACGAGACGTGAACACCGAGGATCGACAAAAGGCCTACCGCGCAGGACTTGGTGCTGAAACCATCACGGCCTTACTTCTTGGGCTGAAAGGCTACCGGATCATCGCACGTCGATATAAGTCGCCGGTCGGTGAGATTGATCTGATCGCCAGAAGGGGAAAGACCCTTGTCTTCATAGAAGTCAAAACCCGGTCTGCAGCAAAGAACATTGAGTACTCTATCTCGCCGCGACAGCAAGACAGGATCCGGCGCGCCGCATCGGCTTTTCTGGGACAAAATCCGGCCTTGGCAGGTCTTGGGAGCCGTTTCGATGCAGTACTCATTGTCCCATGGCGATCGTTTCAGCATATAAAAGACGCTTGGCAATGAGCCAGTGGCGCCCTGGGGCTGATGTGCTATGAAGGCAACCGGGTTGTGTGATTCTAGACGTGGGGTTTTTTGTAAATTTCGGAGTTTTCTTATGTCTATTGCCCGTCTTTCCATACTCATTCTCTCCCTCTTCACATTGACCGCGTGCGCGCCGGCTCTCATTGTTGCTGGCGCCGGCACCGTGGCCGTTGTTGCCCAGGAGCGTTCCGCCAGTGAGGCATTTGACGACGCCGCCTTACAAGTCGAGGTCAAGGGTCACCTTCTTGACGCTGATGAAGCGCTGTTCCGCAAAGTCAATGTGGAGGTTGTCGAGCGGCGCGTCATGTTGGTAGGCATCGTGCCGTCAGCCAACGACCGTGTTGATGCCGCCCGCGTCGCTTGGCAAACCGCCGGTGTGAGAGAAGTGATCAATGAGCTTCAGGTGAGTGACCAGGGGCGTCTCAAGAGCTTTGGCAGCGACGCATGGATTTCGACCCAGCTCAAAACCAAGTTGATTGGCGATGAGAAAGTGCGCCGTCTCAATTTCAACATCGAAACAGTTGCCGGAACCGTCTACGTTCTCGGGGTCGCCCGCAGTTCTTCTGAGCTACAGCGGGTTATTGGTCACGCCAAATCAATCGGTGGCGTCCGCGATGTTGTCACCCATGTAGAGGTGAGAGCAAGTCAGAGCCCAACGTTCTAGCGGGTCAGCCGTATACGGAGGAATGAGATCGCCATGCCCCTAAGGGTCGCCATTCAAATGGATCCCATAGAGAGCGTCGACATCGACGCGGATTCGACCTTTGCGTTGGCGCTGGAGGCAAGTGCGCGTGGACATGAGATTTTCGATTACCAGCCACAACATCTCAGCCTCAAAGATGGTCTGGTAACCGCTAAAGCCCGGCCCATTAAGGTGCGCCGCGAAAAAGGCAATCACGTGAGCGCCGGTGAAGCGCGCACGTTGGACTTGACAGAGGTTGACGTTGTGTTGATGCGTCAAGATCCCCCTTTCGACATGGCCTACATCACGGCGACCCACATTCTAGAGCACATCCACCCGGAGACTTTGGTGGTCAACGATCCCATCGCGGTCCGCAATGCGCCAGAAAAACTCTTCGTCACCCATTTTGAAGGGCTCCTGCCTCCGACCCTCATCAGTTCCGATATCGATGAGATCAAAGCCTTCCGCGCCGAGTTCCAAGACATTATTGTCAAACCGCTATACGGCAATGGCGGCGCGGGGGTTTTCCGTCTGCGGCCCGACGATGAAAATTTCAATTCACTGCTGGAGATGTTTTCCGATTTTTACCGCGAGCCTGTCATTGCGCAGGCCTATGTGCCAGCGGTTCGAGAAGGCGACAAGCGTATCATCTTGGTTGACGGCGAACCCGTCGGGGCACTGAACCGCATCCCCCCTGAAGGGGAGAGCCGGTCGAATCTCCATATCGGTGGGCGCGCTGAGGCCGTTGGTCTGTCGGCCCGCGACCGCGAGATTTGCGAAGCCATAGGACCGTCGCTTAAGTCCCAAGGCCTTATCTTTGTTGGGATCGATATCATCGGCGACTATCTAACCGAGATCAATGTGACCTCGCCCACCGGCATTCAAGAAATCAAACGCTTTGGCGGTGCTGACATTGCTGCCCTTATCTTTGATGCCATCGAAAAACGAATTGCCAAGGCGTCTTAGCCGCGCAGCCAATACCAAACCCGCCCCAACATTTCATGACAGGCAAAATAGCTTCGCTGCATAGATTGGCCTTGCGGTAAAACTGCGCCGAAGGTCAACCTAATAGGTTTCTCAAGGCCTGTTGGTCCTTGCACGACCTTCAATCCGCGTCGCTCAAAGGCTGCTTTAGCCCGGGGCATATGCCATCCATGCGTCACCAAGACGATGGTATCGATGCCCTCTGCTTGGAGCATTCGGGAGGAATAGGTGGCGTTTTTACGGGTAATGGTGGAGCGTCGTTCTACCCACCTCGCTTCCACACCGAACGAATCTTTCAGCGCGCTCTGCATGAGATCCGCGGTGACAATGCCCGAGCCGCTCCAGGGACCTCCTGACACGAGGATAGGCAAATTGGTTTCCCGGTGAAGATAAGCCCCATAACGAAGCCGTTCGAAGGTCAAGGCGTCAACAACCGAACGGCCATCAAAGTCCTTGGCTTTTGGGCGAATGCCAGCAGCCAGAACAACGATAGCACCGGCTTCACCAGGCTCGTCGAAGGGCTCAACGCTCATCTCCGTGATCCAGATGAGGCCATTGCTGAAGAACGGGGTTGAAAAGAGGTACAGGCCCACGGCTGCTGTGACCGCCACACCTTTGCCGATTTGCCGCAATTGAATGCGCCAAAGAACGAAACCCAGTGCCAAGCCCACGAAAAATACACCGGGCGGCAAGATCAGCTGTTTGAGAAGGGCGTACATCGTTCGTCTTTGGCTCCGCGCAATATCAAGGGCAAACAAAGAAAAGCCTAAGAGGGAAAGGGTAAAAGAACAAGAACCTCCTCCGGTCATAGGCGTACAGGGGGCGGAATCACTTGTGTTAGTTGAGCGCGGAATGTAAGTACAATTGAACACACGCCTAAGCAGCACCGCGAGACCTATTTTGACCGTTGCCCATGTCCATACCGTCGCTTTTGTTGGCATTGAGGCCCGTGATGTGGATGTGCAAGTGCAAATGGGCGCAGGCGGATTGCCCGCCTTTAACATCGTTGGCTTGCCGGATAAGGCGGTGGCCGAAAGTAAGGAGCGAGTGCGCTCGGCCTTGTCGGCCATAGGCTTGGCGCTCCCACCCCAGCGCATCACGATCAACCTTGCGCCCGCCGACCTGCCGAAAGAAGGCTCTCATTTTGACTTGCCGATCGCGCTTGGTCTCTTGGTGGCAATGGGTGTTGTGCCCGCCGACGTGATGGCAGAGTTTACCGCCGTCGGCGAGCTTGCCTTAGATGGCGCTCTTGCGCCTGTAGCAGGCGTTCTCAACGCGGGCCTCTCTGCAAGTAGTTCGGACAGAGGCCTCATTTGTCCCGCCGCTTGCGGACCAGAAGCCGCATGGGCCGGAGGAATTCGTGTCTTAGCTCCAAAGACGCTCATTGCACTGATCAATCATTTCAAGGGGACACAAGTTCTCTCGCCACCCGAACCGATCCTGCCGACGGAAGACACGGCCTTTCCCGACATGAAAGACATCAAAGGGCAAGAGAGCGCCAAACGCGCGCTCGAAGTCGCAGCAGCCGGTGGGCACAATATGGCGATGATCGGCCCCCCCGGATCTGGTAAGTCTATGCTGGCTTCGAGACTGCCGGGGATCTTGCCGCCAATGGATGCGAGAGAGGCTTTGGAAGTCTCAATGATCGCCTCCCTCGCTGGAAATCTAGCTGAAGGCGTCATTTCACGCCGTCGACCTTACCGCGCGCCGCACCACTCGGCCTCCATGGCGGCCCTGGTTGGCGGAGGCCAGCGAGCGAAGCCGGGCGAGGTTTCCCTGGCCCACATGGGCGTCTTGTTCCTAGATGAATTGCCCGAGTTTTCGCGCCAGGTCTTAGATTCCCTGCGACAGCCATTGGAAACTGGTGAGACCATGGTCGCGCGCGCCAACGCTCATGTGCGCTATCCATCCAGAGTACAGCTCATCGCGGCCATGAACCCATGTCGCTGCGGATATTTGAGCGATCCTGCGCAAGCTTGCGGTCGCGCGCCAAAATGCGCCCAAGATTATCTGTCACGATTGTCGGGCCCGCTCATCGACCGCATCGACATTCACATCGAGGTTCCACCAGTCTCAGCAGCTGACCTCACCTTGCCACCGGCAGCGGAAGGGTCAAAAGAAATCGCGGACCGCATTGCTGCCGCGCGCAGCACACAGCGGGCGCGATATGATGAATTCACAGATGGCCCAGTCGTGCGCACCAACGCGGAAGCCGATGGAGAGATTTTGGAGCGCGTGGCCGGACCTGATGAAGCCGGCCGCAAGCTGCTAACCCAAGCGATCGACAAAATGCGACTAACCGCGCGCGGTTATCACCGCGTGTTGCGGGTCTCGCGCACCCTGGCCGATCTCTCTGGCGCCGAGAGTGTTTCGCGAACCCACATCGCTGAAGCCCTGTCTTACCGAAGATCTCCACTCATGAGTTGACCTTGTCCTTGCCAATTGCTCTTGTGGCATGAAGGCAAGGAAGCTTAGATGAAACTCCATACATTTTATGTCGCCCCAAACCCAACCAAAGTCGCGCTTTATTTGGCAGAAAAGAAAGCCGGTGGTGCCCAGATAGATTTGGAAATTGTTAAGGTCAATCTTACGCAAGGAGAACAAAACTCTGACGCGGCCAAAGCGAAAAACCCCTTCGGGCGACTACCATTTCTGGAGCTTGATGGCGGCGAGATCTTACTCGAGTCCCTTGCGATCATTCAATATCTAGAGGAATTGTATCCCTCTCCGCCAATGATCGGTTCCGATCCTTTGGAGCGCGCTAAGGTCCGCGCCATTGAACGCACCATCGAGTTTGGAATCATGATGTCGGCCGGGTTCATCGTTCATGCAACGAATTCCCCCGCGGGATATCCCCCCGATCCAGCGGTAGCCGCTCGCTTTCAACAGCGCTTACCGGTTTCGATGCAATATGTGGAAGGGTTATTAGAAGATGGGCGCCCATTCATTGCCGGCCAAACGCCGACCATTGCCGACTGCACCATGGCGGCGGCTTTACAATTTGCCAGGTTTGGCAAATGCGACGTTGGGGACTATCCACAGATCGCCGCCTGGGACGAGGCTTACCGTGCCAGAGAAGAAGTTTCTGGCGTGTTCATTTTTTGACCCGGCCCAGGGTTTAGGGTTTAATTTCGCCGACCTGATTGACGTATTCCTGAGAGGTCTTGCTGTTCTCAATAAGCCCGCGCACAAAGGTCCTTGAGATCATCAAGGCCGGCTGTGCCTGAGCTTCGTTGAAGTCATTAGGCGAATTTGCCTGCATATTAGCCCGCCAAGCCCCCATTGAAACCGCCCGCGCCAGACTATGCGCCCCATCGTTGAGCGCATTTGACGCGATCAGGGGTTCTTCGGTGAGATGCACCATGAAGGCCTCGCCGATGCGAACAAAATTGACAACATTGGACACCAAATTTCCTTTGGTGATGCCGTAGTCGGAAATCTCGTAGCGCGAAAGGATAGGTTGACCGCTGTCGAGCATGAACGCCTTGGTGAAAGCGTGGCTTTGATTAAAAGCGTTGACCGAAGAAAGAGTTGCACCCGCCGAGGCCTCGTCGAAAAAGGCGTCAAGTTCCATGCCAGCGCAGGCAGCGCGTGGCGGCGTTTCACAAGCCGCCAGATAGATCACGAACTTAAACTGAGCATTCGTCTCTGCGCGGATGATAACTGATCCGTCGTCCATGGTCATCACACGTGCTGCGACGCCCATTTCCGAGAGTGTTGCCGCGACGTCCAATACTTCAAATCTAGGAAACTGCGTGTCGAGCCCCTTGACGCTGTTAAAGGTGGAAGGCTCCGTCAGGCCGAAAGACGGCGCAAGCCCAAGTCCAAGCGTAAGAACAGCCCCAGCGCAAACGTGCGCCAAGATGTGACGAATTTTTAAAGCCGTGTGATCTGCCATGTCCCCACCTCTCGCGAAAACCTTGCGTCGCCCCCGCGACGTCTTATGAGGCCCTTCTAAGCTAGGCTATCAATCATCGCTCCAAGCCGCAACTGGTGCCAGGGCTTCCTCGCGCCCTGAAACCGCCGTTTTCTGGGCTTTAGATGGGTTTTCGACAAGCTAGACGGCCTTGAACAAGCGCGACACTATGATTGCAAGTGATTCGAGCGGTCAATAAAGGGGAGGCACCGCCATGACGGCATCTGAGGCCACAGAGACGGAACGGAGTTTCGTTGAAGCCTTAAAAGCCTATCGTCAACCCAAAATGGCGATGATGTTGGTCTTGGGTTTCGCCGCTGGTCTGCCCTTTCTCCTGTATTTTTCGACCCTCTCGGTTCGCCTCGACAAATCTGGGGTCGACGTTACGCTCATCGCGTTCTTCTCATGGTTCGGGCTGTCATATTCATTCAAGTTTCTTTGGGCGCCGTTGGTCGACCGCTTTGACCCGCCGGGCCTTGCGGCGGTCTTTGGTCGCCGGCGCGCTTGGATCTTTGTCGCCCAGATTGGAGTGGCCCTAGGACTGATCGGTCTCGGCTTCGCTGATCCGACCAAAAGTCTTGCGGTGACAGCTTTGTTCTCCTTCTTGGTTGCGTTTAGTTCCGCCACTCAAGACATCGGTGTCGATGCGTGGCGGATCGAAGCGGCTGCCGACGACGATGAACAAGCACCTCTCGCTGCTGCCTATCAATATGGATACAAAAGCGGCATGTTGGTCGCGGGCGGCATCGCGCTGATCATTGCCGACATCGCAAATTGGTCCACTGCCTATTTTTCCATGGCGGGATTTCTTGCGCTCGCCGCTGTGATATTTGCGGTATGGGACGGAAAGGCAAAAGCGCTCGTTTCCGCACGTGCCTTGGTTGTCGGCGTCACCTTTGCGGTGGGATTGTTCGCTTGCGTTATTTTGGTTGCGGTGGGCATAGGCCGGGGCGTGCCGGAACTATTGTCGTCCATGGGGATCGAATTCTCGCGCCGCGAGATTGGCAAAATGGCAATTTATTTGGCAGCCGCTCCCATTCTCTTATGTGCTGCTGCGCTTCCTTTTGTTCGGAGATTGAAACCAGACGCACCAGTACTTAAGAATCCGGGTCTTGGCCCCTTCCTCGACTTCTTTTGGCGCCATGGTTGGGCAGCCATTCTCATTCTGCTCTTTGTGTCGACATATCGCTTGAGCGACATCGTCATGGGTGTCATGGCCAAACCCGCCTACAGCAACATGGGATATGACGAGCTGGCCATTGGATTGGTCAGCGGCACTTACGGTCCGTGGATGGTCTTTCTTGGTGTTGCACTCGGTGGCTTCGCCGCGCTCAAGGCGGGTCTAACGCGGTCGCTAGTAATTGGCGCCATCGTTTCTGTTCTCGGCAACCTCACCTTTGCATGGTTGGTACAGCAATCCTCCGAGAGCACTTTGCCTCTGTTCATTGCGGTGACCGCTGACAATGTTGCAGGAGGTTTTGCGGGCACCGTGTTCGTGGCCTATCTGTCGACCCTTGTGAACAAATCCTTTGCCGGGACTCAATACGCGATTTTCAGTTCCATCTACTCCCTAGGGCCGAAACTGCTGGCCGGGTCATCCGGCCTTGTTGTGAACTCATATGGATACTCGACCTTTTTCCTCTACGCCGCCGCATTGGGCGTCCCAGCGATCCTTCTTTCCATGTTCGTCGAGCGAATGAAGCCAGACCGGGCGTCCGTCCTTTACATTGAAGAACACCCTTCCGCTGCTATGGATGCGGGAGAGAAAAAGCCTTGAGCATCATCTAACGGACGGGTTTCATTTGGGTTTTAGAATTTCCGTTCGGGTGAACCTGAAGGATTGTCTAAGGGGCCCGTCCCAAGTAGACTTCGGCCAAACTAATTCGACTTACAATATGCGGCGCGGACCCCGCGGGCAGGATGAGACGACGAGACCAAGGACCGCTGCTCGGTCCAGCGCCAAATTCGGGAAACCAATATTCGATGAGTTCCGCAACCCCTCCCGCGGGGCAAAGAACAGAGGGCAACGACATCGACGGCCAAGAGACCGATGCACTGAGCAAAATGATGCTGGCAGAGGCTGGTAATCTCGAAGTGCGATTGGCATCCTCTGAGGCCGAGATCGAAGCCTGCCAGCGTCTTCGCTTCGAGGTATTCTATGAAGAGATGTCCGCCAAGCCTATTGAGCAAATGGCAGCCCGTCGTCTCGACTACGACAAGTTCGACCCAATCGCCGACCACTTGATGGTGATAGACCGAACCGCAAGCCCAGACAAAAGGGTGATTGGAACCTACCGCCTCATCCGGAGAGACGTTGCCGAAGCCAATGGCGGATTTTACACAGCAGGTGAGTACGATATTCAGCCCATGTTGGACCGTGCTGATCCGTCAATCAATTTCCTAGAGCTTGGGCGATCTTGTGTTCACAAAGATCATCGTAATCGACCGACCATCAATTTGCTGTGGCAGGGGCTCGGTCAATATGTCGTGCGCCACGACATTGGAGCTATGTTTGGTTGCGCCAGCTTTCCCGGTACCGATCCAGAAGCGCTCGTGCTTCCTTTGTCTTACTTGCACCATTTCATGTCGCTGCCGCCCAAATGGCATGTGCGCGCGCGCGATGAACTCTTCGTCGACATGAATCGTCTCCCCAAAAAGGAGATTGATGAACGCGCCGCCATTCGAACTTTATCGCCTCTTATCCGCGGCTATGTTCGCACCGGATGTCTGTTTGGGGATGGTGCCGTTATCGACTGGCAATTCGGCACTGTCGATGTCTTCGTCATGTCTATTATTACCGAAGTGACCGACCGTTATGTCAACCGTTTTGTAACCAACGGCGATGGACAATAATTCCATTAACTTCTTGTAATTGCTGGAAAATCCGTGTCCGAAATATCGTAAGCCGCAAGCGCTGCTGAGCTCACGATCTCATTGACCCTTGCGCCTAAGGAGCAAATCTGAATGGGCTTGGAAAGGCCGGATAGCATCGGTCCAATCACATTACATTCACCCATGACCTGCAAGAGTTTTGTACCGATTGAGGCGCTGTGGAAGGCAGGCATAACCAAACAGTTCGCAGGTCCCGACAAGCGACAGAACGGATAGAGATTCTCATCAGGGTCCAGGGCAACGTCAGCAGCCATTTCGCCTTCATATTCGAAATCTACTTCCATTTGATCGAGCAGTTCAACCGCTTCACGCTGAATGTCCGACCGCTCGCCGGGAGGATTGCCAAAAGTGGAATAGGCCAGGAAAGCAACCCGTGGCTCATATCCAAATTGACGCGCGACACGGGCGGTTTGCACAGAGATGTCAACGAGTTTATGAGCCGTCGGCATTTCGGTGACCGAGGTATCGCTCACAAAGACGGTGCGCCCTTTCGATAGAATGATCGATGTGCCAATGATCGTTTGATCGGCGTGCGGATCAATGACTTGACGAACCTCTTTGAGCGCCGTGGCATAATTTCGGGTGACACCGGTGACCATTCCGTCTGCGTAGCCAGCGGCCACCATGCACGCGCCAAAGATGTTTCGGTCCGTGTTGACCAGCCGCTCTGCATCCCGGTGCAACATGCCCCGACGTTGCCAGCGATCATAAAGCAGGTCGGTAAACTCAGGGTTCCATTCTGAATACCTGGCATTGTGAATCTCAAAATCTTCAACGCCTTCAAGGCCGCCGGAATTTGCGGTTTCATGAATAATTTTCTCGCGTCCAATCAGAATCGGCGTACCCAGTCCTTGCGATTTGAAGGCGAGTGCGGCCCGAATGACCTGTTCTTGCTCGCCTTCGGCGAAGACAATCCGCTTGGGATGCGACTTCACATAGCCTGTAATGTACTGCACCAGGCTCGCTGTTGGGTCGAGCCGCGCGTTAAGTTCGGCCCGGTAGGCGTCGAGATCCACAATTGGGTGTTTTGCGACACCGCTCTCCATGGCCGCCGTCGCCACCGCTGGCGCGACATGGCTGATGAGACGTGGGTCAAACGGCGCCGGAATGATATAGTCCGGTCCATAACGTGGACGCTTGCCGTGATAGGCGGCTGCCACTTCGTCCGGCACATCTTCCTTGGCCAGATCTGCGAGCGCTTGCGCGGCTGCGATCTTCATGTCGTCATTGATGGTCGTGGCACGCACGTCAAGCGCGCCACGGAAAATATAGGGGAAGCCCAAGACATTGTTCACCTGGTTGGGGTAATCAGAGCGTCCCGTGGCCATGATCGCGTCGTCGCGAAGTTCGGCCACTTCTTCCGGTAAGATCTCAGGATCAGGGTTTGCCATGGCAAAGATGATGGGTTTGTCCGCCATGGAGGTAATCATTTTAGGTGTCAATGCGCCTTGGACCGACAAGCCGAAAACCACGTCGGCGCCTTCAAGGGCTTCTTCAAGTGTGCGGGCATCGGTGACCACAGCATGTGCTGATTTCCATTGGTTCATTCCTTCAGCGCGACCTTGATAGATGACGCCTTTGGTGTCGCACAAGATAGCCTGGTCATGCGGTAGGCCCATGGCCTTAACGAGTTCAAGACAGGCAATGCCGGCCGATCCCGCGCCATTGACCACCATCTTGGTGTCTTTGATGTCGCGACCCGTCAGGTCGAGCGCGTTGATGAGACCCGCCGCGGCGATGATCGCTGTGCCGTGTTGATCGTCATGAAAAACCGGGATGTCCATCATCTCGCGCAATTGCTGCTCAATGACGAAACACTCCGGAGCCTTAATATCTTCCAAGTTTATGCCGCCGAAAGTTGGGCCGAGGTAGCGCACGCAATTGACGAACGCTTCAGCGTCTTCGGTATCGACTTCAATGTCGATCGAGTCCACATCCGCAAACCGTTTGAACAGGACCGACTTTCCTTCCATCACCGGCTTGGCCGCGAGCGCCCCGAGATTGCCAAGACCCAAAATGGCCGAGCCATTTGAAATGACCGCGACCAAATTGCCCTTGGATGTGTAATCAAAGGCCGTGTCTGGGTTCTCCGCAATGGCCCGAACCGGCGCTGCCACACCTGGCGAATAAGCCAGGCTCAAATCCCTTTGGGTCGCCATCGGTTTCGTCGGAACGACTTCAAGTTTTCCGGGTTTGCCCCGACTGTGAAATCGGAGGGCTTCTTCGTCGGTGAATTGACTCTTGCGATCGACCATGGAGGCGTCCTGAAAGGTTGGGCATTGGGCCTGGGCAGGCTTTCTTAAGCGCGATTCTGGGCAACCACAAGGGGGCGGGGGTCATTTCACGTGGTTTTGTGCTCCGTCGACCGCCTTGCGAGTGGCAAGCCAAATTCCGGTAAGCACCAAGACCGTGCCAATGCCATGGGCCAGAGTAAGGCGCTCCCCAAGGAAGACAATGGCAACAGCGCCTGCGGTCAGGGGAAGGAAGCCGGTGAAGAGGCCGGCTACATTGGCGGGAATGTCTTGCACTCCGCGGTAAAAAAGAAGCAACGCAAATACGCTGGAAGAAAGGGCGTAGGTGACGAGGAGCGCCCACGTCGAGAACGGCACAGACAACCAAACCACATGGACGCCCTGCCAAAGCGCCATGGGTAGAAAGAGCGCAAGCCCCACCGCATTGACCCAAAAGGCCGTGAGGATTACGCCGGTTCGCTCTGCCGATTGCTTAGCAAAAATCGTGTAAGCCGCTTCTGAAAGAACCGCGAGCAAAATGAGCCCATTGCCCAACCAAGAGGCTGTTCCGCCGCCTTCAACACTTTGAAGGTTGAGTATCACGATGCCGAAAATTGCGAAGGCAATGGCAACAGCCCGCACGGAGCCCAATCGTTCTTTGAGCCAAATTACAGACAGGACCGCTACGGCGGCAGGAAGGGCGCTGGTAACAATGCCGGCGTTTAATGCACTTGTGTGCCGAACCCCGTAGAACAGAAAACTTGTAAAAAACAAGACACCGAAGACCGCCTGACCGAGGATCGGCGAAAACAGATCGGTGCTTGGCTTTTGGGTCTGCACAAGGCCTGAATAGGCAAGCGGAAGGAGTGCCATTGTCGCGATAAGACATCTGAGCGCTCCTAGGACAAACACCGGCAATTCATCGGTCAAAACCTTGGCAATGACCACCGTGGCGCCAACTAACACCATTGACAGCGCCAGAAGAAAGTAGCGTCCGCCCATTGCCTTTTCACCGATCTCGTGACAGTTGTTGAGGTGGGTAAAAGGGGTCCCTTAAGGGCGAGACGTCAAGAGAATTATGACCGCACGCGTTGAGACAAATAGCGCAAAACCATCCGGCGCTGCTGCTGCCACCACACCGATGATGGCGCAGTTTTTGACCATCAAGGAAGCGAACCCAGGCTACTTGTTGTTTTACCGCATGGGCGATTTCTACGAGCTCTTCTTCGACGACGCAGTAAAGGCCGCCCGCGCCCTCGACATTACCCTCACCAAACGCGGCAAACACGCAGGCGAAGACATCCCTATGTGCGGCGTGCCAGTACACGCAGCCGACGCCTATCTTGAGCGGCTCATTCGCCAAGGCTTCAAGGTCGCCGTTTGCGAACAAACCGAAGACCCCGCCGAAGCTAAAAAGCGGGGCTCGAAGTCTGTCGTAGCGCGCGACGTGGTGCGATTGGTAACGCCGGGCACGCTAACTGAAGACACGCTTTTGGATGCCCGCGAAAACAACTATCTCGCGAGCCTTGCCCGCGTTGGCGGCGCTGGCGGGGATGCAGAATGGGCGCTTTCCTGGGTTGATGTCTCAACGGGCGACTTTCAAATCTCCGAAACGACGCAGGCCTCCTTGGCGACCGACCTTGCGGGCCTCAATCCCTCAGAGTTGATCCTGTCCGACCGTCTCTATGCCGATCAGGAACTCATGACGGCCTTCGAGACAATGGAGATCACATTGACCGTTCTTCCGGGGCTCAAATTTAATTCCTCAAGCGCAGAAGAGCGCTTAAGTCAGCACTTCGGGGTTCGCGCGCTCGATGGCTTTGGGTCCTTTGACCGCGCTGAGCTCGCAGCCGCGGGCGCGCTCATCGATTATGTTGAATTGACCCAGCGCGGCAAACTGACCGCCATCAAACCGCCGGTGCAGGTAAGTCCGCGCGCGGTCATGGCGATTGATGCCGCAACACGCACCAACCTTGAGCTCACCCGCACTCTTTCTGGATCCAAAAAAGGATCTTTGCTGTCCGTCATTGATCGGACAATCACAGGGCCCGGTGCCCGTGCGTTGGCGGCGCGGCTTGCAAGCCCTCTCAATGATCCTGCCGAGATCGACATGAGGCTTCAAGCGGTTGATTATTTCGTCAACGCGTCCGAATTGCGCGACGATGTTCGAGGCGCTCTTAAGGAAACACCGGACATGTCCCGCGCTCTTTCGCGTCTCACGGTGGGCCGCGGCGGGCCGCGCGATCTGGCCGCCATTCGGGACGGCATGGCGCAAGCAGAAAAAGTCAGACTGCGCTTACAAGAGCCTCATGCGGGCAATGACTTGATCTCCTTGCCTGCAGAATTAGGGTTATGTATCAAAGGCTTATCTGACGAAGAGGGCGCGACCGGCCAACTAAAAGCAAAACTTGCCGCCGCCTTGAGCTCTGAACTCCCGCTCCTTGCACGCGATGGTGGTTTTGTGGCCAAGGGCTACAATCCACCTCTCGATGAGGTGCGCACATTGCGAGACGAAAGTCGCCGCGTTATTGCTGGCCTGGAGAAGGCATACCGCGACCAGACAAACATCTCTACACTGAAGATCAAGCACAACAATGTGCTTGGGTTTTTCATTGAAGTATCCGCCATTCATGGTGACAAACTTCTTGGCGGAGAATTAGGCGAGACCTTTATCCACCGCCAAACCCTTGCGAACGCGGTTCGCTTCACGACCACAGAGCTTTCAGACCTTGCCAGTCAAATTGCTAACGCGTCCGGGCGTGCCATCGCCCTTGAGCTTGAATTGTTCGACACGCTGGTCAAGCAAGTTGTCTCCGAGGGCGCGGCAATTTCACGTGCCGCCGATGCCTTGAGCGTCATGGACGTTTCAGGCGCTTTGGCGGTGCTCGCCATTGAGAACCGCTATACCCGTCCAGAAGTTGATGCAAGCCTCGCCTTTGAGATCGAAGGCGGTCGTCATGCCGTGGTCGAAGAAATGTTGAAAGTGGCAGGCAGCGCACCCTTCGTCGCCAATGATTGCGCGCTGTCATCGCGAGATGATGACCCAGACGCGCGCCGACTTTGGCTCGTCACCGGACCCAACATGGCCGGTAAATCGACCTTTCTGCGTCAGAATGCTTTGATCGCCATCCTCGCCCAAATGGGCTCGTTTGTGCCAGCCTCGCGGGCTCATATCGGGGTCGTCGACCGCT
This sequence comes from Alphaproteobacteria bacterium, assembly GCA_965248915.1. Lineage (GTDB taxonomy): Bacteria > Pseudomonadota > Alphaproteobacteria > M2410 > M2410 > CBDFLA01. The sequence continues at coordinate 3,127,512 of OZ252216.1, forward strand.
TGTTCTCAAGGGTAGGTGCGGCCGATGATCTGGCCCGCGGGCGCTCTACCTTCATGGTTGAAATGGTCGAGACCGCGGCTATTCTGAACCAGGCAGGCCCTCATTCCCTGGTGATACTCGATGAAATCGGTCGCGGCACAGCGACATTTGATGGGCTTTCCATTGCTTGGGCGGCGGTAGAGCACTTGCATGACATCAACCAGTGCCGTTCTCTTTTCGCCACCCATTACCATGAGCTGACGGCGCTTTCCGCAAAGCTTGATCACTTGGCCAACGTGACCATGAAGGTCAAGGAGTGGGAAGGCGACGTGGTCTTCATGCATGAAGTGGGTCCAGGCGCTGCCGACCGCTCCTACGGCATTCAAGTGGCCAAACTTGCTGGCCTGCCCGAGGCCGTCATCGCGCGTGCTCGCTTGGTACTTGAGCATCTGGAAAAGTCCCGCGAAGAATCAACCGTGACCCCGATGGTCGATGACCTACCGCTCTTTTCTGCGACCTTTGCTGATGTAAATAAATCGACAAAGCAGATAGGCCCTTCGCCCTTAGAAGAGGCGGTAAGCGAAATCAATCCAGACGATCTAAGTCCCAAAGAAGCCTTGGAATTAATATACTGGTTGAAGCAACTGAGTGACGATAAACCATGACAGCCGAAGCCATCGCTCAGAGCCTAAATTTGGTCGCCGACCGTGTTGGCGATCCTGTGCCCTTGGTCTATCAGCGCCTCTTCGAAAAACACCCAGAATTGAAGCCGCTTTTTATTCTGGATACGGACGATAGCGCTAAGGGAAACATGTTAGCGACGGTTTTCGATCTCTTCTTCGACCACTTGGAAGAAGGCGCGTACGCAACATCCTTCATCGAAAGTGAGATCATCAATCATGAAAACTTGGGCGTTCCACGAGAGGTTTTTGCGGCCTTCTTCTCGATGGTCATGGAAACTTTCAAGGATGTGCTCGGAGGCGATTGGACTGCGGATATGGAGAAAACCTGGAGCTCCCTTGTAGCGGACCTAGCCACCGTCGCACGTTAAGGTGGGTTGGCAAAAACACACAAGATATTGAAAAATATAACAAAACCACTCATATAAGGGTTCTTTAAGGCCCTCTTGTTAATCTGTTCCAAGATCTATTCTACATTGCACCCGCCAAATGGGCCCTCGGCAATGGCTTGGATGTGAAAGGGACTGGCCCTATGTTGTTCCAACAAAATGAGTCAAAGCTTGGCCGCAAGCTTGACGTCATCTGCGAGCAAGATGGTGCGATTGTTGATGTCATCGTCGGTGACCCTGCCCCCGACATCCTTGAGTTCCCGATGCCTGGCGGCACGCTTCTCCACCACATTCACTCCGATGACTGTGAGGCCTTCTTGGCAAGTTGTCGTTGGGTCGCAAAACGCGATGGTCGTTCCGTCTCGGTTCGACTGAAATTCCGCAAAGGTAGTGAATGGTGGATCGCCATAATCGCTACAATCACGAATGACAAAGAAGACCGTTTGAATGTCCGCATCGAAAATGACGATGCTGAATCTTACAAGATGGCTTCAGCACAAATGCGCGCGCTCATTGAAGGCTCGAGGCAGGGTGCCGTCGTTCAGTCTATTGATGGACCAAAATTCATCAATGACGGGTTTGCTCGCCTTCTTGGCTACAATGATATCGAGGAATTGATCCTAAGCGGCAATGTGGACATCGCCGACCACATTCATCCTGACGATTTCGCAATGGTGGCAGAGCGCGTCGTTGCCCGCGTTGAGGGTCGTGAGACCTCTTCTCAATACGAGTTTCGTCTTAAACAGCGCGACGGCAATTACATTTGGGTTGAAACTCTGGCCACCCAGACCGAATGGGATGGGCAACCTGCATCTCTCGCGTGGCTCACTGACATTACCAAGCGCAAAGAAGCAGAAGAAAACCTCATTCGCTCAAGGCAAGAGGCCGAATCCGCAAACTGTGCAAAGTCGGCCTTTCTAGCCACTATGAGCCATGAAATCAGGACGCCCATGAACGGCGTCATGGGTTTTGCGAACTTGCTACTCAATACCGACCTGACCCCGGAACAAGAGGAATTCGTTAACACGATCCGCGAGTCTGGTGAGACATTGCTCAACATCATCAACGACATTCTCGACCTCTCCAAAATTGAGGCCGGTGCCTTGGAGCTTCATGAAGAACCGTTCCGTTTACGTGAGGTCTTAGAAAGTGTGGTCATGTTGCAACGACCCCGCGCTCAGGAAAATCACGACGACCTAGCTCTCCACATCGACTCTGAAGTGCCCCAAGACCTACTGGGGGATGCAAATTGCCTTCGCCAGGTTTTGATGAACCTACTAGGCAACGCTGTGAAATTCACAAAAGCAGGATCAGTCGCGGCAATTGTCACAAGAGATAAGGAAAGAGAAGTCGACGGTCGGACCCATGTTCGCATCTCGGTCACCGATACCGGAATTGGTATCGAGCACGAAAAGATCGCAACCCTGTTTGAACGCTTTACGCAAGCCGACTCGTCCACTACCCGCCGGTATGGCGGCACAGGGCTTGGGCTTGCCATCTCAAAACAAGTTGTCGAAGCCATGGGTGGCGAGATCGGCGTTTCGAGTACACCGGGCAAAGGCAGCACGTTTTGGGTGGCCATTCCGTTTGAAGACGTGGACCCGTCAAGCACCAGCGATCCAGAGCTCATTGATCCCGATGATCTTAAGGGCCGAAATGTTCTGGTCGTCGATGACATCGCCATCAACCGCCAAGTTTACTCTCTCATGTTGTCTGGCCTCGGCGTTGATGTTGTTGCCGTTGGCGACGTAGGCAGCGCCATGATGGCCCTTGAGCGGGCGAGACGCCATGGTTCGTTTTTCGATGCGGTGATCGTTGACCATAGGATGCCAGATGTGGACGGTGTGCAGTTGGCCCGCAAAGTGAAGGAAAACAAGGACCTTTCGCACAATCAATTGATCCTCTCCTCGTCGTCGGATTTTGTAACCGAAAGCCAAACCCGCGAGTGGGGCTTTATGGCCTGTGCGCCAAAGCCGATCCGGGAGTCGTGTATTGTTGACGCACTGCGCAAAGCCTTTGAAGCCTCTCCGGCGTCAAACAAGTCAAAGCAGAATAGATCGGTCGAACGGGCCAACGAACCTGCGACAATCAAAGAAACGGGACCTGCGAAGGTCCGCATTCTCTTGGTTGAAGACAATCCAACCAATCAGAAACTTGTGCTTTCAGCGCTCGCAGATAGCGATGTAATCGTGGACGTCGCCTTAGATGGTGTTGAAGCCATCGCCGCAGCGCGCACCCAGGCCTATGACCAGATCTTGATGGACATTCACATGCCAAACCTAAATGGCGTTGAAGCAACGGCGCGCATTCGCTCACAAGAAGGCCCGAACCGCCACACCGAAATTGTGGCCATGACGGCGGACGCGATGCAGGGCGACCGTGAACGCTATTTGAGCGCCGGTATGAATGACTATCTCTCAAAGCCAGTGGACCTTGCTGAGCTCAAGATCAAGGTATCCAACTGCATCGCCAGGAAGGCGAAACGCGCGCTTACCAGCCAAACAGCGGAAGCAAGCGACGTAGGCGATGAGAAGTTGGCCTGACGCGCCACCGCAATGCCGCCTTCCAGTCCTTTCAGCCATCATGATCGTTAGCTCACCCATTTGGACGGTTCATGCTAAAAGCCGTCTAAGAAGGGCATGTATTGATTCCAACCCAAGATATAGGAGAATGCGTAATGCATTGCTGGTGCACTGAGGGATGCTAGAAAAATGTAAGATATGGCCTGCCGAAATGACATTCGAAAATAAAGGGGCGGAAGCAAAACTGTTAAGAGGGCTGGTACAGTATAGTAAATCGTCCATGGCAGACCGAAGTTTGCCCCGTATTTGGCGAAGATCATACCTCCGACTGAGACGACCGCGCTTATGACGAATATTGGTAATACATCCGTTGGCGGATTGTTCTTCAGAGTAACGAGCCTGATGATCGCGAACATAACAACCACTGATGCTGCAATCATGATGGGAAAACGATAAATCTCATCCATTAACATCCTCAATTCAAATTGATCGCCACTGTTTTATCCTGATTGACCAGTGTCAAGGTACACATGGCTGAATCAGTAAGTGATATACCGCGTGTCGAGTAGTCTTGCGCGCAAGGACCGGAATGCCTTGAAAAAATCTCAATCCGGCGTCATGGATTTCCAACTCGACATTTGTAAGCGGCCTATCGGGCGTGAGCACACAGGGCCGCGACAGGTACAGCCTTCATACACTAACCGTCACCTGACAGTAAGGGCATTTGCAGAACCCAAGACCAACGGAGCTCGTGCTTGTCCGCCCTCAAGTGCGGTCTGCGTCGAATGGCTAGCAGCCAGGTAATGGCGGCACATTCTGGGTGACCGTTCCCTTCGACAGCACGCCTGTGACCGAACAACAACCGTGAGAATTTTAAGAAATAGTGGCGAGCTGTCTGGCTGTTGGGTCTTGGAGGTCGATGATATCGCCGTCAGTTGCCGGGTCGGTTGCCTCATTTTGCCGGGATTGGGCAGGGAGGGGACAGCCGTGAGCGTTACTTGAGCTCTGGTATGAACGAATATCTGTCAAAGCCGGTCGACCTTGCCGAGTTGCAAAGCAAGGTTGCAAATTGCATCGCCAGGAAGACCAAAATGGCCATGCGCGACGGGGCACTCCCGAACCGTACAATGGCGACTTGAAGCGGGCTTGAGAAAACCTCTCACCATGGGCAAGGACTTCGTTTAGACTTCCGGCATGGACGCCGAAACCAAATCCAACCGCAAAAGCAAGAATGAGCCGCTGCAATTGAACATCGACGGCGACCGCTTGCGCGATCAACTGATTGAAATCGGCAAGAACGCCGACCTCAAAGACTTCGGCAAACGCAAGGCGGTGCTGGAACTCCTCAAAGGGGAGATGGCTGAGGGTCGGAAGCAAGCACAAGAAGCCCTTGAAACGGGGGTGAGCGGCATTGAGACCGCAACAGCCCTTTGTCACCTGCAAGACGTAATCATTCAGGTGCTCTACGACTACACGACGTCGTTTCCTTATCGTGCTTCCACTGAGGTCAAAGGCGAAAAGATTGGCATCGTTGCAGTTGGTGGATATGGGCGCGGGCTCATGGCGCCGGGTTCCGATGTCGATATCTTGTTTCTCTTGCCCTACAAACAGACCCCATGGGGCGAAAGTGTCGTCGAGTACATTCTCCTGATACTTTACGACCTAGGCCTGAAAGTGGGGCACGCGACCCGCACAGTTGACGATTGCATCCAGAAGTCGCTTGCCGACATGACCATTCGCACCACGATCCTTGAGGCCCGTTACCTGTGGGGCGACAAAACGCTGTTCGAAGAGTTGCGCAAACGATTTGACAAAGAAGTAGTGGCCGGCACCGCCACCACAGACTTCATCGACGCGAAACTCAACGAGCGCGATGTTCGCCACCGCCGTGCCGGCGAGTCACGCTACCTTGTCGAACCCAATATCAAAGATGGAAAAGGGGGCTTGCGCGATCTGCATACGCTCTTTTGGATTGGCAAATACGCCTACCGGGTCGACAAAGCCTCGGAATTGATCGCAAAAGGCCTTTATACTGAAGCGGAGTTCAAGAGGTTCCAAAAGGCGGAAGTCTTTTTCTGGGATGTGCGCTGCCACCTTCACTTCATGACCGGCCGCGCCGAAGAGCGCTTGAGCTTTGATCACCAGGTCTCCATGGCAGAACGCTTGGGCTTCAAGCAGCGCGGCGGACAAGCCGCTGTTGAACGATTTATGACACGGTATTTCAAGGCCGCAAAAGAGGTGGGAGACCTGACGCGGATTTTCTGTGCGGCCTTGGAGTTGCAGGAGAAAAAGACAGCACCGCGCATCGGCGATATTATCTCCGGTCGTGGCTTTCGCAGTCGCCGCGCTACCAGCGATCCAAGTTTCGTCGTCGAACGGGGCCGTGTCGCGGTGACCGATCCAAAAGTCTTTAAGAAAGCCCCTATCAATCTTCTCAAGCTATTCAAGGTCGTCGATGAGGAACAGGTCTATATTCACCCTGCAACGCTCACCGCAGTGACCCGCTCTCTTTCTCTGATCGACGATGACCTTCGCGAGAACGAGGAAGCCAACCAAATCTTCATGGACATCCTCACGTCCCGCAACAATTCTGAACCAATTTTGCGGCGGATGAATGAGTCCGGTGTGTTGGGGCGCTTCATCCCTGACTTCGGCAAAGTCGAAGCGATGATGCAGTTCAACATGTATCACCACTACACCGTCGATGAGCACACCATCAACGCCATGGGGATCTTGAGTAAGATTGAGCGCGGTGAGTTGGCAGAAGATCATCCCCTCGCCAATGAAATCATTCACCATGTGGTGAGCCGCAATGTGCTCTATGTCGCCCTCTTCTTGCACGACATCGCGAAGGGCCGGGAAGGCGATCACTCGGTCGTGGGTGCCCAAGTCACGCGCGATCTCTGTCCCCGGCTGGGATTCGATGCCGCCGAGACCGAAACGGTTGCCTGGCTTGTGGAAAATCATTTGGCGTTCTCGGAATATGCCCAAACCCGTGACATTGCCGACCCCAAGACCGTCGACAATTTCTGCAACATCATTCAAAGCCCGGAGCGCTTGCGGTTGCTTCTCATTTTGACCGTCGCTGATATTCGCGGCGTTGGCCCTGGCGTTTGGAATGGCTGGAAGGGCGAGCTCTTGCGCCGCCTGTATGACGAAGCCGAACAGGTTCTCTCCGGTAGCCTGGTAGGCGAGTCTCTTGAGCGTCAGGTCACCCGCAGCCGCAACAAGCTGAAAGAAGCGCTTCAGCATTGGCAGGCCGAAGACATCGACGCCTTCATCGCCCGCCATGACGATCAATATTGGATCGGCCTCGACACCGCGACCCACAAGCGCCACGCCGAGCTCATGGTTGAGATCGACAAGGAAGGGCTGCCTGAGAACTGCGCCGCCATGTCCGCGGTGCCCGACGACTTTCGCGATGTGACCCAAGTTTCGATTTACACCAAGGACGAATTCGGCCTCTTTGCCAAATTGACCGGTGCCATTGCGGCTTCAGGCGCTTCAATTGCCGATGCCCGTGTCTTCACCACCCATGACGGCATGGCGCTAGACGTCTTTTGGGTGCACGATTCGCAAGGCACTTCCTTTGACGAAAAGCGTCGCCTGGACAAATTACAGGCCACCATTGGTGAAACCCTGGCAGGGCGTTTCAATCCGGCAAATTCAATGCCGCGCCGCCTCTCCCAGCGCCGCGAGCGCGCCTTCTCGGTCGAGCCGCAGGTGCTGATCGACAACGGCGCCTCTAACATCGCCACTGTCATTGAAACCAATGGCCGTGACCGCCCCGGCCTCCTTTATGACTTGGCAAACGCGCTCTCAAGCTTGCGGCTTTCGGTTTCGTCCGCCCATGTGGCAACTTTCGGCGAGCGTGCCGTCGGCGTCTACTACGTCAAAGACCACTTTGGCTTCAAAGTGACCCATGAAGTCTCCTTGCGCGACATTCGAAAGACCCTCATCGCAGCCATTCGCGGTGAAGGCGTGGGCGAAGCAGCCGCCGAGTAGACACACGCCCCAATGCTGCCTCGTGAGCATTTCCAGGAAAAGCTTGCCCTCGGGCTTGACCCGTGGATGGGCCACCGTTTTTCAGTCCGGAAATGCGATAGAATAACCAATTGGGGTCAGGTTTTGATTCCATCAAAACCGCAATGACCTTAATTTCGAGATGATTCGCGTGTTTCATGCTGTCGGTTGAACGTTTGCAGTCCAAGGGCCTTTCATGAATCTCCTTAAATCCTCTGCCGTCGTTGGCGCCATGACTATGGCGAGCCGGGTGCTGGGTTTCATCCGTGACATTCTGATCGCCCGCATGTTGGGCACCGGCCCCATCGCCGACGCCTTCGTCTATGCCTTCACCTTTCCCAATCTGTTTCGCAGGCTCTTCGGTGAGGGCGCGTTTAACTCCGCGTTCGTGCCGCTCTACGCAAAGCGCGTGGAGGGAGAGGGCGCAGAAGCCGCAAAAAAATTTGCAGGCGAGGCTCTAAGCGTTCTTTTGATCGCGCTGATCCTCATCACAGTCGTGGCTGAAATCTTCATGGAGCCGGTCATCTTGGTTATTGCGCCGGGCTTTGCAGACACACCGGATAAGTTTGCGCTCACCGTGCTCCTCACCCGCATCGCCTTTCCCTATCTGTTGTTTGTGTCCTTGGTGGCGCTCTTATCGGGCATTTTGAATTCAACCGGACGGTTCGCTGCCGCCGCCGCCGCCCCGATCCTGTTGAACATCGTTTTGATCGGCGGCCTTCTCTTTGCAAATGAGTATTTTGAAACCCCCGGACATCTGCTTGCGACCGGTGTCGCTATCGCGGGTGTCTTGCAATTTTTGGCGCTCATTTGGGCCTGCGCCCGTCATGGGCTCGTGCCTCGATTGCCAAGACCAAGGCTCACCCCTGCCGTGCGTCGCCTCATTCGTCTCGGCATCCCCGGTGCCGTCGCTGGCGGCATCACCCAGATTAACATCGTGATCGGCGGCATCATTGCCTCACTTCAAGACGGCGCCCGCGCCATGCTCTATTACGCAGACCGCCTCTATCAATTGCCCTTAGGCGTGATTGGTGTGGCCATGGGGGTCGTGCTCTTGCCGGAATTGTCCCGCAGGCTCCGCGCTAAAGACGCAGAAGGCGCTGTGCATCAACAAAACCGTGCCCTTGAGTTCTCTTTGTTCTTTACAATGCCAGCAGCTGCGGCGCTCGCCACCATGCCGATCTTTCTGGTGACCGTCTTGTTTGAGCGCGGCGCTTTTGAGGCGGCCGCCTCTTTGGGCACTGGCCATGCGCTGCTCGCCTTCGCGCTGGGGTTGCCATCATTCGTGATGATCAAAGTTTTTGCGCCGGGATTTTTCGCCCGCGAAGACACCAAGACGCCGATGCAGTTCGCCGCCATTAGCGTTGCCGTGAATATCGTCGGATCGCTCCTCCTCTTCTGGCAGATTGGATTTGTCGGCATCGCCATCGCGACCAGCTTGGCTGGTTGGGTCAACGCGCTACTCCTTTGGAAACGGTTGAACAAGCTCGGCCACTTTGAGATGGACGCCCGTCTCCGTCAGAAGCTGCCGCGAGTCATCGCCGCCAGTGTCCTCCTTGGCGCTGGGCTTTATGCTGCTGTTGCAGCCCTTGAACCCACCTGGACCCAAGGCGGATGGATCGCCGTCGGAACGCTCGCCCTTGTTGTCAGCGGCGGGCTCATCCTTTACGGCGCTTTGAGCATATTCCTTGGCATTGCCAAACCGTCCGACTTGAAAACGCTCATCCGACGTGACGCCGCCTAAGGCCCTCTTGCCCTTTGCCCCCGAACGGGCCATAAAACGCGCCGTACAAGCGCTTCCAGGAAAAGCTTGCCCTCGGGCTTGACCCGTGGGTCGGCACCGGTTTTCCGTCCGGAAGCGCGGTACTCTAAAGACCAGTGCGACCAAGAGCCAGCCGACAGAGGAACCGATCCCATGAATGAGAAGGCCGCCCCTTATCAAGGCCCGACCCGTGTGTTTTCTGGCATTCAGCCCACCGGAAACCTCCATATCGGTAATTATCTGGGCGCCATCAAGCAATTCGTCGCCATGCAGGATGATCACGAAGACACCATCTACTGCATCGTCGACATGCACGCGATCACGGTTTTCCAGGATCCAAAAGAGCTGCGCGGAACGATTAGAGGTCTCGCCGCGCTCTACATGGCGTCTGGCCTGGACCCAGAAAAGAACATCCTCTTCAACCAGTCCAAAGTGTCGGCCCATGCTGAGCTCGCCTGGATTTTCAATTGCGTGGCCCGCCTCGGCTGGCTCAACCGCATGACCCAGTTCAAGGACAAAGCCGGCAAAAACCGCGAAAACGTTTCGCTCGGGCTCTATGCGTATCCGAGCCTTATGGCGGCTGACATTCTGGCCTACCGCGCCACCCATGTGCCGGTTGGTGATGATCAGAAACAGCATGTCGAACTGTCACGCGACATCGCTCAAAAGTTCAACAATGATTATGGATCTCTTCGTCAGGGGGCGGAACATTTCTTCCCGCTGCCCGAACCGCTGATCCAAGGGCCTGGCGCGCGCATCATGTCCTTGCGTGACGGCACCAAAAAGATGTCGAAGTCAGAAGTGTCCGACATGACCCGCATCAACATGACCGACGATGACGAGACCATCGCCAAGAAGGTCCGAAAAGCAAAGACCGACCCGGAACCCTTACCGAGCGAGGTCGATGGCCTCAAGGACAGGCCGGAAGCAGCAAATCTGGTGGGCATTTATGCCGCCTTTTCCGGCCAAACCAAAGAAGAGGTATTGTCTGAGGTCGGCGGGTTGGCGTTTTCGGAATTCAAGCCCAAGCTTGCTGACCTTTGCGTGGCTTCCCTCAGCCCCATTCGCAACAAATACGAACAGCTCCTCGCCGACACCGGCTACATCGATGATGTCTTGGAACATGGCGCTGAGCGCGCCCGCACCATCGCCGACCCCATCATGGCGGAGGTGAAGGATCTGGTTGGGTTTGTCTAAACCACCCTTAGCTCCGGCCAAAGCACTCGCCACTTCTCCTCTTTCTCGCGTCTTCGATCATCGAGGGGGTTGAGCGGGTTGGCGCGCAAGACCATGTCAAAAATGTCCTGAAGTCCAAAGGGTGCGTAAACGCACGGTACGCCGTCGGTGCCGGGATAGAGCCCAACCGCACAGCTCGAATGTAGAAATCGGTCGATCCCTTCAAACGCGGATTTGAGTGGCGGATAGGCAGCTCCGAACTTTTCTTCGTACCAAAGATGCACCCGCGCTTGGTTGCGCACTTCGACCTCAATGCCAAGATCTGCCGTCGCCTCCGCGATGCGTTTGATCCATTTGTCTTCAGCTTCCCAACTCAGATCGCTCTCCTCGAAATAAAAGACATCGTAGTCTTTGATGCCGTGCGTTGCTGGGCGGCCTGTCTGAAGGTTCCACACGGTCTGAAAAAGCGATCCACTCACCAAGATCCAATTCGGCAAGCCGCTCGCGACCAATCGCTCAAACAAGCGGGCGTTGCTCGCGTTTTGAAAGGCGGTCTCAATGAACCGAGCATCGATGATTGCAGCAGTGGAGGCGGGTGCGAAAGAGGAGGTCACGTTCCAACCCTGACCGATTCGCAGAGCTTCGCCAACATTCAGCCTTGATCATAAGCCAGACTCCCACCATCTATAGGTCTCACGAGAATCGACTGAAGGAATTCGCCATGGATATGGGGCAGGGCGTCCGCCGTGCAGGCATCGCACTTCGAAAAACCGGCACCTGGCTGACAGACCGGGTGAAATGGCGCCAAGACGGCACCGGCATCCGCCGAACCGGCAAGATGGTGGGTGTGGGCGTCGCACTTGTGGCCCTCTATTACATCGGCGGCGCCTGGATCATGTACCGGATCGACGCCAATATGGACTTCAAACCGAGGCAGGAAGCCCAAGGCGGCCAAAGTGCAGCCGTGGCAATGTCTGTTGCGCTCATTGAACGCGAAACTCGCGAACAAGGGTGGACCGCCAATGATCCGCTCTACAAACCAACGACCCTTCTCGACAATACACCAAACTTTCAGCAAGGCTTGATCGCCGCTTTGGCGCGCTTTTCCTTTGAGCTCACCGATCAGCTGGGCCGCACAAGAGGCTCAAGCCAGGCCGATCCAGATCTACAAGAGGCCGCCGGTCTACTGCAATACGCAGGCGACAAATGGCTGTGGGACCCGTCCGTCAGCCTGATGCCCACCGCGACGTCTGAGCAGCAATATCGCAAAGCAGCCGACAGTTTACGCAACTACAACAACCGTCTGGCTTCTGGCAATGCGGTTTTTGAGCGGCGCTCAGACAATTTGTTGGCCACACTCGACCGTATCGCCCTCGACATCGGTTCATCCTCTGCCGTGATCGATCAGCATGTGAGTGATAAGTCGGGCTTTCCCATCCACCGTCAAGTCGATGATGTCTTCTACACAGTCAAGGGTCAGTTGTACGGTTACTACATGATCTTGAACGCCCTCGGCGACGACTTTGAGACCATCATCGCGGAACGCAATCTGCAAAAACCCTACAAAGAAATGCTCAGGTCCTTAGAACTTGGAATCTCGCTGGAGCCTTGGGTTGTGATCAATGGGTCGCCCGATTCGCAAATGATCCCGTGTCACCTTTGTGGTCAAGGTTTCTATCTCTTAAGGGCCCGCACCCAGTTGCGTGAGATCACGAATATCCTTTTAAAATAAAGGGCTTAAGCCAAGTCCCCTTGTCACCTATTGGCAGCGCTGCCCTTGGATGGCAGGCTGTGCCACATGGTATCGAAAAACGCTTCTGCCGAACCCTCAAAGGCCCCCAAGACGGCAAAGCCTGGCGATCGCCCCCGCAAGTTCGTCTGTGTGGTGGATTCGTCGCCGGAATGCGCCGTCGCCGTTCAATTTGCCTCACGCCGCGCCAAACACAGCGGGGGGCGGGTGCTCTTACTTTTTGTCATCGAACCCGGCGATTTTGAGCATTGGGCATCAGTAAAAGACATCATGCGTAAAGAAGCACGTGAAGAGGCAGAAGATGTCTTGCGCTTGCAAGCCGCACGCGTTGAAGAGGTTTCTCAGGCCTCGGCCGAACTCATTATTCGCGAGGGCAAGATACAGGAAGAAATCCGTACACTGATCGAAGAAGACCCATCCATTGGCGTGCTCGTTTTGGGCTCTGCAATCGGCAAGGAAGGGCCGGGCCCCCTGGTGTCATTGCTCGCTGGCCGCGATCCCATCCACCGGTTCCCGATTCCAGTGACAGTGGTACCGGGTCATTTGACCGATGAGGAAATCAACGCCTTGGCGTGATCTCGGATCTTAAAAGAATTCAGACAAGGTGAAAATCTCTTTCGGCTCGCGCACGCCGCGAAGAGCGTGCGAGCCAACCGACGTCAAGCCAATGTCACAGCTGAGACCCGCAAAAGCTGCTGTAGCAAGGATTGGATATCCCAGTGTTTTGGTCAGCGCTTCCACGCGGGTTGCCTCATTGACGGCAGCTCCAATAACCGTGAAATCAAGCCGTGTTGCGCTCCCTACATTGCCAAAGGTCACCGGCCCGATGTGCAGCGAGAACCCTGCTCTCAAGCGATCCACGCCGTCTGGCAAGCTACCAGTAGGGATCGCCTTGAGCTGCTCATGCGCCGCGCGAACGGCCTGAGCGGCCTCACATGCTTGGATGTTTTCACATGGACCGAGCATCGGATCCTCATATGGGAAGATAGCGATCATACCATCTCCCATCATCTTGATAATGTCGCCGCCGCTTTGCTCGATAGGTTGGGCGACCGTGTCATAGTAAATGCCGAGTGTCTTAATCACCTCATCGGCCGGCAATGTGTCGGCCAGTCGGGTAAAGCCCCGCAGATCTGAGTAGACAATGATGGCGTCAATCACATCGCCTTCGTTGCGGCGAATGAGTCCGTTGATGACCCGCTGCGACGCGCCTTTTCCGAGATAAGTGTTGAGGAAAGTCTGGGTGACGAGCCTGGAGTGGTCGACTTCAAGACGAAGACAGATCAAAGGCATCAAATCGTAAATCACCGTCAGCTGCTCAACCGTAAAGCCGCCTGGCTGGTCGCTGGCAAAGGAAACAAAGTGGCGTGACTGATCGGAGAAAATGATTGGCATCGCGACGTAGTCAGTGAAGCCTTGCTCTTGAAGGTCCCTGGCAACCGGGTAGTCGAATTGTGGATTGGCGCCATCCAATCGATTGCGCACCCCACCAGCACCGTCCAAAATCATATGGATGGGGGAGTTTAGATACTCTTCAGAGCGCTCATCGGTAAAGGGTAGTGTTGTCTCGCGGCTACCTTCGCCCTTGGCCCACAAGAAGGCCCGCGCCGCGATTTGAGGATGCGCGTCCCGCAAAACCATATTGGCGCGAGCGACCGGAATGCCAGCCACATTGAGCCGGTCGCATAATTGACTGAGAAGTTCTCGGGCCCCCAAAAACTGACCCTCGTGATCGGCAAGCCAGGAGGCCAAAGGGCTGGTCGACCAGGTCCCCATATGGCTATCGCCCAGGGTCTTGCCTTTTGGTGAGATATCGTCCATGTGACGTTTGACCTTGATATATCTTGGCTTTTCGCGCTTCTGACGGAGCCATAACAAGCATCCCAGCTTGACGGACAGCCTTTAGCCGCCACCTATATGGGGCGGTCCTATCATAGTACAATGTGGCCCGTGTCACGACAGCAGGAGTTATTCGTGTTTATACAGACCCAAGCGACCCCCAACCCAGCGACCATGAAGTTTCTCCCCGGTCGCGACGTCATGGGAGATGGCGGGGTTATGGATTTTGCCAGCGACACCAACGCAGCGAAATCTCCTCTGGCTGAAAGGCTTTTCGCATTGGAAGGCATTTCTGCGGTCTTTTTTGGCAACGACTTCATTGCCGTTACCAAAGACGATAGCGATTGGGCTCATATTAAGCCTGCTATCCTTGGCGCGATCATGGAGCATTTTGTGTCTGGCGATCCACTGTTGCGTGGGCTGGAAGAACCAGAGGAAAAAGGAGCGACTGCCGCAGACAGCGAAGTTGTCCTGCTCATCAAAGAGCTCATCGACACACGCGTTCGTCCGGCCGTGGCGCAAGACGGTGGCGACATTGCCTTTCAAGGATTTGATGAACCTTCCGGAACCGTCTTCCTACAAATGCGCGGTGCCTGTGCCGACTGTCCAAGTTCGACCATGACCCTCAAACACGGTATCGAAAATCTGTTGCGACACTATATTCCTGAAGTCAACGCGGTCGAAGAGGCGTTTTAGAACGAAAGTTTTGGTTGGTCAGCGCCGCAAACTAGAGATTTCAAATAGAAGGAGCATGACCATGGCCCACGCGATTGCTGATGCCGCGCTGGATCAAATTTTCAGAACCGCGCGGAGCTATAATGGTTGGCAGGACAAGCCTGTCGAGCAGGACCTTTTGCTCCAAATTTATGATCTATTGAAGTTTGGCCCTACCAGTGGCAACGGGTGTCCCGCGCGCTTTGTCTTTTTGACATCGCCTGAAGGAAAAGAGCGCCTCAAACCTTGCCTTGGGGAATTCAATGTTGAGAAGGTCATGACAGCCCCGGCAGTGGCGATCATTGCCTACGACCTTGAGTTTTACGAGAAGATCCCTGAGCTGTTTCCACACAATCCTGAGGCCCGCGAATGGTTTGCTGACGATGCACCACTGGCCGAAGAAACAGCCTTTCGAAATGGAAGTTTGCAAGGGGCCTATATGATGATCGCCGCCAGAGCCTTGGGCCTTGACTGCGGGCCTATGTCCGGGTTCGACAAAGCCGCTGTCGACAAAGAGTTTTTCGACGGTACCCAGTGGCGGTCAAACTTCATTTGCGGTCTCGGTTACGGCGAACCTGAGAGCATTTTTGAACGCAATCCGCGCCTCAAATTTGAGGACGCCGCGCAAATCCTGTGAGGACGTGCCTTGCGTGTAATGAGCTTAGATACAGCTCTTGGAGCTTGCTCCGTCGCCATAATAGACGGCGACAAAGTCCTTGCTGAACGCTTTGAGGACCGCACGCGCGGTCATGCCGAGCGGCTTCTAGACATGATCGCAGAAGTCGAGAAAGACGCAGGTGCAAGCGTAAATGAAGTGGACCGCCTCGCTGTAACTGTTGGGCCCGGGACTTTTACCGGTCTGCGGGTCGGTCTTTCCGCCGCTCGAGGGTTGGCGCTCGCGACCCAGATTCCGCTCATCGGAATCACAACTCTTCAAGCGGTGGCAGCCAACCTGCCAAGCCAAGCGTTGAACGCGCATGATACGATTGCCTGCGTATTCGATTGCCGCCGAGGCGAAGTTTATTTCCAGGTTTTTGACCGGGAATTGACCCCTTTGGGAGAAGCGTCACTCCATACTGTCGAGGTCGCGATTTCCGCGATAAGCAGTATACAGAGGGAAAGACCAGGTGCACTTCATCTGCTGGGCTCCGGTGTCGGTCTGGTGAAGGACCACTGCCCCCATGTGTTGACCCATGACGGCGTGAAGGATCAGCCCGTGGCGCGCGAGATTGCAAGATTGGCGGCCTCTATTGCTGACCCGTCGGCAGCACCTCCAGATCCTCTCTATTTGCGGCGGCCGGACGCGAAATTGCCAAGTAAGGACCCCCTCAGTAGAGCTGAGGTGACCTCATGAATTACGAGATTAACGGCCTTTCTCGTGAAATGAGCCAAACCTTGGGCGAGATCCACGACCTTTGTTTCGAAAGCTCTTGGGCCACAAGTGAGTTTGATGAACTCTTTGAAATGACGGGAATTTTTGGTCTCTCAGCCACCCGCGCCAGTAAAACGTTGGGATTCATCCTTATGCGCCAAGCCGGCAACGAGGCAGAAATACTCACTCTAGTGGTCCGCCCTGTGGATCAACGCAAGGGATGCGGGCGCATTTTACTCACGTCGTCTTTGTCCTTGGCATCGGCCAATGGCTGCCAAGAAGTGTTCTTGGAGGTGGCTAGGGACAACAAGGCGGCCTTGACCCTTTACCTCAATTGCGGCTTTAAACAAGTTGGAACAAGGCCCAATTACTATCGCCGCCTAGAAACGTCGCCTGCTGTCGATGCGCTTGTCTTGCGTTGCCCCGTCGCAGACCTCGCTGTTGAAATCACGAAATGACCGTGTAATATCCCACTCACCAAATGGGAACCAGCGCGGTCGTAGATCGGCAAGAAGTAAAATATGCACGCAGGCAAACGAAACGTACCGTTTTCCCTGCAGGATCTGCGGGCGCAACCCCCGAACCGTTTGAGGATAAGTATGGATCGCATCGAAAAACTCTGCATCGAAAAAGGGATGCGCATGACGGATCAGCGACGTGTGATCGCTCGCGTGCTTTCCGTCGCAACAGACCATCCAGATGTTGAGGAGTTGCATCGCCGATCGATCGAGGTCGATCCAAAAATCTCAATTGCTACTGTTTACAGAACAGTACGGCTGTTTGAAGAAGCTGAAATACTGGAGCGGCATGATTTCCGCGATGGCAGATCGCGCTATGAGGAAGTCTCTGAGGATCACCACGATCATCTCATCGACGTCCAGTCCGGTCGGGTCATTGAATTTACAAATGACGAGATCGAGAGATTGCAAAGGGAAATAGCTCGTAAGCTGGGATATGAGCTCATCGATCATCGTCTTGAACTCTATGCTCGCCCCATCAAGTAGTCCCTTTTGAATGTCGATTTTATTGCCGAAACGCGCAATAATCGGTCGCAACACCATCAATCCACAGAAGTGAGAGGGGGCCAGGTGTCCCATATTCGTGCTGCTTGGAAATTGTTGTGGGTCGCGATCAGTGCGACCCTACTCGGGGTCGTGCAATTGATCGTAATTCTGTTGTCAAAACCGGCCGCCCGGCGCATCCCAATTCTCTATCACCGCTACCTACTTTGGTTGTTAGACATGCAGGTCACCGTCACCGATCAGCCAGAACCTGGTGAGCCGCGACTGTTTGTGTCGAACCACAATTCCTACCTCGATATTGTTGTTCTTGGGTCTTTGATCGAAGGATGCTTCGTGGCCAAAAGCGAAGTGGCCAACTGGCCTTTTTTTGGATGGCTTGCGAAACTGTCGCGAACAGTATTTGTAAAGAGAGAAAACAAGCGAGAGGCGCGCGATCAGCGCGACCGGCTTGTCAACCAAATGGCGGAAGGGGATTCAATTATTCTCTTTCCTGAAGGCACCAGCTCTGATGGCAATCATGTGGAGCTATTCAAGACCGCCCTCTTTTCAGCAGCTGAAATCAATCAAGAAACTTTAGGTGGCAGGCCTTGGGTACAGCCGGTGACCGTTGCCTATACCGGCCTCCACGGCTTGCCAATTGGCCGACGGCAAAGGGCGGTTTTCGCCTGGTACGGCGATATGGACCTGATGCCCCATCTTTGGCAGTTCTTGCGTCTTGGCGCCTCGGAGGTTCAAGTGATCTTCCACTCGCCGGTCCAAGCGGACGACTTCGCGACCCGCAAGGAACTTGCGGGCTATTGTCACGGCGTGGTGGCTGAGAGCCTTGCCCGCACACTTTCCGGCAGAAACTGAGGCCGGCGGTTCGGTCAGGCGGTCCGGTTCGCGGCCAATCTTGCGTTGGGAAGCGCGATGGCCCATATAGGCCGAGAACCATTGCGTATAGAAAGTAAGCAAGAGCGTGCCCCAAAAAGTATTCGTCAAATCATACGGATGTCAGATGAACGTCTACGATTCTGAACGTATGGCGGAGATTTTGAGCCCGCACGGCTACGCGCCGGTCAGCCAGGCCGAGGATGCCGACCTTGTCATCCTCAACACCTGTCACATTCGTGAAAAAGCGGCCGAAAAAGTCTACTCAGAGCTTGGTCGGCTGAAGCAGCTGAAAGCAAGAAACGAAGACGCTCAGTCCGCGCCCATGCGCGTCGGTGTCGCCGGATGTGTGGCCCAGGCGGAAGGCGCGGAGATCATCAAACGTGCGCCGATTGTCGATCTTGTCTTTGGGCCTCAGACCTATCATCGATTACCGCAAATGCTTGAACGCTTGTCGAACGGCGAAACCGGGATTGTTGAGACAGAGCTCACCGTTGAAGAGAAGTTCGAGATGCTCGAGGATGGCCGAGCAACGACCAAACCGACGGCGTTTGTCACAATCCAAGAAGGTTGCGACAAATTCTGCACCTTCTGCGTGGTGCCCTACACCAGAGGGGCGGAATATTCGCGTCCGGTCGGAAAAATTGTCAGCGAAGTGGAAGGCTTAGTTGCTGCAGGCGCGCGTGAAATCACGCTGCTTGGTCAAAACGTCAACGCCTATCATGGGGAAGGGTCGAGCGGGGAACCAGAGGGATTGGCCGTGCTCTGTCGGCAGTTGAGCGAGATCGAAGGCCTCAAACGCATTCGCTACACCACCAGTCATCCGCGTGACATGGACGACGAATTGGTTGAGGCACATCGAGACCACCCAAAACTCATGCCCTATTTGCATTTGCCGGTTCAGTCCGGTTCGGACCGTATCTTGCAGGCCATGAACCGTCAGCATACGGCGGATCACTACCGCGGCTTGGTGGACAAGGTACGTACCGCTCGACCCGACATTGCGCTTTCTTCAGATTTCATTGTCGGGTTTCCCGGCGAAACAGATGAAGACTTCAATGCAACTCTAGAGCTGGTGCAAGACATCGAATACGCACAAGCCTACAGCTTCAAGTACAGTCCGCGCCCGGGAACACCTGGCGCAGACCTTGAGGATCAAATCGAAGAGGGCGTAAAGAGCCGGCGGCTAGCGACTCTTCAAGAACTATTGGCCAAGCAAGTGAGCGCCTTCAACAAAGCTTGCCTAGGCAAAACCTTGCCCGTTTTGTTTGAAAAACCTGGACGTTACCCCGGACAATTGGTCGGCAGATCTCCCTACCTTCAATCTGTCCACGCAGACGGGCCAGAACGCTTGCTTGGGGCCATAACTGATGTCACCATCCAGGACGTGAAATCAAATAGCCTAAGTGGCACCATTATTGGCGGAAAACATGAGGATTCGGCCGCCGCCGAGTGAACCGATTTGATACAATATGATCCAATATATTTTCGAAAAATGAGTGGTTTTGGTGAACAATATCGACCATAGGGGTCAACCTGGAGAGTGTTTGAATGAGCAGTAACCGTGAGGCGGCTGTAAGCAAAAAGGGTCGCAGCAGGGATCCGAGTCACGTACTCGATTTCGATGACAACGGTTTGTTGATCGATTTGTTCGGTCAGCATGACGCTCATCTCGCGCGCATCGAAGATCAGATCGACGTCTCTCTGACCCCTCGTGGAAATCAAGTCTACGTTGAAGGCGAGATGGCTGCCCGAAAAATGGCGGTCCGGATTCTCAACGATCTCTATGGCAGACTGAAAATTGGGTTGCAGGTCGAAATGGGTGAGGTCGACGGAGCCATTCGTATGGCAAAGTCAGGATTGGGCGCCGACAAAGTTTCCGATCCGTCGATTCAGATTCGCACCGCGAAAAAAACCATCTCACCGCGATCACCGGTCCAAGCGCAGTATATCAAGGCGCTCAAGGACACTGAAATGGTGTTTGGTTTGGGACCTGCCGGCACAGGCAAAACCTATCTGGCCGTCGCGACAGCGGTTTCCATGATGCTGAAGGGCGAAGTGGAGAGATTGGTGTTGTCCCGCCCTGCGGTAGAGGCCGGTGAAAGGTTAGGTTTCCTGCCCGGCGACTTGCGCGAAAAAGTCGATCCCTATCTGCGCCCTCTTTACGACGCGCTCTATGACACCATGCCAGCCGACCAAGTCAACAAGCGTCTTGACAGCGGTGAAATTGAAATCGCGCCCTTGGCTTACATGCGCGGACGGACCCTGGCCAATTCCTATGTCATCCTTGATGAAGCGCAAAATGCGACACCTGTGCAGATGAAGATGTTCCTGACACGGATGGGCGATAATTCCCGTGTCGTGGTGACCGGCGACCCAAGCCAGATTGATTTGCCAGGCTCCATGCCGTCTGGGCTTGATGAAGCCCGTCACATCCTGGCATCAGTCAAAGGCATCGACTTCGTCTATTTCACGGACGCGGATGTTGTTCGTCACCCCCTGGTCAGCCGCATCGTAAGAGCGTACAATCTGACCGAGCGCAAAAGGGATTAATCAAAGTGACGGTTCTGGTCTGACGCCATCCTCCATGTTCGACATTGCCACACAAATTGAAAATGACGCCTGGGTCAGCGAACTCGCCAATATCGGTGAGTTTGTTGAGGGCATTCGCGAGGCAACCTTGACCTGCTTGGGTAGCGGAGTTGCTGTTGGTGAGATCTGTTGCGTTTTTTCCGATAATGATCATGTAGCGGCCCTCAATGAAACGTTCCGTAAAAAGTCCGGGCCAACCAACGTGTTGGCCTTTCCCGCGACAGGCTTAAGCCCCGATGCGGGCATTGACCAAACAGTTGGGGACGTTGTGCTAGCTTTGGAAATCGTCGAGAAGGAGGCCCGAAATCAAGGCAAGAAGTTTGCCGATCATGCGGCCCATCTTATGGTTCACGGCATTTTGCATTTATTCGGGTATGACCATGAATCTGAGCCTGGCGCCAAGCGCATGGAGAACGTTGAGAAACGCATATTGGGCGAACTCAGAATTGATGACCCCTATGAGACAGACAAAGCACATATTGAGAGGACAAACTAATGGTGTCTAACGACAAGATTGAGTCGTCAGAAGGCGGGCCTTCGAGCGATCGAAGTTTCGGGCGTTGGTTGATCCATATGTTCAGTCGGCGCGGCAGCGATGTGTCGCTGCGCGGTGCCCTGGAGGACGTCATTGAAGAACACGACGACGACTCGTCTGAGCGCATGACCCCGGAAGAGAGGTCTATGCTCTTGAACTTGTTGAAGTTCGGCGAAGCCCGGGTCGACGATGTCATGGTTCCCAAAGCTGATGTTGTAGCAGTTGATGAAACGGATTCTTTAAGAGAACTCTTGAAAGTTTTCAAAGAAGCCGGCCACTCTCGTGTTCCCGTCTACAGCGAAACTCTCGACAATCCCCTCGGCATGTATCACATCAAAGACCTGATCGGCCTTGTGGTCGAAGAATGGAACAGCAAAGCAATTGATTCTTGTGATTTGTCAAAGCTAAGGCGCCCCGTTCTCTTTGTGCCACCTTCGATGCCCGCTCTCGACCTGCTTCTCAAGATGCAAGCGACCCGCCACCACATGGCACTCGTCATCGATGAGTATGGCGGTACCGACGGCCTTGTCACAATCGAAGATGTGGTTGAAGAGATTGTCGGCGAGATCGAAGACGAACATGATGTTGAAGAAGGGCCCATGATCGAGCGCATCAGTGATGTCCGATTGATAGTTGACGCGAGGGCTGAGGTCGATGAGTTGGCCGAAACCATTGGCCGCCAACTCTTGTCAGATGAAGAAGATGAAGACATCGACACGGTCGGCGGGCTCATTGTTTCGTTGGTTGATCGGGTCCCACAAAGAGGTGAATTGATATCGCATCCAGCCGGATTAGAATTCGAGGTCTTGGATTCAGATCCACGGCGTGTCAAGCGGGTTAGAATTTCGATCAAAGCATCGCCGATGGATGAGGCCTTTGTGGTACGAACAAACGGCAAGGGTGACTAGGGCCCGTAACCGAAAAACCACAACCGCAAAAACGAACCTGTGAGGCAATGACGGTGCGCCGTCGGAGAGATCTATGTCGACGATATCGAATTTCATTCTGACGCTGGCAAACTGGGCCCAAGCCCTATCAGGTTGGCGCCGTGCACTAGTGGCTTTGGGTCTCGGAGCCATCGGCACTTTGGCCTTGGCGCCAGTCTATTTTGTTCCAGCAATCATAGTCTCCTTTGCAGGCCTGGTCTGGCTCATCGATGGAACCGAGAAAGATGACCACTCTTTGAGAACCGCACTTTGGATCGGTTGGTTGCATGGGTTTGGGTTCTACTTCGCTGGGCTCTACTGGATTGGATTTGCATTTCTGGTCGACGCCGAAACCTTTGGTTGGCTGATACCGGTCTTTGCTATCTTGATGCCTGGCGGCCTCGCCCTTTTTTCAAGCCTCGGCGCTGGTCTGGCACGAAAATTCTGGAGCGAAGATTGGACCCGGGGCTTGGTCTTTGCCCTCGTCTGGTCGGTTTTGGAATGGATGCGCGGTCATATCCTCACAGGCTTCCCTTGGAACCTTCCTGGTTACACGTGGACAGGATACTTGTCCGTGGCGCAATCAGCCTCACTCATTGGCATCTATGGGCTGAGCTTCCTGACGATCCTGTTGGCGGCATTTTTAGCCGTATGGGCTCCCTCTTATCGGGGCGCTAATAGTTCGCGCGTCGGCCTTTACGGGACAATGGCCAGTTTGCTCATCTTTGCTGGCTTCGCGGTTTGGGGATTTGTACGCCTGTCCTCACCAACGATCTTTGAGCCCGAGGTCGCCCTGCGGTTGGTACAAGCGAGCGTGCCGCAAGAAGAAAAATGGAAGCCTGAAAACCAACAGAAAATAATTACTGAGTATCTGGCATTGACTTTGTCGCCGCCAACGGACCCCACGATCGAGCGGATGACGCATGTCATTTGGCCGGAAGCAGCCGTGCCGGTCCTTCTTGCGTCCCGTGAGGACGTTCGGGTGGCTATTGGCCGCGCCCTAGGTCCCAATCGCTATTTACTAACCGGCTCCACCAGATATCGCTACCCGGACAGCAACTATCCTGGCGCCTACTACAATTCGTTCCACATGATAGGAAGCCGCGGAGAAATTCTCGCGACCTACGACAAATATCACCTCGTTCCTTTTGGTGAGTATCTGCCTCTAAAAAGCGTACTCAGCGCAATAGGTTTGAAAAAACTGACCCAAGGAACCGTGGATTACACTCCCGGCCCTGGCCCGCAGGTCATTACAGTGCCAGGCGCTGGTCAAGTTCTGCCGATGATCTGTTATGAGGCGATTTTTCCAGGCCGTGTGCCCTTGGTCAACAGACCCGATTGGATACTCAATGTAACCAATGATGCCTGGTACCGAGACACTGCGGGCCCACGTCAGCACTTGTCCCAAGCCCAGATGCGCGCGATTGAAGAAGGGGTCCCGCTCGTTCGGTCGGCAAACACCGGCATTTCAGCAATAGTTGATCCATATGGAAGAATAGTTGCGCGCCTTGGCTTAAATAAGAGAGGCGTTCTTGATGGCCGTTTGCCGCAATCGCTTGACGCGACCTTCTATGCCAGAATCGGAGATGGTATTTTCTGGCTTTTCTGCCTGGCCACTTTCATCGTTTTGATCATCGGAGGAATTCGTCGAAGTCTCTCTTCGTGAACCCTGCAACAACTTTGTCACTCAATGACAGCTCCTATACGCGACAGGTAAGGAGGAAAACGTTGGTGCACGCCATATTTCTGGGTGCAATCTACTGGTTTTACATTTGATTTAGGGTATATTAGAACGTAACTACTGCTTCGATTGAGGAAGTGGTTCGCGGTCAGAGGGTAATGTTGTTGATTAATACCCGCTGTGAGCGTTTCGGGAGATCACGTCGAGACTGCATGAGATCGATCTGTCTGGCGCAAAAAGTAAGATCAAAAAGTGGAGGGTAGTTTGGTTAAGAAGGTCCCAAATCCAATTGATGTCCACGTCGGCAGCCGTGTGCGGTTACGACGAATGTTGGTCGGAATGAGCCAAGAGAAGTTGGGGGAAATGCTCGGGCTTACATTTCAACAAATTCAAAAGTACGAGAAGGGTGCTAACCGGATTGGCGCCAGTCGGCTTTATCAGATCGCTCAGATTCTCGGCGTCGATGTTGAGTTCTTTTTTGACGATATGCCCGACGGCAACAAAAGCAAGAAATCGAAGGGATTCTCTGAAGGCCAGTCATCTCCTTATGTGATGGATTTTGTTTCGAGCTCAGAAGGGCTCCAGCTCAACCGATCTTTCACGCGCATTTCTGATCCTAAGATCCGCAAGCGCCTGCTCGAATTGGTCAAGTCCCTCGGGGAAGATGAATTCGCCGCAGCGGACTAAGCTGAGAAATTAAGGAAGAACCCTGTTTGGAGCGTCAAGGAATGGTGAATTCCTTGACGCTTCGTCGTTTCTGGGTAAAAACCGTGCCCCAATGGGAATGCGCGCACCAACATTGCGCCATCATAGGCCGGAATACGCTACGGGCGTGCCGGCGGCGCTGTGAATTTGCGGCATGAGGGAGCGGACGAGAAATGACCAGAACAAACTACATGTTTACGAGTGAGAGCGTATCAGAGGGTCACCCAGACAAAGTCTGCGACCGTATCTCAGATGCTATTGTTGATTTGTACTTGGGCGCCGATCCGGAAAGCCGTGTTGCCGTCGAGACATTGACCACCACAAACCGGGTCGTTTTGGCCGGTGAGGTGAGGGGGCCAGACTCCATCACCAAAGACCATCTCGAAGAAGTTGCGCGCCAAGCCGTCAAAGACATTGGCTACGAGCAGGACGGCTTTCACTGGAAGAATTCAGAAGTGTCTGTTTATGTCCATGCCCAGTCGGCTGATATTGCGATGGGCGTCGACGCTGCTGGCAACAAAGACGAAGGCGCTGGCGATCAGGGCATCATGTTTGGCTATGCCTGTCGGGAGACCGATGAACTCATGCCCGCGCCCATTATCTATTCTCACCAAATCTTGTGGAAAATGGCGCAAGCCAGACACGACGGATCCCGAAGAGATTTTGGTCCAGATTCCAAGGCTCAAGTGACCCTCGAATATCGTGATGGAAAGCCGGTTGGCGCCAAAACGGTTGTTGTGTCCACACAACACGATGAAAGCGTTGAGCAAGAGCAAATTCGAGAATTGGTGCGCCCCTTTGTACTTGATGTCTTGCCCGACGGATGGATGTGCCCGGAAGAAGAATTTTATGTGAATCCAACCGGCCAATTCATCATTGGTGGTCCGGATGGCGACGCCGGTTTGACCGGTCGTAAGATCATCGTTGATACCTATGGCGGTGCAGCACCTCACGGTGGCGGCGCGTTTTCCGGCAAAGACCCGACCAAGGTGGATCGGTCTGCAGCTTATGCAGCCCGCTACTTAGCCAAAAACGTTGTGGCAGCTGATTTGGCCGATCGCTGCACCATTCAACTCGCATACGCCATTGGTGTTTCCAAACCTTTGTCGCTTTATGTTGATCTTCATGAGACCGGCCGCGTTGACGAATCCAAGTTGGAAAGCGCTCTCATGAAATGTATGGATCTCAGCCCGCGCGGCATTCGTGAGCATTTGGGCTTGAACAAACCGATCTATGCGCGCACCGCTGCTTATGGTCACTTCGGGCGCGACCCTGAGGCTGATGGCGGCTTTTCTTGGGAAAAAACTGATCTGACCGATGAGCTCAAGTCTGCCATCGCCTGAAGATTTGCAAGTGAGCAATCCCAGGGTCGTCCCGACATTGGTAGGATATGATGGGATCCCGTGAGACTAGGGAGACACAAGGCATTGTTGATCGGCGGCTCTATGGCCGCCGACAAGGTCACAAACTGAAGACCTATCAGGCCTCCCTTGTCGATAAGACGCTTCCCAAAATATCGATCAATCTTCCTGGAGATGGAGCGCTCGATCCCTCCTCACTGTTTGAAGCGAAGGATGAGGTCTGGCTTGAGATTGGTTTTGGCGGAGGGGAACACCTTGCCGCTCAAGCAATGGCCAATCCGAAGGTCGGATTCGTCGGTTGCGAATTCTACATCAACGGCATTGCGAAATTGCTGAGCCAGGCAGACAAGCAAGATCTGAAAAACATTCGACTCTACACAGAAGATTCAAGAGACTTGTTACCGCGCTTGAAACCCAATTCGATTTCGCGGGCCTTTTTATTGTTTCCAGATCCGTGGCCTAAGAAGAGACACAACAAGCGCCGTTACATCTCCCCACAGACCCTGGACGACTTGGCGTGTGCGTTAAAACCCGGCGCTGAGTTTCGAGTAGCAACCGATATCCCCGACTACTGCCGCTGGACGCTTGCGCATATTTGCCGACACAAAGGCTTTGAGTGGGCTGCCGAAGGCCCTCAAGATTGGCGCCAAAGGCCGATAGATTGGCCCTTGACCAGATACGAAGCCAAGGCCGTCAGAGAAGGCC
This sequence comes from Alphaproteobacteria bacterium, assembly GCA_965248915.1. Classification (GTDB taxonomy): domain Bacteria; phylum Pseudomonadota; class Alphaproteobacteria; order M2410; family M2410; genus CBDFLA01. Next base: position 3,154,115 of record OZ252216.1, read on the forward strand.
GAACGCCAGTCTATCTCTCATTTATTCGGCGATAGACGAGCCGCCTGCTCAGCTTTGCTTAATTATCTTGAAGATATAGAAAAAGTGAGTATTATCCCGGCCACAGTTTCCGGTTAGAGAGTGGATGCTCTCAATAGGGAAGTGGGCCGCGGCCCGCTTTTTTTTGTGGTTAAATGCACCTGACTTCTGAGCAGGTGTTGGAAAGAGAAAATGGATCTTTTGCTGACCCCACGTTCAGGTTTGGAAAAGAAGATTGCGGAGATTGTGGCCCCCTCAATTGAGGACTTGGGCTTCGATTTGGTGCGTTTGCGACTGATGGGTGGTGAGCGCAAGACCTTGCAAATTATGGCCGAACGCCCTGATGGCACCATGAACGTCGATGACTGCGCGAAAGTAAGTCGCGCGATCTCGGCCATTTTGGATGTCGAGGATCCGATTTCAAGCGAATACAGTCTTGAAGTGTCATCCCCGGGGATCGCAAGGCCTTTGGTCAGGCGTCGCGACTTTGAACGCTACAAAGGTCATGTTGCGAAGATTGAATTAAATGAGATGATTGATGGTCGAAAGCGCTTTCGCGGAACCATCGATGGTGTTGAAGGAGATCACATATTGATCGCCGCTGAAGATGATATGAATGAGAGTGGCGAGGAGATGGTCTGGGGTCTGCCCTTCGATCAGATCGCCGAAGCCCGTCTCGTAATGACCGATGAGTTGCTGGCCGAAGCGGCAGCGACCGACAGCCAAGATACGGAGTAGAAAATGGCAGCCGTTAGTGCAAATAGATTAGAACTTCTTCAAATCGCCGATGCAGTGGCGAGAGAGAAGTCGATCGATCGGGAAATCGTGTTGACCGCAATGGAAGACGCAATCCAGAAAGCTGCCAGATCCCGTTACGGCGCGGAGAACGAAATTCGAACGCAAATCGATCGCAAGACAGGCGAAATCGTCTTGAACCGATTGCTCGAAGTGGTCGAGGAAGTGACCATTCCCGCAATCCAGATTTCGTTGAGCGATGCGCAAGCGCGAAATCCAGAAGCGATCCTTGGCGACTATATGATGGAGCCGCTCCCTCCCGTCGATTTCGGACGCATTGCAACCCAGACCGCAAAGCAGGTGATTGTGCAAAAGGTGCGGGATGCGGAGCGTGAGCGTCAGTACGAAGAATATAAAGAAAAGGTCGGGGAAATCGTTCACGGTGTCGTAAAGCGTGTCGAATATGGCAACGTCATCGTTGATCTAGGCCGCGCTGAAGCCATTGCACGGCGCGATGAGCTTCTGCCTCGTGAGTCGTTTCGCAATCAGGACCGCATTCGAGCCTTTATCTATGATGTGCGCCGGGAACAGCGCGGGCCTCAGATCTTTCTCTCGCGGACCCACCCCGAATTGATGGCCAAGTTGTTTGCTCAAGAAGTGCCGGAAATTTATGACGGCATCATCGAAATCAAAGGCGTGGCGAGGGATCCGGGCAGCCGTGCAAAGATTGCCGTGCTGTCAAATGACGGCTCCATTGACCCCGTCGGCGCTTGTGTGGGTATGCGCGGCAGCCGCGTCCAAGCGGTCGTCAATGAATTGCAGGGCGAGAAGATCGACATTATTCAGTGGTCTCCAGATCCAGCCACCTTCATCGTCAATGCACTTGCACCGGCGGAAGTTGTGAAAGTGGTGCTCGACGAAGACGCTCAGCGGATCGAAGTGGTGGTACCGGACGATCAACTGTCGCTTGCGATTGGCCGTCGTGGCCAAAATGTTCGTCTTGCCTCACAGCTCACCGGTTGGGATATCGATATTCTAACAGAAGCTGAAGAATCTGAGCGTCGCCAAGAAGAATTCCGTGTTCGCAGTGAGATGTTCATAAAAAACCTCGACGTTGATGAAGTCATCGCCCAATTGCTTGTCTCTGAGGGTTTCGCGGCCATCGAAGAAGTGGCTTACGTTGAACTCGAAGAACTTTCCGACATTCAAGGCTTTGATGAAGAAACAGCCCTAGAGTTGCAAACCAGGGCGCGCGAAAACTTGGAAGCCAAAGAACAAGAGCATGACAACAAGCGCAAAGAACTGGGCGTTGCCGACGATCTAACCGAGATTGAGGGATTGACCGCCGCCATGATGGTCGCTCTCGGCGAGAACGACGTCAAATCGATAGAAGATCTCGCAGGATGTGCAACCGACGACCTTATCGGCTGGTACGAAACCGTGGACGGTGAGCGTCAACGCATGGCGGGCTTCCTGGATGACTTTGATTTGGTGGCAGATCAAGCCAACGAGATGATCATGAAGGCGCGCATAAAGGCTGGATGGATCACCGAAGAAGATCTTAAAGAAGAGGTGCAAGAGGAGATCGTCGAGGAAGCTGTCGAACCGGAAGCCGTTGAAGAAGTGGTCGAAAAACGGACCTTGTCACCGATTAACGCGCCGGAAGCTGGCGCGTAAGTTCGGTGCGGGAGTTGTCACATGAGTTCGTCCAAGCAAACGGCGCGCAAGTGCCTGGCAACCGGTGATGTAAAGCCAAAGACCGATCTCATTCGCTTTGTGGTTAGCCCTGACGGAAAACTTACGCCAGACCTGGCGGGCAAATTGCCGGGTCGCGGCCTATGGGTGAGCGCAGACCCCGCCTGTCTAGAGAAAGCGATTTCCAAGAACCTCTTTGCGCGCGCAGCCCGTGAGAAAGTTGAGATTGATGAAGGCCTCCTCAAGCAGATTGAGGCCCTGTTGTTAGACCGAGCCCAATCAGCTGTGAGCATGGCGCGCCGGTCTGGTTCTGTTGTTGCAGGATTCGTCAAAGTCGAAGCAGAACTGCGCCGAGCCCCGCCCCTTGCACTCCTTGAGGCTTCCGACGGTGCGGCGGATGGAAGGCGTAAGCTGACAAATCTCGCCAAAGCATGGCAAAATGATCAAAAATCGCAGATTTCCGTGATCGGATGCCTCTCCTCAAGTGAATTGGGTTTGGCATTTGGACGTGGAAGTGTGATACATGCTGCCCTGACGAATACAGGTGCAGGAAACAAGGCACTCGCTGAACTTCGGAGACTTGAAGGGTTTAGGCCAATGAAACCTTCAGCAAGGGATAATGACCGCCCGAAGACACACGCCAGCTAGATGTTTCAGCGTGCCGAAGCGGAAAAAGTAGACGACCGAATGTGCCCGGATTTCAACCGGGCGAAAGGATAGAATGAGCGATAATAACGAGACAGGCGACAACACCCCATCAGGCGAGCGCAAGCCGCTCCGCCTAAAAGGTGGCACTTTGGGTGCAGGGACTGTGAGGCAGAATTTCTCTCACGGTCGCACCAAGTCTGTTGTTGTCGAAAAAAGACGCAAACGCGTCATCGCTCCAAAGGACGGTGCCAAGAAACCGGAAGAACAAGAAGCAGCACCCGTCGAGGCGCCGAAAGAGGCGAAGCAAACGCCTGACGCCGCTCCTGAAGCAGATAAGAGCGGCGCGGTTCTGCGCACATTGACGGAGACAGAAAAACAGGCCCGTGCTGTCGCTGTGGAAGAAGCTAAGGTTCGTGAAGAAGAAGACCGCAAACAAGCAGTCGTTGATGCAAAACGTCGCGAAGAAGAAGAAAAAGTCCAGGCCGCCCAGCGAGCCGAGGTAGAAAAACAAGCTACGGAAGAAGCTGCCCGGTTAGCCATTGAAATGGAAGCCAAAGCTCAAGCGGAAGAAAAATCAGGTCGCCGCGCCATGAAGGCTGAAGAGCCGAGCGCCAAAGCGACCCCTGCCACAGCAGACGAGGGTGCGAAAGCACGCCGCAAGGCCCAAGACGAAGAAAGCGTTGCCCGCTCCAAACGCAAGACCGGCACTACGAAACAGCCCGCCCGCCCTCGGTCAGAACCGCGCCGTCGTGCCGGTAAACTCACCATCGCGCGCGCTCTTGATGATAATGAGCGGACCCGTTCACTGGCGGCAATGCGCCGCGCTCGCGAGAAGGAACGTCGCGAGGCACGCGGCATCGTCGAAGCGCCAAAACAGGTTTTCCGCGAAGTTACAATTCCAGAGACCATCACAATTCGCGATTTGGCGGACCGTATGGCAACCCGGTCCGTGGACCTTGTGAAAGTTATGATGAAGCAAGGAACCATGGCGACGGTCAATGATGTGGTTGACGCTGACACAGCCCAACTTCTCGCTGAAGAATTTGGCCACACCGTCAAGCGTGTCGCAGAATCCGACGTTGAAGAAGGCTTGATGGGTCCGGAAGATGATGAGGCAACGCTTGTTGCGCGCGCACCCGTGGTGACCGTGATGGGCCACGTCGATCACGGCAAGACATCGCTGCTTGATGCGATCCGCCAAGACGACGTTGCTGCTGGCGAAGCCGGTGGGATTACCCAACATATTGGCGCTTATCAGGTATCCTTGGAAAGCGGTCAGAAGATCACATTCTTGGACACACCAGGTCACGCAGCGTTTACAGAAATGCGGGCGCGCGGCGCCAAAGTCACTGACATTGTCGTGCTTGTGGTGGCCGGAGACGACGGCGTCATGCCGCAAACCGTTGAAGCGCTTAATCACGCGAAAGCAGCTGAAGTTCCGATCATTATCGCCATCAATAAGATGGACAAGCCCGGTGCAGACGCCAACCGTGTGAAGCAAGAACTCCTGCAGCACGAGCTTGTCGTCGAAGACATGGGCGGCGACATTCAGACCGTTGAGGTTTCCGCAATTCAAAAGACCGGTCTTGCCGAACTTGAAGAATCCATTCTGCTGCAGGCGGAAATTTTGGAATTGAAAGCCAACCCAAACCGCAATGCGGTGGGGTCGGTTGTCGAAGCCAAACTGGACAAAGGTCGCGGACCAATCGCGACCGTTCTCATTCAGCGTGGAACATTGCGCAATGGCGATGTTTTCGTATCCGGTTCTGAATGGGGCAAGGTGCGCGCCATGTTAAACGATCGCGGCGAGAACGTTGAGGAATCAGGTCCCGCCGTCCCTGTCGAAGTCTTGGGGATAAACGGAACGCCATTGGCCGGTGACGATTTCGTCGTTGTCGAAAGCGAAGCCAGGGCGCGTGAGATCGCTGGTTACCGAGAGCGCAAAGAGCGCGACGCGAAATCCGCGGCCTCCACGACCCAGCGTGGCAGCCTTGAACAAATGCTCGAGCAGCTCAAAGAAACCGATGCCAAAGAAGTACCCCTCGTGATCAAAGCCGATGTGCAGGGATCTGTTGAAGCAATTGTTGGAGCGTTCGACAACCTCTCGACCGACGAAGTGATGGCAAAAGCCATCCATAGAGCTGTTGGCGGGATTACCGAATCTGATGTCATTCTGGCCAAGGCAAGTACAGCGCCCATCATCGGGTTCAATGTGCGTGCCAATCGACAGGCCCGTGACATGGCGGATCGTGAAAGTGTCGAAATTCGTTACTACTCAGTGATTTACGACTTGGTCGACGACGTGAAGGCTGCCATGTCCGGTCTTCTTGAACCGACCATTCGCGAGCACTTCTTGGGCAATGCGGAGATCCGGGAGGTCTTTAACGTCTCCAAAGTCGGCCGGGTGGCGGGGTGTCTGGTCACAGAAGGCCAAGTCAAACGAGGTTCAAAAGTTCGACTTATTCGCGACGATGTCGTCATTCACGAAGGTACATTGTCTACATTGAAGCGTTTCAAGGACGAAGTCCGGGATGTTCAAAGCGGCCAAGAGTGCGGTATGGCCTTTGAAAATTACCAAGACATCCAAAAAGGCGATGTTATCGAGTGCTTTGACGTCGAAGAGATCGCACGGACGCTGTAATATTTGCTCTGATCCAGGTTTGGTCCTAAAATGCGCACCTCCTTATGGGACATGGGTGGGGGTAAGATATGGCTGAACCGGCTTTAAAGCTGAGCTTCAAATTCCAGCAAGACGATTTTCGTAGTTTCTTCAGACAGACCAACCGTTCGTCGCATTCGGTCGGTTATCTCATCGTCTCTACATTGATTTTGTTGCTGTTTTTGGCAGGCTTTGTATTCGCCAGTGGCTCAATTCTGACCGGCTTCTCAACCGACGCGACCATGATGTACGCAAGTCTCGCGGTGCTATCCTTGGCCATGATTGGCATCTATTTGATGATTGCGAGATGGTTGCGAACCCGTTTTCAAATCCGCACCCTCAAAGGCCACAACAACTTGCTTCGGCCAATCTCGTTTGAAATCGCCACCAATGGTATTTCGACCGACGATGGTCTGACCAAGGCTTGGTATGATTGGAAAGCCTTCGAAGGGGTCGAAATCACGGATGATGCGGTGCTTTTGTTTCTCGATCCTGTTCGCGCGGTGATTGTACCAAGGCGCGTTCTTGGCGACGAAAGCAAGGTTAAGAGCTTCAAAGCAAACATCGACTCCATGATTGCCGCCGCCCAAAGGGCTTGACCCAGAAAGCACGGTCCTATAGTCAGCGGCCTCCATTATGGTGAGGCCAAGCTAGGCCGTCTCCATTTCGCTTGGCCCGTCTGGCCGCGGAACGGGGTCCCGACTAAACTGAGAGATCATGTCGAAACGGTTTCAATCCAACAAAGGTCCAAGCCAACGTCAATTGCGGGTTGGCGAGGTCATCCGTCATACTTTGTCGGAGATTTTGGCGCGCGGCGACGTGCGGGATCCGGCACTTGTGGGTGTTTCGGTGACAGTGACCGAAGTGCGACCCAGTCCTGATATGCGTAACGCTACCGTCTTTTGCTCCCCCTTAGGAGGTCAACACGAAGAAGAGGTGGTTGACGGGCTGAACCGATGCCGTGCTTACTTACGTGGCCAAGTCGGTCATGCGGTTTCGCTCAAGTTCACCCCGCAACTGACGTTTCTGCTTGATCGTTCCTTTGATGAGGCCGAGCATATCGGTGATCTTCTGCGCTCCACCGAAGTCGCCAGAGATTTGGGCGCAGAGTTCCAAGAAACCGACACGGATATTGAATAGCCACTCATGGGCAGGCGGAAAAAAGGGGATCCTATCAACGGGTGGGTCGTCATCGACAAACCGCTAGAGATCACCTCAACCCAAGTGGTTGGCCGCGTCCGGCGTATCTTCAATGCCCAAAAAGTTGGCCATGCCGGAACACTGGATCCTTTAGCAACGGGGGTTTTGCCTATCGCATTGGGTGAAGCCACCAAGACCATTCCTTTCGCTCAAAACGGCAAGAAGACATACCGGTTCGTGGTGAAATGGGGCGAGGCCACTGAGACCGATGATCGAGAAGGCACTGTGACGCAATCGAGTGCTGTACGACCCAATCAAGAGGGCATCGCTCTCGCCCTGGCGAAGTTTCAAGGCAAGATTGAGCAAGTCCCCCCAATTTACTCTGCCATTAAAGTCGATGGTCGTCGTTCCTACGACTTGGCACGCCAAGGTCAGACGCCTGAACTCAAACCTCGGATCGTGGAAATCGAAGACTTTCACCTCGAGAAGATCATGGACAGCGACCATGCGGCCTTCCAAGTTGAGTGCGCCAAGGGAACCTATGTTAGGTCGCTGGCACGAGATTTGGCGCGGGAATTGGGGACTTTTGGCCATGTAACCGACCTTCGACGAACTGCGGTTGGGGGCTTCTTAGAGACCCAAGCGATTTCGCTGGAATTGCTAGACGAGTTGAGCCATAGTGCGCGCGCTTTCGAGCACCTCCTTCCGGTTCAGACCGTGCTGGACGACATCCCGGCCCTGGCCGTAACCGGAAAAGAGGCAGCCTGCTTAAGGCAGGGCCAAGCGATTTCTATTGTTGGCAAAGCAATTGAGGTGGGTAACGGCCTCGATCCCCTTGTCGGTAAGACAGCGTCCAACCCCGTGGTTGCCCCCGTGGTCGCCATGGAAGAGGAAGGTCAAACCAAAAGACCGGTCGCCATCGGCCGGATCGTTGATGAGGTGTTTCATCCGTCCCGCGTTTTTAACTTATGAAGCGCATGTCGCTTCAAACTGTAGGAGAACCTCGATGTCGATTAGTGCTGAGCGAAAACAAGAGCTCATCAAAGAATACGCCGCCAAAGATGGCGACACCGGCTCGCCGGAAGTTCAAGTAGCGATCCTGAGCGAACGAATCTCAAATCTTACCGGGCATTTCAAAAGTCACGCCAAGGACAATCACTCCCGGCGTGGATTGATCAAGCTCGTCTCCCAACGTCGACGCCTTTTGGACTATCTGAAAGAAAAAGACCAAAAGCGCTACGACGAGATCATTAAGCGGCTGAGTCTACGTCGCTAGTAATCACGCTTGCAAATTGGGAAAGGAAGACGGTCAAACAGATGAACGGTTTGGCCGGCTTTGTCGTTGGGTAATCTGACGACGCTTGAGGTGAGGTCTTCATGGGGAAGGCAAGCCTCGAAAGAGAGGCGTCTTGCAATACGGTGAGGCGCCAACCATTAAGGAAAGAACGAATGTTTGATACGAAACGGAAATCGATTGAATGGGGTGGCCGTGAGCTGACCCTAGAAACTGGCAAGGTAGCAAGGCAGGCCGACGGCGCTGTGATTGCCACCTATGGCGATACCACGGTGATTGCAACAGTGGTCGCAGACAGGCAACCCAAACCCGGTCTCGATTTCTTCCCACTGACCGTAAACTACCAAGAAAAGACCTATGCCGCCGGTAAGATCCCGGGCGGTTTTTTCAAACGCGAAGGTCGTCCTTCTGAAAAAGAGACCCTAACATCGCGGCTCATCGACCGCCCGATCCGGCCTCTTTTTGTCAAAGGCTTCAAGAACGAGACCCAGGTAATTACAACCGTCCTGAGCCACGACTTGGAAAATGACCCAGATATCGTGGCATTGGTTGCAACCTCCGCTGCGCTGACATTGTCAGGACTTCCCTTCATGGGCCCCATAGCTGGCGCCCGCGTCGGTTACTTTGACGGCGAGTACAGGCTCAACCCGCAACTCGACGACATGCCCGACAGCGAGCTGGACCTCATCGTTGCCGGAACCACCGATGCCGTTTTGATGGTTGAATCAGAAGCCAAAGAATTGTCGGAAGACGTCATGCTTGGCGCTGTGATGTTCGGTCACCGCGAAATGCAAAAGGTCATCGACTTGATTATCTCTCTTGCTGAAGAAGCAGCAAAAGAGCCATGGGACTTCACCCCGCCAGACTTCTCCGCGGAAGCCGCAAAAGTGCGTGAACTCGCTGAAAGCGGACTTCGCGCGGCCTATGCCGAACAAGTCAAACAGAACCGCCAAGAAAAAATCGCCGAAGTACGCTCAACCGTGATGAGCGAACTGGGAGGCGACGACGAAAGTGCCATTTCTGAATCCATTCTCAAGGATCTCTTCAAATCCGTTGAGGCAGACATCGTCCGCGGCGATATCTTAGATACCTCCAAGCGGATTGATGGGCGCGACCTCGAAACCGTTCGCCCGATTGTCTCTGAAGTCGGGATGCTTCCAAGGACCCACGGATCCTCGCTCTTTACCCGCGGGGAAACCCAGGCGATTGTGGTCACGACCCTTGGCACAGGCGACGATGAGCAATTCATCGATGCTCTGGAGGGGACCTATAAAGAACACTTCATGCTGCACTACAATTTCCCACCTTACTCGGTCGGAGAAACAGGTCGTGTTGGCTTTACCGGTCGCCGCGAAGTCGGTCACGGAAAGCTTGCCTGGCGGGCCTTAAAAGCGGTCTTGCCGTCCAAAGAAGAGTTCCCGTACACCGTCCGCATCGTCTCAGAAATCACCGAATCCAACGGATCATCGTCGATGGCCACGGTTTGCGGTTCGTCTTTGTCCATGATGGATGCAGGCGTGCCAATCACACGTCCGGTTTCGGGTATCGCCATGGGGCTCATCAAAGAGGGCGACCGTTTCGCGGTTCTCTCAGACATCCTAGGCGACGAAGATCACTTAGGCGACATGGACTTCAAAGTTGCTGGGACCGAAGCTGGTGTCACATCACTCCAGATGGACATCAAAATCACCGGCATTACCGAGGAAATCATGTCTGTTGCTCTGGCCCAGGCCAAAGGCGGACGTGACCACATCTTGAGCGAAATGGGCAAAGCCCTCGGCGAAGCTCGCTCCGAACTGGGTGAATTCGCGCCTCGGATTGAGACCATGCAGATCCCGGTCGACAAAATCCGTGAAGTCATTGGCTCGGGCGGCAAGGTCATTCGTGAGATTGTCGAAACCACCGGCGCCAAGATCGATATCGGTGATGAAGGGCTGATCAAGATCGCGTCTGCCGATGCCAAATCGATCAACGCCGCCCGTGATTGGATCCACTCCATTACGGCTGAGCCTGAAGTGGGTGTGATCTATGACGGCAAAGTCGTCAAGGTTGTCGACTTCGGTGCTTTTGTGAACTTCTTTGGTCCCAAAGACGGCTTGGTTCACATTTCCCAACTTGCGTCTCAGCGAGTGGGCAAAGTAACCGACGTGGTCAATGAAGGTGATAGCGTCAAAGTCAAACTCATGGGCTTTGATGATCGGGGCAAAGTTCGCCTGTCGATGAAAGTCGTCGATCAGGAAACCGGCGAAGAAATCGCTGAGGAACCACGTGAAAGAAAGCCCCGTCGTGAAGAGGCTGGCGAATAGCACTAAATCTGGCGGCATTTCTCTTGTCCGCTGAACATGATAGGAAGAAGTCTCCGCATGGTTGCGGGGGCTTTTTTCGTAGAGGCGTTCATTGCAAGAGCCAATTCGCGATCTGGAGCGACACGAAGCCAAGCTCATTGGTGATATTGTTGCCGACAGCTTCGCCAGCGACCCAGTGAACCAATGGGCGTTTAACGGCGTGACGGCCATGAAGCCGACTTTCACCCGTTTCGCTCATTACATCTATCTGCCGCGCGGCTACGGGCATGTCTTCGAGTCCGGCGAGGCTGGCACTCTCTGGCTGCCTCCAGGGGCTTCCAAAGACACCAATGCCCTAGGCTCGCTCATGGTGGCGGCAGGTGTGGTTCGTCATGGTGGCCTGACGGCCGCGAAGAATGGCCTCGCCCTTGATGGCTTTCTGAAAAAGAACAAACCGACCGAACCCCATCACTATCTCTTTGCCATCGCGACACGTCCCAAATCTCAGGGCAAAGGCTTGGGCTCGCGTCTTATGAAAGAAGGGTTGAAGCGCACAGATGCAGATCACTTGCCCGCTTATCTGGAAAGCTCAAAACCTGAAAACGTGCCTTTTTACGTCAGGTTCGGTTTTGAAGTCATCGAAGAAGTGATCCCGGCCCCCGGTTGCCCGCCCATGTGGCTCATGTGGCGCGAGGCACGGTTCTAAATTTGTCAAAGCAGGCACAATTTACTACTGTGTCATTGTTGAAGGGGCGCTCTTCGGGGGAAGGGGATTTGTCAGTAAATCGGTCAAGGGTTTGGGTTACATCCGTTTGTATGGCGGTTTGGGCAAGTTTTTTGGCTCTGCCGTCTGCGAGTGGCAGATCGGACTTGATCAGCGAGCAAACCATCACGGCCCTACCCAATGGTTTGATCATGACCCCCGTTTTGATCAACGGCGCCGGACCTTTTGAGTTTCTGGTCGATACCGGCGCCTCACAATCTGCAATACCGCCAGGGACGCCGCGTGATTGTCGGTGGTGTTGATGGCATGTTTGAGACGAGCGAACTCATGTTCGATTCCGTTTCGATTGGATCCTTTCAGATGAAGGACATGCGACTGCTTGCCTTGCCCTCTCAATCCGGCGTTGGTCTCGGTGGGACAGACGGCATTCTTGGTACAGATTTTTGGGCCCTTCACATCGTCGGCTTCAATCTTGATAGGGGCGCCTTGCGACTTTATCCGCCCAAGGTTGATTTCTTGGCGAACGGCTCTGAAACCTGGGATGTTTTTAAGATGCGGTGGCGAAAACAGGACAACGGTCTTTACGCTGACATTTTGATCAATGGCGTAAAGGCACGAGCCCTCGTCGACACCGGAGCCTCAACCTCTGGGATAACAAGGGATCTTGCCGCAAAAGCTGGATTTGACAAAGACGAAGGAGAAGAATCCGTTGTTGTTGGTGTAACCGGCAAGGGATTGAAGACGCGCCTCGTGACCGCTAAATCGATCTCGGCGGGGACCAAAGTCTGGCACAACGTGCCCATCATCATCGCTGATCGCGATCGATTCGGACACAACACGCAAGTCATCCTGGGAATGGACCTTCTAAGCGAAACCCCCTTCGCCATTGATTATGGCCGCAATCGCGTCCTGCTGGTCAAGCCGGAATTCTATTCAAGATAGATCGATCCGACGAAGCGCTGCACATTCACTTTCGCAAGATCCATCTGAAATCGCGCCGCCTAAATCTTGTGAAGATGAGGTAGATACCCGAAACAGACAGGATCGTGCCCAGAACGCCGCCGGCGACAATAAGGCCGAGATTGGCTTGTTTTGATCCGGTGTAACTCATGACATGAAAGGTCGCAAAAGCGCGTCTAACATAACTCGAATTGTGAACCCGTTGATGGACATCACCGCTGTCAGGTGAGATATAAAGAACCGAGTTTTGTCGATTGTCTAGGTCGACACGCCACGCTGGCAAATCACCCCGGTAGGACAGTGTGTGCTCATTGATGAGCTCAATCTTTTCAATTGAATAATCTCCTGAGAAGTCTTGCTCGGCAACCTGTCGCGCCAGCTCTTCTGTAAGCGGTGAAAGTTGAAGACCAGTTTGCGCATCAAACAAAACCGTCCGCCCATTGTCGAGCCGAACGTCGTAGACGGTGCGGCCCAAGAAGGAACGAAGATGCAAGCGCCGAACCTCACCTTCATCAAAGTGGGCAAAAATCGATTGGGGCGTTTCAATCACGGTGCTTTGATCAATGGGTGGGCGTTGATGGTTCCTCTTATAAGTGTCACCAGCCCACCGCTTCGGGAACTCGGCCAATATGATACCGCTGATGCACCACAGCAGCATTTGAATACCAAGAATAAGGGCAAGCCATTTGTGAAATTGCCCCATGAGTCTCGCCAGTTTCATGGAAAGTCCTGCGTCAATTCGGATGAATTCTCATTCTTGTGTCTATTCGGTCGGTTTGACACTGTCAAATGGCGAAAAGCGTTGACGGAACAAGGTTATGGCGGCTGAATCGTTGCCTTGGTTAGCGGAGCCAGCCTGTGTTAGGTTCGGGTCAAGGATAGCGGTTTGAAGAACGTATTGGGGGAATACAATGGCCTGGCGGTTGTCGCTACTTGTGAGTCTCTTGTTTTTGGCTGGGTGTGCCGTTCGGGTTCAGCCTGGCATGTCTTTTGTCGAGTTTGAAAGCCGCTGTGCCTCTAAATATCTTGCGCCGCCAGTGACGATTTCAATGACCCCTGAGCGAGCTGTCTACAAGTGTGGTGACGAGAAGTTTTACTATATCTTTGAAGGCGGGCGTATGGTGGAAAAACGTCGTGTGAAATAGCCCTCCTTGGCAAAATGTATCCCACAATCTCAGTCCTTTTCAGGGTCGCATGACACATCTATATATGTGATGCGAAAATCTCTTGACCGCAGGTCGGTCACGATCCATTCAGGTGAAGTGCTGGTCGCTGCCGTCCGTCTTTAGGCGCGCCAGGGCAAACGGGGAGTCTATGGAAGCCATCTTTCAACTCGGCATCATTTGGATTGCCGTCTACGTTGCCGTCTTCTTCGCTCAAAAGACTCGACTGACCCCGGTTCTCTTTTATCTCTTCGTCGGCTGTGTCATGGTCAATGTGGGCATACTTCCTCACGAGCCAGATCATTTCATTCGGGGTCTTGCTGAGCTCGGCATTATTGTCATCATGTTCGCGCTCGGGTTTGAAGAAAGCAGTTCAAACTTCATTACCAGCATCAAGCGCAGTTGGGGCATCGCATTTTTTGGCGCACTAGCACCCTTCTTGACCGCTTATGCGGTTGCGGAATATTTTTGGGACGACACCAATCTGTCATTGATGTTCGGTCTCACCATGACCGCAACCGCGGTCTCGCTGACCTTGGTGTCTTTGCGGAGCGAGGGGCTTCAAAAGACCAAGGCTGCGCTTGGTATCATGACATCCGCCGTCCTGGATGACATTGCCTCATTGGCCCTGGTGGCAGTCGTGGTGCCATTGGCAACCGGCGAGGCGATAGTTTCCGGCACTGGTATTGTTCTCACGATTGGCAAAGCGCTTCTCTTTTTTGTAGTGGTCAGCCTTATTGGAGCGTGGGTTTTTCCTCATAATCCGAAAGGCCTTCTTGCCAGAATCCCTCTGATCAATCGCTACGGCATCCGGCATATATTGAATTTCGCCCAAGGGGAATACGCAACCCTTACCGTCCTGGCAACCGCAGTTTGGGTGGGTTATTTGGCGTACCTCTTTGGGTTCCATCCGGCGATTGGGGCCTATATGGCGGGCCTCCTAATGCGAGAGGAATACTTCCTATTCGGCGAAGATCCAGCGGAAAATTATTTTGTCAGTATAAAGAAAACAATCGATAGTATTGCTTTCTCCTGGATAGGTCCGATCTTCTTTGTTCATCTGGGAACGCAAATCATCATCGAGTGGGAGATTGTGAAATCAGTTATTCCACATACTTTAATACTGACGTCAGGGTTGATAGTCGCTCAAATATCATCGGCGGCATTGGCCGCTAAATATACCGGCAACTTTCATTGGCACGAGAGTATGATGATCGGGTTCGGAATGCTCGGTCGCGCCGAGCTTGCTTTCGTGGTCATGGACATTGCCTACATTCAGAATCAGATTCTGAATACAGAAGCCTTCTACACACTCATGTTCACCGCCTTCTGGCTCAACGTTGCCGTTCCCATAACCATCAAGCTTTGGCGACCTTTCTATGATCGAGAAGAAAAGCGCCTCAGAGATTTAGCACCCACTGACTGAAGGTCCTGCTCAATGCTCAAAACCTACAAAGGGTCGTGTCATTGCGGCAAAGTAAAGTTTGAACTTGATGCCGATCTCGATCATGTGCGGGTGTGCGATTGTTCCATTTGCCGTAAACGAGGAGCCCTCAATCACCGAGTTGAGGATGATCAACTTCGTATCTTGACCCCTCTCGACAGTTTGACTCTCTACGAGTGGCATACAAAAACCGCCGAGGACTATTTCTGTCCGGCGTGCGGTGTTTTACCCTTCAGAAGGCCCAGAACCTTGACCCAGAAGGAGACTGCCGAAGGCATGGTCGAATTTCAGGGGTGGGCGGTCAATGTGAGGTGTCTTGAGGGCGTTGATCTGGACAGCATTCCAATCAACAAGGTCTATGGCAAGAAGCTCGACTAAAGCAGGGCCTCTCGCGCAAATGGACAAATACCAACATTCCGAAGTAGTCTTGAGGGGTAGTCACGCCGCCCAAGGAGGATCACAAACGTGAAACGGATCGCATTCTTTTTCGGCATTGCCGTTGCTGTGGCATTGCTCGTATTCGTCAATGAGGTCAATTTCCTTGGCAACTCTTGCTACTTTGTCGGTGAGCTGCAGTTGGGAGACATATTCACCGGCGAGGGAGGCACGGAGTGTTTGAAGCCGGGCTATTATTATCTGGCCTGGCTCATTGCAGCAGTCTCAATCGCCTGGGGATTCATCGGTTTTCTTCCCGGCTCACGAAGGTAGAAAATTCATAGAACTAAAGATCGTTCATATCAGGCATGCCGACAATGTTGTATCCGGCATCCACATGATGCACTTCGCCGGTAACACTGGCAGAGAGGTCCGACAACAGATAGAGCCCCGCCCCACCCACATGATGAAGTTCGGTGGTGTTCTTTAAGGGCGCGTGGGTTTGGTTCCATTTGTACATGGCACGTGCCGATCCAATGGCAGACCCTGCGAGGGTCCTCATCGGCCCCGCTGAAATCGCATTGACCCGAATGCCTTGTGGACCGAGGTCGCGGGCCAAGTAGCGCACGCTCGCTTCAAGCGCCGCTTTGGCGACACCCATGACATTGTAATTGGGGATGACACGTTCGGCACCAAAGTAAGAAAGCGTGACCATGGACCCGCCGTTAGGCATCATCTCCGACGCTCGCCGACAGACATCCGTAAACGAGAAGCAGGAGATATCCATGGTACGCAGGAAGTTGGCCCGTGTCGTGTCGGCGTAACGGCCCTGCAGTTCGTTCTTGTCGGAAAACGCGATCGCGTGCACTACAAAGTCGAGCTCACCCATCACGTCTTTCAACACGGCAAATATCTTGTCTTGGCTTTCGTCTTCTTCGACATCGCACGGTAACAAAAGTGTGGAACCAACGCTTTCAGCAAGCGGCGCGACCCGTTTTCCAAATGCTTCACCTTGATACGTGAAAGCGAGCTCTGCGCCTTGTCGCCCTAATGATTTGGCGATGCCCCAAGCGATGGAGTGATCATTGGCGACCCCCATGATGAGGCCCTTCTTGCCTTTCATGAGATCCCCTTCGGGAAATAACGCGTCATTCTTGTCAGAAGCCATGAGATACCCACTCAAGATTTGAAAAAACAAAAGGCAAGGAAGGTCCTCAATAGACCTCCTTGTGTTCATTAGGCGCTCCAACCTAAGGCGCGCCCCTAACCGTCGTACCGCGTAAAGGCCAGGGTTCCGTTCGTGCCGCCAAACCCAAAACTATTCGACAAGACACAATTGATATCGGCATTGTCTTGGCGTTCGCGCGCAATTGGCATGTCTGCCATTTCCGGATCGAGTTCTTCGATGTGCGCAGATTCGCAAACGAAATTGTTGCTCATCATCAAGATCGAGTAGATTGCCTCTTGGACCCCTGCTGCGCCGAGCGAATGTCCGGTCAGAGATTTTGTTGAGCTGAAGGGCGGGCACTTGTCACCAAAGACTTCTCTGAGCGCGCCAACTTCCTTCTGGTCGCCGACTGGCGTCCCCGTGCCGTGCGGATTGATGTAGTCAACCGGTTGGTCGACTGTATCGAGTGCCAGTTTCATGCACCGGACCGCGCCCTCGCCGGACAATTGCACCATGTCGAAGCCATCAGATGTTGCGCCGTAACCAGACAGTTCACAGTAGATTTTGGCGCCCCGTGCTTTGGCGTGCTCAAGCTCTTCCAAAACCAACATGCCAGCGCCACCGGCGATCACAAAGCCATCGCGATTTTTGTCGTAAGCGCGGCTGGCAGTGGCCGGCGTATCATTGTATTTGGTCGACATGGCGCCCATGGCGTCAAACAAGACCGAAAGCGTCCAATCCAAGTCTTCACAGCCGCCAGCAAACATAACGTCCTGTTTGCCCCACTGGATCATCTCCGCTGCGTTGCCGATGCAATGTGTAGAGGTCGCACACGCCGATGAGATCGAGTAGTTGTGGCCTTTGATTTTGAAAAGCGTTGCGAGATTGGCCGAGTTGCCTGAGCACATGGCTTTTGGCACAGCAAATGGCCCAACGAATTTTGGCTTTTTGTTTCTGGTCGTGTCGGCGGCGGCGACAATGTCGCGTGTCGACGGACCGCCAGAGCCGATAATCAAACCGGTCTTCGGATTGACGATATCTCCTTCTTCGAGACCAGAGTCTTGAATAGCCTGTTCCATGGCAATGTAGTTCCAGGCGGTCCCTTCGCCCATAAAACGCCGCGTTCTTTTGTCGACATGTTCTTTGAGATCAAGCTTGGGAGCGCCATGCACATGGCAACGAAATCCGAGCTCTTCATATTTGTCCGCTTTGACGATGCCTGATTTTGCCTCTCTCAGAGAGGCCAATACTTCCTGGGTGTTGTTCCCAATTGAAGAAACGATACCCATTCCAGTTACGACAACGCGCCTCATCGCCAATCTCCTTTTGCAGCAAAGCCAGTCCAGCGGATTATTGCTGGAATTGGTGGCTCGCCCCCGCTAGCCCATTGCCTCAAGCCAGTTCTCTTCAAAACATACCAGATTCGCAAAGTTGCATTGCCAACAAAATCGCTAGCGATCGCGGCAAGCCTTACGAAGTAAACGCCCCGACTTTCAAATTCTTGGTGGTGTAGATAGGTTCCCCATCCGCCAGAACTGTGCCGTCCGCGATCCCCAACACTAGTTTGCGCATGATCAGGCGGCGCATGTGGATGTGATAGGTGATCTTCTTGATGGTTGGCTCGACCATGCCAGTGAACTTAACCTCGCCAACGCCCAAAGCTCGGCCTTTGCCTTTTGCGCCCATCCAGCCGAGGAAGAACCCAAGGGTCTGCCACAGACCATCAAGGCCCAAGCACCCCGGCATGACAGGGTCGCCTTTGAAATGGCATTCGAAGAACCAGCGGTCTGGGTTGATATCATATTCAGCAATGATCTCGCCCTTACCATTATCGCCGCCCGTATCACTAATATGTGTAATACGGTCGAGCATAAGCATCGGCGGTAATGGTAATTGCGCATTGCCTGCGCCAAACATCACACCATTACTGCAGGTCAGGAGATCTTCATAGGAGTAGCTTGACTGTCTTTCGTGAATAACATCGTCGGACATTCTGGTCTCTCTTGTTGTTCCAATCGCCGGGTATTGCTTTCCGCTTCCCAGCTCCTCCCAAATTTTACGACCGGGCTGTGCTGGACAATGTGTCCTACAATTGCTCAATGCCGCTTGACTTTCCAGGCGAAGAAACCAAATCCATTGCCGTGGAAACCCGCGCAAAGACTAGATTTCAGCCATTTACGTTGTTTCCAACTAGCATGATTAGCGCTCGCGCGACAACACTTACCTCAGCCCCGTTCCGGGCCGTTTGTCACATCAAGCGACACACAGGTCGCGAAACCGGCTCTTTTGTGCTAAATGCTAGAGCCAGATGTTAAAACACAGGTAGAGACGATGATTGAAATGGGCACCTATTCTGAAGCGTTAGCTCTACTTAGAAAGGCGGAACTCCGCCCCACTCGCCAACGTCTTGCACTCTGTAACTTGTTGTTTCAGGACGGTAATCGCCACGTCACCGCAGAGATCCTTCATGCTGAAGCGACCCACGAAGGCGTGGGGGTCTCTCTCGCCACGGTTTACAACACGCTGCATCAATTCACCGAAGTTGGTCTCTTGCGCCAAATTGTGGTCGATGGATCTCGAACCTATTTCGACACCAATACCAGCGGTCATCATCACTTCTTCTTGGAGGGCGAGAACAAACTCATCGACATTCCTGACGACGGCATCGATGTTTCGCAAATTCCTGCTCCCCCGGATGGAACCGAAATCGCTCATGTCGAGGTTGTGGTTCGGGTCAAGTCAATTTCGTAAGTTTCTTACTGGATTTCAAATAATTACAGCCTAGATTAGAAGTATTCTACTTTCTAATTGACAGATGTCATATCCTTATGGTGAAAAGGTTTGGTATCTGAGTGCGCCTCGCGGTTTCGAGTTCAAATAGCCCCTTTTTGTCGGTGCGTCCGCGTGTCGAAAACACAAAACGATTGAGGAGACTTCCCATGTCACTAGCGAGTTCAAAAACGCTCGAAAACCTAAAAGCTGCCTTTGCCGGCGAAAGCCAAGCCAACCGCCGCTACCTCTACTTCGCGCAAAAAGCCGACATTGAAGGATACAATGATGTCGCCACAGTTTTCCGTTCCACCGCCGAAGGCGAAACCGGCCACGCCCATGGTCATCTCGAATACATGGAAGAAGTTGGCGATCCAGCGACAGGGGAGCCGATTGGCCCCACGTCTGCAAATCTCAAAGCAGCCATTGCCGGTGAAACCCACGAATACACGGACATGTATCCAGGCATGGCCAAGACAGCCCGGGATGAAGGTTTCGACGAAATCGCCGATTGGTTTGAGACCCTGGCTAAGGCTGAAAAATCGCACGCGGGTCGTTTCCAAAAGGCGCTCGACACCCTCGACGGTTAAAGCCGTTCCAGGCCCAATTTTCGTAAGGCACAGGCCGCGCCGTCTTTCCCGATTGGCGCGGTCTCATTTTTGGAGAGCTAGATGAAGGAAGGCAGTCTTGAGGCGCCAACCCGCCATCCCATCGACTGGAAGAGCCCGGATTTTTTTGATGCCGCCGCCATAGATGAAGAACTCCGGCGCGTTTTTGACATCTGTCATGGGTGCCGCCGTTGTTTCAATCTGTGCGATGCATTTCCACGACTGTTTGATCTGATCGACGAATCCGAGACCGGCGAACTAGACTCTGTTGATAGCAAAGACTTCAAACCAGCCACTGACGCCTGCACATTTTGCGACATGTGTTTCATGACCAAGTGTCCTTATGTGCCGCCCCATGAATTCAATCTCGATTTCCCTCACCTCATGTTGAGGGTGAGAGCGGCTGAGCGCAAAGCTGGCGAGACCAGTCGCACCCAAGCGCAACTGGCCGAAATGGATCGCAACGGTAAACTGGCTGGCAGCATTGCCCCGCTCTTCAATTGGGCCTCAAAAAGTGACAACAAGCTAACTAGACCCCTCATGGAAAAAATGACGGGCATCGACGCCAAAGTAGATCTACCGCAATTTCATGGGGACACGTTTCTCAAAGGGGTAGCCAAAAAAGACTATCAAGCAAATCCACACGCGCCCGCTTATGGGCGCAAAGCGATCGTCTATGCCACTTGCTTTGTGAATTACAACAAGCCGTCCATCGGACACGCCACCATGAGCGTCTTGGCCCACAATGGTGTCGATGCCGAAGTGGTTTACCCCGCTTGTTGCGGCATGCCGTTTTTGGAGCAAGGCAACTTGGAACGTGTCGCCGCGCAAGCCGAAAAAGTGTCAAAGGAACTGAGGCCCTACGTGGACCAAGGCCTACCGATCATCACACTCACCGCGAGCTGCGGTTTGATGTTCAAAACCGAATGGCCTCTCATCGTGCCCGACAATGAAGATGTTCAGGCATTGGCCGCTGCAACGGTCGATGTTGACGAATATCTCGTTGACATCGCCAAGTCGGAGGGCCTGACGCAAGGCATGAAACCGCTCGACGGCGGCGTTTCCGTTCACTTGGCTTGCCATGCACGGGCACAAAACATTGGGCCAAAGGGTGCCGAACTTCTTCGATTTGTGCCAGAGACGGAAGTAGATGTGATTGAGCGCTGCGCCGGTCATGGCGGCACTTTCGGCGTCATGAAAGAAACCCATGATGTGGCGATGAAAGTTGGCAAGACCGCCATGCGCACAGTGGTTCGGAATGGTAAATCCCACGTGGCCTCTGAATGTCCGTTGGCGGTGAAGCATCTGATGCAAGGCATCGAGGAGATGGCCGAGGAAAGCGAGCGCCCCAGTGGCCCCTATCACCCTGTCGAACTGTTGGCAAAGGCCTACGGCATTTTGGATTGATCGAGAAAAGCTGCAAAAGAAATCAGGAATGTGAGATGACCCAATCCGCAAAAACAATCACACACGATGACATCCTTGACCTTGAAGAGTTTGAAGCGGTGCGCAAGCAGCGCCGCGACGACATCCTGCCGCTTAAACGCCTTCGACGCGTAGCGCTTGGTCCAGACGCCATGCTCTACTTTGAGAGCTATGCCACCATGTGGCTGCAAATTCATGAGATGCTGCGCATTGAAAAAGGTGGCGACGAGCAGATTGAAGATGAACTGAGCGCTTACAATCCCCTCATTCCAAATGGGCAGGAACTTGTCGCAACACTGATGTTCGAGATCAACGATGAGGATCGTCGTAATCGCGTCTTGAGAACGCTGACCGATGTTGAGTTGAAGACGTATTTGCAAGTCGGCGAGAGCAAATCCTATGCAGTGCCGGAACAAGACGTGGAGCGAACGACCGCCGACGGGAAGACTTCCTCAGTGCATTTTCTGCATTTCCCGCTGACGACCGAACTAAGAGATCAGTTCAAGAAGGGCGATGTGGAAATCAAGACCGGATGCGATCACGAAAACTATGGCCACATCGCTGTTATCAACAAAGCCACAAGAACAGAACTCGCAAAGGATTTGGATTGATCAATTAGTCCTTGAATTCGTCTGGGTAAAGGCCCCACAGGGCGCTTCGATCAACCCAGCCTTTGATTCCATCAATCTCGATACGGCATTGCGCTTCAGAACAGTTTCTAACGCGGACGATGACCTCAGGATCTAGATAGGCCAAGACATCGTTCTTGCCGTCGCTCTGCTTGCGCCAGACCGTGACCTGTCGGTCTTTCACTATCGCCGTTCGTCGACCATCGACGAGCGCATGATAAACCCACGCTTCATCGCCACCGCGATCCCGAATCCGTCGCCAGTTGTTATGCTCTGCAGTAATCTCGACCGGCAATCCCGCCCGTAAGTAGACCCAGTGAACAGGATAGTTGGGTCCGGGTCCAACCCGCGCATTGGCGGGAGACTTTTTGAGGCTCACGAACCTGGGAATAGGAAGGCCGGTAACACGCCCCACGGCATCTTGGGGTTCGGTAATTTCTGAGGGCGCCTCTGCCCGTTCATTTTCCTGTGCGGCGGCGGGGATTGCCGCAAGTAACCAAACAACAGCCAACGACATGAGCTTAGCCAAACGGCCTCTCCCTGGCCAACGCAGAAGTTTTCTTACCGCAGGTTCGCCCAATTGTCCGTAACCCTTTGAAATACAGGAACAAATCGTGAATTTAGATGAAGTCCCTCAGTATGGCCAATCCGGTTGCCTAAGGTCAAGCGGGAGCCGCCATCATAAATTCTCAAAGTGCAGAACGGGCATTGGCGATCGCGCTTTGTTAAAGCGCTCAAGGTCTGCTAAATCTGCTTGAGTTATGGCTGCGATGGCAGCGTGTGAAAAACAATAATAACGGTCCGCCCCCGAGGAGCCCTTCTCAATGAGTACAGAAAAACCGCTTGTCGTCGTAACGCGCAAATTGCCGGATGTTATCGAGACGCGCATGCGAGAGTTGTTCGACGCGGAGCTCAATCTGGATGACAAGCCTATGGAGGTCGACGAACTTGTGGCGGCGGTTGGGCGCGCTGATGTTTTGGTGCCCACCGTGACCGACCGGATCGACAAACGCATCCTGTCACGCGGCGGTGAAAACTTCCGTCTCATCGCAAATTTCGGAGCTGGCGTTGACAACATCGATGTTGAGACCGCTTGGCAACGAGGTGTCACAGTGACAAACACACCTGGCGTCTTAACCGAAGACACCGCCGATCTCACCATGGCTCTCATCTTGGCGGTGCCACGGCGGATGACCGAAGGCGCGGAAGTCATGAAGGCGGGCGAGTTTAAGGGTTGGTCGCCGACCTGGATGATGGGTCACCGTTTAGGCGGCAAACGCCTCGGCATTATTGGCATGGGCCGCATCGGCCAAGCCGTGGCGAGGCGTGCCAAAGCGTTCGGACTGCAGATCCACTATCACAACCGCAAACGTCTCTCGCCGGATACTGAAAAAGACCTAGAGGCCACCTATTGGGAAAGCCTTGATCAAATGTTGGCGCGGATGGATATCATATCCATCAATTGCCCCCACACTCCGGCGACTTTTCACCTTCTCTCTGCGCGGCGTTTGGCGCTGTTGCGACCACACGCTTACATCGTCAACACAGCCCGCGGCGAGATCATCGATGAGGCCGCCCTTGCACGCATGTTGGAGCAAGGCGAACTTGGCGGCGCCGGATTGGATGTTTTTGAGCACGAACCGGCCGTCAATCCAAAGCTCTTGGCCATGAAGAATGTGGTGGCGTTGCCGCACATGGGTTCCGGCACGCTTGAGGGGCGCATTGATATGGGCGAAAAGGTCATTATCAACATCAAAACGTTTGCTGATGGTCACAAACCGCCGGACCGTGTTATCCCGGCCATGCTGTAGACCGCTCCTGTTGGGCTATGGCGCGGATGCCATTGAACACGCCGGACATTTTGGGTCTTTCCTCAAGTTGACCGTTCGAAAAACCGTATCAAGTGCATCATAGATGAGAAGGCGCCCAGCCATGCTGGTGCCAAGGCTCAAAACTTCCTTGATCACTTCAAGCCCTTGTAAGGATCCCATCACGCCGGTGAGCGCACCGAGGACGCCAGCCTCTTGGCAGGTTGGCACCGATCCTGCGGGCGGTGCCTCCGGGACCAAACATCGGTAACACGGAAGTGTGCCCTCATATCCTTTGAAGGTTGCCAACTGACCATCGAATTGCCCCACCGCTGCGGAGACCAGGGGGCGTTTTGTGCGAAGGCATGCATCATTGACGACAAAGCGGGTCTCAAAAGAATCTGTGCCATCTGCGACAACATCAAAGGTGCTGATAATGTCATCGGCATTGTCGCTGGTTAGTCGTTCTGAATAAGTCACCACTTTGACGTCAGGATTGATCGCCGAAATCGACTGCTTGGCGCTTTCTGTTTTGGCGGTGCCGATCCGGTCCGTCGAATGGATAACCTGCCGTTGAAGGTTGGAAAGATCGACACTATCGAAATCGACAATGCCCAAAGTGCCAACACCGGCGGCGGCAAGGTACATGAGTGCCGGCGCCCCCAATCCTCCGGCACCAACAACCAAAACCTTTGCGCCGAGAAGTTTGGCCTGACCGGGCCCACCGATCTCTCGCAAGATGATGTGTCTGGCATATCGATCAAGCTGGTCATCGCTCAGGGCCATGAGGTCGTGCCTTAGGTTCGGAGTTAGATACCGTCGAAAAGCGCTGTGGAAAGATAGCGCTCTGCGAAAGAGGGGATGATGGCAACAATCGTTTTGCCTTCCATACCGGGCCTGGAGCCGACCTCGATGGCGGCCGCGATGGCTGCCCCAGAAGAAATGCCGCACGGCACTCCTTCTTCTTTCGCGACCCTGCGCGCTGTGGCAAAGGCGGTTTCATTTCCGATTGTGATCACATCGTCGATCACGGCACGGTCCAAGATCTCAGGCACAAACCCAGCGCCGATCCCTTGGATCTTGTGAGGCCCGGGCGCGCCGCCGGAGAGAACCGGACTGTCTTCCGGCTCCACCGCCACAATCTGAACTTCCGGCTTTTTCTCTTTCAGCACCTGTCCGATGCCGGTGATGGTGCCTCCCGTTCCGACGCCGGAAATCACCACATCAACTTTGCCGTCGGTGTCGTTCCAGATTTCTTCCGCCGTGGTGCGGCGATGAATTTCTGGATTGGCCGGATTTTCAAATTGTTGAGGGATCACGGCGTTCGGGATGGATTCGAGAAGCTCATTGGCGCGAGTGACCGCTCCCTTCATGCCCTTCTCTGCAGCGGTGAGTTCAAGCTCAGCCCCTAGCAGCGCCAACATCTTGCGTCGTTCGGTCGACATGCTTTCAGGCATCACCAAAATCAGGCGATAGCCCTTTGCTGCAGCCACAAAAGCAAGAGCGATCCCGGTATTTCCAGACGTTGGTTCGACCAAGACACTATCTTGCCGCAACAATCCACGCCTCTCTAACCCATCGATCATCGCAACGCCGATCCGATCCTTGACGCTCGCCAGAGGATTGAAGAACTCCAGTTTCAGCAGAATGTCGGCCTTCACATTGCCGCTGTTCCCCATCGTATGAAGTCGAACCAAGGGTGTATCGCCGATCGTATCGGTGATGTTCTCGTAAATGCGGCCACGACCGGGTTTGTGAGTCTCTGACATTGCACTCTCACTTCTTGATTTAGATTTCGAAATCCATATTGCGTCGATCAGCAACTTGAATCCCCTGGGATTGGGCTTTGCGACAAAGGTCTTCAATGGTGACTTCATCGAGCCGTCGCATCATTTCTTCCTGCATTTCTTCCATGACCGGACGCACAACTTGCTCACCGAGGGGCGAACAAGCGGTTGGCACAAGTTCGCTCGCGTCCATTGCGTCGACGATCCGAACGACTTCGCCAAGCGTGATCCGCCTGCGCTCTCGCGCCAATCGATATCCACCGCGTGGGCCTCGCACACCTTTGAGAATGCCCGCATGAACAAGATGCTGCATGACCTGTTCAAGGTAGCGTTGCGGAATGCCCTGACGTTTGGTGATGTCCTTCGATTGAACTGGGTCGGGCCTTGCGTTGTAGGCCACGTCCACCACAGCCTCAAGGGCAAGTCTTGTTTTGCGCGAAAGGTTGAGCATATCCGGTGTCCCTAAGGCCCTTTAACGCCGGTGCCGGTCGATCCGAAACCGCCAGCCCCGCGATCTGTTTCATCAAGACTGTCTGTTAATTCGAAATCAGCTTGGGCAAAGGAAGCGATAACCATCTGCGCCAATTTCTGTCCGCGTTCAATCCGAAACGGCTCGCGTCCGATGTTTGCCAGGATAATCCCAACCTCGCCACGATAATCTGAGTCGACGGTGCCGGGTGTATTGAGAACCGTGATGCCATGCTTTAGAGCAAGCCCAGACCGTGGCCTCACTTGCGCTTCGTACCCGTCAGGCACAGCAATGCAAAGCCCGGTGGGGACCAATCGGCGCTCCCCCGGCGCCACCCAGATCTCTTCGCCTTCAGGTAAGGCCGCCAACAGATCCACACCTGCAGATCCGGACGTTTCGTACTTTGGCAACGGCAGTCCTTCGCCATGCGGCAACTGCACACATTCAATCTTCACTTTAGGCGCCATTCAATTCTCCGAAATGGGAGGCAATTCTGTTTGCGAGTTTTTCGCCGACACTCAATTTGCTCATCGACGGCCAATGCTCGATGTCGTTTTCAGTCAGAAGGTGCACTTCGTTTTTGTCGCCGCCCATAATGCCGGTTTCGGGGGACACGTCATTGGCGACAATCCAATCACAACCCTTCTTCAATCGTTTGGTGCGTGCGTGCTCAATGACCATTTCCGTTTCAGCGGCAAAACCAATAACCAGAGCGGGGCGTTGTTTGTGATGGGCGAGGGTCGCACAAATGTCTGGGTTCTCGATAAAGGACAATGTCGGCGCGCCCTGTGCCCCTTTTTTGATCTTCTGATTGGCCTGACCGTCAACCCGCCAGTCGGCAACTGCCGCCGCACAAATCGCAATGTCGGTCGGCAGCTCTTTCTCACACGCCGACAACATCTGTTGCGCGGTTTCAACGCGTACCGTGCGAACACCGTCTGGATCGCTAAGTTGGGTCGGGCCTGAAACCAAAACCGTGTCAGCGCCAAGGGCTGCACAAGCTTGCGCAATGGCGCGGCCTTGTTTGCCACTGGAGCGATTGGCGAGATACCGCACCGGGTCAATCGGTTCGTGGGTTGGACCTGCGGTGATCAGCGCCCGCTTACCTTTAAGCGGTCCTTGTTGTTTCGATTGGAAATGAGTTTCAATCGCCGCGACAATCTCATCCGGCTCTGCCATGCGTCCAGGACCGTATTCACCGCAAGCCATATCCCCTTCATTGGGGCCTATGATTTGAACGCCGTCTTGACCGAGGGTCGTTAGGTTTCTTTGCGTTGCTGCGTTGAGCCACATGCGTACATTCATGGCCGGTGCAATCATGACTGGCGTGTCCGTTGCAAGAAGCGCGGTTGATGCTAAGTCATTCGCCAATCCATTTGCCATCTTGGCCATGAGGTCTGCCGTGGCAGGGGCAACAACGATCAAATCTGCGGAGCGCGACAACTCGATATGCCCCATCTCCGCTTCATCTGTTAGGTCAAACAGATCTGAGAAAACCCTCTCACCCGTCAGACTTGAAACCGAAAGCGGGGTGACGAATTGGTCGGCGGCCGCCGTCATGATGGCCCGCACATGCGTCCCTCGTTCACGCAAGCGTCGAATGAGTTCGAGCGTCTTGTAGGCGGCAATCCCGCCGCCGATGATGATGAGGACCCGTTTGTCTTTGAGTTGCACCTTGTACCTCCTGGCCAGGCCGTCCGGGCCAATATTCACGGGAATATAGTGTGAATATCCGTCTTTGTCGAAACCCAATGTGGGAATCGCAAAATGGCTCATAATTATGGGATTTTTAGGGACAGGGTACACGTTAAAGTAAGAGAATGCGAGGCTTAGCCAGTTTAGCTTGCGTCGATAAGGTTAACGCGTATAGTCGCAATGGGTGCTGAGTCCGTGAAACACAATAGTGGGGGCTGCCATGCGGTTGCTAATAAGTCTGATTCTCATTATGCCGATGCTTGCGAGCTGTGGCGCAAAATTCAACTCCATTCACAGGACATTTCGCGAAAGCGTTGAAGTTGACACCAACGGTGACGCCCTACGACCGACCGTGAGGGGCCAGCTTGTAGATGCAAAACAACGCGCGATACTCTCATCCGCAACAAAAAAGACTACAACAAGAAATGGTGTCAGCTCGGTCGAAACTCTATTAAGAACCTGCGCCGAGCCAAGCCCTGATGTCTTCACTGTGTTGAGTAGCTCTCTTTCGGCCTCCGGGACATTTACCGGTGCGGCCAACAAGAATGCGACTGCACAACTCGCCACCGCTTTGTCTGAGGCGGGCGCAAACATCGGACTGCGCACTCAGACTATTCAAGTACTTAGAGATGTTATGTATCGGACTTGTGAGCGCTACATGAACGGGGCAATCGGCGACGAAGAATTCCAAATTCAAGCCGCCCGCGATCAAAGGATCATTGTCTCCATTCTCGCGATTGAGCAGTTAACTGGCGCTGTTCGAAATGCACCTATGGCGATCTCTGCAACAGCAAAAGCGGATACCGGTGCTTCTCTGTTAGAAGCTCAGCGTAATGTCGAGGCGACCGAAAAAACGCTCGCAACGAAAAAGAAGGCGGCAAAGGCCGCTGGCGAAGCCCTGGAAGAAAAGAAAGTGAAAGAGACTGCGGCAAAGAAGGCCTTTGAAGGCCCTCCAGAGAATGCGGCAAAAAAACCAGCATACGAAACGGCACAGGGAGAGACCGCAACCGCGAAAAAAGCAAAAGAAAAAGCTGACGAGGAAGTTAAAACTCAGGAAAAGATTCTTGCTTCCCTTAAGGCCAAACGCGACGCATCTATGGGTGTATCGGCTGGCGGAAGCTCTCAGATTTTCCTTGCCAAAGGATTTGAAACGAAACCCATAGATGCTGCTGTTGCGGGTAGCGTTGCCGATGCAGTCAAAGAAATTGTGGCAATGACTTTTGAGGTCGATGAAGTTGTGCTCAAATGCATCAAGCTAATGGGTTCAAATCAAGGTGGCACGGCAGACACGGAATTCTGTCAAGGCTATCTCAATGCAGTCAATGCGCGCGACCGACTGAAAGTAAGGGAGAAAGCGAGCGAATTGGGTATCAAGAACGAGGAACTTGATGCATTTATGAATGATTCGTTTGAGTAGGAGTGAGACATGTCATCCAAGAAAACCAAACCCAAGAATGTAAAGGATTACAGATTCATTTGGAGCGACAAAGTCGATGCGCTTCGCATCGATTTGAGATTTGCTGATGGGTCGATCAAATCAATCGGGCCGGTCGCCTCTGCCGACTTTCCGATTTTGCAAGAGATATTGGCGCGCTCACCTTTGCGATATGATACCGAAAAGAATGCTCTCCTGACGGGATATCAGAGCGTGTGACCGCACATCAAAGCGACCCTATCGCCAGGATCGTGAGCGCACCTGCGGCAATCCAGATGGCCGCCCGTCCGGCCCGCCCGCGCTGCACTTGAGCCTCCGCAATAGCTTTGGCGGTGTCCGGGTGGAGTTTGACGCCGCCAGCTTCGGTCATTTCCGTGACCAGATTGGCTGCGCGTTCGATCTTTTCTAACGTTTCAGGCGCATGTGCCATGATCCGCGCCATAGTTGCCGCCCCTTCAACCGCATCGTTCGCCCAAGCTTCCGGTCCAATCGAGCGGGACATGAAATCTTCAACAGCTGGCCGCGCCACCTCCCACATGTTCAGGGTTGGATTGAGATCGCGCGCCACCCCTTCGACCACCACCATGGTCTTTTGTAAGAGGACCAATTGTGGTTGCAAATGCATGTCGAAAGCATCGGTGGTCTCAAAGAGTTGTGTCAGAAGGCGCGCCATTGAGATCTCTTCCGCCAGCTGGCCAAAGAGCGGTTCGCCAATGGCCCGCAATGCAAGCGCGAAGTCCTCGAGTGGGAACTCACTAGAGACATAGCCTGCATCAAAATGCGCCCGCGCAACCCGCACATAGTCGCGCACCATAAACCCAAATAGGATCTCTGCGAGATACCGACGCGTGGCCACATCAAGGCGCCCCATAATTCCAAAATCGACGGCCATAAGTTTCATCTGGCTAGGGCCGTCATTAACTGGGTCGAGGCGTGCAAATAGATTGCCCTGATGCATATCCGCGTGAAAAAGACCGTCTCTGAGCGCGTGGGTTAGAAATGTATGGACAATTAGATTGCCAAGCGCCGACAAGTCGAACCCTTCTTGTTGAAGGCGTTTATTATCTCCGAGCCTGACGCCGTCGATCCACGCTGTCGTCAAAACCCGCTTCGATGTTCGTTGCCAATCGACGGTCGGAACCTGAAAGGTCTCATCGCGCGTTGTATTTTCCGCAATCTCAGTGGCGGCCGCCCCTTCCATGCGCAAATCCATTTCAAGCCGGACGCTGTCTGAGAGGGTCTTGATGAGCCTCACCGGTTCCAGGCGGCGCGAAGCGCGCGAGAAACGCTCTAGCTGACGTGCGCCCCATGCAAAGGCCTCGAGCTCCTTCTGGAATATTCTCTGTATCCGAGGCCGCAAAACCTTAACCGCAACAACGCGTTCCCGTTGGCGAGGCCCGTCCGGAGTTTCTTCCATCTGGCGCACAATGCCTTTGTGAACTTGCGCCACGGAGGCTGCTGCCACTGGTTCACTTAAGCTGACAAAGAGTGCATCAACCGGCTGATCAAATTCTTGGCCTAGGATGGCTCGCGCCTCTTCCATAGGAAAGGGAGGAAGCCGGTCCTGTAACACACTGAGCGCTTTTGCAACCTCCGGTCCGACCACATCGCCTCTTGTTGCAAGCAATTGACCGAGTTTGATGTAAGTGGGTCCAAGATCGCCGAGGGCCTGGGTCAGCCTTTGTTCAAGTGGTTGATTGCGAACGGACCGCGACTGGGTAAATCTGGAGAGCCATCCCAGCGTTTTGAGGCCGCGCGGCACGTAAGCATCAACCTCGTGGGGCGCTAAGACGTCATAGCGCGCTAGTCCCCAAACGGCGCGAAAAAGGCGATAGCTGTGTCGAACCGATTGAAACATGAGACCTCGTTAGAGACGCCAGGCCGAAAAGAGAGTTGCAATACCACCCGACAAAGAATGTGTGGACACATTATCGAGGCCAGCCTCTTTGATCATGTCAGCAAAGGCTTCCGGCTTCGGAAACTTTCGGATGCTTTCGGCCAGATATCGATAAGATTCTGCATCACCCGCGATCAGAGTGCCAAGTCGCGGCAAGACCTGGAAAGAGTAGGCGTCGTAAAAGTCATCAAGCACGGGAACGTTCGGCATTGAAAACTCAAGACACAAAAAATGCCCTCCGGGTTTCAGTACTCTGCGCGCCTCAGAAAGTGCTTTATCGCGGTGGGTCACGTTTCGAATGCCAAACGTAATCGTGTAGGCGTCCGCGCAATTGTCCGGCAACGGCAGACACTCCGCATTGCCACAAATCCATTCAATCGCATCGTCGTCGAATTGAGGCCGGTCCTCGCGAGATTGGCCGTGGCCCAACATGGCCGCGTTAATGTCGCAAACCAGAGCTTTTCCGCCGCCGCGCCCGAGAAAGCCAAAAGCGATGTCGCCAGTGCCGCCAGCCACATCGACAAGGGTCATGTGCGACCGCGGATTGAGGCGATCAAGCAGAAGCGATTTCCACAAGCGATGGACGCCTAAGGACATAGCGTCGTTCATCACGTCATAGTTAGAAGCCACGGAATCGAAAACTTCGCGAACGCGTCCGCGTTTTTCTTCCACAGCGATCTGCTCAAAGCCGAAATCAATGCTATCTGTATTGTGGGTCCCACGGGTCATGAGTGACACATTACTCAAATGGGACTTAACAAGCCACCGCCGAAAACGGTAAACACCTGTTTCTGAACAGGAAAGCGACAATATGCCCGAACTGCCTGAAGTTGAAACCGTTTGCCGCGGTCTTGCCCCTGCGATGACGGGCAAGCGGTTTGCCAAAGTCAATGTGCGGCGTCGGGATTTGAGATTTCCGTTTCCACGGGGCTTTGCGGGCAAATTGGCCGGCGCTGAGGTTAAGCACCTTCGCCGTCGCGCAAAATACATTCTCGGTGATCTTGATACGGGGGACACGCTAATTGTCCACCTAGGAATGACGGGACGTTTTACGATTGACCCTTGCCGTTCACCGCAAAAACCCGAAAAACATGATCATGTGGTCTTCGACATGTCTGATGGGGTGAGAATTAGGTTCTCTGATACGAGGCGGTTCGGTCTGATGGACCTTTCTCCCACCGACGATCTTGAAGAATGCAAGTATCTCAAAGGCCTAGGTGTCGAACCCTTGGGCGATGAATTCTCGCATTCATTTCTCAACCAAGCTCTGCAAGGTCGGCGAACGCCCATCAAGTCGGCGCTTCTGGATCAAAAGATCATCGCCGGGCTCGGAAACATCTATGTCTGCGAGGCCCTCTACCGCGCCCGCGTATCGCCGCGCCGTCGCGCTTCAACCATTCCCGGTGTGAGGTCGCAAAGACTGGTGCCCATAATACGCGACGTGCTCAGCGAAGCGATCGAAGCTGGTGGCTCAACCTTGCGCGACTATGCTCATACGGATGGGGAGCTTGGTTACTTCCAGCACACGTTCAGCGTTTACGACCGCGAAGGTGAAAGTTGCCGAACCAAAGGATGTGGGGCTGATATCAAGCGCATCGTCCAATCCGGGCGATCCACTTTCTATTGTTCCAATTGTCAACGATAGCGCGGCGTTTCTTGAGGGTTTTCGCCTCGAAATGCCAAATGGGTCTCCCACTCGACTCTCGCATCCGATGGGTATAGGTTCGCGCCCGCTCAAATCGAGCTCCAGTGAACGGCTTGATCAATATCAATAGGACCGAACATGGCATACGAAAACCTCCTCGTGGATAAAGAAGGTGCGGTCGGCGTCATAACGCTCAATCGCCCAGATACAATGAACGCCCTCAATGATGGGTTGATGGACGAGATGACCACTGCATTGACTGATTTTGAAAGGGACGATGTGATCGGCTGCATTGTGATTACTGGCTCTGAAAAGGCATTTGCGGCAGGAGCCGACATCAAGGAGATGCAGTCCAAGTCTTACATGGATGTCTTCAAAGAGGACTTCATCACTCGCAATTGGGAGACGGTAGCAACATGCCGAAAACCCGTTGTGGCAGCGGTCGCAGGCTATGCCTTGGGCGGTGGATGTGAGCTGGCGATGATGTGTGATTTCATATTGGCGGCCGAAAACGCCAAGTTTGGTCAACCTGAAATTCAACTGGGAATTATGCCGGGGGCCGGGGGCACTCAGCGCCTCCCCCGCTTCGTGGGCAAGGCCAAAGCCATGGAAATGTGCCTCACGGGCCGTATGATGGACGCCCAAGAGGCGGAAAGATGCGGGCTGGTTAGCCGGGTGGTGCCACTTGAAGAACTTAAAGACGAGGCGCTCTCCGTGGCTGCCAAGATTTCGGAGTTCTCCCACCCGATCACTATGATGACGAAAGAATCTATCAATCGGGCCTATGAAACGACCTTAAATGAAGGTGTTCGCTTCGAAAGGCGGCTATTTCATTCCATGTTCGCAACCGCGGACCAGTCAGAGGGCATGGAGGCTTTCGTGGAGAAGCGGAAAGCCCAATTTAAACACCGTTAGTCTTAGGCGGTAGAGCCGCTTTTCGGCTCAAAATACCGCCTTGACCGGCCCAAGAGCGGTCGCTATAACCCACGCCTCGAATTCAACCGCTATCAAAGAGAAGTAATCCGAATGGCCAATACCCGTTCAGCCAAAAAAATGGTTCGCAAAATTGCCCGACGCACGGAGCGCAATCGCGCACGTCGCAGTCGCATGCGGTCACAAGTGCGCAAGGTTGAGGAAGCGATTTCAGCTGGCGATCACAACGCTGCACAAGTAGCGCTTAAAGATGCCCAACCTGAAATTATGCGTTGTGTTACCAGAGGCGTCATGCACAAGAACACCGCCTCACGCAAGATCTCGCGTCTGTCACGTCGCGTGAACGCAATGGCTAGTTGATAGCAACGGACGCGTAGTTCTCATTACATCGCTGTAATGATTTGGAATGAGGGGACCTTGAGGGTCCCTTTTTTGTATCAATTTCTGTACGGACAAAATTGAAGCTTATTGCATTGACGTTTGAGAATTGAACACTGTTACGTAACAAAAGTTTTGTGTTTAGTTTTAGCTCCGCGAGTGAAAAAGAAAGCGAAAGAGTCAACAGAAAAGATTCAAATTATTTTGCGCGTTCTCTCTTCGGACCTATTGCAACACGCTTACGCTTCGGTTTAGTTTAACTCTCCTGATGTTGGAGCTCACTTCAATTAATTATTGATCACAAACTTACATCAGTTTTGTTGTGTGGTGATGTCGAGTTGAGTTGTGTAACGAACGCGTCTCCGATCAGGTCCAAAGATAGTTTGCTTTTCATTAGAGGTGTTTAATCGTTTCCATTTCGTTCCCAGAAATGGTGACCCGGGGCTCTTGTGCCGATTGGACGGAACTCCACTCTCAAACGTTGGAGAGGCCGTTGGCCAACGACAACAATCAAACGAGCGAAATTGGTTATGCAGGTGACCTTACGCCAAAAGAGGCGTGGTCAATCCTTCAAACGGATCCAAGTGCCTTGCTAATCGACGTTCGAACCAAGGCTGAGTGGGCGTTTGTGGGTGTTTCAGATCTGACATCGCTTGGGAAAGAAGTTTTGTTTCTTGAGTGGCAATTGTTCCCAGATCTGGCGCGCAATGACAATTTCGCCGACCATCTAAAGGGCCAACTGTCAAGCTTGAACGTTAGTAACGAGGGTCCTCTCTTGTTCATTTGTCGAAGTGGGCATCGCAGCAAAATGGCGGCAATGGAAATGACAAGTGCTGGTTTTGGGAATTGTTACAACGTTGCCGAAGGATTTGAGGGCGATCTAAACAGTGATCGTCAGCGCGGAAGAATTGGTGGTTGGAAGGTTGCCGATTTGCCTTGGGCTCAACAGTAAATGCGTGTGAAGCGGAGCGGTGCTTTCCAGGGCCGCTCTAAACGATAACAATATGTAGCGGTGCGAACCGCATGTTGGAGCACATAATGTCAGAACAAGTCGCTGTTGGCGGGAAAGATGGAACTCCATTTGTCAAAGCAGATTTCGAAAACCAGTGGGGACGCGTTAGGCAACGACTTGAAGGCGAATTGGGTGAGGCCACATTCAATTCCTGGTTTGCAAACCTAGACATGGTTGCCATGGAATCCGGACGCGTGGCTCTGGCCGTGCCGACAAGATTTTTGCGCGACTGGCTTCAGACCCACTATCTCGGCCAAATTGAAAAGGCGTGGATTGCGGAGGAGCCGACAATCAGGCGTGTCGATATTCTAGTGTCGACGGCGCCAAACGGGGCGGCGCACAAAAACGCGATACCACAAAGGCCTAGCCAACCACTGCATTCAGCCAATGGCGCGGGTGGTGGGCTTGCCAATCCCAGCATCCAAAGCAACGCGACCCAGGAACAAGAGCGCGCCATGAGTTCGCCGCTGGATCGTCGCTACACATTTGACAATTTCGTCGTGGGGAAATCGAACGAGCTGGCCCATGCAGCAGCAAGGCGCGTGGCAGAGGCGGACGCCGTCCCCTTTAACCCGCTCTTCCTTTATGGATCTGTCGGCCTCGGCAAAACCCATTTGATGCATGCTATCGCCTTGGAGATATTGCGCCGGGAGCCGTCTCGCAAAGTACTTTATCTTTCCGCCGATCAGTTCATGTATCAGTTCATTCGCGCGGTTCGTTACAAAGACACCATGGCGTTCAAGCAAAAGTTTCGCACCGTGGATGTCCTGTTGATTGACGATGTTCAGTTCATTTCCGGCAAAGAGTCGACCCAGGAAGAGTTCTTTCACACCTTCAACACGCTGATCGATCACAACCGCCAGGTCATCATCTCCGCCGACCGTTCACCTTCTGATCTTGAAGGCATTGATGAGCGCATCCGCTCGCGGCTTGGCTGGGGTCTTTCGGCTGATATTCACGCCACCGACTACGAATTGCGTTTGGGTATTTTGCAAACCAAAGCGGAAATTGTGACGCGTAAGATGGGCGGCATTCATGTCCCTGCAAAGGTGCTCGAGTTCTTGGCTCACAAGATCGTGTCGAACGTGCGCGAGCTTGAAGGTGGCTTGAACCGGGTCGTGGCTTATTCTGATCTCGTCGGCCGGCCCGTCAGCCTGGAGATGGCGCAAGACGTTCTGTCCGATCTTCTTCGGGCCAATGAGCGTCGCATAACCATCGACGACATTCAGCGCCGTGTGGCCGAATACTATAACCTCCGTTTAGCGGATCTCTTGTCGGCACGCCGGGCCAGAGTTGTTGCCCGTCCTCGCCAGGTCGCGATGTATTTGTCCAAGCAGCTGACCACAAGGTCATTGCCTGAGATTGGACGTAAATTTGGTGGCAGAGACCACACCACGGTGATGCACGCTGTCCGGAGAATCGAGGAATTAAAGCTCTCCGACACCACGATCCGTGAGGATGTCGACATGCTCTGGCGCATGCTGGAAAATTAATTTCAAGGCATTCGAAAAATGCCAGTAAATCAATAGGTTACCGAAGCCCTCAAGGAGCCGGAATTGGCTGCTCGGCCTATACAGAGGCAAAGCACGTCTGATATACTTTTCAGCAGATTCGCCCATACGGGCAATGTCTGAAGGCGCGCAGTGTTCTTGTGCGCTTTTTCCGTCTTTCACGAACTTGTTTCAACACCAAAACTTGTCTCGAAAAGTATGAAAATCACGATTGAACGCGGCGCACTCCTGAAATCTCTAAATCATGTCCAAAGCGTCGTTGAGCGACGCAACACGATTCCGATCCTCTCCAATGTATTGATGCAGGCCTCCGGCGGCACTTTGAACCTGTCGGCAACCGATCTCGACATTGAGGTCGTAGAATCATTGGTCACAGATGTCATCGAAGAGGGTGGCACCACAGCGCCAGCACATACGCTCTACGATATTGTGCGTAAGTTGCCAGATGGTGCCCAAGTGCAGTTGGAATATGGATCTGATGATCCGAGGCTCATACTACGAGCCGCCCGGTCCGAATTTGCATTGGCCTGTTTGCCACGGGAAGATTTTCCTGTTTTGGCGGCCGGTGATCTCCCTCACCAATTTACGATTGAAGCAAAAGATCTCAATCGGCTGATCGACAAGACGAAGTTTGCCGTTTCGACGGAAGAAACTCGTTACTATTTGAACGGGATTTACCTTCACGCGACCGATGCCTCCGATGGGCCGCAAATGCTGCGCGCGGTCGCCACCGACGGCCACCGCCTGGCGCGGGTTGAATTTCCAGCGCCTGCAGGCTCAGAAAATATGTCCGGCGTGATCGTTCCCCGCAAAACAGTGATGGAAGTCAGCCGCTTAATCGAGGACGCCGAAGGCCCCGTTCAAGTGGCCGTTTCAGAATCGAAAATCCGTTTTCAAGTCGACGGATCGGTCTTGACTTCAAAACTCATCGACGGAACCTTTCCTGAGTATTCTCGGGTCATTCCTGAAGGCAATGACAAGGTCCTCAGCGTCAATGGCAAGGAATTCGCTCAGTCTGTCGACCGCGTGGCCACAATCTCAACCGAGAAGTCCCGCGCCGTGAAACTAAACTTGGAGCGCGAGCGACTGACCCTCACCGTGACCAACCCTGAAAGCGGCAATGCGACCGAGGAAATCCTCGTGGACTACGCCGCCGACCCTCTCGAGATTGGATTCAACGCGAAGTATCTTCTCGACATCACAAATCAACTCGACGGCAACGAGGCACGTTTCCTATTCGCTGATTCCGGCTCGCCAACCATTGTGCGCGACGCTGAGGATGAGGCGGCACTCTATGTCTTGATGCCGATGCGGGTCTAACCGCCCATGACCTGCGCCGCCATGAGCGTTGTTGCGGTCCAATCAGAGGGCCCAAGTATCGGCCGCCTGATGGTGTCTGAATTTCGCTCCTATGAGACCGGCTCGATCAACCTCGACAGCCGGCCCGTCGTTTTGACCGGGCCAAATGGCGCTGGCAAGACGAACTTGCTGGAAGCTTTGTCCCTGCTTTCTCCTGGTCGGGGTTTGCGCGGCGCAAAATTGTCTGAACTGGTTCGCCGCAATCCGAGCGATGTTGTAGCACCCGGAAGAAAATGGGCGATCTCAGCAGTGTTGAAAGCCCAAGGGGATGAGATGACCATCGGCACAGGGTTGGAAGAAGCGCCCAACGGCAATGACAAACGCATCGTTCGTATCGATGGCGAAACCCAATCGGGCCCCACCGTCTTGTCGTCTTATCTGTCGGTTGTTTGGCTGACCCCTGCTGTTGATCGCATCTTCGTCGAAGGGGCGTCTCAGCGTCGGAAGTTCTTGGACCGCTTGGTGCTCGGCCATGACACCGGTCATTCGTCGCGTGTGTCAGCGTTTGAAAGGGCCATGCGCGAGCGTCAATCTTTGTTGGAGCGGGGTGAAAACGACAAGTCTTGGCTTGAAGGGCTGGAAGCCACCATGGCCGAGAACGCTGTGGCCGTAGCCGCGGCGAGGCGCGCCTATGTGCAGCACTTGCAAGCCGAGATCGACCGCGCGGAGGTTCAGGATGATTTATTTCCCCGTGCCGATCTCCGGCTCGACGGCACCTTGTGCCAAGAGCTGGGCGAAGGATCTTCGGCCTTGGAAATAGAAGACCAGTACATGGCGGCCTTAAGGGCGTCGCGACCCCTAGATACCGCCGCCGGCCGCGCACTCAATGGGCCGCACCGCACAGACTTTGTGGTCCACCATCGCGGCAAGAACATGACCGCCAAAGCATGTTCAACCGGTGAACAAAAGGCGTTGTTGGTTGGACTTATCTTGGCCAACGCAAGGCTCAGGAAGTCGAGCAATGGTGGCGCCGCGCCTCTCATGTTGCTTGATGAGATTGCCGCACATTTGGACGCGCATCGGCGGGCGGCTTTGTTCGATGAAATCTGCGCCATGGGGGCACAAGCTTGGATGACCGGAACGGACGCTCACCTATTTGAAGCATTCGAAGACCGGGCCCAGTATTTTGAAGTTAACGAAAGTCAGGTGATTGCGCAGACCCATTGACGAGCAACGGTCACGGCGCACCCAGGAGTAAGAAGATGGCAGAAACCGAAAACAGCCCCGAAAACAGCAACGAAGAATACGGCGCTGAATCAATCAAGGTTCTCAAAGGCCTCGATGCGGTTCGCAAACGCCCCGGCATGTATATCGGTGATACAGACGACGGCTCCGGCCTTCACCATATGGTCTATGAGGTGGTAGACAACGCCATTGACGAAGCGCTGGCCGGTTTCTGCGACACCGTTGTCGTCACCCTAAATGCCGACGGGTCCGCCACTGTGTCGGACAATGGCCGTGGCATCCCGACCGAAATCCATTCAGAAGAGGGCGTCTCTGCTGCCGAAGTCATCATGACCCAGCTCCATGCCGGCGGTAAATTCGACCAAAACTCGTACAAGGTCTCCGGCGGATTGCACGGCGTTGGTGTTTCCGTAGTGAACGCGTTGTCTGAAACGCTCGTCGTGCGCATTTTCCGTGCCGGCAAAGAACACGCCATGACCTTCCATCATGGCGAGCCCGCAGAGCCGCTTGCCATTGTTGGTGACGCCGAAGGGCGCACCGGAACCGAACTCACCTTCAAACCATCCACGGGCACGTTTACTCAAGTTGAGTTCGACTACGACACATTGGAACACCGTTTGCGCGAACTCGCATTTCTAAATTCAGGTGTTCGGGTCACGCTGCGCGACGATCGTCACGTGGAAAAGAAAGAAGTCGAGCTCATGTACGAAGGCGGGCTGGAGGCCTTCGTTCGCTACCTCGACCGCACCAAGAGCGCTCTTGTTGATGCGCCCATCACCATTAAGACAGAGCGCGTCGGGGTTACTGTCGAAGTCGCCATGTGGTGGAACGACAGCTACCACGAAAATGTCTTGTGTTTTACTAACAACATTCCGCAGCGCGACGGCGGCACCCACTTGGCGGGCTTGCGCGGCGCACTCACCCGGGTCGTCAACGGCTACGCCAATGCGAGTGGGTTGGCGAAGAAGGAAAAAGTCTCGCTGACCGGCGATGACTGCCGCGAAGGGCTCACTTGCGTTTTGTCGGTAAAAGTACCAGATCCGAAATTCTCGTCTCAAACAAAAGACAAGCTCGTGTCTTCCGAAGTGCGCCCCATTGTGGAAGGCGCCGTCAACGAGCTCTTAAGCCAGTGGTTTGAAGAACATCCCGCCGAGGCCAAATCAATTGTTGGCAAGGTGGTCGAAGCCGCCTCTGCGCGCGAAGCTGCCCGCAAGGCGCGCGAGCTAACCCGCCGTAAAGGGGCGCTCGATATTTCCAACCTGCCAGGCAAGCTCGCCGATTGTCAGGAACGCGACCCAACCCGCGCCGAACTCTTCATCGTGGAGGGTGACAGTGCTGGTGGTTCCGCCAAACAAGCCCGTAATCGCAAGAACCAGGCGGTTCTGCCCTT
This sequence comes from Alphaproteobacteria bacterium, assembly GCA_965248915.1. Taxonomy (GTDB): domain Bacteria; phylum Pseudomonadota; class Alphaproteobacteria; order M2410; family M2410; genus CBDFLA01. The sequence goes on from OZ252216.1 coordinate 3,194,358, forward strand.
GCGCGGGAAAATCTTGAATGTCGAACGCGCGCGTTTTGACAAGATGCTGTCATCAAATGAAATTGGATCGTTGATTACCGCTCTTGGCACCGGCATTGGGCGCGAAGATTTCAACATCGAGAAACTGCGCTATCACAAGATCATCATCATGACCGATGCTGATGTCGACGGCGCTCACATCAGAACACTGTTGCTCACGTTCTTCTATCGCCAGATGCCGGAGATCATCGAGCGGGGCCATCTCTATATTGCCCAACCACCCCTTTACAAATTGAAGAAGGGGAATTCTGAGATCTACCTGAAGGACGAGCGCGCACTGGAAGATTACCTTGTCGACACTGGTGTGGCAGAGGCGGTCCTCACCTTGCATGATGGATCGCAGCGCGCCGGCGCCGATCTCGCAGCTCTTGTCGCCGAGGCCCGTCAGGTGCACTCCATCCTCGACTCGCTCTCCCACAAATATCCAAAGTTCATTGTGGAACAAGCCGCCATTGCGGGCGCCTTGAGCCCGGAGGCGCTCAGTGACAAAGAACAAGCTGAACAAGCCGCCGCTTACGTCGCGCGCCGGCTCGATCTTTTGGCGAATGAATATGAGCGCGGCTGGACCGGCGAACCGACGTCAGATGGCGGGTTAAAATTCATCCGCGAACTGCGCGGTGTCAAAGAAGTTTGCATTATCGATGGTCCGCTCATTCACTCAAGCGATGCCCGCAAGCTCGATAAGCGCACCAGTGCGCTTCAAGAGGCTTACCTTAAAGCCGCCACTTGGGTGAAAGGGCAAAACGAGAAACAAGTCCGCTCACCTACCCAACTCCTTGATGTTGTGTTTGAGACCGCGCGTAAAGGCATCTCGCTGCAACGATACAAAGGCTTGGGCGAAATGAACCCAGATCAATTGCACGAAACGACCCTGGATGATGGCCAGCGCTCGCTCCTGCAAGTAAAGATCGGCCAGGTTGATACCGCTGACGACATGTTCACAAAGCTTATGGGTGATGTGGTCGAACCACGCCGTGAGTTCATCCAAAAAAACGCCCTCAACGTCGCCAACTTGGATGTTTAAAGGCAGGTCTCTTCATAGAAAGAGGAGTTCATGAACTGGAATGCCATCATTGCTGCCGCTGAAGTGGTAGGTGTTATCGCTGTCATCGCATCGTTGATCTATGTGGCCATTCAAATCCGGCAGAACACTTCAATCGCGCGCGCAAACATCGTGCATGCTACATCAGATTCTTGGATGAATTTCCACGGGATGTTGGCAGGTGACGACTCCCTCGCCGACATTTACCGTCGAGGTACGTTGGGCAAGCAACTCACAGAAACCGAAGTGGTTCGATTTGAGGCGTTGATCACCACATACATGATCATCTTGGAAGATCTGGATCATCAATACAAATCGAACCTCTATTTCGACGAGGACGACGGCGTTGAGATCGTTGAGTTCATGGCCCCTGATTTTAAACCGCTTTTGTTGTCACCAATTGGGAGGGAATGGTGGCGGCGCGTGGCACCTCATGCCTTCACACCGAGTGTCTACGAAAAGATCAGCAAGATAATGGTGAGTTGGGACGAAGAGGTTACCCAATAGTATACGCCCAACTAAAAATCGGCCCTAAACCCAACAAAGAACGACTGAGGCTTTCCGGGGCGAAGTCCTGCAGGACTGCGTGAAACGACATTCGCCACAAACCTCTTCGGGATGAGGAGGATATTGTTGTCGAGTGCACTACGAGCGGAAGCGCTTAAGGAAGTTGTTCGGGACCATGCCATGACCGACTATCAATCGAATCTCTCCCTCGCATCTTTCAATGCGGTTTCAAAAAGCCTCCCTGCGTCATACAAGGTGCGCAATCCCGCCAGCATCACCTTTGCCGTTTCTTCGTCTATCGGCGACGTGACCCACTCTTTACTGGTAAGACCAAATTCAACTTCCGGACCATGTGCGTAGAACGCCCGCACCGACCGGACCAATCCGTAGTCTTCAATGTCGCCGACGCGTGCCTCTCCAAATTCCTGTGCCCAAGATACATCTTGAAGCAATGCGTCAGGATTTTCGCAAATCAGGACAAGGTCAATATCCGAATCCGCTCGCGCTTCATTTCGTGCGTGGGATCCCACTAGTGCAACAGCAATGATCCGGTCATCTTGTGCGGCCCATTGTGAAACAGCGTTAATGAGGATATTTGGCTGCATAACGATAGGTTACCAACCATAAACAAATCTCGCAACTTGCCCAACTAAAGGTGCGCTTTAAACCCGACAAAGAACGACTGAGGTTTCCCGGGTCGAAGTCCTGCAGGGCTGCGTGAAACCACATATACTTCATCAGACAGGTTCTGCACCGACGCCGTCAGCGCCCAACCGGATGCCAATTCAAATTCGACGCTGGCGTCGACCACAAAACGGTCATCGATGAGCTCTGAGGCGAGGATAGCCCCTTGTCCGGCATCGCTTCTTGTCTCGGCGATGTAATTGCCATTGAGGTTTAAACGCCACCGGTTGGCTTCAATTCCGATGCTAAGATTGATCTGGTGCTCGGGGATTTGCGGCATTTCATCCCCTGCCATGACACTGCCCCAGGGCCCGAAGGAGCTCACAAAGTTGTTTTGGAATTCAGCTTGCGTCCAAGTATAGGCAACGCTCACAGGCAGGCCAAAGGGAAGATCTCTTGCTCTGCCGAAATCATATCCGCCGGACAATTCAAGGCCGGTAACGTCAGCTTCACCGCCGTCGAACTGATCACCAATGACACAAATCCCCCCGGTAGAGGCCGTGCACGTGCCCACGAGATTACTGTAGTCGTTGAAGAAGGCGATGGCTTCAGCGATCAAATTGCCGTTGTTGTAACGAAGGCCGAACTCGTAGTTCACAGATTCTTCTGCGTCAGCCGTGCTTCCAGGTGAAGGATGAGTAAAGCCTTTGTGGGCGCCGGCCAGGAGCTGAATGTCCGGCGTTGCCTGATAGGTGATCCCAAAGCCTGGTATCCACACGTCCACTTCGTTTTCTTTGATCACCAATGAGGCGCCGGTGCGGCCTGGGTCGGTCTTACCGAAATCTTCCCGCCACAGGTCAATGCGTTCGTGTCGAACACCCGGCGTAAAAGTCCAATCGTTCCACGTGATTTCGTCGCGTAAGAAAAAGGCCCAAGCCTCAGCGCTGTCGATGCGGTTGCTGTCGGTGCCAGGAATGCCCTGTGTGGTGAGGACCAACCCGCCATTGTCCATGCGGAACCTGTCGACCCACTGAAAGCGATCCATCTCATCTTCGTGATAACGCGCGCTCACCTCAAGCGCATGCGACGTTGCGCCGATCTGCGTCTCATAGCCCAACACCACTTGAATGCCTTGCGCCATATAGGCGCGGTTGTTGTTCTTGATTTGAAGTGCATCGTTAGGCGACACAAGTCCGGGCGCTCCTACAATTGTGGCGTAGGCATCTGCAAAAGTGATCGGATCATCAAGGATGCTTGAAATGCTGGAACTGCCTTGGACCGCGTCGACCACTTTGTCGAGCTTAAACCAGTTGCGTTGAAAGTCCGTGCGGTAGACAACCGATGTCATGGAAATCGAAGGCGCCCAGTCAATGCGATGGGTGAACTGATAAATATTATGTTCCGTGTCCATCCGGTCCAGTTGGCTGCCCCGGTAGCGACGGTAGGGGTTGGCATCGAAGTCAGCTTGCGTCAGGCCGAGATAGGTTTCATCAGAAATTTCATCAGAATATTGTAGTTTGAGCTCGAACTCTTGTGGCAGACGAGCCCCCGGGCTGGTGGTGTAGGAAATCTTTCCGACCCAGTCTTGTATGTCAAACCCAGTATTCCCACCGCTATCGAGCTCCTTAAAACCATCCGACCCGGTTTGGAATGTCTCCGCCAGGAGGCCGATTTCAGCCCCAGAAGAAAGACGCCGTGTTGTTCCACCAATGCTGTGGAGGCGCCAATAGGCGTCGCTCCCGTATTGGGCGTTCAGACTTAGTCTGTCGTCTGGGGGTATTTGGGTAGATTGCAGATTGATCGCGCCACCAGTGGTGAGAGGGCCATACTTGACGGCCGCGGTGCCTTTGACAATCTCGACCGCTTGCATGCGCCCCGCGAGAGGAAAGTAATAGGCAGACGGTGCAGCATAAGGCGCGGGCGCCGCGAGGATGCCATCTTCAAGAACAGCAATCTTGCTGGAGCGATCAAGGCCGGTGCCTCGCAATCCGATATTGGGCCGAAGACCATAACCGTCTTCTTCTTGAATGTTGATACCGGGAACGGACCTGAGGATGCGGTTGATGTCTTGGTAGTCAAATCTTTCAAGTTCAAGTTCAGAGACATATTGGGCGGAGCCTGCAACGGAGCGTACATCCCTGGCTGACGCAAGAATAGTAATCTGCTCATACACCGGATTGACCGTTAGATTGGAGGCGAGAACCGTCTCCTCGGTTTCAATCGCCTCAGAATTTGCGGCCATTGGCTCTTCAGCGTGAGCCGGTAGTGTGAGCAGACCGAGAGCAAAAAAGGTCCCGGTCGTGCCGAAACGCGGCACAAATTTCATAAACATGTCAGGTGTCGGCCTATGATTTGAGTTAGCAAAACCGCTTCAAATAGCCTTTTAGTTGGTCGAGGTATTATTGTAAATAATAATCATTCGCATATAACAAATTGTCGCAGGGGTTGGAAATTTTGGAGCGCCGCCAAAGACTGCGCGTCGCTCGACGCCCTTTTGCAAAGCGGTTTGCACAAAAGGCGGGCTATGATGGCCTATAGCTGGCGACCAGAAAGAGATGCTGTCGCTGGGGAGGACAAGGGGTTGGAAAGCGTATCACTCAGGAATCGCGTGTTTGCAGTGGTGGAGCTCGCCATTGTGATTGCCGTTTACTTGAGTCTGAAGAGTTGGGCGGCAGCAAACGAAGTATTTGGCGGCGGGTCGATCGCCGTTCTTTCTTCCGTCTTAGCTGGGACCATCCTCTACAGAGTGAGAGGGCGAGATTTGCGGGATCTCGGTCTGCATCTTCCTTCGTCACTCGTTGATTGGTTAAAAATCTTGTTACTGACGATCCTAGCGATTGCAGCGATCTTCGTTGGAACTCAACTTGTCACGATGCCATTGCTCCAGGCCCTCTTCCCAGAGGTCACATTTGATGGCGGTGCGGAGAACTTTGCCTTCTTTCTCAACCGTCCACACATCTTCGTGCTCTACATACTTTTCGTTGTTTGGATCGGTGCCGCATTTGGCGAAGAATTGTTCTTTCGCGGCTTCGTGATGAACAACATTTCTGAGGTCTTTGGGTCTACCTCGAGCGCGTGGCTCATCGCATTGATCGGACAATCCGTGTTGTTTGGGCTGGCCCACGGCTACCAAGGTGTGATCGGCATTGGCCTCACAGGATCAGTGGGTCTGACACTCGGCGTCGTTTACCTCATAGGGCATCGGACCATGCTCCCGCTCATCTTTGCGCACGGTTTTGTTGATACGCTCTCACTGACGCAGTACTATTTGTCTGCGTCCCAAAGTTGAGGTGCGAGAATTCGCATTTGGCGCATGACGAAGATCACTGCCAAGGCTTTGAGTGAATGCTGCGCCAATCTCCCTCACCTGACGCGGAGCGGGCGGGAAGCGATCATTCCGGCGGGTAGTTTGGATTCCAAGTTAGATATGAAGCCTGCGGAGCCAGAGTTTTGGAAAGACCGCGCTGATTGGGTTAAGTGTCATTGACGTCCGCCAAGAGCCGTCTGATCAATCGCTGCCAGACAAGCACATGTACAGCACCAAATTCATTTCACCATCGCTATCAGAGTCATACAGACCAAGATCAATCGTTCCATCGTCGCCAATATCTATGGCGTAGGAAGTTATGTTCGCCATTTTGGTTGTCGACACGACAGTTCCATATTCGCTAGGTTGCTTTTTCGGATCTTCGACAAGCATCATCTTGCCACATTCAGCAAATGCTGATGGAGAAACGGAAAGCAGAGCCGTAAGGACTGCGAGCTTCCGAAGTACACTCATCTTCTAACTCCCTTGTATTTAGCATAATATAACACTTTTGAGATAATTGGAATAACCTGATTCCACTATGTGGTGTTTCCGCAATATGGTGCCATGAGAGCGAGTTGCGAATGGCTTTTTGCGAAGATCTTTTGGAATCGGCAATTGTGACGTCCCTCACCGAAACCCATGCAAATCGCATGCAATACGGACAAGGCACTTAAAACTGACGCCCCTGTCATGTATACTCTTGCGTAAGGAAATGCGGATACATATGTGAGAGATATGACCCAGACAGAAACACTGCCCCAAACCGCCCCACCCAAATATTCAAATCGGATTCGTCCGCTGGACGCTTGGCGCGCCTGGAAGGCTCTTGTGCGCGACAAGGAAGATACTGGTCAGGTCTTCAAAATGATCGATGCTCTTAAAGGAAAGAGCATTGTGAACACTGTGGCCAAGATGCGCCAATCTGAGAGCGGCCGCAAACTCTTAGCAGAGAAGCCAGACATTCGCGCAACCCTCAACGATCGCGAAGCGCTTCGTGTCATGCCGGAAGGGAGCTTGGGTCGCGCATATCTTGAGTTTGTCGAAAGCGAAGACTTGACCGCCGATGCATTGATGGATGCAAGCTTCGAGGCCGCAAGGCCCGAAGGCCTCGATATCGATGTTGCCTTTGCCGCAGATCGGTTGCGTGACACCCATGATCTGTATCACGTCACATCGGGTTATGGGCGGGACGGTTTTGGAGAAATCTGTGTACTGACACTCGGTAATGTTCAGACTAAAAACCGCGGCATAAAGTTCCTCATCTTCATGGCGCGCCGCGAGGACCGAAAGGCATTTCCCGAGCTACCCACCGATGAGTGCATTGATGAAGCTCTTGCCAATGGTTCGGCCGCCGTATTTCTGCCAGCCGTCGACTGGGAGGCCATGTTGCCGAAGCAATTGGGCGAGGTACGGAGCGAGCTCAATGTCGCCGAGCCGAAGCTCTATCAAGAAACGCTTCCCAGAATGCTCGAAATTGCTGAAGAACAAGGCATGCTTGACCAAGTGGCCTAGCCGCCTAACGCCAGCCTGAGCCCTCTGGATTTTAGTAAAATCCTTCACGTCCTGTTAACGCCTAAGGGCCTAAAAATGGTTTCTGCGAAAACCTCCATCTGGATGTTTTTATCGCAGAAAACAGCCATTTTCGAACCCGGAAACAGGTATGACATCGGGCAAGCGGCGTAAACCGGCAAGCACAGCGAAACGAAGAACGGCCCGTCGTAAGACGACGTCAAAGACCCATGTGGCGCGCCGCAAAATCGCAACAAGATCGAAAACCAAAACGGCACCCAGACGTAAGGCCACAACCAAGCGCAAAGCGACAGCGAAAAAGAAAACGATCTCTCGCCGACGTCCAGGTCCTTCAGCCGCATCCGGCCGTGCGCGCGTGGCAGCCAAGCGCAAGAAGGCGGTGCCCAAGCGTAAGACGAATAAACGCTCAAACCACTGGCTGGTTCGAAACAGGTGTCAAATCGCGGCGATCTTTGCGATCATCTTTTCAGGTTTTACAATATATTTTACTTACGATCTTCCGTCGACGGATCGACTTCAAGTAGTCAAACACTCACCTTCCCTGAAGCTTCTGGACCGACACGGGCGCACAATCACGACACGTGGATTGAGTCAAGGACGTACGGTCAGCGTTGACACGCTTCCTGCGCACGTAAGCCATGCGGTTATAGCGATTGAGGATCGAAGGTTTTGGTATCATCCAGGGATTGACCCTATCGGCATGGCCAGGGCCGCTTATGCCAATGTGAAAGCGGGCCGGGTCGTTCAAGGTGGTTCGACCATTACCCAACAATTGGCCAAGAACGTGTTCTTGACGCCGGAGCGTACACTCCGCCGCAAGGTGCAAGAAGCCGTTCTTGCGGTTTGGCTTGAAATACGTCTCACCAAGAAGGAAATCCTCAGCCAATACCTCAATCGCGTCTACATGGGAGCGGGTACCTACGGCGTTGACGCCGCCGCCCAGAGGTACTTCGCCAAACCCGCATCCGACTTAACACTGCCGGAGGCTGCCATGCTTGCCGGGCTCCTAAAAGCCCCCTCACGCTACGCCCCTACAAACTCCATGGAGCGCGCCAAAGCCCGACAAGAAGTGGTGCTCGCGGCTATGGTGGAGGCCGGCCTTCTAACAGAAAACGAGCGCGGCCAAGCCGGTCGGACGGTCCCAAGATTAGCCGAACCTGCCGCTACCGCAGGCGCTCATTATTTTGCCGACTGGGCGGTTGAGCAAGTGTCAGGCTACGTCGGGGAGAGCGACGTTGATCTCATTGTAGAGACCACGTTTGACATCACCTTCCAACGTGCTGCCGAGCTCGCAGTACAATTTGCCCTTAAGGAACAGGGCCTCTCCCGCGATGTCGGGGATGCTGCCTTGATCGCCTTTGATCTTGAAGGCGGCGTGCGGGCCATGGTCGGCGGCAATTCTTACCGCAAGAGTCAATTCAACCGCGCCACCCAAGCGCGTCGACAGTCAGGTTCTGCGTTCAAGCCCTTCGTGTTTTTGACCGCATTAGAGAACGGGTGGGCGCCGCACGACCGAATCCAGGACGCGCCGATCAAAATAGGAAACTGGCAACCGACCAATTACTCAAACAAGTTTGAAGGTGACGTCTCGCTCACACGCGCGTTGTCGGGATCAATCAACACGGTCGCCGTTCGATTGGGAGAAGAAATCGGTCGCGGCAACATCATTCGCACCGCCGAACGTGTTGGTTTGCGAGCGGATCTCGAGCCGGTGCGTTCTTTACCACTCGGAACCGGTGAAGTCTCTCCCTTTGACTTGACGGCCGCTTACGTTCCCTTTGCCAATGGCGGCAAAGGCGTCTTTCCCCATGCTGTGTTGAGCATCAAAACAAGGGACGGTGACATTCTCTACGAACGTTTGGGCGGTGGTCCAGGCCGCGTCATTGCCAAGCACCATGTCGCCCAAATGAACGCCATGCTGGCAGAAACCGTACGTTCTGGCACAGGACGCAGAGCAAAGCTGGAAGGCGGCAGGCCTGTGGCGGGAAAGACTGGCACCAGCCAAGATTTTCGCGATGCCTGGTTCATTGGATACACCGCCAACGTGGTCGCCGGTGTTTGGGTTGGCAATGATGACAACACGCCAATGAAAACCATTACCGGCGGGACAATCCCTGCGTCGATCTGGAAAGACTTCATGACCCGCGCCGGTGACAATGGGCCGCTATGGGAATTACCGGGCGCGAACGATCCCTATCTCATGGCAGTCGCTGCTGAAAAACAACCACCTTCTGAAGTGTATGAGCCAAATGGTCTCTTAGATCGATTGGCTAAACTTCTAGGTTCTGAAGATTAGTTGACCGATGCAGGTCCGCCGTAACGATGTAGTGTCATACCTTCTTCATTGAGCCAGCGTTCTTCGTCCGCATAAGGCCCCACCAATTGTCTGACCACGGACCAAAACCTCTTTGAATGGTTGAGGTGTTTGAGGTGAGCGACCTCATGTGCGGCAACATAAGAGAGCACATTGGCTGGCGCAAAAATCAGTCGCCAAGAAAATGAAAGCCGCCCCTCCGAGGTACAAGATCCCCAGCGGGTGGACGCATCACGAACCGAAATTTTGGGCAATGGCAGTTCGAGCATATTGGTGAAGCGATCCACATTCTCCATGAGATCGCGCCGCGCTTCGCGCTTGAGCCAATCTTCAACCCGGCGCGGAACAAACGCTTGGTCGCCGGAAACAATGATCCGAGGCATTTCGAACATATCGCTCATCTCCTCAATCCAGACCCCTCGGCGCGCCTCTGATGCGTGGATTATCTTGTGCGATTGTCCTCGTAACGGCACATGGGCATCATCGATAAAGGGTTGATTCGGCGGGATTTTGGCCAAAGCATCCGCAATCCACCGCCTTTCCTTTTCGGCCAACGCAAGCGCTTCCTTGAGTGCGTTTTGGGTCGGCGCAACAACCGTCACACCTCGAGACACGTGATCGATTTTGACAATGAGGCGGCGCGCGCGTGGGTTGCGCACGAGCTTTAAGGGGACCGATTGTCCCTCAATGTCGATGGTCGTCGCATGTTCTTGCGATTTGAGGGCGGAGGGTTTTCTTTGCCGGGTGATTCGCATAGATAGAGCATACAGCAATGCTCGCTCAAAATAGGGATGCCTCGGCAGCCTATTTCTTTTTCGGCGTGCCGTCATGGCGCTTAATGAAATCACCAACCCGAGGCTGGATCTCATCGCGCCAACTTCGCCCGTTGAAGACACCATAGTGTCCGACACCGGGTTGCACATAGTCCTCTTTCATTGAAGCTGGGAGCTTATGACACAAATCGTGCGCGGCCTGGGTTTGACCAATACCAGAAATGTCGTCGTTTTCGCCCTCAACGGTCATGAGAGCCGTCTTGCGAATATGCGTTGTGTCGACAAGACGCCCCCTATGTTCGAATTCTCCCTTGGGCAGGGAGTGCTTCTGAAAGATCTCTTCAACGGTCTGGAGGTAGAACTCCGAAGTCAAATCCATAACGGAGAGGTATTCATCATAAAATTCGCGATGCTTTTCTTGGCTGTCGCCGTCCCCATCGACGAGATGAAAGAACATCTTTTGATGAGCATCCATGTGGCGATCTCGGTTCATCGCCATAAAACTCGAAAGCTGTATGAACCCAGGGTAAACCTGGCGAAATACACCGGGATGCGGCCACGGCACGGTCATAATGGCATTGCGTTCAAACCATTCGATGGGCCGCTCTTCGGCGAGTTCCGTTGGCGCTGTCGGGCTTTTTCTTGTATCGATGGGACTGCCCATGATTATGAGCGAGGCCGGCTGACAGGGATTTTTGTCTTCCGCCATAATTGCTGTTGCGGCGAGCGCGGCAGGGCCTGGCTGACAAACTGCCATCACATGCGTGTTGGGACCTAAGAACTCGATCATCTCAATCAGGTAGTCGACATAGTCGTTAAGATCGAAGCGCCCGCTATGAATAGGAATCATGCGCGCGTCGGTCCAATCAGTGATGTAGACCTCGTGATCCGGCAGCATGGCTTCGACCGTCCCGCGCAAGAGCGTGGCGTAGTGTCCGGACAAAGGCGCGACGATGAGAACTTTCGGGTCCTTCTTACTTTTCTTTCGTGATTTGGCTTCGGCCAATATATCAACGTCGCGTTCGAAATGGATGAGTTCGCAATATGTCCGACCCCAGACGATATTTTCAGTAACCGGAACTGGTTGTTCGTTCACCACCGTTTCTTTGAGACCAAACTCTGGCTTGCCATACCGCCGCGTGGTCGACTCAAATAACTCACAAGCCGCTGCAGCAGACTTGCCGACCACAGTATAAGAATGAGGATTAAGAGGACTTTCCCAGAACTTCTGGCTCATGCCGGCCAACGCACGCATCGGCGCAACGGCCGCGTGGTTGAACTCATAAAACTGATAGAGCAAACGATCCCCCTTCGTGTCTCAAAACGTCGACCCAATTTGTTTTCCGCAACTCGGTTTTTGAGGGCCAACGCGTAATGTTGCGGTGCAACATGTTACGAAATTGTCATACGGCATCAACACATAATGCCGTCGCAAAGTGGCTATTCTGGGCTATATCCGGAAAAATTCAGGCGCAATTACACGCCAAAATAGGAGTTTCGTTATAATACGCGCGCTAGGGTAGGTGAGGCTTGGGTCAGGAGACAGCCTTGCGGAGTTCTTCGGCGATGCTCTCAGGCGTACGATCAGCGCCAAAAAAGGTCACGAACTCTCCATTTTCATCCATCAAATAGAAGTAGTTGGAGTGGTCCATATAATACATGCCGGTCTCTTCATCCGCGGGGGTTTTGGCATAGTAGACCTTGTAGGCCTTCGCCGCCTGGTCCACTTGTTCTAAGGATCCTGTCAGACCTCTTATCGAGATGGGGAACCGCGAAACAAACTCCTTCAATGCCTCTGGCGTGTCGCGCTCCGGATCAATCGAAATAAACACCGGCTGGAGGCGATCTGCCTGATCCCCCATCCTTTTGAGCGTGTCGGTCAGTTTGAGCATATCCACGACGCAGACATCGGGGCAGGTCGTGTACCCAAAATAAACCAGCAGATGCTTGGACTTAAAGTCTTCATTGTTGACGAGCGTGCCATTGTGATCGACCAACTCGAAGGGGCCCCCCACGAGGGCTTCACCGGTCGTTCTCAAGGTGCCGTTTTTGGGAGTAACAGGGCTAACCGTCAAAAACAGGCCATATCCAACGAGTGCGCCGACAACGGCTGCAATCAAGACAAGAAAAATGCGCCGTTGGGCTAGCGGGGAATTGGAATTGTCACTCATCAGAACCTCACGCGTTTTGATAATCGCGGATCATAGAAAAGTTGCACCCGTCTGGCTAGCTCAAAAGCTTCAAGATTGGTCCAATTCAGATTACATCTCTAAGGCAAGAGTCTGAGGTTAGAAATCCTCCGTGTAGAACCTAAAAGAGTTCTCCATACCGGAGGAAACCATTTTTTTGCGAATGAATTGCAATGCAATATTGCCAACCTCTCCTTTGCGCTTTTTTCCGGGGGCCAATGACATAAGTTCTGGCCGACATCTCACATAGTTCATATATTGGGGACGTATGTGGCCGATCAATCGCTCATCGATATGAAATCTGGAACACAAATCCTGCGTCCAGATAGTGACCTTCGCTCGTTGAGCGCAGGCGGGCTCAATCTCATGAGCTTGGTGGTGCCGCGGTGGATTGCGATTGTCGGGCAGATTGCCGCTGTTCTTGTGGTGAAATATGCCTTTGGATTTGATCTCCCATTTTGGCCGTGTCTTCTTATCATTGCGGCCAGTTCTGTTTTGAACATTGCGCTTTGGCTGCGCTACCCGCCCAAGAAGTTACTGAGTGACCGGGAGGCGGCGACCTACCTAGCCTTCGATATCCTGCAGTTGACCGCGCTCTTGTATTTCACCGGCGGTCTGCAAAACCCCTTCTTCATACTCTTTCTTGCGCCCGTTACGGTTTCTGCCTCTAACCTATCCGCGCGGAGCACCATCATCTTAATGGTAATGGCCTTTGTCTGCGTGAGCCTCATTGGGGTATTTGCAGAACCATTGCCTTGGTTCGCCGATACCAAATTTGATCTGCATCCAATCTACCAAGTGGGCTTGTGGGTCTCAATCGCCCTTGGGCTTGGATTCTTAGCCATTTATGCCTGGCGGATCGCTGCTGAAGCCCGACGTATGTCCGCAGCGCTTGCCGCAACACAATACATTCTGGCCCGCGAGCAGCGCCTCTCTGCGGTTGGGGGTTTGGCCGCTGCAGCGGCTCACGAACTCGGCACGCCCTTGGGCACCATCGCGCTCGTCGCCAAGGAGCTGCAAAATGAAATTGGCGGTCAAGAGGAGATCGATGAGGACTTGGACCTTCTGCAGAGCCAAGTACAAAGATGTCGTGAGATTCTAGGGCAATTATCGGCCGACCCACACTTGGGCGACATCGTCTATGACCGCATGGATCTGGGCACACTCCTGCACGAATTGGCCGACAATGCTGCAGACGGTCAAACGAAAATCGATATCAAGCTATTGCCTCATGAGAGATTCGTCGAAGGAGAGGAGTTAATCGAAGAACCGGTTCTCGTGCGGCGACCAGAAATCACCTATGGCTTGAGCAACTTCGTCAACAACGCCATGCACTTTGCAACATCTGAAGTGATAATCTCAGCCGACTGGGACGGGAATGCAATCCTTGTGAAGATAGAGGACGACGGGTCCGGGTTTGCGCCGCGTATTTTCGATCAGCTGGGAGATCCCTATCTGACCACGCGACCGCGATCCGATCGCGCTGGTTCAAGCGACGAGTACGAGGGAATGGGGCTTGGCATTTTTATTGCGAAGACGCTTATTGAACGATCAGGCGGAAAAGTTGAATTCGAAAACAAGAAGTCGCCAGGTATGGGAGCGATCGTCAGTGTCAGATGGCCAAAAGGTATCTCCGAGCCAAAGCCCACCTAATAATGTTCCAAATATCCGGCAATCTCACGGTTTCCACTCACCAGGAAATACGTTAGGTTTGCCGCAAGTTTCAAAAGCCAAATGGATGGCCCATGGATAACGACGATCTCCACGAAAGTGCCCAAGACTTTTTGCCAGTGGGCAAAGATCTCCTCATTCTCGACGACGATGCGCCCTTTCGCAATCGGCTCGCGCGGGCGATGGAGAAGAGAGGGTTCGTTGTCACACCGGTCGAATCCGTTGCTGAAGCGACCAGCGTCGTTAAGCAGGCGCCGCCGTCTTACGCTGTGGTCGACATGCGCTTAGAAGATGGCAATGGCCTCGACATTATTGATCTAATCCATGATCTGAAACCGGATAGCAGGGTGGTTATGCTCACAGGCTACGGCAACATCGCAACCGCAGTATCGGCTGTAAAAAGGGGCGCTGTCGACTATCTATCAAAGCCCGCCGACCCAGACGATGTCGAGAAAGCACTGCTCGCGCCTCCCGGCGAAAAGCCTGACCCGCCGGACAATCCAATGTCTGCCGATCGCGTGCGCTGGGAACATATTTTACGTGTGTATGAGCTTTGCGACCGGAATGTGTCGGAAACAGCCCGGCGCTTGAACATGCACCGAAGAACCCTTCAGCGCATTTTGGCAAAACGCTCCCCGCGGTAGATTGATCCTCACTTACTCACTTTCACTGACTTGCTCAGAAAGCACGGTGACGCGCCCTGCGGCAACACGGGCAAAGGCAAGCGTCACAGCTTTACGTCGCGAGGCGTGTAAAGGGTCTCCTGGTGAAGGTCGCAAGATCTCGGCACCGTAGCGATCGGCAACAATAAGGCCAACATCGTCTGGCAGAACATCCAGAGGAAAGTTGCGATCGACCGCGAAGTAAAAATAGTCGCAGAATTCGTGATATTCCGGCCACTTATTGTCTGTCCGGTAGTCGATAAGCCCCGACTTGATCTCGACAAAAGTGATTTTTCCGTGACTGTCGAGAGCCGCCACATCGGCCCGGCGACCCGAGGCAACCGTAAATTCCAAGATGGACCTTTGATCCAAATCGCCAAGCAGTCGTTGGACCCCGCGCGCGATATCTTGGGCCACACCTTTGACAGAAGTGGAAACATCGCCGTCTGAGGGGTCATGGGTTAGATTTTCGTCCATATCCGAAACACTACGCCATCCCGATTGTCTCATAAAGGCACGTGAGAGAAGGGGGTCCCGCCGCAACTCTTGAGTTTGCAGCGTTGATCTTGGCCCAATATCTGCAAACCCTGTGACCCGATGGCGAGTGTCGATCCGGTCTGGTGGGTGACCGCGGGTCGGCATCGCGGAAACAAATCACCGGCCCTCTCCAGAGGACCATTCGAGATTCGCGTTTCCTCGTAACCTCGTCGTGTCGTGCCAGGTTTCCTTCAAGGACCTCGTGCTTACCTCAGCCAGGTGCGACACCAACTCAAAGGGCGGTACTTTAAGTACCGCCCATTTTTCTTTTTGAACTGTCAAACGGTCTATTCGGCCGCAAGCCCCCGGGGACGACCACGGAAGTTGATCGTTTTCAAATAATCGATCCCTTCTTCTGCAATGGCATCACCAACCATTTCATCGCCTTCAGCTTTAAGTTCATCCATATCCACATAAAGTGCGTAAAACGGTTTTGTGCGATCTGTGATGATGCCCGCCTTGAGCAAAGTCTTAATGAGAACGCGGAAAATATCGGTGCTTTCTTTCATCCGTTCGCGGCGATCTTCATCAGTGAACATTTCCTGGAAAGCTTCCGTCACCTTCTGCCACTCAATCCCGTATTTCGTATACACAGCTTGCATTTGCTCAGGATTGACCAAGTTAAACAGCAGGGTTTGGAAGCAATGCCCAGCCCAATCTTCGATGAGGTTTTGTTCTTCTTCATCGAGTTTTGGAATGGTGCGATCGGCCCAGATCTTACCAAACTTGTGATGAAAGGCCTCATCCGTCATGGTCAATTGACACAGTTTGCGCAAGGTCGGGTCTTGGCTTTTTGCATAGAAAGTGGCGAAGGCACCCATGGCAAGTCCTTCGACCAACATCTGCATACCAACGATTTTTTTGTAAACTTCTTCCGCACCGACCATTTCCTGCAACAGATCGCCGAGGGTTTGGCCAACCGGTGCTGGCGTTCCCCAACGTGCTTCAATGTACTTTGAAAAGGCGGTGACGTGGCGGGCTTCTTCTCTGGCTTGATTGGCCGCGTATTCTTGTGCGCCAGGGTCGCGTAAGATGTGACAAAGGCTCGCGGACAATGACAGCGCCCCCTGTTCACCGTGAAGAATACTCGATATCTGCCACCGGGTGATTTCGTTTGCAAACCGAACCTTGTCCTCCGGCTTAAGGGTGTTTTGCACATACTCTGTTTGCAGAGACGGCAACATCTCTTCCGGCATGATCATCTGGGTGTTGATGTCGAAATCATCGTCAAAGTCAATGTATCGTTTGTCCAGCGGATCCCAGAAATGGTCATGAGTGGCAGCAATGATCTTGTCGAAAGCGTCGGATCGATCACCGTAGCGCTCGACTTCCATTAATGCCTTAAAGTCCGTTGAGGCCACGGTATTGTAGGCGGTATCCTTTGTAATCTGCTTCGTCATTCATTCCTCCAAATCGCCTTTCGGCGGTCGTTTACCCTTAAGTTCCATGAAAAAATATGTTTCATGCGTCCAACTCGCAAGTCAAAAATGACGCAAGCGTCACGAATTCATGCAACTTGTGACCATTGCCACGAAGAAGGGGCCGCGTCCCGCAGCTTGCGCGGGTGAAAATACAAGGAAGGACTTAAGAAAATTTGAGCGCGGTAGCGGTTTCGAGTTCTTCGAGGGCTGAATTTGGTTCAATCACTTTGATGGTGGTCATGCCTAAAGCGCGCGCTGGTTTGAGGTTAACGCCCAAATCATCCAAGTAGACGGTCTCTTCAGGCGCGACGCCGAGCGCGTCACACGCCATCAAATAGATTTCCGGATTTGGTTTCCGAACCCCGACCTTGCTGGACTCGATCACCACCTCAAAGAGCGCCATGACTTCTTGTACCGCAAGTGCTTTTTTATGGCCGCGGGACATGCCCGGGCCTTCGCCGGCGCGCACATTGTTGGTAATGCACCCAACCTTGAAATGCCTTGAGCAGGTCTTAAGCGCGTGAACCATCTCCTCTCGGATGTCACCTGCCAGGAGGTTGATGACTTGGATGCCAGAAATTTTGTGGCCAGCCTTTCGAGATTCTTGCGCGAACGCGAGGTCAAACTCTGCAAGGCTAAGCTCACTTTGCTCAAACCGTGCCCACGCATTGGTGTCAGGGTTTGTTGCATTCATTTGGCGAATGAAGTCCTTTGGAATGTCGTTTTCAGATTCGTATCGATTGAACGCTTCAAACGGGGAGGATGTGAGAACCCCGCCAAAATCCCAAACAACAGCTTTGATGCTCATCAAGCTGTCGCCGAGCCGTCAACGGGATCAAGACCCATAGGCCGTAATCCAAGTTTTTCAAAAAGCGCGGTATCGTGATCTACACTGGCATTGTCGGTCGTTAGAAGTTTGTCACCCATGAAAATCGAATTGGCACCAGCAAAAAAGCACAATGCTTGCAGTTCATCGCTCATCTCTTGCCGTCCCGCCGAGAGCCGAACCATGGAGTGCGGCATCATCAGACGCGCCACCGCAATGGTTCGCACGAAATCGATCGGATCCACATCAGCAGCTTCTTCCATTGGCGTACCTTTGACACGAACCAAGAGATTTATCGGCACACTTCCTGGGTGTTCGGGTAAATTGGCAAGCGCCATCAACATACCGGCGCGGTCTTCTACTTCCTCACCGAGGCCGACAATTCCGCCGGAACAAACATTGATGCCCGCATCTTGAACGCGTGCCAATGTTTCTAGTCGCTCGTCAAACGACCGGGTCGTGACAACTTTGTCGTAGAATTCTTCTGACGTATCCACATTGTGATTGTAATAGTCGAGCCCGGCATCGGCCAGTTGTTGCACTTGAGTGTCGCTCAACATGCCCAGGGTCATACAGGTTTCAAGGCCCAGGCCGCGAACCTCTTGGATCATGGCAATCAGTTCTGGCATGTCGCGATCCTTAGGTTCACGCCATGCTGCCCCCATGCAATAGCGTGTCGCGCCCGCTTCTTTCGCCCGTTTGGCCTCGCCAGCGACCCGCGCGACTTCCATGAGTTTGGAGGCCGGCAATCCGGTTTCATGGTGCGCACTTTGAGAACAGTAGCCGCAATTTTCGGCACACCCACCTGTCTTGATGGAAAGCAACGTCGACATTTGGATCTCGTTTGGATCGAAGACCTTCCGATGGGTGGTTTGTGCCAGAAACAAAAGCTCGTTAAAAGGCAAGTGAAAGAGATCCAATACCTCTTCCTGCATCCAGTTGTGTCGGATGTCTCCAGTCGCGTTTTGCGGGTTTGGAGTAGAGTTTTGGGAATTTGAGACAACTTCAAGCGTCATTTTTTTGGGGTCCAGCTCTGTCGGCGCATGTTTGTTGGAACGCGCGAGCATAACGGAGCCAAAAGCCCCGTCAAGCAAAGGCCCCGTAGCTTTTCCGCCGACCATTCCAATTTGGTGTGACTTCGAGGGTCGATGTTGCAATGACAACAGAGTTTTCATACAATTCCTAGATTGTAATGTCTTTGCTGCCCATGGGGGGAACCAAGGTTCCGGCGGGTGGTAAGGGAAGACTGACTAACTTAGGGGTCAAACATGTTGACGACGACACGCTGCGTGCGGCGGGGATATTCCCCGCGCCGAATTTTTGATCGACTTTTTGGGATCTTAACGACGACCGCTTTGTTGGCAGGTCTCATGGGCGCGCTGCCTGAGATCACTGCTGCGCAAGCGAAGAAATATGAAGTGACGGACTTCGCCCGCCTGCCAGCTATTTCCAGGCCACAATTGTCGCCAAACCAGGAGTATCTCTCTCTCCTGCAGCCTTACAACGGCAAGCAGACTATCTTTGTCTACAAGCTTGGCTCGTCACAAGCCCCATGGGTTGTCGAGCCCGGACTGGAAGGCGATGTTCTGATCGCCGAGTATCGTTGGGCCACCGATGAACGTCTCGTCGTTGTGGTGCAATACCCGTTCACTTATATCCCGCAATATCGTCGATTTGAAGGTTACAAGCTGAAGACGATCGCAACACGAACCATTGCCGTGAACCGCGATGCCACAGATCCAGTTGTTCTCTTCAATGACCAGCAGAAAAACTTCAACGGTCAAGGCGGATACCAATCCGACATTGTTGATATGTTGGATGATGATGACGACCACATCCTGATCGCCGCTGACGTGAACCGAGACAGGTTCCTTGAGGTCAATAGGGTCAACATTCACACCGGCGATAGAGAGCCGATCGCGAAAGGGGCTAAGGACCACACCATCGGGTTCGCCACCGATCTCGATGGCAATGTCAAACTTCGTTATGATTACGACGATATCAAAGACGAGATGTCACTCCACATGAAGAAAGAGGGATCGTTCGGTTGGACACTTCTCAACAAATCCCCCCAGCTTGACCGCGCTGAAATTGTTCCAATGGAATTTTCGGTCGACAACCCAAATGAGATTTATGTCATGACCCGTCAGAAATCGGGTCGATATGAAGCTTTCAAATTCAATATGAAGACACGGCAGCTGGGAGAGAAAGTCTTTGGTCATGACACGGCCGAGTTGATTGATTTAGAATTCTATGATGAGACCCATGAGCCCTATGCCGCCTATTTCGTTGAAGACCAGATCACCCGTCACTATTTAAGTGATGAGGCAAGAAATCAAGGCGAGGCAATCGACAAAATTGTCCCCGGAACGTTCAAAAGGTACTCAAAGCCGACAAGAGGGATATTGAGCAGCGATGAGAAACTTATTGTCTCAGGTTCTGGCCCCAGCGAGCCGACATCATACTATTTGGTTGACTTTGAGAAGAAGTCGGTCAATCCAATTGGATCGACCCATCCCACCGTCGATCAGGCTGACCTGGGCGAGGTTCGCCCATACCATTTTGCCGCTCGTGACGGTGTGAAGATCCCAACATATTTGACCTTACCAAAGGGCAAGTCACGCAACCTTCCAACAATCATCATGCCGCACGGCGGGCCGCGATCTCAGGATTGGGCTCGTTTCGACTTCATGGCACAGCTCTTTGCAAGCCGTGGCTACGCTGTTGTGCAGCCAAACTTCCGTGGCTCAACCGGTTATGGCGAAGACTTCGAACATGCAGGCTTTGGCGAGTGGGGCTTTAAGATGCAGGACGATGTCACCGATGCGACCCACAAAGTCATTCGCGACGGCATCGCAGATCCAAAGCGTGTTTGCATTTTTGGTTGGAGCTACGGTGCCTACGCCGCCATGATGGGTGTTGTCAATGAACCCAACCTCTACAAATGTGGAGCCGCAATCAACGGTGTTTATGACTTGATCGAGGTCATGAACCGCCCTGGCTGGCATCGTTGGTATCACAATTATTGGGGCCGTCTCATAGGCAACAAGAGTGTTGATCGGGTCCGAATGGAGCAAGGTTCTTCAGCCATGCGCGCCAATGAGATCCAAGTGCCGATCTTCCTGGCTGCAGGTGAGGTTGACCGAACGGTTTTGCCCAAGCAGACGCGAATATTGGAGAACGCCCTCAAGCAAGCAGGTAAAGTGCATGAGGTGTACTATTATCCGCACGCAGATCACTCGTTCCGTTACGAGCCAGAATTGCAGGATATGTTTATCAAGCTGGATGCGTTTTTCGCGAGGCACCTAAAGTAAGTACCTTGTGAACTTGCACTTTTGGGGGTGGCTTCGAGGCATCGAAGTCGCCCTTTTTGTTGCGAGCCCGTTGCAAAGGGGTTCCCGTGTGGGTTGCGGGTGTGGCAAAATCCCGATACACTCTTTTTGTACATTGCGTGGGAAATGGAGGGGGTCATGTGGGGATCAATGACCAATAGATCAAACGGAGTGGTGCGCATCGGTTTCTTGGTCGCAACACTAGCATTCTTTGCTGCTTTGACGATGAGTGACGCCGAAGCAAAGAAATACAAAGTGGAGGATTTCGCGCGCGGCATCGCTATGCTGAGTCCGAAATTGTCGCCCGACGGCACGCATTTGGCTGCGCTGCAACCCTATCAAGGGCGCCGTGCGATCTTCGTCTACAAACTGGACTCAAATGAGCAACCTGTGATGATCGAGCCTGGAAGCGAAAACGATATTCGTTTCAGTAGATTTTATTGGGCCACCGATGAGCGTCTCATCGTCGTTGTCGTCTACCCGTTCGTTTACACACCACCTTACAAGCGATGGCAAGGTTACAAGGTCAAGACGACTGCATCGCGAACGATGGCGGTCAATCGTGATGGCACGAAACCGGTCGTCCTGTTGAAAGAAATCCAACGACGCGTTGATCGCACTAACCTCTATCAAGCGAACATTTTGGATCTATTGGATGATGAGCCGGAATACCTCCTCATGGGCGAAGATATTAATCAAGATGGTTTCGTCACTGTAGAAAAAGTCAATATCCGAACTGGCAAGACATATACTCTTATGCGCGGTGGGCCCAATACGTTCGACTATCAGACCGATTGGGACGGCAAGGTGAGGCTTCGTTTCGACGACGACGACATCAAAGATGAGGTGAAGATCTTCCTCAAGAAAGAAGACAGCGTTCAATGGAAACTGCTCAGCCAAGCCAAGTGGTTGAGTTCGTCTGACATGGATCCTTTGGGGTTTTCAATCGAAAATCCGAATCATCTCTACATTTTGACGAGATTGAAGACCGGTCGCAGGGGCGTCTACCTCATGGACATCGTGTCTGGCGAGTTGATTGAGACAGTGTTTGAACACGACACATTTGATGTCGATGGTATGTCGTTCTTTCACGACACCCATGAGCCGGTGGGTGTTCACTACATCGATGATGAACCGCAGACACATTACTTAAGTGATCGGGCACGCAAGCGCGCCAAGCTGGTCAAGAAAAACATTCCGGGACCGGTTAAGACATTTATGAGTTTCAGTAAGGACGGAAATCGTCAGGTCATTCGTTCAACCAGCGATAGTTCGCCCCCCGTCTATTACCTGATGGACTACAAAGAAAAGTCGATATCTGAAATCGGGCGTTGGTATCCACAACTCCGCGCAGAGGACATGGGCGAAGTGCGGCCCTATTATTTCAAAGCGCGCGATGGGCTTGAAATACCTGCCTATTTGACACTTCCAAAGGGCCGCTCGCGAAATCTACCCACCATTGTCATGCCCCACGGCGGTCCCCGCGCGCGAGACGGGGCAACTTTCGACTACATGGCTCAACTCTTCGCAAATCGCGGTTACGCTGTTGTGCAACCAAACTTCCGTGGGTCGGAAGGGTATGGTGAGGATTTTGAACATGCAGGCTTCAAGGAGTGGGGCCTAAAAATGCAAGACGACGTAACCGATGCGACACGGAAAGTGATTAGAGACGGCATAGCCGACCCCAAGCGCATTTGCATTGTCGGGTGGAGTTATGGCGGTTACGCCTCAGCCATGGGCATTGTGAAAGAGCCCAATCTTTACAAATGCAGTGTTGCCATCAACGGTGTCTATGATTTGATTGAGGTCATGAACAAGCCAGCGTTTTGGCGGGGCTATCACAACTATTGGGGACGTATCATTGGCGACAAGAATGGCGGTGACAGGCCTTACATGGAACATTCGTCGCCTGCCATGCGCGCGTCAGAGATCCGTGTGCCAGTCTTGCTTATCACTGGAGAGATTGACCGAACGGTTCTTCCGAAACAGGCGCGGATCTTTGAGGCAGCGCTGCGACAATCTGGAAAGAGTGTCGAAGCCTACTATTATCCCCACGGCGATCACAGTCTTCGCTATGAGCCCGAGCGCATCGACGCCTTTACGAAGATCGATGCATTTCTTGCAAGACATCTGGGGCGCTGATGTCACGTCAGGTCAAATGGAAGGCGATGTGTGCAATCGCATTTTGTTTGATGGCCTTGCGTCCGTCCGGCCATGCATTCGCTCATTCTGCTGAGGGCATCGATCATAAGCATCCTCCCATTTCGGCATTTGCTCAACTACCTCACCATCATGTTGCCATGTCTCCTGACGGCAAGTATGTGGCATATCTCAAGAAAACAGATGAGCTGTCATCGGTCTTTGTATTTGATATCGATGACAGTGATGCCGCACCAACCCGGATAGATATTGAGGATCTGGCCTATGGGTATCTGTTTTGGGCAAATGATCGAAGGTTGCTCGTCCCTGTTACGTTCGAGTCACGGGAGAAATTCAGCCAACGAGGGCAGAGATTTGGCCTTAGAGCAACCGAGTCACGTTTGGTCGCAATGGATCCTGATGGCTCAAACCGTACAGTCTTGATGCCTGACTATGATGCCGATCATTTGAGCACATGGCGGTCTCAGGTGATTTATGAGCTGCCCTGCGATCCCGATCATGTCCTTTTGTCCGTGCCGGAGTTTTTTGGCCGCACGGTTTGGGCTTACAAAGTGAATGTTCACACCGGCAAAGCCGCGATTCACGCGGTTGGTAACCCCAACACGGTCTATTGGGGCGTGGATCCGTCTGGGAACATCCGTCTAAGGATGGATGTTAGAAAGGGGACACAGTATGTCTACTGGCGCAGCAAGATTCCAACTTCGAACCTATTAGCTGAACAGACAATGGCGTCCGCGTTAACGGAAACAGTGGATCTTTATGATCCAGACGAATTTGATAAGGAGATCAGCGACGAAGAGTTTGAGAGCATTGAGGGCGCCAAAGGCAAGGGGCGCAAGATTGGCACCCAAGACCATGAATGGCAGTTGCTTGATCGCCGCGAATATGGAACCGACGAATGGCTAAAAGTCTTTGGGGTATCCGATCAACCTTTTGAAATATTTGTGCGCGCACGAAGGGATGGAGATCTTTTTGGCGCGCATCTATTCAATCTCCAGTCTCGTCAAGTGGTCGAAACGCTGTTTGAGCACCCATCGGTCGATGTCAGCGGACTTGTGATCGACTGGGAGACAGGCCTCCCCATAGGCGCAAGATTTCTTGATGATCGACAGGAAACCAGTTTTTGGGATCCAGTTTTCAAACGCTCTCAAGAGAGTGTGGATAGAGCCCTGGGGAAAGAACACACCAACGAAATATTCGAGTCCAGCAGAGGCAGAGTGAAGCAGTTAATCTGGTCCGCGGGTCCGAAACGCCCCGGCACCTACTACATTCTCAATCGCCACAGAAAATCGCTCGAGCCGTTCGTAAATTCCTACGCCGATTTATCTGCCGAACAATTGGGTGATGTACAACGTGTAACGTACCAAACCGAAGATGGCTTTACGATACATGGGTATTTGACGTTTCCCCACTTTGGCCGTCAGTCCAACTTGCCATTGGTCGTTTTGCCACACGGGGGCCCTGCCACGAGGGATCACCGGACTTTCGACTTTTGGGCTCAATTCTTGGCAAACCGGGGATATTTGGTTTTCCAGCCAAACTTCCGTGGGTCAACCGGGTACGGAAGGAAGTTTGAAAGAGCGGGTGATGGCGAATGGGGGCGCGCCATGCAAGACGATGTCACTAAAGGTGTGGAACATTTGATTGCTGAAGGTCTTGCCAACAGGGATCGCATTTGCATTGTCGGCGCCAGTTACGGTGGTTACGCTGCGCTTATGGGCGCGTTAAGGTCGCCGGATCTTTACAAATGTGCGATCAGCTTCGCTGGCGTGACAGATCTAAATTTCACGATTCGGAGTGAAAGAGGCACAATCGCGCAAAGATACGTCAAGGCGATCATCGGTGACAGGAAGAAAGATGCCGCCAAATTGAAAGAGAACTCTCCTCTCAGTCGGGCCAGAGATTTTGAAGTGCCGCTCCTGCTCATTCATGGCACAAGCGATCGCACGGTCTCTTATGGTCAAACAAAACAATTGTATCAACGTCTCAGGGACAAGAAGAGAAAACACAGGCTGGTGACTTTTACAGGTGGCGACCACCACCTCTCCGAGTACGAGCATCGATATCGCTTCCTTCGGGAGATTGAAATTTTTCTCAAAAAACACATCGGCGAAACCAACTGACCGCCCCCAACATTACATCCCCTTAACGCCATTCAAGCCTTGCTTGCCTTCAACGCAGTCGAATGCTCGCAGAGGATGTTCACCCTTGCGCGGCGATTGCGAATCCGCTCTAACCCGCCCCGTCCGGCTTGTTAGTTTATGGAAAGTTCCTTGCCGATCTTAATCCCCTGATAACCACTTTTGCCTAAAAGTTAATCCCGGAGATAGGCCGATTCTCGGTCGATTTCGCGCGGCCGTGGCCGCTTGTTTTTTGAGGACCTCACTGTCTATGGTGCACCCATCTGTCTCATCGGCTTTGCCAAAGGATCCGATCGTTGCAACTCTGAGAAAAGCGCGCCGCGGTTTCTACCCGGTGATCGCTTTCAGTTGCGCTTTCAATCTGCTGATGCTGGTGTCACCCATTTACATGATGCAGGTCTTTGATCGCGTTCTGACATCCGGTCGAACGGAAACCCTCCTTGTTCTAACCGCAGTAGCAATGGTGGCCTTGCTGGTTCTCAGTCAAATGGACAGTGGTCGACAAAGGTTGTTAGCGCGCATAAGCCTGTGGTTCGACCAAAACCTGTCACTTCGTGTTCTATCATCGTCACTTTCAATGTCCTTGAAAGGTGCAAATCTCGGCGCCCAACCAGTACGTGATCTTGCTCAACTCCGAAATTTTATCTCTAGCCAGGCGGTTTTTCCAGTGGTGGATGCGCCGTGGATCCCAATCTACGTGGTGATCGTGTTCGGCCTTCATTGGTGGTTAGGTCTATTGGCGCTCGGTGGCGCTATCGCTCTCTTCGGCCTTGCCTATCTCAATGAGCTTGCAACGCGCGTGCCGCTAAAGGAAGCCAACAAAGCTCAGCTCACCGCATTTGCCCATGCTGATAAGACCGTTCGCAATGCCGAAGTTGTCCAAGCCATGGGACTACTTCCCAATCTGCTAAATCGCTGGGCCTTTGCCAACAACAAGGTCTTGGAGCAACAGTCAACTGCGGCGGATCGTGCAGCTGAACTCGCTGGCATGACCAAGTTCATACGCCTAGCTGTGCAGATCGGCGTTCTAGGCATCGGCGCCTATTTGGTATTGCAAAACAAGTTAACATCAGGGGGCATGATTGCAGCATCCATTCTTCTTGGACGAGGCCTTGCACCGATCGAGCAATCAATTGGAGCTTGGAAAAGTTGGGTATCGGCTAGAGCCGCCTATCATCGTCTGGCAAATGTATTGACCAACGCGCCGCCGGAACAAGAACGCATGGCGCTCGCTGAACCGGTCGGGCACCTTACCGTTGAAGGTCTCACTTTTGTGCCGCCCGGATCGAAAAAACCAATTCTGCGGAATGTATCCTTTTCCCTGGCAGCCGGTGAGGCTTTGGCGATTGTTGGTCCGTCGGCCGCGGGCAAGAGCACCCTTTGTCGTATGATCATGGGCGTTTGGTCGCCAACCGCCGGGCATGTGCGTCTGGACGGTGCGGAAGTTTCCCAATGGGACAGAACTGAGTTTGGGGCACACGTCGGTTATTTGCCGCAAACAGTTGATTTGTTCGATGGAACAGTCGCCGAGAACATCGCACGTATGGGCGATCCGGACAGTATGGCCGTGATTAAGGCAGCCAAACTTGCCGATGTGCATGACATGATCCTCCGGCTTCCGGAAGGATACGACACGGTGTTGATGGATTCAGGATCACACCTTTCTGGCGGTCAACGACAACGCATTGGCCTTGCGCGCGCGTTGTTCGGTGATCCTTGTTTGCTGGTCTTGGACGAACCCAATGCGAATCTGGATCAGCAAGGCGAAGCGGCCTTAATGCAAACCGTCGATACGTTGCGCGGCGAAGGGACCACCGTGATCATGGTGGCGCATCGCTCATCAATTGTCTCCCATGTTGATCGGCTCTTGGTTCTAAACAATGGAACAGTCGAAATGATGGGGCCATGTGACGAGATCATTCAGCAACTCAGCGCACATCGCGTAGCACAAGGGGCATAAGCGATGCGAAAGCGTGGAGCGAAAAAAAACAGTGTTGCCAAGAACCGTTTGAAGCTTGCTTTGGGAAAAACGGAGCCAAAGGCGGGTCGTCCAGACACTGCAAAGAGGGAGACGCCACATTCGCCGAAAACTTCGGTCAAGAGTCACAACAAGCCACCAGATAAAGGTCCGGCCAAACCGACGGCGGCCAGCGCAGGTCTCGTCGGCGCCAGAAAAGTCATCCAAAGTCTTCAAGACACATTAGCCGGTCCTGATCGTTTGACGGCATCGAACACTGAAGGAAATGAGCCAACACCCCCTGCCAGCGAGGAGACCGAGGAGGGTCCATCAACGGCTCTACCAGTGACAACGTCGTCAAGTGAGGTCGGGGCACCAAAGAAGGCCAAGCCGTTTAAGCCGGAACAGCCAAATGATCTTACCACAATGATACGCAAAGAAGAGCGCGCAGGCATCATTGCACTGAGCGCATTCATATTGTTCGCCGTCGCATGGTCGGTGCTCGCTCCCCTTTCAAGCGCTGCCATTGCCCCGGGCGTGATTTCGCCCTACGGCAGTCGAAAAACGGTTCAGCACCTTGAGGGCGGGATCATTGAGAGGATCTTGGTTGAAGATGGCAGTGATGTCGAAGCGGGGCAGCCTCTCGTTCTTCTTGAGGATACCATGGCCCGCGCGTCATATGAGTTGATCAGAACGCAGTACTTTACGCTCGCAGCTCAACAAGAGCGTCTCATTGCGCTTCAAACACAATCCGATGACATTGCCTTCCCGAGTTGGTTGCTGGATGAAGCCAGAGACCCAAAGGTCTACGAAATCTTAGTGACACAGCGTCAACTACTTCACACCCAAAAGCGCGCCCATGATGATCGCAAAGCTGTTTTGCGGCAAAAGGAAGCCCAGATGCGCGAAGAGATCAACGGGCTGCAGGCCCAAATTGATGGTCAGAATGAGCAACTTGGGCTCATTGGGGAAGAGATCAAGGGTGTTCAAACCCTAGTGAACAAAGGGTTGGAGCGCAAACCTAGGTTGCTCGCCTTGCAACGCACGGAAGCCGAACTCAAAGCAGGTATGGGATCCAACCAGGCCCTGATCTCTCGTTCTGAACAAGCAATTGGTGAAACCGAATTGGAACTTATTGCCGCCGATACAATTCTGCAAAACGACATTGCCCAAGAGTTGAGCCAGATTCGCGGCGAGCTCTCCGCCGCCGGTGAGCGCATGGCGGCATCCGCAGATATATTAGATCGTATACAGATTACTGCGCCGGTATCAGGAAAAGTCGTGGAGCTTAACTTCCACACATCTGGTGGCATCATTGCGCCGGGACAGGCCATTTTGGATATTGTGCCGCAAAACGAAGACCTCATCATTGAGGCACAAGTCTCGCCGATGGACATCGATGTGGTACACGAAGGGCTTGAAGCTCAAATACGATTGTCAGCCTTTTCTCAACGCAACTTGCCCCAAATTGTAGGCCGTGTAACCAGCGTTTCAGCAGACCGTCTGATCGATGAAATGACCGGTCAGCCCTATTTCAAGGCGATCATTGAGGTTGACCGAGACACATTGGCTCAAGCTTCAGAAGATCTCACCTTGACGGCAGGAATGCCCGCAGAAGTGATGATCGTGACGGGAAGTCAGACCTTCGTGGGGTATCTGCTGGATCCCATTGTCAGCACCTTTCGGCACGCATTTCGTGAGGGATGACCGCAACCTGTTCACGTCATGGCCATTTTGACCCAATTTGGGTCAAAGATGTCACACCCGCGACGCGATATTTGACGTACCTCTGACCTCTCACTGCAACAGCTCAACAAGAGGGCGTGGTGCCGAAGTATTGAAAACCTCAGAATTCAGCCAATTTTGGTACGATTGCGCGATGTCCTTCCGTCGCAGAGGGCTTATCTGAGGTTCCTGCTTAATGGGAAAAAAGGGCCTGCATTTTGCATTTGTTGACGAGAAAGTCACATTCCTTGCGCATCATACAGCGCATGGGGTCCAAAACCTTGGGAAATGCAGTTAAATCAGCCCGATGGAGCGCTGTTTTTATCCAATACGAGATAGAATAATTGGAGCTTGTGGATTAACCTTGAGAGTATTGGATGAACCGGGGAGATTGACCGTGAATATTGGGAAAACAAGGTTTGGACTGGCTGTTGCCGTTCTTTTTTGCGTCGCGCTGGCAGGGTGTGGGGTTTCGAATTATCCGGACGCTCCAACACATGCTGACGCATCCGCAACCATTAGTGATTACAAGATAGGACCTGGCGACTCATTGGAAATATTCGTATGGCGCCAGCCAGACCTGTCCAGTAAAGCGCCTGTGCGGCCGGACGGAAAGATCTCAGTCCCCTTGATTGAAGACGTCGTAGCGGCCGGGAAAACGCCAGCTGAATTGGGTGATGAAATCGAAGGTGTTTTGGCAAAGTATGTCCAAAACCCACAAGTCACCATCGTCGTATCGAACTTCGTTGGTCAGTTTGCTGAACAAATTCGTGTTGTGGGTCAAGCCGCGACACCGCAAGCCATTCCATACAGAAATGGCATGACGGTTCTTGACGCCATGATAACGGCCGGGGGTCTTTCAGATCTTGCTGCCGGCAATCGCACAGTGATCGTTCGCAAGGTCGGCGAAGAAGAAATTGTCTATCGCATTCGATTGGATGATCTCCTGCGCAATGGCGATGTTGGAGCTAATGTTGATTTACTTCCGGGCGATGTATTGATCATTCCGGAGGCGCGTTTCTAACGCTACATGACTCATGTGGCGGAGTTGGGTGTTGAGTGAGGGTAGAAGGTAAGCTTAAGAATGCATGACG
This sequence comes from Alphaproteobacteria bacterium, assembly GCA_965248915.1. Classification (GTDB taxonomy): domain Bacteria; phylum Pseudomonadota; class Alphaproteobacteria; order M2410; family M2410; genus CBDFLA01. The sequence goes on from OZ252216.1 coordinate 3,224,212, forward strand.
CATTTCTAGAAATCCGTGCGCAAATCTACAAGGCATGGCGGTGGCGTTGGTTGGGCGTTCCGGTGTGTTGGGCTGTGGCACTCATTGGGACGCTTTATGTAATCATGCTGCCGGACGTATACAAGTCGTCCGGCGCTGTTCGAGTTGACATAGATTCCGCTTTGACGCCCCTGATGAAGGGGATCACCGTTGGTCAAAATGCTCAGCGCCAAGTGACAGTTTTGCAGCAGACTCTACTTAGCGGACCAAACTTAATGCAAGTTGCCCGCACGGTCGATCTTGATGTGGCCAATGAAGGAGATGCCGCGCAGCAAAGTATGATCGCCGCCTTGCGCAATCGTATTAAGATGCGCGCGAGAAATGCCAACATCATTGAAGTCAGCTACCACGACGAGAACCCGGTTCGGTCCAGGGATGTTGTGCAGGCCCTTCTCACCGTCTTCATTGAAAGCAATCTGGGTGAAACTCGCGATGACATGGTGAAGGCGGAGACATTCTTGAATACCCAGATTGCAGAATATGAAGCTCAGCTAAAAGCTGCAGAAGAGCGATTGGCTCAATTCCAAGCCAAGAACATGATGATTCTGTCTGGCAATGGAACTTACGGCCAGCGATATCAGCAAGCCATCCGGAAAGTTGAGCAACTGCAATACGACATCGAGGAAGCAGAGGTCGCGCGTAGCGAACTCATTGCCCAACTGGCAAAAACACCTGAGTATCAATACGTTGAGAACACTGCGGATTCGATCGTGAAAGGTAAGGCGCAAACCTCGACGCTGGGCCAAATACGCACCTTGAAGCAACAGCTTGCCACGCTACTTGTTGATTTCACCGAAGAACATCCAGATGTCGTCGGCATCAAGAAACGGCTGGATATTTTGGCGGAACGTTACAAGAAAGAACAATCCGGCGAAGAGCCAATATCTGAGGAAGATATTTTGGTCGGCACCAAGATTCCGAACCCGCTTCACGAGCAATTGACGTTGCGTCGGGTGACGGCAAATGAAGACATTGCCCGTCTCACGCGCCGATTGCAGCAGGCGGAAAAAGATCTGGAGTCGATGAAGAAGTTCGCAGCGATTGCCCCAACCATTCAAGCCGAAATGGCCTCTCTCGATCGCGACTACGCGACGATCAAGAAGAAATATGAGACCCTGCTGGACCGTCGTGAATCTGCCAGGCTGTCTCGAGCGCTCGAGGCCTCGACCGATCCAGTGCAATTTAGAGCATTCGAACCGCCAAGCGTCCCGGCTTTGCCAAGTGGGCCTCCAAGGTTAATTTTCCTTGCCATTGTTTTGGTGATGGCTTTTGGCGCTGGCGGGGGTATTTCATTCTTGCGCGGCCAACTTGAAGACACATTCTCGGTGCCGTCCAAATTGAGTGAGGCGTTTCAGATGCCTGTCATCGGCAGCGTCAGCAAGATCACCGATTTGGGGACAAAGGCGCGGGGCTTGTTTGACCACATGAGTTTCATTGTGGCGGTTTCGGCGCCGGTTTTGATTATAGCGATGACGGCTTTGCTTCTACCGCGGTTGGGCAGTATTCGTACCATGTTGAGCGAAACAGTATTGGGTAGCTTTATTTAGTGTGGGGGCCATGTCAAAAGACTCGAAAAAAACGCTAGCCGAAAGGTTCGCTGAAAGGTCAGGTGAAAGCGGCTTCGGCGCTACAGAGCAAGTTGATGACAGGCCGTTGGCGGAGCGGGCTGTGGAGTCCTCAGGGCGCCGATGGTTTGCAGGCCGCCAAAGCCGTCGCGAGATTGCAGAGGACCAATCGACCGCTTCCTATTCGAATTCATCGAAATCGAGAAACTACGCAGAGATCGATATCAAAGGACTAGAAAAGCGTGGATTTGTTACGCCGACCCTCGGAAGAAGCAAAATCGTCGAAGAATATCGGGGGATTAAGCGACCTCTCTTGAAGCGTGCTTTCGAGGAAGCCGAAGGTCCCGGTATTTCTCGCAACCATGTCATCATGGTCACAAGCTCAAAACCCAATGAGGGCAAGACCTTCACGGCAACAAATCTGGCCATGAGCATCGCGTCTGAGCGTGGCCTCAATGTTCTTCTTGTTGACGCCGATGTGATCAAACGCGACCTCCCTTCGCAACTCGGATTCTATGCAGAATATGGGTTTCTGGACGTCTTGGAGGACGCGAGTTTGACATTGCCGGATGTTATGGTCCGGACCAACATTCCAAATTTGACTGTTCTGCCGTCCGGGCAACATGCCGCTCATGCCACAGAATTGCTGGCCAGTCCGGGGATGAAGTCGTTGATGAGCGATTTGGCAACCCGGTACAGTGATAGGGTGATCATTATTGATTCGCCGCCTGTGTTGTTGAGCAGTGAAACCGGTGTTCTCGCGTCACTCGTCGGGCAAATTGTAGTGGTCGTTGAGGCCGAAAAAACCTCTCGAAGAGACCTTGAGCAATCGATTTCCCTGCTGGAAGCTGGCGGCACAATCAATCTTGTCATGAACAAGGTCACCGACCGGAAATCAAGCGAACGTTATGGGGCCTACTATTATTATTACAAACCGGAAAAACGCAATGGCAGATAAAAGGCAAACCGCCCACAAAAGAACACTCCTGTACGGCATATGCAGACAGTCTTTGACCCGGGGAGTGGCGGTAGCAGGTGTTGCTTTGGCCCTAACGGCGGCGCCAAAAGTGGCCCATGCCAAATGGACGATCACGCCGTCCGCATCCTTACAAGGCGTCTACACAGACAATGCTAGACTTGTCGCGACCGGTGAAGAAGGTGATTATTTATTGACGGCCGCAGGAACCATCAATGTTCTCGGTGAGTTGCCGCGCTTGGAGTCCTATATAGACTACACCCTTTCGTATGATCAATACGGAGACGTCGGTGTCCTCAGCGGCGAGCGACATGATCTCACTATGCGCAACAAAGCATCGATCATAAGCGAAGTTCTGTACTTCAATGTTAATGGTAACGTACGTGAACGGCAAACCCTTGGAACCACCGTGACGCCCACAGCTTCACGCACTTTTCGAGGCCCTCAAGCGCGCATAACATCGATCAATGTAGGGCCCGAAATCAAAACGATGATAGGCAACTCCGTCGCGCTCAATGCCGACTTCCAATACTCTCACGTCAGTTACAACGACACCAGCGTTGGAACAAACGCCATCGCCCGAACGGATGATCAGATTGTCAGGGGTAATTTCAACGCCAACAATTTGACGGCGGCAAATACACTTGGCTGGTCACTAAGTGGTGGTGCCTGGCAAGACGATATTGATCGCCAGAATTTTGACGTACTAGGAACGATCAACTATTTGATCACACCATACATGATGGCAATCGCACGCGCCGGGTATGATGTTGCTGATACCGACGGTGACGGCGTAAACGACATTGAGACAGACCACTGGCGTCTGGGGTTTGAATATCGCCCTTCGAGTAGAACATCGATGCGGTTTGAAGCGGGTCAGCGTTTTGATTCATCTTCATATGATGCTGAGATTAATCACGTCCTTGGTCGGTCCATCACGTTGCGTGGTACATATTCTCATGTCCTGCAAACCGATCAGCTCGGTTTTGCCACAGATTCAAACGCGGTATTGTTTGATGATTTGGGAAATGAAATTCCTGCCATAGACATCATACAAAACATTAACAACACAGCTTATGTTGCTAAGACAGGTCGGTTGAGCATAAGCGGTGAAACCGGACAAATGAGCTACTTCGCTAAGGTCTATTACCGGGAGAGAGAATTTCAAAACATCCCCGGTGAGGATTCAGTTGTTGGCGGAGGAGTGAAAATCTCCCGCAATTTTGGCAGCCAGTTCTATGGCACATTTTCTGCATCGATGAGTTCTGATGACCGACCCATTCCAGCCCAAGAAGTAGATCGTGTACGTGCAGGTCTCGGTGTTGGGTACAGGCTCAGTGGAACCGCAAATGCGGAGCTTACTGTGGCAACACAGAAGAATGAGTTTGGAACCGGTGCCGAAGTTAGCGAGACAAGCGTGAGTTTTTCGATTACGAAATCCTGGTAGATCAAACCCATGTATGAGCAGTATTTCAAGTTTGATGGACTACCGTTTCGGCTTTCACCGGACCATCGTTTCTTCTTTTTAAGTTCCGTTCACAAACGCGCCATAGCGCATTTGAAGTTTGGTCTTGATCAAGGCGAAGGTTTTATCTTGGTCACCGGTGAAGTGGGTTCCGGTAAGACGACCATTGTCGAACACCTTCTCTCAACCCTTGACAATCGCAGATACGTCGCCGCAAATATCGTGACCACCAATCTTGATCAAGAGAATATGGTGCGCATGGTGGCTTCGGCCTTTGGTCTGGCCCAGGAAGGGTTGAACAAAACGACGGTCTTCCGCAACATTGAACGCTTTATTGCTGACTCAAATCGTCAAGGACGCCGCTGTCTCCTCTTTGTCGATGAGGCGCAGAACCTTTCCGTCGCCGCACTAGAAGAACTACGGATGCTGTCCAATCTACTGGTCAACGGTAAACCCGCCCTTCAGAGTTTCCTGCTGGGCCAACCGCAGTTCCGCAAGACCTTGGCCCGGCCAGAGCTGGCCCAATTACGTCAGCGTGTCATCGCATCCTATCACCTTGGCCCGCTCTCAGCCCAGGAGACCGTTGAATACATTTGCCACCGTTTGCAATTGGTCGGGTGGCAAAATGACCCTGAAATTCAGAAACAAGCATTTGAGGAAGTTTATCGAATATCCGGAGGAATACCGCGCCAGATCAACACATTGTTCACCCGGATTCTGCTTTTCGCAAGTCTCGAGGAGACCCATCAAGTTACCGCTGCGATGGTTAAAGCGGTAGCATCGGAGCTGGCCGACGAGCTGGAGCAAGTACTCGATTTCGAGGAAACGCCAAAGCGCTCAAGAAGAGCTGCCAAACGACAGGAGTCGCTTAGTGAGGTGGATGTTCCTGAGATAGCCGGCGAAATGCAGGACAACAACGAAGAGTTCCAACTGAATCAGGCCGCCTTCGCAGATGATGATATCAACATTCCTATGCCGCACGATGACAGCCCGCGCCAGAAAAGTCGCAAGCGCATAAAAGAAGCAAGACCTGTGATGGCCGAAGAAGAACCAGATGTCATCGATTTGACGATCCGTAGAAAGATGGACGAGCCGCTCAGTCAGGAAGATGAAAATCGCCTAATGAGGCGCGCGCTGCACATGGTGATTGACTATCTCGGTGGTCGACACCGCGCTTAACAATGCCTCTGCACCCCTCTGCGCAAGGACGGATCCACCAATGAAGACGAATGCACTAAATTCCACCGCGATTCCTGCGAGGGTCCGCTTGGATCCGGAAAACGGACAGCCGATCAATGCCATGACCGTCGATGTCGAAGACTACTTTCAAGTTGAAGCCTTCGCAGGCCGGATTGATCGATCTGAGTGGGATCATCAAAGCTTGAGGGTGGATCGCTCAACGGAGCGCGTGCTCGATCTTTTTGGCCGCCACAATGTCAAGGCCACGTTCTTTACACTGGGGTGGGTGGCCGAGAGATTTCCATCTTTGATTCAACGCATTGTCGGCGAAGGCCATGAGTTGGCAGCACACGGGTATGAACACCGGCGCATCTTCGAACAATCCCCCGAGCTCTTTCGCGACGATGTGCGTCGAACCAAGAGGGTTCTAGAAGACTTGTCAGGATCAAAGGTAAATGGATACCGCGCGGCAACTTTTTCCATGAGTCGGGAATGTTTGTGGGCCTATGACATCCTCTCCGAAGAGGGGTATTCCTACTCAACCAGCATCTACCCCATTCGACATGATCTTTACGGCATGCCGGACGCCCCTCGGTTTTCTTTTTGGCCGGGAAAGCAGGGGGGGATAGAGGAATATCCCATGACGACCGTTGAAATCGGCAAATCCGTATTCCCAGGCGGTGGTGGAGGCTATTTCCGCCTTTTGCCTTACGCCTTGTCTCGTGCCGCCATTTCTCGAACCAACCGGCGCGAGAAGCGGCCTTTCATGTTTTACTTCCATCCTTGGGAGGTTGACCCAGGCCAACCGAAGATACCTGACCTCAGTTGGAAGTCGCGATTTCGCCATTATACGGGCCTTAAGCATATGGAGCGTAAGCTTGAGCGGGTAATTTCAGAGTTTAACTGGGACCGGGTCGACCGCACCTTCAGCTCGGATGTCGACACTTAAGAAGAGACAAAAGTCAGAAGATCCATATGACGCTATCGGTTGATGAATTAGGGTCGAATCCGGAGGACGTTGCTGCTTGGGACGCTTTTGTCGCGTCAAGTTCGGAAGCGACATTTTTCCACCGCGCTGGCTGGAAAGAAGTTGTGGAGAATGCCTTCGGCCATTCGACCCATTATCTCCTTGCCCGTCGCGCATCAAAGATTTGCGGTGTCCTTCCTCTCGTACATGCCAAGAGCCGATTGTTTGGGAACGCTCTCATTTCAAATGGATTTTGCGTTGCAGGAGGTCCAGCAGCCATTGACGAGGAAAGCCATGAGGCCCTTGATAGAGCCGCTCTCGACCTACTAGAGCAAACCGGTGCCTCTTACCTAGAGTATCGCGCGCCCGCGAGAGCGCACGAAAATTGGTCCCGCAAGGATGACCTATACGTGAACTTCTCCCGATCCATTGCTGTAGATGAAGATGAGAATCTAAAACAGATTCCCCGAAAGCAGCGTGCTGTCGTTCGCAAGGCGCTCAAGAATGATGGCCTGTCGTATCGTCTGGACACAAGATTATCAGAGTTTTATCGTCTTTATGCGGAGAGTGTTCGAAACTTAGGGACACCGGTCTTTGGAAAGAAGTATTTTGCAGAGCTAATGCGCGTCTTTGGGTCAGATTGTGAAATACTCACCGTCTTGCATGACGGATTGCCTGTCTCAAGTGTTATGTCATTCTACTTTGGTGATCAGGTCCTGCCTTACTACACTGGCAGTCGTGTCGAGGCGCGGCGCTTAGGCGCGAACGATCTCATGTACTGGCATGTCATGCGGCATGGGTTGTCGCGCGGTGCCCGCGTGTTTGACTTTGGTCGAAGCAAACAAGGAACCGGGCCATATGCTTTCAAAAAGAACTGGGGATTTGAGCCTGAGCCCATCAGTCACGAGTATTATATAGCGAATGGGGGAGAGGTTCCGAACGTCAACCCAACAAACCCCAAATATCAACTAATGGTTTCTGCGTGGCGGCGTTTACCGCTGCCGATTGCTAACTTTGTCGGCCCTCACATCGTCAAGAATATTGCATGAGGAATCGTTTGAGGGTTTGGCATTTCGTTCAATTTGGCGGAAGCCATTGGTCAAAGCCACTCATGCGTGCCTCCCACCCGTAGGTTTGCACCAGGTGTTTGCGAGCTTCTCTACCAATTTCGGGTGCTCCACCCTTCTCAATGACGGCAACAACTTCAGCGGCAATCGCCTCCGCCGTATCGGCCACCAAGACATGATGTCCGGGCGTTGCAACGATCCCTTCCAGACCTTGATTGGTGGTCACGACGGTCTTGCCAAGGGCCATACCCTCTAGCACCTTGTTTTGAATACCGCGTGCGATTCGCAATGGGGCAACGACGACATCGGCGCCCAAAATGTAAGGGCGAATGTCGTCGACGCGTCCCGTGACTTCAATGCCATCCGACGTCCCGAGCCGCTGGACTTCCGTATTTGGTGCGGCGCCAGCGATGGTAAATTGAGCGGTTTCGAATGTGCGTTTGACGAGAGGGAAGATCTCATTGGCGAACCAAACGGCTGCGTCAACATTGGGCCAATAGTCCATGCGCCCCGTAAAAACGATCGACGGTGCATCAGGCTTAACCGAGCTGATGGCCGTTTCTGTCACGGCATCAGGAGAGAAGTATTCCGCGTCAATGCCATTGGAGACCACATGTGTTTTTGCCGCCAGTTCCGGCGCCAGTGAACGAAACAACTGAGCTTCGGGTTCTGACACGAATGTGCAAGCTGTGGCCCAGCTTCCAATGTTGCGATCAAATTCTAGAAGTGTGCGTGCTTCGCGTGCAAACAAAGCCTTCATGGGCTGCCATTTGCTCCTGGCATATTGCGCCCATTTATCTGAGTCGACATCGACGTAGTCAAGAATGACGGTTTGGGGGCGGTTTGGGTCCTCGGCGATGTACTGCCCCATGACCGACGAGAACACGAAGGCGACATTAGGTTTTTGGGCTGCGAGGAGGTTCTTGGTCCAAGTTTGCAATTTGTCGTTTTGGAAGTAGATCTGGCTCATTGGCGCGCCGGACAGAAGAGCGCGTGATGATTTGAGCCTCGCTTGCAATGGAGAAAGCTCAGCGGCGAAAATCTCCGTACAATAGGGCTCCAGAGCTTTGATATGATCCCAGTCTTCCTTTTCATCTATGAGGCAGCCAAGATAGACCTGCCCCAGGCGAGACAAGTGCTTCAAAACCCGATAGGAGCGAATTTTGTCACCCTTGTCCGGCGGAAAAGGCAGACGTTGGCTCAGGAATAGAAAGTCCGTCATAGATGCGTGTCCTATAGACAGCGAGATTTGGTGATGAGAGTGCTGATCAAGAGACGTTTGAATGGAGTGTGTTAAGGATTGATCAATATTGTATTAGTCGATTTCGGAGTAACATAAAACATTGTTGGAGGGCATGGCCCGATACCGCCGCGATTCCATATCTTACAACCCCAGAATTAGATGGGGTGTCTTGCCAGAACCGCTTTTGAGTTGGATTGATCTTGACTGACATTTTGCATAAACAGGACGCAAATGACAGGCACTGGTTTTTGCTCGTTGGGCTGACGCTCACGATGCTCGCTGTAACGGTTGCGCTATTTTGGTCGACGGCGACCAGCGCGGTTGCCTTGTGGTCTTCTCGTTCCGCTTACAATCATGGGTTCTTGATTCTCCCGATCAGTTTGTACCTCATCTGGGATAAGCGACACGTTCTAACGACAATTGAACCAAGACCATTCCATCCAGGTTTGATCATCATAGTAGGGTCGGTGGCAGCATGGATTGTTGCTCGTGCCATGAACATCCTAGAAGGCGAACACTTTGCCTTAGTCGGTATGTTCCAAGGGATCGTTCTAACAGTCCTCGGGTTGAACCTGTTTAGAGCACTTATTCTCCCGATGACCTTTTTGTGGCTCATGGTGCCCACGGGCACAATCTTCTATCCCCTGTTGCAAAAGATCGCCACGGTCCTATCAGTATTTTTGCTTGATGTGAGCGGGATCCCTGTTTTCTCTCAAGGGTATCAAGTTGAGGTCCCGTCAGCTTTGTACATCATCGCACAAGGATGCTCGGGGTTGAACTTTCTCCTGACCGGATTGGCGATGTCATTGCTTTATTCGTATGTCATGTACACAAACCTTCGCAAGCGCCTGATGGCCATCGGTGTCATGTTGCTCGTTGCGCTTTTCGCAAATGCAATTCGCATCTTCTTTATCATCGCGCTGGCGGAATGGAGTAATCAGAAGGTCGATATCGTCGATGACCATATCATCTATGGTTGGGGTTTTTTTGCCATCATTCTGGTGATTATGGGCATTATCGGAATGAGATTTGCTGATCCGGTACGGCCCATGAAGACAGACCGTCCTGCCGTTGGTTTCAAGCGTGTCCCGCTGGTCATTGCCTGTGCGTTCGTTTTTGTGGGCCTTGCGTTTGGCCCTTTCTACGACAGTTTTATGTTGCAAAATGAGCGCAATGAGAAATCAGTCGAAGTTCTCAAGCCAATCGATGAGATTTGGGAAATGGTGGGCGTCGTTTCCAGTTGGCACCCGAGGTTTCAAAACCCTAACGGTGAGTTGCGGGGGCGCATTGCCGCAAGCCCGCATGTGGAAGTATACGTCGCCTACTATGCCAGCCAATGGCCGGGTCACGAGTTAGTTTCCAATGGAAACTACTTATTTGACCCTGACCATTGGTGGAAGATCTCTGAGGAAAACAGGAGCCTACCCACTCCTGCGGGTGAGGTTGAGTTTGGTTTTGTCCATTTACGGTCCATAAACAAAGAGCGTTTGGTTGCCTACTCCCATTGGGTCGATGGAAAATACACGGCGAGTGCGCTTGTCGCCAAAACGCGTCAAGCGAAGGCCAGTCTCTTACGCGGGAGGCCGGATGCCGCGCTCATATCTGTTTCGCTCCCCATCGATAGTGATACGGCAACAGCAAAGTCGAGGTTGGAAGAGTATCTTTCACAAACAAATCTGTACGAGAGTCTCGATCTGGCGGCCTCTCAGGTGCCTGTTCAGGCGGCGTCGGGAGAATAGGCCTATGTGCGGATTGACAGCGCAGTTCGACGGGCGTGACGAAAGGGATTTCGGTTCGTCGCGCATCCGCCAGATGACGGATCTGATCAGTCACCGCGGCCCCGACGGCGATGGTTATCACACTGAGGGAGGCCTTACTCTAGGCCATAGACGATTGTCGATCATTGATTTGGCTGGTGGACATCAGCCTATGTTCACGCCAGACGGCGACATTGCCGTCGTTTTCAATGGAGAAATTTACAATTTCCTAGACCTGCGAAGAAAACTGCAATCCAAAGGGGCGGTGTTTCAGACTCAAAGCGATACCGAAGCGATACTCCACGCATGGCGTCAGTGGGGCCCTGACTGTGTTTCACATTTGGACGGGATGTTTGCGTTCATTCTTTGGGACAAGCGTACCAAGACATTCTTCATGGCGCGTGACAGATTGGGAAAGAAGCCCATCTACTACGCCTATATGCCGGATGGAACTCTTGCCGTTGGATCGGAACTCAAATGCTTGATGGGACTTCCCGAACTCAATCGCACCCTTGATCCCAGGGCCATCGAAGACTACTTCGCATTCGGCTATATCCCGGATCCCAAAACCATCTTCACTAATGTCCATAAACTTCCGCCAGCCCACACGTTCTATTGGCAGCGCGGTGGAGACCCGAAGGTATCGTGCTATTGGCAACCTTGCCTTGAGGAACAGAGCTTGGATGAGGCCAGTGCTGTCGAAAGTCTGACCGAGGAATTGAAACGAGCAACCTCCTCGCGTTTGATCTCAGATGTTCCCTTAGGTGCCTTTCTCTCAGGAGGCGTCGATTCCAGTGCCATTGTCGCCAATATGGCAGATGTCATGAGCGAGCCCGTCAAAAGCTTCTCTATTGCATTTGGTGAGGCCTCATTCGATGAAAGCCGATATGCCAAAATGGTAGCGGAACGCTATCACACCGACCATCATGTGAACTCCGTCGATCCAGACGATTACTCTCTTGTTGGGAAGCTGTCGGAGATTTTCGATGAACCGTTTGGCGATTCTTCCGCTCTGCCGACATATCGAGTTTGTGAGGCGGCGCGTAACAACGTAACTGTCTGTCTTTCAGGGGATGGGGGAGATGAAGTCTTTGCCGGTTATCGGCGCTCTCTTTTTCATCTGAAACAAGAAGCCTTGCGAAAAGCAATCCCAGAGGCAATTAGGCGACCGCTCTTTGGATCTTTAGGGTCCATTTATCCCAAACTTGATTGGGCCCCGCGCTTTCTGCGCGCGCAAACAACCTTTCGCGAGTTGGCCATGGGCGAAGTCGAAGGATATTTCAACGGTGTGGCGGCGCTTGATGACCGAGCCAGGCAAGCTCTCTTTTCAGCATCGTTCAAAGATGAGCTTCAAGGCTACAAAGCCATTGAGGTCATCGAAGAACACATGCACGCCGCTGACACGGAAGATCCGCTTCGTCGCAGTCAGTATGTCGATCTAAAAACATGGCTCGCCGGGGGAATGTTACCCAAGGTGGACAGAACGAGCATGGCGGTGTCACTGGAAGTGCGCGCGCCGCTCCTAGACCATCGCTTGGTCGAGTGGGGACTGCGCCTGCCATCCGACTTGAAAATTCGCGGTATGGAAACAAAGTATCTTTTGAAAAAAACGGTCGAACCGAAACTGCCCCACGAAGTTCTATACCGTCCAAAACAAGGGTTCTCGGTTCCAATATCTAAGTGGTTCCGCGGACCGCTGGCTTCGCAAATGCGTGAGACCGCAGCAAGTTCGCTCTTGAGCGAGACCGGTATCTTCAACATGAACACAGTGGGCCAAATGGTCGATGCCCACCTCTCAGGGAGGCGCGATCACTCGCGTGCTCTTTGGCTCGTAACAGTGTTTGAGGCATTCTTATCAAGGCTCGAAGGTCAAGTCTCAGAACCGAGAATCCCCAGCAGTGCAGTTCCTGCCGCTTAGACGACCTGGGCCACGGTCCAAACAATTGCCGCCCAACTCGTCAACGACAAAACGGTCCACATGACGATTGCCACCGCTGGAGTAACACGCTCACTACTTGTCGTATCTTCTAACTGCCTGGGCTCAATCCGTGCAGTCCTTGGAAACGTCATCATAGGGCCTCCCGAATCACTATCTAAATCCTAGAACAAAATGCCCTCGGAGTGAATCGTCCCGGTCCCAGGGTCCCGCATTGAGGGAAACTTGTGACCGCATATTGAGGCTAAGTAGCCGATCTTAATGATATGTTAACGCGATGAGAACGCTCAGCTTTTCGAGGAATGAGCAACGACCGCTTCAAAAATGGCTTGCTGCCCGTCACTTGTCTCTTTCCAGTCGAAATCCTCAGCGTAACGGCGGGTTTCCAAACGATCCGGCATGTTTTCACGAAGTTCTGTGATCGCATTTGCCAGCGCGCGAGGCGACCGCTCCTCTACCAAAAGCCCTGCCGCAGAGCTGCGCACGATTTCCCCAGCCCCCCACACATTTGTCGCCACAACCGGGGTGCCGCAGGCCATCGCTTCAAGCAATACATTTGGCCACCCCTCGCGATCTGATGCCAACACCAGTGTGTCCACCGCTGAATAGATTCGATAGAGCTGGTTATGCGGTATTGCGCCTAAGAATATCACACGATCCGCCACCCCAATTCGCGCGGCAAGCGCTTCCAATGTTTGGCGCATTTCTCCGTCACCAGCGACAAGAAGGTCAACATCTGGTAGCTCTTTCAAGGCTTCGATGATGAGGTGATGGCCTTTGCGTTCCACTAAGTGGCCTGCAGTAAGAAGGGTAAAGCCACTCAGGCTAAGTTCCTGTCGGCATTGCGATCTATCGACCAGATGAAACAAATCGAGATCGACCCCGTTGCGCAACACCGTTGTCTTTGTTTCCGGGACATCAAGGTCAATCAACACATCCTTTAGGGCTTGGCAAACTGTAATAAGATGGTTGGTCTTTCGCGCCGCCCACTGAATTTGTTTACGCGGCAGTCGGTATTTTGGAATGAGATTGAGATCCGTACCACGAGCGGTAATGGTGAACGGCTTGTCAAATTCTCTGGCGAGCAGTGCCGCTGCGACGCCGTCTGGGTAAAAATAATGTGCGTCGAGGACGTCAAAATCATACCCAGACGCAATAATCTCTCGCACGCACCTTCTTGCACCTTGATAAAGAAGGACGGGGGCAACTGTCATGCCAACCTTGGGAATGGTCAAAAATCGGGGATGATAAACATCAACGCCGTCACGGTGCTCGACGCGTGGCGTCTCAGCCATGGCCGCATACTTCGCAAACCGCTTCGACTGAAATGGAAAATAGGGAACCGGGGCGACAACTTTTAGGTCAACACCTGTGTCGTTTCTCAGGTGTTGCAGCCGATTCTCAACGAAGATGCCATGGACCGGCCTAGCGACGCTGGGATAGAGCGTGGTGAAAGAGAGTATTCGCATCTGCCTGGGTCCAAATTGAGGGAGTTTGTTTCCGTCTCAATGATTCGTTTCGAGAGAGGCTAACCTTGGGCGGTCTTAGTTAACAAATGTCCCAAAGCCCAAAAATGGGCCTGCTTCAGGGCTCTGGTTGGGTGTCGCACGAATATTGCAGCGTTTTGGACGAGGGTCGGTGTCAATTTGTTGCAACAAATCAAGAGAAAGCTGGCAGATCTTTACTCATTTCTTTCATATGACGGTGTTAGGATATAATATCGTAAGCGAATTTCCATTTGGGGTGATTTGGAAGTTTTGAATGTGAGTGCGTATCTGCCTGATTATTCGCGAATTGGGTCGGTGTTGGGCGGAGTTTCGCATGTGGGGTTTGAGGGTATCAGATTGGAAACCATTTTAGGCGATGGTTACCAAGAATTTTTACCGAATTGATTTTCTCGGGGGCATTGCGTGCTTAAGGTTTTGAGGCACTTCTTAGTCTTACCAGTATCATTCTTGGCCCTGGCCGAAACCGGTGTGTTTTTTGGCGTGCTTCTCGCAATGATGTCTGTTGGAAGTCAGACCTTTTTGGCTGGCAACGCGCCCGAGGTATTGACTTGGGCAATTGCCTTCTATTTGACCGGCCTAACATTTCTATGTCTGGCTGCGGCCGGTCTCTACAATCGCGATGTGTTTGTGGATGTGCGGCTCTTTTTTCAAAGAGCAGGCGTTGCACTCCTTCTGACGATATTCGTCGCCTTGGTTCTGTTCCCATTCTACACAGTTTTTGATGCCGTGACGGTTGAATGGTATCTTGGTCTTCTGTCTTTCACTCTTGTTGCACATTATCCAATCATCATTGTGCTGCGATTTGGATTGGTTGTTTTTACCGGCATTGAGATGTTCAAGCGGCGCATCGTTATTGTCGGTGACGGCGCGTTGGCGGATCGCATTCGACGATTCGCAAACGGAACGGGCTCAAATCACTTATTGGTCACAGGCTACATTCACCGTAACAATTTCGAGAACATACTGGGCCACGACAATGCAGAAGTGCCCGCAGACTTCCCGGCTGGCAACAGTCCATTGTTGAAGTATGCACTGGACGCAAAGGCCGACGAGATCATCGTTGCCTCGAAGGAACGGCGTGGGCTCCCTATCTGGCAGTTGCTGGAATGTCGTATGGCCGGCGTTGTGGTCAATGATTATCTGACATTCTGGGAGCGGGAAGCGGGCCAAATTGATTTGGACGAAGTAAAACCCAGTTGGCTTGCGCTGTCCGATGGATTTAAGGACGATATTGTGCGCAAGTTCGTCAAACGGACATTTGATTTGGTTGTATCATCTATCTTTCTGATCATTTCACTGCCCATGCTGATTCTAACCGCGCTGGCTATCAAGTTAGACAGCCGCGGTCCGATTTTCTACTTGCAAGAGCGTGCCGGACGTCACGGTCAGTCTTTCAACATGATCAAATTCAGGTCAATGCTTGCCGATGCAGAGAAAGATGGAGTTCCGCAATGGGCCGGGCGGTATGATAGCCGGGTAACGAGAGTGGGCGCCCTCATTCGCCGCACCCGGATCGACGAGTTCCCGCAAATTCTAAATGTTCTGAAAGGTGAGATGAGTTTCGTTGGGCCGAGACCTGAGCGGCCATTCTTCATTCAACACTTGTCACAAGACGTGCCTCTTTATGCTGCGCGCCAGAACGTCAAGCCGGGGATCACCGGCTGGGCCCAAGTAAGCTATCCATATGGCGCTTCCACTGAGGACGCTAAGGCCAAATTGGCCTACGATTTATACTATATAAAAAATGAGAGCCTATTTCTCGATTTGATCATATTGTTACAGACAGTTCGAGTCGTCATCATGCTCGTGGGATCCCGCTAAGGCGGCAATAAATGGAACAAATCGTCGCTCAGGCCGGATATCTCTTCTGTGCCGTAGCATTTTCATTTCTAACCGTTCTGGCCGCTATTGGCCGTGTTCGAGCAACCTACATTTGGTGGCTGGTCGCCGCTTGCCTTTCAACGGTCATTTGGGCGATCGAGGTATGGCTGTCTCGTGCGGTTCAGGTGCCGTGGCCGGTTGAAGGGTCAATCATCGTTGAAATGACCCGCTCGATCCTGTGGATTGGTTTTCTCGCAGTCATCACAGGCGTTGCCAGATCGGGCGCAGGCTTGGGTCTTCGCTCCATTGTGGCGGTCGGAGCGTTGGGCCCCATCATTCTCATCGTGTCGGCAGTGACGGCGTTCAATGTCCAGTATATTTCAGCGGATATGTTCTTTTTTGAGGCCGGCCTGGCGCGCATGACCACCGCGATACTTGGGTTATTCCTGCTGGAGAACCTCTATCGCAACGCTGACCTCGATCAAAGGTGGTCCACGAAGTACCTGTGCTTCGGATTGGGCATGCTCTTCGCCTACGATTTCTTTTTCTACGCCGAATCTGTTCTTTTCCGGCGTCTAGATGTGGAGCTGTCGGGCGCGCGCGGTTATGTTGCCGGGCTGGCAGCCCTTCTCATTGCTTTCTCTGTTGCTCGTGCGCGATATTGGGTGGTCGATCTTCACATTTCTCGGAAGATGGTCTTTCACACAGCCGCCCTCATAGGTGCCGGCTTCTATCTCGTGCTCATGTCTTTGATTGGCTACTACCTTAGTCGTGTTGGTGGTCAAGCTGGTGTTATCTTCCAAATTGTCTTTCTTTGTCTTGCTATCGTGTTGATGGTCAGCATTTTTGCGTCTGGAAGTTTGCGAGCAAGACTTCGACTTTTCATTGCCGAGAATTTTTACAGCGCGAGATATGATTATCGAGAGGAGTGGCTTCGCTTCATTGGCACTTTGTCCGCCGGGGAAACTGAGGCAGGACTGCATCAAAGGATTGTGTCAGCGATTGCCCCAATTATGGATGCGACAGCGGCAGCTTTGTGGGTCACAAAGTCGGACAAGGATGATTTCATACCGGAGGTATCTTGGAACTATGGAGAGGATCTGAGGGCGATTGAACGAGCCAGCGATCTGGCTTCTTACATTGGTCGGCGGGGCCGGATCATAGATCTAACCAGCGATGATGAGGCGGTTCAGTGCCCGACGCCAAAGTGGTTGAAGGAAGCGCGTGAGACCTGGCTGATCATTCCGCTCATCCACAAGCAAACCGTTCAAGGCATTTTGCTTTTGGGGTTCCCAAGGGCAAAACGGGAGCTCGATGGTGAAGATCGAAATCTCCTGGAAACGATCGCTCAACAATCAGCAAGTTATCTGGCGGAAGACAAGGCGGCGGCGGAACTTGCGGATGCGCGCAAGATGAAAGAGTTCAATCATCGCTTTGCCTTCCTGGCGCATGACGTAAAGAATGTTCTGAATCAGTTGTCTCTGGTGGTTCAAAATGCAGAACGGCACGGCGACAATCCAGAATTTCAAAAGGACATGTTAGAAACCGTCACCAACGCCGTGTCACGAATGCGGGGGCTGATGGCAACTTTGCAACCCGACGAGACACTACCAGAAGATGAAGGGATCAAGACAATTAGGATTCCCGATTTCGATATCGTGTCCTGCTTGCGCGAAATCGCATCAAGGTGGCAAGGAGCCGGACCTCAGATCTTCATTGAGTTACCATCAATTGAAGTCAAAGTTAGAGCGCGCGAGGAAACAATCACCTCAGTCCTAAATCAGATCCTACAAAATGCCGTCGACGCCTGCGGTGAAGGCGGTGAAATTACGCTCAAAGCAGAGAGGCGTGCGAACGAACTCTATATCGATGTCGCCGACAATGGTCCGGGTATGGATGCAGATTTCGTCGAGTCGACATTTTTCCGTGCCTTCAAGACCACCAAAGAAGGCGGGTATGGTATTGGTGGATTTCAGATTCGGCAGATGGTGCGCGATATGGGCGGAAAGCTTGATGTATTGACCGCTCCCGGGCATGGGACGACGATTCGCATCCGGTTGCCGATTAAAGGATCATCCGGAGACAATGTAAGAGCGAGCAATCAACGAGGACTTGGGCAATGACAGAACCCGTGAAGAAAATCCTTGTTGTTGAAGATGATCCTGGTGTGCAAAGTCAAATGAAATGGGCACTGAGCGACTTTGAGCTTCATGTTGCCGGTGACCGCCCAGAGGCCATCGCGATGGCAAGACGAGAAGACCCGGCGGTGGTCATTCTTGACTTAGGCATGCCCCCAGATGAAGCCGGTGCAACGGAGGGATTGGCGGCGTTAGAGGAGATTCTCGCAATCAATCCACTGACCAAAGTGATCGTTGCCAGCGGAAACAGTGAACGAGAGAACGCACTGAATGCCGTGAATATGGGCGCTTATGATTTTTTCGCCAAACCCATAGATATGGACATCCTCAAACTTATGATTGATCGCGCGTTCAATCTTTATGACCTCGAGATAGAACGGCGCCAGGTATCGCAAAGCGGGGTCACTGAACCGTTTAAGGGCGTCATTGCCGCCAGCCCAGAGATGCTTTCCATCTGTCGTGGCGTTGAAAGAGTGGCGACTTCCGATGTCAGTGTTTTGCTCACCGGAGAGAGCGGCACAGGTAAGGAAGTGTTGGCGCGGGCGCTGCACCAGGCAAGCAATCGCAAGGACGGACCATTTTGTGCCATCAATTGTGCAGCGATTCCTGAGAACTTGCTTGAAAGTGAACTGTTCGGACACGAGAAAGGTGCGTTCACGGGTGCGATTAAACAGCAGGTCGGAAAAATCGAAACGGCTGAGTCCGGCACGCTTATGCTCGACGAAATTGGTGACATGCCGTTAGCTCTTCAAGCCAAAATGTTGCGGTTTCTTCAGGAACGAAAAGTCGAGAGAGTCGGAGGGCGAAAAACCATCGAGGTTGACGTCCGGATTGTTTCAGCGACCAACATGGATCTAGCCGATGCGATCAAGGAAGGAACCTTTAGAGAAGATCTCTACTACCGTCTCAATGAGATTTCCTTTCATGTTCCGCCATTGCGTGAACGAACCGGTGACGTACTGCTTCTTGCCAAATACTACCTGGCAAAGCTAAGCGCGCAGTTGGAAAAGAAAGGCAAAGAATTTTCCTCAGATGCGATATCGGCCATCGAGGCCTATGATTGGCCTGGCAATGTGCGCGAGTTGGAAAACAAACTAAAACGTGCCGTCGTCCTCTCAGAGGGGCACGTGATCATGCCTTTGGATCTGGATCTTGAGGCCGTCGAGGGGCGGATCGCGTTCCCGACCTTGAAACAGGTGCGCGAAAGGGCTGAAGTCGACGTTGTCAATCAAGCACTTACGATTTCTGGCGGTAATGTTAGCCAAGCCGCCAAGTTGTTGGGGGTCAGTCGACCGACTCTATACGAATTAATGAAATCTCACCGAATAATGAGCTAAATTGGTCCGACGGTCGGCTGAAGGGCCAAATTGTGAAGAGAAGGTAAAGAACGTGTTTCGCATTGGTAATTTCAAGTTCGTGCTCAAGCGTCATATTGGTTTGTCGGTTGTAGCACCATTCTTATTGTTCTCTTTAGTGAGTGGTAGTGATTCTTTTGCCCAAGCAGATGTGAGCCCGCGCTCGCAAAGAGAATTGGAGAAAGCTCGAAGCGAACTGGCAGAAAGTGACATCACAACAGCGCGGTTTCATCTTCGCAAGGCCATCCATGAAGATGCCAACAACATAGTAGCGCGCGTTCTACTCGCTGAAATATATTTGGGTGAGAACGATGGCGAGGGCGCCGAGAAGGAATTGAAAGCGGCAGAGGCACGCGGGTATGATCCAAATGGAATCGCGGTCTCTCTTGCGAGCGCCTATCTTTTACAGCGCAAGTACCAAGACATACTCGATGATCTAACGATCGATCGATATTCTAACAATGTACGTAACGAACTTTCAATCTTCCGAGCTCAGGCCGCTTTTCATTTGAATGACTTCGAGGCGGCCGAAGCTGAGTTAAAAAGCTTGGAAGCAATTGGTGTCGAGACACCGCAAGCTCTCATCGTTTACAGTTGGATATTGAGAGCGAAGGGTGAAAGTAAGGCCGCTGAACAAAAGATTGACGAAGCCTTGTTGCGAATCCCGGATGACCCAATGGCCCTTGTGCAAAAGGGTGAATTGCTCAGGGAGAAGTCAGAATTTGAAGCCGCACGTGAATACTACTCTCGCGCCATCGCCAAGCAACCATTCGATATTGTTGGGCGCATAGGAAGAGCATTTGTGAGCATAGCTTTGGAGGACTTCGAAACGGCTCGAAATGATGCCGATATTTTGCTCGAGCAAATTCCCGGCTACCCATCCGCTTCCTATGTGAAGGCCTATGTCTTGATGCAGGAAAACAAGCTCACTGAAGCGCTAAGTGTCATGACAGTGGCGCGAAAGCCTGAGCTCTTTCCGAACGCCCTCTTCATGTTGGCCACACTTCATTTCAGGAATTCTCAATTGGAGCAAGCTCGCGCCAACGTCAATAAGTTTCTTTCGATTGTTCCAGATGATCCAGAAGGCCTGGTTCTTTCTGGATCGATTTTTCTGCAAATGAAAGAAAACCCAGAGGCGATCAAAGTATTGGAGAAAGCCTACCAAGCCAATAGTGAGAACCTCCAGGTGGTGGCATTGCTGGCGGATGCCTACAATCGCGCGGGCCAACACGCAAAGGCCTCAGATCTATATGATGAAGCGACCACTCTTGATCCAGACAATGAAGAGTTGCGTTTCAGAGCTGTCGAAGCGCGTATGCGAAGCGGCGTTACTGATGAGATTATAGCAGAATTGAGTGAGTTGGCATTCGGGGAGGTGGCTTCGGAGGCCGCCGCGACACGCCTTATGTTGGCCCACATGCAAATTGGTGATTTTGAGAAGGCCAATCAGGCCATCAATCGTGTTGAAGAAATTACCGGGCCGTCAGCCTCAATCGGTAATCACCGCGCGTCCGTTGCTCTGGCACAAAGCAAATATGAGGAAGCCGAGGAGTTACTACGGTCGGCGATTGAGCTGGATCCAGAATTTGAACCCGCACAATTGAGCTTGGCTAGACTTTTTGTGTTTCGCGGAGAGTTGACTGAGGCTCGCCAGCAATTTGAGTCTATTCTTAAGCGGCAAGAGGGGTACCAGGCCGCACTGTTTGGCCTTGCAAATTTGGCAAAGACCGAGGGCAAAACAAACGAGGTTTTGGAGATAATGGCGCGTGCCACGCGAGCCAATCCACAATCGGTTTCAGCTCATATGCGTCGGGTCGGCGAACTTATTGAAGCAGGGCAGAATGAGCGTGCGCTTTTTGCGGCCCGAGAGTTCCAACAACAGCTGCCAGAGGAGCCGGAGGCGTTTGCCGCCCTAGGTCAAGCACACCTCGTCAATGAACAATTCAACAATGCAATCGTGACATACCGCCAACTCGTGAACCGTATTCCACAAAATCCAAAGGCATATGAGTTATTGGCGAGATCACTGATCGCAGCCGACGACAAAGAAGGCGCGAGGGTTGCACTCGATCGCGCTTTATTTCTTCTTCCAGATTATGATGACGCAAGACGACAAAGAGTGTTTCTCGAAAAGGAGCTCCGTGGACAGGAAGAAGCTGAGGCATTGGCAGAAAAGTTGTTCGCACACATTGAAGATCCGGTTGAACGGCTGATGGGTGTGGGTAGCCTCTTGATGGGTTTGGGAAATGAAACCGCTGGGCTCGACTATTTCCGAGACGCCTATGAAAATACTGGTTCCAGAGGGGGCCTCCTCGCTTTGTTCAATGCATTGACGGACACTGGCGAAAACGACAAAGCCGAAGAACTTGCAAGAAACTGGCTTAAAGACAATCCAGAGGATAGCGCTGTTAGATTCATCCTCTACAGCCGGTTGATTGAAATTGCAAAACTCGATGAAGCGATTGTCGAAGGTGAAATTCTGCAGGAACAACTCCCTGAAGATCCCATCGTCCTAAACAACTTGGCTTGGCTCTACAACAAGAAGGGCCGGGTTGAGGAAGCTGCCGTGCTCGGGCGACAAGCATACAATCTTGCGCCTGGTGCGGGGGATGTCATCGACACGGTCGGTTGGATTCTAAAACAAAAGGGTGAAACTGGAGAAGCCGTGACCCTACTTACTAAAGCCTCGCGATTGAAGCCGGAGAATTTCGATATTCAGTATCACTATGCGGCAGTACTTGCCGACGCTGGAAGTAAGAACGAGGCTGTCGGAGTCCTTCGTGAAATCTTGAAATCCGGCGAGAGCTTCATGGAAAGGGAAGAAGCCCGCAAGCTTCTCAATCAATTGCAAACACGGTAACTTTGGGTGTTTTCGATCAGAGTCAAAGACAACCGGGCTGTGATGAATGGAGGGGCGTGATGCCGATCACTGGCGAAATCCCCATTCGTCTCCTGCACGTGTTTCCAAGCTTCGAGGTCGGGGGTGCACAAAGACGACTTGCTCAGCTCGTCAATGGACTCGGAAGAGACTTCAATCATGTTCTTTTCGCCATGGACAATTGCTATGACGCACTTTCTTTGGTCGAAGATGGAGTGTCTCTGTCGATTCTCGACCAGAATATTCCTTCAGGAACAATCCAAAGAGTTGCATCCTTCCGAAAGGCACTCAAAGAGGCAAACCCACACCGATTGATCACGTACAATTGGGGATCTATTGAATGGGCGCTCGCACGTATAGGAATGTCCCTACCTCACCTGCACATCGAAGATGGATTTGGTAGGGAGGAATCCGAGAAGAGATTTCGCAGGCGCAGTTGGGCCCGTCGAATCATTTTGTCTCGCGGATCCACTCTCATTCTTCCCTCCAAACTGCTTTACGGAATCGCGCGTGACGAATGGAAGCTTGCCGAGAGCAAGATACATTATGTCCCCAATGGCGTGGACACGAATAGGTTTTCCACAACTCCCTCTCCTGCTTTCTTGAAAGGAAAGGGCATACCGGAAGACAAGACCGTCTTTGCAACCGTTGCGGGTCTCAGGCGAGAGAAGAACATCCCCCGTCTGCTCAAGGCCTACCGGGATCTGGCAGATAGAGAGGCTTGCCACCTCGTCATCGCCGGGGGTGGTGATTTACTCGACGCCTTGGGCCGACTTGTGGATGAATTCGGTATGGCACAAGAAGTAACCTTTCTTGGCCCCATCTCAGAGCCTGAGAGGGTGCTCGCCGGGGTCGATGTGTTTGTTCTATCCTCAGATACGGAACAGATGCCACTGAGTATTCTGGAAGCAATGGCCACAGGTCTTCCGATCGCAAGCGTCGACGTTGGCGATGTGAAAGAAATGGTCTCCGTTGAAAATCGAGGCCATATCGTCGAAAAAAATTATCACAGTCTATCTGTTGTTATGGAAGAGTTCGCCAATTCTCCCGCGCTACGTGCGGAAGTAGGCAAAGCAAATCGCGCAAAAGCTGAAGCGATTTTCTCAATGGATGAAATGATTTCGACTTACCGCCGACTCTTTTCGGCCTCCTCCGATTGAATCACTTGCGATTCTTGCTGTCTTAACATTTCGCATAATCATACTTTACAAAAATTTAACTGTATCTCCGTTTAGTTTGCAGTGTATTTCCGAAAAATGCAGACGTTCCAAAACACGGTTTCTTAAAGGGGGATCAGATATGGTTATCGCATCAGTGGGGATACTGTAACAATATTTGATCGGATAGAAATCTCGTTAGGCTTCAAGGAATTTGGCGAAAAGCAGTTGGTCAACCAGTTTTGAGTTCGCAGTGTGTAGTGTGTAAGGAGTTGAGTTAGTAATATGCGGAGAAGAAAAATTGAACTTGCGCGCGACTACGAATTGAACTTGTCTGAGTCCATTCAGTTGGAAACGACGATGCTCACTGATCTGAGCCCGTTTCGATCAAGGTACTCAAATCTTGAGCCCACCACATCAACAACATATTTTGGTACGGCTGGCACGGGTGAGATCGATCTGACGTCGACAACCCTAGGTGGCCTTGCATTGTGGCGGAGCGGATATAGTTTCTCGTCCCGAAAACAGACCTCAACGGTGACACAGACCAGCTCAAAGACACAACAAAGTGTCGCGAAATCAACGCCAGAGGACGTGAGCGGTACACCGCAGCCCTCCGATGACATTGATGGAGCGACCACCGCGAGTGTCGACGACGAACCAACTTCCGGTACCGCCAACCAGTCTCCCACCGCCATAGATGATAGCTTCTCTGCTTCAGAGGACTCAAGAAATGCGCTCGCCAGCGTCTTAAGCAACGACCGTGACGCCGACGGTGACACACTCAAAGTCTTGACCAATGAAGGGACAACGTCCAAAGGCGGGATATTTGAATTTGTTGCTGGTGGTGGGTTTGTTTACACACCGCCTGCGAATTTCTCTGGCACCGATTCCTTTCAATACCAAATTTCAGATGGCAATGGTGGTACCTCCACCGGCACAGCGACCATCGATGTTGCAGGTGTCGCAGATGCGCCGAATCTGAACCTCACCTCAAGCGTACAATTTGCGCAAAGTGCTGATGCGTCAAACGTTTCCGTCCCTCTCGACATTCGCGCATCATTGAACGACAATGATGGCTCAGAAACTCTGAGCGTGACAATCAGCGGCCTTCCCCAGGGGGCAACACTAAGTGCGGGTGTGAAGAACGCTGATGGCAGTTGGACGCTCTCTCAAGGGGAGTTGGTTGGCGTGTTTCTAGATTTACCGCCCGAGGCGGTTCAACCGTTTCAATTGCAAATCGTTGCCACATCACAAGAACTGTCAAACGGTGACATTGCGACCGCAAATGGCGTCATCCAATTATCGCTTGCGGGGTCGCCAACCACAGGAGACGACGATGGATCTTCCTCCGGTGGTGGAACATCAACCGGAGATACCTCAGACGGTGGCACTTCGACAGGTGGGTCAACCGGCGGCGACACCTCCGATGGAGGAGGCACATCGACAGGCGGAGGAACTTCTGCAGGCGGCTCGTCAGGTGGGAGCACATACCCAGGTTCAATAAATCCAGCGCCAACAGGTGGTGTGCCGGGACAAACTTATTCTGGTACCTTCTTGCAGCCTACGGGAGCCAACGACATTGTCGGCTTCCGATTGGAGAACAATACCGGCTCTGCTGACGGCGCCAATTATGTGTCGTTTGGTCAAGTCTTCGTAAAGGGCGATGTACCGGCAGGCGGGGAATTGGTCGTCGACATTAACGGCGTCTCCTATCCCGTCCAAATGGACGTGAAAGCAACACATGATGATGGATCAGCCAAACACGCGATTCTGACATTTCAGTCGCCGGCTCTTTCTTCCGGTCAACAGGCGGATGCCATGTTGTCCCTTGGAACCGGCGCAAGCGGAAGCGCGATAACGGCGACTGACATATTGAACAATGGTTACAATGTCACCGTTGACGTCAATTTTGCCAACTCTGGGACGGTCAGCGTCGATGTCGCTCAGTTGTTACAAACAGCAGTGGCGCAAGGGAACATTGAAACTTGGATGAGCGGTCCGAATGCCTCTGAGTTTACGGTTTCAGCGCCGCTCAATAGCCACTTGAATGCAGAATTTCATATTCGCGTTTTCGCCGATGGTGACGTGCGAACCGACGTCGTAATATCCCAGCAGTCCACCTATACCGGTGGCGCGCAAACCTACACTTATGATGTCAATATTAAGGATGGTGGCCAGTCTGTTTACTCATCCACTGGCATCAATCATCACCCCAATTCTATGTGGCACACCCAGGTTTGGGACGGAAACGGCGCGCCAGCGGCGTTCGTTGCCTATGAC
Source organism: Alphaproteobacteria bacterium (assembly GCA_965248915.1). Taxonomy (GTDB): domain Bacteria; phylum Pseudomonadota; class Alphaproteobacteria; order M2410; family M2410; genus CBDFLA01. The sequence continues at coordinate 3,249,546 of OZ252216.1, forward strand.
ATCGCCTACATGGCGGCATCAGGCGCACTCGCCAGCTACGACACCAGCCTCGGCATCAAGACATCTCTGCTTACCCATGGACAGAACGCTGACTTTGGCCCCATGGGCACGGGTACGATTGCGACGTACATGCCCGGGACCGGTGGTCGAGATGACATCGGCATTCTTCCGCAATGGACAACGAACTATCTGGTTACCCAGGACCAGGCGGCTTACGATATTATGATGGGCAATGCTAACGCGGCCGGGAGTATTCCATGGCACTATATTGACGAGGCGACAGGGGAATACGTAAGCATCGTCGATCACCCAAATCTTTGGATGGATAGCAGGCAAACCGGTGGAACCGACGCTCTTGCCCAACGATACAACAGCGCTGGATCTGGGTGGACAACTGATTCTTCGCACAACCCTGATTTGAGCTATGTGCCCTATTTGCTGACGGGCGACCAATACCATCTCGACAATTTGATGGCCCAATCGTCTTATCTGATGGCGCGCGTGGATCCAAATCAACGCGCAACGGGTGCGAATGGAAGCTTGTTCGTTGATATGGCCGTTTACCAGCAACTGCGTGGGTCGGCTTGGTCAATTCGCACAGTTTCAAATGCAGAGTTCATCGCCCCTGACAGTCACGCTCTCTCAAATGAACTGACTACGATTCTGGGAGCCAATCTTGATTTTCTACATCAGAAATACCTGACCGATGGTTTCTTCAATCAGTATGGTGCGATCGAAGGGTTCTACGAGGACTACGGGTTCTTCGGCAACAATCCTCCGGGCGTGCTTTCGCCTTGGACGCAGGATTTTATGGCCTCCGTTCTCGGCCTTATCTCCGGTCGTGGGTTTACCCAGGCGACAAGTCTTCTTGGCTGGTCTGAAAACTTTACATCTGGTCGCTTCATTAATGGCGACTCTGGTCTCGATCCGACTTATGGCAGCTCGTATCGTTTCCATATGATCGATCCCAACACTGGAAATCCAAGCACGACTTGGGCCGAAGTGTTTACTGAGACTCAATCTGGCGGGAACTTGCACACCGGATATCCTTATTCCGGCGATTCCTACTTGGCATATTCGAGAGCGGCAGTTGTTGAGACAGTAAATGCAACCGGCAGCATTGATGCCATCGAGGCCTTCGGCTTCATCGTCTATAATGGCGACAACAACCAAGCCTACGACCCATCTGTCACGAAGAGTTTCTATGGCACGGCACAATGGTTGACCATGCCAAAAATGTCGGACGGAACCTATCTCTCACAAGCGCAAGTCACGGTTTCGAATGGCAACATCAATGGCAACTCCTACAACGAACTCATCTATGGTGGTGTAAACGCCGACACGATCAAAGGTGGCGGAGGCATTGATTGGCTGTTTGGCAACGACGGCAACGACAACATCTACGGTGATGCCGGAAACGATATTCTATTCGGTGGTCGTGGCAATGACTTCCTCTACGGTGGTGCCGGTAACGACATCCTCAGGGGCGGAACGGGATCCGATACATTCGTGTTCGGCGCTGGCGGCATTGGCAATGATACCATTGATGACTTTGATCTCGTTCAAGACCAATTGACCATTGACAGCTCTTATGCGTCGTCGATGGCGGAGCTGGCGGCCCTGGCGAGCAATGTCAATGGTGCCCTGGTCATTGACTTTGGCAACGGCGACACGATCACGCTCGAAGGATTGTCGACGGGCGACCTGCAGAGCTTGGGGATCACTTTCGGCTGAGAGCGCCACTTCACTCCACGGTTCGGTAGAGTACTGCAGGATCGTTGGGTTGCACGAGTTTGCGTCGGATTGAAGACGGCAGCAAACGGTCCACATGTAATCCTTTTGCCAGCTGGCCAATAACTCGATTGGGCGGATCTACAGTTTTGACCACTTCCCAATGATGTTCAGGCATATAGTCGCTCGCGACGAACCACTTTTTAGCCTCCCGCCTTTGCACCAGATTTTTGCTGACATGTAGGTAGAGCGCACCGTCAGGAGGGCGTTCGCCAACAACACGGTGTGCGAGTCCTTTCGATTCAAGCAGGAAGGCTGCACGGTCAGCGGTACTTGGATCCGTATATATGATCTCATCAAGATCACTTGCCAGGACGACCAAAGCTCGCTCCGCAAAGAAGTAGTCCTTGTTGTCAACCAAGCTACCGCCGACAAAGGACGCAAAGAGCGCGAATACAACACCTATGCGCTGTGCCGGATGCCATTGTTCCGCTCCACGAATCCACATGACGATCACGATTATCGCGCCAAAGGCAGCGGCGGCAAAATAGCGGGGCTCCAGATAGAGGCTCTTTGTAAGGAAAGCGATAAGCAAGAAATTGCAAATGGCGAGCACCAAAAACGGTGTTGCAGTTTTTGGGAACTTCGATGGGCTGTTTGACATAAACCGCCAAGTTGCCAAGGCAATGGCACAAATCACAAAAAGCAAACCAAACTCTTGGTTCGCGAATATCACCAGGAACGGATCAACAAAACTGCCTAGAGAGATATTTCCCGCTGCGTCTACACCCTCAACGACCACCGATTGCCTGTCCACCAAGTCATGACCGACGTCGGTTTGTAATCGGTAGAGCGGCGCTCCTGACAGTGCCCATAGATAGGCATACTCAATTGCGGTAATGACGATGAATGCCCCTCCAACGATGAAGTACCGAATTCGGTTTCCGCCGTACCCGATCAGGAACAATACGATGTAGGTTATCACTAGAGAGAGGGCGGTTTCCCTTGACGCAAAAGCGATTCCGGCAAGCACTCCAGAGACAATGAGCCATGGGGCGAAGCGTCTGTCTTCTGTCGCTTTGATAAACGCCATGAGCGACGTCACGCTGAAGAACACTTCAGGGGCTTCAACGGACGCGGATGTAAATTTGAGTGAGAAAATGGGGACGGCTGCTACCAGCAAAGCCATCAACATGGCCCAACCCTCGCCGGCACGGGTTCGGAAAAACAAATAGGTGAGGATCACTAGGGCAGCGAGATAGATCATTGAAGGGAGGCTAAGCGAAAGTTCGCTGGGACCGAAGACGCCGATGCTGAAGGCAATCGGCAGAACAAGTGGATATCTCAGCTCCCAATGGTTTTTCCCGAGGTAAGGAAACTCAGACAAAATACCTTGCGCACCTTGCAAGTAAAAGGCGTCGTCGCTGCCGAGATAGCCGACCCAGCTCATCTTAAGGAACGCACACACAACGACCAGGAGAATGCCGACATTGCACGCGATCAAATGGCGAGCGTAGAAACCACTAATGTCGTTCATTCCTTGGAAACGCCACATAATGTGCCCCTAAATAATTGAAGAGCATTGCCACCGCCGACCCGATCGTTAGTGCGATTAGGGGCGCGCCCCGCAATCCAGAAAGTACTGTCAAAGACACAACAAAGATACCGTAGTTGAGGGTTGCACCTGCAACCTGAACACCAAAGTACCGAGAATACTCAGACTTGGCTTTGTTTCGATCTGAGCGATCAACAAAAGTGAAGGTACGATTGAGATACCAGGTTATCGATACGGCGACCAAAAAAGACAAGACACGGGCGACATACACGGAAATTGAAAGGGGATGAATAAGTATCAAGAAGACAGAGGCATCAACAAGAAACCCCAACCCGCCGGTGAGAAAGAACTTCGAAAAACGGTCGGCATGTGGCAAGAAACGGCCCCCAATCTTTTCAACTGAACTTTTGAGTCCGCGTTTCAAGCTGGATTCCTCGAATCATCTGTACCCCGAGATCCCAGGAAGGACGGCAGTGATAAGTAGTGCAAGCGTTTCATTTCCTTGCGGCCTCTCGTGACCGTGTCGAGAATCAGTCCGCTTGAGAACGAGATAAATGCGAGAAGCACCAATCCCGTTGAAAGAACAGCGGTCGGCAATCGCGGCACCAGTCCTGTGTCTAGGTAAGTAGCAATAACCGGCGCGATCAAGATAGAAGCAAGAGCAATCAGAGTTGCCGCAACGACGGAGAAGAAGAACAAAGGCTGTTCGTTCTTTAGCAACACGCCGATAGTTCGAAGTATCCGGAACCCATCCCGGTATGTGTTGAGTTTGCTCTCGCTGCCTTCAGCCCTGTCCGAATAGGCCGTATCGATCTCATTGACCGGCATACGCAATTCGAGAGCGTGTATGGTGAGTTCCGTTTCGATTTCAAAGCCTTGCGACAAGACCGGGAAAGATTTGACAAACCGACGAGAAAAAGCCCGGTATCCACTCAGGATGTCTTCAAATTGCCGCCCGAAGAACATTGCAACCAGACGTGTCAAAAGAGCGTTTCCGAACCTATGGCCCGGGCGATAGGCTTCTTTGATATCGGAGATTCGGCGGCCATTGACCATGTCGAGATTTTCATTTCTCAAAGCATGAATGAGTTCAGGTGCAGCTTTTGCGTCGTAGGTGTCGTCGCCATCCACCATCAAATAAACATCAGCTTCTACATCTGCGAACATCCGTCGAACAACCTGGCCTTTTCCTTGACCGCGTTCCCGACGCACGATGGCGCCTGCCTTTTTAGCAACGTTAATAGTGTGATCGCTTGAGTTGTTGTCGTAGACAAAGATGCGTGCGCCAGGCAACACGGACTTAAAGTCCCTCACAACCTTTTCAATCGCCATTTCCTCATTGAAGCAAGGAATCAAGACCGCCGTGTCTTCATATGTCAATGAACTGGTCTCCTTGTTGCGATCCCGTGACCCCCGCGAGTGGGGTGATTTTTTGACTCTGATGACGTGGCCACCACCCTAAGACACCACAATACCTTAAAATCAATGACAAGGATCTACGTCAGCAATTGACCTTGTCGCCACGCCAGACTTCGAAGTGCAATTGTCATTGCTACCATATAGTAAATAAATGGTTGAAATGCGATGCCGACGAAGGCGCCTCCGGTCATAAAGACCCCTACGGCCATAATCATGGCTGTCGCAAGTGAGTGAACCCAGGGAGGCCAATCGTCTGTACGGCTTTTTGTGCGAATGGAAAGGAGATTCAGCAGCATCAGTGTGACAATCGTCAGAAAGATAGCAAGTCCCACGAATCCGTGTTCACCTAAGACCTCAAAGTAGATGCTGTGAAAGGCCTTTGCTTCCTTCTCAACAAACCTCGATCTCTCGTCAAATATCAATTCTCGCTCACCAATATCTTTCAGCTCAAGAATGATGGTGTTGATCTGATAGACATCGAACCCGCCTCCGAGCGGGTTGTCCCGCGCGTAGTTGTATGTCCAAGTCCACACGGCAATTCGTGCACTGGCAGAACTATCGGCTTGATAGTTGACAATTGTCATCATGCGTTCTTGCCAGGCCGGTGGAGTAACGAGGAAGAGCATCACACACGTCACACTGATCGACACAAAGTATGCAATTCGATGCTTTTGTAGGGCGATAAAAAGGGCAGCCAAAACAGCGAGCGCAATGAGGCCCGTCCGAGCTTCCGTGCCCACGACGGCGATGATAGAGGAAGCAATGGTGCCGAGCACGATAGCATCGGTAACTCTGCCTTGTTTGAAGATGAGTGAATGAACGCGAAAATGAAGGGCGATCGGAATAAGCATCGTTGAGACAAGAGCAATGGTGCTAGATTCCGAAAGTCCATGGTTTTGCCGAATGAGAGGCCCAATACCGTAACCGCCATCTCCAATCAATGTCTTCATGGCCACAGAGACATTGAAGCCGAAGACTGAGAAGATGAAGATCCAAAAGAAAGCCTCGATCTGAATACGAGACCTGAAGATGAACGGCATGAACGACGCAAAAATAATGCTCTTGAAAGCCCAGTCCCATTTGACCCAAGCAGCGTCTTGAACGACCGCCCAGGTCGTCGTCAGGGTTATCCACCCCGCCCAAACTAAAAGCAAAACATGCAGGAAAGTCAATTTCGGCGGGTACTTCCGGTCAGCAAGAAGATACATGCCGACAGTAGATGCGGCCATCACCAAAGAAACCGGTGTTCCTCGAATGAGATTGAAGGCAAGCCTTTGAGGTGTCAGGAGATCGACCCAAATATACCCAAGCCCTAATGCAAACGGTGCAAACAGCCCGTAAAACAAGAACACACCGAAGAAGGCTAGAAGGAAGATACCCCTCATCGTGGCTGCTTCCCGTGCTCGTCATCTGGTTCTGATTCATCTCGGAAATCAGCATCCTCAAATTCGATCCAGCGACGAACGCGGTCGATCTTTACGGCGCGAATGAGCGTGTAAAGGATTAACCCATGGCTTATCAGAATTGCCAGATTGTCAATCATACCAAGGTCCCCATCTGCGGTATCTGCCGCAACTTGAGTATCGTATTCTATATTCGTTTAGGCTCCATTGAAAGCCATGCCTCCGCCCAAGATTTGCGTGGGTCAAGTCGCCCGATATCGCTGGGAGGCCTTAAACACTTCCGAGACCACCGCAATTATCCGGGTTTCAAACCCCTCAGGGTGTCCAGCACGGCGCCACAGCAGCCAATGCGTCCCACAATAGGTTGTGGCACCCACAAGGGCTTTCGCCGCGAGATAAAGACAAAGAACAAGCGCAGCGTCGGATTGGCGTTCGGGGACAACGTAAGACCCGCAAATTAGAACGGCGGACATTGCCGCGACCGAGAAGAAGCTACGTTGTGCGGCCGCGAGCGGGGCGAGAGCGGGATATTCGAAAAACCGGATCAAAAGCAGGTAACTGATCACAACGAGCAAGAACAATGAAATGCCGTGGGCGATATAAACACCCACGAAACCCAAAAGAATTCCACCGGTAAGGAGGAGAGATATCCTCAAGAACAAGTAGACAACCGCTCGAATGAACAGGGCGCGGGTTTCTCCGATCGAAAGCATGGCGCTGTTGACGACAAAACTAACAGTTTGTAGTCCGAGAATGGGAGCCACAAATTGAACCATCGGTATGATGATATTCCATTTGTCACCCAAGACCAGATGGACAAACTCTTCCGCAACGAAAGCAAATCCAACAGCGATAGGAAATCCAACCCCTGCGAATACTCCAATACTGTCTAAGATCTGTAGACGGAGTTTATCCATATTGCCAGAAGACTTAGCAAACCCTGGGAAAAGAACGCTGGCGATCGGCTCGAATAATTCCCTGGTTAGTAACACCGAGATCTCCTGGCCCATGTAGTAGTTGCCGGTCATTTTGACATCGACCAACCCTCCTACGATGAGCTTGTCGGCATTGTGGCTGAGGGAGTTCGCTACATTGTGTCCTGCCAACCAGATCGAGAAACCAAAGAGCTTACTGGTCGAGGTCAGGCGCGGTCGAGGCAGATACGGATAAAGGATGTAGCTGAAGGCGAGTTGACTGGCCGCCATGATGACTTGGCCAGCCACGAGCGCCCAGTAAGAACGCCAAATGACCGCAATGGAGATGATTGTAATGACCGAGAGAAGCTTTGCTCCGATCGACATCAAAAAAACGCGGGAAAACTCAAGGTCCCGGGTCAGGTTTATGAACTTGGGGTTCTGTAGCCCCTTTAGGATCGGAATGAAGGCGATGACTTGGATAATGGGTCCGATCCGAGGCTCGTCGAAGACACCTGGCAAATACACAGCACAAATTGAGATAGCCGAGAAGAGGATGAGCCCGCGGACAAAATTCAAAGTCCAAGCCGTATCATAGTCATCGCGGTCTTCGCTTTGGAACTTGATTAGGGCGGAATCAAAGCCAAGCGCTGTAATCCCTTCTGCAATTCCGAGAACCGCTGAGGCAAGCGCGATGAGTCCAAAGTCTTCAGGGAACAGAATTCTCGCAACAATGATCGTACTTATGAGCCCGATCAAGCGCAGCCCAAACCTCGCTGCCAGAAGCCAAGTCGCACCGATCGTGACACGGCGCCCCATGGTCAGCTCTTTCTTGGGGGCATCAGGGATATGACTTTCGTCGCTCATGAACTATCCCCAGTGATCCAGCGAACGACCGGCATATGTCGCCAGTCTTTGGTTCAGCGGTCGATAATAGTCATCCAGAAACCGCTTTATGTCGGGGTCGATATGGACCACCTTTTGGGCATCTTTGTGACGAAGAAAGGCTCTCAGTTGATCGCCAATCCAGCTCTGGCTCACCCAGTCCACCAATGCTTGCCCGCCAACCCTGGACATAAGCCGCCGTGTCCGCGCAAAGGCTGAAACCTGTACTTTCCGACCGAGGACCGGGCTTTCGTAATTCGGATCGATTTCCAAGAACTCAAGAATGGACCGAAGGTAGCTGCGATCATCAGATTGTAAATCGTCGAAGAAGAGAAGCAGGAAACGGTCTTCCGGGTAGGCGCTCCGAATGCGCTCAACGATTTCTATGTAGCGGCCACGTTGTAGAATTCGAGGGTCTTGTTCAACCGCTTCTTCAAATGTGTCCCATTCAAATTGCGCCTTTCGGCTTTGATAATAGCTATAAGCACGTTCAGTGGGATTGCGAACGCTTAGGAGGATCTTGATGTGTGGGAAGGCCTTAACCACTTTCGGAAAGGGGTCCTCCAGACAGTAATCTGTCGCGATCTCCCCAATCGCTTTTTTGCCAGCGTTCACATCGCCAAATTGTTGAAGATACCAATCAAGACCATTGTTGAAATTTGAGTCGAAAAAATAGGTTTGTTTTTTGGTGGGCAAATGAATTTCTGGGTGTCCGCGAAGGGCTTTGTCGACCCAAGTCGTGCCGCCCCTTTGTGTCCCAACCATGAGGAAAGCAATCTGCTGGGCGGAAACGTGGGTGGCATTTTTCCCTCCGTTAACTTCTTCAGGTATTGCGGATGGTCCGGTCATTTTGACGGTTGGTCCTGTCTAGTGATCCCGGTTTGCGGAAATCTCATCGTCAATCACAATTGTCGATATTCAAGTAAGAGATGAGTTTCCTATGACTTCTGTAACTTATTCTTAATTCTGCGAACGGCGCCTTCCGCGCGAAGGATTAGACTTGGGCGCTGAAGTGCAAAGCTAACAATCGTGGGTCCAGGCTCTCCTAAACTTGTCTTGTAGCGGTTTTCGCCACCCATGAAATCGTAAACGTGAGATCCCCTCTTCAAGTGATCCGCAACACAATACGAGTGAGCAACAAGTCCAGGCTTTAGTCGGTTGTCTTCTTCGAAAACCAATGCCCCCAAATAGAAGTAAACGTGGTCCCGGTCGATAAAGTTATAAATCCAGGCCATTGGATCACTACCTGTGTTAATGCGAATAACTTCAAGGACGCCATCACCATAGTATTTATCGATCATTGTTTTGTGGAAATTGACATACTCCTCGCGCTCAAAGGCCTTACCGCCGCCTTTCTCCTCCCACCTTTTTGAATGATGGGGGGCACCTTCTTGTAAGAACTGCCATGCCTCCGTAGCACTCGAGGCGCGCTCGAGTTCAATAGCGCCTCTTTCTTCATAAAGGCGAATGGAACGCCGAATTTGACTTCTTGTATTCTTGCTGAGTGTCGAAATGAATCCTTCGACATCGCAGACATCATTTTCCCGAAGTTTTTTCAGGTCGACTTTCGCTGACCCTGCGCGCGCCCTCAAGTGAAGTGGATACCCGCAATCAGAAAGTGATTCGTACAGGTCCTCAGTTGCGCCTCTGACAATGATCTCATCCCATTTGGGATGATCTACATTTCGAAGGGCATTCAAAGCAGCTCGCCATACATGACCCTCGTACCCATCTGCCGCAATGAATGTGTTGAACTCAATTGTGATGGAGTCTTTCTCAGAATCACCAGTGCTGTTCAGGCAGAGTTGTTTGGACGAGAGGATTTTGTGTCGAACCTCTTGCGCCTCGCAAAAAAATCCGAGCCCGACTGTTTCACCATTTTGTTCAATATTCACGATCCATGGATCAATCGCCTGTTTTGTTAACCAAGTGTCGATCCAAGGCCAAGACAGGAAAAAGGGGCGTTGGCATCGCTTCTCAAGAACGGTCCATTTTGAATGCAAATCTTCGGTGCCCTCGAATCTCTCAATTCGAACATCGAAGGCTCCTATGGATGTGTTTTCCTTGACTTCAGGCAAATCTCTTAACCCCGACAAAGTTTGAATTGTCAAATACGGCACACATCATGCAAACTACTTCAAGAAATAGACCATATGAATTCCACAGGATGCAAATGGTTTTTCAAAACAAGGTGTTAACAAGTGGTGAACGTGAATTGTTGTTGCCATTAACCGAGCCTCCCACGTAGACTCCTGATTGTAACATCTTTACACATACCTTGTGATGTGTTCCGGAAAGTCGTGGCAATTGGGCCGCGAACAACAAGAGACAATATGACCGATAGCATGCCACTCGTAAGCGTTATCTTGCCGGCGCACAATGCTGCCACGACCATCAAGCGTGCCCTCGATTCGATCGCTATCCAGGCGCGTAGTGACATGGAAGTGATTGTCCTTGACGATGCAAGTGTGGATGGCACCGAAGATATTGTAAAATCATATAGCGGTCTCAATATTACCTCCGTGCGCCTGCAAGTGAATTTGGGGGCTTCAGCCGCACGGAACAAATGCATTGAGCTCGCGAGGGGCAAGTACGTTGCATTTTTGGATGCAGATGATGAGTGGTTGCCAGGAAAAACAGATAAGCAGCTCACTGAAATCGAGAAGAGTGACGCGATATCAATTGTCTACTGTGAAGCCGAAGTTTTCGCACCAGGAAAAGTGAGTACGGGACTGGCCAACAAAGCCGGCCTCAGGCCAACCGGTAGCGACGCCTGGAAGACACTTCTATTTGAGTCATGCATCACAACATCATGCGTTATGACACGCCTTGATATTCTCAAGGGTGTCGGTGGATTCAAAGAACATCTTGCCAGCGGCGAGGATCAAGATTTGTGGATTCGACTGGCACTTGGTGGCGACGTTGTCTACCAGAATGAAACTTTGACCAGTTACTATCTCTTATCGAACAGCCTTTCCCAGCGCGCGCGGACGACCTCTACGCTCGATTTTCTGAGTGAGATTGAAAACTATGTTGAGGAGAACAAAGAGCAGCTAACTCCGAAGGAGCGCAGTAAGATCCTTGCAGCGCGGACCCGCCAGGCAGGGCGCGTCTTCATTCGCAATGGTTTAGATGAAAGTGGCAAGGAGTTGTTGAAGAAGGCCAGGAAACACGGGTCACCTGTCCTGGAGAACATTAATTTCCGCATCAAGAATACCCGGTTCGTTCGCACATTGACGCGCGGCCGTATCCTACCCGATGTGGATCTTGACAACCACTACACGACCGCCGAGGCCATCAAACCTAAGCTTCTTGTCGTGGTCGACACGGAAGAAGAATTTGATTGGTCAAAACCATTTTCACGCGAAAGCAGGGCGGTCCAAAACATTGAATACCAAGTTTGTGCTCAGAAAGTATTTGAGGAATACGCGTTGCAACCAACTTATGTGGTGGACGGTGCTGTCGCTGCATCAAAAGACGCCGTTCAAATCCTCTCCAATTTCGAGCGGCAAGGAAAGTGTTACATCGGCGCACATTTGCACCCTTGGGTAACGCCGCCCGACGAAGAGGAGGTAAACAATCGCAACTCCTTTCCCGGAAATCTGAGTTATGATCTCGAATATCGCAAGCTCAAGAACTTGACCGAAACTATTGCGGGAGAGTTCGGCTCTCGGCCCGTGATGTACAAAGCCGGCCGCTATGGTCTTGGCCCCAACACGGAGCGAATACTGCAAACGCTTGGATACTCAATAGACTTGAGTGTTGTGCCGTTCACGGATTTCAGCAAACAAGAGGGTCCCGATTTTGGCACCTATTCATCATCACCATTTTGGTTTGGAGACCAGCTAAGTTCCTATGAGATTCCATTGACCAGGGAATTTGTTGGAATGTGTGCACCCGTCGGTCGATTGATTTATCCCGGCATCTCTTCGCCATTGGCAAAGCGAATGAAGATGACGGGAGTTTTTGCCAGGGCCCGTCTCTTAGAGCGGTTAACCCTGACCCCCGAAGGTCTCAAGCTGACGGACTTGAAGCGTCTGATTGATTGGAAAGAGAGATCAGGTCACAAACTCTACTGCGTATCCTATCATTCCTCTTCATTGATGTCCGGTGGCAGCCCTTATGTAAGAGGAGAGAAAGACCGGTTCTATTTTCTAGAGAGGCTACGAGCAATGGTGGACTATTTAGTCACCGAGATCGGATGTGAGCCCACAACGCCCTTAGACATCTACGAGAATGCCCTCAAACGGCGATTAGACTGAAGCGGCCGTAAGTAAACGATCGATTTCCCGTTGAATAAATATCCCCAAATACCGTTTCCTTGAAATCAGCGGGGCCTTCCCCAACTGCAGAAATTGGGTGACGAATTTCGCCAGCATCATCCAGCGCAATGGGAAGTCGGGAATGGTATCGAGAGAGCTGCGATACCCTGCGAGGAAAGCCAGAGCGTGTTCATGTTGACGTGTGCAATGGAGGATGGCTTTAGGGTGATAACACTCAAGGATCAACTGATTGACAAACTGCGCGATATCATATGCCGCCACATCGACATGTTGTGCGGTAAGATCAATGCCAAACGTTGCGTTATCAGTAACAAGGAAATTCGAGGGTTTGAAGTCTCCATGCAGGAGGACTTTTGGCATCGGATGCTCAACGAGACGGTCAGTGGTGGAGTGCAAAAACCGTATGGTCTCATCGATTCTTCTAGGTAATCTGGATTCGCGCGCTTCGCGGCATTCGTCGATTTGATCAAGCATTACCCTTGGGTCCAAAGAGCAGGTCTCTTTGTCGTTATTGTGAAAAGCGGCGAGCCACTCTCCGGCCTGTTGGGCGAGGTGCTCGAGGCGTCGTCGACTTGTCATTGGAGAAAGCATGATGGTCTTCAGACTAGGTGCATCAATCCACTCCATTGCCAAAAACCCTTCAGCCTCCAAATATCCAAGCGGGAGAGGCACGTGGCAGTCTGAGTGTCCTTGCAGCCGATCCCGTCCCACCACCAAGGCTTCGTACTGCTCTTTTACTTCTCTAGGTGCGGCAGATTTTATGGCCACAGTTGGGCCAGTGCCATTGATCCGCGTTGCTCGGTAGATTGTTGAGGACGCTGAAGCAAAAAGTGGACCCTCGATACGCCAATCGAAGCGATCCCCAGAACCAATCTCAAGACTGGTGAGGAAACTGTGAAGCTGCTCCATGTCAACTTGGTTCATCGCTCAATTGACCGTTATCTCTAAGTGCACGCGGCGCATTCAATGCCAATACGGCGTACAGGTTTCACGCCAATTGTCAGGCCTAGGAAATCGTGCTGACCAGTTCAGATCTCGTTTGCGGGCCTCTCCCTGAAACTCAAAGAGCACAAGGCGCGCGCGTTTCGATTGAAACCTTAAGACGCGTTCGCCTTCAAGCCCCAACATATGCTCCAAGACCGCAAACTCCGATAGTCCGTCTGTATGTCGGTCATGAGAGAAAACCAACCAAGCGCGCTGAGCATCAATGATCTCATCAATGTCCGAGTAATAGCACTGCCAATTTCGATAAGGCGTGAGGCCTTTGATCGTCTCATAGTCAGTCAATCCAAACTGTTCCTTGTAGACCCGGTACGCCGGAATGGCGCCGTAGTAGACATAGATAGTATCGCCCGGTTGAATTTGGGTCTGGAGCTCTCTCAATACCGGTTTGATATCCTCAACGACAAATGGAGCCTTGGGCTTTGACAGCATATCCAGTGTTTTGGAGACAGAGGACATGCTGACAACGATCGCGATGGCATAGATGACCCCGCGCCGCGACGGTTCTATTGCGATCAAATGCTGTAGCCCATAGCCCATCAACAAGATTATTTGAGGGGCATAGAATAGATAGAACCGGTTCTCGAAGGGGTAGAAACCAAAACCAGAGGCAGCGAGTGCTGTAACAAGCGGCAAAACAAGCAGGAGAAGTAACGGCGCGCTCTTGCGTAGTACCGCCCACGACCCCACCAGGTAAATAAGACCTGCTGGAATGGATGACGGTCTCTCAAATAGATAGGTAAAGAGCGAATAGACGGATTTCGGATACCACGTCAAAAACCGAACAGGGCCTTGGGTCAAGGAGGGAAGTTTTCCGGTCGACAGAAAGAAGCCTTGAATATTCGAAGCATTGGTCTCCAGCTGATGCGCATAGACACCAAAATAGAGGGCGAGAAACGCGGCAAACCAGCCAAGACTGATGATCGCAATTCGAAACATGCCAGACCCACTGGCGGTTTGATACCTTGCGACAAAGATTGCGATTCCGGCACTACCGACAACGAACGCGGCGGGCAATGACATGGCAATACCCAGAACTCCGACGACAAACAACAACGCGTCGTCGATGAGTTTCGTCGGGCCGGTCTTCAGGCACCGATAGGCAAAGATTGTGATGAGGACCGAAAAAAGGATGTCGGTCCCATAGGGTTTTATTTCTGCAGAATACTCGATCGCTCTCGGCAGAAGTGCGAATGTGATTGTCACGAACAGGGCGGCCGCAATGGAAAACTCACGACGCGCAAAGTGCGCGAAACACAAAACAGCGACGACGCCGGAAAGAAGAGGCAGGAGTCGAAGAGAGTACTCAAGGCCACCTATAGTCGAATGTAAGAAATCGACAGATAAGATCCAGCCAATGGGACCAAACTGGACATAGTCGAGGGGTTCGAAGAGTTCAGACATGCTGCGTGATTGGATGTTGAGCGCTAACATCGCCTCATCCATCCACAAAGATACACCAGCGCTATAGACCCAAAATCGCAGAACAAGACCCAAGCACACGATCACAAAAAAGGCGATTCTGGCGTCGTCATTCGCAAGGAACGATCTAGCCCGAAGCAGGATCGGACTCCTTACAAAACGCACGCCCATAGCTTTGATCCGATCTACGACGAGTTCGACCGACTTTTCTTCGGACATGCAGTCCCCCAGCAAACAGTTGAGAAGACCATAGGCCGCCTTTGTAAATAAGCCAATAATCACATGGGCCTAGTGAGTTTGTCTGGGGAGCCAAAGGGAGCAAACACTGGTTTATGGAAACTGCGTCTAGGGGAGGTACAAGTTGGCCTTTGAAGGGCATTTGTTGCCAGGCAGAACCGGAGCCGATAAAACGGCTTAGCGGTCCGATCACAAGGAGAGCTTGCCGCGGGGATTGGTCGGATTATTTACCTTTTAGTGGCCAAATAGAGCGGTATGAGCAGTGACCAGGGTCGGGCAGGCCCAAGGGAGGATACTTGGCTGAGCAATTTGACATTGATGGGCCTCAAATGAGTGCTGAGGCTGAGGCCGCCAACACCAAACTGGTGATGGCGCTCTTCGCGCGCATGGACACATTGGCCATGTCTTTGGCGGTCGGGGTGATCGGCGCGGCGAGTATTTTTCTGGCGACCGGTATTCTTCTCATCAAGGGGTCTGCTCCAGGGTTTGATGTGGGCCAAAATCTCTCCGCATTGTCGCCCTTCCTACCGGGATATGGCGTTTCATGGCTTGGAGCCGTAGCGGGATCAATCTACGGCTTTGTGGCGGGCGCCGTAGCAGGTTTTTTCATCGCGGTTTTATGGAATCTCTCCCATTTGATTACCGCAGGTCTCGTTGTTTTGAGGGGTGAGTGGCTAGAGGCAGAGTAATTGCTTCGCCGGCTGAACAAGAGCCACAACAAAGAGTGACAATCAAATGAACAACGGATTCGATAAGAAATTGCTCGCCCGAGGCGTGCGCATGAACACCATCGTTCTTGCGGTTGTCTTAGGACTTGGATGCGGTCTGGGTCTCTTTTTCTTTACACATTTGACCCTAGCGGTGTTTGGACCACGTGCCGGATATTATCTTCATCTTCTGTCTGTCTTCTTTCCAGGTTACGAAGTGAGTGCGGCGGGAGCTTGGATTGGTCTGTTTTGGGGGTTTGTTTTTGCCGCCCTGTCCGGCGCGTTGATGTACCAAGTCTACATCCGGTCCACAGGTCACGACGTCACTGAAGATGTGACGCCCGATCCAGATAAAGAACACTTGCTCGCCCCACCCATCATCAAGCTTTCCGGCCACGCGTTGGGGCTCGCATTTGGTGTGATATTTGCAGCGCAACTCATTCTAACAACGACGTGGTTGGTGGTTCGCGGAACCGCAGATCAAAGCTACCACGCCATGTTGATGAGTAATTACCTGCCAGGCTACTCAGTGAGCATTCTGGGAGCCCTGATAGGTGCAGTGAGCCTGTTTGCATATGCCTACGCGATGTCTCGTTTGTTGGCCTATGTTTACAATCTCATTGTGTCAAAACGAAACAAGAAGGGTTAGTGGGCATGGCGTCACCTGAAAGATATCGTCCAAAGAATGTGATCATTCTTGGCGCAGGTCCTGCCGGGCTCGCAGTCGGTCATGAATTGAGCGCAAACGATGTGAAGGTCACTGTTCTTGAGCGTTATGATTATGTTGGTGGTCTTTGTGTCACAATCGAAGAAGACGGGTTCAAGTTCGACTTAGGCGGGCACCGTTGGTTCACCAAGAACGAAGATCTCAATCGATGGTTCCGACGCCTCATGGAAGGCGAAATTGTCATGGTAGAGCGCATCAGCCGCATCTATCACGGCGGACGCTTCTTCAACTACCCAATTTCATTCGCAGACATCATCAAAAAGACACCACCTGTAACCATGGTTCACGCCGGGCTGTCATTTCTTGCTCAGACACTGCGTCAGGCTGTAAGCCCGAAACCAATCCTCAATATGAAAGATGCGTATACGGCGCAATTTGGATCAAAGCTCTACCAAATGTTTTTCCAGACGTACAGTGAGAAAGTTTGGGGAAAACCATGTAGTGAATTGTCTGCCGATTGGATTACGCAAAGAAGCAAGGGCCTGTCGATTTGGTCAATGGTTGCGAACGCACTTTTCCAACCTAAAGCGAAGAAGGCCGTCAGCCTCATTGAAGAGTTCATGTATCCGCGCGACGGATATGTGCGTATTCCCGAGCGCATGGCAGAAGACATTCGCAACAAGGGCAATGACATTTTCCTTGGATCCACTGTGAAACGCATTGTTTACCATGGCCCCAATGATTTCGAGGTCTTCTATGGCAATGACGAAAATTCGGCCAGTATTCGGGGCGATGCCATCGTTTCAACAATTCCACTTGGTGTTCTCGCGCGTATTCTCGAGCCTGAGTGCAGTGAGGAAGTCAAGCAAGCAGCTTCTAATTTGGAGTTTCGCGACCTTATAACGGTCAACCTCTGCCTCAAGAAAGACCAAGTGACGCCGGACACTTGGCTCTACATCCAAGACAAGAACATCTTGTTTGGCCGCCTCCATGAGCCGAAAAACTGGAGCAAAGCGATGGTTCCAGATGCCGATCACACCTCGCTTGTCTTGGAGTGTTTTTGCACACGTGGCGACGAAATCTGGGAGATGTCAGACGACGCCATTGCTGAGCAATGCGTAACCGACCTTGTTGAGAAATTGGGTTTCGTTGACCGTTCCGAAGTTGTTGGGTGGCACATCATCAGGACCGTCCAGGCGTATCCCGTGTACGACCTTCAGTATAAAGAGAAAACAGACAAGGTTCTCGATTATCTAAAGAAGCATGAGGGCGTCAATATTGTTGGACGTGGCGGAACCTTTCGTTACAACAATGCAGATCACTCCATCGAAATGGGGCTTCTTTTGGGGCGTCACCTTCTTGGATATGATGTTGACTTCATGGCTGTGAACACAGAGCCTGAGTACCACGAGGAAATTCAATCCTCAAAACCTCAGCGCGACTATTATAAGTCTGACGAAGTTGAAGATAAGAAAGTCTCGCTGACAGACTAAATCTCTGGCGACGACCGGGAAGGCCAATCGACGTGCCGCACCACAAGATTTCGATCATCATGCCGGCCTACAACGCCGAAGATTTGTTGCGTCACACATTGATCCCACTGATCAAGATGCGTGAGAACGGTGAGGTTCATGAAGTGTTGGTTGTTGACGACGGGTCGTCGGACGGGACGATGAATTTGGCCAAAAGCCTTGGGGCGCAGGTCCTAAAGACCCCTCAGAATGGGGGGCCTGGGCTCGCGCGCAATGTGGCCTCCAAGAAAGCATCAGGCGAAATTCTGTGGTTTGTCGACTCCGATGTAATCGCGCATGCTGACGGTGCAAGATTAGTGGATGAGGCCTTCCGAGAAGACGGAGTCGTGGCAGTGTTTGGGTCCTACGATGACGCGCCGCCAGCAAAGAACTTTGGCTCTCAATACAAGAACTTGGTCCACCGGTTTTATCATCAACAAGGAAACCGCGACGCCTCCACTTTCTGGGCTGGGTGTGGCGCTATTCGAGCCACCGCCTTCGCTGAAGTTGAAGGGTTCGACACGGACCGCTATTCAAAGCCAGCGATTGAAGACATTGAGCTTGGCTACCGCTTGCGAGATAAGGGTGGTCGAATCGTACTTGTTCACGAGTTGCAATCAACCCACCTCAAATATTGGACCATACCAAATATTCTGCAGACGGATATCTTTCAAAGAGCGTTCCCATGGTCACGGTTAATGCTGGAGCGTGGTGGATTGACCGATGATCTAAACGTCTCTCAAGTCGAACGCGCTCGCGCGATTGTCGCTGGTTTCTTTTTTCTATCGTTTCTGGTACCATTCTTGTGGTCACAACTGTGGTTTGCACCGATCGCAGGACTCGCCGCAATTATTGCGGTCAACATCAAACTCTTCCGCTTCTTTTGGCAATGCAAGAGCCTCATGTTCGCATTCGGCGCTCTCATTTTTCATCAGTTCTACTATATTTATAGCAGTACAGTATTTGTCTGGTGCCTCGTCGAGCAACAGGTCAAGAGCCGCTCGCAGCCCTAGTCTCATTTTCCGCGTGAAGTGGAGATCGAATGAAAACCATATTCGACATCGGAATGTACGATGCGTCCGACACAGAGTACTATCTGTCGGAAGGGCACAAGGTGATCGCCGTTGAAGCCAATCCGAAATTGGTAGATCAGGCGACCGAACGATTTGAGAGTCAAATAGCGCAAGACCAATTGGTCATTGTCAACGCTGCGGTTTCCAACGTATCCGGTCAGGACACAACACTCTATTTGTCCGGTGACGACATGGGTTCAAGTTCGATAGACAGAGAAATGGTCGCAACCAAGAATCCATCCGGTTCTTTTACGGTTCAAAGCATCGCGATCACGGATCTGATTGAGATTCATGGTGTGCCGCATTTTCTAAAGATCGATATTGAGGGCGCTGATCGTTCTTGTATCCTGCCATTGACCCACGAAAATCGACCAAGCTATTTGTCATTTGAGGTCGGCGATGACGTCGAGGAACTTATAGATCATCTTTGTGCTATCGGGTTTGAGAAATTTAAGGCAATCAACCAGATCAATTTTCTGGAACTAGGCAACCAGCAATCACTTTCTTACAGATCCAAAAGGAAGCTAATACGGTGGTTGGGTTACAAGAACCCTCGCTATGTCCGACGATCGGGCAGGTGGTTTTTGGTGGAGCATAGCGCCGGGCCGGCTCCGTGGGTCAGTGACGGCGCGTGGCAAACCGCCGACGGACTCATGCAGAAATGGCGGGAGGCGAGCTCAAGCGGCGAACTAGGCGGCTGGTATGACATTCATGCCATGTGAGAATTTGGCTAGATCGGCAATTTATGACTAGGTGCTCTTGTCGATGATGCGCAACGCTTCATCAAACGCGGTCTTGGCTGGCACTGAAACATGAGGCTCCACTCCCGTCCCTTCCCACGCTTGCCCAGACTTCGGGTCTATGGTCTGCGAGATGGGTAGAAACAAGGAGAGGTCATGACCGATTGGGAGGATCGCTCCTGCATTTCCAGCCCCTGCAGTCTTTTCACCAATGAGTATTGCGCGGTTGGTGTTTTTGAGTGCGAATGCGACGGACTCTGCCCCTGAGGCAGTTTGTTTGCTTGTGAGAACATAGAGCGTCTTGTTCGCAAATATCTCACTCATGAATGTCTTTATGGACCAGGTCTCTTGGGGAGTATTTGAAAGACGCGTTAGCCGCGACGATAAATGAGTCTCTTCACCGTAGAATTGGCTGAGAAAATACTGCACACCACCCGAAGTGCCACCGGGACTACTGCGCAAGTCAATGACAATGCTTTCAGTGGACGAAAGAGGGTTTAGGGCTGCTTCATAGAGCTCTTCGTTGCGGTAGATGGCGCTCGTGATTGTCAACAATCCGATGCCGTCGGCCACAATGGAGCTTTCGATCTTGGTTGTTCCTATTGCACCTTCACCCATGGTCGGGCCACCGCCTGCCTGGCCTGGCTTCACTGCACGAAGCCTTGGCGCGCGCGCGCCGCCTCTTTGATACTTCGCCGCCAAGCCCTCTTTGTTGTAGACCTTCAAGTGCAGATCATGTGCGCTAGCCCATAGGACTTCATTTACCTGGACCATGAAGTCTTCTTCAGAGGACTCAATTGCAATCGTACCGTCTTGGGCCGCAGATCTAAGAGTTCTTGCAATCTCGTTGGCTTTTTCTTCGATGGGATACTGCGCTTCAATATTCACCGCCATGGTTTCCAAGGAGTCCGCATAATTTGTAAATTGCATTTGTTTGGGGTCAATTTTCTTTGTGTTTGCATATGCAGGAATGGCAATCACGCAGATGCAGACGATGATTGAAATGCAGTGGATGTATTGAAGAGGTAAACGGTTACTCATGATTTCTCCACGTTTACGAGTTTGTCTTTGATTCGGTCTTGCCAGCCGACTTTGTCTAGAGCGGTTTTGAATGAAGTAAGGGCTTTGAAAAGATCGTCACCCGTCTCATGCGCGATGTCATCGACGACGCTCAACATGGCGCTATTGACTTGCGCGATTTTCGGCAAAAGGGATTGGCCCTTTTGTGTGAGGGAGTAGTTTGTACGCCGTCGATCATTTGGGTCGTCGTGCGCAACCACCACGCCCGCGCTCATCATTCCGGCAAAGGTCTTTTGAATGTGAACATGACTCACGTCGAGGAGACGGGCCGCTTCCATCACACCAATAGGACCCTGCCGATCAAGATGGCCGATGAGTGAACCCCATGTGGGGCGGAGGTCCGGGTCGAGTTCGCGACAGACTTCAAGTCCATCCTCCATGAGTCGCAAAGACAGGTTTCTCAAGTGGCGAGCCAGATATGCACGTTCGGTCAATGGGGATCTCCAGGTAAGTAAGTAGATACGTAATATATTACGTAACTATCTTGAGTCAATGATTTGATTGAGTGTTTTCGCGTTAGGTGAGCATCAACCTTGTGAAATGGAAGCAGCAACAGATTCGTAAGGCTTTGTACAATTCAGCCAGTTGCGATCTTCTTCGACAAACCGTCGTCCCTCATTTCGCATGGTTGCCCAATCGGTTCTCGCCGCGATGGCGGTCAGAACCGTGGCCGACAAGCTGCCTGTATTGTCGGCCGAAAAGAGAAAACCGGTTCGCCCGTCTTCGATCAACTCCAGATGACCACCTACATCAGAAGCCACCACGATCTTACCTGACGCCATGGCTTCCAGAGGCTTTAAGGGTGTGACGAGATCCGTGAGTCGAATCTTGTGTCGTGGATAGATCATGATGTCCATCTGGTCATAGTAGCCTTGCACCTCTTCATGAGGAACCCGTCCGGTGAATGTCACATAGTCTGCGAGGTTGAGTTCCTGGCATCGCGCGCGCAACGCCTGGTCTTGTGGGCCACCACCGACCAGAAGTAGTTTGAGATTGGGATTGCCTTTGATGAGCTGAGGCATGGCTTCGATGAGGAGATCAAGTCCCTCATAGGCATAAAAAGACCCGATGAAGCCGATGACCGTATCGTCCTTGTTGTCGTTGACGATCGTCGGCATTGTGAATTTTTCGACATCGACCGCGTTGGGAATGACCGTCACTTTGTCCGCGCCAATACCTCTTGCAACGATATCCTTGCGGGTTCCTTCACAAAGGGTCGTGATCGCGTCAGCGCGTTTCAGCACATAAGTTTCAAGGGCGCGTGTGGCGCGGTATCGAAGGCTTCCTTCGCCAGTAGTTCCGTGGTCGACTGCAGCATCTTCCCAGAAAGCACGCACTTCATAGAGCACCGGTATGCCCAAGCGCTTGCCGACCCTAAGGGCAGGCACGCCGTTCAAAGCGGGCGAATGCGCGTGCAGAAGATCCGGTTTGACCTCTCGGGCGACCTCCTCCAACCGGTTTGTGGTGGCGCGCATCTGCGCAAACTCACGAACGATTGGTAGCGAGACAGACGTGGGGATCGGTGTTCGGAAAAATTCATACCCGTCGAAAGTCTCCTTCGGCGCTTCCCCAACGAAATGCTTAGGGGAGGTGAGGTGAAAAGTCTCCCACCCAAGCGCCCTTTGCCCTCCCAATATGCCCAGCGTCCTGAAGACATAGCCGCTTTGTAAGGGGAGCGAATGATCGAGGATATGAAGGACTCGCATGGAAATAGTTGTCGCTTCCCAAGAGATGTTTGTATCGGCGCTGTTCTGGTTCTACACGACAATCCGTAAACGAAGATTGAGGGTGTCACAATCAAGGATTCCTGTGGCTTGAATTCCCTGACCGCATCTCGACGAGGTAAAACTCGGGAATGGTCGATTTATGTGAAAAAGAGCCTCCGCCGCTTGCAAACGTTAACCATTTTGCGGGTCCCATTTGATAGGTTGGCGAAGAGAGGAGATCTGCGCACATGCGAGTCTTGACAGTTTTTGGCACGCGTCCCGAAGCCATTAAAATGGCCCCGGTAGTGCGCGCGCTCGCCAATGAGCAGACCATCGAGTCGCGTGTTTGCGTCACCGCACAGCATCGCCAAATGCTAGACCAGGTCTTGCAGGCATTCGCTATTGAACCGGATTACGATCTCGATCTCATGAAAGCAGGCCAGGACCTGACTTACGTCACCACCGCTGTTCTTGAAGGACTGCGACCCATCTTGCAGGACTTCAAACCTGACCGGATTCTAGTTCAAGGCGACACTACGACGTCCTTTGTGGCCGGACTTGCCGCGTTCTATGAGAAGGTCTCGGTCGGCCATATCGAGGCAGGTCTTCGCACGGGCAACATCTATTCGCCATTCCCGGAAGAAATGAACCGGAAAATGACAACCGCACTCACCGATCTTCACTTCCCCCCAACCGAAGAATCCAGGCAAAATCTATTGCGCGAAGGGGTCCCGGATGACCGCATTGTTGTAACCGGAAACACGGTCATCGATGCCCTGTTCGAAGCATTGGCCCTGATCGACGAAACAAAATCTGAAGCCTACCGGAAAGAATTTCCGTTTGCCGATGGCAGCCGGCGGCTCATTCTAGTGACCGGCCATCGACGTGAAAACTTCGGGGACGGCTTAGCGAGAGTGTGCCAGGGCCTTGTGGACATTGCAGATCACGAGAATGTTGTTCTGGCATACCCAGCTCACCCAAACCCAAATGTTCAAGCTGCGGTAAAGGATGCATTCAAGGGACGTGCTAATATTATTTTGATGCCCCCACTTGATTACCTTCCCTTTCTGTATCTGCTAAAACGGTCCTATCTCGTCATCACGGACTCAGGCGGCATTCAGGAAGAAGCCCCGTCACTCGGAAAACCCGTCTTGGTCACACGCGACACGACAGAACGTCCCGAAGCGGTAACGGCCGGAACGGTAAAGCTCGTCGGAACCGATCGCGAATTGCTGGTCTCCGAGGCGTCAAAACTTCTCGAGGATCCGAAGGAATATGATCGCATGAGCGTAGCACACAATCCTTACGGCGATGGCAAAGCGGCAACCCGAATTGTCGAGTGCTTGGTATCAGAACAAACTCAAAGTTAAAGGGACATCATGGCAACTCTCAGCCGACTGTCGGTCATTGGCCTCGGATATATTGGTCTTCCCACGGCTGCTGTCTATGCCAACAACGGCATTGATGTCATCGGTGTTGATAAACAGGCCTCTGTCGTCGACAGCATCAACCGCGGCAAACCGCATTTTGGGGAGCCCAATCTAGACGCCATGGTCCGCCAAGTGGTCTCCGCCGGCATGCTAAAGGCCTCCACCGAACCACAAGCCGCGGACGCTTTCATTTTGGCGGTTCCAACCCCGGTAACCAGCAAGAACACAGCTGATCTTAGCTACATCGAATCTGCCGCCGAGGCCATTGCGCCTGTCCTCGAGCCGGGCAATTTGATCGTTTTGGAGTCGACTTGCCCTGTGGGAGCCACAGAAAAACTATCTGTGTGGCTTGCAGAGGCAAGACCTGACCTTGCATTTCCACACACCAAGGGCGAGATGGCGGATATCAACATTGCCCACTGTCCAGAGCGGGTGTTGCCCGGCAAGATCCTGGAAGAAGTCGTGCACAATGACCGCGTCATTGGTGGAATGACTAGAAAATGTGCCCAGCGGGCCCTCTCGCTCTATCGCATCATCACCAAAGGCACCTGCCACCTAACAGATGCCCGCACCGCCGAGATGGCGAAACTGACAGAAAACGCCTTCCGGGACGTCAATATTGCGTTCGCCAATGAGCTTTCGGTGATTTGCGACGAGCTCAAGATCAACGTTTGGGAGCTGGTTCGTCTTGCCAATCTTCATCCGCGCGTCAACATCTTGAAACCTGGGCCTGGCGTCGGCGGCCACTGTATCGCCGTTGATCCTTGGTTCATTGTGGAAACGGCGCCCAAAACCTCTCAGCTCATTCAGCAGGCCCGCGCCATAAACGACGCCAAACCAGACTTCGTGATTGGCAAAATCAGAGAGCGGGCCAAAGATCTTGTAAAGCCGGTTATCGCCTTCTTTGGTATTACCTATAAGCCCGATGTCGACGATCTCCGAGAGAGTCCAGCTCTCGACATTGTTGCACGTGTTGCAAAAGAAGGTATTGGGGACACAATAGTGGTAGAACCTTATGTGTCGGACCTGCCCCCTGAGCTGAAGGACAAGCAAGTGACCTTGATGGATTTTGACGCGGCTCTTGAGAAAGCGAACATCGTGGTCCTTTTGGTCGACCATCAGGCCTTTCTCCAGGTCGATCGCGAAACTCTGAAGGACAAGATTGTCATCGACACAAGGGGTGTCTGGTAGACCCCTCAGTTGTCCATCTTTGTTTACCTAATGATATGTCGACTTGGAATTCGTCATGCGACCCATGATCTCAATTCATTCCGGCCTGCCGATTTTCAGGAAAATTCAGTTGATTGTTTAATGGAACGCGTTTTCAGATGCATCTACGTCACCGGCAATGCTTAGGCCGTCTGGACTCCCAATTTCAACAAGGTATTGAAAACACGATAAAAATATAGTTAACAACCTAGGTTAATAATGGGTGAGACAATATGGTAACCGGGGACAGTCTGCATCGAGGCGGGTAATTGCTGGTCTCGCTTCTCCTACAAATTTGAAAGCCTTTTCATCTCCGGCAAATTGTGGGCCCAACATTGCCGGACCAAATTGTGACGCATAAAGGCCATGGTCGTAAGACCACAAGTCACTCTCCCAATCTTGTGACGAAACGCCCGGAGGCCCTGAAAGCCAACCGAAAATCACTACTTTTGGCCCATCGATCACCGTTTTGAACAGTGAAGTCCACGTAATATTGAGGACTTGGTTCACCATAATAAAGTGACAGAGTGAATTTCGAACTGGTGTGAACATGTGGACCATCCACAATATTAACCATAGTTACCGAAAGCTAAGCCTTGGTAGTACTTTGGTAACTTTAGGCCCCAACATATAGGCGAGGACCAACCCAATATCGGCTTAACTATTGGAATGACTCGCAGATTTCATACCCCCCTATCTTCAATGGGGAGAATAGTTGAAGCAATTTATGGAAATAACACTAGGGACACGTCAGCATTAACAACATGTCCCCTTAAAGGTTTTGACAAATGTTAAGGTTCAGTTAACCATGACTAGGGCCCTTTACGACCAGCGCCGCTTATGAAGCAAACACCCCTTCTATCTGTCTTGCGCATGCAATCCGATGTCGGTCCCGGTCATACTTTGTTAACCATAAGTAGGGCCTAGAAATACCGGGTCAGTCGAACTTGCAAGAAATCATCATCAGAGATGGAAAAGAACGGATCTATTACGGGGACATCTTGAATGAACTGGGCCTCAATTGACAATAGGAAGTCATCACCCAACCGACGTTCCGCTTCAATTCGCACCGACCAGCCGGAGTGTTCAAGGTCGACAAGGACCCCCGCCAGCAGAGCCGTACTTTGGACATCGTTGAGCGCCAACCGAAGTCCCGCGAATGCCTCATTATCCAAGGGGTTCAGCGCCGATTTACCGCGTTCATCGTAGATATATTCGGCGACAACCCCCAGATCGGCAGCGCTGCCATAGATTCCGTAAAAGGTATATTCGATACCGCCGGCAGCTTGCACATATTGATCACCAAATTCATCTCGAATGAGACCTTCGAGCTTATAGAGCCAGGGACCAAAGGTGGCTTGTACATCGACAGAAGCCTGCTCAATCTGAACATAGAAGGGACGCAAAATAGGACGGCCTTGCGCATCGAGCCCCGGCAGAAAAAGGGGCGCTCGACCAGTTCCATTGAAATAAGCAAGACCAATATCGAAATTTCCGAAGTAATGGCTCCACCGAACCGCAAAGTCCGCATGCCATTCTTCGTCACTGTCTTCATAAACCGCTTGGTCCAGATCGATAGGAAT
The DNA here is from genome assembly GCA_965248915.1 of Alphaproteobacteria bacterium. Taxonomy (GTDB): domain Bacteria; phylum Pseudomonadota; class Alphaproteobacteria; order M2410; family M2410; genus CBDFLA01. The sequence continues at coordinate 3,276,103 of OZ252216.1, forward strand.
ATCAAACCGCGGCCGCCCATAGCGTCCCTCAGCCGTGCGTTCACGAAAATAGGGCATGTAGAAGAAATCAAAGGTTCCAAGGCCCGTTGGGACCGCCACATTGATCATCGGCTGACCAAGCTTTTCCTCGCCATCAACATTTTCGACCGCGTCGGTCTGATTGATAATGTCGACAAGATGGGCAGCCTCAGTGACCCCCCAAAAGACCTTGTCGAATCCGACCCTGACTTCCGCGAAGTCGAAGATGCGTTCGTATCGCGCTTCCCTGAGGTCTAAGTGGCTGCGCTCTTTGTCGAACCGGTCCCACCGGGCAAAAGGCGTGACCACAATGTTTTGGTCCCCATTGTCCCAAATCCATTCAAACTCGACCTCACCGGAGAGCGAAACATTCCACCCCTCTTGGGCGGGACTTGATGGTTCTGAGAAGAAATACCGCCATTCAGGCTCAACCGAAGCTGACCAATCAAACTCGGCCGCGTGACCGGTCATGGCAAAACAGGCGCTGATCGCCGCGACAAAGCAAGATCCTATGAGGGCTCTCAAAGCGGGCTTGTGCGGTTTGCCCGCGTGGGTATGACTTGGCATGACCTTGCCTCAAATCCGACTACAAATTTGCGAATCACCAAAAACCCACCCCATTGTTCGGGGATTATCGGGCCCTTTTCAAGCCGTTCTTGTCAAAATCGCCATCAGCCAATCCTGTCTGAAATTCAAATTCACTCCAGGTCAGTCGGGTGTCTTTCTTGGTATTGTGATTGACCATGTAGAGATCGTGCGCCCGCCAGTGCTTCTCCAAGTAAAGCTCATAGCCAGTCATGGAAAGCGTCTTCAAAAGCGCGTCTTTCCGGTCGTAATAGTCAATTTGACGGGGTTGAAAGTGCTCCTGGTCGGTCCATACGATTTGGCGCACATAGCCCGACTTTTCATAGAGCGGGCGCCGCTCCGTGACAAAACAGGTTTGCTCAGCGATGGGCTCCGGGCAGGCTTCATCTCGCAACCACAGGTGCTCAAACTTGCCAGGTTCTTGGGCTGAAAAGTCCTCAAAAGCAAACTCAGACCCCATAAAGGGGCCGGATTTGTTGGCCGACGAAATCCGTTTCACCCGTCCAAGCTTTGGCAGATACATCCATTGGTCATCCGGGTCGAGAATGCGAGCATGGGTGAGGAGGGCTGTTCCTTCAACGTCGCGCGGTCTGTCGAAGATGATCAGAGACCAATCGCCGTCCCCCTCAACATCACGCTCTAGAGTTTTCATCCGAAGTTCGCGTTCCGATGTATCGCCGTAAGCATTCATCAGAACCATCTTCATAAGGGCTTGGCTGTCTCCAAAGCCGTCGTCGCGATCCTTGGCTTCTTGCGCGATTTGGTCCCCTTTGACTGCCGGATCATCTGACAGCTCAACCGCCTGCGCGCTCCCAAAGCTTAGGAAGCCAACCGCAAGGCTTATGGAAAAAGTGCGAAAACCCATTAAATTCTCCCGTATCTAAGGCGTTATTGTTGCTTTTGGCCGCCTCTTGTCGAGGGTAACCAGCAATCCTGGCAAAAGTAAGAAATCGATGATGAGAGCGACACCAACCGTAAGCGCGACAGTGATACCCAACATAGCGTTGATCTTAAAGGCCGAGAGCGCCAAGACCGAAAAGCCGGCAACCAAGACCAAAGTGGTGACGAGAAGCGCTGTGCCCACCGTGCGGAAAGCATATCTGACCGCATCACGCTCATCGAGATTGTTCTCTTTTCGGGCCCGCTGATACTTGCTCAAAAAGTGCACTGTGGCATCGACGATCAGGCCGAGTGAGGCCGCCACAACGAAGTTTGACCAAAATCCGAGTTCGCTGGCAAACAAGGAGAAGATGCCAAAGGCCACAAGCGGCGGAGTGATGTTGGGAACAAGGCTCAAGGCACCGAGCCTCAAATCACGCAAAGCCAGCACCAGGCAAAGGGAGATCAAGATCAAAGCCAAAGACGTACCAACCTTCATCGTCTCAAAATTGCTCCGACCGATATAGGAGAACATGACCACCTGGCCGGCGCCAGCCGTCACCATATAGTCGGGGACATTATCTGCCATCCAGGCCTGGGTTCGCGTCTGCAACTGTTTAAGGTCACCGGTGGAGATATCGGTGAGAGTGACAACCATTCGGGTCGCCGATTTATCAACGTTGATCTGATTGTTGAGGTCGAGGCCGTACGGCAGAGACATCTCGTAGAGCAAGAGGTATTGCGCCGCCAATTGTCGGTCGTCCGGTAGTCGATACCAGGTCTCGTCATCCCCATGCATGGATTTATTGACCCGCTTCATGATGTCTGTGAAGCTTGCCACATGGACGACTTCCGGTTGTCCACGCATCCAGTTTGCAAAGGCCTCAAGCCGCTCCAAATAAGCTGGATCCGCAATCCCGCCACTATCTTTGGCACCAACTGAATAGTTGAGTTGATAGATGCCGGTTAGATTGTCGGCGGCAAAGTCACTGTCCTGGCGAAATTCAATGGAGCTGTCGAAGTACTCAACAAAGCGGTCATTGAATTGGAGTTGTGGGAGCCGAATGCCGCTGGCAACGATAATGCCCACGAAAACGAGGATCAGCGGCACCCGCAAGAAGATGACGGGCTCGGCGAACTTGGTCAAAAGGGCACTTTGATTTTCAACCACTTTGCCAGCCTTCAAGGGCAACATCATGAGCAGCGCGGGGAACAGTGTCATCGAGAAAACCCAGGCGTATAGCGCACCAACAGCCGATATTGTGCCCATATCGCGCAAAGGCGGCGAATCGGAGAAATTGAGACTGGCAAACCCAATAGCCGTGGTGACACTCGTCAGAAAAACCGGGGACATGTTAACTCGCAGACTCTCAACAATGGCTTCTCTTTTGGCCTTGCCGTGGCGCATTTCAACGAGAGTCGTAATCAAAATGTGGATCGAATCCGCGACCGCCACTGTAAGGATGATCACCGGTGCCATGGAACTTGGCGGCGAAAGGGGGATTTTCAGCCAACCTGCAGTCCCAAGCGCTGCCGCCGCAGACAGGCCCACCACGATCAGCGCTGCGAAGGTTCCAGACGCCGACCGCGTCAACGCAAAGACGCTGAGGGCAAGAATGAGAAACATCAATGGAACGAGGGTCGACAAATCCTTCTGAGTGGCTTCGGTGAATGCGTTTGACAACGCGACACTGCCGGTCAGTGCAATCGTGACATCCGGATAGGCCTCTGAAAACTCAGCTTTCATGGCACGCGCGTGGGCGATGGATGCGAGCAAGGCGGCCGGATCATCATCCGGCATTTGTAAGGTAGCGAGAACCGCTGTTGTACTCCCATCTTCTGAAATGAGACGCAACGCGGTGGCAGGTTCGCTCATGGCGATGGATCTGGCGCGCTCTGCCTCTTCTAGGGACACGTTGGAGGGGTCGCTGACAAGATCTGCAACGATAAGATCATCTTCTTCTGCTGTCGTATGCTGGTAATTCGTGAGCGAGTCCACCCGGACAGAAAAGGGGGTTTGCCAGGCGGCTTCAGTCACTTCCCCAATGAGCTTGAACATTTCTGGCGTCGTCGCAGCGCCCTCATTGGGCTTTAGAACCCAGATCAGCTCATCAGTTCGCGTGTAGGTTCTTTGGACTTTGTCAAAGGCGGCGAGATTTGGATTCTCTGGCGAGAAGAAATAGCGGTAATCATTGGTGAATCGTAGGTTTTGGCCGCCATAGATGGCCGACGCAGCTGCCGCAAGAACAAGCGGCAAAACCAGCCAGCGAAACCAAACGATTCCGCGCGCAAAAACCCCTGAAAAACTACGCATATACTCCCCACCTCAAGACCAATTATGGTCTCAGCCCCTCCAGATAGTCGAGGCATGCACGCCGGCAGACCTCGATGAACTCTGGATCGTTACTCAAACGCAACTGCGGCAAAACACCGGACGCCATCGCCAAGAGACTAACCGCTGCCCCTTTCGGATCGATGAAAGGTCGAACTAGCCCTTGCTCCTGGCCTTTCGCAAGTGCATCCGACACAGTTCCTCGCAATTCTTCGACATATCCGCGAAGCAGGTCTCGAAACGCGCCATCGCTGTCCTCAAGCTCTGCCGCCAACTTGTGAATTGGACAAGCCTTCGGCCGTTGGCTTTCGGGCATTGCGAAGAAGGTCTCAATCACCGCCTTCAGGCCATCAACAGGGTCTTCGTGATGCCTAAAAGGTCCCAGCCAGTACATTTCAACAAACCCACGCAAATTGACCTCGATCGCTTGCAGCGACAGGTCGCGTTTATCCTTGAAATGGTGGTAAAGCGAGCCCTTAGCGGCGCCAGCTTTGCGCAATATCGTATTGAGGCTCGCGCCTTCAAACCCGTGCTCGTAAATCTCCACGAACGCGGCGTTGATAAGGCTCGACTTCGTGTCTGTCGCAGCAAGCGGCAAGACCACTGACATTCAATTCCTCCTAATAGACCAGTTGGTCTAAGTTATAGACTGATCGGTCCAATGGCAAGGGACTTTTTGTTCTTCTCGACCGGTCACAGGGTCTATAGGGTTTTCCAAAGTATCTGAGGCAACTCAGACACGGCCAAGGAGTGAGCGCATGGATTTTGAAATTCCACAACGACTGAGCGACTACCTAAAAGAGCTGGACGGTTTCATTGAAAAGGAGATCAAGCCGCTCGAAGAGCAAGACGACAATATGCGGTTCTTCGATCACCGCCGCGAGTGGGCTCGCACGGATTGGGACAATGACGGACTGCCGCGCGAAGAATGGGAAGATCTCCTGCGGGAAATGCGCAAGCGAGCAGATGCTGCCGGGCACTTGCGTTATGGATTGCCAAAGGAATTCGGGGGACAGGGTGGTTCCAATTTGGATATGGCCGTCATCAGAGAGCATCTTGCCGCCAAAGGGTTGGGCCTCCACAACGATCTCCAAAACGAGAGCTCAATTGTTGGAAACTTCCCACAAATCTTGATGTTACGAGACTTTGGAACGAAAGCTCAGAAAGAGGAATTCGTTGGCGGCATGTTTGCAGGCACCCATCGCGTCGCCTTTGGCCTCACCGAGCCAGATCACGGCTCAGATGCGACTTGGATGGAGACCCGTGCGGTCCAAGAAACCAGAGATGGTGTCGAGGGTTGGCGTCTCAACGGCGAAAAAATGTGGAACACAGGACTTCACGTCGCCACCCATGACATGATTTTTGCCCGAACCAGTGGTGATGATGGCAGCGGGTTGGGGATAACTTGTTTTCTGGTCCCGACAGACGTACCTGGCTTTAAAGTCGAAGAATACCTATGGACCTTCAATATGCCCACTGACCACCCACGAATTTCCCTTACCGATGTCTGGGTGCCGGGGGACGCGATCTTCGGTAATCTGGACCAAGGCCTTGTTTTGGCTCAGCATTTCGTCCACGAAAACCGAATTCGCCAGGCGGCCTCGAGCTTAGGCGCGGCCCAATACTGCATCAATGAAAGTGTCAATTACGCCCATGAAAGAAAGCCCTTCGGGAAAGCACTCGCAGTCAACCAAGCGATCCAGTTCCCGTTGACCGAGCTCCACACGGAAGCGGAAATGCTGCGTGTACTGATCCACAAAACCGCATGGTCCATGGACCAAATGACAAAGCCGGATGTTGCCGTCCACCTCTCAGACAAGGTCTCGATGTGTAATTACCGGGCCAATCGGTTGGTTTGCCAGGCTGCCGACCAAGCCATGCAAACCCACGGAGGCATTGGTTATTCCCGTCACAAACCCTTTGAACACATCTACCGGCATCACCGCCGCTACCGCATAACCGAAGGGTCTGAGGAGATTCAAATTCGCAAAGTGGCAGGTCACCTCTTTGGCTTTATGGGAAAAAATCGGCGGAAATAGGTACAATATTCGTGTTGGTTAACGTGAATTGCTCATGTTATCGTCGTTCAAATTGCCAGGGGTGCTCGCAATAGGGGATTAGCCGTGACTAGCTCGTCGAAAAAGAATCTGCGCATTTTGAGCGCCATTATGATCACGCTGTTCGTTGCTGCCTGTGGTGGTGGCGGTGGCGCTGCACCAGCCGGCGGTGGCGGCGGCGGCGGCGGCGGCGGCGGCGGAACAACACCTCCACCCCCCCCACCTCCACCACCACCCTCTCCGTTTGATACGACCGAGTTCAATAATAGTTGGGCACTGAAGAAAATTGGCGGTTTGGCCGTCTATGAGGCTGGATACTCTGGCGCTGGCGTGATCGTAGGCGTTGTCGATTCAGGAATTGATCTCGCCAACACTGATCTCAATAACAATCGCCACCCAGCCAGTAAGGATATGTATGACGGGACCTCTTATCCCGGTCTAGCTTCACCAAATCGCGGCAGCCTTCAAGATGTGGACGGCCACGGTACCGAAGTGGCCGGCATCATCGCTGCGGAGAAGAACGACATCAACATCCACGGTGTTGCCTTCAATGCCCAGATTTTGGCTGTGCGCACCGATGAGCCCGAGCCTTGTGGTGGCGGTTGCGGGTTCTTCGATCCTGTCATTGCGGCTGGAATTGATCACGCTGTCGCAAATGGTGCGCGCGTCATCAATGTCAGTTTGGGCGTTGGTGATTGGGTGCCAGATCCAGCGTTGAACATGGACCCGATACTCATTGCATCCATTCAAAATGCCGTCGCCGCCGGCGTGGTGTTGGTGATTTCTGCGGGCAACGATGGAGATCTTGGGGCGCCGCTGCCAGATCTATTTCCGCAGCAGTTCGTTGATGCGGCCGGTCCGGGCCAGATCATCATAGCTGGATCCTCCGACAAATTTAACCGCCTGTCGGATTTTAGTAACCCTGCGGGTTCAACAGTCGTCTATCGGGACAGCTTTATTGTGGCTCCAGGGGAGGCGGTTCGAACCACCAGCCTAAACGGGACCGCGGTATTGGTATCAGGAACGTCGTTTTCTGCACCAATGGTGGCCGGGGCCGTTGCGGTGATGATGGAAAGGTTCCCGGCTCTAACCGCCGCTGAGATTGTCACCATTCTTTTGCAGTCCGCGAAGGATCTAGGGGTTGCGGGGATCGATTCGGTCTTTGGAAACGGTCTACTCAACTTATCTGCAGCGGTGGCACCCATTGGAACAACCACGGTCGCCGTCAAAACGACTTCAGGCACCACGTTCCTCGATCTCGATGGGATAGGGCTCGTAACTGGCGGCGCCTTCGGGGATGCAATTGGCGGTGGTGGCTCAGGGCTCGCGAACACAGTCTTTACAGATATTTATGACCGGGCCTACACCAAAGACCTTTCCCAAGAAATCGGGCGTCCTGGCACGTCCATGGACCTCGGCAGGTACTTTGACGATCTCGATGATTTCGACGCAACAATTGTCCGCCTCGACAGCAAAGGGTACCTATCAATGGCGGTGCGCTATGCTGATGATCGCGACCTTTGGTCAATGGAGCATATGGCCCATTTGAGCCGCGACAGAGACCTGTTCGAAAACATTCAGTTTGCTTGGCAGAGAGACCTAGGCCAAGGACTGTCTTTCGATATCGCCAGCGGCCCCTCGCTGACCGATAATATGGGTTTGAATGGCGATCTATTTGTCTCCATGGCGCCTACCAGTTCTTCGCTTTCAAACGCTTCTGAATCCATTGCTTATCTGGCTGGCAGCGGCGCGGCGCGGCGGATAAGTGTCCGTCAAGAACTCGGGGGCGGTTATCGTTTAGGGATTGGAATTGGCCACGACAGGCTTGATCCTGTGCAAAGCGAATATTTACCTGAGGCAGTCAAACCAACACAAAGACAGATCGCCATTGCGGAGTTTGGACGCTTCGGTGGCTCCGTCGATTGGCGTTTACAACTCGGTCACATTAACGAGCGAAACTCAGTTCTTGGATCCTATTCCACAGGCGCCATGTCCCTGGGCAGCGGCACCAACACAAGCTTCATGGCCCTGGAGGGCCTTTGGCACGTTGCACCCAAAATGACACTTTCTGGCCGCGCGGTTAGCGGCATGAGTTCAGTGTCGGAGGCCGACATCAGTTTGGTCTCAAATTTCGATGACATTCAGACAAGCACCTACCGCGTAGGCTTGGATCTGCGCGGTGTTGTGGGCTCATCGTCGCGATTGAATTTCTCAGTTCAACAGCCGTTGCGGGTTGAAGCAGGCGGCGCAGACCTCACTTTGCCGACTGGCTGGGACTATGACACTGAACAACCACTGTTTACTCAGTCAACACTGTCGCTTTCGCCAAGTGGTCGTGAGATCGATTTTGAACTTGGTTACCAGAAGGCTCTCGGTCCCTGGTCGGATTTCCAAGCCAACATTCTCTATAAGATGGAGCCAGGACACGTGGAAGGTGCTGAGCCGGAAACAACGGTCGTTTTGAGGACGCGCAGGAAGTTCTAAGGCGTGGAGATGGCACTATGAAGACCACATTGATAAGTTTGGCGACACTGGTAATGATTGGCTCGATGGGCTGTAGCACGGTGCCTGAGGAACAACCTGTGGAAGAGATTGCCAGCGATCCCTTGGTGGATTCAAGGGGCCGAGCATTGCCTTCGGGCGCCGTGGAAGTTGGGGACGACGTTTACATGGTTCCCGCCGGCCCGTCCGGAGCACAAACCTGCCAAAGCTATCACCTTTATTCTCCGATCAAGCGAGTCGATCAGTCCATGTACTACCGAACTGCAGATGGCCGCTTCGTACGCAGTCAGGCAGAAGCAGATTGCCCGTCTGAAATCCGAGACGACAACTAAGACATTGTATCGCGAAATGGCTTCCGATCATTAGGTGCCCATGCTATCAGCGTGGCGAATCACAACCTCTGACGGTCATCACAAATGAGTCTCAAGTCCAAACACTTTGACAAGATCTACCGCAAGTTCGACGTTTCAATTTCTGAGAAGTATGACTGCGGTCGTATGTGCGCACCACTCAACGAGGGCGAGCCTGTGTGTTGCAGCACAGAACACGCGATCCCCGTCGTTGACAATGCCGAGTGGCAGCTCTTGCGCAAGCGCACAGACATGTGGACGAAGTTCAAACCCTTCGACAAATCTTCGCGCGAAGTGGTTGCTGAACTTGCCGACAACTGCCGTGCCATAGAGTGCAAAGGCGCTGCGAACTGTGAGCGTCAAAACCGAACAATTGCGTGCCGAGCCTTCCCTTTCTTTCCGTATTTCACCAAGCAAGCCGAGATCATCGGTGTCTCGCATTATTGGACGTTTGCCGACCGATGTTGGGTCACTTCAAACATGCAGATTGTCGAACAAGAATTCATCGACGAACTCATCTCAGTTTATGAATTCATTTTCGCGCGTGATGAAGGTGAACTTGACGCTTACAAAGATCAATCCGCTTCCATGCGACGCGTCTTCTCTAGAAAGAACAAACCAATTCCTATTCTGGGTCGTGATGGTAAAGTCTACAAAGTACCCCCGAAATCTGGAGGCAAGGTCGTTCGCGCAAAACTAAGTGAATTCAAGCCAAACAAGACATTTCGGGACGACAAATCCTACCGCAAGGCTATTCGCGATTGGGGCGGCGAGCCAAAGGGCAAAACCCTTGACCCCGATTGGTCTGTCAAAGACTGGTGGAACCACACTTAACCATATTTTGGATTGGGTATTTTCCAAAAGCCGGCTTGCTGCTACGCTAGAGGTGCGTTGGATCTGTGTGGGGTGGATCATGCACACGAACAAAGGTGTGAGCTTTAGGTCGAGCAGCGATGGGCTGTTCTACATTGTATTTCCTGAAAGGGCGGTCGAGCTTCAATTTGAGGTCGGGAGCTCTGGTGTTGACCAATTCAATTTCGACACACTTTCTGAGCCGAAGGAAGATTTCATCAAAGGTTTGGTCGCGCTTGTTGTCGAAGAAACAGCCGATGGAAATTACGAAAGCGCAAGTCAGGTCGCGGGGCTTTTAGCCGACTATTATTCGCGCGACGTTTTGGTATTGGACGCCCAGCTTCAGCACGACGATGTGCTTGTTGGTGAGATGCATTTCATTGACGGCGAGACATTGGAGGAGCGCAAGACCCGGGCACAGGAAGTGCTGGACACTTGTTTGCGCCCAGGCACGTCTGCATTGCTCCACTAAGGCGAATTGTCCTTACTAGTTGGCTGGTTTACGGAACCGATAAACCACGCGGTCCGTCTTGCCACGAATACCCTCAGCCCACATTGGCTTGTCCAAATCATCTTCTGGATTGCGCAGGAGGTCGCTTTCTGCTTCCAATTCAAATCCTGCAGCTGCCATATCGGCTTTGATAATGGCTGGGTCGATCCGATGCACGGCGTTCACGGTGGTGCGAATTTCATCAATCGTCCCACGCGGTGTCATTGCATTGCCAACGTGATCAACAAGACCCACAATCCCGCCTGGCTTTAGGCCGTCGTAGAGCACCTTCAAGATTTGCGGAGCGTCGATCGCGGGCCAGGAGTCGTCTTCAGAAACATAGTAGAAATCGTGAAAAGTAAGCACCATGAGGATCGTGTCGAAGTGGCCTGGTTCAAGGGTCAGGTCGCTCGCTTCAGCTACGAGTTGTTCGACGTTTGGTAAGCGATCATCTTTGAATCTCTCCGCCAACTGGTCTTTGGCAAAACCCAAATAGGCGTTGTTGTTGTGTGCGGTGATTGCACCATCATCACCAACGACACCAGCGACGATCTCCGTGTAGTAACCGCCGCCTGAGAAAAGATCGAGCACATGCTCGCCCACTTCTACACCAAAGAAACAAAGAACGTCTGCCGGTTTTCTCCCTTCATCACGTTCGCGGTCAGCTTCCAAGCGAGCAAGATTGGCAACAGCCGCATCAATTTCAGGGCAATCGCTGGCGAAGACAGGCCCCGTGCTCACAAGAAGAAGGGCGATTGAAAGAGTGGCGAGACAGGGAACGCGAAACATTGGACACATCCTTGATTTGAACAATTGTGGAAACACTATGACCGAGCCTTGGCCTCGTCGCAAGCGCTGCTAAATGCAAATAGGGTAAGTACAAATTGCGAGCTGACGTCTGCTTATGTGTTGTCTTCTGACAGGTGCCTAAGGCCAATTAAGAAGTACTGATATCCGGTAAGGACCGTGAGGGCAGCACTTACCCAAAGAAGCGTAAGACCAACTTCCATCGTGAGGGGCAGAATTCGCTCACCCACCGGGCCCGCAATCAAGAATCCTATGGCTGTCATTTGTGCCGCCGTTTTCCACTTGGCCAATTGGCTCACCGGCATCGCGACTTGGTTGTCGGCCAGGTGTTGACGCAAGCCCGCCACAAGAAACTCACGGCTGAGAATGACAATCGTAACGATCACATGGATGCCGCTAATCGTGCGAGTTTCAATCAACATCAAGAGGGCTGAAAGAACGAGGAATTTGTCAGCCAGAGGATCAAGAAGGGCACCTAAGCTCGATTGCAGATCCATCCGTCTGGCGAAATAGCCATCGAGAAAGTCCGTTACGCTGGCAAGGATGAAAATTACCAATGCCCACCACCGCCCCGCGCTGGTATCCACATAGAGTGCGACGATCATCAGCGGGACGGCTAAGATCCGCAGAAAAGTCAGCAGATTGGGGAGCTTCATCATGCGGATCTGTGTCCTTAGTCGCAAAACGCGTTTCGGATTCCTAGCAGATGATCCGCAAGTTCTGCAAATCCGAATCCCCCTTGGCGTTCCGTTACCCAAACCGGAGGATGAGACAGAAGTGCAGTGTAGCTGGTGATGTTGGCCACGCCAACACTGTTTGAAAAGAACCGAAACATAGCCACGTCGTTCGGGGAGTCGCCGATAAAGACGACTTCATTTTCCCTGGAATCGAGGTTGACTTCAAACACATCCAGAAAGAAGCGCTGTGCCATTGCGAGCTTGTCAAAGTCTCCAAACCAAGCGTTGACGTGGATCGAACTGACCTTAGCGGTGGCACCCGCCCCTTCAAAAATCTCACGAATGGCGTCTGCGTCTTCAAGGCTGTGCGGCTTTACATCTTCATTGAAATCTACCGCCAGGTCGCAGGCTCTGAAGGGCTGATCACTTGCAAGGGAAATATCGGGAAACGCCGTCGAGACTTGTTCATAGATTGTGAGCAACCGCGCCCGGTTCTTGGTTCGTGTATCCTCGTCTTGTTGATAGGCGCGTGACATCTTCTTGGCAGTGTAATCGTAGCGAAAATAGAAGGCACCGTTCTCTCCGACCACACCGTCAACGGGCCAAAATCTAGCAATCATGTCGCACCACCCCGCAGGACGACCCGTCACGGCAACGAGGCGGAACCCCGCCCGTGCAAGGTTTTCCAAGGCGACATAGGATTGTGAAGGCAGTCGACCTTCGTGTGTAATCGTATCGTCAATATCGAACAAGACGGTCGTTACATCTTTACACAGACGAATTGGAAAATCCCGTAGCGGCTTCATTTGCGAGTATGGGTCCTCCCTGGGGTCATTACGGCACATTTATCACGTTCGAGTACACCGCCCAAGGCCTTTGACAAGTCTCCGACAGGGGGGAATAATGGCGATGTTTACTGGGTACACCAAATTGTGTGCGTCATTGACAAGGGGGTTAGCCGATATGTTTAAGTTGTCCCATAAATTTTTGGCCGCAATCGTTGTCGGCATCGCAGTCGCAGGGGGGTTGTGGACCATGCTGGACAAAGATCGTAAGGAGTTCTCGCAGATCGCGACTATCACCCCTGATGTTAGTCAGGAGCAGCAGGCCTGGTCTCTCATTCGGTCTGGCGCCCTCATAGTTGACGTACGCACGCCAGAAGAATATGCGGTAGGACACTTGGAAGGGGCTATTCATGTGCCACATGACCAAGTCGCCGCTCAATTGAAAGCCTTTGGTGACGACAAGGCCCGCACCATCGTCCTCTATTGCGGTAGTGGCCGGCGTGCCGGGCTGGCTGAGACCACTTTGGCCGACGCTGGATATGGTAACGTTTTTAATGCCGGTGGGTACCAGCCGATGATCTCCGCAAAGACAGAAGAATCGGGCTCTTAGCCCGCCGGATCGAACGGTCCGGGCGATTTAGAAATCATCTCGCTCCCCATTTGGGGAATAGCGCGCATAGCAGCCCTGCAAACCCTGCAGAGGCGGAGTGAAAGAATCCACTTGACCCAAAGTCATGTGCCTCGTAAGTGGGCTCTGAGGCGCAGGCATTAATTGCCGAGCGGGGCAAAAGAGAGCCCCCGTGACCTCACTTTCGAAATGAAAAAATCCGAGCTCATCATGGTCGCAAGGCCGTGAGTTAGCTTCCGAAAGGGCGTGTGCGATGGCGGCGATCCCAAAGAGCGTAGTTGCGCTCCTCTTGTCGACGGCCTTAATGGCTTCGGCGAATGGTCTGCAAATGACCTTGATTTCTGTGCGAGCAGGCCTCGAGACCTTTGACGCCTTTTCAATCGGGCTCTTGGTCTCAGCCTATTACGCTGGGTTCTTGCTTGGCTGCCTCTATGCAGGCCGCTTGGTCTCGCGATCCGGCCACACCCGTGCCTTCTTGGCTCTCGCAGGCGTTTTTTCAGCCGCAATGCTGGTCCATATTCTCTTCGTTGGCCCAATTGTTTGGATTGGGCTTCGGGTGGTTGTTGGCTTTGCACTGGCGGGCCTCTACATGATCATCGAGAGCTGGTTGAATGACAAAGCAACCGACGCAAATCGTGGTCGTGTGCTTGCCTCCTACCGTTTCATCGAATTGTCCGCCCTGACATCAGGCCAGTTGCTTCTGGCTGTCATATCCCCAGATGGGTTCCAGCTTTTCTGCATGGTCGCGATTCTAGTATCGTTGTCGCTCGTTCCCTTGGCGCTCTCCAACGCTGAAGGACCGTCCCCGATTGCGGATACCAAGATTGACGTGAAGTCACTTATGGCCATTTCGCCACTGGCGGCCTTTGGCTGCTTTACGATCGGCGTAACAGGATCAATCGTCTTTGGGCTTGGCCCCGTCTTCGCTCAATCAGCCGGAGGTGACGGCGCCGCGCAAGTTGGCTATTTCATGAGTGCGTTCATTGTTGGTGGGGCATTGGCGCAAGTTCCGCTCGGGCGCCTGTCCGATCGCATGGACCGTCGCTATATTCTCTCTGTCGTTGCTATTCTAGCCGCTGGTGCCGCCATCTTGATCACCATGGCTGGTGACAAGGGCGGTTGGGCGCTGATCCTGGCGGCAGCGCTTTATGGCGCTTTTGCCCTGTCTCATTACTCAATCTTGATCGCCCATGCCAATGACCGGGCTGACCCAAGTCACTTCGTGAAGATCTCTGGCGGGCTAATGCTGCTTTACTCGGTCGGCGCCATTGTTGGGCCGGCCCTCAGCTCAATTTTCGTGAAAATATTGGGGCTTGGAGCTCTTTTTGGCTTGTCGGCGATATTCCACCTCGCCTTAGCAGGCTTTGCGTTGCTGCGCATTTCAGTTCGCGAACGGGTTGCAGAAGAGGATCGCGAAGACTTCGTTGCTGTTGTTCGTTCAACGCCGGAGATTTTCGAACTGGACCCGCGTGGTGAACTAGAGGCGGAAGAGGACTCAGTCGTCCGATCCGCCCCCTGCAACGCGGCGCTCGTTGATGATAAGTTGAACCTTTGACGGATTGGGCATGCCAGAGATCGTAATCTCATAACCATCTGATCCCGCCGATGCGATCTGGATCGTGCCCACCCGCAGCAGGTGCTCAATGAAACGCTGATCAATGCGCACTGACCGAATATCGGTCATACGGATCTCGGTAACGCGGGTGTTGAAAATTCCTCGCGTCAAGACAACTAAGTCGTCAGTGAGAACCAATCTGGTCGAATAGTTGTCCAACCACCATCGTATCATTAGGTAGAGGCCATAGAGAAGGAGCGGAATCATCAGGAGATATGCGATGAATCGCACAGGATGTTCCCTGAACATCCGTGGGTAACTTCGGTATAAGACTTCATTTCCAAGATATTTTCGCATACCCGCCACCGCTTAAGAGTTCCAACTCGCTTTCCTCACGATTGAGGCCTGCGATCATCAACGGCGAACGACCCGTTGTCATCAATCTGTATACAGAGCAAAAAACTCTGAAGACATTCTCGCGCCCCGTGATTTAGGGGCGCGGATAGACCACAACTGTTATTTGGTTGTTACGCAGTTGAAATTCAATATCCCCCACCCGGTAGTATTATGGCACAACCACCAGCAAATGTCCAGAAAATGGGAGAAAAGCTAGGCTTGAGAGGAGGCCTCAGCAATGAGAATCCATTGCGTAAAGGGACGCAGCGGCCCTTGAAAGCCGTGAAACTGCGCTGACGAGAGCCCAGCTTCCGCCAGTCCATCAAGCACTTCTTCCGCAGAATAGAGATTTGACAGCCAGAGTCGGTCAAAGATCCATTTCGTGATCATTGTTCGCCGTGTCACGAACAAGAAGAGCCGTCCGTCTTTCTTCAGGCGTGCACGGAGATTGTTGATGGCTTCAGCGAAGTCATCGCGCGAAACTTGTTCAAGCATGGCACAAGAGACGATCAGATCATATTCAATCCAGTCATGCGGCAAGGCCGAAAGGTCAAGAACATTCGCCTCTTGGGTGGAAATGGCATCACTCCCCAACTTCATTGTCCAGGTTTCAAATCGTGCGAGCATTTTCGGACTCACATCAAACCCGTGATAGGTAACATTCGAAATGGCGCGCCGCTTCGCTTGCTGAAAAAGCGCCTTCGTTACCAATCCAGATCCGCAGCCGGCATCAAGGACCTTGTGACCTGATGAAACGAGGTTTGCATGATGAACAAAAGACCGAACCGCTGTGCCAATCCCCAGGACATGGTGGAAAAGAAAGTCGTATAATGCGGCCTTGTCGCTGTAAGTGCGCACGGCGGTTTCTTGAGGTGACAATTGACCATCGGTGAGAGCCATGAATTTCACGCTCGCTTATGCCTGCATGGTCGTCAAGGGCCAATTTCGAGAACATGTGGTAGTGTGGCTCAAAACAGCCAACAAAGGAGATGTGATGTTAGACCGTATTTCGCATATCGGTATCATCGTCAACGATATGGACAAGGCGTTGAGCCTGTGGCGCGATGTTTTCGGTTTGAAACAATCAGGCGAGGCCAAGATTGAGGTTGAGGGAATCCATTCAGTGTTCCTGTCTGTATCGGGTAAGACCGGAGAAATGACCGTTGAGCTCATGGAACCGCTCGACAAAGACGACATGTCGAACCCAGTGGCGCGCCGGCTGCGAAAATCTGGCGAGGGGTTCTATCACCTCGCGGTGACCAACGATGATATTCCGGCCTCCAGCCAGGCCTTGAAGGATGCAGGCCTCAGAGTGATTGACCGCCCACCCACAAATGACAGGGTTGCCGGCAGATGGTTGGTCCATCCCAAAGACGCCAATGGTGTCATGGTCGAAGGGCTGGAAGAGTGGGGCGGTGACTTATTCGCCTGACATTCCATAATAAGCTGACAAAAATTGGCTGATTTCCAAGCCGTTTACCGATCTGCAACAGGGTCATGGCTTAATAGTTGCATCACTCACAGACCCGCGGTTTGATAAGGGACCTTGTGGGTCAAAAGGTTAATGCGCTGCTCATCGGCGCTTGTAAAGGTGAATGCCATGAAGGTTGGACACAACATCAAAGCCAAAAATGCGGATTGGAGTTTCGGGGGCGACGTCGCCGACACCTTTGTCGAGCACATCAAGCACTCAGTGCCGCTCTACGAAGAGGGCCATGATCTCATCTGTCAGCTGAGCGATTTCTTCTGCCAGAAAGATTCAACTTGTTATGAGATTGGCGTCTCAACAGGTGAGCTCTTGCGCAAACTTGCAGAGCACAACGCGCACCGAACGGATATGGATTGGATCGGTCTTGACGTCGAAGAGGCGATGATCAAGAAGGCCAAGGAACATTGCAAGGACATTCCCAATATCCAGATTCTCAGTGAGGACGCCCGCCTGTTTGATTTCGAAAAGGCCGACATGTTCGTGTCCTACTATTGCATGCAGTTCATTCCGCCGCGCTACCGTCAAGAGTTGTTCGACAAGATATATGAGTCTCTCAACTGGGGTGGCGCGTTTATCATGTTTGAAAAGGTGCGTGGACCCGACGCGCGGTTCCAAGACATTCTGTCGTCACTCTACAGCGACTTCAAATCCCGCAACGGCCTGTCGGCAGATGAAATTCTTGCCAAAACCCGTAGCCTCAAAGGCATTCTCGAGCCCTTCTCAACCCAAGGGAACATAGGACTCATGGAGCGCGCTGGCTTCAGCGATGTTATGACGGTTCAGAAATACATCTGCTTCGAAGGCTTCCTGGCGATCAAGTAGTCGACCTCAGTCAGTCAGCCTACTCCGGACGTATGGAAGTGTGCTCCCGTAATCGAGAGACATGGACGTCCGGATCGTCACCGCCGAAGCAAACGCGACCCCAAATATCAAGATGCAACAGGCGCATTTGCAGGTCCTGATCGCCTGCCTCAAAAACGGTGTCCATTTGGCTGCTTGTGATTTCAAATAGATCTGTGACGAAGGAGCCGTCGAAAATCCGCGGCGAAACCGTGAGTCGTTGGAAGATGGTTGTCCAAAACCCAATCTTGATCCGTTGGCTCAAGCCTTTTGGCATGTACCGGTCCGCCACTTTGCGCACCACCCATTTGTCTCGCATAAACGGGTGCGCTTTCTCAAAGACAAACGGTGAGTGATGCAATTTGTACTTTGCAGGCATGTTAACCGCTAGCTTGACCATTGCGTGGTCCAAGAAAGGAAAGCGCGCTTCGATGCTAGCGGCCATGCCCATAGTATCATTGCGATGAAGCAGTGTTCGCAGGTGATGATTGAGATAATCAAGCGTCCACAAAGTCTCATCACGGTTGTTCTTGTGGTCAAATGCCTCGACGGTTTGCCGATTGTGCGCGCGGTCATCTTCGATCTCGCGGCGGTTGAGGAGCCCCCTAACGATGTTATGGGTGTTTCCGTCATAAGGCCAAATGAGAGGCCCAACGCCGGGAACCTTTCGCACAGCCTGTCTGAGCCCACGTCCTAGTCCATGGTAACGGTCCATCAAACGCTTGCGTCCAAGCCAAGGATAGCCAAGAAAACACTCATCCGACCCTTCGCCGGAGAGAAGCCCTTTGACACCATTGTCTCTCGCAAGTTGCGCCACCATCATCAAAGGAGCGCAGTTCGGATGATAAGTGTAAGGGTGTTCGTAGTGCGCCATGACTTTGGGAAGCAGATCGACAAAGTCCTGCTCTTCGACGTCGACCGACTTGAGCTCCAGTCCTAGGTGCTTAGAAAGGTCAGCGGCGGCGTGGTGTTCGCTCCACTGTCCTTTGACATTGGCGTGGAAAATCGCCAGGTCGTCATGTTGTTTGGCGGCCATGGCCATTAAAAGGGAGGAATCCACTCCTCCGCTGCAAAATGCACCCACTGGAACATCCGCAAACATGTGCCGCGCCACGCTAGCGCTGAGCGTCTCATCAACCAGGTCAATGACTTGGGCAGGTCGCGCTTCAGACAAGGAAGTCATGGTTTCTTGGTCGAGGAATTCGGTGAGAAGAAAGAAATCGGATGTCTCACTCATCCCTTTTCGGTCGATGGTGAGGTAGGTTCCAGGGGACAGGGATTTTAGGCCTTCATAGAATGTGAAGCCCTTGGTTGGGCCCCCAAATGTCAAAAGGTAAGACGATATAGAGAATTTGTCTGGCGTGAACGACGCCCAAGGCTGCATCGCTTTGATTTCTGATGCAAACAGGAACTGTGATCCATCCTGGAAATAGTACATGGGCTTCATACCGAACCGGTCTCGCGCAATCACGAGAGATCCTGATCGGGTGTCATAGAAGCCAAACCCGAACATACCGTTGAGGCGAGGGAGCGCGACGCGAGGACCCCAAATGATCAGCGCTTGGAGTAGAACCTCCGTGTCTGATGTGGTCCGAAATTGCGCGCCCGTCTTTTCAAGTTCTTGCCGCAGTTCTTTGTAGTTGTAGATCTCGCCATTATAGACAAGCACATACCGGCGGCTTTCATCCCACATCGGCTGATTGGCACGCGCGTCGACGTCGAGAAAGGTGAGACGTGTATGGGCAAGACCAATGCCGGGGGCAGAATAGACCGACTGAGCATCAGGTCCGCGGTGATGAAGCGCCCGCGCCGAAACGTCCAGCAGCGCCTTGTCCGGCGTCGCTTCAGAACCGAGTGGGAGGATGCCAAATACACCGCACATTCAACGTTTAACTCCAATGATGTGAGATCTGCCAGAGTCCATCTCACGTAAGGCCAATTCTTCATTTCTTATGACGATATTCGCACTCCATTGCAACGAAGCCCATCGAACAGATCTGTTCAATGCGAACCGTGTTAGTGAAGGCAATAACCCTGTGTTAAGACATTAGACTTCATAAACTTAACCATTCATTGATCGGACCTCGTTGGAGGGCCGGAAAGTCCACTATTCCTGGGGAAAAGCATGCCGTTGGGCTCAAAGATCTCTGAATCCGTGAGAGCTGTAGCCACATTTTTGCTACCTCAAAAGCTGCGCGACTGGCTGCGAGCAAAGCAGCGAGAACATGGCATACATGCCGTACCTCTAGGGTCTTTGGATTTCGGCGACCTTCGTCGCTTGTCACCAGTGAGTCCAATCTTCGGCATCGACCGGGATCTCATCTCCGTTGAACGGCATTACATTGAAGAATTCCTATGCACAAACCGATCAGACATCAAAGGTCGCGTGCTCGAAATGGGTGATCCAAACTACACCAACAAGTTTGGTGGCGACCAGGTCACAAAGAGCGACGTACTGCACTATGTGGAGGGAAATCCGAAAGCGACAATCGTCGCTGATTTGACCAAAGCTGATAACATCCCAGACAACACATTTGATTGTATCATCATTACACAGACGTTACAGATGATCTTCGAGATACAGCCGGCGATTGAAAACCTCCACCGCATTTTGAAGCCGGGCGGCGTTGTGCTTGCAACCTCACATGGGATTACTCGGGTTGCGCGCCGCGAGGGTGTAGATGATTGGGGCGAGTATTGGCATTTCACTTCGCAATCATCAAAGCATTTGTTTCGCGCGAGCTTTCCGCACGAGGGCGTAACGGTCACGACCTACGGCAACGTTTTATCCACCATTGGGTCGCTCCATGGCCTTGCGGCGTCTGAGTTGGCACCGGACGAGCTCGCTTACAACGACCCCAACTATGAGCTTCTCGTGATGGTACGCGCCCAGAAATCTATCGCAGGAGGGGGTCAATAATGCGGATTTTGCAGCTCGCGCCTCACTTTTATGCAGGTGGCGGCATTCAAAGACACATTGTTGAACTGGCCGCATGGAACAGAGACCAGGGTCATTCCGTCTGGCTCGCCGGGGCATCTGGTGGCTGGATGAATGCCGAAATCGACGAGCAATTTCTTGATCTTCCGCTAGACCGGGTCTCGCTTCTCGAAAACGCCGACCGGCGGAGAAACAATATCGTCACACGCCTCTGGTTTGCGATGAAGAGCGCTGTCAAAACCCGGCGATTGATAAAGGGAGAAAAAATTCAAGTCGTTCATGCCCACGAAACCGCGGCCGCATTCGTCGCGCGGTTCGCAACTTTGGGCCTTAAGGTTCCAGTTATCTACACTTACCATGGATCAGAATTTGAGCGAACACGTCAGGTCGGCCGAGTTGGTCGATTTTGCGCGGACGCTGTGATTGTCCTCAGCCACCGTGCCGCCGGTGATCTTCAACGGGTGGGGGGCATTCAGAAGAGAAAGCTCAATGTGATTGGATTGGGCATCAAACCGCCCCCGACCGTTTCAGAAGAAGAGGCCTTAGAGGCCAGGAAACGTCTTCTGAATGGAAAAAGATACCTGGCCGTCTCAGTGGCGAGGCTTTGCAATCAGAAGGGTATCGACATTCTCATTGAGGTTGTCAAAAAGGTAGCTGAAACGAGGTCTGATATTCAGTTCGCCGTCGTAGGTGATGGCCCTCTTGAAACAGAAGTTAACCGATGGGCGAGTGCGGCCAATGTGAATGAGGCGCTCACCTTTGTTGGTTACACCGAAAAACCGTTTACCTATCTAGCCGCTGCGGATGCATTTTTGCTGACGTCGAGGTGGGAAGCGTTGCCAATATCAATCGTCGAAGCGTTTCGTATGGGTCTGCCCGTTATTGCCTGCGACACCGGAGGTGTATCCGAACTTGTCAAAGACGGTGTGGGATATGTTGCCCCCGTTGCTGATGTCGACGAGATCGCCAAAGCCATACTGACTTTGTTTGAAAATGACGCCCGCAGACAAGAAATGGCCAACAGTGCATTGAGCTGGAGCCAAGCGGATCGGTTCGATCCCGCACACATCAATTCACTAATCGAAGAACTTTACCAACGATTGGCGTCCGGTGAAGCGCCAAAAAACAATGGGGCCATGCAATATGCGTGACGCACTTTTTGACATAGTGAGAGACCCAGGAACTGGGGACAAACTCGAGTTGGCTGTATTCGACGAAGTTCTCGGGTCAAACGGTGAGCGAGATGTTCGTGAAGGCATTCTCTTTTCGGCAGACGGGTCACATGTTTATCCCCTCATTGACGGCGTGCCTGTGTTACTTGACAGTGCCATCCCCGCTGACTTTCTCACCCGTCATGCTGACAAGATTTCGAGTGATGATCGGTTGTCTGGTCTTCGCCTAACCGCTGGCACTCTGCCTGTGGACAGTTTTTCCACTGAGTGGGACGAGCACTTTGATACCGACACAGAAAGAACGTGGGGTTACACGGTTCAAGAGCGGGTGGAACAATTTTTCATGGAAGCCCAAGTCACGCCTGAGGAAATCAAGGGCATGATGATACTGGATGCTGGATGTGGCAATGGCGCACTGACTAAGAAACTTGCGGATCTTGGAGCAACCGTGGTCGGGTTAGATTTCTCCAGCAGTGTTTACGGCGCGGAACAACGCAAAAGCGGATCCAACGTGCACTATGTACGTGGTAATATGGCCTCAAGCATGATTGCGCCGGAGAGTTTTGATCTCGCCATATCAATCGGGGTCATGCACCACACTCCGAGCACTAGAAATGCCTTCGACAGCGTTGCCAAATGGATCAAGCCAGAAGGTAAGTTCTATTTCTGGCTCTACCGCAAGCCAGAGAATTTTATCGGTCGGTGTATCAAAGTGCCGATTTATGACACCATGCGGCACATTGTGTGTCGTCTGCCGGAGAAACCGCAAAAGACGATTGTTCATGCCTATGCGCGATTGGTTTCTGGCTTTCACAAAATTCTTGGCAACAAAGCAGAGATCCCTTTCAGCGAGTATGTTGTTGCGGCCTACGACGACCTCGCATGCCGGTGGCGCTACTATCACACACCGATTGAAACAGCACGCTGGTTGCACGAAGCCGGGTTTGCAGCGCCCGTTATTTCTCACTGGGATAACCCGTATGGCTTCGGTGTTGTCGCCAAGAAGGTCCCAGCCGAGGGGACGCCAGGCATCAACTACGGAACGGGCGTGAAGCTCTGGGACAGTGATCGCTCTGTCTTGGGCAGGCTTCACAAAGACAAATAGGCCCGCGATTCACGCGGTGCAAAAACAGCACTAGAATGACGTCGGCCGACGCCCTAGCTTGTATCAAGAGCTTGCCGAGGAGTGTCTCGGCTTGGATTTGGGAAAGCAAAGGTGCTGTGATGGCAGGACAGGCGGCAGAGTTCATTGGTGATATTCCAGGACATTACGATGGGGGCCTAGGTCCGGTACTCTTTGAACAGTACGCCAAACATCTTGGCGGTCTTGTCGCAGCTGGAGAGCCTCAAAAAGTACTTGAGCTCGCGTCCGGCACAGGGATCAGCACCCGCCACTTGCGCAATGCTTTGCCCGCGAGCTGTGGTCTGGTCGCAAGCGATCTAAACGACCCGATGCTTAGTGTCGCCCGGCAAAAATTTGCAAGCGAAGAGAAAGTCGACTTCGAAATAGTGGACGCAAGCAACATCCCCTTTGAAGAGGGGTCGTTTGATTGTGTCACATGCCAATTCGGTGTCATGTTCCTGCCCGACAAGGAGAGCTCACACCGCGAAGTAAAGCGCGTGTTGAAAGCAGGCAGGCCTTATGTGTTCTCGCTCTGGGATGATTGGGCTGCCAACCCCTTTGCGCAGATTGCTCATGAGGCGACCGCCAGTTTCTTTCCTGACAATCCGCCCGGGTTTTACAAAGTTCCCTTCCACTATCACGACAATGATGAGATCGAACGCACGTTGCGTAGTGCAGGCTTTGAAGGCATTGGCATTGATCGTGTGCGTCTTGACCAACCGGTCAGCTCATTCGCCAACTTCACCAAGGGGCTTGTACACGGCAACCCTCTCTATGATGAGGTCAAAGATCGTGGCGGTGTCGACCCAGATGCGGTTGAGGCCATGATCCTAAAGAACCTCCATGACGCTTTCGGTCCCGATGGCGCGACCATGCCATTACAAGCGCTATTCGTAACGGCGCGAAAGACGGCGTAAACCGCTAAACTTCCTCCAACAGAGGCAGTGGTTCCATGCCGAGCGCCTTGCGGAACGTGTTGTGGTAATGGTGCAGCGGCGGCTCATTGCGACCAAAAATCACGTGGGTAAGAAGGCCGGATTCTGCAGCTTTCTGGGTCATTGCTGCAGTCGCTAAGCTCTTCCATCAATGCATCGTTGTCGATGACACCGTCCGGTTTGGGATGCACAAACAAACACCCCAATACTTCTTTTGCAGGCAGTTCGATCAGC
Organism: Alphaproteobacteria bacterium; assembly: GCA_965248915.1. Classification (GTDB taxonomy): domain Bacteria; phylum Pseudomonadota; class Alphaproteobacteria; order M2410; family M2410; genus CBDFLA01. The sequence goes on from OZ252216.1 coordinate 3,299,747, forward strand.
CCGTGGCATTCCTTGTCCACCTTGCCGAACTGTTCTTCCATAGGGATTGCCTTGAGCGCCCCATCAGGCCCATATGACCACCCATGAAACGGGCAAGAAAAAAGCCTACGTTTTCCTCGCCGCTCCGTCTCGACCATCGGTCCACGATGACGACAGGCATTGAGGAAGGCGCGAAACTTGCCGGACGTATCGCGTGTTGCCAAAACCGTGACGCCAAAATCATCCACCGTGAGAAAGGACCCCGGTTCCGGCAGATCGCCGGATAGCCCGATAAATTGCGGATGGTCAGAGAAGAAAACCTGCCACTCCTTGGCAGCAATCTCAGGACAGGTGTAAGCCGAAGCTGGGTTCTTGCGGATCCCGCCCGCATCTGCATTGACCCCTTCATCGAGCTGCCGCATCAGCTCCGTGAGCAACCGAACCTGAACCTCATGCCGCATGGCAAACTCCTGCCTTGATTTTAAGGAGAGTTTAGGGGGGAGAGGGGAGAAGGGGCAAGCACGGCAATCACGGGAGATCAACCAAAGAACAGCAACATCGTATTCCGTGTGTCTCGAATCCCGCGCGAATTGACACTCAACGAATATACGTTATACTAGTAAATAAGAAATAATAGACTGAAAAAGAGCATATATCCAAGGGAGGTGGTTTTGATAGATCTGCGCACCTTCATCGACAGAAGTGGCACTCGGATGTGCATGCGAACCGGCTGTGTCGGGATCCACGCCAATTGAACTAAATGACATGGAGAAAAAATTGACCAGGGGTGTTCGATTTTGTGTTGGAATTCTCATCGCCTTTCTTCTTGGTGCATGTTCGTCAACATCGCGTGACAATGACATTGCCGCGGACATTGCCGTGAACACAACGATCAAATCAACAAATTGGCATGATCGAGTATTCATCCTAAAAGAGAAAGAAGTATGGGAGCGCCGGTGGCAACAAAGCACGAACAGCTGGGTGTGGATTGAGCATGCGGCACTTAATGATTCGATTTCGACCCGCGGATTGGACGACATTTCCCTGGGGCCACTCTTGTGTAACTCCACTGAGTCGATCTGCAGACTGTTTATCAGGATAGAGAGTCCACGTGTTGATCAAGGTCGGAAGTTTGCCGAATGGGCTTTGTATAATTTTGATCCCGCTGAAACGAGTTATCAGAATTACTCAAGTTTCAATATCGGTAACTACAATGCCTACTCAACTAGGGAAGCAGATTGCACGTCCAGTTTTGGCGTCGACGCAAACTGGCATATGTACTGCATATTGGATGATGTAGAAGCAAAGATCTCCGTCAAAGTCTATGACATTGATCTAACCGAGTTAAGAACCAGTGGTCGCGAAAATAGGAACACAAGCAAGGACACTCAAACCGGGATCAAAGTTCAACCATGCATCATGTCGCAGTATGACGTGTTTCTGACAAATTCGTTCAATCTCTTTCACATTGATCTCAGCATGGAGTTTGCGAAACATAAGGGGAAAAACATAGTTGATGTCAGCGATGGTTTTTCCGATTTGTGCTTTGGCATGGAGAATGACGGGCGTCTTTTTGCAAGACGGTATGATTCCAATAAGGGATGGCGATGGGACAATCATGGACGTCCAATGGCGAAACGTCATCAGAAGAAATATGGATTAGGGTCAATGCGACGACTGTCTGCTGACAAGTTGGTTTTCCTGTACAAGCCTTCTTGGGGACACATGCGTCTTTACGAGCGTTGGCGCGACGGCAGCGGTTCTTGGCATTGGAGCGATCATGGTCATCCTGGCAATGAAGACCTCATCGAAGTGGGTTGGGCGAATGGAGGGACGATTTTTGTCAGGTCAGCCAGTGGCCACCTATACCAGCGACACTGGAGAAGCGATCTTAGTAATTGGGTGTGGCACGACCATGGGATACCTTAGAATAGTCTCTACGCTAGGCTTCAGTTTTTAGGTATGTGTACGTCCATTCACACCCGAACGGTGGCGTTTGGGGTGTGAGGGTTTCATATTCCCATACCGCAAAAGCAGAACAACAATATTGCAAAGTCGATTTTCCGCAATTTCACAAAGCACTGTTGGTGCTTCGGAGCTTCTCAACTGCCTGTTTCACAAACACTTCGTGGCCCTTGCGGATGGTTTCCTTGCGCGAATCTTCCATGGCCCAGCGAGAGAGCTGCCCGGTCGGGCGGAGCGCCGCATTGAGATCCCACAAGGGCAGAGCCGAAACATCCATTCCAGGCCGAAGGTCCACGTAGCGGGCTGTAAAGGCCTCCATTGCCTCCGCGCCAAACATCCACATCACTTCCATCCGCGCGATGGCGAGATCTTCAATGGGGTCGCCAAGCATCACGTCTTCCCAATCAATGATGGCAGTAATGGCGCCGTCTTTGAAGAGCACATTGCCGGGCCAATAATCTCCGTGCAGGAGAGTTAGTGCGTTGTTCTGAGGCAAAGGCCAGTTTGCGTTAAGAACCTCAAGGATCAACGGCTCTTGCAAGGTCTCGTCCGGCGGATGGTCGCGATCCGCAAGCCAGGCCTCATTGCGCTCCCGTTGTGCGGGAAGAAAGGAGAGGTCATGGGTTTTTGTTGTAATCGCGTTGATCGTCGTGAGGGCCTCGGCATGTTGGTGCAAACAACGCAGGGGATCTTGAGGTTCATAGAGGGTTTCACCTTCAATATACTCAAGCACCAAAACAGGAGCCGAAAACTCAGTACACGATGTATCAAGGTGTAGGGGTTTCGGTGCTGGTACATTTGTACGTTCGAGAAGTTTAAGAAGACGAAACTCAATGGCCGCATTGTCCGGCGTCCACTCGAGTTGATCTTCGCCATGTTGTCGCAGCACAGCGCGGGAAATCACGCCATTGGACGATCGGTAGTCGATCGCCGTGACCTCCGCCGAAATCCCTCCTTCGAGCACGCGCGCGCTCAAGACTTCGGCCCCAGGCGCGAAAGCAGTGAAGAGGTGACGGAATTTGTCATCAATGTCGATCATGTTGACAGCTTATCGGGTAAAGATCGATGGCGCACCCGACAGGAGTCGAACCTGTGACCTCTGCCTTCGGAGGGCAGCGCTCTATCCAGCTGAGCTACGGGTGCCTTGGGTCTCATGAGGCAGGGTGAACCTGCAGCCTCGTCAAGGAGGCGCGCAACCTAACCGAATTGCCGCCCTACCGCAATCCCGCCGAAATCAGGAATCAGGGCCATATCGCGGCCATAATCGGGTTACCGATTTTGGATTGAAATCGACACCTATATATTGAAATCATGTATATTAATCACCATATAGTTGTTATGGACAACTGATCCCGAAGTGAAAACCCGCTGAAAACGGGGCTTCTAGGGTGTCGCCACCTTTTTAGGGAGGCGCAACGCGCTCGCGCACTCACATGCCCGCCGGGGCTAATAGAAAGAACAAGCTGGTGTAGGCTCAAGCGTGATTCGTTTAGGCCGCTGACCGCTCGCCCGGAGACATGGACGCGCCTGAGGATTGGGTCCTCCATTTGGTTTGAACGCATGTAAAAGGAGAGAGCTTATGGTTTGGATTGCACTCACGATTGCAGGTTTCGCGGTCTTGATGTTCGTCGGCGCTGCCTTTGGTGGCGGCAAGCAGGCAAGGCGACTTGGGGTGGTCGGATTGATTGGCGCGTTCTTAATGTTCCTCGGCTCCGCCGTCACGGTCATTCCCGCCGGTCATGTCGGCGTGCCCGTCGTGCTCGGAAGTGTCAGCGAGGCGTCGTTGGAACAGGGCCTCAATCCAAAAAATCCATTCGCAAACATCGTGAAGTTTTCCGTTCGTGTACAGACCTATACCATGGCCTCTGCCGAAGGTGGGTCTTCGGATCCAATTACGGCTCTGTCGTCTGATGGCATGCGCATGCCGCTGGATGTGACCGTTGCCTATCGTTTGGTAGGCTCGGATGCGCCGTGGGTGTATGAGAAGCTTGGCTACGACTATCAGCACAAAATCATCCGCACCGCTGCGCGAACCGCGGTACGTGAGGCGGTGTCAAAGTTCACCAGCCAAGAAGCTTACGCCACTAAGCGTGAAGAGATGGCATCCGTTATGGAAGACCAACTGCGGGCCCGTTTGAGCGATCTCTTGATGCAACAAGGCTTTGAAGGTCAGGCGATCATGATCGAGCAAGTCATGCTCAGAAATGTTGACTTACCGGCTCGCGTGAAAGACGCCATCGAAGAGAAATTGTCCGCGGAGCAGGAATCGCTCAAGATGGCCTTTATTCTTGATCGTGAGCGCCAAGAAGCGGAACGCAAGCGCATTGAAGCCGCGGGCATCCGAGATTTTCAGGCCATCGTGCGTGAGGGCATTGATGACAAGCTCTTACGTTGGAAAGGGATTGAAGCAACCAAAGACCTGGCTGAATCCCCAAATGCCAAGATCGTCATTGTGGGTGGCAAAGACGGATTACCGTTGATCCTCAACACCGAAAGCAAACCGTAGTTTCATAAGAGTGAACACTGGGTCGGCTTGGGAAACCAGGCCGGCCTTTTTTTGCGCGATGCTCATAAGGCTTTTCTTGCAATTCTGGGATGGCCCTTCGATACTCCGCATCGATCACGATTCGAACAGCGCCGCCGTTGCGCGAGGGAGTACACATGACAAAGACTTTAGGAATTTGGAACAAATGCTTATGCCTCTTAGGGCTGGTTGCCGTGCTCGGGCTAACAGCCTGTGGTGACAAAGCGCCTGAAAGTGAAGAGGTTGAAGAAATGGCTGAAGTCGTCGAGGAAGAGGCACCGTCGAGCGATGTCGCAACGGAAACGGAAGACACTGTCGAAGAGGGATCAGAGATGCTCACTGACGAAGACTACCATGCCAGGCAACAAGCCTATTTGGAGGAGAATGCGACCAAAGAAGGCGTGATGGTGACCAACAGCGGCCTGCAATACCGAGTTCTCAACTCCGCAGGGAGTGACGTGCATCCAAAGCCCGAAGACAAAGTGGTGGTTCACTACAAAGGTCAGTTTATCGACGGCGTTGAATTTGATTCGACGTCAAAAGGCCAACCGATGGATTTTCCCTTGAACGGTGTCATCTCCGGTTGGACCGAAGGACTTCAATTGATGGGGGTTGGCGATAAGTTTGAGTTTACGATCCCGTCGGAGTTGGGTTACGGCGAAAAGGGGTATCCGGGCGCCATTCCTGGCGGTGCTACTTTAGTTTTTGAAGTCGAATTGTTGGACATCCTCTCCCTCTAGAGAGTTTGATCAGCTCCTCTTGCCAATGCCGTTCAAGTTTGAAACCATGTATTCAAACAAAGAACAATGGGGAGGACCGGTCATGGCGTTGGCTACCGCGCAGGAGCCCGCTGGACTGACAATCGAACACTTAACACCGAAGATCGGATCCGTCATTCACGGGCTCGATCTTCGCGAGGCTTTGGCGCCGGTAGCGCGCGAGGCGGTGCATCAAGCACTGCTTGAGCGCAAAGTCGTGTTCTTTCGCGATCAGGACATCACTACCGAGCAGCACTTGAGTTTTGCTAGACAATTTGGCGAACTGGAAGTCCACCCCTTTGCACCGCACAAACCAGAGTTTCCGGAAGTGCTTGCCATCACCCATGACCGCGAAAATCCTGGACGCGAAAATGGGTGGCATTCCGATGTCACTTGGCGAAAAGAACCTTCGCTCGGTTCAATCCTGAGACTGACTGAGGTTCCTCCTATTGGTGGTGACACGCTTTTTGCCGACATGGAAGCAGCCTACGACGACTTGCCCGACGATATCAAAGCGAGGGTCGAGGGAAAAGTTGCCGTTCATGATTTTGTTTTCTTCCGTAAGCGGATGATAAAGCGTGGTGCGAGCGCTGTCGAGATCGAAGAGATGAACCAAAAATACCCGAAGGTCGAACACCCTGTCATCAGAACCCACCCTGAGACGGGCCGAAAGAGTATCTACGTCAACATTGGCTTCACCCAGCACATTGTGGGCATGGACAAGCAAGAAAGCGACGAGCTCTTGAGTTTTCTCTATGCTCGCGCCAGCATCCCTGAGTATCAGTGTCGGTTCAAATGGACTAAGAACGCCATGGCATTTTGGGACAATCGCTCTTGCCAACACTACGCGGCTTCCGATTATTGGCCTGAGCGCCGGGTCGCTGAGCGTGTGACGATCATTGGCGACCGTCCACGATGAACCAAAAAGTGGCCAAAAGCTTGTGGTTTCGGAGATAGCCATTCGGTAACCATACCCATGGTAATTTGGTCGTCAGTCCAACAGGTGTGGTGTATTTTGCATTCCCAAATGTGGGCGAAAAAGTAAATGGGCGGGAAGTGTGATGTCCTTTGAAGGATCATCCATAGAAATCAAGCCGGGGTCCAATCGCAATTTTGGCGTTGTGTTCGCCATTGTGTTTGCGCTCATCGGCGTTTACCCAGCGCTGTTTGGTGGTGGTTTTCGCTGGTGGTCGCTCGCTGTGGCTCTGGTCTTTGTCATTGTCACGATTGTCCGTCCGTCACTGCTCGCCAAACCCAATTATTGGTGGTTTCGCTTTGGCATGTTGTTGGGCGCTGTCGTGGCCCCAATTGTCATGGGGCTCGTCTACATCACAACCGTGGTGCCAACCGGACTCATCATGCGGATGTTGGGAAAAGATCTTTTGCATGTGAAGCCACATGAGCAGGATGAAAGTTACTGGGTGAAACGCGATCAACCGCCGCAGCCTATGAAGAACCAGTTTTAACGGGGGATTTAACTGATGTTGTCGTTCATCGCAGAGCTTTGGTCGTTTATGAAGATTCGCAAGAAATTCTGGCTGATGCCTGTTCTCGTTGTCCTTGGCGTATTCGGAACTTTGATTGTTCTCAGCCAAGGATCAGCGGTCGCGCCATTCATCTATTCGCTCTTCTAGAATATGAATATACTCGGCATATCCGCCTTCTACCACGACAGTGCAGCCGCCCTCCTTGTGGACGGTCGCATTGTTGCGGCGGCTCAAGAGGAGCGCTTCACCCGCAAGAAGCATGACCCAGGTTTCCCAGATCGTGCCATTGAATATGTCCTGTCTGAGGGCGGCATCACGATGGCCGAAGTGGACTTTGTGTCCTTCTATGACAAACCATTCTTGAAGTTTGAACGCTTGTTGGAGACCTACATCGCAACGGCGCCGAAGGGATTCAAGTCGTTCCGCATGGCTATGCCCATTTGGTTGCGCGAAAAACTCTTCCTCAAAGACTTTCTCCTTAAACAAGTGAAGCGATACCACAAAGAGTTCAAACCCGATCAACTGATGTTCTCAGAACATCACTTCAGTCATGCCGCGAGCGCTTTTTATCCCTCTCCTTTTGAAGAGGCGGTGGTGCTCACGATTGACGGTGTCGGCGAATGGGCAACAACAACAGTCGCGGTGGGTAAAAGAGACAAGCTTGAGATTATTCGCGAACTCCATTTCCCCCATTCTCTCGGCCTCCTCTATTCGGCTTTCACATATTATACGGGGTTCCGGGTCAACAGCGGTGAATACAAGGTGATGGGTCTCGCCCCTTATGGTGAGCCAAAGTACAAAGACCTGATATTGAATGAGTTGATCGACCTCAAAGAGGACGGATCATTTTGGCTCAATCAGAAGTACTTCAATTACACGTCTGGCCTGACCATGACCAACCAGGCTTTTTCAGACCTGTTTGGTGAGCCGGTCAGGCAACCGGATACCGATCAGCTCACTCAATTCCACATGGACATAGCCGCGTCCGTTCAAGCAGTGACCGAAGAGGCGGTTCTCAAGTTGACGAGAAGTCTTGCGGCCGAGTTCGATATTCCAAACCTCTGTCTCGCCGGTGGGGTGGCGCTAAATTGTGTGGCCAATGGTAAAGTCTTGCGAGATGGAGCCTTTAAGAATATTTGGATCCAGCCCGCGGCTGGAGATGCAGGAGGCGCACTCGGGACTGCGCAGGCACTTTGGCATCACGAGTTAGGCAATCCGCGCGACGTTCAAAAATCAGACGCGATGCAGGGCGCCTATTTAGGCCCTTTGTTTACGAACGAACAGATCAAACAAGAACTCACAGAGGCGGGTGCTGTCTTCACGCAACTGTCGGAGGCGGAACTTATCGAGCGAACGGCTGAAGCACTGTCTCAGAGCAAAGCTGTTGGTTGGTTTCAAGGACGCATGGAATTTGGCCCGCGGGCCCTTGGCGGACGCTCTATCCTAGGTGATCCAAGGTCTCAAGCGACCCAGAAAACACTCAATCTTAAAGTGAAGTATCGTGAGAGCTTTAGACCCTTTGCGCCATCGGTTCTGCGTGATGAGGTTTCAAACTGGTTTGAGATGGACAGCGACAGCCCCTACATGCTCCTCGTGGCGGGCGTGGATGAGAAGATTCGTAGAGAAATGACGGACGGTGAAAAATCTCTTTTTGGTATCGAAAAATTGAACACGAAACGTTCTGACATTCCTGCCGTCACCCATGTCGACTACTCCGCAAGAGTTCAAACTGTGCATGAAGAAACAAACCCGAAGTACCATGCCCTCATTTCCAAATTCAAAGACCTGACGGGCTGCCCGGTGGTGGTGAACACGTCTTTCAATGTTAGAGGCGAGCCCATTGTTTGTTCACCAACGGATGCATTTAGGTGCTTTATGGGGACAGAGCTTGACGTCTTGTCCATTGGCGACTTCTTTTTGGTAAAGGAAGATCAACCAAAAGAGCTTCTGGAGAATTACGAAGGTCGATATGAATTGGACTAAATGGGGTCATCTCATTGGAATCAATTGCCTCATCGGGATTGCATTGGTCCTGACCATTGAACTCGTCTTCGGCTTGTTCTTCCCCTATGCCAAAGGTCGCGTCATTCTCTGCAATTATGTTCTCTGCAGTCGAAACCTAGTTTATGAAACGACATTTGCTGGAACAATAGAATATAAAAGGGATGAATTTGGCTTCCGGGGCAGAATGAAGCCAGTTTCAGACATCGACTTCCTCGTGATAGGGGGAAGTACCACCGATCAGCGTTATGTTTCAGACGCCAGCACTTGGGGAAATGTCCTGGAAAATCGTCTTAATGAACCCAACTATAACTTAGATATTGTCAATGCGGGTGTCGATGGGCAAAGCACATTTGGACACTTGTGGAATTTTGACAATTGGTTGCCACTTGTTCCTGATCTTAATGTTGACTACTTGGTTTTTTACATCGGCATTAATGAGACGCTGCCGCGCGTGAACAATGATGTCTTTGACAACAAGTTTGTGAGCAGTGAGAACGGACTGAAGGATTGGCTTAAGCTTCGCATCAAGAAGAGCATTTCCTATTGGGGATACACAATGGTCAAATTCTCTTTCCTGACCAGCAAAGCCCGCGTTGGTCATTCAAGCGATCGGTTGAACCATTTTAGCGAGTCACAAGAAGTCGCGCTGGACGTTGACACCTATCGAAAGGCATATATTGAGACACAGTTGCGTGAGAGATTGCGCTTGCTCGTCGACGAGGCTTTGAAGGCCGACATGACGCCCATATTCATCATGCAAAAATCGGCCCGTTGGGTTTCGAGAGGCGAAACGCCGGTTGGATTCTATGGGCATGAGTCTGCCGAGATCGAGATGATTTCCTACAAAGACACCGCCTTTTCGTTTACCAACGCAGACTTCTACCACATGGAGCGTCTCGTATCTGAAGAGGTCATGAGGGCTTGTGACGAATATGATCTTGCTTGTTTCAATGGCTTCGAAGAATTCCAATTCGATCGAACGAACACATATGACCTCGTTCACACTAACGCGACCGGATCGCGCGAGATTGCCACCAAGCTGGCGCCCTTTCTTGAGAAGTTGATCGCGTGTCGGCAACAAGGAGCAGGGTGTTGACTTCTAAGAGTGAAAAACTGAGACCATGGGTGCGAATATTGGGCGTCAATGCGGCCGTGCTTGTTGGCCTCTATCTGTTTGTCGAGCTGATTTTCTCTGTAACGACTTATCTCAGGCCGTCTGGGTCCATCTTCGTCTCTGAAGACACAGGACAGACCGTGCATTTCGATCCAGTAATGGGCCATCGACTCACCCAAATCCCGTCGAGAACCGCGCGGATCACTCGAGGGAAAATAGAATACGTCGGGACCCTTGTGGGGAATGCCCAAGGCTATCCGGATCGGGACGACTTCACTTTGGAGAGGAAAACTCAAGACCAACGACGCTTCATTGTGTTGGGCGATTCATTTTCGGCCGGTCAGTTCCTTTCATACACATGGTCAGGCCGTGCGGAGGATCTATTTGAGCGGAATGGGGAGAGTGTCGAATTGCTCAATATGTCAGGTGACGGTTGGGGTATTGGTAATTGGGTAAGTATTGTCCGTGGGCAATTAAGCAAGACGTCCTATGAAATTGACGGTCTCATTTTTGTGGTTTGGCAGGACAATCTCGTACGTCGATTCCAGTTCCTGGATACGCGGGATCAGGCCAAGAAGGCTTTCGTCAGGGCACCTTCCTGGGATCCGGCAACGCATCCCAAATCTTTGCAAGAAGCGAAAGAGAGAATGGAAGGGCGAGGGAGGTCAAACGCTTACCTTGTTCCAAGCGAGACGTTTAATGACATTATGCGCGGGCACGAATTGCAGCCGAACAGGTGGAAACTAGCGCTAATGAGCGGGTTTAAGGAGAATGTATATTGGCCCATACTCAAGTCTTTTTCCGGAACGGCCGATCCAGGTAACGGTGGAAAGATGAGTGAGCTCACGGAAGGCCGTAAACCTCTTTATGATGAAATTAGAGACTACGCTCGTGAAAGGAATCTTCCCATTCTTGTGGTGTACGTTTGGAGTCGTGAAGCTTTGTTTGACGGCAAAGACGAGTGGGACAAAAAGTTTGTTGAGATGACCAGGGAGTTTTCCGAACACATTGGCGCGACATTCGTTGACAGCCGAGTTGTGTATGAGGGGATTCCACGTGACCAGCTCGAACAACTGTGGTTTCCATACGACGGTCACTGGAACCAAGGGGCTTCCGATCTATTTGCGGACTTCATGTTGGATCATATCGACGGTTTGGCTGAGAACCCAAATGAGTAGATCATTTTGGGCGGTTCGACATCTTGCTTAGCCACCATTGGTTCATCTGCCAAATCGACTTTTCAAGAAGTGACAACCGTCCTTGTTTTGCAAGCGGAGACTTCAGCCCTTGCCACACAAGGTCATTGGCGTGGATGTCTTCTTGGTGAATGAAATCAACACCAACCCGGAGGGTCTCAATCAGCTCTTTCAAGTTTGGCAGATCGCGTGCTGTTTCTTGCACACACAGATGAATTTTCAAATCCAACTGATCATGTGACAAAGGCGTCACTTGATACCAGACAACCACCTCGCCTTGTAGACCCAGGAGGAAGCATGGAAAGATCACCGTCGCCAAGAGGTCTCTCTTCTCGCTATCACTCAAGTTGCTTGGTATGGGAAACCCGCTTGTGTGATCGGGGGCCTTGCTAGTCGGCATATGCAAGATGGAGTATGGACCCAGTGCGTCCGGAATGAATGAATCTTTCGCGTGGTAAGTAGGTTCAAAAGTGGTCGAATGCGTCGCGATGTGATGATAGGCCTCCATGAAATTCTCAACCAAGACCTTCCAATTCCAAGGGTTGTCATAAGTGAGGGTCTCGACAATCACGAGGTCGTCTAGACGGTAGTTCTCGATATATTTGGAAAAGGCTTCGATGTCGACTACGAGTGGCTTCGCGCCGTCATCAAAATTAACGAAGACAAATCCCTTCCAAATCTCCATACGTAATTGAGGAAGTCGACAGCACTTCTCGGAAAAATCCTCCGCGCCCTCCATGTAAGGTGCGCGCACCAGGCCGCCATCTGTCCCATAGGACCAGGCATGATAGGGGCACGTGAAGAGCTTTCGGTTTCCAGACCCTTCAACAATCGGTGCGGCACGGTGAAGACATACCCGCGACATGACGCGGATCTCTCCGTCTTGTCCGTGAACAAGCAGGAGTGGTTGGTCGAACAATGTGAACGTGAGAAAATCACAAGGATTTGGAACCTGATCGATGCGGCCTATGGGGATCCAGCTCTTCTTTAACAAGGTTTCCTTCTCGAGCGCATAGACATCAGGGCTAGTGTACGCGGTCGGCGGCAAAGTCCAAGCTGATTCCAAAGGTCGCGCAACGCGCTCCAATTCTACAGCGTCGATTCCGGGAAGATCGATCTTTGCCGTGTCAGTTTGATCGTTGTTTTGTGTCACAATGTTCTCTCCGGCGGATCAACCAAGATGTCGCCAGTGTCACGGCAGAGAATGGGCACGTCAACCTAAGCTTCAGAATTGGCTGAAGAAGGGTTAGTGTAATGGAGCCATGAAATCCAATGCCTCAAAACCGCACAAGGAGTAAGCTCAATGAACATATCTGGCGGATGTTTTTGCGGCGCAATCGAGTACAAGGCCGAGATCGACGAGAATAGGGTCGGCGTGTGCCATTGCCGCGACTGTCAAATATTCAGCGGTTCGGCCTTTCGGCTTTCGAGCGCGGTTTCACCAGGTTCCTTCGAAATCACCAAGGGCGCGCCACACCATTTCGACAAGAAAGCCGATAGTGGAAAGGTTCGGCGTATGGCCTTTTGCGGCACATGCGGAACGCATCTGAGTGCTGCGCCAATCGATCCAGATGAGGAAGGCGCATTTGTGTCCGTGCGACTAGCGACCTCAAAAGAGTTTCACAAACTCAAACCCGCAGGCGAACTTTTCTGTGAGTCACGTGTCGCTTGGATGGAGCCATTTGACGGGGCACTACAGTTTCCCCGCATGCCGTAGAGATTTGGGACACGCGTGTGCAAAATCAACGTTAATTTCAGCACATGGATCTTATTCCGTCTTCTTGGGGAGCCGCAAGATCCCAGCCAGCGCAGCCCCCGAAAACACAAACACAAATGAGACCACCTCGAGGCCGCGCACCGGGGCGCCTCCGAATCCAAAGAGAGCAATAAGCGCCACACCTGCGCCAATGAGAATGGCACCGGCAACCAGCCGCAGCGCTGAGGGTGTGGAGGCAGATTTGGGCAACGAACGGCGTTCAAAGGGCGACAACACGAGTGCTAACGGAAGAAGTGCGCCGTAAAGAACCAAAATCCAAAGAGGGCGCGACCACCACCACGCCGTTGTCCCAGGCTCGAGACGCAGACCCAACCCATCTAACAGGAAGGCAAGCGCGACCAGGATCACCATCACCGTCAAATGCCAAAGATAGACCGTCATGATCATTGAATTGATCAAAACCGTGGCGGTCCATGTGCGCAGACCGGACAGCAGTTTGCGTGCCGGTGATTCCAATGAAAGTAAAAGACCAAATTGCGCAAGGCCAAGCGCCAGCAAAGTGATTTTAGGCGGCAGGGTATTGCTCAATGCCTCATCCGGCGATCCCACCATCGCAAGCGGGTAGGGTCCAAAGTAGATGAGAGCCCAAAGCGCAAAGACGGATACAAAAGCAAAAGCCGCAAGCTTTGGCGGGCTGGCAAGACGTCCCTCACGCCATCCATAGCCCAATTGATGGACGCTAAGCCATACCCAGAAATAGTTACTCCAGCCAAGCCAAGTGAGATGAGCCGCGAAGAACAAGATGTCGACGAGGATTCCAAGCGCCGCGAACCCTACAAGCGACCAATATCCATAGCGTTGCCACGCTTTGTAAGTCAGGGGCGCCAGCACCACCACCATGATGTAAATGGCCAGAAACCAAATGGGAATGAGGGCCGCACGTGAGGCCAGACCAATGACGTGGGTTCGCACGCCGAATAGATGCAAGACGAGAGCCAAGCCAGCCCAAGCAAGCAGTAAGACGAGCAAAGGTGAGACCAGACGGTTTAGACGTGTGACCAACCAGTTTGCATAGTCAGTACTCTGCCGTTCAGCGCTTTCGAGCGAAACCGCATTTGAATATCCGCCGACAAAGAAGAAGATTGGCATGACCTGGAAAATCCACGTCAGGTATTGAGTATTCGGCTGCAGGGACAACATGTCGCCAGGAATGAGCTGTCCGTCCACATAGTACATGGCGGCGATCAGCCAGTGGCCAGTTATCACGACCAGAATGGATACAGCGCGAAGGAAATCAACATAGCGGTTGCGATCTTCCGGTGTCTGCGCGGCGAGATCTTTCGCCTGGCTCCAAATACTCATCTTATTTGCTTTCACTACGGTGGTATGTTGGAGGAGTCAGAAACAGCACGTTTCCATCCTTATCTGGAAGAGACGCTGGACTGGATAGAGAGCATCGATCGTCAGGCGGATTGATCGAAACGGACGGTCTCAGTTTCTTGTGGCCGCATAACAACAACGGTCCCCGCGATTTTGTCATGCCAGCCTTGCTTCCGCGAGTCAAAGGCGACCCAAATGTAGCCCAAGAAAAAGGGAATCATCGAAACAAAGTAGGCCAGATATCTAAGAATGGACTGACCAATCGATAGCGCTTCGCCTGACTTTGCATCAACAATTTTCATGTTGAGTGCCATCTTTCCAGGTGTCGCTCCTTTTGCCGCCCAGAACGCTATCACATAGATAGAAGGCGCAACCCAGTTGATCAGAAAATCGCTAGGTCCCGAAATGAAGGAGGTATTCACAAGTATTTCAGGCCCAAGAATTGCCAAGGTCAAGGGTACGGTCACTATGGCAATAATGATAGTGTCAACAATCGTCGCCAATGCTCGAAACCAGAATCCGGCATAGACGACATCTGAATTGGCGTCTTCCATGAGTTTGTCCTCCAAGAATTCGTCTGGGTCTATCCTCCAGAATCGCCAGACGTTGCGTCTTCACTCTGTTGCGTTTTCTGTTCTTCCTGCCGCGTCATTTCCTGCAGAAGTTGTTCGCGGGCTCTAAGCGTTTCGAGCTCATTGTTGAGTGTGCGGAGCCGCTCGTTCTGAGCTTGATGGATTTTGGTTTCATGATTTATGCGCAATTGGAACATTGTGGCTGGCACTGAGATCGCGCGCTGCATAAGTGTGAATGGTAGTGCAGAGAGTGCCATCGCTTCGCTTGGGCGGGTAAGATCTATCTTTGTGGGTTGGCCGTCGGAAAATGTTATCGTATTCGTGGATTCAACAAATCGTCCCGCCTTCACCGGCAATGCAATGCGAGGTGACGCGTTTGGAATCAAGAAGATGTAGACATCCTCAATAGTTCGATCGCGACTGACTACGCGGATCTTGTGTGGCAAACTTGGTCGATATACCAAACCATTGACAGGCCTCGATGATAGATTTGACTCTCTCGATAGTTTGGGCTTTTCGAACTCCAAATCAAAATCTTGAGATCTGAAGATCTCCTGTGCTCTTTGCATATCATCTACGTCTGAAGGATCGAAGGCGAAGTTTATGGCAGGGCAGGATTCTTCGGATTTGAAAGCCTGAGCGGCCTGAAACCCTGTCGCCGCATCGAAGAGATTTTGTACAACAGTCAATGTCTGGTCGGTTGTCGTCGCAGCAGAAGCCGAGAGCACGCCTTTGCTGGTGGTCAGCGCCACCACGTCTTTTCTAAAATAGCTATGGTCAACAACAGCGAGATATCCTGCATTTGGGTCGGGCTGCACTTCGCTTTCAACAGAAAGAGTAGGTAAGCAGACACTCTTCTCATTTCGGGAGAACTGTGCCCTTACAAGATTGCGAGGAAGGAAGTAAACAAGGGCTGCCGCTTGGCGGTCCGAAGCCTCGAGCGTTTCTTGTGTGAGTGGATAGGACTTGTAGACGTTGTTGGAGCATCCCGCCAACGCCGTCAGGAGCACAACGCTTAGGTAACGGAGTGCGCGCATTGATCGAATTTTCTTCATAACCTCACCACCATGGTTTTCTGACGTCGAATCTTACAAATGGCCCAACGATCACTTCGCTATTCCTCCGCAGGAAGGATTTCTCGCATTGCCGAGGGCACGTAACCACTCTCTACATTGACGTTGTTTCGAATGCCCGTCATATACTCTTCCATGTCCTTCCAGTAGTCCACTTTGCATTGCATGAACTTCTTTTCTGTACTCAAGTCTTGGAGTAGAGCTATTGAATTTTCGGCGCGTGGATCTTCGCTTGCGCGCAATCCGTCGAGGAAAGATCCCATCCGCCCTTCTGTCTCTAGTCGTTTGACCAGACTCTCAAGTTCAATGAGAAAAGATTGGTAGTTATTCGCGTTTCTATAGAACAGGCGGGCGGCGCATTGCGCGCCATAGGTGCCATACTTCGTTGCGCGCGCTTCTCTGTGATCCAAGAATTGCATGTCGCTGGGCCGAGCTGCGAGACTGTCAATCACATGCCCAAATTCATGAGCTGCAACCAAAAAACCACGGTGTGTTGCTGTTAGATAACCGGTGGGTGTTCCATACAGGGTAGTTGCCGTGCAAATTCCGCGATTTAGGACAACCCGGCGAGTTCGTCTGTCAAAATAGGCAAGTGGACCAGAGGTTGGCCGTTCTCCACCGCACCAGTTCCATGATCCAACAGTTGAGAATGCCGCCAGAAGTTTCCGCTGCGTTTCACCGAAGTGAATTTCCCGCCAGTTCTCACCAAATAAATTACTCCAAGACTGAATGCCTGCCTCAAACGCTTGTTTCGCCTTTTCAATTTCCTTCTGACTAAAATTCTCATAACTCCAAGCGAATAGAAATTCCTCCCAGGCATCTTGTTCACTGAGGGTTTGATTGTGCCTGTTGGCCGCAAAGTCTGTGCCCTTATTGTACGCGTCATTTTTGAAGCTTTCGAATTGAGGATGTCTCGGTTCGCTTAGGCCCTCATTGCTTGAAAATGTTGTGGTCGAGAAACCAGGAGTTCGGAAGGGGGTCATGAATGCGATTGTTTCGCTGTACGCAATCCTCTGATAGCGTTCAAGTGTCTCTGGCTCTAATTGCGTAATGCGACTCAACGCCCCCTGTAGGTAGGCATCGTTATATATGTCCTCGCAAGCCTCGAAGTTCTGATTTGTCAGAATGAGGTGCAGCAGTGCATCCGGTAAACCTCCCAATGTATAGGAGCTGCGAGGTGCGCGTTCGGTCAGCTGGGAGGCCGAACAAACACTTTCGATATCCGCACCATGAGATTCATTCGGACAAATCAAGTCTGGGTTCTCAAGAGAAAATCCAGACAAAGCAAAGTCGCTGAGTTTACCCTTTTCATACAGGTCTGAAACATTCTCTTGCAGGTACCGACACTCTTGTGATTGAAATGATGCATCGGAATTCGAGCCCGCGGTGGCATACTGCACGTCATCATCATTCAAGTTCGTTGCGCAAGCGGTCACCAGCAGGGCGCAAAGCAAAATAGAATTGCCCTTTCTATTCAGACAGCTAAGCTTGGCGTGCGTGTGAGTCATGTCTGACGAGATCCCCACCAAGTTGCAGACAACAAACACCTACACTATCAGACATCGGAGAGTTTGTACACGACCGCGCCCGCCCTGGTTGTCCGCGCCCTAACAGTGAAAAGATGTACTTGCCAACCGGTTGGTCACGATAAGCTGTGTACGGATTAAAGAGGTTGTCTGGGTCGTGGTGATCTCGCCTGTTCGCCGGCATCAATTAGATGCCTCAGGTTTGGAAAGTTTTGTGTATGCAAACTGGCAGGTCAGAAAATAGCTAAGCAGTCCAAGCGGCCCGAACATCAAGGTCAAAATCAGAATTGGAGCTACCTTCCAATGAGCGATGCTTTTGCGCAGCGCGTCCCGTCCGATCCAGGCGCCGACGAAAAGGTCGAACACTAGATAGTGCACCCACCCCGTCAAAACTCCGTTCGGGTGATCAAACAACGCCGTAACACCAGCAAGTGATGACATGCCGGCGCCTTCATCGGCAAAACCGCCAAAGAGCGCAAGACCAAGGAAGACCGCGTAGAGCAAGCCGTAAACGATGGGATAAACGCCGCTATGCACGAGTTTCTTTGTGAGACCAGACTTCGGCGCCAAGATGAGCAACGCCCACGCCGGCATCACCCCCGCATTGACCAGAAGGTACAGCGTTTCATATGTCATGATTGGGCTCCGCTTGAAGGACCGGCGCCATAGGTCAGTTGCATGAAGATATCTTCCAAGTCTGATTCTTCTGTGGTGATGTCACGGATGGCAACCCCGGCTTCGTGCACCTGATGCAACAATTCATCTACGTGGGTTTGACTGGGCGCATAGGTGATGTGCAATCGACCATCCGGCGTTAGACTTGCATCCAGTTGAGAGAGCGACCCAGGAACGTTGTCCATGTCGTCCTGGGGGGTGATGACCAGTGCTTTTTGATCGATGTGAGAAAGCAGCGCCGCGGTGGTGTCGCAGGCAACCACATCCCCTTGATCGATAATCGCGATCTGGTCGCAAAGCTCTTCTGCTTCTTCAAGATAGTGTGTAGTGAGGACCACCGTCGTGCCAAGAGAGTGCAGCGCGCGCACTTGTTCCCAAAGTTGGCGTCTGAGTTCGATATCAACTCCGGCGGTTGGTTCATCTAAGATAAGGACCGGCGGATTGTGCACCATCGCTTTCGCAACGAGCAGACGACGCCGCATGCCGCCCGAGAGGGTGCGCATATAGGAATCAGCTTTGTCGCTCAATCCAACCGCTTCAAGAATACTCTGAGTTCGGCGTTCACGCTTGGGTACACCATAGAGGCCGGCCTGAAGTTCCAAACTCTCTCTCGGAGTGAAGAAGGGATCAATGTTGAGTTCTTGCGGCACAACACCAATTGAGGCGCGCGATTGCCGGGGATGTTCATCAATGTCGAACCCCCAAACCGCAGCCGATCCTTCAGTCTTGACCACCAGACCTGCGAGAATGTTGATAAAAGTCGATTTGCCAGCCCCATTTGGGCCGAGCAGACCAAAGATCGTTCCCTGCGGAACCACAAGGTCAATACCTTTAAGCGCTTCCATTGCAGGCGATTTGCCTTGAGCCTTGTAGACCTTACGCAGTGCGCGCGCTTCGATGGCCGGCGCCATGGTGGTTCGATCATTCATGTGAGTGAAATCCAAGCGTGGAAGTTCTGAGTCTGATCCAGATCCGGTCCCAAAATGATTGTTTTCTGTGGGCTAATCCGTATCATCTGAGCCCGCAAACGGTCAATAAGCCCACCATCACAGGATGTGAGAATTGGGCCAGAAATTCTGATATTCAAGGAGACGCCAAATGGGCGAAGAGGCATCAAACGCCTTTAAAGCGGAAAGAATTGAAACCGACACACATTCCGTCGCGTGTGACGGCGGTGGCGGTGCATTGGGCCATCCAAAGGTTTTTCTTGAAATGGGTGGAGACACTGAAATTCAATGCCCCTATTGCAGCCGCCTGTTTGTCCTCAAGAAATCGTCCTAAGCCAATGAGCCTCTAATCGAGGACCCGAAAGGAAACCACCATGGGCGCGAGCCTCGGGAAAGGCGACCACATCTATTTGGTCGATGGATCCGGCTACATCTTCAGGGCCTATCACGCCTTGCCACCCCTGACCCGAAAAGCGGACGGCCTTCCCGTCGGGGCGGTGTCGGGCTTTTGCAACATGTTGTTCAAGCTCTTGGAGGACACCAAGCAAGGTGACAAGCCAACACATTTTGCCGTAATCTTTGATCCCAAAGGGGGATCGTTTAGAAATAGTGTCTATGCGGATTATAAGGCCAATCGCCCACCGCCCCCGGAAGATCTTGTTCCCCAATTTGGTCTCATACGTGAAGCCGTCAAAGCCTTCAATGTTCCTTCCATAGAGATGAAGGGATTTGAAGCCGATGATTTGATTGCGACCTATGCGACCGAGGCCGCCAAGGCCGGTGCTAAAGTGACCATTGTCTCCTCCGACAAGGACTTAATGCAACTCGTCGACGACAACATTGAAATGCTCGACACCATGAAGAACCGCCACATCGGTGAGGCGGAGGTCATGGAAAAATTCGGCGTAGGGCCTGACCGCGTTATTGATGTGCAGTCCCTGGCCGGAGATTCATCTGACAATGTGCCCGGCGTTCCTGGCATCGGGGTCAAGACTGCAGCCCTTCTCATCAATGAATACGGCGACTTGGAAAGCGTGCTTGCTCGTGCTGAAGAAATCAAGCAACCCAAACGCCGCCAAAACCTAATCGAGTTTGCTGACCAGGCACGCGTGTCCTACGAGCTTGTGACGCTCCGCCAGGATGTCAAAACCGAAGTCCCGCTCTCCGATATGGAAGTCGCAGAGCTCGATCCGAACTTCTTGCTCGGTTTCTTGCGCGCGCTTGATTTCAACACCTTGACGAGGCGTATCGCGTCAATCTTCGATGTGGACGCTGAGGCCATCGAGCCTTGGGTGTCTCTTGATGCGGCCGAAGAAAAAGCAAATGGCGCAAGCAAAAAGCCTGCGATCAAATCATCCAAGGGGGAGAGCAAAGGTGGCGCACTTGGCGCTGTAATGGAGCGCCAATCCCTTGAAGCCGACATTGACGCCAGTGTTTATGAGACCGTGACCACCATGGCCCGTCTCAATGAGTGGATCGAGAAAGCCAAAAGCGTCGGCGAAGTCGCTGTGGATACAGAGACCACAGGCCTTGATGCCATGTCTGTCGACTTGGTCGGTGTTTGCCTTTCCGTTGAGCCGGGCGAGGCCTGTTACATTCCTCTGGGTCATGGATCGTCTGGAGAGGGTCTCGACTTCGGGGACACAGAAGAGATCGATCAGATACCTCTCAAAGAAGCCGTCGCTGCGCTGAAGCCCTTACTTGAAGACCCAAGTGTTCTGAAGATCGGACAAAACCTCAAATACGACATGCAGCTGTTGGGGCGTTACGGCGTAGACGTGACACCCATCGATGACACCATGCTCTTGTCTTATGCCCTTGATGCGGGCTTGCATGGTCACGGCATGGATGAGTTGTCCACACTGCACATCGGCCACAAACCGATTGCCTTTAAAGACATTGCAGGAACTGGCAAAAAGCAAAAGACCTTTGATCAAATCCCCATCGATGAGGCGACAAAATATGCGGCTGAAGATGCCGACGTCACCCTTCGTTTACACAGGCTCCTAAAGCCCCGTCTCGTCGAAGACCGTATGACCACGGTCTATGAGACCTTGGAACGCCCGTTGGTGCCAATCCTAGTTGGTATGGAACGCGAAGGCGTCAAGATTGACCGCACCGCTTTGCAGCGCATGTCCGGTGATTTCGCGCAACGCATGTTGGGACTTGAAGCTGAGGCTCACGAGCAAGCAGGGGAATCGTTCAATCTGGGGTCCCCCAAGCAATTGGGTGAAATCCTGTTCGACAAATTGGGCATTCAAAGCGGCAAGAAAACCAAAACCGGTGCTTGGGCGACAGGCGCAGGCGTACTCGAAGATCTCGCCGCGCAGGGCCATGAACTTCCTCGGACTTTGCTAGGCTGGCGACAGATGTCAAAACTCAAGAGCACTTATACCGACGCGCTGCCGGAGTTCATCAATGCAGATACGGGCCGCGTCCACACATCCTATTCCATGGCCGCAACAACCACTGGTCGGCTCGCCTCGTCTGATCCGAACTTGCAGAACATTCCCATCCGCACCGAAGAAGGTCGGCAAATCAGAACTGCCTTTATCGCAGAGCCGGGCAATGTGCTCATCAGCGCCGACTATTCACAGATTGAATTGCGGGTGCTCGCGCACATCGCTGACATTGATGCCTTGAAACAAGCTTTTGCCGATGGCCTCGACATTCACGCCATGACCGCAAGCCAGATGTTCGATGTGCCCATTGAAGGCATGGACCCCATGGTGCGCCGCAAGGCCAAGGCCATCAACTTCGGCATCATTTATGGCATCTCCGCTTTTGGTCTCGCCAACAACTTGAGCATTCCGCGCGAGGAAGCCGCCGACTACATCAAGTCCTATTTCGAGCGCTTCCCAGGCATCCGCCAATACATGGACGACACCAAAACCTTTGCCCGCGAGAACGGTTATGTGGAAACCCTCTTTGGCCGCAAGTGTCATTACCGCGAAATCAACTCGAAGAATGGCGCGCAAAGATCCTTCATGGAACGCGCCGCCATCAACGCGCCGATTCAAGGCACCGCCGCCGACATCATTCGCCGCGCCATGATCCGCATGCCGCAAGCTTTGACCGACGCCGACCTCGAAGCGCGCATGCTCCTTCAAGTTCACGATGAGCTGATCTTTGAAGTGCCTAAAGACCAAGCAGATGAAACGTGCAAAGTCGTGGCCCATGTCATGGAGGACGCCGCCCATCCAGCCCGTGCCCTGTCCGTCCCTCTCACGGTCGATGCCAACATCGGCAACAATTGGGATGAAGCACATTAGAGGACTGAGGAATTGACTCAATGCCACAAGCCACTAACATTTCAAACAAACACAAATAGAAAAACAAGGGAGAGAACCCATGGGCGACATCACCATGCAAAAACAATCGATCACAGCTGAAGCGGCACAGCGCGTGTTGGAAGCAGCTGACGCAAAGGCGCGCGAAATGGGCGTGCCCATGGTCATCGCCATCTGTGATGAATCCGGTGTTCTAAAGACCTATCGACGCATGGACGGCGCGGCCCAGCTCTCCGTTGAAATCGCCCAAGACAAAGCCTACACAGCGATTTCATTCTCCATGCCGACCCATGAATGGTTCGAATTCATCAAGGAAGACCCGCCCCTCTACCAAGGCATTGTCAACACACCGCGCCTTGTCGTCTTTGGCGGTGGCTACCCGATCAAGCATGGAGATGCGGTGATCGGCGGCATCGGGGTATCCGGTGGACATTACTCACAAGACATGGAAGTGGCCGAAGCTGGCCTCGCCGCTCTGGCATAAGACTTCAATCGACCCGTTTGCTCACACTCTTCCAGGCGACTTACGCCGCCCCGGGTGCTGCCGCTTTGACGTCCGGGTCGACGTGATCGAGGAACTTTTCGAAATTGTCGATGAACATGCCGACAAGCTTTTGCGCTTGCGCGTCATAAGCAGCCGCATCATCCCACGTACCGCGCGGGTCAAGGATCGATGTGTCGACGTCATGAACGGAGACCGGCACTTCAAAACCAAAATTAGAATCGACCCGCATTTCTGAACTGTTCAGTGAACCATCGAGAGCCGCACAAAGGAGCGCGCGGGTTTCCTTGATCGGCATCCGGTGACCGGTGCCATAAGCACCGCCGGTCCAGCCGGTGTTCACCAACCAGCAGCCGACCCCATGTTGGGCGATGAGATCGCGCAACAGGTTGCCGTATTCTGTCGGGTGACGCGGCATGAACGGTGCGCCGAAGCAGGTTGAAAACGTGGCTTGCGGTTCCGTCACGCCTTTCTCGGTGCCGGCGACTTTGGCGGTGTAGCCGGAGAGGAAGTGATACATCGCTTGGCTTGGCGTAAGACGCGCGATCGGAGGCAAAACACCGAAGGCGTCAGCGGTCAACATGATCACGTTTTTGGGATGGCCACAGCGACCGGATTCACTCGCATTGGGAATGTAAGAGATCGGGTAGGCGCCGCGTGAGTTTTCAGCAAGTGTTGGGTCGTCGAGGTCGAGCGTCCGCGTGTCTGGATCCATGACGACATTCTCAAGAACCGTACCGAAACGTTTGGTCGTCGCATAGATCTCAGGCTCCGCCTCTGCGGAGAGCTTGATCATTTTGGCGTAGCAGCCGCCTTCAAAATTGAAGAGACCGTTCTCCGACCAACCGTGCTCATCGTCGCCGATGAGTGTTCGTGCGGAATCAGCCGACAGAGTTGTTTTGCCTGTGCCAGACAGGCCAAAGAAAATCGCTGCATCTTCCGTGTCACCAACATTGACCGAACAGTGCATCGGCATGACGCGTTTTTCTGGCAGCAGGAAGTTCAACATGGTGAAGACGGACTTTTTGGTTTCACCGGCGTAGGAAGTACCGGCAATGAGCACCATGCGTTTTGCAAAGTCGCACGCGATCATGGTTTCGCCACGACTACCGTGGCGCGCCGGGTCAGCCTTAAAACTCGGGAAATTGATGACTGTGAACTCTGGGTCGAAATCGTCAAGCTCGGATGGTTCGGCCTGAATGAGCAGGTGTTGAATAAAGAGGTTATGCCAGGCCAGTTCGTTGACAATGCGCGTCGGCAGCCGGTGGGTGAGGTCAGCACCCCCAAAGAGATCTTGCATAAAGAGTTCTTTGCCCTCGGCATGGGCGATCATGTCTTCCAGAAGTGCGTCGAACTGTGCCGTTGTCACAGGCGCGCTCGTCTCCCACCACACCGTATCTTCCGTCGTCGAATCTTTGACCACGAATTTGTCGAGGGCGGAGCGTCCTGTGTGTTGTCCGGTCTTGACGACAAGGGGTCCGTCCTTAGCGACTTCTCCTTCGCCGCGCGCCACCGCTGCCTGATAGAGAACGGGCGCGCTCAGATTCCAATACTCCGCCTTTACATTGCGAAATCCCTTGAGATTCGGGCCCAGGGTGTCGATCCCTTTCTTGGGGATTCTTGATCCAATCTTCGTCATTTGCCCTCCAATGACCCGTGTATATCCATCTGGCGCAGGTGGTTATTGGCACGACGGATGCCTGCCAGAAAGGAGGCAACATAGGGGGGAACCAAACCGGAAAGCAATCCTAAAAACCGCCTTGCGCCATTTGGCTTTTCGCTATGGTAAACGAAGGCGATCCAGGCACATTTGATCCCCTTGCGAGGCGGGGCGAATACTGTTTTTGTGGGGTGACCCGAAAGTGCCGACACAACCAGACCGAATACCCAAAATAATCGCGCTGTAAGAGGAAATTCCACCAATGAACGGTGGGAGGAAAGGGAGAGAATGGCTGAGCGCGGCGTGGCGACACGCGACGAGAATTTCGCCTCAGACTTGAAATCACACGGGTTCGAGACCCTGCGTCTGGCGTTGCCGGTGATGTTGGCGCGTGCCGGCATTCTCCTCATGGTTTTGATAGACGCCGCCATGGTCGGTCAGGTCGCAGCCCGCGAGCTGGCTTTTATGAGTATTGGCATCGCCCCACAAGTCATGTTGATGCTCATTGGTGTTGGCATGCTGCAAGGCGGCATGGTGTTGACGGCCCAAGCGCATGGCGCTGGCGAGAACGAAGCGACCGGCGAGATCTGGCGCGTAAACCTGGCGCACGCCGCTGTTCTCGGCCTCTTCTTCGGTTTTGCTTCACTTTTGGCCGAGCCCTTCATTCGCGCTGTCGGCATCGCCCCCGACTTGGCCGCTGGCGCTGGCCGCGTATCGATTCAGTTTGCCTGGGGCATTCCGGGCATGTTGCTTTACATCTCTTGTCAGTATTTCTTGGAAGGCATCAAACGCCCTTATGTGTGCATGTCGGTCATGGGCGTCGCCAATGTAATCAACATTTTCCTCAATGGCATCATTGTATGGGGTTGGTTCGGATGGGTGACACCCATGGGAGCAGAAGGGGCGGTGCTTGCAACCTCAAGCGTCCGTTGGCTCCTCTTTATCTCTGTTTTCATTTACATCCTGAGTTTTCGTGAAAGACATGCCTACGCCATACATCTGGAATGGCGCGACATCGTCTCAGAGAAAGGCCGTGACATCGGTAGGCGCATTCGCCGCATCGGGGCGCCGGCAGGACTTACCCAGTTTCTCGAATCGTCTGCCTTTTCCGCTCTCGTCATATTGGCCGGTCTGATCGGCGAGATCGCAACCGCTGCCTATCAAGTCACCATAAACATCGTGCAGTTCCTCTACATGGCCGCGGTCGGTATGGCAGCCGCCACATCCGTGCGTGTCGGTAGCGCGGTGGGGTCAGGTGATCTGCCAGGCGTTCGACTTGCAGGATGGAGTGGCGCCTTCCTGGTTGTTCTCATCACAATGCCGTTTGCCCTGATGCTCCTTATTTGGCCGGGCCCGGCGGCACAAGTTTTCGTTTCAGATCCTGCCGTGATTGAGCTTGCCAGGGTGACCATTCGCTTGGCCTGTCTCTTTATTCTGCTGGATGTCGCCATGGCGGTGCTCTTGGGGGCATTGCGCGGTGCTGGTGACATGCATGTGCCGATGGGCCTTCAATCTGTGTCATTCTGGGTCGTGACGGTGCCAATCGCGTATTTCTTGGCAATTGGCCAGAAAATGGGCGCTCCTGGCCTTATTTTAGGCCTATTTGTTGGCGTTTCATTGGCCTGCGTCCTTCTTGGCCTCAGATTTCGCAAAATTTCACAAAGGCCGATCAAGCGACGATAAACCGGGTGGGGCAACATCCAATTTGCATCGCGTGAGAGGCGAACATTATGATAGACATGAGCCAAGAAGGGACCGCTCCTTCCGATATAGAAAATTATGAGACGGACGGAATAAGCATGACCACAATTGCATTGGTTGACGACGATCGAAATATCCTGACGTCGGTCAGCATCGCTCTCGAATCTGAGGGCTATCAAGTTCGCACTTACACCGATGGCGCTGCGGCTCTCGTCGGGCTCAATCAATCGCCGCCGGACTTGGCGGTATTTGACATCAAGATGCCGCGCATGGACGGCATGGAGCTCCTCCGCAAGCTACGCGAATCGCAAAAGCTCCCGGTCATCTTCTTAACGTCGAAAGACGAAGAGGTTGATGAGATCCTCGGTCTTTCAATGGGCGCAGATGACTACATTCGCAAGCCCTTCAGTCAGCGCCTTTTGCTCGAGCGGATCAAAGCGATCCTGCGCCGTGGAGAGGCCGATTCGGAAGAAGACCAGGCGCAGGTCATTGTGCGAGGCAGTCTGAAGCTTGATCCCATGCGCCATTCGTGTACGTGGGTCGACAAGCCGGTGACCCTCACTGTAACGGAATTCCTCATACTGCAAGCATTGGCCCAACGTCCAGGTTATGTGAAAAGTCGCGACAACCTGATGGACGCCGCATATGACGATCAAGTCTATGTTGACGACCGCACCATCGACAGCCACATCAAGCGATTGCGCAAGAAATTCAAGGATGTCGATGACAACTTCGATGCCATTGAGACGCTTTACGGCGTGGGGTATCGCTACCGCGAGCAATAAGCTTGAGCGAAGGCCGCTCGCGCAGGCTTTCTCGGCATGATAAGGTCCGCTCCATCAAGGGAAGCGAAGGAGCGGATCTCCGCACGACCGCATGAACGACAACGCATCACAGTCATCAGATAGCGCGGCTTTGCCGGACCTCGAAATTCCGGCTGAACGCCCCACCGCGAAACGAGATGGCGGCGGCGCGTGGGCTGCTTTTGGTGCACCATTTGTCATGCTCTCGCCAAGGCTACCGAAGGTTTCCCTGCTCGTACTTCTCTTGCTCCTTCTCAATGTGACGACCGTGATTGGCGTCGTTTACTTCATTTTCAAAATTGACAATTCACGAGATCAATTGATTGAAGTGCGGATCGATGCGTTGAAGACACAAGCCGGGATCATCGCAGGTGCTTTGAGTGAAAGCGCGATCATTGGCGAAGACGAACTGACCATCGACTACGACCGTGCCAATCTAACCATTCGAAGGTTGGTGGATGAAACGAAAGCCCGTGCCAGGCTTTATACCGCCAGCGGGCGATTGCTCGCAGATTCAAGATTGCTCAATCGCAGTCAGGTAGAGACATTCGATTTGGCACCCATCGGCGAAAACACCTATCCATTGACAATTGAAGATCGGGTCTACAATTTTCTCGTGAAATACTTCTTCATGGAAGAACTGCCGCCCTACCGGGAATATGCAAACCAACCAGGCACCGACTATCCAGAAGTCATCGCGGCATTGGATGGTCAAACCGCTTCTGCCCGCCGTGAGAACATAGATCAAGAGTTGGTCTTCAGTGTTGCTGTGCCTGTGCGCCATTTGCAGATCGTGCGCGGCGCTTTATTGGTTTCTGCCGAAGGTGGAGACATCGACGCGTTGGTGCGTGAGAACCGCATGACCATTCTAAAGATTGTTGCGATCGGTGTTGTAGCCTCCGCTGCCCTGACACTTGTATTGTTTTTCTACATCGCAAGCCCTTTGAGACGACTGTCACGAACAGCTGAGGATGCGACGACAGGCACAAATTTTGCCCGCGTTGAAATCCCTGACATGTCTTGGCGGCGAGATGAGATAGGTGAGCTTTCACTTTCGTTGCGCACCATGATGGGCGCCCTCTACTCGCGGATCGAGGCGATTGAGAGCTTTGCTGCCGATGTCAGCCATGAAATCAAAAATCCTCTCACCTCTATTCGCAGTGCGGTCGAAACATTGGAACTTGCCAAAAACAACGAAGCTCGCACCATGTTGATGGATCTCATTCAACAAGATGTGAGCCGACTTGACCGCCTTATTTCAGACATCTCAGATGCCTCAAGGCTTGATGCGGAGCTGGCGCGCGAGCGCTCAGAAACCGTGATCATCGGCAAACTTCTCGAAGGACTGGTCGCTATCTATCAAGGAACAAGGAAAGACACAGATCCCCACGTCAAATTGAGATTCAAGGAAAGACTACCAGGTGACGGCGCCGTCCTTGGGATTGAAAGTCGCGTAGGTCAGGTTTTTCGAAACCTCATCAACAACGCCATATCGTTCTCAGACTCGGGCGCAGCGATCGACATAAGTGTGGATCGATATTTTCGTCAGAACAAAGAGTATATTCGCATTTTTATCGATGATGAAGGCCCCGGCATTCCAGAAGACAATCTCGACACAATCTTCAATCGATTCTATACGGAGCGGCCTGAGGCAGAAGGCTTCGGCAACAATTCTGGTCTGGGCTTGAGTATTTCCCGCCAGATCGTCGAGGCGCACGAAGGCGAAATTTGGGCTGAAAACAAAACAGGGAATGACGGCGGTGTGAAGGGCGCAAGATTTGTGATTCTGTTCCCGACACAAAAATCGAGGGAGGCATTTCATTGAGCGACGCCACCGAAAAGCTAGTCCATGGTACTTGCATCGCGCTCGGTGATTGGTGTGTTCTTTTTCGCGGAGATCCCGGCTGCGGCAAGTCTGATTTGGGCCTAAGGTTGATCGAAGATGGGGCCGCATTGGTGTCGGATGATCAAGTGGCCTTAACCAATCTAGGCGATTATCTGGTGGCAGGACCGCCCGGGCCAATCGCAGGGTTGCTTGAAGTGCGCGGCGTTGGAATTCTCAAAAAACCCCATGTTTCAGGGATTCCGCTGGCGATGCTCGTAGACTTGGTGCCCGCCACGAAGGTCCCTAGACTGCCCGATGCCCGCACTGATAACATCCTTAATGTCGAGCTTCCGGTCATCGATCTTTATGCTTTCGAAACATCGGCGGCGATAAAGGTGAGATTGGCCCTTCAGTCCCTACTTGACTGACTGCGCGACGAAAGGTCTAACCGCTCGAAGTTTGCAATTGAAATTCAACGACCAGAGACGGACGCACTATGATCGGACTTGTCATTGTTACCCATGGCCAACTTGCCAATGAGTTTATCGCTGCGACGGAACACGTGGTTGGGCCGCAACCGAACACGGCTGCAATTTGTATTGGCCCCGACGATGATATGGAGAAGCGCCGGCAAGAAATTTTGGATGCTGTATCGAAAGTCGATACCGGCGAAGGTGTTATACTTCTGACTGACATGTTTGGTGGGACACCTTCTAATTTGGCCATTTCCATTATGGACAAGGCAAACGTCGAGGTGATTGCCGGGATCAACCTCCCCATGTTGATTAAGCTTGCCAGTGTACGTGATACCGAAGACCTAAAGTCCGCTGTGGAACAAGCGCAAGTCTCTGGCAGAAAATACATCAATGTTGCATCAAGCGTTCTCGCAGGCGATGAGAGCTAAGGCAACGAATGACCGACACACAGCCTGTTCCAACGAACGATGGCGATAAGACTCTGCGTGCAATCGTGACGATTGCCAACAAGCGTGGGCTACACGCGCGTGCGTCGGCGAAGTTCGTCAAGCGTGCTGAGAGTTTTAATGCCGCAATCCATGTCTCGCGAGAGGGAATGACGGTTCTGGGTACCTCCATCATGGGCCTCATGATGCTAGCAGCAAGTCCCGGGTCGCAAATCGAACTCTCTGTGAGCGGACCTGAAGCTGAAAAGGCCATGGCGGCCATGATCGCCCTGGTTGAAGGCAAGTTCGATGAAGATTAGAGGCTACGGCATCCCGCCGGATGACGAGAAAGGACCGCGACCTTTTACAGAGACCGCGCACATCAAGGGGCTTGGGGTGGCCCCCGGCGTTGCGATTGGCCCCATTTATTTGGTCGAACGCGGCGCCATGAGCGTTCCCGAATATCTGATCAAGCCAAGAGAGATTGAAAAGGAACTCAGCCGTTTCACTGAGGCCGCGACCAAATCTCGTGCCGAGCTCAACGCTCTTAAAGGAGAGGTGTCGGAAAGTGGCGGTCCCGCTTCAAAAGAATTGGCAGAACTTCTCGAAGCCCATATTCACATGCTCGAAGGATCACGTCTTGTGCGCGGCGCCGAAGACCGCATTCGTGACAGGCGGCTCAACGCCGAAGCTGCCGTGCAAGCAGTCATCGGTGAAATTACCGATCAATATGCAACCATCAATGATGCCTATCTCGCAGCCCGCGTGCATGACATCCAAGATGTGGGCTCAAGGCTCATTCGCCATTTGACGAAGTCGCCGGAGAAGTCGTTTTCAAATCTTCCCAAAGGTTCGATCATTGTCGCGGAAGAAATTACGCCTGCGGACACGGCATTGATGAACCCTAAAGCAGTGGGTGGATTTGCGACGTCCCTCGGCGGCGTTCAGGGACACACCGCCATTATGGCCCGCTCGCTGGGACTGCCCGCGGTGCTCGGCATTGGCACGATTGGTAAACAGGGTCACACGGGCGACCTAGCCATTCTGGACGGAGAAACCGGGTTTCTCATCGTTAATCCCTCCCAAAGCGACATTGATCGATACGAGAACCGGCAAGAGGAGTTGAAGCGGGAAAAGCGTGCCTTGGCGCGGCTCAAGAATTCAAAGTCGGTGACAAAGGATGGAACCGAGATTGCGCTTTACGCCAACATCGAGTTACCCACAGAGATACTGCTTGCCAATACTGTGGGCGCGCAAGGCATCGGTTTGGTACGCACGGAATTTTCCTTCATGAATCGTCCGGAACTACCAAGTGAGGAAGAGCAGTTTCGGTCTTTGAAAGAAATTGTTGAAGCCATGGGCGGACGTCCGGTCACATTCAGAACACTCGACATTGGCGGCGAAAAGATTGTTGATGCCTTAGAAGACAAACTCGAAATGGTCAGTGAGAACCCAGCCCTTGGGCTTCGTGCGATCAGATTGTCTTTGCGGCACCAGGCGTTGTTTGAAAACCAAGTTTCAGCAATTTTGCGTGCCGGCGCGTTCGGTCCAATTCGTGTTCTTCTGCCCATGATCACTCATGTGTCAGAGGTGAAGGCGGCGCGCGCCATCATTGAAAAGACAGCCAATTCTCTAAAGAACAAGGGCATCGAAATCGCCGACCCTTTGCCGCCCATCGGGGCGATGATTGAAGTCCCAGCCGCCGCCCTGGCAGCTGACAGTCTCGTGAAATCGGTCGACTTTTTCTCCATTGGCACCAATGATCTCACCCAGTACACGCTGGCCATTGACCGGGCAAATGAACAAGTCGCAAGCCTATTCGATCCTTTGAATCCGGCTGTCTTGCGCCTCATTCAGTTTGCGGTAAATGCGGCAAAGTCTGCCAACCTGCCAGTCAATATCTGTGGGGAGATGGCCGGTGACGACAGGTTGGCCCCCCTGCTTTTGGGCCTCGGTTTGCGCGAACTCTCCATGAATGCGACCGCTCTACCCAAAGTCAAAAAAAGGGTCCGGTCTCTTGATCTGAAGGCCTGTGAGCGCTTTGCTGAGACAATTATGGCTCAATCAGACAGTGCGAGAATAGCGACATTGATCAGCGATTTCAATGAGATAGCCCTGAACTAACAGATCTTCAGAGTTGAGCATTTCAAGATATAAAGATTTCTTTATATTATCATTGAAACGATGCGTGAGCCTTGCTATATAAGCGCCAAATTGAGCCAAACGCGTAAGACAAGGATCGAGTAATGACCTCAACCACTCATGACTACAAGGTTGCCGACATCTCCCTCGCCGATTGGGGACGCCGCGAAATTAATATTGCGGAAACCGAAATGCCTGGGCTCATGGCCTTGCGCGACGAATTTGGCGAGAGCCAACCCCTCAAGGGCGCAAAAGTCGCCGGTTGTCTGCACATGACCATTCAAACAGCGGTTTTGATTGAAACGCTGACGGCGTTGGGCGCTGAAGTGCGTTGGTCGTCTTGCAACATTTTTTCAACGCAGGATCACGCCGCTGCTGCAATTGCAGCATCCGGCGTTCCTGTGTTTGCTTGGAAAGGCGAAACAGACGAGGAATTTTGGTGGTGCATTGATCAAACCATTGAAGGTCCCAATGGTTGGCGCCCCAACATCTTGTTGGATGATGGTGGTGATCTCACTGTCGTGATGCACGAGAAGTTTCCACAGTATCTAGATGATGTGGTTGGTGTGTCTGAAGAAACCACCACCGGCGTTCTGCGTCTTTATGAAATGGCAAAAGAAGGAACGCTTGCCG
Source organism: Alphaproteobacteria bacterium (assembly GCA_965248915.1). Lineage (GTDB taxonomy): Bacteria > Pseudomonadota > Alphaproteobacteria > M2410 > M2410 > CBDFLA01. The sequence goes on from OZ252216.1 coordinate 3,332,121, forward strand.
TTCCTGCCATCAACGTAAATGACAGTGTAACAAAGTCGAAATTCGATAATCTGTATGGCTGTCGCGAGAGCTTGGTTGACGGTATCAAGCGGGCGACCGATGTCATGCTGGCAGGTAAGATTGCTGTGGTTGCTGGTTTTGGTGATGTGGGCAAAGGCTCCGCAGAATCCTTGCGCAGTCAAGGCGCGCGCGTGGTGGTCACGGAAATCGACCCGATCTGTGCGCTCCAAGCCGCAATGCAAGGCTATCAAGTAAAGACCATGGAAGAGGTGGCGCCCGTTGGTGACATCTTTGTGACCTGTACCGGAAACAAAGACGTCATTACCGTCGATCATATGCGTGAAATGAAAGACCGCGCCATTGTCTGCAACATTGGTCACTTTGATTCGGAAATCCAAGTTGCCGGTCTGCGCAACTACCCTTGGGAGAATGTGAAGCCACAGGTTGACGAAATTATCTTCCCCAATGGTCGGCGGATGATCCTCCTGGCCGAGGGCCGTTTGGTGAATTTGGGTTGTGCGACCGGCCACCCATCTTTCGTGATGAGCGCCTCCTTTACCAACCAAGTTCTGGCGCAAATCGAATTGTGGGAAAACCATGCCAAATACGCCAAGCAGGTCTATGTCCTGCCGAAACATTTGGATGAAAAGGTTGCACACCTTCATTTGGCCAAGCTTGGCGCTGAATTGACCACGCTGACGGACGACCAAGCCGAGTATATTGGGGTCTCTCAGCAAGGGCCATTCAAGCCGGACCATTACCGCTACTAGTCAGATAGGCGCGGGCTGCATCAAGAAAGACTTGGGGTTTTGCCCCAGACACGCTAAAAACCAATTGGGTAAAAAGGTGGTGGCGTTCGAGCATAGCTTGAATGCGGTCGCCTTTTTTGTTCAAGTAGCCGGTACATGTGGCCAGATGAGGATCTTTGATCCGGGCCAACCACAAAGAGCGGATTGGGTCATATGATCTCCAGGTCTGGGGAAGACACACATCGACGGATGAGGCGTCGCTTGAAGGGGAAGTACCTCCTACTTGCCGTCTTTTCGTTTGGCGCATTTTACGCACCTGCTGCGTTCGCCGTTTCGGCGGTGGTCGACAGTGCAACCAGCGGCTGGATGATCTTCGCGAACTTCTTGATTTCAATCACAGCCGTATTGTTTGCCATCTTCATCACCGGATGGATGATGAAGAGCAGATTGACCCATCGCCAAACCGTCAATCGATTGCGCGCCCGCCTTTCAAAAGCTGAAGGACGTCTCTATTGGGCTCAGTCGATTCTGGCCGTAGAACCGCAAGTCGTTTTGGTTTGGGATGGAAGCGAAGAAGCACCCGTACCTCTCGACTTTGAAGATGAAGACGAGATTGAGGAGCCCATCGGCGAGGACGATGAGGAAGAGGCCCCCAAACTCTTAAGTGGGCCAACCAAAACGTCGCCGCTTGGTAACCCACAGATCTTGGGAAGCCCCAAGGCGTTAGGGAGTATTCTTGGCGCCGGCGGGGCTGTGTTGCCGGGAACCAAAGGGGGCCGCGACGGCGATCTATCGGTGTTCGATGTGTTCTTGTCGGGCCTGACCCGGAAAGACAAATCACTGTTGGTGGCCTCAATTCAAGACTTGAAGATGGATGGCCAACCGTTCCTCATTCATGCGGCCAGCGAAGGAGGCAAAACCTTTCAGGCGGAAGGACGCCCAGCAGGCGGTAAAGCCGTTGTGTGGCTCAGAGATGTCACCCACGAAGGCCAAGAAGTTCGCGAACTCGCCACGGAAATCACCGCGATTTCAGAGGAAAGAGACGCCCTTGCCGCCGTTTTGGATGCGACCCCGTTCCCCATGTGGCAGCGTGACCGCGCCCTCAACATCAAATGGGTGAACAAAGCATTTGTCCGGGCTGTGGAAGAAGAAGATCTGGGCAATGTGATCACCAAGTCCGTCGAACTGGATCACGGCGGCAAAGAGATGGCGCGCAAGGCTGCGGAAGAAATCGATCTTGTGAGCGAACATCGCTACGTCGTGATTGATGGTCAGCGTCGCTCACTGAACTTTATGGAGATGCCTTTACCCGAAGGCACCATGGGCGTCGCCCTTGATGCGACCCGTCTTGACGAGGCCGAAAACGTTTTGCAGCGTCACATCGATGCTCATAGCGAGACACTGAACACGCTTGCGACATCCGTCGCAATCTACGGTTCCGACAAACGCTTGATCTTTTTCAACCAGGCCTTTGTTGAATTGATGGGCCTTCCCTCTGATTGGCTTGCGACACAGCCGTTAGAGAGCGAGGTCTTGGAGCGGTTGCGTGAAGCACGTCGTCTGCCAGAACAAGCAGACTTCCCTGCCTGGAAAAGAAGTCGGTTGGATCTCTATGTAAACCTCCTTGAGCAACAAGATGAGATGTGGCACTTGCCCGATGGGCGGACGTTCCGCGTCATTGTCCAACCCCATCCATTTGGCGGACTGATCTATCTTTATGAAGATGTGACCGACCTTGTCACTTTGGAGAGCAATTACAACCAACTCATTCATGTGCAGCGCGAAACACTTGACAATCTCTCCGAAGGTGTTGCCGTGTATGGATCCGATGGTCGCTTGAAACTGCACAACGCAGCTTTTCAATCCATGTGGAAATTGGATGGCGCCAAGCTCGCAACGGAGCCCCACTTTGACAATGTCACAGGCTGGTGCGGTCGGTTGGTGGATGATCCTGGCAAGTGGCACCAATTGCGCAAACGGGTTACGTCTGGGGAGGATGGCCGCAAGCCCTTTGGCGCGCAGATGGATCGAACCGATGGTGTCATCGTCAGTTATGGCGCGGTCCCACTGCCGGATGGTGGGACTTTGATCAGTTTTCTTGACGTGTCTGACACGACCAAGGTCGAGCGAGCCCTGCGCGAGCGCAATGAAGCTCTGGAGACGGCCGATCGCCTCAAGTCTGAATTCGTCAATCACGTGTCATACCAACTACGAACGCCGCTCAACAGTATCATCGGATTTGCCGATCTCATGGATCAACAGATTTTCGGGGAGCTGAATGAGAAGCAGCAGGAATACACAGGCAACATTTTGCAGGCTTCGAACCAACTGCTCAGCCTTATCAACGACATTCTGGACCTTGCCACCATCGAAGCCGGAGGCATGGCCCTTGAGATGGAAGAGATTGGCGTCTCTGACGTGCTCTCGAGTGTTGTGCAAATCAATCAAAAGAAGGCACTCGACAACGCGCTGACCATCAATGTGGAGTGCGGCGAGGATGTGGGATCAATCTTTGCGGACGAACGCCGCCTAAAACAAATCCTCTTTAACCTCATGACCAACGCTATGGGCTTCACCCAAAATGGTGGCAGCGTGACCTTAGGCGCCAAGCGCATCGGTCGCGAGGTCGCGATGTGGGTGCAAGACACAGGCTCCGGCATCGAACCGAAATATCAAGCGACAGTGTTTGATCGTTTTGAGAACCGAGGTGGCGACGGCGAGCGCGGCGCCGGGCTCGGCCTCTCCCTCGTCAAGAGCTTTGTCGAGCTCCACGGCGGGTGGGTCTCACTCGAAAGTCAAGTCGGTGTGGGCACCAAAGTGACATGTCACCTGGTCGACCGTGCCCAAGCTGAAGCCGCAGAGTAATACAAAAAGGCAGCCTAGTGCTGGCTTTCCGGCATGGTGACGGTCAGGCCATCCAACTCATCTGACACTTTGATTTGGCAGGATAGGCGGCTGTTCTCGCGGCGGTCCTCGGCAAAGTCGAGCATGGTCTCTTCCATGTCGCTCACATCACCAGTTTTGCCGGCCCATTTTTCATCGACATACACATGGCAAGTCGCACAAGCACATGCCCCGCCGCAGTCCGCGTCAATGCCGAGAATGAGATTGTTGACGGCACCTTCCATGACAGACAGGCCGTCCTCGACCTCTACATCATGCTTGGTGCCATTGTGTTCAATGTAAGTAATCTTCGCCACGTAACATCTGCCTTCTTGTTCTTAGTGCCGCCAATGGGCCAGTTAAACCACTTCCTTCATCGAGATGGAGGTGTCCGCCAATCTTGTCGGCGACACCACGGCCTTCTCGCCAATGAGCTTGCGGCCCATCATGTATTCCGGTGCGGCGTTAATCGCATCAACCGCAATCAGTTGGCCGCCTTTGAGATAGAACGCTGCGAATTTGCGTGCCCCTGGGTCGCCGCGCAAGACTACTTCATCATATCCTTGAGCGAGTCCAGCAATTTGTAATTTCAGATCATACTGATCCGACCAGAACCAGGGCACCTGATCGTATTCTTTTTGAGTGCCCAACATGGCGGCTGCCGCCGTCTTAGCTTGCTCAAGCGCGTTTTGCACAGACTCAAGTCGCACCCGTCTTTGATAAAGGCCGCTCGGTAGATTGGTGCAATCACCGGCCGCAAAGATGTTTGGGTCGCTGGTCTGGCAGAACTCATCGACGACGATGCCGTTGTCGCAAGTGACCCCGGCCGCTTCAGCTAGTTCAATATTGGGGACGATGCCAATACCAATGAGCGCCAAATCAGCGTCGAATGTTTTCTCACCGCAGATCACGCGTTCCAAACGGTCGTCACCCTCAAAACCCGACAGGGCGGTTTCCAAACGAATATCGACACCGGCTTCTTGGTGGACTTTTTGAAAAAAAGCCGACATCTCCGGGCTCGTGACCCGTGCAAGGACGCGTGATTCCATTTCGAGAACCAGAACATCAAGACCATGTTTTCTGGCGACGGCGGCGACTTCAAGGCCGATGTATCCCGCGCCAACAATGACAAGCTTTTTGTCGGGTTTGAATTCTTCCCGCAGCCGGTCCACATCATCGATGGTGCGAAGATAGTGCAAGCCCTTTAGATCGGATCCTGGACAATTGATCTTACGCACCCGACTGCCGGTGGTCAGCGCAAGTTTGTCGTAAGCGAGGACCTCGCCGGACGCCAATGTAAGGGTCTGTGCGGAAGCCGAAATTTCTGTGACAGTTTCGCCAAGCCGCAGCGTGACATTGGCCTCGTCGTAGAATTCAGGCGGCTTGAAATAGACCCGATCGATCTCAATTTCACCGGCCAAGAATTTTTTGGAAAGGGGAGGGCGTTGGTAGGGAATATAGGGCTCATCGCCGATGAGGACGATCTCCCCCTCAAAACTACCTTGCCGGAGACTGGCGGCCAATTGGCCCGCCGCGTGCCCGGCACCAACGATGACAAAGCGTTCTGCCATAGATAGTCATTTCCTCCCGATTCATTGTAAGGTGTCGCAAGCCCCTCGATCAGTTTCAGAGACTACACTCGATCGGTTTCAGAGACTACATATGTCGAAAGCCCCGGTTCGAATCAAGCCCTGCTGAGCCCCAATTGACCCTTGAGTGAGACAAATCAACTTTTTACATGAGCCCTGACCTGAGCCCCGACCTGATGCTTGACATAGATCTGCCAGATGAAAGCGCCACAAGGGCTTTAGGCGCCAAACTGGCGGTAGTCGTCAAGGCAGGCGATGTGGTGGTTCTTGAAGGCGATCTAGGTGCCGGGAAAACCACTCTGGTGCGCGGGCTGATCCAGGCAGCGGGCGGCAAAGAGGCCGTCCCCAGTCCCACTTTCACGCTTGTGCAGCAATATGATTTGGAATCGTTCTATGTTTGGCACTTCGATCTCTACCGGTTGAAGCGTCCTCAAGACATTTGGGAATTGGGGCTAGAGGAGGCCCTGGATGAGGGGGTATCTCTTATCGAGTGGCCAGAGCGCGCCGGCGATCTATTGCCGGACGACCGATTGACCATCCACTTGACCCACCAAGGCCAAGGGCGAAACGCACAAATCAAAGGGTCGTCGAATTGGGAACATCGAATTGAGCGGATCAAAGGATAAGGAAGTGGGCGTGGGCGATCGCGATAAAGAAATTCAAGACTTCCTCTATGTGACGGGGTGGCAAGAGGCAACCCGAAGCCATGTCGCGGGCGACGCGTCAAATCGTCGGTACGAGCGAGTTCGACGGGGTGATGGCACCACGGCCATCTTGATGGATGCGCCGCCCGATCCCCTTGATCAACCGCTTGATGGTGGCCGAGAAGCTTATGGCGACATTGCCCATTTGGCAAAAGACTGCCGTCCCTTTGTCGCCGTCGCGCGTTACTTGAAGGCCCGTGGATTGAGCGCGCCTGAGATATTCCACTATGACTTCGAGCGCGGTTTCATCTTGCTTGAAGACCTCGGCGACCAAGTGTTTGGATCTCTCATTGACAAAGATGATGATCCGCAAAGTCAAGCACAACAACTCTATGAAACAGCGGTTGATGTCCTAATTGAGTTTCACCGCCAAGAAACACCACCGGTCTTGCCTATCGATGGCGACGGCGACTATCAGCTACCAACCTATGATCCTCCGGCATTGACCATCGAAGTTGAACTGATGCTTGATTGGTATGCGCCAGCCAAATTGAACAAAGACATTGAGGCTTCGGAGCGCAAAGCTTTTGCGGCAATTTGGAGTGAGCTGATACCACAAGCGACGATTGATCAAAGCGCTCTGACACTACGAGATTTTCATTCGCCGAACTTGATTTTGCTTCCCAAGCGAAGAGGCGTGCAACGGGTTGGTGTGATTGATTTTCAAGACGGTCTCTTGGGTTCTCCCGCCTATGATCTTATGTCATTGGGGCAAGACGCGCGCCGCGATGTGCCAAGAGACTTGGAAAGGCGTCTCGTTGAGCGTTACCTGGCGGGACACCCAGACATCGACCCAGAGGCGTTCAGAACGGCCTATGCGGTTCTCGGCGCGCAACGCAATTCAAAGATCATTGGTATTTTCTGCCGACTTTGGAAGCGAGACGGAAAACCGGGTTACCTCCAACATATGCCAAGATTGTGGGATTATTTGGGGCGCAATCTCGAACATGCCGCCTTGTCAGATTACAAAGCTTGGATTGATCGAAACATACCAGCTGACAGTCGTAAGTGAGGAGCGAGGCAGTGGCGCAAGCAATCAATACAGCCATGGTCATGGCAGCAGGGTATGGCAAACGAATGCGTCCCTTGACTGACAATCTGCCCAAGCCCCTCATTGAGGCTGGCGGCAAGTTGTTGATCGATCACGTGCTCGACAGGTTGTCCGACGCTGGCGTTGAGAAAGCGGTGGTCAATGTGCACTACAAAGCCGAACTCGTGCGCGCCCACATGGCTACAAGAGGTTCGCCCCAGATCGTCATTTCAGATGAGACGGATGAGTTGTTGGAAACCGGGGGCGGTGTCAAAAAGGCGCTACCTGATCTTGGCCCAAACCCTTTTCTCGTTTGCAATTCTGACGCCTTTTGGATTGAAGACGGTCAGAGCAATATGGACAGGTTGATCGCCGCTTGGGACGATCAGATCATGGATGCGCTCATTCTTGTTGCGCCAGTTGAACGGACTGTTGGTTTCACCGGGCGCGGGGACTTTCATTTGGACGACGACGGTCGCCTGACACGGCGCGGCCCAGAAGAAAACGCGCTTCTGATGATGGCTGGCGTTCACATCATGGCGCCAATACTCTTAGAGGGCGCGCCAGACGGGCCGTTTTCAACCAACATTCTGTGGGACAAGGCCGCCGCCAGTGGGCGTCTCTACGGATGTCGACTTGAAGGTCTCTGGCTACACGCAAGCTCGTACTCTGATCTGCAAGAAATCGAAGAGACGGTGGCCAGTTTGTGAACAGCAAGGACAACCCTATCCGAAACAAAATCTTCACCATCCCAGCTGGCGCGCCATTTGCGCGGGATTTGGTGGCGGGCATCTTGGAGATTTTTGCCGACGAAGCAGATCCTCTGAAACTTGCTGCGGTGACGATACTCTTGCCAACCCGTCGGGCGGTACGTGCGGTCGCTGACGCGTTTTTACAGCAATCAAAGGGAAAACCGCTCATCCTCCCTGTCTTGCGACCCATCGGCGATGTGGAGGAAGAAGCCCTCATTTTCGATCAAGGAACGACCTCCACTTTAGGTGACGATCTTGAGAGCGATCTCCGCCCATCAATCTCGCCCTTGCGCCGACAACTTCTCCTGTCACGGCTTATCGTGGCTTGGTCGAGAGCGGAATCAAAGTCAGGGCGCGATCGAAATGCGCTCGGCCTTGGACCCGCGGCAGCCCTCGCCGCCGAACTCGCAACTTTCATGGATTTGGTTGAGACCGAGCAGGCTGATCTGTCGGGGCTATCCACGCTTGCGCCGGACGCCTTTGCCGCCCATTGGCAAGAGACAGTGGATTTTCTCCAATTTGTGACCGAGGTTTGGCCGAAAATTCTCAATGATGAGAGGGTGATCAATCCGGCGGCGCGCCGCAGTGAGCTGATCAAAGCCCAAGCGTTGCTCTGGCGGGAAAAACGACCTGAGGCCCCGATCATTCTCGCCGGCTCTACGGGGTCTATTCCGGCGACCGTGAGTTTGATGCAGGCCATACGTTCTCTCCCAAACGGCACCCTCGTTTTGCCTGGCCTTGATCTTGATCTGGATGAGAAGTCTTGGAACGCTGTCCGTGAAAGCCATCCGCAATTTGGACTGAAAGAACTTATCAGGCGATTGGGGGCGGACAGGTCGACCGTTGAAACATGGTCACACGGGAACGCTCTAAAGACGCCCGCTCTGCGGCGAGAGATTATTCAAGAGGCTTTGCGCCCGGCGGAAACCACCGACATGTGGCGCAAGGTTTTGCAAAAGGGCAAGAATGCCGCCGATGTCAAAAGCGCCTTTGAAAGTTTCTCAGTGATCGAAGCGGCAGATCCTGGGGAAGAAGCACGGACCATCGCTTTGGTCATGCGTCAGACGATAGAAGAGCCAGGCCAAACTGCGGTGCTCGTGACACCGGACCGAAACCTAGCGCGCCGCGTCTCAGGCGAGTTACGGCGCTGGGGGTTGGAGGTAAACGATTCGGCGGGAACGCCATTGGATCGAACGCCACCAGGGACGTTCCTGAAATCTGTCTTGCGCTGTTGGCAACACGACTTTCACCCCATCGATGTTTTGAGCTTGTTGAAACATCCTTTGTGTCATTTAGGAAGGGCTCGCCCGAAGTTGCGGGCCTTGGCGGCACAACTCGAAGTGGATGTCCTGCGTGGGCCAAGACCCGCATCTGGTTTGGAAGGGCTGCGCCAGCGCGCGAATTCGCTGAAGGAAAACAAACTCCATACCCTCCTGATTGACGCGCTGTCGGACGCCTTTCACCCATTGGAAGAAATTTCCGAACAGTCTTCTCCCGGAGAAGTTCTCATCGCTGCCCTCGTCAGAACTGCAGAAGCAATCTCATGTGAGACTTCGACCGAGGAACAAAAACTCTGGCGCGGGGGCGCAGGGGAGGCGGCTGCAAATTTTATGAGCGAACTCCTCGCTGAAGCAGATGCGATGCCCCTGCTATCTCTCATTGAGTTTTCGTCGCTTCTCGATGTGCTCATGGCGGCTCGTGTGGTACGGCCGCGCTATGGGACGCATCCCAGATTGTTCATCTGGGGTCCGCTGGAAGCGCGTTTACAAGAGGCCGACACGATCATTCTTGGCGGTCTCAACGAAAAGACCTGGCCTGCCGAGGCCAATGTCGATCCTTGGCTCTCGCGCCCGATGAGGCGCGCTCTAGGATTACCATCACCAGAGCGACGGATCGGACTTGCAGCCCATGACTTTGCCCAATTGGCGTCGGCTCCTCGTGTCATCCTCACACGATCTGAAAGAGAAGGCAGTGCGCCAACGGTCCCATCCCGTTGGTTGATGCGGTTGCAAAACATGATGAAGGGGCTGGAAGCGCCGGAATGTCTGGCGGAGCAGGTCGATTTTTTGAACTGGTCACGGCAGATGGACAAACCAGACCAGTTGGCGTCCGCCGAGGAGCCCAGGCCCAAGCCCCCACTCTCCGCGCGCCCAAGAAAAATGTCCGTCACAGAGGTGGAGCGTTGGATACGTGATCCCTACGCCATCTACGCTGAGCGCATTCTTGGCCTCGGCATCCTCGAACCGATTGATGCGGACGCAACGGCAATGGAGCGGGGGATCATCGTCCACAACACCCTTGAAAATTTTGTAAGAGCATATCCGAAAGAGCTTCCTAAAAATGCCCATGAGAAACTCATCGAAATGGGTCGAGAAGAGTTCATGTCTGTTGCACCGTCGCCTGACGTCGAGAGATTCTGGTGGCCCAGGTTCTTGAGTGTGGCGGAGTGGTTTGTGGAGTGGGAAAGAGAGCGACGATCAGAGGTGCTGCCATTGGCGGTGGAGGCAAAGGCAACCCATACAATCAAGACAAAAGGTGGATCGTTCGAATTGACCGCGCGCGCTGATCGCATCGACAAGTGGAAAGCGGACGGAAGTATCGGAATCTATGATTACAAGACCGGCACCGCCCCAACCAAACGTCAGGTCTCTGCTGGCCTGTCTCCCCAACTGACCCTCGAGGCTCTCATTGCCCAAGAAGGGGGATTTGAGCGTGTCGGCAAACCATCTGTTACGGAACTTGCCTATATCGAACTCAAAGGCGGCGACCCGGCCGGAGAAGTGAAACTGATGGATGAGGACGTTCAGGGTCTGATATCCGCGGTGCGTGAAGGACTGCAAACCCTGATCAATCTCTACGACCAGGAAGAGACCCCTTACCTATCGCGGTTGCGCCCCATGTTTGACGCCTATCCAGGTCGGTACGATCACTTAGCGCGCGTGAAAGAATGGTCGGTCTATGGATCGAAGGATTAGAGATGGCTGATCACATCATCGACCTACACACGGAAAAGCGAAATCGCTCACTGGAAAACCAGCGAACCGCTGCCGACCCTTTTCGTTCAGCCTGGGTTTCTGCCAACGCCGGAACCGGCAAGACCAAAGTGCTGACCGACCGCGTCATCCGACTTCTCCTCGCTGACACAGACCCGTCCCGTATTCTGTGTCTGACCTATACCAAGGCTGCAGCCTCCGAGATGGCTAACCGACTGTTTCAGCGCTTGGGCGAATGGGCGGTTCAGACCGACGATGTTCTCAAAAAGAATATTGAAGATCTGGTTGGTGAACCGGTGAGTCGAGAAACCCTTGGTCCCGCCCGCCGTCTCTTCGCGCGCGCATTGGAGACGCCAGGCGGGCTCAAGATTCAGACAATCCACGCTTTTGCCCAAGCCGTCCTCAAACGATTTCCATTGGAGGCGGCGGTTTCACCTCATTTTGAGATTTTGGACGACCGCACGTCAGCCGAACTGGCTTTTGAAGCCCGGCAGAATGTTTTTGAGAGAATTGATCAAGAGCCCCACACCGATCTCGCCCGCGCCGGAAAAGATCTAGTTGCGAGATTAAACGAGACAACGTTGGATACGGTCATCAAAGCCGTCATTTCCGCCCGTGAGCAAATCACGGACATCATGAAGTCTTGGGGCGAGGTTGAAAGCTACATCGATCATTTAAGGTCAGAGCTAGGGTTAGGCCTTGAGGAAACCGAAGCGACAATTTTTGAGAATGCAGTTGCGGCGGCCGGTGCGAAAGAAGAAAGCCTTAAGCAAGCCATGGAGGCTTTGGTTGAAGGCGGCACTAACGATCAAAAACACGCCGCGATCCTCTCTGCTTTCTTATGCTCTGAGGACAAAGAGGGCGCATACGGCGACTACCTAACTTTGTTTTTGACGGGTACCGGGGCACCTCGAAAAAAACTTGTCACAAACCCGATTGAGAAAAAGTTTCCTGGCACCGAGAAGATCTTGCACGATGAACAAGAGAGAGTCATCGCAAGCCAACAAAAAATGTGTGCCGCCAATGCTGTCGCTGCAACGCAAAGTCTCTTTGTCTTTGCCAATGCCCTCATCCCCGAACTTGCGCGGCTCAAATCCTTAAGCGGCAAACTCGACTACGATGACCTCATCACCTCCATGGCGGGTCTCGTTTCAAGTCCGGACGCAGCTTGGGTCCAATACAAATTGGATGGTGGTATTGACCACATCCTTGTCGACGAAGCGCAAGACACCAGCCCAGCACAATGGAACATCGTCAAACAGCTCGCAGCGGAGTTTTTCTATAGTTCCAGCGCCTTTGAAGAAAGAGACATCGAACTAGGGCGGACGATCTTTGCTGTCGGCGATGAAAAACAGTCGATTTACTCATTTCAAGGTGTCGAGCCAAAACAATTTGGGGTCGAAAGGTCGCACTACGAGGGTTACGTGACAGGGGCAGGGCGCGCATTTGCAAGCGTTGATCTGACCCTGTCTTTTCGTTCAACCCGAGAGATCTTGAAGGCGGTCGACAGTGTTTTTGAACCAGCCGAAGTCTTAAAAGGTCTCAATTCCACCGGAGAAAAAATCGAACATGAAGCCGCAAGAGTGGCGGCGCAAGGTCTGGTGGAGCTTTGGCCAACAGTGCCAGTCGAGAAAGGTGAGGATCGAGACGCTTGGGATGCACCGTTGGGTCGTGCGGCTACGTCTTCGCCGCGTGCAGTTCTTGCGGGACGCATTGCTGACCAAATCGAAACCTGGATCGGTGGTCAAGAGCCTGCGATCAAAGGTGGCAAAGCAATCACAGCCGGGGACATTATGATCCTTGTCCGAAAACGCGACACGTTCGTTGATGAAATGATCCGCGCACTGAAACAAAAAGGAATTCCTGTTGCCGGCCGCGACCGAATGGTTCTCACCGATCAATTGGCTGTCATGGATTTGATGGCGATCGGAAATTTCGCGTTGTTGCCCGAAGATGACTTGACGCTAGGCGTTGTTCTAAAATCCCCCATCATTGGACTTACGGAAGAAGAGCTTTTCGACCTTGCTTTCGAGCGGCAAGGCACGCTCTGGCAGTCTCTATTTGAAAAGCGAGAAACATCCTTAAAGATTGCCGCAGCACACAGGTCGCTTGCCGCCATTTTGGCGCGGGTCGAAACCCACCCCCCTTATGAGTTTTTTGCGCGAGTTCTGAGCACTGTTGGGGAGGATGGAGGGTCCGGACGCCAAAGCTTCTTGCGTCGTTTGGGTCCAGAAGCCGCCGACCCGATTGATGAATTCCTCAATCTGGCTTTAGACTACGAAGGCGTCGAAGCGCCTACCTTGCAAGGGTTCTTGGCTTGGGTGCAGGCTGACGCCTCTGACATTCGGCGCGAATTTGATCATGAGGTCAACCAGGTCCGCGTCCTGACAGTGCATGGCTCAAAAGGGTTGCAGGCGCCGATCGTCTTGTTGCCAGACACATGTTCCATGCCAAGTAGTAGAAGCGATTCCAAATTGGTCTCTTTCAATGGAGAAAGAGGTCCCTATTTGTTATGGCGGCAAAGCACCAACGACGAGGATGAAAGAACCAAGGAGGTTCGTCAGAACCTTTCAGTGGCCCGGGAAGAAGAACAACGGCGACTTCTCTACGTGGCGATGACGCGAGCGCGAGATCGACTGTATGTTTCCGGTTATGAGACCGGCCGAAAGAGACCAGACGGGTGTTGGTACGAATTGGTCGAGAAGGCCGTCAAACATCAGATGTCGGAAGAACAGTCGTTTTGGGGCGAAACGGTCTGGCGTCTTGAGTTACCAAGGATCGGTGATGCAAGCCCCATCGAGGACAGTTCAGAAAAAACGCTGATACAAGCAAACCCGCCTCAAGAATTACCTCTCTGGGTATCCAAAAAGATTGAGGTCCCCGAAGAGCCAAAACAGATCCTAGCACCGTCGAAGCTAACAGGTGATGAGGAGGTTCTGGTCGAAGACGCGCCATTGTCACCGATCATCGAAGGAGGCACAGATCGATTTCGCCGGGGGTCCCTGATCCACAAATTGTTACAGTATCTGCCAGATGTCGATGCGGGCGCTCGCAAAGACGCGTCGCGTCGCTATTTGGAACTCAATGCAGAAGATCTTTCGGATGGTCACCGAGAGGCCCTGATTGATGAAGTGTTTCGCGTCTTGACCGATTCGCAGTTTGCGCCAATTTTTGGGCTTGGCAGCATGGCCGAAGCACCTTTGGTGGGTTGTTTGTCAGGGTCCGACTTGGAGCTGAACGGTCAGATCGACCGGCTTTTGGTGACCAAAGACCGCGTTCTCGTTGTGGATTACAAGACCAACCGTCCACCGCCAAAAATCGCCTCTGAAGTATCACCACTCTACATCCGTCAAATGGCCGCTTACCGCGCTTTGTTGCAGGAGATCTGCCCTGATCGCGAGGTCTTTTGCGCTCTGCTCTGGACCGACGGCCCAACCCTGATGGCACTTCCAAATGAGATTTTGGACCAGGAAATCGTAAGGATTCGTGAGATCTCCTAAGCTAATCTGTGACGAATGACCGCAAAGGCGCCGCTGCGACGATCGCGGTGCTTGACCTATGCCAGGGTCGTTCCTAGATTCCACGTTCGCTTCGGGAAAAGGGCGTTCGTCCAATCCGGGCAGTATAGTTTAGAGGCGTCAGAATCTGGCACTGTATCTTTGAAAGGACCGACCATGACAGCAACACATGTAACTGATGGCTCATTTGAGAATGACGTGATTGAGTCGTCGAAACCTGTTGTCGTGGATTTCTGGGCCGAATGGTGTGGGCCTTGTAAACAAATATCGCCTGCGCTTGAAGAGATCGCGGAAGAAATGTCCGGTGAAGTCACCGTTGCCAAAATAAACATTGATGAGAATCCGCAAGTACCTGGGAAATACGGCGTACGCGGAATACCAACCCTCATGATTTTTCAGGACGGTCAAGTAACCGCCACGAAAGTTGGCGCGGTTCCAAAAAGTCAGATCGCTGATTGGATCAAATCGTCGATTTAGTAATTAGCCATTCTCTTTGAGAACGCTTCCAGCCAGATAGAGTGAACCACAAATCAAAACCCGCGGTGCATCTTGAGGTCGAGCCATGATTTGCCGCAAGGCATCTTCAACACTTGCCGCCGTGTCGGCTTCCATACCAATTTGACGGGCGTGTTCGTAAAGATCACCAGCGCTATAGGCGGCTTCTTCTGCTTCAATACCAACAGTGCTCACATGTTTGGCAAGGCCGCGAAAGGGCTCAAGAAAGGCTTGCGCGTCCTTTTGCGACATCATGCCGAAGATAAGAAAGAGAGGCCGGGGTGCTTTGTCCTCCATATCGGCCAGCGTCTCCGCCAGTGACTGTGCGGCAAGCGGGTTATGTCCGCCGTCGAGCCAGATTTCGACATCCTGGCCAGCAAGCTCGACAAGGGGCCCGGTGGTGAGACGCTGCATCCGGGCCGGCCATACTGCATTTTTGAGGCCTCGCGCGAGGGCGGTCTCATTGTCTTGCAGCGTTGCGAGGGCTCGGGCTGCCGCAATGGCGGTTCCTGCATTGTCCATTTGATGGCGTCCGACCAGTTTTGGTAAGGGAAGGTCAACAAGCCCTTGCTCATCTTGGAAAACCAGGCGGCCGTGTTCTTCAAACACCGTCCAATCTTGTCCAAAGATCGAAAGAGGTGCCCCAACGACCTCTGCTTCTTCTTGAAGAATGGCCAATACTTCATCTGATTGCGTCGCCACTATTGCGGGGCAATTCTTCTTAAAGATCCCGGCTTTTTCCCTCGCGATGGCTTTGACGTCATCCCCTAAGAAATTTTGGTGATCGAGATCGATCGGTGTGATGATGGACAGAGCAGGTTTGTCGATGACATTGGTGGCGTCAAACCGTCCCCCCAATCCTACTTCCAAGAGAAGCACGTCGGCAGGAGTTCTCGAAAATGCAACAAAGGCCGCTGCCGTTGTAATTTCGAAATAGGTTATGGGGTCACCCTGGTTCGCGGTTTCGCACTCCATGAGGATATCCGCGAGAAGATCCTCTTCGATGAAATGTCCTGCGAGCCCAATCCTCTCATGGAAGTGCACAAGATGAGGGGACGTGTAGGTGTGCACAAGCAGTCCCGCCGCCTCATGCATTGCTTTGAGAAATGCAAGAGTTGATCCTTTGCCATTGGTTCCGGCGATATGAACCACGGGCGGTAGGTTCAGGTGCGGATTCCCTAGGCGCTCAAGCAACCGTTCAATGCGGGTCAATTCCAGATCAATGAGTTTTTGGTGCAGCAAATGCAGCCGCTCCAAAATCGTCGCGCTGGAGCAGAGGTCTTGAACATCCATTGTTAGCGTTGCCTTTGATCGCTGAATTGGAGATCAGCTCGTTGTTGTGTCTTCAGCGAGAGGAGGCGCAATCGTGACCGGCGCAGGGGTCGCAACAGCCTCACTCGCCATAGGGGCGGTGAGTGCACGTGAGGGGTCGACAGCAGGGCTGTCCCAAGTGTTTTTCTTGGTGAGCAGTCCGATAATGCGCGACAAGGTAGAACGCAATTCGTGACGGTGGGTGACCATATCGACCATGCCGTGATCTAAGAGATACTCCGACCGCTGGAAGCCTTCCGGCAGTTTCTCGCGAATGGTTTGCTCAATAACACGGGGGCCAGCAAAGCCAATGAGCGCGCCTGGTTCAGCCAATTGAATATCACCGAGCATAGCGTAGGAGGCGGTGACGCCGCCGGTGGTTGGATCGGTGAGAACCACGATATACGGCAAGCCCTCCGCTTTGAGCATTTCAACGGCGACCGTGGTGCGCGGCATTTGCATCAGTGAGAGAATGCCTTCCTGCATCCGTGCACCGCCAGCCGCGGTGAAAGCAATAAGAGGGCTCTTGCGTTTGATTGCTTCTTGCGCCGCGGTCACAAATCCTTCGCCAGCAGCCATGCCGAGCGATCCGCCCATGAACTGAAAATCCTGCACCAGAATGACCACGTCCATACCGGTCAATTTGCCTGTTGCAGCAGAGACGGCGTCCTTTAGTTCGGTCTTGGTGCGGGCTTTTTTCAAGCGGTCCGAATACTTCAATTCATCGCGAAATTTGAGTGGGTCATGGGCAACTTCAGGCATTGAGAGAAGGTCATACACACCGTCATCAAACACCGATTCAAAGCGAGATTTGGAATCAATGCGCATGTGATAATCGCAAGAGGGGCAAACGTTCCGGGCTGCGAGCAGATCGCGGTGGAAAATCATCTCGCCGCAGTTCTTGCACTTGTGCCAGAGATTGTCAGGCGTTTCGCGGCGCGAAAAAATACCCTTCATTTTTGGGCGTGCAAGGCGATTGATCCAATTCATGTTTTACGCTCCTACTTTTCTCTCGCTTGCCGAACACCCGTCGACAATTCGCCAACAAATTTTAGAACATCTTCAACCAAGCCTGGCTTTGCCTTGTTGTCGTCGTCGAGATTTTGCGCCAGACGATCAATGATAGCCGACCCAACGACACAGGCATCTGCAAGTCGCGCGACCTCTGCCGCGCCGTCCGGGGTCTTGATCCCAAATCCAATGGCGACCGGCAATTCGGTGTGACGTTTGAGGCGTTCAATCGCCACCGCCAGGTCTGTCGCCATCGCCGATCCCGTGCCGGTAATCCCGGTTATAGAAACATAGTAGACGAAACCGCTGGTATTGGCGAGTACCGCTGGAAGCCGCTTGTCATCAGTGGTTGGCGTGGCCAAGCGGATAAAGTTAAGGCCCGCCTTCAAGGCCGGCAGGCACAATTCCGCGTCTTCTTCCGGCGGCAGATCCACCACGATCAGTCCGTCGACACCGCACGCGAGAGCATCCGTCAGAAAGGCATCTACGCCGTAGGCATAGATTGGATTGTAGTAGCCCATAAGGACGACAGGCGTTTCGTTGTCCCCCTCTCGAAAGGCGGCAACCATGTCGAGCGTTTTCTTCAACGTCTGACCGTTTCGCAAGGCGCGCAAGCCGGCAGCTTGAATGGAAGGTCCATCCGCCATCGGGTCTGTGAAGGGCACGCCAAACTCGATGAAATCGGCCCCCGCTTTCGGCAATCCATTGATCAAATTTAAAGCTGTGTCGTAGTCGGGATCGCCCGCCATGACATAAGTGACGAAGCCTGCTCGATTTTCTTTCTTCAGGGCCGCAAAGCGTCGATCGATTCTTGTCTCACTCATCGATGTTTACTCCCAGCGCCGCCCCAACTGTGAACACGTCCTTATCGCCGCGTCCGCACATGTTCATAACGAGGAGATGGTCTTTGGGGTGCTTCGGAGCCATCTTGATCACATGCGCCAATGCATGGGCAGGTTCAAGGGCCGGGATGATCCCTTCGAGTGTGCAGCACAATTGAAAGGCTTCAAGGGCCTCATCATCGGTTGCTGAAACATAAGTCACGCGCCCAATTTCATTGAGCCAGGAGTGTTCCGGTCCAATCCCAGGGTAATCAAGGCCTGCTGAGATGGAATGTCCATCGATGATCTGGCCATCTTCCGTTTGCAATAGGTAGGTGCGGTTGCCATGCAAAACGCCGGGTCGGCCGCCGGTTAAGGACGCTGCATGATGACCATCTCCTTGCTCGACGCCGCGGCCAGCTGCCTCCACACCGAAAATCTCAATGTCGGTGTCATCAAGGAACGGATGGAAGAGCCCCATCGCATTTGAGCCGCCACCAATGCAGGCGACCAAAGAATCTGGTAATCGACCTTCAGCCGCCATCATTTGTTCACGGACTTCGCGACCGATAATGGACTGAAAATCGCGCACCATCGCTGGATAGGGATGGGGCCCGGCAACCGTCCCGATGATGTAGAACGTTTCATCGACATTGGTGACCCAATCACGAAGCGCCTCGTTCATGGCGTCTTTCAGCGTGCCAGTGCCAGAGGTGACCGGCACGACCTCAGCACCCAGTAGCTTCATACGAAACACGTTGGGTTTTTGGCGCTCAATATCCGTTGCGCCCATATAGATGACGCAAGGCAGCCCGAACCGCGCCGCAAATGTCGCGGTCGCGACGCCGTGTTGTCCGGCACCGGTCTCCGCAATGATGCGTTTTTTGCCCATGCGTCTTGCAAGCA
This sequence comes from Alphaproteobacteria bacterium, assembly GCA_965248915.1. Taxonomy (GTDB): domain Bacteria; phylum Pseudomonadota; class Alphaproteobacteria; order M2410; family M2410; genus CBDFLA01. Next base: position 3,350,883 of record OZ252216.1, read on the forward strand.
GGATCTGGCCCAAGACGTTGTTCGCTTTGTGCGAACCGGTGTGATTTAGCTCATCGCGCTTGAAGTAGATCTTTGCACCGCCCAGATGAGTGGTCATCCGTTCGGCATAGTAAAGCGGGCTCGGGCGGCCAACATAGTGCGCCCACAAGTCATCCATTTGATCTTTGAAGGCGGGATCTTGCTTTGCCGTCTCATACGCCTCTTCCAAGTCGAGAATAAGCGGCATCAATGTTTCCGCGACGAACCGCCCCCCGAAGATACCAAAATGCCCGGTGTCATCAGGGCCGGTTCGAATGGAGTTGGCTCTTTCGTTCGGCGTCTTTTTCTTATCTGTCATTTTTCCGCCTGTGATGTCGCCGCCTTCATGAAGGCTTTGATCTTATCGCTGTCTTTCAGGCCTCGACCGGTTTCAACGCCGGAAGAGACATCGACGATGGGGGCGCCCGTTTGAGCAATGGCGGCGCCTATGTTTTCTGGCGTCAGCCCACCGGCCAACATCCAAGGAAAATCAAAATCTTGTCCCTCAAGAAGTCGCCAATCAAAAGGCGCGCCGCCGCCTCCCGCCAAGTCGTTCGGTTTAGAAGGTTTGGCGTCGAACAGCAAGATGTCCGCAACGCTGCTGAAAACCTTGGTGGAGGCAATATCCTCAGGGCCCGCAATAGGCAGTGCTTTTATGATGGGCTTCTGGGTCCGTGCCCGAATGTCAGCAATCCGCACCGCGTCCTCTTGCCCATGCAGTTGGATGTAGTCGGCAAAATCTAAAACGGCATCGAGGTCCCTGTCGCGAGGATCGACAAAGAGAACAACCGACTTGCACCCGCGCAAGACGAACTGAGACAAGTTCCGGGCGTTTTCAACGCTAACAGCCCGCGGACTCTTGGGGTGCAAATTGAAACCAACAAAGGCAGCCCCTTCCGTCACCGCACAATCAACATGCAGGCGATCTTTCAGGCCACAAATTTTGACAGGAACAGACATGCGGCTAAGACAAGTTGAGACTGGCAGCGATTTCTGCCGCCGCCTGGCCTGGGTTCGCCGCCTGAGTGATTGGGCGCCCAATCACGAGAATGTCGGCGCCGAGGTCGTAAGCCTCGCGTGGCGTCATGACCCGTTTTTGATCACCAATGTCAGCACCGACTGGTCGGATGCCCGGTACAATGAGTTTAAAGTCAGGCCCACACGCTGCGCGCAAGGCTTCAATCTCGTGTGAAGAACAAACCACCCCGCCAAGGCCGCTAGCCTGAGCAAGTTGCGCGAGCGCAATCACTTGCTCCCGCGGCGACCGGGTCACGCCGGTATCTGATAGATCGTTTTCATCAAGGCTGGTCAGCACCGTGACGCCAATGACAAGAGGGGCTGCATCGCCCGCTTTGGTTGCCTCGCGTGCGGCCGCTTCCATCATGGCACGCCCGCCAACAGTGTGAACATCAATGATCGCGGGTCCAAGATCTGCCACTGCCCGTACGCCACCCGCGACGGTGTTGGGAATGTCATGGAGTTTCAAATCAAAAAAGACGGGTATTCCCAAGCCCACAATGGCCCGCGCCCCTTCCGGGCCAGTAGCGTTGAAGAACTCAAGCCCAATCTTCAATCCGCCCACTGATCCACGCACGGCTTCCCCAATCCGAACCGCTTGGGCGAGATCGGTGGTATCCAGCGCGCAGAATATGGGGTTGGACAGTCGAAGCATCATCGCTCGCGGTTATAGCAGAATGAGCCCGCCGTACAAGCTGTCCCGCAAGCTTTTGGGGTCAGGTCTTGCGTCTTGTTTGCAGGCGAATCGATCTTCATAGTTTTGGGTCTTGAGACAAGGAGCCGATCCAATGCCCCGATCCCCTCGAATGGACTTCCCAGGCGCTCTTCATCACGCGACCGCGCGCGGCAACCGCGGCCAGAACATCTTCCAGGATGCGCAAGACTCTGAAGCCTTTTTGCGCCTTCTGGGGGAATGCAGTGCGCGATTCGGATGGCAAATTCTCAGCTTTTGCCTCATGCCCGACCGCTATCATCTGGCGATTGAAACACCGGATGGCGGTCTTGCGCGCGGAATGCGCCATCTTAATGGCACCTATACCCAGCGTATGAACCGAAAGTATGAAACCCGAGGACATCTCTTTGATGGCCGTTACAAAGCGGTCTTGATGGAACAGGAGGCCTTTCTGCGCGATCTCATCCGTTACATTGCCCTTGCACCCGTACGTGCCGGATTGACCGACCGCGCCGAGATTTGGCGTTGGAGCAGCTACCGCGAATGCTTGGCAGAGCACCGCGAACAAGAAACAGGCTGTTTGGCCCGTGCGCGTGTGTTGACGTTCTTCGGCGAAAATGCATCTGATGCCCGCCAGGCTTTGAGGGCGTTCGTCAACGCTGGCGCCAATCAGACCGACAAAGTAGAAGCGTTCGAGAAGGACCTGAAATGCAAGGCCGTTCTAGGTTCAAAGGCCTACGTAGAGACTGTGTCGAGCTTGTTAGGCGGCGAGGGTCAAGGTCACCGTGCGCCAGTTTCGCAACTTGCCATATCGGATTTTCTCCAAGTCTCGGAGGATAGAAATGAAGCCATGGCCAAGGCCTACCTTGAAGGAGGCCACACCCTTCGCGTTATCGCCGACGCTTTCGGGGTTCATGAAAGCACCGTCAGTCGTGCCGTCGCCAAGAACGCGGTGATGCAATAATTATTAGAGAGCGAGACTACGAAGTAGGGCCTTCGATCCGTTCCAGGTCTTTTTCCAAGTGAGAGGCGCGCTTCTTGTTGCGACGGGCGGCTTGACGCCAGCGCCCCTGTCCAACCCATGAGGCCGATCCGCCAACGACCACGCCAATGATGAACGCCAAAAAGAGAAGCAGATAAAGCGGAATGGAAAGTCCGATGGCCGGATCTTGGGCATTGAAGGGGTCAAAGCTGAACAAAACCAGGTGACGATTGGCGACAGCCAAGTAAATAGTAGCAAGACCCGCCGGAACACCAATGACCCAAGTAGAAAGTCGCATGTCGGAACTCCTGGAACTGTCCGGCGAGAGAAGCGCGGCCTCAAACTAATTAGAAGGGCGTCTCAGGCGGCGAGGTCGGTTCAGTCTTGTTCAACCTTTCGCGCAATTCTTTGCCGGTTTTGAAGAACGGCACGTGCTTGGCAGCCACTTCGACAGGCTCTCCTGTGCGTGGATTTCGGCCAACCCGCGCGGGCCTTTGTTTGACCGAAAAAGCCCCAAACCCGCGCAGTTCAACTCGGTCTCCGCGGGAAAGCGCATTGGAAATCTCATCGAGAATCGTATTCACGATGCGCTCCACGTCGCGCTGATATAGGTGAGGATTGGCTTCGGCGATCCGCGCCACCAATTCGGATTTGATCATGATATTCCGACCCCAATTAGGCCGCCCAAACGGGCGAAATCTAAATTCTCTCAAGTCTATCAAGAGGTTGCCAAAGGTCGGGGCACGCGTCAAGAGTTAAGTCATTCTATCACAAGGCTTTTTCCGAAAATGTTTTTCATAAGGCAGCGAAAGAGGCGGAACGACATTTCCACTGAATGGTTGATCATCGAGCACCTCCGCCACGCAATGGTGGAAATGAGGTCGTTGTTCTGCCGACATCTTGAGCTTTTGTGCGGGATATGTTGATTGCCCATCTCCCCGCCGGATACCTGGTCGCAAACATTTTGCCAATTGGCAGGTCGCAAAAATTGGCACCGGCGCCCCAAATACTAATGGCAACTATGGTTGGAAGCATGTTTCCAGATATTGATATGCTTGCCTTTCTGTTCTGGGATCAAGGGCAATTCCACCATCATGACTATTGGCTGCACATCCCCTTCTTCTGGTTGCTCGTCGGCTCGGCAATCTGGATGCCTCTCGGTATCGCGGGGCCGGATGCTACCTTTGCAAGCAGAGTAAAAGGTCTTGTATTGGCCTTTGGATCTGGCATTTTTCTCCATCTCTTGCTCGACAGCTATGCCGCGCCAATCCGTTGGTTTCTACCCTTGAGTGACATTCGGATTGAGCTCATCCACGTACCGGCCACCCACTCCCATTGGATCCTGAGTATGGTCCTCCATTGGAGTTTCCTGGCGGAACTAGCCATCTGGATGGCCGCCATATCGTGTTTCCTGTGGAAAAGAAATGGGAGCAACCCGACCCAGTGAAGTCGAGGAGTGTCCTGTCTCAAAGAAAATGCCGGGATCGAAATCCCGGCATTCTGTCTCTGTAGCGATGTCGACGAGAGCTTACGCTTTGTCGTCTACTTTCTCCGCGTCGTCAGTAGCTTCAGCTTCTTCCGCAGCAGGTTCTTCTTCTGCGGCGGGCTCTTCAGTCGCCTCAGATGCCGCGGCCGCTTCATCACCAGGCTCGTTGGCTTGCAGAGCTGATCCCAGAATATCGCCCAATGTGGCGCCAGAATCCGATGAACCGTATTGGGCCACCGCTTCTTTTTCTTCTGCGACTTCGCGCGCTTTGATCGACAGGCCGATCTTCCGGCTGGATTTGTCGAGGCTTGTCACACGAGCATCGATCTTGTCGCCAACTGCAAACCGTTCTGGCCGCTGGTCGGAACGATCACGGGCAAGATCAGAACGACGAATAAAGGCCTTAAAGCCTTCACCGACTTCCACTTCGACCCCGTTATCTTGGATGGCGGTTACTGTGCAAGTCACAACCGAGCCACGCTTGATGGTTCCAACAGAATCCATCGGGTCGCCGCCGAGCTGTTTGACGCCAAGAGAAATGCGCTCTTTCTCTTGATCTACATCGAGCACAACCGCCTTGATGACGTCGCCCTTCTTATAGTCGGCGATGGCATCATCACCGGACCGGTTCCAGTCCAGATCCGACATGTGAACCATGCCGTCCAAGTCGCCTTCAAGACCGACAAAGAGACCAAATTCGGTGACGTTTTTGATTTCACCTTCGATTTGGGTGCCAGAAGGATACCTGTCCGCAAAGCTTGTCCAAGGATTGTCCATGCACTGCTTGAGGCCAAGAGAAATACGGCGCTTGGCCGGATCGACCTCCAGAACCATGACTTCGACTTCTTGGCTTGTGGAAACGATTTTGCCGGGGTGAACGTTCTTTTTGACCCAGCTCATCTCAGAGACGTGGACCAGGCCTTCAACACCAGGCTCAAGCTCAACAAAAGCACCATAGTCGGTGATGTTGGTGACCCGTCCAGTGAAGCGACCGTCGATCGGATATTTAGCTTCGACGCCCTCCCATGGATCGGCTTCAAGCTGCTTCATGCCCAAGCTGATCCGTTGGGTTTCCTGGTTGATCTTGATGATTTGAACTTTGACCGTTTCGCCAATGGTCAAAACGTCGGAAGGGTTGTTGACCCGTCGCCAGGCGATATCGGTGACGTGCAACAGACCGTCGACGCCGCCGAGGTCCACAAACGCACCGTAATCGGTGATGTTTTTGACCACGCCTTCGACCACTTGGGCTTCTTCCAAGTTGGCCACAAGCTCGCTGCGCTGTTCGGCTCTGGTTTCTTCAAGAACCGCCCGGCGCGAAACAACGATGTTACCGCGCCGCTTGTCCATCTTGAGAATTTGGAATGGCTGCGGAATATTGAGCAAAGGCCCAACGTCGCGAATGGGGCGAATATCGACCTGGCTGCCAGGCAAAAACGCCACGGCGCCGTCGAGATCGACCGTAAATCCACCTTTGACGCGACCAAAGATGACACCTTGGACCCGTTCATTTTCACCATAGGCTTTTTCTAGGTTTATCCAGCTTTCCTCGCGGCGCGCTTTTTCGCGCGATAGCATGGCCTCACCTGAGGAGTTTTCAACCCGCTCAAGATAGACTTCGACTTGATCGCCAGCCTTTAAGGTGGATTCTTGGCCTGGCAGTGCGAATTCTTTCAAAGGGACGCGGCCTTCGGTTTTTAGGCCAACGTCAATCAAAGCGGCGTCCGCTTCGATACTGAGCACCGTGCCGGTTACCACGGAGCCTTCGGCGGTCCGATCATCGGACCAAGTTTCATCCAGAAGGGCAGTAAAATCCTCTAATGAGGGATTTAGCCCTGGATCGGTAGCGTTAGACATTCAAATCTCCAATCAATCAAATAGGTATTCGGGCCGGTCGGTTGTGTCCGACGGTCTTCCTCCAAGGATCTGGTCGTGACCTAGATCCTCAAAAGCAAGCGTTCAGCTTTCTTGAGTGAGCTTTATCTGGTGTCTGAAGCCGGCCGAAACCCTATCCGGGTCTGAAGCTTCTCTCCTTTATGAAGCAGCGCCGTTTTGACCTGTCCGGTCAATGAGGGCGCAGGCCGTCTCGAACGCGGCTTCTATACTCAATTCAGTCGTATCGAGCAAGTGCCCATCTTGTGCGGGCTTCATCGGGGAGACTTCCCTCTCCTCATCGCGCCGGTCTCGCTCAACCACCTGTGAGAGAATATCTCCCTCTTCAACGGTTTCGCCACGTTCCAAAAGCTCCAAAAAGCGCCGTTTCGCACGGGTCTGAGCATTGGCAGTGACGAACAGTTTGATTTCAGCCTCGGGACAAACCACGGTGCCGATGTCGCGACCTTCAAGAACGGCTCCTGGGGGGGTCTTCGCAAAATTTCGCTGAAAGGCGAGAATGGCGGCACGTACATCTGGAATAGCAGAGACGATGGAGGCTGCAACCCCCACCTCAGCGGTGCGCAAAGCCTCCTCAAACCGAAGATCAGGGTCAAGGGTTTGGGCAGCGTAGATGGCGCGGGCCTGATCGGTTGGGTCTGATCCTTCTCTGAGAACCGTGAGGGCAACCGCACGGTAAAGAGAACCGGTGTCGAGGTAATGAAAACCGTAATGTCTTGCCAAACGACGCGCCAAAGTTCCCTTGCCTGAGGCAGCAGGACCGTCAATCGCAATGATCATGGTGCCTCCGATTTCAATATTGCGCCGAGCGAAGTCATGAGCTCGACGAAATTTGGAAAACTTGTTTGAATGGAACTGGCATCATCCACCGAAACCGGCGCGTCGGCCACAAGCCCTAAGGTGAGAAATGACATAGCGATACGGTGATCAAAATGCGTTTGCACCATCGCTCCCCCAGGAACACCGGAACCATTTCCGCGAGTTGAGGGCCGACCTGCAAGTATCAAATCGTGACTCTGTTCACGCACTTCGACCCCACAAGCCTCAAGACCTTGCGCCATGGCAGCCAGTCGGTCACTTTCCTTGATCCGAAGCTCTTGCAATCCGAGCATGGTGGTTTCGCCGTCCGCCACAGAGGCCACGGCGGCCAGGATAGGGTATTCATCGATCATTGACATAGACCGTTCCGGCGGGACGGTGACGCCCTTAAGCGGTCCTGAGACAATATGAAGGTCTGCGACCTGCTCTCCGCCCGCCAATCTCTCGTTTTCAAAGGCAATCTGTGCACCCATTTCACTCAATGTTGTGTAGAAACCCGTCCGGGTGGGATTGATCAGAACGTTTTCAATCAACAAGTCTGAGCCCTCCACCATCACCGCCGCTGCCGCCAAAAAAGCCGCTGAGGAGGGGTCTCCAGGCACATCTATAGGGGTGGCTTTGAGCTCTGGGTGTCCATGTAGTTGGATACGGGTGCCATCTTCTTGCGGAACGCTGGAGATCTGGGCCCCAAATGCTTCCAGCATGATCTCAGTGTGGTCGCGGGTCGGTTTGGCCTCGATCACGGTCGTGATCCCAGGGCAATTGAGGCCAGCCAGAAGAACCGCCGATTTCACCTGGGCTGAAGGTACCGGCAAGACATACTCAATGGGAACCGGCGAGCGAGCCCCGGAGATGGTGAGCGGCAACGTTCCGCCCTCCCCTCTGACAAATTGAGCCCCAAAGCGGCCAATCGGGTCCATGATCCTCTTCATAGGTCGGCGACTGAGGTAGGGGTCACCGACAAAAGTCGCAGTGACGTCATGAGTGCCGAGGAGCCCCATAAGAAGGCGCACTCCAGTTCCTGAATTTCCAAGATCGAGATGGGCTTGAGGTTGCTGGAGGCCGCCAATGCCAAGACCGTCAACCTCCCAACGGCCCTCAGCCGTCCGCGTGATGTGAGCCCCAAGTGCTTGCAGGGCTCGAGCCGTGCACAGCACATCGTCCCCTTCGAGGAGGCCGGAGATCTCAGTCGTTCGCGTCGCCAACGCTCCAAAAATCAGGGCTCGATGGGAAATGGACTTGTCTCCGGGGACTTTAACCCGCCCCCGCAAGGGTTGTGCGCCGGACGCGGTCAAAGGCTGGGGAGGGGCCGAATGTGTCAGGACATGTCTCCAAAAATGAAGGCCTTCATGAAGAGATGATCTAGACCATAAGAGCCCGGCGCGCAAACCGCAGGGGAGGGCCGGTCACATCTATTGTGAGCCCGCAGTGAATAAGGTTTTGACAGGCCCCGTCGTTCGTGGCAAAGGACGCCGAAATAGCAAATGCCCTTGTGTTCCCAAGGAACGGCATTAATCGGAGGAAACTCGATCCGTGGCAAAACCTGAATTAGGAGAGAAAAGGACCTGTCCAGAGTGCAGTGCAAGGTTCTACGATCTCAACAAATCACCCTGTGAGTGCCCGAAGTGTGATCACGCCTTTGAGCCTGAGGTGCTCTTGAAGTCGAAACGCAAGCCCGATGAGGCTGCGGCGGCTGCCGAAATAGCTAAGAAGGCCAAGGAAGCCGAAGAGGCCAAGAAGGCCAAGGAAGCCGAAGAAGCAAGCAAGACCAGCGGTGACGATGACGCGGACATTATCTCCATCGAAGATATCGATGAAGGTGATGACGATGACAACGATAGCGAAAGCGATGATACATTGATTGCGCTGGAAGACGACGATGACAGTGATGTCTCTGTCATCTTGGACGCGCCCGTCGAGACCGATAAAGCAATCGACTAGCAGGTCTGACGGGCGCTCTAGCGCGCTCGGCGGATTTGTCCATTCGCGTGATTTGAAGAAGGGGCGGTCCTATTTTCGCGACCGCCTCAGGGAGCCCGAGGTGCAACTTGTATGTACGACGGCGCGCCTGCCACCCTTTTGGCGAAGGGGCTATAGCTCAGTTGGGAGAGCGCTTGCATGGCATGCAAGAGGTCGTCGGTTCGATTCCGTCTAGCTCCACCATTTTACACTCTATACGAGGGCGAAAATTTGTTACCCTCGAAACGAGTAATGATTATAGAGGGTTACAAGACCAATAGGCTCTCCGTTTAGTATTCGATATGCCGGAGATGCGTTTTTCAGATCGGTCTTTAGTTGTTTTCTCTGTAGGGCGAGATCGTCGTCCGCTTGAGCCTGATTTCTAAGCGGACCTGAGTTTGTGAGTCTGCTTGCCTAAGCAAGTCGAGTGAACACGATTTGCAGTGAAAATGGTCAAGTCTTTGCAACTAGTACCAAATGTTTTCAAGTGTATGGCCGCGCGCGCCAAGCGGTCGGCGGTTTGCTAGTCTGCGTCCACCACCAAACTTCCCTAAGAAGTAATACGACACGAGGGAACCAACGGGTCCCTTTGTTTTTGTGCGCCAAGTCAATGGGTTGGTGAGGAGTGGGATTGGCATGGTTTTCTCTGGAGAATCCTGAAAGTGCTTTTGATGAGGTGCACTTGGATGGCTTTCTCTGGCAGGGCCATTTGCCGACCTCTTAGAGAGGATATCCTATGCGGCGGATTTCTGCGAGTTCGATAGAATGAAGTCGATTGCGAGATCGTCTGCCCAGAGAACATTCTTCGTCGATGAATGAGGAGTTAAAGTCCGCATGATATCAAAGAGGAAGCACATTGACGCCAGTCAATTGGAGTTTGATTCTTGCTCGAAGCGGCTATTGCGCGATTACTTCATTAGGATCATGACCCAACAGTTCTATTACGTGACTTTCTATGCCTTTTGGACTTGTGACGTGCTTCCCGAATCCTGGATCATTTAGAGTTGGAATTTTCTAACAATGATCCCTTGAATGGGAGAAGGAGAGTTACAAGCGGAAGTCGAAGTTTAGTGATGCACAAATCGCCTTTGTTTTGCGGCAAGTCGAAGAGGCACGTCCACTTCGGAGGTTTGCCGAAAGACCGACATCGCCGAAGCGACCTTTTACAATTGGCGGAAGAAGTATGTTGCAAGATGAGATATGTGTCTCGCCTAAGGCATCACGCCGTAGCGGGGGGTCGGGCTTGGCGATTTCGTTCGCCGGTTACGGGCGAGCTCGAGTGCCTGCGATATACGCGCTCGAGTTTCTTCAGGGAGGACAATGTCATCGACTGAAAACGTCTCGGCAGCATGGATCGCGCCGGCACTTCGCTCATAGTGTGCCACTAGATCTCTTTTGAGTTGCTCAGGATTGTCAGAGTTTTCAATTTCGGTCGCATGTGCGGCCAGAACCGCACTAGAGGGCGGCAGAGATCCAAAGTCAGCAAATGGCCAAGCAAGAACCAGATCTTGCCCACTCGAACCGCCCCCACCCATTGCGCAGGCTCCGAAACCAAAAGCCTTGCGGGTCACAACCGTAATGACAGGAATATCAGCCCATGCGAGAGAGTAGGTCAGCGCAAGCCCGGGGCGTAAGGTGCCTTCTCGTTCCGCTTCCGGCCCTGGCATCACCCCTGGTACATCGACAAGAAAGACAAGCGGCACATGATAAGCAACACAGAGATCAATGAAATGTCGCGCCTTGCGTGCGGCGGCCGCGGTGATAGCGCCTGCATATACAAGTGACTGATTGGCGACCAATCCGATCGGGTGGCCATCAATCCGAGCAAAACCCGCAATCAGCATCGATGCATGTTCCGGCTTGATCTCAAAGAAGCTTTCATCGTCCACAATAGCACTAATGACTTTCTTCATATCAAATGGCACACGCGGGTCGTCGGGAACAATGCTCGATATGATTTCTTGCGCTTCTTTTGATGGGGGCGTTGGTGCAACCGCAGGCGGATATTCGTATGCGTTTGTAGGAAGGTAAGACAAAAATTGGCGCGCCTTGGCGATTGCCATCTCCTCATTGCCGGCTCTCATGTCGGCAACACCAGAGACGCGGCAATGCACGTCCGCACCGCCTAACACTTCTTTGTCAATGTCTTGTCCGGTTGCAGCCTTAACGATCGGTGGGCCGCCTGCCGCCAACATACTTGTTCCATCGACCATAATGAGCATCTGGCAGAGTGAGGCGATGAGCGAGGAATCCCCTGCGCTTGGGCCCATTATCAAGCACACCTGCGGTGACGTCCCAGAGTGCCGGGCGATGGCTGCATAATGTGGTCCAGAAGGATATCCTTCGCCAATCATCTCTTGCGCACGTGCTCCTGCCCCATCTTGAATCCAAATAACGGGAACACATTCCTTGTGAGCTATTTCAATTGCGCGAAGTTTTTTTCGACCATGAACAATGCCGAATGTTCCACCTTTGACCGTAAAGTCTTCTCCAACAACGCAGACGGATCGTCCATCGATCTTGCCAAATCCAACGACGACACCGTCAGCTGGCGAGATCTCATTCGAAGTCGAAGAGTGTCCGATCTCTGTTCGATGAGTAGCTAAAAGGCCATATTCTCCAAAGGTGCCAGGGTCAAGAAGAAGATCAATCCGCTCACGGACAGTCAACTTACCGCGCGCGTGTTGCTTTTTGATGCGCGTTTGTCCACCCATTTCAAGAGCTTGCTTCCGGCGAGCGCGTAGCTCTTCGTATTTCTCGTCTTTGCTCATTCTATTAATCTCATTCGACCGCCGCACTGTTGGCAACGCTCAACCACGAAGCGGATTGCATCAATCATTGTTATCTCCGGCTCCGCATGCCGCAACTAGCTCGCAGACGCATCCAGTAGCAACTCCGAGAGGCGAGCTCTAAGTTCATCAAGCGCCGTTTCATCGCCTATCATCTCAATGTCGGTGTTAATTTGCACCGCAAGAGCGGAATCTGTTTTCGCAAGGTAAACCAATAGGGATCGATATCCCGGAATCCAACCGCCATGACCGTAGCTTTTTCCGTCAGATGTTTCAAAAATGGTGACGCCGAGGCCATATTTAGGATACTCAGTCTCTTGATTGCGACGACGCACCCCTTTGAACATTTCGGTTCGATAATCCCAGTCCATGGCCCGACCACCGAACAATATCCGCCCCCAACGGGCCAGATCTTGGGAATTATTTACAAGTCCACCGCCGGTCCACTCCGTCAATGGGTCGTATACCAGCAGCCCTTCGTTATCGAGCGTTTTCGTTGGCACACCCAGTGGATTGTCCGCGCTCAGATAGCCTGGAACAAGCCCCTTTAGGTCGCGTTTATTTGAAGGTGATGTGCGCGTGAGTGCAAAAGGCTCGAGAAACGTCTCTGTCAAAACTTGGTAGTAATTCTTGTTTGAAGCTTTTTCGATGATTAGCCCGACAAGCAAATACCCGGTGTCTGTGTATGAAAACCCCTCGCCTGGCTTGAACAATGCTGGTTGACCCAGAATCGTTGCAATCGTCTCGCGCGGTTTGAGTGCCGGTGCAGACAGGCCTCGCTCTGCCCATAGGTCTGCAAATGCTTTCATGTACACATGATCGACCAATCCACTTGAATGGGTAAGCAGATGCCGGACTGTAATGGTGCTGGCATTTGGTAATAGGTCAAAAAACGATTCATCAGCCAACCACTTCGAAATGGGAGCATCCAGCTCCAGCACGCCCTCGCCAACCAGCGAAAGTGCTGTTGCAGAGACGTAGGTCTTACCGATGCTCGCTGAAAGCATGCGCGATTCAACATTCATTTCAATGTTAGAGTCCGGATCGGCATATCCAACCGCCGTGGCACAGACTTTGCCATCCGGCAGCGCCAACGCAGCGGTTGCTCCTGGAAATTCATAAGAATCGTAAACCTCCTGCACGATCTGATTCAATTTCGAACAGACCTCAGGAGGACTTGCCGACCTGTGATGCGATTCCAGGCAGCCGACAAGCAAAACCGGCATGGCAACAAATGCCAAAATGGCGGCTCGATAAGCTCGCATTTGAGGCCGCCAACAGTCACTTGGATCGTTTGATATATCCAATGTTTGATTAGCAAAGAAGCCCCGGAACAATTTCATCGCTTGGCAATTCTCCTCAGCCTGGCTGTCGGTCAAAAAACAAAACATGACATCAGTATTGGTTTTATTATTGTTCCGCATGTAATGTCAAGCGACGGACCATGCGAGGCGCACAACAAAAGCGAAGCTTGTCAACAAGGGAGCTTAGTCTTGAATTCAGTAAACTCGAAATCTCGTGTGACAGTGGGAAAGTGATCCTCCATCGAAAGGGTGCTCGGGGCGAAAATTTGAAAACTGCTTTTTGACTTTACCCAGCCAATTGACAGTTTTTGCTCACAACCCAGATGGACTATATGAAAAAGTTGAATACCGCTTGTTGATTCGTTATCAAACACGCGAATATGGGATTGACACTTCTTGGAATAATTTTGGCATGAACGATTTTACTTACCGCCAATATCTGGAGCGGAAAATATCTGGAGAGGGCCAAAAGAGGAAGGGAGCAAGGACTCGTGATCGCTTGAAAATAGCGGCATCAGACCTTCTCAACAAAATTTCATACAAAAAGATGAGGGTCAGTGACATTTGCGACGTGGCAAAAGTGTCGCCCGGCACCTTCTATCTCTATTACAAAAACAAGACTGAAATTTCGAAGGAAGTTGTCGGTGAGTTTGTTGAGCTGTTTTACGATACAGTAGAAACTGTAAACACAACAGACACGTTTCAATCCATTTTCTCTGCAAACCGGGCCGCAATGTCGGTTGCGCGTGCAAACCCCGGCCTGATGAGAGGATTGGTACAACTCGGTGAAGATGAATCTGATTTTGCAATTCAAGAGTTTGAAATCAACAACTCGTGGACACTAAGAATGGCTCACTCCATTGCGAAGAATCTAGATATGGAGAATCTCGCAATTGCCCACTTCGCAGCCAACGCCATGAGTGCCATGATGGACCAATGGATTTCACGAATCATCGTCGCAGAGGACACCTATATTGCGGCGTTGGTTTCTGACCTTTCCTTGAGCGACGACGATATGTGTGAATGCCTTTCGGTTCTATGGTATCGAGCCATCTATGGGAAAAACCCACACGCAGTAGAATCGGAGGCGGCGAAACAGATTGTCGCTATGGCAGACAAATCAATTTAGAATTGGCTTATTCAGTTCGCCAAGGCTGACCAATCCCTCTCTTGAGGTACGACCAGCCCTGACTGTTTGTCTTTGAGTCTTCCTAAAAGTCCATCCTAAGCTCAATACCGAAAGTTCTTGGCTGACCCAATACAGAGAATTTTTGACCAACAAGCGGATTGGTGAAGAGGTCAAACAACCTGGTTCGGTAAACTTCGTCAGTCAGGTTCTTACCCCACAACGAAACAGCCCAACCGTTTTCCGAACTAGCGATCATCACACGCGCGTTCACCAACAAATACGGATCGACTTCAGTATCAGGATCTGACGTATCAAGACCCAGATAGTTTGTTCCCTGATGAACCAGATCGCCGATAAGCGTCAAGTCATAGTCGCTTGACAATGTCGTGGAATACTCAAGCGTCGCGCCAATCTGATGTTCAGGAGCATTGGGAACTTTTGTTAACATTTTTGGTATTGCAGGAGGAGCGGCAGGAATTGTCCCTTCATCGAATTCAGTTTCGTTGAAAGACGCAAATCCGCTCAATCGAAGATCATCTGTTATGAATGCGACAAATTCCAACTCAATGCCTTGAGAATGAGCCGCGCCGGCATTCGACGTGATTGGATCATAGACAAGCGGTGTTGCGGGGTTGTCGGAACTCGTCTGAATGTCCTTCCACTCCATATAATATACAGCCCCATTGACCGTGACACGTCCGCCCGCCAGCGTCGATTTGAAACCGGCCTCGTAGTTCCACAAAGTCTCAGGGTCGAAGGAAATACCCGTCGCATCACCGAGAGCGTCGTTGTAGCCACCGCTCTTAAAACCGCGGCTAATTGTCAGGTAACTCATAACGTCATCAGACCAACGATATTTGAGCGAAAGCGTGGGGGTAAACGCGTTCCAATCGTCTGCGTCTTTTAAGTCGACGACCGTACCACCCAATAGAAAAAGTGGATCGCTTTGATTGTAAGTGATGGACTTTTCTTCGATTGTGTATCGCCCCCCGATGGCGAGCTCGAGACGTTCGGTCATGTCCATGGATACATTCGCAAAGAGTGCATAACTGTCAACTTCCATTTGAGCGCTGGACCCAACTGTCAAACCATCTAGGAGGGCGGGGTCACCCGTGAGAGCAAACGACAAATCGCTCCCCAAGGTCACAAAACTCAAATTATCAGTATCCTGATGAAAGTAGTATCCGCCAACAATCCAGTCGAATCTCTGATCGCCTGTTGATGCAAGCCGAATTTCCTGGCTGGTCCGGGACACGTCTTCCGGATCACCGTCATAGGCCCAGTCAAGTGGGGAAACATCAGTATCGCCGATATTGTAGTACTCGTGGGTTCGGTAACCTGTCACACTGATCAAGTCGATACCGTCAAAGGACTTTACGATTTTGAGCGAGACGCCTTTGGCCTCAAGGGTTTCTTCAGATAGCAGGTTGGAATATATCCTGCGGTCTTCAGGGTTTGTATTTAGCGGCAGACTGTTGGCGATCAATGTGGCGGTTACAAGCCCGGCCGGATTGTACGACAAAACTTCAAAGTTTTTGGAATGCTGCTCCACATTTTGATAATCCGCATTAAGTGAAATCTGTAGGCTGTCGGTTGGCGTAAAGTCCAATGCGAGTCTAAAGCCATATCTTTCGGTATCATCGACATCCTCACCGAGAAAGACGTTTTCCGTATACCCGCCATGTTCAAACAGCATTGCAGAAAGCGAAGCGTTGAATTTCCCTTCGACAATCGGTCCGCCGACCACTCCCCTTAGGCGCGTATGATCATAGTCGCCGAACTCAACTTCTACATTGCCGGAAAACTCCGATGGTGGCGCCTTTGACACGATGTTGATTACACCACCGATAGTGTTGCGGCCAAAGACAGTTCCTTGAGGTCCGCGCAGGATTTCAATACGTTCGATTTCAAATAGGTCAAAATTGGCGCCGACACCGGGGCCAAGAAAAATTTCGTCAAGATAATAGCCAACCGCGGGATCTTGGCCCGCCGATCCTGAACTGGCCACAATGCCGCGCAGCGACGTGCCGCCTAATTTGAGGTCGGTAAAGTTGCCAAAGACCAAACCAGGTGTATGGTGAGCAATATCCTCAAACCCCGTTGCATTCATTTTCGCCAAATCGTCTGACGAAAACGCAGTGATCGAAATCGGAACATCCTGGATGGACTGCTCACGTTTTTGCGCAGTCACAACGATCTCCTCGATCAATTGAGCTGACACCGGCATAGTGGCCATGGTTAATGCGGCTATCGTCGCACCATAGACAATTGCATTATGCTTCTTATTGAAGTTCCAGATTGATCTCATGTTCGGTCTCCCCCGGGGAATTGTCGCTTGTGAAACCCCGTCAATTGGTCAATTTGTAATCGCGGCTCCGCAATCCGTCTCAGCAGAAAGAAAAACAAGTCTGCGTAACCACCGCATCCATTCCTCACTTGGATTTTGACAATCCTAGGCTGCAAGGAACCCCGTCAACTCACAGGTCAAACGCACTCAAAACGAAATAACCTGTTGAAACTTAATCATCTTTCTTGTAAAACTAAATATAACGTCAGTATTATTTATTGCCCGAGAAAAAATGTCAACCACCAAGGTGCTAATGAAACCAAGGAAATAGAAACGATGGCAAATAGCAAAGACGATCAAGGATCTTCGATTTTTGATGAATTGAAGCAGCTGTCTGAAGGAGAGTTGATCGGCGTGTCCGACTGGTTGACGGTTGATCAGGAAATGATCGATGGATTTGCCAAACACACACTTGATCCTGATCCCATGCATATAGATCCGGAGTGGTGCAAGAAAAACAGCCCCTTTGGTACGACTGTCGCCTTTGGTTTTCTCACAGTGTCTTTGCTAACGCATTTTTTGCATGATGTGTTGCACTTCAATCAATCTGACAACGCTGCTGGCGGCGGCTACGGCATCAATTATGGATTTGACAGATTGCGTCTTGTGGCTCCGGTTCCTGTAAACTCTCGGATCAGGGGGACCTTCACAATGAAAAACATTCGTGAAAAGAATCCAGGAGAAATGATTCAAACCGTTGACTGCACGATCGAAATCGAAGGTCAAGAACGTCCAGCGCTTGTTGCTGAATGGGTTTCTCTCGGCGTTTCCGAACAAGGACACGAACGAATTTCCGCCAACCAACGGTAATACATCCAGATTGGGCAAAGAATCTCAAGTGGGCGCATAACAGTGATCAAACACCGCCTTATCGCTGGATATGCAATCGGCTCACTCGGCACTGGCATCTACTCCAGCGTTCCCTCGGTTCTCTTACTCTACTTCATGACCGATACTTTGGGCATTGGCGCTGGCCTTGCTTCTCTTGCCGTGTTTGTTCCAAAAATCTGGGATGTGGTGACAGACCCAGTCATGGGATGGCTCTCGGACAATACCCGTTCTCGATGGGGCCGGCGAAGGCCCTGGCTCTTGGTTGGTGCCATTCTTATGTCTGTCAGTTTCATCTTCCTCTTTACGGTCCCAGAATACGATGAAACGTTCACCAAGTTCTTGTATGTTCTGATCGTTTTTACAATCAGCGCAACGGCATATACGGTTTTCGCTGTTCCCTATCTGGCGATTCCGGCCGAGATTAGTGACGATCACCACGAGCGAACGCTGATCATGTCTTATCGGATGGGCTTTGCAATGGCTGGCTTGCTCATCGGTTCGGCTTTTGCGCCATATTTGGTAAGTTATTTTGGTGGTGGAACGGCTGGGTACTCGGCCATGTCGGTATTGATTGGTGCCCTTTGTGCCTTTGCTATGCTGGTTGCAGTCTTTACTACAGCCAAACTACCATCGCGGCCCGAACCCAAAACAAAATCGAAGATCACCGAGGTCTTTCAACCTTTCTTCGAGGATAGGGCATTTCGTATCTTGATTTCGGTTTACATTCTTCAACTTTTGGCACTTGGCATATTCAGTTCCGCTATTCCCTTTTATGTTGCCTATATTCTGTTTCAAGGTGAAGCGTTGGTGGCAACAATCTTTCTCTGTCTTCTTTCAGCAGCTATCGTTGCAATGCCCTTATGGGCGGCGATCGCAAAATTGACGGGTAAGAAAACGTCGTTCGGTTTGGCTGCTCTCGTCTTCTCGATTGGCATTGCCTCCATGCACTTGGGCAGCGAAAGCGGTGTGGCCGCGACGCTGTATGTCAAACTTGCAATCATGGGGGTTGGTCTGGCGGGCATTCAAATGTTGCCATTCGCCATGTTGACAGACATCATACAAGTTAGCACCGTTCGCCAAGGACAGAGGCGAGAAGCTGGCTATACCGGTCTTTGGACCGCAAGCGAGAAACTTGGCCTGGCTTTTGGCCCGCTCATAACTGGGTTGGTTCTGCAGGTAACGGGTTTCAAGGCGGCAATTGCCGGACAAGCCCAAACACAATCCGAATTCGCAACGAGCGGAATCATGATTTGTGTTGCTATTCTACCGGCTGTTTTTGCGGGGATCAGCGTTCTTGTATTACGGATGTATCCGATAACTGAGTCCGTGATGAATTCGATGACGGTGGCAAGTACCGATGTTGAGTGACAACAACAGAGCCAAAGAAGAGCTCCAACAATGACAGTTCAAGAGAAGACACCATCGTTCGACATCATAAGCGATTACGTCGAATACTATGCCAAAGAGCGGCCTGGTGCGGAAGCGATGGTTCTGAAAGACAGGTCGTTCGATTATCGCGAACTCAACGATATGATCGACAGAGGTTTGAAGTCTTTGATAGCAATGGGTGTAAAAAAGGGTGACAGAGTTGCGACTCTTTCCAGTCCACATCCAGACTTTCTCATTCTATTTCTATCCTGCGCTTCGATTGGGGCGATTTGGATTGGACTTAACCCCAAATATACTCTTAGCGAACTCGGCTACGTTGTAGGTGACGCGGCGCCGACTCTCTTATTCGCACGGACACGCATTGAGGATCGAGACTTTCGAGACGAATTGAAAGAACTGGTGCGGTCCAATTCTTCCATCAGCGATGTTATCGTTCTCAATGGAGATCCTGGAATCGACGGAAGCATTTGCTTTGATACTTTTCTCGACAAAGGCAAGATGGTCTCGCAATCCGATGTTGACGAACGCCGCAATGCTGTGTTGCCAACCGATCCAGCCTTGATCGTTTACACTTCTGGTTCGACCGGCAAGCCCAAAGGCGCCTTGCTGCCCAACAAAGGACTGACCCATTGTTCGCGCATACAGATTGGTTATTGGCCTTGCGATCCAGTTCGGTTGGTGAATTTTCTACCGATTAATCACATTGGTTGCGTTGGAGACTTGTGCTGCTATGCGCTGGTCGCAGGCGGGGCGATCATATTCATGGAAAAGTATGATCCCATGGAAAGTCTCAGACTTCTCGCCGAGCAGAACATAACATGCTGGGGAGGTGTACCTACGACGATCCAGATGTGCGTCAACTTGCCTAATTTCGACGAGTATGACCTTTCGAGCGTGCAAGTAATCGCTTGGTCTGGTGCGGCCGCGCCAGCTGAATTGGTCACCAGGCTTTCGAGAATCTCAAACAAATTGAGTAACGCCTATGGCATGACTGAAACCGTGGGTTCGGTAACTTTCGTTGAGCTGTGTAATGACGTAGACGTCCTTGCCAACACGGTCGGTAAACCGGTTCCGGAGTACGATTTTCGAATTGCCGACCAAACAGGCAAGGAGTGTCCACAAGGTGTGGAGGGCGAAATCCAGGTTCGCGGTGACTTTGTCATGATCGCGTATTGGAACCGACCTGACGCGACAAGAGAAGCATTTACGGAGGATGGGTATCTCAAGACCGGCGACACGGCTGTCCAAAGAAAAGATGGAAATATCAAGATAGTCGGGCGACTATCAGAGATGTACAAGTCGGGCGGTTACAACGTGTATCCACGCGAAATCGAAACCGCCCTTGAGGAATACCCAGGCGTCGCTATGGCCGCTGTGTTTGGCGTGTCGGATGAACTCTACGGTGAAACTGGTCGCGCCTATGTTCTACCTCAGCCGGGAGTACTATTGGATCAAAACGAGTTGAAAGAACATTGCCGTCAGCGACTGGCAAACTACAAAATTCCAAAGAAAATTGTCATTGAGGCCGATTTACCAATGCTGCCGATTGGCAAGATTGATAAGCAATCATTGCGCCAGCGCAGTGATTAGATCCAGTCCAGATGTTATTGCGGTCTTTTATCTATTGTCGCAGGAGGGATCGTCGCACAGTGGCAACTTCGGCGGCATAGCTTGCTAAGTCATTGGTTCTTCATTCGGGTCGCCATATGATCAAGATCACTAGGACAAGAGACAGGCTGTGCATCGATCAGAACAACGACCGCAGAGCATTCCTGATCACTACGGTTTTCCCAGGAGTGTTTTGTCCCTCTTTGGACGACACAATCACCGCCGCGCAGCATGTATTCTCCGTCCTCCATAATCATCCATAGTTCGCCCTTCAAGACGACCATGTAATCGACGCTATCGGTCTTGTGCATCAAACCATGAGCGTTGCGATCACTCTCAGTTGGTTGGTTCTTGCTGCCGATGTCGAGGAAGAATTTCTTCGCCTGTCCTTCGGATATCTCTGTCGCCGGCGGAAACCGCAAAAACCGGAACACCGTTCCACCATGTGATGGATCGTGTGTGAATGGCCGTAGGGAGAGATCCTTGCACCCGGAATTATCAGCGGGGGATTCGTGTGTTACCCAAATGTCAGCTCCTGAGATAAATCCGAAATCCTGAACATTCGATGCGAAATCATCCATGATGACGGTCGACTTTCCATCCTCATTGTGGCCAGTGACAAACCGCTTTACTGCCATTGCTATATCACCTTTTCCATCGTCTTATTTTGGGGGACTGATTATGGTGTTTTTCAAGATACCAATACCTTCAACTTCCAATTCGATTGTGTCACCGGCTGAAAGGAACTTACCCAATTCCAGGCCGCACCCTAGAGGAACTGTGCCGGAGCCAAGAATTTCTCCTGGGTGGATTGTCTGTGCACGGCTAACATAGGAAATGATGTCCTCAAATCGGAAGTCCATTTGGTCCGTAGAGCCCTCCGACCAGACTTCACCATTGATGCGCGCGATCATTTTCATATTGTAGGGGTCAGGGAGCTCGTCCGCCGTGACGATACAGGGCCCCAGAACGCCGCCCGTATCGAAATCCTTGCTCTTGTTGACGCCAATCCCGGCAGCCATTTCCCTGACTTGGTAGTCACGGGCGCTGATATCGTTGAAGATAGTGTAGCCAAATATGTGCTCACGCGCTCGGTCGACGGAAATATCGCAGCCGACCTTGCCAATGACGGCAGCAAACTCAAGTTCGTAGTCCATTAGTTTGGCGAAGCTGGGCCAGATAATGTCTTGGCCCGGCCCGATCACGGCCAGATTGTTGCACCGGTAGTAAACCGGATTCTTGAGCATGAATTCCGGCAATTCCTGCGCTGTGAGAAGACTGCTGGAATTTTCCAAGTGAGCCTTGGTCGCTTGTGGGTCCTTTGACTCCGCAATCATAATTTCAGCCAGGGCGGGCATGCTGTTGCGCATGTGATCGAGAAAGGCGATGCAGTCGCGAATCTGGATGGGCCGCGGTATTGGAGCGCGGAGCATCACAGTCGAACTACTGATCACGAATTCCGGCGCGTCGTCCATGGGGGTCTGTGCCAGGACCTCCTGAGCCATATCTAAGGCTTGTTGGCCACCCTCGATCAATGCCTGCATGGACGAGAAGAACGGGACCGTCTTGCCGAGGTTTGTTTTGGCGGCGTCACTCAGATCAACAATTGCTGAATCTGATTGACACAACGCGCCGAGGCGATCACGACCGTTGCCATTTTGGAAAGTTACGAGTCTCACGTTGTATCAAGCTACCTTTTTTCTGACCTGCTCAGCACTAGAACCGAACCGTTGCGAGGACTCCGAATTTAGCTGGCTCATTTACAGCGCCGAGTGGGAAAGAACCCAAAGCAGAAACCTGTGTGATATGGCGCTCATCGAAAATGTTACTGCCAAAGAGAGACAGCTCGTAGCGATCACCAGCAGGTGTGAGTGTGAAACGCACATCGACCTCTTCCCATCCTTTCGAACGGAACGTGGACTGATCTTGGTCGGTTTCAGTAAAAAAGACGCTGGACTGATGCTGGAGACTGACCAACAGATTACCGGAACCCCAGTTGCCAATATCGAACGTGTAGTCGGCAGCCAGATAGAGCTGCCACTCCGGTGCTCGGCTCAGCTTGTTGCCATCAATACTGACTGGAACAAGTGGGATAGGGGCGCCAATTGGAAACAACAAGCTGTCAGGAACAGCACTCAATTGACCGCCTTGAAACTCGGTATGCAGATAGGTCACATTTCCAGTTAACCGAAGCCCGTCAACCGGCAATGCTGTGACCTCCAGTTCGAATCCTGCAATTTCTGCGGCAGGCGCGTTTTCTATGATGGCACCACCTGTAGGCACCGGCCGTCTAACCTGCAGATCGGTGTAATCGCTGTAGAATACGGCTAAGTTTGTGCGCAGGAGGTTGTCGAGAAAGTCCCCCTTCAGTCCGACCTCGATTGTTTCAACGCTTTCGGGCCGAAAGGCAGGGACAAGACCAAAGGAATTGAAACCTCCCGACTTGAATCCTTGCGAGTAGCTGGCATAAACCAGCATTTCGTCCGACACTTGAAAATCAACCACAGCACGACCAGTAAAATCGTCCCAACTTTCGTCATCCGTGAAGGTTGTTGGTGGAACCAAAACAGCGCCTGCGGGGAGTGTCAATCCGCCGAGCGGTGGCGGAACGAACGCAGGTACGGTTCCGCCATTTAGGATGAAAACGACCTGGTTGTTTTCGAAGTCTTTGTCTTCGTGGCTGAACCGGCCTCCAAAGCGTAGTGTCAATCGCTCAGTGGTGTGAATTGACACGTCGGCGAAGGCTGCATATGCATCCAGATCTTGGAAGGCGTCGAAAATGGCGTTTGTACCGAGCCCAAAGAAGCCGTTGATATTGTGGATTTCCAGAGGGCTCATGGCGTTATCTTCATGGAGATAATGCGCGCCGACAACCCACTCGACACGCTGCTCACCGTTTGAGCGCAGGCGAATCTCCTGGCTGTATTGCTCGTTTTCGAAACGACCGTTGTTGTTGAAATTGGAAAAACCGCTACCGTCGGAGTCTTGCGCACCGTCGAGCTCCCAACTTCTGAATCCGCTTAGCAGATCCAGTACGACAGAGCCCAAATCCCAGTTTATTGCTAGTGTGGAACTCCAGGTTTCGGAGTTAGCAAATTGAGGGTCGTTGATGGCGTAGTTGTCGCTATCGAGCATCTGGTCAAGGTCAGGTCGCACGACAAAGGGAGAAGAGGCTAAGGGGTTATTGATATCGGCAATCTGGAAAGTAAGCGGGACGGCGTTGCGTTTTTGGTACTCGTTTATCAAGTCAATGTTCACGTTTTCGCTGGCCAGGAATCTAAGCCGCAGTCTGGCCGTAAAATCCTCCGAGCCACCAAGGTCGCTGCCATCGACGATGTTCTTGCCGAAGCCAGAGCGGTCCGAAAAAGACGCGGCGGCCCGAGCCAATAGTCGATCCGTAACGAGTGCACCCGACACGACGCCCGACACCCGCCATTCGTCCAAGCTCGCCCAACCTGCACTCACGCGGCCTTCAAATTCTTCCGTCGGTGTCGCCGTATTGACCAGTAAAGCACCAGCAGTCGAGTTTCGACCATAGAGCGTGCCTTGTGGTCCACGGACCACTTCGATCGATGAAATGTCGACCAGGTCGGCAGTTGAGAAACTCAATCGGCCAATATAAACACCGTCCACATAAACGGCGACAGGTTCGTCTGCGAATATGTTCGCCCCGCCGTTGGCGCCGCCAATGCCTCTAATGCTGAGCGGAGCTTGCGAATAGGCGACAGAATTTGTGGTTACAAACCCCGGCACCAACCCGTTCAGGTCTTCCAAAGTGTGTACATCTTTCTCAACCAAAAAATCGCCGGTCAAAGGTGTGATGGCAATGGGTACATCTTGGCTACTTTCAGAGCGCCGCTGAGCAGTAACGACGACCTCCTCGAGTAGTATTTGTCTGTCATTGGATTGCGCCACCGCAACTGATAAGCCGCCCGTGCTCAGCAGGCATGAGGCGGCACCTAGACTGACAAGATATTTGAGCTTGCGAACCAGGCCCAAGTAGTTTCCACCCACAGGAGGTGAAAAGGCGAACGTAAATGGGGTCATAGACATCACAGCACTCCTCGTATTGGTCAACGCAAAGCCGAAGTTAAGGAGGATAATTCAAAAAATAGTCAAAAGTAAAGTTTTATTTAGTCACATGACTAAGATTGTTTTATAATTTTTGCCAACAGTCTATGGTTACTGGCCGCGGTATTCACGAACAGTCTGGGTATTCCAACCAGGGCAAAAACTGCGAATCATGACTTCGAAATGGAGCAGGCAGCACTTATTCCAGCCACACAAAACGCAATAATTACCTCTCGTGCGTGAGTGTCCTTGCCGGGCTTTCTTTTCTTCATCACCGATTCAAATCGCCCAGCATCAGAAAAGGTAGTGATCATCGTGGAAACCATCAGCTCGTATGCAAAATAGACGTCGCTTGAATCAGCTTCCGGCAATGCTCTACGCAATAACAACGCCATTCGATGAGCCGTCGGATCAAAGTACCGACTGGTCACGTCCTTCCATTCTTGCAGTGCTGTCATCTGGGCAATGAGCTTGACATAGTTGCGCCAACCCTCAGTGCCGGTGAGACGAAGCTCAAACACCGGCTCAATAAAACAAGCGACAATTGCCTCTAGCGATGGATTTCCGGGGGAAGCATCTCGCTCCGCTTCGTCCAGCCGCTCAGCCCGCTTCTCGGACAACAAGTTTGCCCTCCTGGCAATGGTGTGCTCGAAGAGATCTGTCTTTTTTCCAAAATGGTATTGGACAAGAGCCAGTTCGACCCCGGCCTCTTTTGCCACAGCGCGCATGGACGTTCCGTGAAAACCCATGTGTGCAAATAGGGCTTCTGCCGCATCGAGAATCGCAGTCTGTTTTGAGTTTCTTTTGGTCTTGACCATTTGCATTTGCCTGTCCGGCGTACTCTCATTTGATAATATCAGGATAATAAGATCGCGATATTACCTATTGTAATTCCGCCAACACGAGCAACTTTACACAATCGCATGCACTAATAAACACTTTACATTTACCCTTTTAAAACTATACGTATGACTATGAAAGATTAGTCAATTGTATCACAACAATAGCAACTGAGAAAGATGCGGGGTAATTTGTCAATGTCCGTGACCTCAAAGATTCACGAAGTGGTTTTTCGCTGCCAGGGTAGGGCGGAGGGCAAAATGCGTAGCGCTCTCAGTGTAAGAATGGAAAAGCCATGGTCTGAAACCTATGAGCTGGCAACCGATGAAAGCAAAAGACTGGGCGGTGAAGGAACTGCCCCGCCACCGCTTGCCTTGTTTGTCGCCAGTCTTGTGGGCTGTCTTATGACTCAGATTAGGTCGGTCGCCAAGCAATGGACTTTTGGGCTTGAGAAATTAGCAGTAGAAGCGCTTGTCGAATGGGAGGCCGAACAGATCGGCAATAGTCCTTACACGGCGATGCCAAAAGAAATTTCTCTTCAAATCGATGTGTCTAGCGATGCCCCCCAAGGAGAGGTAAGAAAACTAATAGAGGATGCGCGAAAGTCATGCTTTATCGAACAAACGCTAGGATGCAAGAATGTGATACGGCACCGTCTGAGAAGTGAAGACGGTGGGTGGATTGAAATCTAGTGCGATCCTTGGATGACACCACTATGCAATCGGTCCCATCAATCGATTGTAGGTCGGAGGGTTACATCTTAGACTTCAGGGATGGTCTGAACGGAAAGGTTCACAACGCCCTCATCCGCCCTTGATTCGCGGGATCAGAAAGACATCGGCGTGTGCCGGAATCGGCTGTGTCCAGTCGTCACGGTAGATGTCGCCATTGATCGACACGGCTATCCCTTCATCTATGTGATCCTGCATTTCTGGATAGCGTTCAACCAGCGCGGTAAGCAGTCCATGGATCGTCGATGCTTCGACGTCAATCGTAGCGGCACCGCCAGCTCCGGATCGAAGAGTGCCCGTCAAGCTAACTCGCATGGCTTGCGTCATCAATGGCCTCAAGAACGCGTGGAGGCGACATCGGCACTTGCGTCAGTCGAACACCGACAGCATCGGCGATCGCATTACCAACCGCTGCAAGGGGTGGAACGATGGAAGTCTCCCCGACGCCGCGTATGCCATAGGGATGATTTGGATTCGGAATTTCAAGGATCATTGTATCGATGAAGGGCAGATCCGAACACACAGGAATGCGATAATCGAGAAATCCCGGATTCTGCAAAACCCCATCCTTCCCATAGACATATTCCTCGTTGAGTGCCCATCCTATACCCTGAGCGGCAGCGCCTTGAAACTGGCCTTCAACATAGTCGGGGTGAATTGCCTTGCCCGCATCTTGAACCACCGTGTAACGAATAACCTTACTGGCTCCGGTTTCGGGATCGACCTCAATATCGCAGATGTGGCTCGCAAATCCAACACCAGCACCATCTGCGGTGACTTCATTGTGGCCAGCGATGGGGCCGCCCGTTCTGTGTGATCGCGCTGCAATTTCTTTCAGGGACAATGTCGGGAGATTGCCATGCTTCTTGCCTGTGGCTCTGGCCTCGCCATTTTCCCAGGTGACGTCTTCAATCGGAATATCCCACATTTTTGCGGCGCGCTCCTTCAACACGTCAATTGCCTCGCGTGCGGCGAATATGGTCGCCATGCCCGAAGAGAAAGTGCCGCGGCTGCCTTCGGTCGTGTCATTGTGCCCGAGAGAAGCTGAATCGCCGATGCTGGCCTTGACCTGTTCATAGGCAACGCCCAGTTCCTCCGCAGCAATCATGGCCAAAGACGCGCGTGAACCGCCAACATCGACCGTCCCGACCGTAAGATTGACGGTTCCGTCGGTACCAATATTAAGGTCTGTGCACGTCTGACCGCCAATGTTGAACCAGAAGCCGCAAGCAACACCGCGGCCCTGGTTCTTCTTGAGCCGAATTTTCATGTGCGGATGGTCCCTCACTGCTTCCAGCGTCGGTTCAATTCCGATCGGACCGTAAATGGGACCATAAGGCGCACGGGTGCCTTCTCTGGCAACGTTCTTGAGGCGGAAGTCAACGGGGTCCATGCCAATCTCTTTGGCTAACATATCCATCGTGCTCTCGATCGCAAAGGCCGCCATTGGTGCCGACGGGGCCCGGTAGGCCGTACTCTTTGGTCGATTAACGACGACATCCCAGCCTATGGTCTTCATGTTCTTGATGTCATAACAGGCAAACCCGGTCATGCAGCCAAGCATCGCCCACTGTCCCGGAAACGCACCGCCCTGATATCGCATCTCTGCAACGGCGGCTGTAATGGTCCCATCCTTCTTTGCGCCAATCTTGACATCAATCGATGTCGACGATGTTGGTCCGGTTGCCCTGAAGACCTCATCGCGGTCCATCACCAGCTTGACGGGCCTGTTCGCCTTGCGCGAAAGAGCAAGGGCAACCGGTTCCGTCCAGACATGGGTCTTGCCTCCAAAACCACCACCGATTTCCGATGACGTGGTCTTGAGCGCGGCGAAGTCCAACCCCAACAGCGCAGCACAGGTGTTGCGGAAAGAAAAATGTCCCTGGGTTGTGACCCAGAGTTCTGAGGTCCCGTCAGGATTGACCGATGCGAGGCATGCATGGGGCTCAATATACCCCTGGTGTGTCTGGCCGGTCTTGAATGACTTCTCGGTAATAACGTCTGCGTCCTCAAATCCTGTTTCGACGTCTCCGTTGCCCATCTGCGTTCGGGCGGCAATGTTCGAGGGCTTTTCCGGTTTCGGATCAACGCCTGAAGTGAAGATCCAGTCATGAAGTACCGGCGCGTCGGGTTTCATTGCCTCGTCCACATCAGTGACGTGGGGGAGTACCTTATAGTCGATCTCGATAAGCTTGAGGGCCTTCTGGGCCGTCCGTTCGTCGATGGCTGCAACTGCGGCAACAGCGTGGCCGTCGTAAAGTGCCCGGCCTCTGGCCATGCAGTTCTCAAGAATGTTTTGCAATCCAATGTCACCATTTGTGAGATCGGGAAGATCTTTCGATGTAATGACGGCCTTAACGCCCTTGAGCTTTTCCGCTTTGGAGGTATTGATCTTCCTGATTTTCGCGTGGGCATGAGGCGAGCGCAGAATGCGGCCAACAAGCTGGCCTGGAGCAAAAGTGTCCGCACCAAAGCGAGCCTTGCCGGTAACCTTGTCCACTCCATCGGGACGCTTGAACCGGTTGCCGATAACAACAAATTTGCGCTCTAGGAAACTATTGTCATGGGTCATGTTGCTGCCCTATTCCTTTTTTTCTTTGCCTTGCGCATGTCTTTGGCAGTCGCTTGGACGGCCCGAACAATCTTGTCATAACCGGTACAACGACACAGGTTACCAGCAAGGGCATAGCGAATTTCCATCTCGTCCGGATCTGGATTTCTGTCAAGCAGGGCCTTGGCAGCGACAAGGAACCCGGGTGTGCAAAAGCCGCACTGCAGTGCCGCATGTTCAATGAACTTCTCTTGCAGCAAATGCAATTCGCCGTTTGCAGACAATCCTTCAACGGTTTCCACTTCCCGTCCGCCTGCCTCAACACCGAGGACAAGGCAGGAACAGACCAACCGACCATCCAGCGTGACGCTGCAAGCACCGCAATCACCAGTGCCGCAACCTTCCTTGACACCGGTCAGGCCCACTCGGTTTCTCAATGCGTCGAGCAGTGTCTCTTCGTTGGGACAGGCAAACTCTACCGTATCTCCGTTGACAGTTGTTGATACAAGTGTGGTGCCCGTCATGCCGTTCCCTCTGCTCTTTTGAGTGCTATTTTTGCAACACGGCGCGCCATCACGCCAGCGATTCGTTTCCGGTAAGCGGCGGTGCCGCGTTTGTCATCAATAGGCCTGCAGGCCGACGAACAAGCAGCCGCCAGATTGTCCAACGCAGATTTGTTGACTTTCGTACCGATGAGAGCATCGGCCGCTTCCGGCGCCAGGAGGGCCGTTGGGGCCACCGCACCGAGGGCAACACGCGCTTTCTTCACAAGACCGTCCTCCAGCGAAAGGCATATGCCAATGCCAACGACAGCGATGTCCATTTCTGTTCGGGGGATAAACCTGAGATAGGCATCACCCGTGTGCTTACTTGGATTTGGCAGCATGATCGCCTCGATCACTTCCGCCTTCGTAAGGGATGTTTTCCCCGGACCTGTAACAATGTCTTCGACCCGAACCGTACGCCGTCCGTTCGCGCCAACGACAACCGCTTTTGCGCCAGCTGCAATGAGTGCCGGCACACTGTCGGCCGCCGGCGATGCATTGCATAGGTTACCAACAATGGTGCAACGCCCCTGGATCTGGTCAGACCCAATAAGATTTGCTGCCTCAACGACCCCAGGCCAGACCTTTTTCAGAGCTTTGTGCTCACCGAGTTCAGCGCAAGAAACCGCAGCTCCGATGCGAAACCCTGTTTTGCGGGTTTCGACGGTCCTAGCGGCAGGAATACGCTTGATGTCGATCAGCAGATCTGGTTCGACCATGCCTGTCTTCATCCCGACCAACAAGTCAGTGCCACCTGCGATGACGCAAGCCTTGCCTTTCTCGTTCTTTAACAACCCGACGGCCTCTTTGATCGTCGTGGGCGCTTCATATCTCATTGTTGGTTTCGCTTCCAATTGTTGCAGGTGCAGGTGATTGCACCCCCTTTTTGCGATTCAGCTGCGAAGTATTCAGCATATATTTGGTCATTGCAACTCGACTGTGAGTGGACAATTCCACAGGGTTTTGATCCGCGAGATGGTCTCGATGAATTGGGAAATGAACTATCATTGCAATGAAGATCTGGTTGGTACTGAAGGTTCTGCTGATCGACGGGTTCACGCAAAGTCCTGGTTCAGACTTGGATGCGAACGTAATGGTGTTGCTGACGCTTGCAAGAAGTAGTGGGTAGAATGAGGGCTCTACACTTTTTCCAAACGTGGTTTTCTTGTTCTTTTTTAAATTTTATTGAAATTATCGTAGTGATAAAGTATATTTATCGTTATGATAAAGTGCAATCAGCGTTATGATTGTGCCGAGATCGTACGGGAAGCACCAAGAGAAAGAGATTTGTATTTCTATCCGGGCATGTTTCTCATGTATCAGCGCTTCGGAAATCAGTCGCGCAAAAGGGAACTATTTTAGGGGATTGTTGCGCCCGTGAATTGAGAACAGCGACTGAGTGTCGGTGTTTGAGGGACGTAAATCACATATCTTGATGAAGGAACAGGAGGGGAAAATGACGAAACTACAAACATCTATGGTGATGCTCTCAGTGATCATAGGGGGGGCGATCGGACTGACAAGCATTGCTCAGGCACAGATCGAGGAAATTACGATTACGGCCACCAAACGGGAGGCGTCGTTGCAGGATGTTCCGATCGCGGTCACAGCAGTGTCCGGAGAGGAACTCAATCTTGCCAATATCAGCGATATCAACGATCTTCAGATCACGGCGCCAAGCTTGTATATCAGCACAACGAACACGCCTTCGGTTAGTACGACGATCCGTATTCGCGGCGTCGGGACGACTGGCAACAATGTTGGGCTTGAAGGAGCTGTCGGGGTCTTCCTTGATGGCGTTTACAGAAGCCGCGCCGGTATTGCACTTGGCGATCTCATTGACATTGAGCGGATCGAGATCCTACGTGGACCCCAAGGTACTCTGTTTGGGAAAAACACGTCTGCGGGCGCAATTTCGGTCGTCACCAAAGCACCTTCCAATGAGTATGAGGGCTATGGCGAAGTGATGGTGGGCAATCATGATGCTCTCAAGATAAAGGGCATGATGAACTTGCCGCTAATAGACGACAAATTAGCATTGCGTTTCTCCGGCGCGACGAGTGAGCGTGATGGTTTTCTTGAGGATGTCGTGAATGGCCGCACTTACAACGACCGCGATCGCCGGACATTCAAAGGGCAATTGTTGTGGACGCTGAACGATGACATCAATATCAGGGTCATCGCCGATTATGCGGAAGCCGATGAACATTGCTGTCAAACGGTCAGGGTTTTCAATGGGCCGACGGCGCCTGCAGTGAGTGCTTTTGCACTTGGCAGCGGCAACGCTTTCTTCTCCCCACCAAATCCAGGGGCCTTCAAAACGTCAATCGATGGACCGGTCTTCAACGAATTCCGTGATCGCGGTTTTTCGGTGGAGCTAAATTGGGATATTGGTATTGGCACGTTGACCTCTATCACATCGGACCGGAGTTTCGACTCCACTACGAATAACGATGTTGATTTCACTGGGGCGAGAATTCTTAACCAGCTCACAATCTTTAACAACGAACAATTCAGTGAGGAATTGAGAGTTGCCGGACAAATTGAAGGTGGTGGATTCCTTCAGTCGATTGACTGGCTCATCGGTGGTTACTATTCGGACGAAAAGTTCTTGCGCGACAATAGGCCGACATTTGGGGCGGATACCGATGGTTATGCGACACTCATATCGGGTGGCTCATTGGCGGGCGTCTATTTGGCTGGAACCGGCACTTCCGGAATCTGGCACCAAGAGGGCGATTCGAAATCTGTCTTTGGTCACGTGACGTTTACTTTGGACGATCAATGGGCCTTGACTGGTGGCATACGTTGGAACAGTGATGAAAAAGAGGGCGACGGAACCCTTAGCGTAACGCACCTTGCGACGGGTCCTGTGCTAGGCGCTCTATTTCCGTTTCTTCCGCCGCAACATGATTATGTGGCCTCGACATCTGAAGAAGAACTGTCCGGCACGATCAATCTGCAGTACAACTGGAACGACGATATCATGACCTATGTCAGCTATAGCCGCGGATACAAGGCGGGTGGTATCAACTTGGATCGCAGTGCTGCAGGCTCATTGAACGCAGCAATTCCGGTCATTGCAATTACGTCTGATCCGGCAAACTTGCCATATGTCGCTGGGACTTATGCGACAATTCCGTGCGGTGCGAGAGGTGGTGCGTATCTCTTCACCGCAGTCGTCGGAGTAGCCCAAGAGTTTTACGGTTGCTCACCCAAGGATGCGACTTTCTCGCCTGAGTTTGCCGATAGCTACGAAATTGGCATTCGCTCATCCTGGTTCGACCATCGATTGAACTTCAACGTCACAGCGTTCTACTCGCTGTTCGAAGACTTCCAACTGAATACCTTCGACGGTCTGGCCTTTAATATTGAGAATGTGTCTGGCGCTTCCACGCGCGGGATCGAGGCGGAGTATGTCTTCAGACCGATTGAGGGCCTGTCGATTACCGGCGGTGTGAATTGGGTCGAGGCGCGTTACGACGATGATGTCGGTCCTCCTTCGCCGGCAGACCCGCCATTAGGTGGCAAGGTCTTAACCAACGCACCGCAGTTCACCGGAAGCACAGCGATTACGTATGAACGCGGTCTGGCCAATACTGATCTCATCTGGTACTCGCGCGCTGAGATGTTCATGTCCACGGGCCGCGAAACCGGTTCGGACCTCGATCCGGCCAAGCATGTTGGTGGCCGCCAAATCTACAATGGACGTCTTGGCCTGAGAAACGACGATACGGGTTGGGATCTTTCGGTTTGGTGCCGCAATTGTTTGGATAAGCGGTATACGACCGTCATCTTCGATTCGGTTGCACAATCCGGCAGCTATGACGCCTTCATAGGTAACCCGATGGAATGGGGGCTATCCGCCTCAATGCGCTTCTAAGGAAAGACAAGGTCCGATGGCGGGAAATCGCCATCGGTTATAACATTGTCAATGACATTCCGGGTTTTGATCGGAGTTTAATCTCTCCAGCTTCAAGTAAAGTCCGGGGAACTGGCCCGCTTTGTGATGCAGCACGAAGCGGGTTTTCTCTTTTACAGGTTGATCTCAATTGTGACCTGCCTTTGGAGAGAGTGCCACGATACCTGTTGCAAGGACCGAACGAATGAAGCTACTCATTGCACTTGCCGTTCGACCCCATTCCAAAAAGGTTTCCGCAGCTCGGTCTTCAATACTTTCCCCGAAGGGTTCATAGGCAGAGCATCAATGAAGTCGATGGATTTCGGTGCCTTATAGGCGGCAATGTGCTCTTTGGTGTAGGCAATCAACTCCTCGGCCGCACAGGTGACCCCAGTTTTGAGCACGACAATCGCTTTGACGGCCTCTCCCCATTTTTCGTCCGGAACACCAATGACCGCCACATCTGCAACTGCAGGATGACCGTAAATTGCGCTTTCCACTTCGGCCGGATAGACATTCTCTCCACCTGAGACAACCATGTCTTTGATGCGGTCGTGGATATAAACGTATCCGTCTTCGTCCATATAACCTGCGTCGCCCGTGTGTACCCATCCATCAACAATGGTCTTTGCTGTCGCTTCCGGCAATTTCCAATAGCCGATCATATTTGCCGGCGAGCTGATACATATCTCACCGATTTTCCTCGGCGCTAACAATGCGCCAGACTCACTAATAATCTGAATCTGGATATTGGGTAATGCCTTACCCGCAGATTTCATGCGCTCATTCCCGTCCGGGTCGTGATCACTTGGCGGAAGATAAGTCGTTTGAGCGGCTGTCTCAGTCAGGCCGTAGGTTTGAACGAATTCGCATTGAAATGCATCGATGGCCTCTCGCAGAAGATCCAATGGAATTGGCGACGCTCCATACCAGAGGTATTGCAAGGAGGAAAAATCGGTCGCCATTTCCTGCGATGCCAACAGAACCAGCCGTAGCGCAGAAGGTACGAGAAAGAGTTTTGTCACCTTGCGCGCAGAAATTGCCTCAATTATCCGCACGGGATCAAATTCAGGTAATATGACAGTTGTGGCGCCCGGCAACAGCCCCATGACACCCCAACGCAGGCCAGCAATGTGAAAACAGGGCATAACCAGCAAGCTCACATCATTAGCGTCCCATCGATTCCAGTCCATGCCGTCACTATCGTCCAGCGTTGACTCTAACAAAGCACCACATGACAGCAGCACGCCTTTGGGATGACCTGTCGTTCCGCTTGTATACATTTGGATCGCAGCGTCTGTAGGTGAGGTTTTCCGATGGGGGTCTTCAACACTTTGTTTGTCACGCCAGCTAACATATTCTTCCCACTCCGGATGTTCGCCGGATATTGAAACGATTTTCCTAACGTGTACCAACTGATCGGATATGCTCTCAATGAGATCAAGAAACCTTTCGCCGACAAAAAGTATGTGGGCCTCAGCATCGTTGAGAATATAGACGATTTCTGGCCCCGCCAGACGCCAATTTATCGGGCAAATGACGGTATTGGCTTTGGCACACCCAAACAACAATTCGAAGAACATTTCGCTGTTGAGATCCAACCAAGCGACGTTTCCTTGCAGCTCGATTCCTTCTGCTTTCAGGCCGTTGGCGACCTGGGAAGCGAATTGATCCAGTTGGGCAAAACTCGTTCGGCAGCCCTCATAGAACAGTGCAGTATCTGTAGGCGAATTCACTGCATGGAACCGCGTGATATCAGCAAGAACGCTCAAGTCTTCATAGCAAGTTGCTTCAGCCGGAGACGTATTGGGAAAAGATGGCATAACACTATTATCCACTGTGAGATGTTACTTTCCAAGAGGCCGCTGGGCGGATCTCTTCAGCCTGTCCGTCACCAAATAATTCGGAGCAATCGGTGAGTCATGCATATGAAAGATCTGACTTGTCCGGTCGGGAAATTTTAGCGACTTTCATGCGATGTTGCAATCACCTATGACTACCAGATCCACCACACTGTGTCGGTCGAACTGATTGTTTCGATCCGATTATTGGCGACAACCCAAAAATCTTTCATCGTCGTAAGCGTGATGCTTGAAGGTTGGAAAGTTCGCCTCTAGAATTGTAATCCAATAGTTCACGGTAGTTGTGCAAAGCGACTATCTGATTTCTAAAGGAGTAGATTCTTATGAGAGCGGCGGTATTTCGCGAAGTCGGAAAACCTATGGAAATCGAAGATGTTCTCATCTCAAAACCGCGACCGCGAGAGGTTCTAATAAGGACAGCGGCAGCAGGCGTTTGCCATTCCGATTTGAATTTCTTTGATGGGACATATCCATACCCTTTACCAAGCATCTTGGGTCATGAATCCGCAGGCGTCGTTGAACAAGTCGGTTCCGATGTTACATATGTCAAACCGGGCGATCATGTTGTCACCTGTTTTTCAGCCTTTTGCGGCCATTGTGAATTTTGTCTGACAGGACACATGTCTCTGTGTCAGAGTTCAGAAACGCAGCGCGGAAATGATGATAAACAGCGGTTGGAAACGGCAACATCCCCAATCACCCAGTTTTTCAATCTGTCTTCTTTTTCGGAGCAAATGCTTGTACACGAACATGCAATTGCAAGAATCCGTAAGGACATGCCGCTTGATCTTGCGGCTCTGATTGGCTGTTCCGTCACCACCGGTGTAGGGTCGGTTTTTCATACTGCGAAGGTCGAACCAGGAACGTCAATTGCCGTCATCGGTTGCGGAGGTGTTGGCCTCAACTGCATCAATGGTGCGGCAATTGCTGGCGCCGGTCGAATAATCGCGGTTGATACGCTCGATTCGAAACTCAATCTTGCTAAGGAATTTGGGGCGACGGACGTGATCAATGCTTCGGGTGGTAATGTCGTCGAACAAGTCAAGGAGTTGACGAGTGGAGGTGTCCACTATTCATTTGAAGCGATTGGCTTAAAGAATACAACGGAACAGGCATTTCAAATGCTTGCCCGCCGCGGCACCGCAACAGTCATCGGTGCGATCCCGCCTGGTCAAATGATTGAGGTACATGGCATGGATTTTCTTGCGGAGAAGAAGATCCAAGGCTCTTACATGGGGTCCAGCCAGTTCCGTGTTGATGTGCCGCGCTTGGTCGACTTCTACATGGACGGTCGTCTCAAATTAGACCAGATGGTCTCGGAACGCATTGGTCTCGAAGCCGTGAACACTGCCCTTGAAGCGCTGAAGACCGGCGAATTGACGCGTCAAGTTATCATCTTCGATGATTAGGATGGCGGCGCCCTCGAGAACAGGGTCGTTCTGATCCCCTTCCTTTCTGGTAGCTCTATTGGCGTGTTCCCGAGGCTGCTATCACTTTCGGGGACATCGTTAGATTGATCTCTACGTTTCTCTGGAAGCGCTCATGGGGAACATGTTGTGATCATTGCATCAATCTGAAAACCGGCACTTGAAAGTCGTCAGAGATTTTCATGAATTCGACGCGAACCGAAGCACCCAATCTCAATTCCATGCCGTAACCGTCAAGTAGGTTGCTGACCATTCGCACTTTCTCGGGAAATTCAACAACGGCGGCTACAAAGGGAGCCTCAAAGCTGGGATGAAAAACCTGGTGCGTAATTGTCCAGGAGTATAGTGAACCGATTTCACTAACGGGGGCCCATTCGTAGTCCCTGGAGCCACAATACGCGCACATGTATCTTGGAAGGTGTCGGAATTTGCCACATGCGGAGCAACACTGAATACGCAAGGTGCCATCTTGACAACCTTGCCAGAACTCATCATTCATCGGATCAATCGGCTTCGGTATTGGTCTGTCAGACACACACTATCTCCTCAGTATTGCGATGCTGCCATCACCAAGGTCACCCCAACCGGTAACTAATCCAATTTCCGCATCGGCAATTTGACGCTTACCCGCAGTTCCACGCAATTGCCTCGTTGCTTCAAGGGCATGGTTGAAACCCCAAATATGTGCTTCGCTCAGAAGCCCACCGTTTGTATTTATCGGATAGCGCCCACCCAGTTGGATCTGGCCGTCCTTAACAAAATCGTAGACTTCACCTCGCGCCGCGAACCCCATCGCCTCAAGCTGAAGCAGCACGACATATGTGAAACAGTCATACACCTGAAGAAAATCAACGTCGGTGGGCTTAATTCCTGCCATTTCGAAGGCCCTGGGAGCCGCAAAGCTCAGGCCTATTCGGAACGGATCTTCTCGTGAGGCTATGTCATCTGCAGGGAAGGGATGCCCTTCGGCAGCACCCATGACGTAAACGGGATCATGCGCTAAGTCCTTCGCCTGATCTGCTCCTGTCAACACAATAGCGCAAGCACCATCGGTCTCAAGACAACAGTCATACAATCTAAAGGGTTCTGAAATGAAGCGACTGTCGAGGTATTGCTCCATCGACAATGGCTTGTTGTACATTATCGCTCGTTCGTTCAACTGAGCATGTGCCCTGCAAGCGACGGCAATCTCTCCAGTTGCCTCATCAGGCACTCCGTAGAGTCGTTTGTGCCGGGTTGCCATCCAAGCATACATCTGCACGGGTAAGGCTACGCCGAACGGAACATAGAAATCGCGCATGGTATTGGCAATTGCCGTGATTCCCATGGATTGATTGCGCGGTCGACTGGGTTTGGGCCGCAGTGCAGAATAACCATTCCAGCCAACCACAATGAGTACAGCCTTGGCGACGCCACTGGAAATGGCTATTGCGGCGTGTTGTATAGCAGTTGTGGGACTGGCTCCGCCCATGTGAACTGTAGACACATAGTTAAGAATAGGGATGCCCAGATTCGCCGCTATTTGCTCGGATGTTGTATAGGCCGGTGGAGGCACCATGCCATCAATATCACATGGTTTCAGGCCAGCATCTTGGATTGCCTTGCTTGCAGCCTCAAGAATCATATCAACATTCGTTCGGTCGGTGCCGCGATAAAATTGTGTCTCTCCTATACCGACAATAGCCGCCTTATCTTTCCACTTGAGACTGTCGCTACTATACATACAAGACCGAATCATCTTTACTTGTTTGACGTCCTTTCAAGTTTTCTTCGTCACTAGATGGATCTTTTCCTATTAGAACTCCTTGCGTTTCCAACAGATCAAGGTATTCGTCATCCATATTGAGTTTCGCTTTCAACAGCATACGATTGTGCTCGCCTTGCGGATATGTTCCCGATGTTGGTCCAACTTGACTGTCGGAAAATCGAAACGGCGAGCGGGGTATTTTGACCTTCTTACCATTGACATCAACCTCGACAAATGCGCCTCGCGCCACAGCCCAATCCAGTTCAGAAGTTTCTGCCAGCGTCTGAATTTTCCCCAAAGGCAACCGGGCTGAATCGAGCGCCTGTTCAAACGCCTGAACAGATTCGTAAGTGCCCGCCCAACACTGAACGATTTTTTTGATCTCTTTCACGCAACC
The DNA here is from genome assembly GCA_965248915.1 of Alphaproteobacteria bacterium. Taxonomy (GTDB): domain Bacteria; phylum Pseudomonadota; class Alphaproteobacteria; order M2410; family M2410; genus CBDFLA01. The sequence goes on from OZ252216.1 coordinate 3,389,199, forward strand.
TTGCGTGTCTTTGGTAGTGTACCAACCCTGCTCATGCAGTTCGTGAGTTTTTCCCAATGCCTTAGCAACCGGAAAAATCCAAGTCTCCGGATTGCCGGGTACGTGGACCCAAGTTTTGTCTTGAAGTTGCAACATAGCCGCCTCCCCCGGGCGGAAAGGGCTGATCAAGCCCTCTGAGCCACCGTTGACTTCTGCTGCTGTCCACTCATTCATGGCAAGCATAGACTCTGCCATGGAAACATCGATGCTCTGACCTTTGCCCGTGCGTAGTTTATGAATCAGTGCAGCGAGAATGGCTGTTGTAGCTTGGGCGCCTGCAGCAAAGTCAGCGTGCGCGACAGCTTCTGGCAAAGGGTCCATTCCACGCTCACGAGAATTTATTGCCAAAAGGCCTGTCTCCGCATGAATGACCGGAGCGTATGCGCGGCGGTTGGCAGCAGGACCATCCTGCCCGTAACCGGTAATCGAACAGTAGATAACATCAGGATTGACTGTCAGCACATCTTGGTAACTGATCCCCAATCGCGCTGTTACACCTGGACGAAAGTTCTCGACAACAATATCTGCCTTTTTCGCCAACTGCAAAATGACCTCTGTCCCAGTCTTTTTGGAAAGATCGATACTCAGTAGTTTCTTCCCGGCATTGAGTTGGGCAAACCCCACTCCAACACCGTTGACCTTCGGCTCACCTCGACGAAGTAAGTCTCCGACGGGGGGTTCAACTTTGATAACCTCAGCGCCGAGATCTACCAACGTTCTTGTACAAGAGGGCCCCGCGATAACTCGCGTGAGATCCAGTACCATCATGCCTTCGAGTAGTATCATCAAATTTCTCCAACCGCATGGTACGGTTTCCTGATTATGATTCCTGAAATTTCGGATCCCTGCGTTCAACAAATGCCTTCATCCCCTCACGGGCATCATCGGTTTCTCCGACTATTCTTCTGAGCAGCCCTTCGACGCGCAATCCTTGTCGCAGCGGCATTTCATAACTACTCAACAGTGATTCCTTGATGGAGCGTAATGATTGAAGAGACATGTCGGCGAGAACATTGGCGAGTTCGTGAGCGCAGGTTATCAATTCGTCCTGTGGCACTACTCTATTCACGAAGCCGATTCGATAAGCTTCCTGAGCATCGAAAGTCTTGCCCGTGAAGAGTATTTCGGCCGCTAGATTGTATGGCATTAGGCGAGGTAAGCGTTGAGTGGCGCCCATTCCGGGGAAAATGCCACGTTTGATTTCGGGTTGACCAAACACCGCTGTATCTGAGGCCAGCCTGATATCGCACACCATCGCAAGCTCCATACCTCCACCGAGGCAGTAGCCATTTATCGCACCGATAACAGGCTTGAAAAGATCAATTCCCTTCATGGGTGTTAGGAAGTCAGTGCGCCCAAATTGCGTGACGTGGGGATCGCTATCTTTTGAATTTCTCTCTTTAATATCGGCTCCGACGCAAAAAGCTCTGTCGCCGGATCCTTTGACAATCAATACGGCGCGATCAGCGTCTTTCGAGAAGTCGATCCATGCGTCCCGAAGTTTTACGCCAAGATCTGCATTCATTGCATTGAGAGCTTGCGGTCGATCAAGCGTAATCGTAGCGATCTTGCCTTCTTTTTCGTAGATTAAGCTCATGTCAGGTCCGTTTCGGAATTGTTGGCTGGTTGGAGTGTTCCTAACTCCGCTCGAACACCGATAGCATCTGGTCCAATATTGAATAGAGTCGCTCATCCATTTCCGTCACCGGAATCTTAAACTCTTTGCTTAATCCGCGGCGTGTGGTCATGTACCCATTGCCCAATGAAGAGACCAAGATGAGAAGAGCTTCCAGGTCCGTGTCTGGATCAATCACACCATCGTCGACTTCTTGTTTCAAATCTGCCAATCGCCGCTCTTTCAGCGGGGAAAATCTTGGGCCTTCCGCGTCATCGAGACTAAGCAGTGTCGCCAGCCGAATTGTTGATCCGCGGCCACGCAACGATCTAACCATTTGAACAATCTGCTCACGGAAAGGCAGGGTGGCCCCCGAAGTACTCTTGCCGAGCCATTTCTCCGCGTCCTTTTTCAAAGCGGATCGCAGTAAGCTCCTCCGGGACCCATAGTAGTGATAAACAAGACCGCGGTTTACACCGGCTTCTTCGGCTACCTCTCGCAAATTTAGCCCGGCCAATACTCCATTCTTCTTGAGCAGTCTCAGGGCGGCGGCCTCAAGAGTTGTTTCTGTTAAGGCACGGTCCATCGGTGCTCTTTTCACTGCATGCAGTTGTTTCTGTTTCATCTATTTCTCATTGAAAAAGGCCATCAAGTGCTCAGCTACTGCTTGCGGCTGTTCCTCCGGAATCCAGTGCCCTGCTCCTTCAACAACAATTGATCTGACGTTGTCAGATATCCGTGTAAGAGATTGTTGCATTAAATCCTTTCGACCGCTATGGGCACCACCTGCGAGCGTTAGAACCGGCATGGTAAGCTTGGCATTGCCGAAAGATTGAATGTTGTCTCGCTGGTCTTGTGCCATGACACGATAGTGATTGAACGCGGCGCGCATACCGCCAGGCTGGGAATAGGTACGTACGTATTCCGTTCGCGCTTCAGGTGAAATCGCGTCTGGTCGAGCGCCGCCGGCCCGATAAAACCAATTCAGGAAGATCTCTTCGCGCCCCTCGGTGAGGGCCTCTGGCAGATCAACGAGCCTATTGAAACCATGGTGCCATCTGGCTGGGACGCTATTGTCTTTTTGCAGGTCATTGCGAATAAGCACATCCACAAAGACTAACCGGTTAACGGCCTGAGGCTGATCCATGGCAATTCTGTACGCGACAGGACCGCCGATATCGTGGCCAACGAGATGAAATTTTTCAATCCCCAAATGATCGCGCAGCAATTGATAAATATCGCTCGCAACTGTCTTTTTTTCGTATCCTGACAATGGCCGTGAGCTGTCCCCGAGACCACGCAGGTCCGGGGCAATCAGTTGATAGTTCGAGGACATCAAGGGCATGACAAACCGCCATTCGAACCAAGATTGTGGCCATCCATGCAGCAGCACAACCGGCTCACCGCTTCCCACGGTCACATAGTGAAGCGTCACACCATTCACGCGAGCATAGCTATGTGTGAATTCATCGATGCTCTATACCAAACCCCTGTTTCTTGACGTCAACTCGAAGACCCCGGGGCGATCGCGTATTTGATCGGTGGTCAACCAAAGACGCTTTAGATGGCGTTTTAGATCTGGATCTTCATAGTCTTCGAACGCAGTGCGAGCATGAAAGACGGAGTAATTGTTTACAAACTGCATATCTCCGGGCTCAAGGTCTACGTTTAAGTGCATATCCGGATCGTGCATCAACTCATCAAAGTAGTCGAGCGCCTCCAAGTCACGGGCACTGAGTTTGGGCACATCATCAAACCGTTGAGCCGACGTGATGTAACCGCGAACGTATCGGCTAAATAGTCTGCCGTTGTGTTCGGTGAAGATTGGGCAGGCATAGAAAGGCTTTTCACCCTCGGGTTGCTCGCCGCGCATGTCATAGTAAAAAGGTTCATAAAAGCGCTCGAGCAAATCCGGTCTTTTGCGGGCTATCGCATTGTGGCAGGCAATTGAACTGACAATGCTGCTCAATCCGCCAGCCTTCGCTTTGCGCAGACAAAGTAAGCACACAAAGTCGGCTCGATCCGTGTGAAAGGGCAAGTTCAACCGGGTCTGATAACCTCGAATATTGTTGTTCTCTTTGAATTTGGCGCCCTCATCTTGGATATCTCCGAGTAACAGGCCATTCTGGGTTTGCGGCCATGCTTGTCCCATGTGAGTTCCTATGCCCCAGAAAACTGTACTTGCGTCTTCTTTCGAATAGTCGAGTGCGGGAAACCCACGAAGAAGTTTAAATCCTCTACCGTTGACAAGTTCGTCAACCAGGTTGTTTACGACAGCAGAAAGCGTAGGAATCGGAAAATCCTCTGCCGTAACTTGAATACCGCTCAGTCCTTTGGACTTTGCATGTCCAAGCGCTGAATCTAATTCCGATATCTCAGCTGAACTCAAATGATGGATCCAATTGGAGTCCTCCACAAAGCTTTCTCGCTTCCAATTCGCCCGTGATTCTATGGGTTCATGCCTAAGAGTCATTATCAAATCAAGATCGGGTGGCCGACCTTCCTCACTGTGTTCATGTGCGATCAAAAACAATAAATCATAACTTAGCATAATGATAAATACAAGCCAAAACCAGCCATTTCAATCTGTCTTCATTGATTCCGAGTATTTGGTTATTGGAGTTTGTACGAGGTCCGAATTGTACTTTGGTTGAATAGAACAGCGTCGCATTTTGTATCTCATTGCTCGCCGTAGAGTCCATGTGATGCGACGCGATGCAGCCGATTTCTAGCAATAGGGATTGGGCCACAATTCGCAAACTGCGTTAGCTTTCCATATCGAGTTTCACTGTACGTGAGCCAAGCCAATAGTGTACGCCCGCCCACAGATTGAACGGAATGATCGCGAGCAGCGCATACCGCAACGATTCGACACCCAAGGTAGGGCGAAGAACGTCGCTAATGATACCAACCAATTGGGGACCCAACCCAAGTCCAATGAGATTGATGACAAACAACATACCAGCTGCAGACATGGCTCGCATTTGGAGAGGAACAATTGTCTGTCCGACCGCATGAACTGGGCCAGTCCAAAACGACCCAAAAAATGCCGGAATCGAATACAACATCAGCCCCAATCGAGGATCGGAAGAGAGAAATACCCCAAACTGGAAGGGCATGGCAACTAAGCCCGCTATTCCAGGGACCAATAGGTAATAGCGAACATCCTTCACCGCCAGTTTTTCCGAGAGGACGCCCCCAACAATTGTGCCCACACCCCCTCCAATTCCAAGAGCAATCCCTAGAATAAGAGCGATTTCTGCAGTACCAAGATGATGTGAGCGAATGAAGAAGGATGGCGTCCAGTTTAGAAGACCGTAACTGGCCAAAGCATGGAGGGCAGCCGCAAAGACCATGTGTCGGTATGTACGGCATTTCCACAGATAGGCCAGTGTTTTGCGAAACTTGGGCGGGTCATCTGTTGCTTTGCGATTTTCACTTGCCCCTCGAGCAGGTTCCCGCAATGTTAGCCTAAGGAGTAACGCTACGGCGACGCCAGGAAGTCCGACGACCATGAAAGCCACACGCCAGCCATACACCTCGTTAACCCAGCCACCGGTGGTAAAACCAATTATAATTCCCACTGGTATAGCAAGGGAGTAAACGGACATAGCTCGGGAACGTTGATGAGGCGGAAAGTAATCAGCGATCACAGATTGAGCGGCGGGACCTGATCCCGATTCCCCAACAGCCACACCCATGCGGGTCAAAAGCAATGTCGTGAAGTTGAAAGCAGCTCCGCTCAGTGCGGTCATTAAGCTCCACATTGTAAGTGCGGACGCTATAAGATTGCGTCGCGAGTGTCTGTCAGCCCAGAGGGCGATCGGAATGGCAAAGAAAGTAAAGAAGATGGCAAAGGCGATTCCGGAGAGCAATCCGAGTTGAGTATCACTCAGTAGCATCTCTTCTTTGATTGGTTGTAATAGGATCGAAAGAATCTGCCGATCAATAAAATTAAGGATACCCACCGTAGTGAGTAACCCCAAAACGTAATATCGATAGGCACTGTTACCAATGCTCTCCTCCCCAACCTTGCGCATCAAGCAAATGACCTTGCTTCACGTGCGTAGGCTGCGGAAGATCTGAACAGATTGGTGGCCATCAAACTCGATTCAGCTTCGGCTCGCAGGTCGTAAAGGTCGCCGACGATTTTCTGAACCTCTGCATCTTCTGGCGCAGATTCAATGGCGTAGTCCGCAAGATGACAGGCAAGGCGCAAATCCCCGGTCTCCCCCAGTTTTTTGGCTCTTGCGGCAAGTGCCCTGGCACCTCCAGCTGCATCAGCTATTTCCTTTGCCACGTCACTTCGTGGTGCAGGCTTCAGCTCACTTGGCCGCCCGCTCCACCAACCGCCGTAGTAACGAATGACATTTCGTATGATGAATTCCGCCTCGTCATAGACGGGTTGAAGCCACGGAGAGTCACTTGATGGTGGTGTGACACTGCGCACAATATCGACATGTGGAGGCGACCCATTCTCCAGTTCAGAAAGTGTCTGAGAAACCAAGGAATCGAGATAATCTGCGGTTTCAAGGAGCATTGTTTGGAGCAAGTCCGGCTGATTGACGACCGGGCCGCCATGCCCGGGCCCCATGGAACGAGGTTTGTAAGCCGCCATTTGTCGCAGCCCATTGGCCCAATCCCAAGGATAGCGCTGAGCCTTCTGCGGATTGCCAGCGTTCGGCACTCCCCAAATAAAGAGATCTCCCGGACATAGCACTTCCCGCTCACGGCAAAACACCCAGGTATGATCGTCGGTTTCGCCGCGGCAGTGATGCAATTCGAAAGTCAATCCGCCTACAGTTAATGTCATTCGATCATCATAAAGGAGATTAGGTGGATATTCCGGCATGATGAAGGCCGATGCTCCAGGCTCAATATTAAAAACGGGGGCGCTCACGGTGCCACCCAACTGTCGCGCATTGATTGACTGGTTATGAATCAACGTCTTTCCATAGCGAGTAAATCGCTCTGGCATGGCTCTTTGCCCAATAATCCTCGGTGTATTCTGTCCTTCAACTAGGAACTTAGCTAGGCCATACGCGTGATCAATGTGACCGTGCGTATAGACAGCCGTATGCACAGGGGATTTGGTCTCCTGTCTCAAGGCGGATGCCAGATTATCGGCGCGCCTAACCAATCCCGTATCAACTAGTACGAGCCCTTCATCAGTTTCAAAAGCCGTGCAGCCACTTTGAAAAGACTGAAACCAGGTCTTGTCTGCAAGTTCCACGGGCCCTCCGGTCCAGAAGAAAGTCGCTTCTTCTGGACTCTTGCCTGCAAGTTTGCGGAAATTTTCTGTCGGATTTCTTGCCACAGTTTCACCTCGGGGGTTTTGATCACAATCGGCAGGTTTGAACAACTTCCTTTGTCGCGAACAAGCTTACTCGAACCGTCAAATCTGAAATCGATACCCAGGAAAATCAGGCCTGCCTTTTGGAGAATCTTTGGTTTTCAATAGTCCTCATATTATCATAACGATAAATATACTTTATCATTATGATAATTTCAATACTATGGAAGAAGATCGTGTATCGCAATTTAATAGGAGATTGAACATGCAAACCAAGATTTGCCAGAGACTCGGCATCGACTTCCCCATATTCGCTTTTACCCATTGTCGAGATGTAGTAGCAGCGGTGACCAATGCTGGGGGCTTTGGTGTATTGGGTGCGGTGGGATTTTCTCCTGATCAACTACGAATCGAACTTGACTGGATTGACGAGCACGTCAATGGCAAGCCATACGGCATCGACGTAATCATCCCAAATCGATATGAAAACCAAGATGAAAAGGATCCTGAAAAGCTACGCAGTATAATAAGCGCTGCAATCCCGCAAGGACACAGGGACTTTGCGGACGAGCTGTTAGATGCCCATGGTGTGCCACGTTTGCCGGGGGGTCAAAAAACGCGAGATCAGCTTATGATGACGGAAGCCACTTCCACACCGCTCATTGATATTGCTTTGGAGCACGAGAATGTCAAAATGGTTGCGAACGCACTCGGCACGCCACCGCCGGAGGTTATCAAGCAGATTCAAGATTCGGGCCGGATGGTAGGCGCTCTGTGCGGCTCGCCGAAGCACGCCAAACGCCACGTTGAGGCTGGCCTTGACTTCATCGTGGCCCAAGGGGGCGAAGGTGGTGGTCACTGCGGCGAAATCGGCAGCTCCGTCTTGTGGCCGGAAGTAGTGGAGATCGCGGGAGATATCCCGGTTATTGCCGCTGGGGGTATTGGCTCTGGTAGCCAAATGTACGCCGCACTAGCAGTAGGCGCTCAAGGGGTTTGGTGTGGTTCGATATGGCTCACGGTGGCGGAATCAAACACCGATGAAGTCAAGCGGGAACGGCTACTAGAAGCAAGTAGCTCGGATACAGTCCGCACCAAGAGCTATACCGGCAAATATGCTCGTATGCTGCGCACACCCTGGACCGACGCTTGGGATTCAGATAAAGATCCCAAGCCCTTAGCGCCTCCTATGCAGATGATGGCTGTGCGAAATGCAATGCGCCGAATGAGCAAGTTTCCCAAGCAAGCACGAGACGTAATGTTTGTTCCGGTCGGTCAGATTGTTGGGCGCATGAACCAGACGATGGGTGCGAGACAGCTCATTTCGGAAATCGTAGATGAATACATTGAAGCTCACGAGAGAATGTGCGCGCTGATACCCTCGGGCGAAGAGTCTTCTCGCCAATTCGAAAGCAATTGAAATGTCCCATTTGGTTTACGAAAAAAGGAACGGAATAGCCTATCTCACAATGAATCGTCCTGATCGTAGTAATTCTTTGAGTCCGCAAATGATAGTTGAAATGGCTAAAGCTTGGAGTGACTTCAGGGACGATGAAGATGCGCGAGTCGCCGTACTGACCGGCGCCGGTGACAGAGCGTTTTGTTCTGGCGCAGATCTGGGTTTGCTAATTCCATTGATGTCCCGTGCTCGCCAGCCGGAAGATGAGTACGACGAAGCATTCTTAAAAGACAGATCATTGATACAGACCGCATTGTTGCGTGACTTCAAGCTCTACAAGCCGGTCGTTGCAGCGATTAACGGGTTTGCGCTTGCTGGCGGTATGGAGATCATCCAAGCGACAGACATAAGACTTGCAGCACCAGGAAGTGAGTTCGGCCTGTCCGAGGTGATGCGGGGGATTGTTCCTGCGGGGGGGTCGCTCGTTCGGTTGGCCAGGCAAATTCCATACTGCAAGGCTATGGAGGTACTATTGATTGGCGATCGAATGAATGCCGCCGAAGCATTGCGTATTGGACTGATCAATGAAGTTGTCTCAGATGGCACATTGATGGACAGAGCGGAGGAAATAGGACAGCGGATAGCAGACAATGGGCCATTGGCGGTTGCGGCATGCAAGGAAGCCGTCCTTCGCACCAGCGGAATGCCCTTAAAGGAGGCATTTGCTATTGAGAGTGAGATTGGTGCCATGATCTTGCGTTCCAAAGATGCCGTTGAGGGCCCTCGGGCATTTATGGAAAAGCGAAAACCCGATTTTACTGGGACGTGAGGATCACGCGCTAGGAGCCGGTGTAGGCGTCGCCCATCCTGGCACCAACAATACCGAGCGAGCAGAGTCACTGCCGCTCAAGTAAATGTTCACTGTGGAAGTCTTGCGACACAGGCTATTTTGAGCTGGAATTTTCCATTTGCGATCACTTGAACAAGAAGAGAAGGGCCTCACCAAAAGGAAATAGATCCACGAAATCCGCAGTTTTTCTCAATAGTAAACTGAACCTATTCAATCTTTGGCTGGAAACTGATCTGCGTGCCATTTGGAGCTCGGAGATAGTAGATACGCTCGCCATGGGCGATCGTAGGACCGAGAGGCGAGAGGCCATTTTTTTGGGCGTTTTCAGCCCATGCCTCAACATCATCAACAATGATCTGCAACATGGTCATTTCGGGCATCTCATCGGAGGCGGGCCAAACCTCGACCCAGCTGTCATCGCCAGCAGGAAATACACTTCCCCAGCGAAGGGATCGTCAGCTCCCCCTAGGTTGCGCGATGGCAATCCCAGTCCCTTGCCCAAAAAATCAGAGAAACTTTCCGCATCCGCAAGAACCGCACAATGCCGAATTCCAAGTACTTTCATGTCTCTCATCTCCCTCCGGAGTGAAAAGTGCAAACGCTAATCCGGATGTTGTATGTTCAGTCGAGCTACATTTCGATCACACCAATTCACCTATGGGTGCAAGATCTCTAAGGCGAGATCGACGCCCATGTGTCGATAAAGGCCGCCCCTTTCAAAATCACAATGTTCTGCTCTTCGCTAAATCCACGACATGTCAAAGGCCCGTCTCCTCAATCGATCAGACTCCACAATATTTTGGAGGACTTCAAGTGGAGCACGTCAGTGTGAATTTTGTATTCTTAGGGATCGTCGTGAAGAGTCCCAAAGAGCTTGTCGCAAATTGGATAGGTGATGTTGAAATTGTACTTCGCCATTAAGGTCTTGTTGTGGTGCGTCGTGTGGTGTTGTCTTAGCGCACTCATGAACGGCAATTTCGATGGCCAGGCGGATTCTTCGATATGATAACAAAAGTGCAAGATCTCATAGTTGAGAAAGTAGAGCGCCGATGTGAAAACGAACAAGAATGCCACATTGGGTGAGAACAAGAAGTAAAGCAGTGCACCAACGGGTGTCGCGAAACAACCAAAAAAGAAGAACAACATGACCGGTGGAAAAAGGACGGCCTTATAGTCTTTTGAAGAGTCGAATGTTGTCGCTTCTTCGGTAAAGAAAGAGTGATGTTCAATCGCATGCCGATGATAGAGGAGGCCGAAGAACTTTGTTCGCTTGTGCATCGGCCCTTTGTGCCCCAAATACTCAACCAGATTGGCATAGGCGAAAGTTACAGGAAGTGTCGTCCATTCCAAGGCGCTAATGTCTTTGAGCATAATGATCGAAAACACGATCACCGCGAGCGTGACCGAAACCGTTGTCGCCAAATGTAGCGGGCCGGAGTAACTCATGGAAATATTGTTTTCACGAAAAGCTCTGCGAGACTTCTCAACTGTTTGCTCTGACATGGGGCCTTGTTTCTTGTTGTCTGCTAATCACAAAGATTGGGTACTGGATCCAGTATAGCCTCGGCGAGTATGACAATTTTCATATCGAGTCAAGTAATACATGAAAACTGAGTAAGACTTGACAAATTGATTTGACGGGCTCAAGTTCTAATCATGAACAGGTGGTGATGCCACCCTTGCCGTATCCTTTGGCCTGTAGTGCCTTTGCCCCTTGGGATGGAGCCCGACATGTTACGACCACCGCTTGAAGAACATGAAATCTTCCGCAATTCGGTGACCGAGTTTGTTGAGCGTGAGGTGAAGCCGAATGCACTTGAATGGGACCGGGCCGGCGAAGTTCCACGTGAGCTGTTCGAGAAGCTTGCCAGTCTCGGGTTTCTCGGCGTTCGTCTGTCCGAAGATGTCGGCGGCGCCGGTCTCGACTTTTGGTACACGACCATCCTGTTGCAAGAGCTAATGCGTTGCGGTTTGGTTGGCGTTCCAGTGGCCGTAATGGCCCATGCCGAGTTCGCCACTAAAGTCATTGATCGCGAAGGATCTGAGGAACTGCGTAAGCGATTTGTCGCTGCCGCGGTGCGAGGAGAGAAAGTCGGATCTCTGGGTGTCACCGAACCGGGCGCTGGCAGTGATGTCGCCGCCATACGCACCAAGGCTGTGCGCGACGGCGACGAATATGTGATCAATGGCGCCAAGGTCTTCATCACCAATGGGACGATCTCTGATTTCGTCACGACGGCGGTTCGCACAGGTGGTGAAGGATACAAGGGCGTCTCGCTTGTCGTTGTACCAACGGACACGCAAGGGCTTAGCCGGCGCCGGTTACAGAAAACTGCGACCCATGCCTCAGATACCGCAGAAATCATATTCGACAATGTGCGCGTGCCGGTGGGTAATCTGGTCGGCGAGGAGGGAAAAGGCTTCCGTTACATTATGCAAGGTTTCGAGGGTGAGCGCTTAGTGCTTTCCGTCATCGCTTGCAGCCAAATGCGGCTGATGTTCGAAGAGGCGCGTGGATGGGGCCATGACCGTAAGGCTTTCGGTCAGTCATTATTGGGTTTCCAGGTTTGGCAGCACCGCTTGGCCGATGTCATAACCGAAATCGCAGCCGCAGAAGCGTTGACCCAGCGTGCCATCGAACTCTATGTCGATGGCCAACCGGCCAATGCAGAAATCTCCATGGCCAAGCTTTTCGCGACCGAGAAGGCCCGTCATGTGGCGCACGAGTGCGCTCAGATTTTCGGCGGTATGGCACTCATGGAGGAGACGTCAATGGCGCGGCTCTACCGCGATTGCATGGGCTTCACCATCGGTGCCGGCACCAGTGAAACGATGAGAAACATCATCGCTAAAACGAATGACTTGATGGTCTGAGGGGCGATAAATGGGGCCAAAGAGAGAAATGCTTGCACATGTCAGCGGTGTCGCCACCGTCGGACCGGTGGTGCACGATCCCCGGTCGATACCTGAGGTCGTCCTTGAAGCGGTTGAAGCTGCGCTCGCTGATGCCAATCTCACATATGACGACATCGATGCTGTTGTAACGGCGTCGGTGGACCTATTCGATGGACTTACTGCTTCGAACATTGCCGTTACCGAGGTTGTCGGTGCGGTGATGAAACCTGAAACTCGCATTGCCGCAGATGGACTCTGTGCATTCATACATGGCGTCGCGCAGGTCTGCGCCGGTGCATACAAGACTGTACTCGTAGTCGCTCACTCAAAGCCATCTCTTTCGAATTTTGATGACATTACCCTTTGGGCCATGGAGCCGGTCTTCTCCCAATCACTGGGTTTGGATTTCAAATCCGCTGCTGGACTGCAGGCGGCGAACATTGCTGCCCAAGACAAGGATGCTGTGCACCGGTGGGCTGAACTAGTATCTGCGCGCCGTGCCGCAGCCAGCGGCGGCATTGCTGGTACAGTTTCGGTTCAGGAGGTTCTCGACTCCGAAATTATCGCCTCCCCTCTACGAAAAGAAATGGTAGCGCCTTTTGGAGACGGAGCTTGTGCGGTTGTCTTGAGCAAAAGCGACCTCTCTCATTCTAATGAGGTGGGAGTTGTTGTCTCAGGTGTAGGTCATGACCTGGCCCCGCACGCTCTCGGCGATCGTAATCTGACGAGGCTCGATGGGTTGACGCGTGCATGTAACCGAGCCTATGGCATCGCCGGTATCGAAAAGCCATCAGAGTGTTTTGATCTCGCGGAACCGTCCGCAATCTATCCGCATGAAGAGGAGTTGTTTGCATCTGCTGCCGGGTTCGGCCCTGCGGTTTCTCTCTCACCGGGGGGAGGTCTATTCGCAGGCCACGTTCCCGTTGCAGCCGGTCTTACACGTTTGGTCGATTGCGTTCGGTTCATTCGCAGCAATAGCGATTGCCACCGCGCCATGGCTCATGGCGCTTGGGGGCCTGCTGGGCAAGGTCAGGCGGTCACTGTACTCGAAAGGATGATCCCATGAAGCGCGTCGGTATCATCGGCACCGGTCAAACCAAACATACGCGCCTGCGCGACGATGTGAATCAGTCCGAACTTGTGCGTGAAGCTGCAGCACGGGCTCTCAGCGATGCTGGTATAGATTCTCACGAAATTGATGCCGTCGTAATATCAAACATGGAGCTTTTTGAAGGCCGCGCGTTTCCCGAGTTGTGGGTCGGGGAGGGTGCCTTTGCATTGGGCAAGCCATGCATGAAAGTAGCGACAGGCGGAACGTCCGGCACAAGTTCCTGCATTGCAGGTTACCATCAAGTGGCTTCCGGCCTATTTGACATTGTTCTCGTCGTTGGATTCGAGAAACACTCCGAAGGCCACACTCAAGCTGGTATGGCCCTCGTCGATCCATTTTGGGATCGAGCCGTTGCCTCCGGCGCCCTTGGAAATTTCGCACTTTCAATATCGCAATACATGGCCGAGCGTGGTGTCACAGAAGACCATGCTGCCAAAGTTGCCGTGAAAGCGAGACGCAATGGGGCGCTCAATCCGCACGCCCATTTGCAGAATGCGGATGTGACGATTGAGGATGTCTTGCAATCGAAGATGTTGGCCTATCCGGTTCGCATGCTTGACATGTGTCCTCAGTCGGATGGTGCATGTGCCATTGTTTTGGCGAGTGAAGACCGCGCGGAAGCTCTCTGCGATCGCCCGGCATGGATTGAGGCCGCCGCAACCCGCCATCAGCAACCCTATATCGGCGACATAGAGCGTCGTCTGGTGACAATGGAAACCCTGCGAGATGCAGCACGCGAAGTATATGACAAAGCCGGTATCACGGATCCATTGCACGACTTCGACGTAGCGGAAATCTATGAGCCTACGACCTACGCCGAACTCGCCTGGTATGAGGCCCTTGGTTTTTGTCAGGAAGGTAAGGCGGGAGATCTGATTGATAGTGGCATCACCGAAATTGGTGGAACGATGCCGGTCAATCCGTCGGGCGGTGTATTGTGTGCCAATCCGGTTGGGGCCACTGGGGTCGTTCGGATTGCCGAGGCTGCAAAGCAGATCCTGGGACGAGCAGGAGACTATCAAATCGATGGTGCGACCACTGCGTTGGCCACAGGCTACGGTGTTTATGCTTGGGCTGATGCAATGATCTTGCGGGGGGCGGCATGACCGGCGGCAGGACCATTACCCACGAAATGAACTTGACTTGGGCCTATGCGTCAGGCGCCGCTATGGAACGGTTCAGTGAGGGATTGAAGGCGCGGCGCATTGAGGCGATAAAGTGTGGCAACTGCAATCGACGATACTTGCCACCTCGCCCCTTCTGCGGTCGTTGCAACGAGCGTATTGCCGAGTGGGTGCCTGTGGCCGATGAGGGTGTACTTGAGGCCTGGACGGTAATGTATCTACCCATCATCGATGGGCGCACCGGCGAGATGCGCGAACCGCCCTACGGCATGGGACTTATCCGCCTCGATGGTGCAGATACCACACTTAACCACTACTTGGCAGAAAGCGATCCGCAGACCTTGGCCGTTGGACAACGTGTCCGTGCCGTTTGGCGCGACGAACTTCACGGTGCCATGGATGATATCTTGCACTTTGAGGTGATGCGATGATCCGCGAGGGAAGCATAAAACTCCCCTTTGCTTTCGCGGTAGGCGAGGCGGCGAGTAAGGTCCTTGAGGCGATAGAGGAGCGGCAGGAGATATTGGGGTCTCACTGTTTCGCCTGCGATGAGGTTTTCGCTCCCGCACGTTCTTTTTGTCCCGGATGCGGAACATCCGACCTGACAACACGGCTGGTCGGCCCGGGGGGAACTCTTCGGGCGTGGACAGATGTGCCAGGGCGGGGGGTCTTCGGTCTCATTTTGCTCGATGGTGCAAGTCGCCCTTGGGTTCACAACCTGATTGGAGACCGTAACCAATTTGGCGTCGGTGTGCGGGTTGAAGCACGCTTCAGCCCAATTCAGGGAGATCCGAGTAAAGCGGCACTTGTCGGGTTCGAGCATATGGAGGCCGCACAATGACAGTTCGCACCGAACGTCAAGACGGAACACTGATTGTCACAATTGATCGACCCGAAGCGCGAAATGCCCTCAATGCTGAGGCGCGGCAGAGGTTAAACGAAGCCTGGTTGGCGTTTCGAGACGATGACGATTTGCGGGTCGCTATACTTACCGGCGCCGGAGACAAGAGTTTCTGTGCTGGGGCTGATTTGAAGGAAATGGGCGACTACTACAAGTCCATGACGCCAATCGAACGCCGCGAACGAGGCGAACGAGAGGTGGGACTTGGGGGGCTTACGCGCAATTTCGATGCCCGCAAACCCATCATCGCGGCGATCAACGGTCACTGCTTGGCTGGTGGACTGGAGCTGGCCTTAGCATGTGACATTAGGATTGCCGTATCCCACGCGACCTTCGGACTACCTGAGGTTAAGCGTGGCATATTGCCCGGCGCAGGCGGCACACAGCGATTGCCACGAAGCGTTCCGTTTGGCGTTGCGCTTGAGATGATCCTAACAGGCGCACCGATCTCGATTGATGACGCGCTCAATTGGGGACTTGTTAGCCATGTCGTTGAGTCGGAGAGGCTGCTCGATGAAGCGCTTCGCATCGCCTCGTTAATTGCCGCTAACGGCCCGCTTGCAGTGCGCGCCGCGCGTGATGCCGTCTATCAAGGGATTTCTTTGCCACTCGTTGAAGCGCTGCGACTCGAGCAATTCCATGCCGAACCTTTGCGTCAAACGCAAGACGCGCAAGAAGGCGTGCGTGCCTTCATCGAAAAACGCGTCCCGAAATTCAAAGGAAGATAGCGATATGGTCAACCAACACATAAAAACCACCTCAGAGAATCGAATTCTTCGCATTACCTTGAACCGACCCGACATTTTGAATGCGCTGAATGCAGAAATGTTGGAAGAAATCCATGCCGCCGTGATAGCCGCCGAAGCAGATGAATCTGTTCGCGTTCTGTTAGTCGACTCTGCGAGCGATCGATCTTTTTCCGCTGGAATTGATGTTGCCTATGTCAAGGACATGGATGCCTTTGGCTCGCGCGCCATGGGTCAGCTGCTTCATAAGGTTTTCTTAGGCCTTAGGACTGTGAAGAAGCCTGTCGTTTGTTCGATCGATGGCCTGTGTTTAGGCGCCGGCCTTGAGCTTGCACTGTCTTGCGATTTCATGATCGCGTCGGATCGTTCACGCTTTGGATTACCTAACATTCATCGCGGTATTCCCGCCATCGTCGAAGCTGCAATACTTCCTATCGCCATTGGCATCCAGGGCACGCGTGAACTCTGTTATTTGGGTGAGTTTTGGGATGCTGAAAAGGCCGAGCGCCGTGGGCTCGTGCAAGCGATTCATGCATCCAAAAATCTCGCGCAAGAAGTCGACACGCTTTGTCGGACTCTTGCGGAAAAGAGCCCCTTCGCGCTTGAGACCCAAAAAGAAATTATTCACAAATGGATGACGACAGATCTTGAGAGTGCCATCGACTTCTCGATCAATACAGTGGGGTTGAACTGGCTCACCAAGGATCAAAAGGAAGGCATGCAATCGTTTGTCGACAAGAGGTCGGCTAAGTTCAAAGGGGAGTGAAGTTTATGACAAAGACCATCATCACTTGCGCTCTCACGGGGGCACAACAGGGCAAGGAAGCCAATCCCGCACTACCCGAACAACCGCAAGAGATTATCGAGGCGGGTATCGGAGCATGGCGGGCTGGTGCTGCAATCCTACACATTCACGCACGCGACAAACAGGGCAAAGCCTCAAGCGACGTTGATACGTTGCGCACCATTGTCAATGGCTTGAAAGAGAGCGGGTGCGATGCAGTAATCAACCTAAGCACTGGGGGTGCCATTGCTGGATTGCCGTTAGATGAGCGCATTCGATGTGTCCCAGAATTGAAGCCAGAGATTGGCTCTTTTAGTGTTGGTGGTGGGTCGTTGCTTGGGCGATACGATACTACTGATGGCGAGTGGCGCGGCGATCGATTTGTTCCGCTGTTTTCGTCCCATAGCGAACTCGAACGCGTGGCGAAGATATTTCAAGAAAATGATGTTCGCCCCGAACTCGAAGTCTATCACTCCGGCATGTTGAACAATATCGCTGCACTCAAAGATCGTGGCGTTCTTGATCAGCCTCTGCTTGCCAATATCGTGATGGGCATTCCGGGAGAAACCACGAAGGCGGAAGTAAAGAACCTCCTTTATATGGTTGAGGGCCTGCCACAAGACACACAGTGGCTGGTTTCCGCAATTGGGGCTCGCAATCATTTTCGTATGTTGGGCGCGGTGGTCTCTATGGGAGGCCATGTCCGTGTCGGGCTTGAAGACAATGTCTACATTTCGGCAGGCAAGCTTGCCTCATCTAATGCCGAGCTCGTGGAAAAAGCTGTGCGCATACTGCGCGAACTGGGCGCCGATCCTGCCAGTCCTGAAGATACGCGGGACATATTGAAACTTCCAAGGAGATAGGACACATGACACGGAAAAAGATCGCCATTGATGCATGGGCAACATATGTCAGCCCTGAAGGGGCGACGCGGTGGCCGGAAGAGTTCATTCACATCTTCAATAAGTACCGATCACCCAAAATCATGACAGAAGGTCAACCGGTTGAAAATATGATTGCGGAAATGGACGAGGCCGGGGTCGATAAGATCATCTTGTCCTCGTTTTATTACAAAGGCGATCCGGTCATGACCAATGAGGAAGTCTCAGTTCTGGCCAAAGACTATCCTGACCGATTCATTCCGGCCGGAACCGTCAACGTCATGGACAAACCGATGAAGGTTGCGGCAGACGTGGAGTATCTAGTCAAGGAACTTGGCATGTGCTGCATTCGGCTTGAGCCCTACATGTATGGAGACGGCATGACCGGGCTGGCGCCGAACGACAAGCACTACTGGCCGGTTTACATTAAGTGCTCTGAGCTGGGTGTGCCGGTAGCTCTACAGGTTGGTCATACAGGACCCCTGCTTCCGTCGGAATGTGGGCGGCCCATCTATCTCGACGAAGTGGCGCTTGCCTTCCCTGATCTCACAATCATCGGCTGTCATCTCGGTCAACCTTGGCATGAAGAGATGATGACCCTGGCCTGGAAGCATCCCAATGTCTACGTTGAAACTTCTGCGCGGGGTCCACGGCAATGGCCACAGAACTTCATCGAGTACGTCAAGTCTTGGGGGCAAGACAAGGTGATTTGGGCCACTGACTACCCGCTACTTACTTTCGACCGTACCTTGAGCGAGCTTGAGGATTTGGGTGTGTCAGATGAGATCTATCGCAAGGTCACCCGCGACAACCTCATTCGCGCCTTTGGATTGGATCTTTAGGAGATGGGCGTACAAGGACTACTTGCCACAATACCTTACGTTGTCTGGCACGAGATTGAGGTGCTTGAGGAGAGCGAGATCGCGTTTGAGATGCGCCTCAGGAATCGTCCGGAAGTGCATAACTATGTGGGAACCATGCATGCTGGAGCACTCTACACTCTGGCTGAAACGGTGGCGGGAGTGGCGGCCGACAGGTTTGCAGGCGATCAGAATGCTTTCATTTTGTTGCGGGACGCAAGTGTTCACTACACCCGCAGGGCGGAAGGGGATATTATTGCTCGATCATTCATCGACCCTTCTAATCTCCGTACTGCCACAGATGAAATGAAGGAAAATGGTCGGGCTATTATACAGGTGAGTATTTCGGCCCGCGACACCTCCGGCGAAACGGTGTTTGAGGGATCATTTACATACGCATTGAGACCGAGGAAACAATGAGTGACAAGCTGTTACAAGAAGTCGATGCGGGCGTTCTGACGTTGACTTTGAACCGTCCAGACAAACTCAACGCAATCGACTTTGAACTACTTGACGATTTGGTTGCCGCATTGGAAAGAGCTGGAGACGATTCGGAAGTTGGTGCAATCGTATTGGCCGGAGCAGGAAAAGTCTTTTGCGCGGGCGCTGACATCGGTCAAATGGTAGATCGATCACCAGGTGAGTGGGAGGCGATTGTCGATCACTATCTCGACCCCATCCGATTGATCTCCACCATCGAAAAACCGGTGATTGCGCGTTGCCACGGCAATGTGGTTGGCGGTGGGTTAGGGCTTGCTTTAGCCAGCGACTTTAGGATCGGCGCTGAGGGCTCTCGATACTGCGCACCCTTTATCAAGCTGGCGCTGGCCGGCTGCGATATGTCGGCTGGGTATTTTCTGCCACGACTTGTTGGACTCGGGTCTGCCACCGATATGATGATGACCGGTCGCTTCGTTGAGGCTGAGGAGGCTGTGCAAATCGGTCTGATCTCGCGGTTGGTTCCTGAGGTGGATCTCAATGCGGCTGTGATGGAATTGGCGGCGAGCTTCGCTCAGGGCCCGAAGGAAGCGATTGGATTTACCAAGAAGGCAATCCGCCGATCGCTCGATCGCGATATGGCCGGAGAATTCGATTACGAGATCTACGCTCAAGTGCAATGCCTGCAAAGCGATGAACACAAGGAAGGTGTGGCGGCCTTTCTGGAACGACGTGCGCCGAATTTCGGCACGCGTTAGGAAAACACCATGAATGACCCGACTTTGAGTGAAGAGCAAAACCAGTTTCGCGACAGCGTAAGACTATTCGTCAACAAAGAAATCTTACCTCACGCCACGAAATGGGATTTGGCTGAAAGGTATCCGCAGGAGCTTTTCAAAATATTTGGCGATCTTGGATGGCTGGGTGTTTCATTTCCAGAAGAGTATGGTGGCTCAGGCGGCGGTTCGGTTCTTTACGCCATCTTGAACCGTGAACTTGCACGCGGGTCTGCTGCGGTCTGTTTGGGGCTTTACGTGCATACGGCACTGGCAGCGTCGGCTATTCTGCATTTAGGAACAGAGAACCAAAGGAAACACTATTTGCCGCCCCTAATGAAAGGTGTGAAGGTCGGATGTTGGGCATATGCCGAGCCCGGCGCCGGCGCTGACGTCTCGAGCGCGCGTCTGCGAGCGACGCGCGACGGCGATGAGTATGTCCTATCTGGAACGAAAATGTATATTACCAATGCGCCGTTTGCCGATCTCATGATTGTGGTGGCGGCGACAAAGCCTGACGCGGGTCTCAAAGGGTTATCCCTTTTCATGGTTGAGGCGGGGACTGAAGGCGTCACCGTCAATGCGCCGCTGAAGAAACTCGGCATGGGCGCGTCCGAGATGGCGGAGATCGTATTTGAGAATGCGCATGTTCCGGAATCAGCGCGGCTTGGGCCGGAAGAAGGTGGGTTTTTTCAGGCGCTGCGCGTTTTGACACTCGGTCGAATCGCGAGTGCTGGACTTGGTGTCGGTCTTGGGACTGCAGCACTGGAAACGGCGCAAGGCTACACGAGCGAGCGCGTTCAATTCGGCAAGCCGCTCGCCAAACAACAGTTCGTCCGCTTCACCTTGGCGGAGATGGTGACACGGCTTGAGGCAGCCTGGCAATTGACCTTACATACGGCACGGCTTGTTGACGCCGGCGAACCTCATGACAAAGAAGCTTCTATGGCCAAGCTCTTTGCGACGGAGGCGTGTACCTGGACTTGCGAACGCGCACTGCACCTATGTGGTGCGCAAGGCTACATGAGGGAGAGCCCGGCACAGCGCTTTTACCGAGACTGCAAGGTGCTCGAAATTGGCGAGGGTACAAGTGAAATTCAGCGCGAGACCATAGCTCGACATTTGGGAGTATAAGTCATGGGCGTAAGTGAACGGCGACAGCGAGAAAGGCAAGCGCGGCGATCTTCAGTGATCGATGCGGCGCGCGGTTTACTGCTTGAGAAGGGCTTCAATGGCGCCACGACGAAACAAATCGCCGAAAGATGCGAACTTTCCGAAGCAACACTGTTCTTTTACTTCAAAAACAAGGATGAAATCCTGAGTTCAATTCTGTTTGAGAGCATTGATTTTTGGGCGGAAGGGTTCAACAAAGTAGCTGGCGCCAAACTCCAACCCGATAATAAGCTGGCGCGGCTTTGGAAGTTTTTCAAGAAGGTGAGAGAGGAGCATCCTGAATACTTTTTTGTCTCCGCTTATCTAGCTCGACCGTATGCCATGGCAGATGTGTCGGACGAAATAAAGAACAAGATCGTGGATAAGTCCGGTGAGAATTTCCAAAGATTGGCTGCGATCTTGGAAGACATTACGGGTCGTAGCGATGGACGCATAATGGCGGATTTCGTGTGGTCAACCTTCTTAGGTCTCATGGTTTTGCGGGATTCCCGCGATAATCTTAACTCGACGCCGCACCCGAGCGATCGGGATCTTGTTGCCATTTTCGATATGTTGAAAACGAGTATTTTGGCGCGCTGAACTGGAGATATGAGATGAGTGAAATGATGGCAGCCCGACTTATTGCACCCGGCGAACCGCTCCGAGTTGAGTCTGTTCCCATTCCGGAACCGGTCAGCGGCGAAGTGTTGGTCAAGGTCAGCGCCTGCGGTCTCTGTGGCACAGATATTCACTTGGCCATTGATGGGGACATTCCCGTTGAGCGCACTCCAATCACTCTTGGTCATGAATCGGCGGGTACCATCACGTCTTTGGGCGAAGATGTCGATGACTTTGCAATAGGAGACCGCGTTGCGCTTTTCCCATCGGCCAATTGTGGCGTTTGCGACTATTGCCAGGCGGGAAGACAGTCTCTTTGCGACCGGTCACGGGTCTATGGTATGGCTCGCGATGGCGGTCTTGCACAATACGTAACTGCGCCAGCACATTCATTGATCCGGATCCCAGATTCAGTTTCCTTCGAGATTGCAGCGATCATCACAGACGGCGTTTCGACGCCGTTTCATGCACTGAGGGACCGGGGAAATTTGCGGCCAGACGAAAGTGTTGCGGTTGTCGGATGTGGTGGCCTTGGCACCCATGCAATCATGTTGGCTAGACTACTAGGCGCGGGTAGAATCGTCGCTATTGATGTGCAGCAACCTGCACTTGAGCGAGCCTTGGCGCTTGGAGCGGATCTTGCCATCAACCCAATGGAACAGGATCCAGCAAAAACCATCCGTAGCGAGCTTGGAATTCGGGGTGTCGATCTAGCACTTGAATTTGTCGGTGCGGCGAGAACTGCTGAGACGGCCATGAGTGTTTTGGGTAAGTCCGGGCGTGCCGTTTTGGTTGGTGTTGGAATGGAGCGGCCATCCTTGCCGCCGCTCTTGCGATTTGTCGGCATGGAACAAACGATTCTCGGTTCGTTTGGTATGAACAAACAGGACATTGAAGACTTGCTCGCTCTTGTTGATGAAGGAAGACTCGATCTGTCGCAATCGGTCTCTGCCAAATTTCCATTGAACAATGTCAATGATGCTCTGGCGACACTCGTGCGCAAAGAAGTTGGTGTTGTCCGGGTGGTTGTGGAGCCCAATTAAGGTCTATACCCCTTCTCGCTAGAAACTCATTTTGGTGACAATGGTAGGTCTACGATTGGCCGCTAGGATCCCTGGTTCGTTCGACCTGTTTCCAGATCTTGAGAACAGGGAATTGCACTCTTGTTCGAATTCCAACCCTTTGAACGAGGAGGAGACACTTATGACATCTGAGAAGAAGACAGCAAAGAAGGGCAATTTTGAACTTTCTGCTGAAAAGAGCCCTGTCGAGATACTTGGAGCTGTTACCAAAATGGGAGCGGATATTAGACAAGGAAGGCTCTCGCCTCTTGAGATATGCTTCACAAGTAGCGCGACCGCAATGAGTGTTAAGAATCTGAACGTTCTAGATACCAGACAAGGGTCTGTCGTTATCGGCGGTGACTAGTGAGATAATTGGACTGCAAACAGCCGTCTACTCACTCTGACTTTTGAAGACAAGAATAGGCTGGTACTTGCGCGCTTTGTCAAATTTACCGGCAGCGTCTATGAGACTTGTTCACACGATGGGTGGCGAAGAGAAGACGGGAGAAAAGGTAAAACAGCGGCCAATGCATCTTTGTTGTAGAGTGGCTATTCGTGCGATTGTCATTGCAAAACTGGGCATTGTATCACTCAGGCATCGAAGACCATTCGATTTTCTCGGCATCTACTTTTTGCTAAGCTCACAACTTCAATTCTCTCCAGTCACTCATGTTTCAGGGCGTGTACAGGATTTGCTGTTGCGGCGCGCACGGCATGTATCGCAACTGTGCCATTTGCAATCAACAACGCAAATACTGCACCACCGAGGAATGGCCACAGAGTCAGATCAATTCGATAGGCAAACCCCGAAAGCCATGTCTTTCCCCCTTATAACTGATCCACGAGATTCGTGATATTCTAGTTATGTGGAGGTATGGGAATGGCGAGGAAACGGTTTTCAGAAGAAGCTATATTGGGTCTGCTGCGGCAGATTGAGTTGAGTTTGACCTCTGGTGGTGACGTGAAGTCGGCCTGTCGATCCGTTGGGGTAAGCGAAGCGACATACTACAATTGGCGGCGCCGGTTTGGTTGTATGAGCAAGTCCCAGCTTCAGGAATTGAAGTCTCTGGAGAAAGAGAATGTCCGGCTTAAGAAGATTGTTGCTGACCTTGAGTTGGACAAGTTGATCCTGAGGGAAAGTCTTGATTACCTAAAGCCGAAGGTCTGACGATTGCCGATCTGCGTCAGGCTGTAATCCAGGTGCGTCAGAAGTTCGGATCATCCGAGCGGCGGACGTGCAGAACGATCGGCGTGGCACGGTCCACACAGCGTTATGAGGCAACAGCGGAAGATGATGACAGCCTGCGGCTGGCATTGATCCGACTGGCAAAGCAGTACGGTCGTTATGGCTACAGGAAGATTGCCGCACTGCTTCGCGTTGAAGGCTGGAAGGTCAATCACAAGAAGGTAGAAAGGCTTTGGAGAGAAGAAGGTCTCCAGATGCCTCAGCGACACAAGAAACGCAAGCGGCTTTATCACAAGGATAGTTCGATCATCCGTCTCCGCCCGAAGTATCAGAACCATATCTGGAGCATCGACTTCGTCCATGACAAAATGACCAATGACAGGTCGTTCAAGATGCTCACCGTGCTGGACGAGTACACCCGTGAGGCCCTGTGCGTTGCAGTAAAGCCTCGAATGGGCAATGCAGAAGTTCTGGAGGCGCTTTACCCACTCCTCCTAAGGCATGGCAAGCCTGAGTTCATCAGGTCAGACAATGGCCCAGAGTTTGTTGCAGAGAACTTCCAGACCTGGCTCACCAAGGTCGGGGTCAAGCCAATCCGCATCTATCCCGGCTCTCCCTGGGAGAACGGTTACAACGAACGCTTCAACGGCACACTGCGAAGGGAAGTCCTCAATGCAGAGTGGTCAGCACCATTAAACAGGCTCAAATCGTCATTCAGACGTGGCTCAAACAGTACAATCACATCCGCCCGCATCAATCCTTGAACATGCGTCCGCCTGTGCCGGAAACTCTAGCTAGAAGTGGTACATAGAATGGGGGCTTTACACGGGATCTAACGTGATTTGTTCATCGGTCGTGTCAGGGAATGTGGTTTTCGTGGGACGATCGAACCCATCATATTCAAAGAGTGTCGCATTGCCATTGGCATCTACCACCGAAATCTGGTTGCCGTTCAAGTCGTAGGTGTAACGTTGATAGCATTGCTGCAACGAGCCAGGGTGAGGGATTTGATCGCAACGATCAGCAGTACGCTCGGCAGGCCCATCGGTTCGACCCAGACCCCGCCCCCGGCGCCGAAGAGTTTGGCATCGCCGAGACCCAGACCCGTCCGTCCGCGTATGCGTTCGCAAACAACAGCCAAGACCCAGAGCGCGACGAACCCGCCCGCTGCGGCAGCGGCATGGAGCCAAAACCGGTCACGATCGATAAGGAGAGTGACGATTAGTCCGGCAAGTGCGAGCGGCAGCGTCAGCGCATCGGGCAGACGTTGGTGTGTGATGTCGAAAAGTACCAGCAAAAGCAGAATCCCGGTCAGGACAATGCTCGAAATCGTGAAGATCAGTGAAGCCATTATGAATTCTGAGTGCCTACCCTCTCTTGATTTAGAGTCGTAGGGGACCTGCAAACGTCAAAGATCCAATGTACTCCGTTTCCGGTTGTGAATCGAATTGTCCTTTTGGACGAAAGAAAACTCTAATGTTTTGGATCGATCATCGCATTCTTCTGAGCATCATCAAATGTTTCATAGAGTTCAATCCAAGCTACATGCCAAAGGTCGTCCCACAGGACGGTGTTATCAAAACTCGACTCTTCAATCCCGTTCAACACAAGGACATGACAACGCGCCGGAAATCTCAAAGGATCATGCAAAGAGATGCCTTGAATGCGTGGGGTCAGTACAAACACGTTGGTTTCATTCGGTCCATGATAGCCCGAGTAGTCAATGCCCAAACCGGGCTTAATTATCTCGTAGCTGGGAACAATTCTGACAAGAAGTCCAGGTATTTCACCCACCCAAATCTTGCGTTCAATCCAAACCTCTGTTGGAGTTTCAAAACCGTAGTAATTTTCCGAAGTTAGGTAGGCCGCTGGTTCCAATGATTGCTCAGTTGCCTCGACACCTTGCGAATTGAACATTGCTGCAAATAACCCAAGCAGCCAAGATTGTATGTTTTTTGACACTTTCTTATTCCTAGTTGAACTCACCTCTCCTCGCCATTAACTCATTGTCACAAGATAATGTCAGGAATTGTACACTGAATCCGCCCAAAACGACATCGGTTTGATTTCCTGTTTTTTTGGGACGGATTGAACATACTCAAGATTTCCAATCCAGATGCCCCTCCCTTTTTCGGAGTAAATGGCTGTGAAGTAATACCTTGTATCTGAGCAGCTGGGTCTGGGACAAGAAACTCAATGGCCCCCCCTTGTTTTCCCCGATCTCGAGTGCATTGCGAACTAATACCCCACTCTCATCTACCAAAACACCTCGCGCGACATTCTCCATTGTATTTCCCTGCGGAAGTCCAAGCTCATCCGCTGGATTGTCCATTGTTGATGGGTCAATCGGTGTCCAAGAATGACCCTGTTCTTGTGAAGCTCCGCCCCAAACTCTGTATACAACCGTCCCTCCCTCTGGGTAGGTCTCCGCTAATGCCGGATTTGCGGTCCTCCAATGCGAAATCGGAAGTTCCTCACTGTCATCGCCGCTCATCGTGACAATTGCCCATGCCGCAATCGCTGCTGAACCCACAAAAGCAATTGCCTTTGCCGCGGCTGCGAGACAAGCGGGAGCGGGTGGAGTAAAGACGCACACAGTGGCACCACTCGGATCCACCTTGTTCATCGGATCATTTCCGACGTAGGCATAGAGGTTCATGTTGTCGGCGTAGCCGATGGGATCAACCTGCAGGAACCGGCCGATCGCAGGGGCGTAGTAGCGGGCGCGGTAATAATAGAGCCCGGTTTCGGCATCGAGGCGACGGCCGGTATAGCGGTAAGGGTTGCCGGTCAACGTCGAGGAGTTGCCGTATTCGTCGTAGGTATGACTCTCGACAACGGCGCCAGTACCATCTGTCATCGCGACGGTCGAGCCTTGATGGTTGACGTGGTAAAATGTGACCGCCCCTTGGGCATCGATCATTGCTACACGGTCGTCGACGGCGGGACCATAGACATAGCGCCGCAATAGATTGCCCGCGCCGTCATACTCGGTGATCTCCTCATCACCGTCTTGCAGATAATTGGTCACTGTGAGATTGACGCTCTTTTCCACTCGCCGTCCCATGGGGTCGTAAGTGTAGGTCACATTGTTCGTAGGCGTGGTGGCGGAGGTAAGTTTGTTCTCCCGGTCAAAGGTGTAGGTATTTACGCCGTCGCCGGTGAGGTTGCCGTTCAAATCGTAGGTTAGGCTGGCACTGTTGACACCCGTATACTGGTTCAAATTGTTGACTGTATAACTCTGACTACCGGCGGTCCCTGGTTGCCACTCAAACAAGGCATCGTTGATGGTCTTTGTGGCCATCTGATGCACATTGTTGTAGCCAAACGCATGCGTGAGGGTTGAGCCAGCAAAATTGTGATTGAGGGTCGCAAGATCGGAATCCGCTTCAAATGTGTAGGCGACAGATGTACCATTTCGGTAGGCGAGATTGGTGCGTTGCGACAAGGCATCGTAAGTGTATGTCGCGAGCGCAGATGCCGCCCCCTGCTCCTTAACCGTCTTCATCCGGTTGAGGGCATCGTATGTATAGTCAACGAAAAAACCATCTGGGTGGGTTACTTTCTTGCGGTTTCCAACAGCATCATATTGCGACGACACCTTTTTGCCATCCTCATGGGTCACCGACTTCAATCGTCCGACAGCGTCATAGACATAAGTGAGAGAGAGACTTTGGGTGTCTGAGACGAGGGTCTGCAAACCGTTTAAGTCGTAGACGTAGTCGACCGTTGTGTCGGCCACCTTTTGGGTCTGACGGTTTAGCGCGTCAAACGAGGCGGTCATATGAAGCCCGGAGCGCATGCGTTTGTCGGTCACATTGCTTGCGGGATCTAACGTGATTTGTTCATAGGTCCAGTCAGGGAACGTGGTCTTTGTGGGTCGATCAAACCCATCATATGCGAAGAGCGTCGCATTGCCGTTGGCATCCGTCACCGAAACCTCGTTGCCGAGAGGTAAACCAAACGCACTGAAAGGCCGTGTACGGATGTTTAATTAGTATTGCGCCCCCGAATTCCACCCATTGCGATTAGTTGATCTGAGAACCAACTGTGTTTACCATCGGAGTGTATCACCGCAAAGCCATTGAGTGGTCTCTACTTCTTTCGCCACCAACGGCCGCCAAAAAGGACATAAATATTTCCCAGCACGGCAGCGATGACTAAATACACGATCAGCGCTAGTGACCAAAGTTTTTCGTTTTCGGTTTCGGATATGAAGTACGCCAACAATAATCCAATTGGAGCATAGATCAATAGGAGTATTAAGAGTCGGCGGAACATGATTTCTACTCCTCAATTGAGAACCAACAACAACTTAACAGTAATCGTCTGGCACGCAAGTTTCCTCTGAAGGCCGCGCGACAAACGGAATTGGGACTTCCACTTTCGCACCCTCTGTCTTGATTGTCGAAGCACCAACACCAATACCAATCCCCAATTCAAGCTGACGTATCGTCGTATCCGGACCGCTCTCTTCCGATCCGTCGCTAGTAAAATCGTAAAGGTCATCGTCAAACTCAATATTGCCCTCAGCATCTAGCACTGTATCATTTGCGGATACGCTGGCACTGAGTACGACAGCATCAAGATCTGTTGTGTAGGCTGGTGCCACAACAAAATCCGAACTAGAAGCGATGCCAAGTCCTGCACCAACCCCCATCTGTATTCCATGACCTTCGTCGGATACTTGCGTGATGTCTTCTCCCGAACCGCCACCAGAGTAAGCTGCAAATAATGTTCTTGACTTTGTATCAAAGCCTACAGAGCCGTTTATTCGCCCGCCGGAGCCACCGATCTGAAACACAGCATCCAACCTAAGGTAAAACGCGAACCTACCACTCGGATCCACCTTGTTGATTGGATCATTGCCCACGTAAGCATAGAGGTTCATTTGATCCTCGTAGCCAATTGGATCGACCTGCAGGAATCGACCGATGGCGGGTGAGTAGTAGCGGGCGCGGTAATAATAGAGACCTGTCTCCGCATCAAGCCGTCGCCCGGTGTAGCGATACGGATTTCCTGTTAGGGTCGAGGAGTTGCCATACTCATCGTAGGTATAGCTCTCGATGACAACACCGGAACTGTCTGACACTGCTACCGTCGAGCGCTGGTGATCGACATGGTAAAATGTGACCGCCCCTTGGGCATCGATCATTGCTACACGGTCGTCGACGGCGGGACCATAGACATAGCGCCGCAATAGATTGCCCGCGCCGTCATACTCGGTGATCTCCTCATCACCGTCTTGCAGATAATTGGTCACTGTGAGATTGACGCTCTTTTCCACTCGCCGTCCCATGGGGTCGTAAGTGTAGGTCACATTGTTCGCAGGCGTGGTGGCTGAGGTAAGCTTGTTCTCCCGGTCATAGGTGTAGGTATTGACGCCGTCGCCGGTGAGATTGCCGTTGAGGTCGTAAGCGAGCGCGGCGCTATCGATGTCGGTATATTGGTTGAGGTTGTTGACCGTATAGCTTTGGAAGGCACTCATGTCCGGCTGCCATTGGAAAGCAGCATCGCCGATCGTCTTGGAGATCATCTGATGCACCTTGTTGTAGCCAAAGGCATGGGTAAGGGTGAGGGTGAGGGTGAGGGTGGAGGCGAGGGCGACAGCGCGCCGCATCTACTAGCGCGAAAGCAAAACGGGCGCACAGCGCTTGCGGTTTACCTAAAGGGCTCGCGGGCAAGACATACGACAACTAAATTTACGGTTACCGGAATTCGTCACCGAAATTCAATCACTAGATTCAAACAACTCCATCTTTGCAGACTTTTCATAAGAGTCATATAGCTCCGCCCAAATACTGTGCCACAGGTCATTGAGAGCCACATTCTCTTTGAGTTCCGGCGGATTCACGCTATTGGCCACATACACGTGTACCCAGACAGGAACCACTATGGAGCGCCATAGAGAGAGCCCCTCATGACGTGGTAACAAAATTAGCCAGTTTGTAATATCCGGCCCTCTGTAGTCGGTGAAATCGATACCCAAACCAGGTTGCCTTACCCGATATCCTATGTCGATCTTGACCAGAAGTCCTTCGACATTGTTGACCTTGATTTTTCGGACAACCTCGACTTTTCGCGGGTCCTTTAGTCCGTAATACTCTGATGAAGAAATAAATAGATCTCTTGATTCCATTGGCTTTTCACCTTCCGCAGCCCGTATATTGAGCAGCGTCGCTATTGCTCCTACGAACCACAAATGATGTTTCCGAGGCATTTGATGACTCCAACCTTCCACTACCATCCAACTCAATTATTACGCAACACATATACCTCTACAAGACTAAATCAGATACTGTGCACTGGATCCGCCCATAGCGACATCGGTTTGATTTACGATCTTTGTTAGACGGGTTGAACATGCCCCTCCCTTTTTCGGAGTAAATGGCTGTGAAGTAATACCTTGTATCTGAGCAGCTGGGTCTGGGACAAGAAACTCAATGGCTCCCCCCTTGTTTTCCCCGATCTCGAGTGCATTGCGAACTAATACCCCACTCTCATCTACCAAAACACCTCGCGCGACATTCTCCATTGTATTTCCCTGCGGAAGTCCAAGCTCATCCGCTGGATTGTCCATTGTTGATGGGTCAATCGGTGTCCAAGAATGACCCTGTTCTTGTGAAGCTCCGCCCCAAACTCTGTATACAACCGTCCCTCCCTCTGGGTAGGTCTCCGCTAATGCCGGATTTGCGGTCCTCCAATGCGAAATCGGAAGTTCCTCACTGTCATCGCCGCTCATCGTGACAATTGCCCATGCCGCAATCGCTGCTGAACCCACAAAAGCAATTGCCTTTGCCGCGGCTGCGAGACAAGCGGGAGCGGGTGGAGTAAAGACGCACACAGTGGCACCACTCGGATCCACCTTGTTCATCGGATCATTTCCGACGTAGGCATAGAGATTCATCTGGTCTTTGTAACCAATCGGATCGACTTGCAAGAACCGCCCGATGGTGGGTGAGTAGTAGCGGGCGCGGTAATAGTAGAGACCGGTTTCTTCGTGGAGGCGGCGTCCGGTAAATCGGTAAGGATTTCCGGCAAGGCTCGAGGAGTTGCCATATTCGTCGTAGGTATAGGTCTCGGTGACAGCGCCGGTACGGTCCGACATGGCAATCGTCGAGCGCTGGTGGTTGACGTGGTAGAAGGTGACAACGGACTGGGCATCAATCATCGCCACCCGGTCATCGACAGCGGGTCCATAGATATAGCGCCGGAGCAGATTGCCCGCGCCGTTATACTCGGCGATCTCCTCATCACCGTCTTGCAGATAGTTCGTCACCGCGCCGTCGACCGACTTCTCGACCCGCCTGCCTAAGGGATCGTAAATGTAGGCGACATTGTTCGCGGGCGTGGTGGCGGAGGTAAGTTTGTTCTCCCGGTCAAAGGTGTAGGTATTGACCCCATCGCCGGTGAGGTTGCCGTTCAAATCGTAGGTTAGGCTGGCACTGTTGACGCCCGTATACTGGTTCAAATTGTTGGCGGTGTAACTCTGACTACCGGCGGTCCCTGGTTGCCATTCAAACAAGGCATCGTTGATGGTCTTTGTGGCCATCTGATGCACCTTGTTGTAGCCGAAAGCATGCGTGAGGATCGATCCGACAAAATTGTGATCGAGAGTCGCAAGATCGGAATCCGCTTCAAATGTTTAGGTGACTGAGGTGCCGTTACGGTAGCTGAGATCCGTGCGCCGCTACCCAAAGGAGGGCGAGGATTTTGGCGCATTGTCGTCTGTGGTGACGTGAGGTCAAAATAGGGCTCACAAACCAGCGTAAGATAATTATATATACCGTCCCCGGAACTCCCCCGGAACTCCTTTGTCAACTGCGCGTCAGGTGATTGGCATTATGCCCAAGGATTTGCACGGATTTGTAAACACCATTCGAAGTCCTAAACAAGGCAACACGTTGTGTGTTTACAATGAGAATCTACCACTCCCTAAGATAATTATATATACCGTCCCCGGAACTCACAGGAACTCCCGGAACTCGGAGAGTCTTCAACGCTACTTAAACTCACATAGCGAGTTGTGACAATATTGGTTTTTGTTTTGAGCAAATCATCCAATCTCCGCCATAGCTAGAAGAGATGTACGAAAAGTATCCAGAATCTCCAAGCTTTCTATTCCTGAATGTCTCCGGTGATTCATGGCTCTGGGTCCCTTTGATCATGCGAGAAAGGTATTTCATTGGAGCCGAATGCCCCTGCCAATAGTCAAGAGAAAGCACGATATTCCCCTCCCATATATCCCACCCATACAGCGACGTAACCCCCCGAAACGTCACCTTAAACACCGATCCACTATCGTGTTTGCACGTGATCGTGAATTCATCGTCGTCGAAATTGACTTGCCTGACCAAACAGTCATGTAGCTCGCTGATTGTATCCATTTGCCCTTCCGTCTCAATGCGAGAAGTTTAGACTGACGACCATAAGCCCGGCTTTTACATCAATCCAAAACTCTTCGTCACCGCGTTGACCAGCCGATACTATAGAATTATGTCGGGAATTGTGCATTGGATTCTCCCGTATTTGCATCTATTTGATTTACGATCCTTGTTGGATGGATTGAACATGCTCAACACCTCCAATCCGGTTTCCCCGCCATTACCCCCTTGCTCGACGGGTTGACCTAGCCCCCTATCCTTATGAGTGGGCCTCCCGCCATTGTCCGGTCGACCCCAAATATGTTCGTGAGGTATACCCTGACCGTGATCGTGACCATAGTCTCTGTCCCTCACAGGAAATCCATCTCTCCCATACTCTCTATCTTGAAATGGGGTGCCATCCGGTTTCAAACCACGCACTTTTGTGCCTGGTTCACCCTCAAACGGAGGTTTGCTGTCAACGACGTCGTCAAAGCCTTCATTCTCACCGGTGTCATCAGGCTCGGCATCATCTGCCTGGTCATTGTTGCTGGTCAAGTTCTTCAGATTTTCAACCACCGCTTTGCCAGCGTAGTATGTTGCAAGAAGTCCCGCGCCAACAGCGGCACTGCATGCAACACTGGCCGCACATGCCGCAGCTCCTGCCACGATCGGTGCAACTTCTCCTGTCGGATCCACTTTGTTCACAGGATCATTGCCGACATACGTATAGAGGTTCATCTGGTCTTCGTAGCCGATGGGGTCGACTTGGAGGAAGCGACCGATCGCAGGGGCGTAGTAACGTGCCCGGTAGTAGTAGAGCCCCGTTTCCTCATCCAGGCGGCGGCCGGTGTAACGATAGGGCTGGCCAACAATCGAATTGGAGTTGCCAAATTCGTCGTAGCGATGGCTCTCGGTGACATTGCCGGCGCTGTCCGACATGGCCACGGTCGAGCCTTGATGGTTGACGTGGTAGAAGGTGATCGCGCCTTGGCCATCGACCATGGCGACCCGGTCATCGACGGAGGGACCGTAGATATAGCGCCTGAGTAGGTTGCCCGCGCCGTCATACTCGGTGATCTCCTCATCACCGTCTTGCAGATAATTGGTCACTGTGAGATTGACGCTCTTTTCCACTCGCCGTCCCATGGGGTCGTAAGTGTAGGTCACATTGTTCGTAGGCGTGGTAGCGGAGGTCAGTTTGTTCTCCCGGTCAAAGGTATAGGTATTGACGCCGTCGCCGGTGAGATTGCCGTTGAGGTCGTAAGCGAGCGCGGCGCTATCGATGGCGGTATATTGATTGAGGTTGTTGACCGTATAGCTCTGGCTAGAACTGGTACCCGGCTGCCATTGGAAAGCGGCATCGCCGATCACCTTGGAGATCATCTGATGCACCTTGTTGTAGCCAAAGGCATGGGTAAGGGTCGACCCGGCAAAATTGTGATCGAGGGTCGCAAGATCGGAATCCACCTCGAATGTGGCAGACACCGAGGTGCCGTTGCGATAGCTGAGATCCGTGCGCAGAGACAAGGCATCATAGGTATAAGTCGCGAGCGCAGATGCCGCCCCCTGCTCCTTAACCGTCTTCATCCGGTTGAGGGCATCGTACGTATAGTCAACGAAAAAACCATCTGGGTGGGTTACTTTCTTGCGGTTTCCAACAGCATCATATTGCGACGACACCTTTTTGCCATCCTCACGGGTCACCGACTTCAATCGTCCGACAGCGTCATAGACATAAGTGAGAGAGAGACTTTGGGTGTCTGAGACGAGGGTCTGCAAACCGTTTAAGTCGTAGACGTAGTCGACCGTTGTGTCGGCCACCTTTTGGGTCTGACGGTTTAGCGCGTCAAACGAGGCGGTCACATGAAGCCCGGAGCGCGGCGAACCCACTAGCAGCGGCGGCGGCATGAAGCCAAAGCCGGTCACGGTCGTTGAGGAAGATCACAACAAGCCCGGTGAGGCCCAGCAGCAGTGTAAGTGCGTCGGGCAGGCGGTGGTGTTCGATGTCGACAAAGACGAGGACGAGCAACACCACGAAGAAGGCAATATTCGCGATCGAGAATAGCGGTGGCATCTGACATTCTCTCCCGACTAGGACGATTTCACCATAGCCTCTTCACTTCCCAGTCATGCTGCTAACCGCCGATCAGCGCGGTTCAAAGATTTTGGCCTCCGATTACGCACTTAGAGCTGAACCAGCCGTCAATCCGATTTCGATTTTCTCCACTCTCGGATCGGCTTGTCATATTCGCCCGCCATCAATATAAAGACATCGTGACCCCTTCCATACCCTTCAGCTTCGGTCGAAGCCATGCTGCGAATGAACTCCGATGCATCATCGTTGAGGTTCTTGGCTTCCTCATGGGACATCGGCGTATCCCCTTTGTCCCAGATACAGTCACGGCGCGCTTCAAATCCGGGATCGTGCCAGATGCCGCCTTCGATGCGTACGACGGCGAACCCATGTTCAAGAGCAGCTACACAAACTTCCAAGGCGCCTTCGACCGTCAATTTCATTATCGAGCTTCCACCAAGTTCGAAGAACTTGTCCGCATCTTCATAACGGATGGACCGATCGACTGCCATGCTATCTTCTCCTAATACCTAACTAGGACCCATTGTTCGAGATCATATCACCAAGGATCGATATTTGTGTTCGATTCCCGTTCTTCTCGAACTTGCCAATCGACAAAAATTGAATCCTCGCACCGAACGATTGTTGCTGGAGAACTTGACTTCCTCTACGCCGTCTTTAACACCATCAATCGAAATCGCCGTCCTCCAACCAATTAATGCGGGTATCTGTCTTCCAATCCGGGTCGGTCTTATCACTTGCTTGAACAACTTCACCTGTTTCGTCGTTGACCACAACGTGACCATTTTCATCACCATAGACACTGGCCGATTCTCCTTCATCCCCAACCTTACCATCAGTGTTGTCGACAGATGTCCCGGTCTTTCCTTGATCCACCACGTCGCGAACTCCATCCTCTGTCCAGCCTCTCTCTCCCAATTGACCAGTGACTTTGTCGCCGATGGTGACTGAGTCGCCGGTGTGTACTGGAGACTCAGGCTCGGCATCATCTGCCTGGTCATTGTTGCTGGTCAAGTTCTTCAGATTTTCAACCACCGCTTTGCCAGCGTAGTATGTTGCAAGAAGTCCCGCGCCAACAGCGGCACTGCATGCAACACTGGCCGCACATGCCGCAGCTCCTGCCACGATCGGTGCAACTTCTCCTGTCGGATCCACTTTGTTCACAGGATCATTGCCGACATACGTATAGAGGTTCATCTGGTCTTCGTAGCCGATGGGGTCGACTTGGAGGAAGCGACCGATCGCAGGGGCGTAGTAACGTGCCCGGTAGTAGTAGAGCCCCGTTTCCTCATCCAGGCGGCGGCCGGTGTAACGATAGGGCTGGCCAACAATCGAATTGGAGTTGCCAAATTCGTCGTAGCGATGGCTCTCGGTGACATTGCCGGCGCTGTCCGACATGGCCACGGTCGAGCCTTGATGGTTGACGTGGTAGAAGGTGATCGCGCCTTGGCCATCGACCATGGCGACCCGGTCATCGACGGAGGGACCGTAGATATAGCGCCTGAGTAGGTTGCCCGCGCCGTCATACTCGGTGATCTCCTCATCACCGTCTTGCAGATAATTGGTCACTGTGAGATTGACGCTCTTTTCCACTCGCCGTCCCATGGGGTCGTAAGTGTAGGTCACATTGTTCGTAGGCGTGGTAGCGGAGGTCAGTTTGTTCTCCCGGTCAAAGGTATAGGTATTGACGCCGTCGCCGGTGAGATTGCCGTTCAAATCGTAGCTGAAACTCGCCCCACCAACACTCGCGTATTGATTCAGATTGTTGACTGTATAACTCTGGGTGTCATTTGTACCGGACTGCCATTGATAGAGGGCATCGCCAACCGTTTTGCTGACCATCTGGTGGACATTGTTGTAGCCAAACGCATGCGTGAGGGTTGAGCCAGCAAAATTGTGATTGAGGGTCGCAAGATCGGAATCCGCTTCAAATGTGTAGGCGACAGATGTACCATTTCGGTAGGCGAGATTGGTGCGTTGCGACAAGGCATCGTAAGTGTATGTCGCCAGCGCCGAAGCAGGCGTTCGTAAGCAACAGCCAAGACCCAGTGCGCGACGAACCCACCGATGGCGGCAGCGGCGTGGAGCCACAGCCGATCACGGTCAATGAGGAAGATGACGATGAATCCGGTTGCAGCGAGCATCAATGTAAAGACATCCGGTAAGCGGCGATACCTAGTATCATAGATTGCGAGTATCAGCAGGAGGACACTCAGAATCAGAAGCGTGATCCATAGGCTCGGTGTAAATGCAAAGTCACGCACTAGGGGGGCAATTCATTGATTGTTAGCGTCAGAAAATCCGCTTCCCGCTGCTTTCGGATGGTCTCCATAACAACTTGGACTCATATAGTGGGTTGTGACAATAGTGGTTTTTGTTTTGAGCAAATCATCCACTCTCCGCCATAGCTAGAGGTGATATATGAAAGGTATCCACAGTCTCCTAGCACCCGCGAGCTAAAAGCCTCCAATGGTTCATGGCTCTTTGTACCTTCCTTCAATCGAGAGAGGTATTCCATTGGAGCCGAATGCCCTTGCCAAAAGTCAAGAGAAAACACGATATTCCCCCTCCAAATGTCCCAGCCATACAGCAACGTAACCTCCCGAAACGTCACCTTATACACTGACCCATTATCGTGTTTGCACGTAATCGAGAATTCATCGCCATCAAAATTGATTTGTCTGACTAGACAGTCATGCAGTTCGCTAATTGTTTCCATTTGCCTTTCCGCCTCAAAACGAGAAGTTTAGGTTGATCACCATAAGCCCGGCTTTGACATCGATCCACAAATCTTCGTCATTGCGCTGTCAGCCGTGTGTCTACCGGAAACTAGATCCGAATGTATTGATGATGCAGTCCTTCAAGCCAATCGATGGATCGAACCTCACCGGCGTGTTGGACGACCCTTCCCATCGGAGAGTCCTTCTTCAAGGACAAGTGTGTTCGGGCTGAATTGTAGTACTGAACGTATTGTCGCATGATCTGGCGAAGATGTGCTTCGCCGAAGATGATGACGTGATCAAGGCACTCACGCCTGATAGATCCAATCACCCGCTCAACACATCCGTTCTGCCAAGGCGAACGGAGCGACGTCGGTCGATCTCTGATGCCCATGGCCTCCAACCTCCGGCAGTAGAGGAGGCCAAAGATTCGGTCGTTATCCCGGATCAAGTATTCTGGCGCTTCCTCCCAAGGAAAGGCCTCTGTGACCTGTCTCGCCAGCCACTCCGACGTTGGATGAAAGGTAACGCCCACCCACAAAATCTTTCTTCGCTCATGGCCCAATATGACAAGGCAATAGAGGAGTTTGAAGCCGACAGTCGGCACCACAAGAAAGTCTAGAGATGCGACCCCGTCTTTGTGGCTCTTCAGAAAGGTTTGCCAAGTCTGACCACGTCGCCCTTTCCCTTTCACCATATATTTCGCTACGGTGGATTGACAGACATCGACACCGAGTTTGAGCAATTCTCCGTGGATCCGTGGCGCACCCCACAATGGATTGTCGAGACTGATCCGCCGAATGAGTTCGCGAATCTCCCCTTCAATGGGCGGACCTCCGCCCGGATGCCTCGACTTCCATCGCCAATAAAGGCGAAAGCCATTTCGATGCCAACGCAAGACCGTGTCGGGTTTTACAATGACAATTAACTGCAACAGAGGTGGCCAAATGCGACAAGCCCAGGCGATCATCGCTCTGTCTAATCGTGAGACACGGACCCTTCCCGAAGATTCTCGGCGGAGGATCCCAAGTTGGTGCCGTAACACCAGGACTTCAGCTTCAAGCCGAGACCTCGACTTCGTAAAATCTCTCAGGAAGGTTATTAGGAGCTTTAGGATATCAATCATGTGACCTAAGGATGACACGATTCGCTCAAGTTAGGTCCGGATGATGTTTTTGGTAGGGACAGCCATAACGTCTACGCCAGCTGTAATAGGTCGCAGTACTAATGCCGGCTGAACGACAAGCAGTCGGGACATCACCACCAGAAGCCATTTACAATTCAATTTGACGCAGCAGACCCAAAATATCTTCTTCGGAAAAACGTTTTCTTGCCATCACCAACACCTCCAACAATCTAGAATATCACCAAATTCGTGGATCAGTTATAGGGGGGCAAGACACCTGTGCATACCAATAACCTCATTCGGTGCAGAGATCTTGAGACCTAAAGTGATGTCTTTTGTGAGGTCACGTGGCTGTGTCGGTCAGTTTTTGTAGCGTGAGAAGACAAATATTCTCTGTATACGTCCTGTTCATCAGCGAAGGTACACCAGAGACGGTTTCGACAAGGACTGCGTCCACGACCAACCCTACTCACGAAGTAATGCAACACGAGGGACCCGATCAGGCCCCTTTGTTTTTGCGCGTGAAGTTAGAACATCCAGGCCAAGTCCGTAGCTGAAACAGGTCAGGTCTTTGCAAGGATCTTTTGGAGCACACCACTGACCAGGTGCATACTTTGAAAACACGCGGGTTCAATTTTTTGGACGCCAATCTTATCTGCTCTCAGTTTGCAGTGGAGATCCGCCTTTAATCTTCCGTTCGCCAAAGACTTTTGTGACTGCAATTCAGGCGAGTCGGCGTCAAAAATGAGCCGACAACGACGATGGGGATCGTCACTGTCGACTCTGGGGGAACGCTGTACGGGGGTCGTAAAAATGTCGGTATTGATCCGAACTTAAGCGAGGGTGACGAGGGATCCTAGAACCAATGTGCTTGTCAAAAGAACAACTGCTGCGCTTGCCAATTTAATCATCTCATATCTCCAATTGTAGGGTCATCTGTTTGCTTGTACGGGAGATAAGAACGGTTAGATCAATTGTCATGTAAACTTCGATACACAATCGAAGTCTTGATCCATTTCCGAGCCCAGGCCGACATTTGCTGTGACTTCTGTCACATCTGCCGACCTTGATTAGACACCACCGCCAGCGCTCTAGCGATCAGCTGGACTAACGTTGGAGACGGGCCAAGATGGAAGTTTGACCAACTCAGATTAACCAAAAAGTCACTGTGTTTTGATAACCATAACGCGAATTGAAATTGCTCATATGACCCTGGCTGCCCCGCGGCGGCAGGTCTGCCGGGATGACCGTGAAGGTGTGTAAAAATGGGAATCAAGAGCCGAGGGTCTCGTTATCGAAAAGATGAACGAGGTGTTACGTCGATCGAGTATGCGATCATCGCGGGCGGCCTGGCGATCGCCATAATCATTGGCGTCTCAAACCTCGGTGGCGGACTAAAATCTTCTTTTGACAAAATCGCTGTTGGGACTGCAAGTAGTTCTGGCGCGAGCTCTAGCTCGGGTGGAACCGGAGCAGCGTCCGGCTCAGGTGGCGGAGATAGCAAGAAGGGAACAGCGGGTGCTGGCGGCAGTGCTGCGGGCGGTGGCGACGGCAAGAAAGACAAAAAGAAGGACAAACGAAACAAGGGAAAGAAGAAGGGCGGTAAGCCCAAAGGATAACGACGGTGGCCAAACTGCCTGGCCGATGAGCCGGGCCTAAATCTTCCTCATTTATTCTGGCTCCGGCAACGGATATCCAAGGGTCACCCAAGCACTCTTCAGTCCCGGCCGCAGATAGTATGAGCGCCACGCATATCCAAGGTTTTCATCTCCTCCTGTAAACATTGCCTCAAAATCCGAGAGGTCCACGACCTCTTCCAATTCGTCGAATTCCGCATTGTTGTCCTTCGCATCAACAACCCTCTTCAACGTGAGATCCAACAGCGACCTTAATTGGTTCAGGTAGCGTTGGTCTTTTTGCACGGGTCCATGGCCTGGAACGATGAGTTTGGTGTTAAAATTGGACAACTTGTTGAGCGTCGCACTCCAGTCTTGCAAGGGGGAATCAAACGCGAAGGGAATTGGGGAAACCAGGAGATCCCCGGTAATCAGTACGCCATCTTCCGGCAGCCAGACCACAACATCACCTTCGGTATTGCCTTTGCCCAACCACTCAATAACAATCCGGCCACGCTTTCTCTTGAATGTCCGTTTTTTGTCGATCGCCAGGTTGGGATGTATGAGTTCAAGACCGTCGAGCTCTGGCACTAAGGCTTCCATGTAACCAGCATAGACCCGCAAGTTCCAAGCTCTTTCTGGGTCACTTTCTTCCACGTCTTTTGCTGCGGTAAGAATCTCTTCAACAGAATAATCGCCGTAGGCTTTCTTGCGTTGCTCCTCCATCGGCGCCCATTCGCGATTCAAAGCGTCCATCGTATTTTGATGTGCGAGAATGCGTACTTTTGGAAAGGCTTGCTGGTAGGCGTGATTGCCGTTTGTATGATCGTCGTGCCAATGGGTGTTGACAATGATTGACACCGGCTTGTCTGTGAGCTTCTTAATCTTCTTGATAACAGCACGTGCCGCGGCAGGATTAATATGAGTGTCAACGACGATCACATCACCGGGGTTGATAATGACGACGCTATTGCCATCGACGGGCCCTTGAAGCGTGTTCAACTGGCGATGAAGATAGATGTTATTCCCGAGACTTTCCCATACATAACCTTTGATGAGAGTTTCGCTTAGTGCGTTGGGGGCGAGAAACAAACAAAACCAAACTGCTAGGAAGATTGACTTGAAATACGCCATAACTCTCTTTCACCTATTGTACATCTTCGCCAAAGAATTCAGAGCATAGTCTAGATCTTCTATCACCTCAAAGCTGAATGAGTTAACCTATCCGTGATGGGTGCTAAGGATTCGCAGCAGTCAATCAAAGCTCAAAAACTGAATAGAAAAGGGAAAACGCCTGATGGACCTTCTCATCGATCTATCAGATCTCAGACAGACTAAGATTGTTGAGACGCTGAAAACCGGAGACCTAGGTCCAAATGAGGCTCGGTTTCGGATAGAGGCTTTTGCGTTGACCGCCAACAATATCACCTATGCAGCGGCCGGTGATTTCCTGAAATATTGGGCTTTCTTCCCCGCAGAGGGTGGCATGGGGCGTGTGCCGGTTTGGGGGTTTGCTTGTGTAGTTGAGAGCAATGTTGAGGGCGTTGAGGTGGGTGCTCGCTACTACGGATACTACCCCATGTCACCATTCCTTGTGGTCTTGCCAGTTGGAATGAACGAGTTTGGTTTTTCAGACGGGGCAGAACATCGACAGGGGTTGGCCGCTATTTACAATCGTTATCTAAAGACCGACACAGATCCAGCCTACGATCCGGCAACGGAAGATTATCAGATGTTGTTTCGTCCGCTCTTTGGTACCGCGTTTTTGATCGATGATTTTCTGGCGGAACAGGATTTCTTCGGCGCGAAAAGTGTGATTTTCTCAAGCGCTTCTTCGAAAACTGCCTACAGTACCGCGTTCTTAATGGCTCAACGGTCTGGTGTTTCATTAGTTGGCCTGACGTCTGCCGCCAACAAGTCCTTTGTGGAGGGTATGGGGATTTATGATCGTGTCGCTACTTACGACGAGATTGAAGAGCTGGCGACAGCTGATCCCTCCGTGTTCGTAGACATGGCTGGCAGTGGGGCTATCCGTGGCCGCGTGCACCACCATTTCGGCGACAAGCTGAAATATTCATGTTCTGTCGGTCTTTCTCATTGGGATCAAAATGGCCCTCAAACCGATCCGCTACCCGGTCCTGAGCCCACAATGTTTTTCGCACCCGACCAATCTGCCAAACGCACCAAGGAACTGGGGCTAGACGAATTCCAGAAGCGTTACGGGACAGCGTGGGCGCGCTTTATCGATTCCGCAAAAGCTTGGGTGGAGGTTGAGCATTTTGAGACAGCAGAAGACTTGAAGAAGAACTATCTGGCCTTCGTTGAAGGCACAGCGCCCGCAAGCGCGGGGTACATTCACAAACTTTGAGGGAAGAAGTGTTCAGTGATCAGTACAGGGTCAACATTTGTTGCTGTCCCGTCCACGTCCGCTCGTCTTGAGAAGTCATTGCGTCAAGATCTCCGGGGTCTGCTTGCCGGTCATCGACCCACTCTCGTAAGAGCGGTCCACCGTTGATCACATCAATGGCGAGCTTGTCCAACTCGTACTCGTAAGGAAAATCCCGCCACAAGTCATAGTCAGGATAGAGACCTCGTACTGACTTAAAGGCCAGTGACTGCAACCGCCAAGGTTTGAAGAGGGTGTGATCATATGCGGGACCCTCCGCGTGAACTTGGATCCCGTGGCAGAGTTGTCCGGCATGCTTGTGGAAAGTTGGTTCAAACCAAACCTCACGGAGTTGACACCCCTCAAGCCAATGGGGCGCGATCCGCTCCATTTCGACAAGGACTTTGCGGGCATCTAGATCAGGAGCGCCGAAAACTTCGAGTGGACGCGTCGTGCCTCGACCTTCAGAGAGTGTCGTCCCCTCAAGCATCACTGTGCCTGCATAGGCTCGCGCCATAGAAATGTTTGGTGCGTTCGGGCTGGGATTGATCCAGACACGCTCATCCGCTGGCCAGCCAAACCCAGGTGCCAAATCGGGTGCCCACCCTTCCATCTGGACAACTTTGTAGTCGACGTTGAGAGAGAAAGTTTTGATGAACCAATGCCCCATTTCGCCAAGGGTAAGGCCGTGTCGCATGGGCATAGGTCCAGCACCGACAAAGCTTTCCCAACCCGGTCTAAGGGTCAATCCCTCAACGGGGCGGCCTGCCGGATTGGGTCGATCCAGCACCCAAACCGCTTTCCCGTGTTTGGCAGCGGCTTCCAGTACGTACAACAATGTTGTCACAAATGTGTAGATTCGACATCCGAGGTCCTGCAGGTCGACGAGGAGAACATCAAAGGTCGCCATCATCTCCTCTGTTGGACGGCGAACGTCGCCGTAAAGGCTGAACACCGGAATCCCAAGGACAGGATCATTAAAATCGGGGGACTCCACCATGTTGTCTTGCTTGTCGCCGCGAAGCCCGTGCTGAGGGCCGAACGCAGCGACAATGTCGGTGGCGCTCAATTCGGAGAGTGCATCGAGGCTATGTGTCAGGTCTTCTGTCACCGACGCAGGATGCGCAAGAAGAGCGATGCGTTTGCCTGCGAGCGGTGCTTGCAAGGCGGTGTCAGTCAAGAGTCGATCAATGCCAAATCTCATGAAGATTCGGATAAGGCAAGATCGAGAGCAAAGCAATCAGAATGATGAAAATCTGGCTTCCCAGGCGGATGTTGGAGCGCCCAATAGGACATTTGTCCATGGGTATCTTCAAGGATTGCGGCAACTCCGATCCTGAGGCTTACTGATTCGCAAAAAGGCGTCACTCCAGATAGATCAAGTTGAACGTAGAAGTTGAATTGGTTTGGTGACCTGTCTGATCTCAGGACTGGATCTCGAAGGTTCTCGTCAATTCTCATACCAGCTCTATAGGTGTCGAAGCGATAAGCAG
The DNA here is from genome assembly GCA_965248915.1 of Alphaproteobacteria bacterium. Classification (GTDB taxonomy): domain Bacteria; phylum Pseudomonadota; class Alphaproteobacteria; order M2410; family M2410; genus CBDFLA01. Next base: position 3,432,730 of record OZ252216.1, read on the forward strand.
CCCATTGATGGGTGGGAGAGAAGTTGAACTCAAGATAATCGGGTCCATTGGCCAATCCAATAAATGCCTCGAAACATGTATGTTGCCACAGTTCATCGGCCCGTTCGACTCTATCAACATCCGGAATGTCAAGCGCACCCAAGTTCCCTAAGATCGAAAATTTCAACTGCAGGGAGCGCCCAACCATACTAGAAATTGTCGCATCGACACGCTCTATGCCGAGTTGGCGAGAGTCTGAATGACGACACAGAGATTGAGTATGTTTTGATAGTCTGTTCAACTCGAGCTCCAAACCGATCTATCACGAATCAGATTATACGATCTTCCAATGGAAAGTTGCAGCCGAGTATTGATCAGCTCCGAAGTCGTGTCACTTGATTTGGAGTCATATCGATACGAGACTACTCAAGCTCTCGCAAAAACGACTTCACTTTCTTAGATGCGAAATCATTGAGCGTACTATAGTGAGACTCATCTTCGATCACCAGTAAATCAGCTCCCGGGATTTTTTCGGCGGCATATCCCGCTTGTTCAAAACTCACACGCGAATCGTCTGGACTGTGAACAATCAAAGTTGGAACTGAAATACTAAGCGTAGGTTCAATATCTAAATGCGAGGTGTTCCAAGCATCAATGTACATCCCCATCGTTCGATTGAACGCAGGTCGGGTCGTGTCAATGACGCGATCATAGCGTTCGCGATTTTCTTCAGGATTAGGAACGCTCGCAGGAAAAGAAACCTCAGGATATGACCAAGGGGCCAGTTGATACCATCGAGTGTGCCGGTAATGATAAAACTCAGGGCCAAAGATACTTGAAGAAGACTTTACGATACTTGCGTCTAGCGGCTTGTATGGTTCTGTTCGCTTGAAGTATGCAGACTTTTCGGCCCACTTGACTTGAGTTGACAAAAGAATGAGCCCATTAATGCGCTCAGGATATTTCTCGGCGAGCGCCACGGTCATAGGGCCGCCGCCGGACCAACCCATCACAGCTGCCTCTTGGATTGAGAGAGAGTCCATAAGCGCCACAAACGCATCGGCTGCTTCGGTTGGCGACATGCCAACTTCGTGTGACGTTCGCAAATATCCGGGGCGAGAAATCGCGACAGTCCGGATGTCATCTTCCGGTCCCAACCAATCTGCAAGAAGTTGACTTTGATCGAATCCCCCCGTTGTCCCATGTAAGAGCAGCAATGTTATTTCTGCGTCATCTCTACCTCTGGTCTGGTATTCCATCGGCCCAAGGGCTGTTTGTGCAACGACACCGGTCAAATGCAGATTTCGGACGAGGGAATTTCTCCAAAGGTGGAAGTCAGCAAAAATCAAAATGAATACAAGAGCAATTGCAGAAACCATATAGAGAGCAGATTTGAAAATGACGTTCACACCAGGACTCCATTTGCATTAGCTGGGGCCGAAACGAACTAGGATTATCAACAGATTGACAGATGATGTCAGAAACAACAACATGCGTGTCAATGATGACTGAAACTACTCTGCAAAGTGTGTGATTGATGGAGTAATGGAGGTGGTCGGTGTTGATGGCCGACTTTCTCTGCCGTTTAACTCCTTCTGTAGCGCTTCATCGCGTAGGTGTCGCCCCTTTTCCTGTGTTGGTCTTGTTGGTCGAATTGCTTTGAATTTTTCAAGATAGAATTGCGAGGGAGATACTGACTTGGGTTTGCGGAATTATAAGTCTCTAAGGATCAGTTCCGAGGGGAAAATTGCTACAGTTTCCATCGCGTCAGGTGCACCGCTTAATGCAGTAACCGAAGACTTGCATCATGATCTTGCACGCGTTTTTTTGGATATTCAAACCGACCCTAATTGCGACCTTGTCATTCTTACTGGCGAAGGAAATGCCTTTTGCGCTGGCGGTGACATGGCGTGGTTTCAGGAGATGATCGATGACCCGAGTAAATTTCGGGACATTGGCCCGGAAGCAAAGCGCATCGTTTATTCGCTGCTCGATTTGGAGAAGCCAATTATCTGTCGTCTGAATGGCCCTGCCGCGGGTCTTGGAGCAACCATCGCGCTCCTGTGTGATATGATCATCGCGGATGAAGCAGCGGTCATCGGCGACCCGCATGTGAAAATGGGTTTGGTTGCCGGAGACGGCGGCGCGGTGATCTGGCCGCAGCTTGTTGGCTTTGCGCGCGCTAAGGAAATGTTGATGACCGGCGACATGATTTCCGCCAAACAAGCCGTCGACTGGGGCTTGATCAACTATGCGGTCCCAGCAGAGGAACTGACCCAAAAAGTCGATGAGCTTGTCGCTCGGATAACTGCAAATCCGAGATGGGCCGTGCGTTGGACAAAAACCGCCGTCAATTTGGTATTAAGGCAAATCGCGGATCAGATTATGGATCCCGCAATCGCGTACGAAATGGCAACCAATGTCACAACGGATCATCAAGAGGCGGTGACAGCGTTTGTGGAAAAACGCGTCCCAAAATTCACCGGAGAGTGAAGGAGCAAGGCAATGAGCGTTTTTGAAAAAGTAGAAGGTCTTTGCAACGAAATATCCCTGCGCGCTGCAGAAATCGAAGCCGCCAGACGATTGCCTGAGGACCTGGCTTTGAAACTCGCGGAGACAGGCGTCTTCCGTTTTCTGATCCCCAACGACATTGGCGGTCTTGAAGCCGAACCCATCGAGGTTCTCAAGACAATTGAACGGGTCGGTCGGGCCGACTCGTCGACCGCCTGGTGTGTCATGATCGCAGGTACCAACGCCTTGGTGTCCGCATACCTAGACAAAGAGGTCGCAAGAGAGATCTTCTCAGATCCCCTAGTGATTACCGGCGGTGTGTTTGCGCCCAAAGGTCGCGCCGTCCTGGAAGGAGATCACTACCGCGTCAACGGTCATTGGAACTGGGCGAGTGGTAGCACCCATTGCCATTGGTTGACAGGTGGGTGCATGGTCATAGAGAACGGCAAACTGAAAAAGATGTCCAATGACCAACCAGAAGTCCGCTCCATGGTCTTCCCCGCTGACGCCGTCGAGCTTGTCGACACCTGGCAAGTTGTGGGTCAATCGGGAACCGGAAGCGGCGATATGGTCGCCAAAGACATGTTGGTGCCTGCCGCGAAATCTGTAGCACTTGCAACGGACAAACCCCGTGTTTCATCTCCCACTTACGCATTTCCAGTCTTTGGTTTTCTTGCCCTTGGAATTTCGGCAGTGGCGCTTGGCAATGCCAGAGGCGCCATCGATGATCTGCTCGCGCTTGCGACCGAAAAAACACCGCAAGGAAGTACCAAGGTCTTGGCGGATCGGTCAGGCACGCAAGTGACGTTTGCGCAAACCGAAGCTCAACTCTCAAGCGCTCGCGCCTTCGTGATCGACGCAGTGAACGAGGCCTGGGTCGCAGCTAAGGCTGATGGAGAAATCCCATTGAACTTGAAGGCGCGCCTTCGCTTGGCCGCAACACATGCGACGCGAACATCCGCCGATGTTGTTCGATCCATGTACGACTTGGCCGGCGGGTCGGCCGTGTTCTTGTCGTCGCCTCTGCAGCGGCGGTTCAGAGATGCTCATGTGGCGACTTCGCATATGATGATCGCACCCCCGACCTATGAATTGACCGGACGTGTCCTTCTTGGGGTGGAGACCGACCCGACTTTCTTGTGATATGTTGATAGTTGAGCAGCTTAGATTAGTTAGAAGTTTTTCAGGTCATCAAGGTCGAGTTCCATTCTGCGAAGTCTCTCGCGAATCTCTGGCCACTCTTCATCTAGAAATTTCTGTCGCTCTTTCTTGAGCAAAGTCGAGCGCACGCCAGGCCTCACTTCGACGCCGATACCTCGGCGTTTTACCGTAAGATGTGATTTGTCCAGCTCTTGAAAAACCTTGGCGGAAGTGAGCGGGCTAACGTCGAACTCGCTCGCCAATTGTCGCACCGAAGGCATAAGTTCGCCCTCTTGGTAGGTCCCTTCGAGAATCCGGCCAATAAGTGTGTTGGTGATCTGTCGATAGATCGGCTGATCATCGTTCCAGTTCAACTTCTTCTTTCTCATTTGTCGGGTTTCGCCTCTTGTAACCTACTCTCACACCACAGCTAATTCCATCACGACTCAATCTGGGCGCGGAACTGAGCATATTACCCGCAGGAATGCTTGACAAGTGTTTTAGATATGTGGTGTATAAGCAATGTAGTACAGTAAAGGCTGCTTTGTATGTGCCCATTGCCGAAATTGCGAGATCTCAAGGATGAATCTGATGGGGACTTTAGGGTCTTCTCGGAAATGGATCACGTGGTGAAACCACAACGACGATTTCTGAAATATCTCGTCTTCCTTGTTGCATTTGCCGCGTTAGCCGGCGGGCTCTGGTATTCATACGATAGCTACTTGAACCAACCGACGACAACAATTGCTTTAGACAGAGTAACCATCGGGCAAGTAACGGTCAGTTCGTTTTCAGAGAGCATTCCAGTCAGCGGCATTGTGGTTCCATTGCAAACGGTATTCCTAGATACCGTCGAAGGTGGCCGTGTGACAAATATCTTTGTCGAAGATGGTGCCCAGGTCTCTTTGGGTGATGAGCTTATCGCGCTCAAGAACGTAGACTTGGAGCTGCAGGTTGTAAGTAGGGAAGCTCAATACACAAATCAACTGAGTGGATTGGCACAAGCCAGAATTGCTTACGATCGCAGTATTTTACAGTATGACCGAGATCTAATGTCGGCGCGGTTACAGATCGACTTGACACGCGCCTCTCTTGAGAGACGTTTGCCGCGAGAAGAGACCGGCGTGTCTCAATCAGAAATTGATCGGCTAGAAGCCGAACTCGCCTACCAAATGAGAATTCATGAAATGCTGACCGAGGCAAAACAGCGCGATTCAGAGAATGCGAAGAGGGATCTGACCCAACTTGAAGTGTCCGTTGAGAGTATGAGCCAAAGCCTTGAATTATTGAGGGCATCGCTGGCAGATCTGACGATCAAAGCGCCAATAAATGGACAACTATCCGCCTTCCAGAAGCGAATTGGTGAATATGTTAGCCCAGGCGAACGCGTCGGACAGATTGATCAAACAGGAAGCTTTAAAGTCAGAGCAACAGTTGGTGAGTTCTATTTGGGGCGATTTGAAGTTGGGCAGACAGCGGGCGTCTCAATCGGCAATACGAACTATAGACTGGGAGTTACCAAGATCTATCCAAACGTAGACAATCGACAGTTCGAAATTGATTTGGAGTTTACAGATGCACCTCCACAATCTCTTCGTCGCGGACAGAATCTCCGCTTGCGAATTGAATTGAGTGAGGATTCTGAGGTGCTGACAGTGCCCAATGGTCCTTTCTACGAACAGACCGGGGGTCGTTGGATCTTTGTTGTCTCTGACGATGGGAGTACAGCGCACCGAAGGTTGGTGAGTTTGGGTCGACGAAACGCAACAGAGATTGAAGTAGTGTCCGGATTGATTGAGGGTGAGCGCGTTCTTACTTCCAGTTACGCAGGACTTGAGAATGCTGAAAGTGTGAAATTGCAGTAAGAAATGAAGATCCAAGCGCTCATTGAGTTCTTGGAGAATTCGCAATTGGGAAGTGAGCAATGATTGAATTGAAGAATGTGTCAAAGGTTTACTCGACCCGTGAAATGAAAACAGCGGCACTAAATGATGTCAGCTTGACCATTGGGAAAGGTGAATTCGCCGCCGTAATGGGTCCATCTGGATGCGGTAAGTCTACGTTGCTCAATCTTATTGGCATGATCGATCGTTTAACCTCTGGCAGTTACTTATTTGATGGAAAAGACATTTCAGGATGCGGCGAGAATAGACTTGTCAAAATGAGACGGGAAAATCTCGGTTTTGTCTTTCAGAGTTTCAATTTGATTGATGATTTGTCTGTGGTTGACAATGTTTCTTTGCCGCTCCGGTATCTCACCATCACGCGAAAACAACGCAAGAGCCGTGTGCGAGAGGCTCTCGAGCTTGTGGATATGTTGAGTAGAGCTCGTCACAAACCCTCGCAGCTTTCTGGCGGGCAACAGCAGCGCGCCGCGATCGCCCGCGCGATTGTTGCAGATCCAAAGCTGATTCTAGCTGATGAACCGACCGGGAACCTCGACACAAAGAATGGAGAGGACGTAATGAACCTCCTGACATTGCTTCAACAGCAGGGCTCTACGATTCTTATGGTCACGCACTCACCAACCGATGCTGCGAGGGCTGACCGAACAATCCAAATGTTGGATGGGCGGATTCTTTCTGGTGGGTCATCAATCGAAGGAGAAGGTTGAAGTGTTTATTGACATCTTCTCTGGTCTGATCCGTCAGATTCGGCGATCACCATTTACCACTGTGATCAACTTGATATCATTAAGTGTTGGATTGGCATGCATAGTAGCGGTTTGGGCTGTGACTGCGTATTGGACGCACAGCGACAATCACTTCGAGAATGCAGATCGCATCGAAATAGTCACGCAGAAATTTGGTAACACCTCATCAGGGACCGGACCTCGCCCATTGACGTCACGGTTTCTCTCAAAGTATCTGAGGTTGGACCATCCACACTTGGAGGCAATTGCTCTCTTAAGCCAATCGTGGACATGGACTCTGGTAGCCGGAGACCGAAAAGCGAACCTTCGTGGAGTATCTGCGGATCCGGAATTTGTAGAAATTTTCGATTTTGATTTCATCTATGGTCAGCCATCGAATGCCCTCACTGCACCGAATAGTGTTGTTCTAACCAAGTCCGGCTCTGAACGTCTTTTTGGTGACACAAATCCCGTCGGACAGCCCATCATTCTGGATGAATCTACCGAATACACGGTTACAGGTGTGATAGATACCATTCCTCAGCCCTCGCATTTTGGGAGCCACCCTGATGCAATTACCAAATTTGATTTCTTCAAGACGTGGCCTTTGCAAGAGCAAGAAGGAGAAGAGTGGTGGCTCTATGTAGAAGGAACAACCTATGTGCTCCTGCCCAAAACTGATGTAGCGTCCCAAAGAGCAAAGCTTCGATCAGATCTGGAATCCTACGCAGAGAAGCGAATTCCTTCTCACCAACGTGACATAGTAAGCGTCAAATTCTCATCAATTGCACTCAAGACGCTTTTTACGCGCGACCTTGACATCGAGCTCTTTCAAAATCGCGCAGGTGTTTTGTCTGTTACGACAATACTGTTTGGTCTCGGCGTCCTCATCCTATTCGTTTCTTGTTTGAACTACGCGAATCTTGCGGCGGCACAGGCGACAAATCAAACAAAAGAGATTGGAATGAGAAAGGTCTTTGGCGCAGAAAGACGTAGTGTCTTTGTTCAATATTGGGCTGGTGCTTTGATATTGACAATAGTTGCTTCGATCTTTGCGTTTTTGGTGGTGTTTTTGTTTTCGCCGAGTGTTGAAGCTCGAACAGGGATAGACATGTCCGCGGCGTATACACCAAACTTGACAATAGGTATTGTATTCCTCGGACTTGTTCTGCTCGTAAGTTTTGCATCTAGTGCCTATCCCTCGTATCTCCTTGCAGCGACGAGGCCTGCCGAGGCACTTCGGTCTGGGCGATCAAAGAGTGGTTCGCGCAGACTCAATGAAATATTGGTTGGTGCTCAGTTCTTTGCAGCCAGTTTGCTGCTCATTCTTGTCATTGTCGTCAATCAACAAAACAGTCATTTAAGAACCATCAGTAGTAGCAAAGGCGATGGAAATGTCGTGGCGTTATTGGACCGAGCATCCAGAGACTTGGGTGCCGACGGGATTGAAGAGGCTGTAATCTCCGACCCGGCAATACACGCAGTTAGTCACATGAATTTTGTCCCGTGGGGACGGTATGATGCAAAAGTGACCTTCGCGCGCACACGAAAAGAAGACGGAATTGAAGCAACCGCATTCTACAGCGGTATCGGATTTGGGTTCTTCAAGGTGTTTGATACGCAACTGCTGGCAGGGCGTGTCTATGATCGCGAAATTGACGCATCGGAGATGGACCCAGATGCTGTAAGGACTGAGTCGGTTGTGGTTATTGATCGGTGGTATGCCACACAACTAGGTTTTGAAAGCCCTGCTGCCGCAGTAGGGGAGTACATCTACTATTCTCGCAAACTTGCCAGCGGTTCAGACGATGATCCTTCTTTCAAAATCATTGGTGTGGTTGAGACAATTCCCCTTGTCTTTGGAACTGACGGGGTGAGCGGCAATGTCTACATGTTACAAGGAGATGGTGCCACGGTCCCCGTTATTCGGTTTGACGCCAAGAAAACCGCTGAGGCAATAAAGACGATTGAAACCGCTGTGGCCTCAAGGCGTCCGAACGCACTGCCAATTCTTGCATTTGTTGATACACGGTTTGAGCAGAATTTTCGCAAGTATGAGGGGATTGAAGTTTCCTTTTCGGGATTGTCGATCGTGGCATTCACTATTGCTGCAATGGGCCTTTTTGCCATGGCGGTGCATGTTGCAAGAAAGCGTCGGCATGAGATTGGAATACGAAAAACACTGGGGGCGAGTACCGGCGAAATTGTCGGTCTTCTTGTAAAGGATTTCTCCAAACCTGTATTGATTGCCAATCTCCTCGCTTGGCCATTGGCCTATTTGGCGGCAAAGGCATATCTCGATAGCTTTATGCAGAAGATTGAGCTTGGTCCAGGGCCATGGATAGCTGGTGGGACAATTACGATCGCCATTGCCTGCATTGCGGTTGGCGGCCAAGCATGGCTTGCGGCTAAAGCTGATCCCGCTGAGGTCTTGCGGGATGAGTAAGGTATTCGGTCTTGTTCTACTTTCTTTCGGCTTTTTGTTTGCCTGTGCGCCAGGTAAGTCAAACGTGGACGTCGCGAACGAATACTGGTCAACCGATTTCGATGTGCCAGAGCAATGGCCAAAGTCCAGTCTTGAAAACTCGCCGGTCGAAGGCGACTGGCTCGTGCAATTCAGCGACCCAGTTCTAGAAGGCTATGTAAATGAAGCGCGCACGAACAACCCCGGTCTCAAAGGCAGTATCGCTGTGGCGAAGCGGGCAAAATCGTTCGCGGCCAAAGCCACTGGTGGTTTGTTTCCCTCAATTGATATGTCGTTCAATCGAAGTCGAGTGACGGAGGTTGAAAGTGGCCTGATCACTGACGCCATAGATTCGGGTTTGGATGTTTCGTGGGAAGCCGACTTGTTTGGTCGCAATCGCTCTCTAAGGCGGTCCGCGTGGTTCGAGGCAGAAGCAACTGAGGCGGAATTGGAGGCTGCTGATAGACAGTTGGTAGTCGAAGTTTCCGAGGCCTACTTTCTGGCGATCGAGTCGAAGCTACTTGAGCTTGTCGAAAGGAGAAATTTCGACGCTCTCAGTGAAACCCTGAAATACGTGTCGGTACAATACGATCGTGGATTGAGATCTGGACAAGATCTCGCTCTTATTCGAACCGATGTAGCGAATGCCGAGGCGGCAGTGGTGTCAGCTGCAAATGCAGCGCGCAACGCAACTCGAAGATTGGAGAGTCTTATTGGGCGATACCCCGGTGCAACATTAGTCTCGCCCGACGAACTCCCTTCGGTTCCTGAGGTGCCAAGCGCTGGTATCCCTATAGATCTACTCAACAAACGGCCAGATATTGCAGCAGCAGCGAGGCGTTATGATGCGGCAATTGCGAACAAGAAGTCAGCGGTTGCAGCAACGCTACCTGCAATACGCCTGAGTGGATACTTCGGCTCAAGCACAGACTCGTTTGCCAATCTCTTTGAGCCATCGACCTTGATCAAGTCCGTATCTGGTGGATTGCTTGTCCCCATATTCGAAGGTGGTCGGCTGCGTGCTGAAGTTGATGTCGCCGCTGCCAATATTGATTTCGCGTTGGCGCGGTACCGAGAAACTGCCATTGCCGCTTTTCTTGAAGTTGAAGATCAACTTGATCAAAGTCAGGCCCTCAAACTTCGACAAGAACACTTGATGATGGCGCACAAGGAAGCGGTGGATGCATTAAAGTTTGCCAAGTTTCGATATGAGACCGGTGACAGCGATCTTTTGAATGTCTTGTCAATCCAGCAACGCGTGTTTTCTATTGAGGGAAGGTTGGTTTCAATGCACCGAGCTAGACTTGTCCAATTTGCTGAATTGGCGTTCGCGCTCGGCGGATCGCCATAACATCTGAACCGGGCGGGTAAGTGTTGCGAAATTGCCGATCACCGTCACCAAATCATCAAATTTGCGAAATCGGGGTTAAACTCTCGCTCCCTGGTCAATTCGAGCAGAAATGCCACATCTTGTTGGCGGGACTGTTGACCGCTAAAATGCGGTAGGCTGCCAAATAGGGGATTTGTGGCAGGCCGTAACGAGAGCGGGGTCATGAAGGGGTTTCTGACCAGAATCTACGATGTGCTTATTCTGGCGCGACCAAAATTGACCTTGGTCGTCTTAGCGATCTTTGTCGGCTATTTCGCCTATCATGCACCAAAGTTTAGGTTAGACGCCACTGCCGATTCGCTGGTGCTCGAAAACGATGATGCCCTGGACTACTACCGTTCAATCAGCGCCCGCTATGGATCAGATGACTATTTGATCATCACCTACACGCCCTTCAAAAGTCTGTTTGATGAAGGCGTTCTTGATGACCTAGGCAAACTGCGAAACGAACTCGCCGCCATGTCCCGGGTCGCAGCGGTAACAACCATCCTTGATGTGCCGCTGATTGAGAGCCCTCCGGTGAGTTTCGACGATTTGGAAAAGGGATTGCCCACCCTGGGAGATCCACAAACAGATCGAAGTTTGGCCGAAAAGGAACTGACCAACAGCCCGCTCTATCAGAACCTCCTCATCAGCGAGGATGCCTCGACCACCGCAGTGCAAGTTGTGTTCGAACGTGACGAGAAGTGGATTGAGCTTCGCGAACACCGCGACGCACTGCGTGAAATTCTCTTGCAGCGAACGCTTACTAAGAAAGAGGCTGAAGAATTGAGGCAGGCTAGTGAGGCCTTTGATGCTCATGTCGCAGCGCAAATGGAATTTGAGCGCAGTGATATCGCACAGGTTCGTCAGATCCTTGCCGAACACACCGACACTGCTGACTTGCATCTGGGTGGTGTGCCCATGATCGCTGCTGATTCCATTGCATTCATTCGTAACGACCTGATCGTATTTGGACTGGCAATTGTCGGGTTCTTAGTGGTTCTTCTACTCCTCGCGTTCCGGCGACCGCGTTGGGTTATACTACCTCTGCTAACCTGTTTTGCGACCGGATTGACCATGATTGGCTTCTTGGGAATGCAAGGATGGACCGTAACGGTCGTTTCTTCCAATTTCTTGTCGCTTCTCTTGATCATCACTCTTTCACTGACCGTCCACTTGATTGTTCGATACCGGGAACTGCACGAAGAAAATCCACAATCAGATATGCATGCACTGGTATTGGAGACCGTCAGAACCAAAGCCAAGCCGAGTTACTACGCGACAATCACCACAGTTGTTGCGTTCGGGTCCCTACTTGTGAGCGGCATTCGGCCGGTCATCGATTTTGGGTACATGGTCGCGATCGGTTTAGGATTCGCGCTCTTCTTTTCGCTCACGTTATTTCCTGCCGCGCTCATGTTGTTTGAGCCGGGCGTCCCAAAACGTCAGTTTAACATAGCCAGCGCGATTACCCGTGCGGTCGCCTGGGCGGTGCAACGGCTCGGAAACCTTGTTCTTTTGTTGTTTGCAGGACTGGTTGTTGCGAGCGTTATTGGGATCTCTTCCCTTACCGTCGAGAACCGTTTTATCGATTACTACAAAAAGACCACCGAAATCTATCAAGGCATGGAGCTCATTGATCGCAAGATGGGGGGAACCACGCCGCTTGATATCATCATTGACGCACCGCCAGAATTCTTTGAGGCGTCGGAGGAAATCGACGAAGAGATTGAGGATGATTTTCTCGACGATGATTGGTTGGACGAGGAAGACAGCGTAGGTATCACCGGAACGAGTTACTGGTTCAACAATGCAAAGCTGCCACAAGTCGCAGAAATCCACGACTACATAGACGGCCTGCCCGAAACCGGAAAAGTCCTCTCAATCACAAGCACAATGCGCTTGCTCGAACGAATAGACGCTGAAGCAATTAAGGATGATTTCTTGCTCTCCATCGCCTATCAGCAAGTGCCGGTGGAAATTAAAGATCTGTTGATCTCGCCTTACATGTCTGAGGACGGCAATCAGCTCAGATTTTCAATTCGTGTCTTTGAGTCAGATAAGTCGCTGAAGCGCCAGAAGTTGCTGCAGGATATTCGGTCGACACTCATTTCCGACTACGGCTTGCAGGAAGATCAGGTTCACTTAACCGGCATGATGGTCCTCTACAACAATATGCTGCAGAGCCTCTTCAAGTCTCAGATCGCGACCATCGGAATTGTTTTTGCGGTGATTTTCTTAATGTTTGTCGTACTTTTCCGCAATCTGAAGATGGCCGCGATCGCATTGGCGCCAAATGTGGTTGCGGGTTCTGTCGTACTCGGACTGATTGGTGGCTTGGGCATCCCCCTCGACATCATGACCATTACCATTGCGGCAATCTCCGTCGGCATTGGCGTCGACAACGCCATTCACTACGTCCATCGATTTACGGTCGAGTTCGAGGAAGATCATGATTACTGGGCGACGGTGCAACGTTCACATGCATCCATCGGTCGCGCCATGTACTACACCAGCGTGACGATTGCTCTTGGTTTTTCGATTCTCGCTTTATCGAACTTCATTCCAACCATCTATTTTGGACTCTTGACCGCCTTCTCGATGGCTGTCGCATTGATCGCCAATCTCACACTTTTGCCCATACTCATTGTGAAATTCAGGCCGCTTGGTTTGCAAAAAGTCTAGTTGGCTGTCGATCCATATTCGCGAAATAGTTCAGTAAATTTGTTTACACAAGCATTTGAAGGGTTGCCGTAGCCTCCCGTAGATTATTCTGACCTTGGGATCGGAGGGGTAACCCATGTCGAATTCACTAAAGTCCATTTTCGCAATTCTCGTATTTCACTTGGTGGCGGCCGTTTCGTTTCTCCTTGTCGTTTCGAAGACCGCAACGGCTCAAGAAAAGGATGAAGAGGAAGCACCACCAACTCTGGAAGAAAAGGTTAAGGACCACACCAGATTTGATGGGTTCTTCACATTCTATCAAGATCCTAAGACCGGCGCTTTGTTGATGGAAGTTCCGGCTGATCGGCTAAACCGGGAATTCATATATCATGACCAAGTGGTCAACGGCGCGGCCGAGTTGGGCTTCATGGGAATACTTGGCGCCTATCGCAACAATTTCGTCCTGCACTTTGAAAAGAGCTACGATCGGTTGGAAGTCGTCATGGATTCGACGCAGTTTCATTTTGATGAGAGTTCCACGTTATCTAGGGCTTCGCATGCCAACATAATGCCAGGAAGAGTCGCCTCGTTGAAAATTGAAGCAACAAGCGAAGATGCATCCACCTACTTAGTAGACGCAGATGCCTTGTTCCAGTCCGAAGTTCTAACACAAATTTCGCCTTCTCCAGATCCGGATTCAAAGGAGAAGCGCCCCTATGTTCTCGGTGGAATGAACGCGGATAAGACCAAGACCATCGAAGTGAGATCTTATCCAAAGAACGCAAATGTGATCGTCTCATACACCTATGACAATGGTCAGCCCGTCAACTATGGGGGCGCTGCTGTTGCCAATGGACGGTACTCGATAATGGTCATGCAGCACTCTTTCATTGAGATGCCTGATGAGGGTTTTGAGATTCGTTATGACGATTTTCGTGTGGGGTTCTTTTCGGAGCAGCTAACGGACATGACATCTCCCGACTACACGCCGTATTTGGATCCTATTCAACGGTGGCGCCTTGTCAAAAAGGATCCAAGTGCGGAAATCTCCGAACCATTGAACCCGATTACTTTCTGGTTGGAGAATACGACACCAGAAGAGTATCGAGTACCATTGATGCGGGGCGTTCTCGCTTGGAACAGTGCATTTGAAAAAGCCGGTTTCAAAGACGCTATTGTAGTGAAAATTCAACCCGATGACGCTGACTGGGATGCCGGAGATGTCCGTTACAATGTTATCCGCTGGGTTTCTTCACCGACGCCAAACTACGGAGGATATGGGCCAAGTTTTACCAATCCTCGCACCGGAGAGATTCTTGGCGCAGATATCGTGCTCGAGTACATATTCGTCACGAATCGAATGAAATTCGACGACCAGTTTAGCCATGTAGGAATGAGTCAATCCGGTCACTCAGCGGAATCATGGGAAAAGTATGGGAAGCTCTGCGATGTTGCAGCGCATCAGCAACAAGGCCTCATGTTTGGTCGAGCGATTTTGGAGGCGCAAGGAGCTGGGCGTCATGAGGTAAAGGAAATTGTAGACCAAGCCTTAGTCTTCCTGGCCTTACATGAGGTTGGCCATACGCTTGGCCTTTCGCATAACTTTCAAGCAAGTCAGTATCGGTCCGTTGAAGAGATCTTCGATCGCTCAATTACTCAAGAAGGCGAAATTGGCGCATCGGTCATGGACTACTACCCGACGAACTTTCCAGCCGATCCAAAAAAGCGCGGTCACTATTACATGGTGAAACCCGGTGTCTATGATGATTGGGTTATTGAGTTCGGCTACAAACCTTCGCTAGAGGATCCGGAAGCCGAGAAGGCGCGCGTTGGGGCGCTACTAGACCGGGCATCTGAACCAGGCCTCTGGTTTGGGCGTCCATCTGGTGCAATGGTTTTTCAGGGTAACGGGATTGATCCAAGAAATGTCACCTTTGACCATTCAGGTGATGCGATCCACTATGCCGAGGATCGTATTGAATTAGCAAACAAGACACTTGAAGGGTTGTTGGAAGAATTCAGTAAACCAGGTGAGCCCTGGCATTCAATGAGAGTCGCCTATTCCTCCATCATCACAGAGAAGTTCAGCTCATTGCAAGTCACCTCTCGCTACATTGGCGGCGTCTATTCCGAAAGATATGTCCAGGGACAACCGGGCGCACCAGAACCATTCACAGCCATTCCCCTAGAGGTCCAAAAGAAAGCCATGAGCGTTTTGGCAGAACATGCATTTGCGCCGGAGGCCAATTCACTTCCGCCAGAGCTTCTCCGCCATTTGCAGTATCAACCGCGCCGGTTTGATCAATATGGGTCTACTGAGGATCCCAAACCCGTCAATCGGGCAACGATGATCCATAAGATGACTCTTGATCAGATTCTTCACCCTGTAACTCTGACGCGCGTTTCAAATTCAAGCGCTTACGGCAATGAGTACTCAACATTTGAGATCATGGAGGATCTGACGTCGGCTATTTTCGTTGCTGACATCGCCAGCACGGTGAACCTGTCTCGTCAGAACCTTCAAAGCCTCTACATAGACATGCTCATTAAGATCGCTTTGGACGCGACCGCTTATGATCAAGCTGCAAGGGCTGCGGCCCGACACAACCTTCGAGAAATTGAGGGCATGGTATCGCCAGGCTGGTTGGGAAAAATCATCGGTGGCACGATCAGTGATGACCCTGCCTCTGACGCTCACCGCAGTGCCCTTCGCGAGAAGATCCTCCTGGCGATCGGACCAGTGTAAAGGCGTATTTTGTCTTGCACATCATAGTCTCGCAGCACACAAACAGTGCTGCGGGACTCACGCACCATCCAAGCTAGGATTGATCAAGAACTTCTCACCGGTTGCTCGCTTCCCGTAAGCCGCGATCGCGCCGAGTGACAATGCTTTAGCGAGTGAGACCTCGCTTGTGTAATGCGAAGAAAATGTCGTTTTGATCTCAGATGCGACCCGCGTTTGAAGGCGCACCAACGTTTCAATACCAGCTTTCATGAGAAACGGGGTCAGAAGCCATCCTCCAACACCCCAGGTCATGCCGTAGCTCCGGGTCAGATTTGTAGGCGAACGATCCAGGCCACCGTAGATATAGACCTGTTTGTAAACATCGGATCCATAGCGGCTGTACTCTTTGGCGTTCCGATTGGCCGCAGCTTCCATGCCCGTCAAAATCTGGCTGGCAAGATCCCCGCCGCCGGTCGCATCGAAAGCGATAGTGGCGCCCGTCTCAGCCAGTGAGTCGATGAGATCCTCCATGAATGTATTCGATGTCGAGTTCACAACATACTTAGCGCCAATGTCGCGGAGGAGATTTTCTTGTTTGATTTTGCGAACAATGTTGACGAGGTCAATGCCGTCGGCGATGCAGATCTTATTGAGCATCTGTCCGAGATTGGACGCTGCTGCCGTATGAACGAGCGCTGTGTGACCTTCCGCGCGCATGGTTTCTGTCATGCCTAGCGCGGTGAGCGGGTTTACAAAACAAGAAGCTGCGTCGCGAGGGGTTGTACCCTCGTTCACGACCACGCATTCCTTCGCATTGATGGCGCGAAACTGTGAATACATCGCACCGCCAACAACGCCGACCACCTTACCCATGAGCGCTTGGGCTTCATCCGACGCACCAGCCGCAACCACGACGCCGGCCCCTTCATTGCCCACGGGATGAGATTGATCGACCCGCGCGGTCATCATGCGCATCAGTTTTGGAGGCACGTCGGCGGTGATGACCGGGCGGTCGGCTGTTCCCGACGCCTTTGCTGTCGACATATCAGCCGCGCCAAACAAGAGACCGAGATCTGAAGGGTTGATCGGTGTCGCTTCGATCCGAACAATCACCTGATCATCTGTTGGCTCTGGCATCGGAACCTCTACCAATGAGAGTTCTAGCGTGTTGTTCGATTTGATTTCGGAGCGGAGCTGAAGTGGCATTTTTGATGTCCCTATTTGTCGACCAAGTCTGGCCTCTTGGTTTTCATTCCCGATTCTATGTCAGTTTGTTTGCGGCATCGCAACGAGTGGCGGTGCGAGACCACGTTTCCAGCCGAGTCCTAGAGGAAAAGAGGATTGAAGGCAAAGGTTCGGTATCTCTCAGCCATCTAGCTCGGCTCAGCTGCCCGTCAACTTCGCGGCCATTTGGCCCGCCAACCGCAAGCCCTGCCTTACCTTGAAGTAGACCTCACCGGACCCCCTCAAATGCGCACGAAGGCGGTCGAGATCTCGAAAATAGTGGATTTCAATCCTGGGTAGATCGAAGATATTGTCGTGCCGTGTGGCGCGGGCCAACCGCGTTCCTACAGACAAGTCATAATAGTCGGCGATCTTTCGCAAGACCCCTGGATTGGTATGGCCAAAAGGGGGCGCAAAAGTCTGAACGCCCGAGTCAATTTGCGAGCTCAAAGTCTCTTTTGACACTTCCAGTTCTTTTCGAACTTCTGCGTCTCGCTGCTTTGATAGATCCGAGTGACTAACCGAGTGACTGCCAAACTGAATGTTTTTTTTAGAGAGTTCGGAGATTTGCTCCCACGTCATGAGTCGATCACAATCGCGCGTGACCTCTGGGTCATCCCAATTGCCATGACCGCCAACGCGGTCGGTTGGCACAAAGACCGTGGCAGGCCAGTCAAACGATGACAAAACAGGAAAGGCTTCCGTGTAGAAGTTCTCAAAGGCATCATCGAAAGTGAGGACAACTGCGCGCGCAGGCAACTCGGTCCTGCCAGCATGCCAAGCGATGACATCGTTCAGTGAAACGACGACACAAGAACAGCCTTTAATGACCTGCATTTGTTGACGAAACAAATCAGGGGCGATCTGTGTAGGTCCCACTTCATTCGAAATCGAATGATACATGAGGATGTCAAGGCTTTGGGTCGTTTCGCTCATCAATGGTGATACTAGTCTTCGACCACATGGGATTCAAACTCTTTGCGGTGTTGCGCCCACTGAGCGTGATCAAAGGAGCCATCTGCCTTGAGACAGTCGCTGGCGGCATAAGCCATCGCCATCGCGTGGTGTGTGTTGTCATGGGCAAAGAGCCCCTGTCGACCATAAGACAAGAGTCCCTTCATGCCAGACAACCAAGCATCAATATGCTCAAACTGCTCTTCATATTGATGGTCGTATACTGGATAAGCTTGGCGCAGCCGTCGAGTGACCGTCTTCACCACTGGCGCGGTCACGGGCAGGCCGACACTCTCGAGCCATTTGCACATTCGTTGCCCAAGCTCATCATCGCTCAAGTCCCAGTGGTCATCATCGGGATCGGATGGCAATTCCGCACACAACACAGTTCTGTTCGAAGGCTCGCGCGTATCATGATAATTCTTTGTTTCCGACATGCGTGACATCGGGATTTTGAGCTCAGGGAAATAGTGAGCATCAAATTCCGTGAACTGGCCCTGCTCGAGAACGAGATAGATCAGTACCATGCCGCGAAACTTCATCTTGTCTGATGCTTCGATAACTTGGGGCGGTGGCGGTGGGTCGATCATTTTTGTCATCAAGCTCAAAGGCAATGTTGACCAAACCCTGTCGACGCTCAATGTGTCGGTCTTTCCGTCTCTTTCGTATTGGACTTGCGTCACATGGTCTTCTTGACGTTCTAGCTTGGTGACCGTGGAGTTGAGATGGAAGTTTGCGCCTTGCTCCGCAGCGGCCTCATAAAGGCGTTCGGTGATTTGACCGAACCCTTTCTTCGGATAATAGAACCTGCCTGAAATCTCTGACTTAAACCCAGGGATTTGTCGCGCCACCTTTTGCAAGATTTTAAAGACCGAACTTCCAGACACCCGTCGCTCCGCCAACGTAACCGCGAGTTCATGTGGCGGCAGCCCCCAAAGCTTTTCTACATAAGGATAGTAGAACGCTTCGCTCATGGTTGGACCAAGGCCCTGCTCAAGCACCGTCGCGAAGTTCCGTTCTGTTGGTGCGCTCTTAGGAAAGATCTTTCGCACCGTGTCAAAGGCGAGAGACGCCGTGAATTTCTTTGGTAATTTGACCACAAGATCAACGGGCTTGAGCGGGAAGTGGATCCAACGGTTTTGCAAAAGGATACGTCCATGCCGTGGACGCCACAAGAGGTCGTCCCCCAGCAGATGCTTGATGTCGTCAATGACGCGCTTGTCCGCAACAGGGTGAAGGCGGTGGCTGCCATGGTCGCACCATATGTCTTCAATTCGAAAACTTGCGGCGTTGCCACCGACAGCATTGCTCCGTTCGATAACGGTGACATCAGCTTTGTTGTCGCGCGTGAGGCTATAGGCGGCAGCAGCGCCCGCGGGCCCCGCCCCAAGAATAGCAATATGAGGTTTGGCGTTTTTGTCGCTTGCGGTCATGGCGTGGCGTGTCCGTGGTTCGGCAATTAGGGCCGCAAGTGCAAGCGGGCGATCATATCGGCAATGAGGCCAAGCGACCAAATCATGATCGCAGCAAGGATTCCAAAGATGGCCGTTTCAGACAGGTTACCGATGAAGAGGTCATACACGAGTTTGATAATGCCTAATGCAAAGAGCCCAGCACCCAGTGGCAAAAATACGCGCAAAGGATTGAACAACACGATGGCGCGCAACACCAAGAGAATGAAGTTGAAGAAATCTTGTGGACGAATTTTCGATTGTCCAACCCGCTGGCCGTAGTCAATGGGGTGGTACACCACATTGAGATTTGAACAGATCATGCACAAGGTGATCGTCGTCGTGAAGGAAAACCCTTGCGGAAGGAGTGGAATAAATCCGGTTAAAGACTCACGACGGAAAACACGCAAACCGGAATTGAGATCTGGGATCTTTCGCTGAGCAAGATAGTTCGCCAATGAATTCAATATGAACTTGGCAGGTTTTCGAACCAGTGGCACGTTGGTCATTTTGGCGCCGCGATCCCCAACAACCATGTCGGATGCCTGCGCGAGTTCGAGCATTTTTGGAAGGTATGACGCCGGATAGGTGCCATCGGCATCCAATATCGCCACATACTCAGAAGCACAGGCTGCAATTCCGCGCTTGAGGCTCGCGCCATATCCGGAATTCTCAGGCGCATTGATGACATGCGCATCGCTCTTGTCTGCGGCCACACCGGTTCCATCGGTGGAGGCGTCATTGACCACGATAATGTTGAAAGTAATTGGCAGATCTGACAGCGCTTGTTCGACTTCGGCAATCGTCTCAGAGATCGCGCCTTCCTCATTATAGGCAGGAATGACGACACTCAAATCCACATAAGGAAGGAGGTCTTTGCCACGACCAGCACTGTGGTGTGTCATGCCAATTGTTTCGGGTGTTTTTTCTTTGGTCAACATGTCAGACATACTGGGGGCCAGCGCTTAAAGGTGAGTAAAGAGGGCGGCAGTTCCGCGAATCGAATTTAACAAACCTATCCCAAAATGATTGTGTTTGGCGGACTTCGCGATACAGGGTCTCATGGAGGCCAGATTATGGAACAGATTCCAATGTTGATCTGTTGTTTGCCTCAGTTTCTCGATCCAATCCAGCCGTGAAAAAGCCCCGAGGAGTGTACTCCTCGAGGCCTTGCTCAAGTGTTTTGAGTTTCAGGTTAGTTCCACTGGCCCGTGCCTGTAGAGGCGCCGTCTTGACTGTTCCAGCTCATGGTTCCAGTCTTGCCCGTAAGAGAGCCGGTTTGCCCAAATAACCCACCCCAACAATTCGAGGCTGTGCCCTCGTCGTTTAGGAAGTTGCAACCAAAGAGAATGGTGTAGGTGTCGCCTGTACCTATATCGCCATCCGTAACCGCACACAGCCCCGTCAAATCAAACGTACCTGATGGCGGTTGTGTCATGCTGTGGCACTTGAATGCGTTTGTCGATTCTGTTCCAGAAGCCCAAGTAACATTGGAGGTGCCTGAAAGTGAGCCCGCCGTGACGACACCATCAGGCAGTTGAAGAACAACGCCGTCCCCCGGTTCGCTTGTTGATGAGAATGTAAACGCTTCGGCTAGAGCGCTGGCTGAAAGTGATACTGCGAAGAGAGTGGCTGCTGATGTTAGAACGAGAGTCTTGCGAATACCCATGGCGGATACCTCCGTTTGTTGATTCTTGAACGACGCACGGCAACAAGATGCAATCAGTATACGTAAAAGATGCTGGATGTTATGGAAATCGCGACCAAAGTGCAAGCGTGTCGTCT
The DNA here is from genome assembly GCA_965248915.1 of Alphaproteobacteria bacterium. Taxonomy (GTDB): domain Bacteria; phylum Pseudomonadota; class Alphaproteobacteria; order M2410; family M2410; genus CBDFLA01. The sequence continues at coordinate 3,453,631 of OZ252216.1, forward strand.
TAATCTGTGGGTTCGATCTTCAAGGGAGGCATGTCCGGACACTTATCTTAACAAGGAGAGTTGCGATATATACTGATTCGCTTTTCAGTGGTGACATGTTCGCAATTTGATGCGCAAAGAGGTGGAAGTTAGAAAGGATCTCACGCGATGGCCTTTGATAAATTGAGTATTGAGACGCTGAAGGTTTCCGAAGCGGATGGTACGGTTACCGTGACACTCAACCAGCCGCGTAAGATGAATGCGTTCTCGCGCGCCATGTTGGCAGCCCTCGAAGACGTCGTGCGTGAGATGATCTCCACAAGAGCACGGGCCCTTATCTTGACCGGCGCGGGTGACAAAGCATTTTGCGCTGGGAGCGATTTGTCTGAAGCACCTGAAATGTCAAAAAAGGATGCGAGCGAAAAGAACGATCGCGCGCGCGCCATTTGTCAGAGGATTGCCACCGCCAATTTTGTAAGTGTGGCGGCGGTCAATGGGCTGGCTTTAGGCGGTGGATTAGAGCTTGCATCCGCTTGCACATTTCGCGTCGCCAGCCCGTCGGCGACCTTCTCTTTGCCGGAGATTAAAATCGGTGTCATGCCCACATATGGTGGCACCCAGCGCGTTCCGGCTCTGATTGGCAAAACACGTGCTCTCGACTTGATGCTGACCGGACGGACGATTGACTGCCAGGAGGCCCATGCATGGGGCTTGGTTGATCGGGTGGCGAAGGAAGGAACGTCAGCGCTCGAGGAAGCAACCGCCGTAACGAATGAAATCCTTGGCTACAGCCAAGTGTCAATCGACGCCATCACGCGATGTGTCAACATGGCGGGGCCAGAGGTCACCGAAGCTGGCCTGCGCGTGGAGGGCATTGCCGCCCGGGAAGTGTCGTCGAGCCACGATGCAAAGGAAGGTGTGCGCGCATTCTTAGAAAAACGAGCGCCAATTTTCAAACACCGGTAATCGAACCTAGGAATTGACCCAATGGACCTTTCTGCAATACAACACGCCATTGAGCTTCGCCTTGCCGAAGTTGCTGCCCTGCCGACCGAAATTCAAACATGGATGAAAGTGATGCGGGCGATATTTGTGAGCTCGATCCTATTCGCATTTTGGAAGAAAGAAGCGCGTGTGGTCTTGTTAGTCACAATTTCCACTGCGATATTGCTGTTTGGCTTCAAAACAGCCTATCCAGAAATTCACAGTGCCGACATAGGAAGGTCCATTCATCTAGTATTGTGGACGGGTCTGCTCGCCTATCTGTTATGGCGAAGAGACGCAATCTTGACCGCACTGACGTCACGCCGGGCAGCCACAGCGATTTACGGCGTTTGGCTTCTCGCGGTTGCGCTGGTGTTGACCGTTTCCCTCGGTTTTGATTTTGCCTACTACGCGCGCTGAGATCAGGCCGATTCGGCTTTCTCAGGCTCTTCCTCTTCGACCGTTCCACCAATCGCAAAATCGGTTACGGTTGAGTAGTCGGTCTTGCCGGTGCCGAGAACGGGAATTTCATCGACGATGACAATGTCACGAGGCACGGCTAGTTTCGACGTGCCCACCGATTGCATCCATGTGAGCATCCGGCTGCGATCGGCCTTCGGGCAATCGGTCACCAGAATGATCTGCTCGCCTTTTCGCGTGTCGGGAAGTGTGACCGCGGCGTGCGAGAACTCGGGCCACAAGGCAGCAGCGCAGTTTTCGATCACGGTCAATGAGACCATTTCACCACCGATCTTGGCGAAACGTTTCAACCGTCCGCGAATGGCAATGCACCCGTCCTCATCAATGGAGACCACATCACCGGTATCATGCCAGCCGTCTTCCGGTGCTTGGATGACACCTGGTTGATCGGCCGAGAGGTAACCCGCCATAATATTAGGGCCGCGCACAAAAAGCCGTCCACCGTCTTCAAGACCCTCAACAGGTTCGAGCTTGTGCTCAATAGCTGGCAACATCCGCCCAACAGTTCCGGCCCGAATGTCATCAGGTTGGTTCGCAGCCAATACTGGTGATGCTTCTGTGACGCCGTAACCTTCGAGCACCTGGCATCCAAAGCGCTTCTCCATGATGGAACGGGTTTCGTCGCGGACTTTCTCTGCGCCACAAACCGCAACCCTCAAAGTGCAGAGGCCCTCATCATTACTGGAACGAGCATACTGTTGCAGGAACGTATCGGTCGCAAAAATGATGGTGGCACCGGTCTCCGAAATACGTTGCACGATTGTCTTGGTCTGCAGCGGTGAGGGATGCAGAACGATCGACCGTCCAGTCAAGATGGGCCACAGCGCGCCCGCCGTGAGCCCATAACAATGGAAGGTCGGCAGGGGATTGAAAATAATGTCATTGGGCTCAAGCGTCACATGCGCATTGATCTGTTCCACATTGGCAAGAATATTTTGGTGAGTGAGAACCACCCCTTTCGGCAGTCCTTCCGTTCCTGACGTGAATAAAACAACCCCGGGGTCGGTTGACTTGGTGTAGAGACGTGAAACCCACGACACAAAGGGTCCAAGAACGGCCGCCACCTTGTCTTTGGTTCCTACCATCTCGCGCAGATCCTCGAAATAGATGAGTTCGAAATCCTTTTGGAGCTCTTCTTCAAGCTGTCCAAGTTGCGCCAGTTCAATAAATTGATTGGCAGTAATGATCTTGGTGACTTCGGCTGCTTCACAGGCCGACTTAATGTTCAGTGGACCCGCTGTGAAGTTGAGCATGGCGGGCACGCGCCCAAAGGCTTGCAGCGCGAAGAAGGCAATGACAGCGCCAGCGCCAGTTGGAAGAAGCACCCCGACCTTTTCGCCGCGTTTTGTATCGCGTGCGATAACGCTTCCCACCGCAAAGGCTGCCTGTAGGATTTCGTTGTAGGTCATGCGCCGACCATCAGCGTCGATCAATGCCTCGTGCTTGCCCCCATGACGAAAGCGCGCGCGCAAAAGCGCGGTGAGGAGCGTGCGTTTCGAGCGCCGCTGAATGCGTTTAACCGGGTTTGCCAAGGATGCCTCCCATTTGTCGGTCGCCAAGCGTTCAATCGGTCAATAACCTCAAGGGCCAAGAATCGCGAATTTGGAACGCTGGAGTGTTGATCAACGCCAATTGGCGCGTTAGTGCTGTCACAAGGTTAATCGTAATCCGACATCAAGTGCCAGACAAGATGGATATGGGGTCGATGAGGGGAGCGCGAAAGCCAAAAAGAGCCACTCCAACGTATTGATTTGAGCCTGTGCGGCAATGCGCCCCTTGACTTGACGCCATTGCTAAGGGAAAACGGTCTCAACTTATTGCGAATGGTTCGCAACTATAACCGAGGAAATCCGCAGAAATAGGGGAGTTGGAGGTCATATGCGCCGGATTTTGACATCGTTTTTCGCTCTTTTGGCGGTTTTGTGCGCATCGACGCTGCCAGCGGTTGCTGCTTTGCCGGTGTTTGAGATTTCGATCAAAGACCACAGGTTTGAGCCTGAAGAGCTCGTGGTGCCCGCCGGACAAAAGTTCAAACTCCTGGTCCACAACCTTGATCCGACGCCAGAAGAATTTGAAAGCCACGACTTCAACCGGGAGAAGGTCATCGGCGGCGGCAAAACCGGCATCATCTTTATCGGCCCTCTGAAGCCAGGCACCTATGAGTATTTCGGCGAGTTCAACATGGACACCGCTCTGGGTCGCATCATCGCCGAGTGATTGTTTGAAATCTTAAGACAGAAGTCGAACTCCAAAAAAGTGAGTGGTCATGTCTGCTGCCATCATCGTCGTCTTTCGCGAAGTCTTAGAGGCTGCCCTCATCATCGGTATCGTTTTGGCCGCAAGCCAAGGCGTGAAGGGTCGAGGCCTCTGGGTTTCTCTTGGAGTTGCCGCCGGAATCATCGGTGCACTGATCACCGCTGTTTTTGCGGACGCATTGAGCATGGCCATGGAAGGTGTCGGGCAAGAGATATTCAATGCGACGGTTTTGTTCGCGGCGGTCCTCATGCTGGGTTGGCACAATATTTGGATGGCATCGCACGCCAAGGAACTCACCGCGCATATGAACAAGTCTGGCGCTGCCGTCGCCTCCGGTGAGCTGCCACTTTACTCTTTGGCGATTGTCGTCGGTCTCGCGGTCCTGCGCGAAGGCGCTGAGATTGTCTTGTTTCTCTATGGCATCGCCGCTGGAACCGGCGAATGGAGCTCGGTGTTGTCAGGCCTCTTTGTCGGTCTTGGCCTTGGGGCTGTCGTCGGTCTTGCGATGTTCGCAGGGCTCTTGCGCATTCCCACCCGCCATCTCTTCCGGGTCACCTCGTGGATGATCCTCCTCTTGGCGGCCTCCCTTGCAAGCCAAGCCGCCAATTTCTTGGTTCAAGCCAACGTGCTCCCAGCCCTGGGTTACTCTATTTGGAACACGTCGTGGCTTTTAGGCGACGATACATTCCTCGGAGAAGTCTTACATGTGCTGGTGGGTTACACGTCCAGGCCATCGGGCATGCAGCTCTTGGTTTGGGTTTTAGTTTTGGTCACTATTGGCGGTTTGATGCGCTGGGTCCAGGCAAAGAGCAGTCCGCCGAAAACATCTTGAAAAGAGTGCCTTCACAATCGCAAAAATAGTGTCATTGCAGGACTTGATCCGGCAATCCAGGGCTGCAGACTCAGATCTGGATCCCCGGATTGAATCCGGGGACGACGCTTAGACCCTACCCCCACTCAAAACTCTCATTGAGCATCTCTTCCGTGACAGCCCAGAGCTGTGCCGCCGCATCCGGATCTTGCGCGTGAGGCCAGACCCCGGCGAACGGCACATCCTCTTGTCTAGGGGGCGCCAAATGGCAGTCCTCGCAATAAACCCCGCCTCGGGCCTCGAGCTCTGGCGCAAGTGCCGCCCAAACCGCCGTTGAAGCACCGCCCGCAGGTGTCTTGAAACCTTCGACCGGGTTGCCGTCGTCATCGACCCAACCCATGCCCTTAATTTCTTCCGCACTCATGTCCCGCTGCAAATTGGTCATGATGCCGCCGGGATGAACCGAATAGGCATGGACCCCGTGTGGGCTCAGCCGCTTGTCGAACTCCACCGCAAAGAGGGCGTTCGCTGTCTTCGCCTGACCATAAGCCAACCACTTGTCGTACTCGCGGGTCTCAAAGTGAATGTCGTCAAACACCACCGACGAAATACAGTGTCCGATGGAGGAAAGCGCCACCACCCGCGAAGGTGCCCCTTTGATCAGAGCGGGCGCCAGCAAACAAGTGAACAAGAAATGACCCAGATGATTGGTCGCAAATTGCGATTCAAAGCCGCGGTCCGATCGTTTGAGTGGGCACGCCATGATGCCCGCATTGTTGATCAAGATATTGAGCGTGTCATGTTTGCCCAAGAACCCTTCCGCACAAGCCCGCACACTTTCAAGGTCGAACAGGTCGAGTTGGAGGACTTCAATGTTGCCATTGCCGGTCGACATCATGATCTCCCCGGCAACCTCCCGCCCGCGCTCCACATTGCGCACCGGCATCACGATGTTTGCGCCCGCTTTGGCGAGCGCCCGCGCTGTCTCGACCCCGAGGCCCGACGCCGCTCCGGTCACCATCGCGGTTTTGCCGGTGAGATCGGCGTTCAAGCCCTCTATTATCTCGAGGGCCTCTGTTCCGTGTCCGAATTCTGCCCGAACTTCTGACATGTCCCGTCCTCCCTTTGTTTGAAGTCAACTTAGCGCAAATGAGTGACGGGGGAAGGTCGAACGCTCACCTCTCCCTGGGGAGAGGTCGAAACGCGATGCGTTTCGGGTGAGGGGTCGGGGGTCACTTCCCCCTCTGAGCCTTCCGCACCATTCCATCAATCACCCTAAGACTCAGCCGCGGGAAAATTCGCCGCAGCGCATAAAACATGTGGCTCTCAAAATTGGCCAGCGTCACGAAGTGCGAGGTCTGAAGTCCTTTGAGCAGCGCCGTCGCCGCATCGTCAGCGCTCATCAGCCCACCCCCTTCTGACATGGCGCGGGTCTCGTGCGGCTTGGTCGCGTTCTCTGCTTCAAAGCCAGGCGTATCTGTATCCGGCGGGCAGAACACCTGCACTTTGATGCCTAACGGTTTAAGCTCACAGCGCAAACTCTCAGAAAAGCCGATCAGCCCGGCCTTAGAAAACGAATAATCCGTATACCCATAGACCCCAATGAGCCCGGCAAGCGAGGAGATGTTGACAATAGCCCCAGACCCGCGCGCCACCATGTCAGGTGCCAGCAAATGCGCCGCATTCCACGCCGTCAACACATTAGCTTCATAGGTCTCGGAGATCTGAGCTTTGTCCATCTCAAGGAAGCGATGCGGCACTGCCCGCCCCGCGGCGTTGATCAGGAGATCCGGCACGCCGATCTCGGCGATGGCTTGGGAAAAGGACTGTTTGACAGCAGTGTAGTCGGTTGCATCAAGGGGAAGCCCAAGAATTTTTGAGGTCTGCCCCGCGTCCCGCGCCACTGTTTCAATCTCGGCGACAGCTTCCGCCACAACATCCCCCCGCCGCGCAAAAATCGCAAGATCTGACCCCCGCGCCGCCAACAGCTTGGCACACGCGAGCCCAATGCCGGACGATCCCCCGACGATGAATGTGGACTCGATCTTCAAGGTGGTCCCTATTCGTCTTCAACTAAGAAAGACTCCAGATACTCATCATCACTATCATACCAATATCGATCCCTGTAGTAAGTGGGATCGCCGGGAGGGCAGGATCCATAGGGACCTTCCGGGAGACCCCAATAGGGAGGGGCCCAGCGGATGAAACTTTGAGAAATGGTCGTCGTCACACGATAGACCTGGTGCGGTACGCCTTGGGGAATCATTGCGCCGTAAAATCCGACGTAAGTGAAGATTAGCAATGTGAAGAGTCCTAGAAATGACAGGTATCCTACTATCGTTTGCAAACGACGGCGTGAAGAAAAGCGAATGTAAGATCGCAAATCGATCGCTGTTAAGAACAACAGGCAAATGGCGGTTACGGTCGCAATCTGAAAGTAGGAGGTCCAGTGGCTCGATCCGGTCAGAAACAAATTCCACACGGGTTCGCAGGAACCAGCGTGCGTTACAATGAAGAACATACTTGTCAGGCGAAGATTGATCATCGCGGCCGACGAAATGACGGCAATGTAAAACAAGCCCAAGATCGGCGCGCTACGGCGGGAAGAGAGCCGCGACGGCGCGAACCGTTGGTCTGTCCGCCTCTTGGAAAGTCTTTGTCGCCTTTGCCCCCATACACCCATGGTTAATATATAGTTGTATAGAAGTGTAAATTCAATGGACCCCAACCCGGTCCGGACTGGGGGGACAGTCCGAACCGGTGGAGTGTTGCGCGGGGCCCCTGCCGCCAATTCTGGGAGGAATGGGGGGACGGCAGCAGGGTTGCGGGTTCAGGGGGGCTCTTCGCAAAACGTACCTTGTAGGCCAAGGTACGCCGCCCCGCGCGCTTTAGAGGTCGCCGATATCAGAAAGCAGACCTCTGGGTTGGCTCACGGAGTCGAAACGCCGTGAGCCCTCTGGGTAAATTTAACTGCCAGCGCTCATATTGATCGCGACAGCCGCCAGCCACAAAATGGTCGGCGAAATGGTGATGGCCAAAATGGCGGCCAGGATCGTTGCGAAGAACGACCCTTCCGAGCGTTCTTTTTGGAGCCATTTGTCGACTTGGTTCCAAATTGCCATCTGACCTTCCGGGTCGAAGTGGGGGTACATGACCGTGTCTCCTACTATTCAGGGTTCAAAATTCAAATTCGTGCTGACGGTCTGAAGATCGAGCGGGTTCGTTCACGCCCTCGAGTTTTCGAAAACATGCGGACAGGCTTTAGGAAGGCGCGCGAACGCCCCTAGCCATGCAACGACCTAAATCGTCAGGTCACAGATAAAGTGTCCAGAATCAAAAAAGCCTCCTGTGCTGAGGAGGCGTCAAACGGGGGGTTCCGTATCAGCCTCGCGTACTTTTCAAAAGCGCCAGGCTGGTCCGATATGTCGGGTGGTCAGCCTAGGCAGTGGGTCCAATTGCCAGTAAAGTAAAGGAATTGAGCGCAACTCACGTTCTGGCGCACATCAGCCTCGCGCACACGTTCCGCAGCGATTGCGGCGCGCTTGTTTGCTGAATTTTGTGACGCGGTGAACATCATGTTGTGCTTTGCCTTTCCTTTAAGGGGTGACTGGGAGGCGGTGTATACGCCTGTTCGTGGTTTGTTGCAACCCTTCCCTAAGAGTTTTTGCAAAAATTTGAACACGCGTGTGCGTCATTGTTTTTCGATCACACTTGTTCGGACAAAGTTGGCAAGCGCATGCGCGCACATTATGATGTAAGCGACGAAACCCTTAAGACAGTCAACAGAAGTTAACAAACCATCATGACTTCCCTCACGCCTAAACACTTCATCGATTTGCAAGCGACCCACAATCCAAACCGATGGGTCCTGCCGATCACCTCCAACTTATGTGTGGGGCCGGAGGGAAAAGAGTTCATGTTTGGCGGCGTCGGCTTGGCGTCTGCCGTCATGGCCATGGAAAAAACCTGCGAGCGGCCCGTCGTTTGGGCCACCGCGCAGTACCTTTCCTATGCCAGACTGCCCGCGGTGGTCGATCTCGATGTCATCGTGCCGGTGCATGGCAACTACAACAGCCAGGCCCGGGTCATTTCCCACGTGGGCGACACCGAAGTTCTCACCGTCAATGCCGCGCTCGGCAAACGGCCTCATGAGGTCTCCGCCTTCTGGGCTGAAATGCCGAAAAATCTGCCCCCGCCGGAAGAATGCACCCCCCGTCCTCGCCACTCCCGCCATAAGAACGGTGGCCTGCACGATCAAATGGACGTGCGGGTGGTCAAAGGCCGCTATGGGATAGGCAGGCCAGACGGCGAATATTCAGAAGACGGCCACGTCCTGCTCTGGGCCCAGTTTCGCCATGGGGTGCCTATCGATTCAGCGGCCCTTTGTGTGATTGCGGATTTCGTGCCCTCAGCCGTGTCCAACGCCATTGGCCGCGAAGCTGGCGGCAACAGTCTCGACAACACTATTCGTTTCCGCCGCATTGTGGCGACCGACTGGGTGCTCTGCGACATTCAAATCCACGGCATCCACGGCGGCTTCGTCCACGGTCGCATGCATCTCTTCTCTCAAGATGGTGAACTCATGGCCTCGGCTTCTCAATCATTCATCTTGAGATACCACGACAACAAGTAGCTCGTGATTGCAGCAAAAGTGGTGGCCGGTTTTGCGTCCGCAATCACGACCAGGAAAATTGACCCCTCACCCGAAACGCTAACGTTTCGACCTCTCCCAAGGGAGAGGTGACGTGCCTTCTCCTTGGGGAGGATGAGGGGTCTTCACATCACCACGTATCGATCATTGGGCGTTTCTTGCCGGTGCGCGGCGCGGGCGGCGGCGCACTGTCGATAGCCGAGAGGATCCAACGGCGCGAGTCGGAGGGATCGATCACTTCGTCGATTTCAAAATGCGTCGCCACATTGACCGCCTTGCCACGTCGATAGGCGGCGTCGACCATCTCATCAAACGCCGCTTTGCGTTCCGCTGGGTCTTCAATGGCGGCAAGCTCGTTGCGGTAGCCAAGTTTCACGGCGCCTTCGAGCCCCATGCCGCCGAACTCGCCGGTCGGCCAGGAAATCGTGAAGAGCCCGCCTTTGAAGGAGCCACCCGCCATGGCTTGCGCCCCGAGCCCGTAGCCCTTGCGTAAGACGATGGTGAAAAACGGCACGGTTAGGCTGGCGCCGGTGACGAACAATCTGTTGGCATGGCGCACCAATGCGGTCTTCTCGACCTCTGGACCCACCATAATGCCGGGCGTGTCGCACAACATCAGGATCGGCAGATCAAACGCATCGCAAAGCTGCATGAAGCGCGCCGCCTTGTCCGCACCATCAGAATCGATGGCGCCGGCAAGATGGGTTGGGTTGTTGGCAATGATGCCGATGGGCTTGCCTTCAACGCGCGCCAGCACTGTCACCATGCCGAGACCAAAGCCACGTCGGATCTCAAGCACCGAGCCTTCGTCCGTCAAGGTGTTGATAACCCCGCGCACATCGTAAATGCGCAAACGATTCTCCGGGATGATGGACCGAAGCGTTCGTTGATCCGCCACCGACCACTCACCAACCGCCCCTTGGAAATAGGAGAGATATTGCTTCGCGACCGCGACAGCTTCTGCTTCGTCCTCAACCGCAATGTCGACAACGCCGTTCGGCACTTGCACCGACATCGGCCCCACTTCTTCAGGACGATAGATGCCTAAGTTCCCGCCTTCGATCATGGCGGGTCCCCCCATGCCGATGGTCGAGTCCGCCGTCGCGATGATCACGTCACAGCATCCTAGCAAAGAGGCATTGCCCGCAAAGCACCGTCCCGCATTGATACCTACCAGCGGCACCAATCCCGAAAGTCCGCCAAAGAGAGTGAAAGCGAGGCAGTCGAGACCCGCAACACCGAGCCCGTCCGTGTCACCTGGCCGCCCGCCACCGCCTTCGGTGAAAAAGATGACCGGCAAGTGTTGCTGCTCGGCGATTTCAAAGATGCGGTCCTTCTTGCGATGGTTTTGGGCTCCTTGGGTGCCCGCCAGCACCGTGTAGTCGTATGAAACCACGGCGCATTTCGACGCCTCATTGCCAAACAACCCGCCGTTCACATTGCCGACGCCCGCGATCATGCCGTCAGCCGGTGTTTTCTCAATCAGCTCCTCGACCGAACGCCGCCGCCGCTGGGCTGCGATGGTCAAAGGGCCATACTCAACAAACGTGTCGTTATCTACTAAGTCACCAATGTTTTCGCGTGCTGAGCGATGATTGATCTTGTGCCGTTTGGCGATCGCTTCCGGCCGTGCCGGGTCGAGCCCGGTCTCATGCCGGTCCAACACTTCTTTCAGGTCAGGACGAATGTGATCTGGATCAACGGTAGCTTGCGCTTCTTCTTCCCTTGCCCCCACATCGCCCGGTTCCACAAAGAGAAGCGGGTGGCCTTCAAACACTGTGTCCCCAGGGGCAACGCCCATTTGCGCAATGCGTCCGCTGGCACCAGCCGTGATCACATGCTCCATTTTCATGGCTTCCATGACGATGACCTGCTGACCTGCGTGCACGCTATCGCCAGCGCTGACGTCGACGCTGACAATGGTGCCTTGAATAGGCGCAAGCGTTGCCGCGGTGCCTTCAGGCCCACCAATGGCATCGACCACGGGCGCAGTTGCTGGCTGTTGTGGCGATGGCTCGCCGTTCTTGCCGTGATGGAGAACCGCGAGCGGATCGGATGTATCGATCTGAGCCCCTGCCTGACGGTCGGTCCGCGATTGCGTTGAGGCCTGTCCCACATAGAGTTTGGGATGAACCGCATCGGCGGTGACGATGTCGGCAACGTGATCGTCCACAAATCGCGTGTAGGTGTTGCCGCTGACAAAGTCAGGATGCTGCACAAGGTTCTGCAGAAACGATAGGTTGGTCTCGACCCCTTCAATACGGAATTCGCAAAGTGCCCGGTATGCCTTCTTTGCCAGCGCTTCGAGGGAAGAAGAGCTTGAATGGATGATGAGCTTTGCAAGAAGCGAGTCAAAAGCCGGGCTCGTTCGGTATCCGCCGTAGCCGAAGGTATCTACGCGAATGCCTGGTCCGCTCGGTGGTTCAAAAGCGGTCAGGGTTCCGCCCGCGGGCCGCGTTGTGCCGTCCGGTCCCATGGTTTCCATGTTAATGCGCAGTTGGACGGCCGATCCGCGCGGGGTTTTGAGGTCTTGCTGATTGAGCTTCAGGCTTTCGAGCGATTTGCCTTGCGCAATTTCCAGTTGGACCTTCACAAGATCTTGGTCGGTGATTTCTTCGGTCACCGTGTGCTCGACTTGCAACCGCGCATTGGCCTCAATGAAAAAGAAGGTTTCGTTCTGTGTGTCCACCAAGAACTCAAACGTGCCGAGACCTTGATAGGAAGCCGCTTTCGCCATGTTCACCGCATCGCGCGTAATGGCATCGCGCACCGCCGTTGAGAGATGAGGGCTTGGTGCAAGCTCAATGAGTTTTTGATGACGTCGTTGTAACGAGCATTCCCGCTCGCAGAAGTGAACCACACCGCCTGAGCCATCGCCGGCGATTTGAACTTCGATGTGACGCGCTCGCTCAATCGCCCGCTCGACATAAACGTCGCCGTCGCCAAAGGCTTGCTTGGCTTCAGATCGGCATCTCTCATAGGCGTTTTCAATTTCATCCGCTTGTCTTACCAAACGCATGCCGCGCCCGCCGCCGCCTGATACAGCTTTGATGACCATAGCGCCGCCATCGCCAAGACCGTCAAAGAAGGCTCTGGCTTCTTCGAGGGTGACGGGGGTGTTGGTTCCTTGCAGGAGGGGCACACCACATTCTTTCGCAAGTCGCCGCGCCGCGACCTTGTCACCGAAGAGAGCCAGCGATTCAGGGGTTGGCCCGACGAATGTGAGACCCGCATCGAGGCAGGCTTGTGCAAATACGGCGTTCTCGCTCAGGAATCCGTAGCCCGGATGGATGTAGGTGCACTTGGCCTCGATTGCTTTCGCCACGATTTGATCCTGGTCGAGGTAGGCTTGTGCCCCCCGCCCTGTCAGCGCGATGGCATCATCAGCCTTTCGAATGTGCAATGATTCTGAATCATCTTTGGAATAGATGGCGACACTCTCAAACCCAAGTTCTGCCGCCGCACGAATGATTCGAATGGCGATTTCGCCTCGATTGGCGATGAGTAGACGCTTTGACGACATGGATCCTCTCTTAGGCGCTTGGCCCTCTTATTCAGCATGGGTTTTCCGCCCGGCGCAATGTCAATTCCGAGTGATTTCCCATACAAATGCAAGACTTAATGTAGCGACAAGTTGGGATTGGGATAGAATGCGCCAAAACAACAAGAAGAGTGAGGCCCCCCATGACTTTTGAGACCATCACATTCGACATCAAAGGCAATGTTGCGCATCTCATGCTCAACAGGCCAGATAATGCGAATGCCATGAACCCACAAATGATGTCGGATCTCGTGGAGGCCGCCAAAATCTGTCGCGACGATCCCAATGTGCGGTCGGTCTTGTGGACAGCATCCCCTGGCAAGATTTTCTGCGCTGGTGGGGATTTGAAGAGTTTCAATGCAGATGGCGACAAGATACCGGAGCGGATTTACGACACCGCTGAAACACTGCACGAAGCGTTGGAGATTTTTTCGACCATCAACGCACCGGTGGTGATGGCGGTGGGCGGCATGGCGGCGGGAGCTGGGTTTAGTTTGTTGACCATGCCGAGCTATGTTCTTGCGGCACCGGAGTCACGTTTTACAATGGCTTACACGGCAGCGGGCTTAGCACCGGATGGCAGTTCAACTTATTTTCTACCGCGCCTAATTGGATTGCGCCGCACCGAAGAACTGATGATTACAAATCGGATCCTGTCGGCGGAAGAAGCGCTTGATTGGGGCATCATCAACGAGATTGTGCCCGGCGCCGATCTCGTCGCGCGCGCGGAACAAATGGCTGAACGATTGGCAGCGGGTGCCACGCAAGCCTTTGGCCGCGTGCGGCAACTCTTGCTGCGCACGTTTAGCACCGATTTGCACACACAATTGAATGAAGAGTCGAAGGCGATCAGTGACATGACGCGCACAAAGGATGGAAAAGAAGGTGTTGCCGCCTTTGTTGAGAAGAGAAGGCCTGAATTCAAAGGCCAATAACAAACAATAGACGAAGAGGAAAAGCCATGAACCGGTTTCTCAAACACAGCGGAGTGAAGTATCCCATTGTGCAAGCTCCAATGGGGTGGATCGCGAGGTCGCAACTGGCAAGTGCTGTGTCCAACGCAGGCGGTCTGGGCATTATCGAGACGTCTTCCGGCGATGTGGAGGCGATCAAGGGTGAAATCACCAAAATGGGGGATCTCACCGACAAACCGTTTGGCGTCAACCTTGCCATTCGATTCTTGGCGGACGCTTCCATGATGAAACTCATCTGCGAAGACACTGATGTGAAGTTTGTGACCACCTCAGCTGGCAGCCCGCGCAAATATCTTGAGCCTCTGCGCGATGCGGGTGTCACTGTGTATCATGCTGTTGGCACGGTTGACCTTGCCATGAAGTGTGCCGACGCTGGCGTCGACGGCTTGGTCGTCGAGGGTGCCGAAGGGGGGGGGTTTAAGAACCCAGAAGAAGTGTCCACCATGGTTCTTCTCCAATCAATTCGTGAACAGACGGATCTTCCAATGATTGCCGCTGGCGGTATTGTCGATGGGCGTGGCATGGCAGCCGCCTTTGCACTCGGGGCTGAAGCTGTTCAAATGGGGACGCGGTTTGTCAGTTCGCTCGAGAGCCCAGTGCACATCAACTACAAGAACGCGATATTGAATGCGCCAACCGACGGCACTTGGGTGCTCAACAAAAAGTCGACGCCGTGTTTGCGCGCCTTAAAGACCGAGCGGACGGCTGCCATTCACGAAGCCGGTGTCATGGAGTTTACCGAGTTCGGCACGATAACAGACCTCTATTTTGGCGGAGATATGGAAGCTTCCATCGCGCTTGCGGGGCAATCTGCAGGCCTCATTCACGAGGTAAAGCCAGTATCCGACATCATCAGCGAAACCGTTTCAGGATTTCAAGAAGTCGCAGGAAGGATGGCTGACGCCGCCACCTTCTAAATCCCAGAGAACAAGGCATTTCTACATCCTTAAACGCATTTCTTGACATGCAGCTAAATGGCTGCATATAATATTCCCAATGGACAAAATCTTTAAGGCATTGGCGGACCCGACCAGGCGTCAGCTCCTCGACAGACTGAATGAGGAGCAAGGTCAAACGCTCTCAGACCTATGCGCTGGCGTGGATATGCGACGCCAGTCGGTGACCAAGCATTTGGGGATTTTGGAAGACGCAGGCCTGGTCGGGATCAATTGGGATGGACGAGAGAAACTGCATTTTCTAAATCCCCTGCCCATCGCTGAGATTGGTCTGCGATGGATCGACAAATACTCCAAGCCGAAGGCAGATGCCGTCCTCGCATTGAAGGAAGCGCTTGAGGAAAAGCAGAAAGGATCAAAGGATGAGTAGTCTCGAATATGTCTACATGACCGTCATTGCCGCAAGCCCGGAAAAGGTCTGGGAAGGTCTGACAACAGCCGAGTTCACAAAGCAATATTGGCACTCGACACGCGTCAAGAGCGATTGGACCATTGGTTCAAAGATCGAATTTTATGTCGACAGGCCAGAAGGAGAGGTCGTCGGTTGCGAGGGTGAGATACTCAAGGCTGATCACCCAAATGAGCTCTCCTACACGTGGCGTTTTCCACGAGACCCCATCGTCAAGGATGAAACACCATCACGCGTCACATTTGTGCTCGTTGAAAAGGGTGGCAACACAGTCCTCACTGTAACTCATGATGAGTTCCAGGATGGAAGCAAGATGTACGAATCCGTTTCGCAAGGATGGCCCTGTGTTTTGGCCGGTCTCAAGACACTTTTGGAAACAGGAAAAGCCGTTGACTTTTCCAAATTTGAAGAATGAAAGGAACAGGATATGTCACTGCAGACAAAACTGTCGCGCGCAACCGTAGCCAGTCTGGTGGCCGTTGGTTTGTCTACCGGATCAGCCGCTGCGGCCCTTGACCGACCTCTCGAAGCGTTGGAGTTCCACGCCAACGTGGCGGCAACACCCGCAGAAGCGTGGGAGGCCTGGAGCACCGCGGAAGGGCTTCAGACTTTCTTTGGTCCCAAAGTCATCTTTGAACCAAGCCCGATGGGAGATTATGCGATCCATTGGGCCCCTGATAATCCGCCAGGATCAAGAGGCGCTGAAGATCTCCACATACTGGCATTTGAGCCGGAACAGATGCGCCTTGCCTTCACCTGGAGTTCACCACCTCAATGGGAAAATGTGCGACCGCAAAGGGCCATGGTCGAGATTCGCATTTCCGCAAATGACGATGGCACCGCTCTGGTCTCGCTGTACCACTACGGTTGGGGGTGGGGTGAAGATTGGGTTGAAGTGAGGGAATATTTTGCGGATGCATGGAAAGTCATTCTCGGTCGTCTTCAGTTTAGGTTCGAAACAGGTCCGTTTGATTGGGAGGAGTGGCGCAAAGGTTTGCCGTTCACGCCGGCCGAATTTGAATCCAAGTAAGTTTACAACACACGGACCACATGGGAATTTCTCTAAGTTTGTGATTGAATGGCGGGATGAAAACGCTCGTCATTCAGTCTCAGAATCCAACCATGATTGTTCCCTGGATGAAACTTTGTATGGAGTCCGTCCAAACTTGGGCGACGTCGAAGGGTTTCGACTATCAGTTTTTGGGGGAGGAGTTGTTCGATCCCTTACCCGATTGGATCTTAGTCAAAACCAAAAATCGACGTATCGTGGCGACAGATCTCGCGCGCTTGATCGCCATGCGGTCCGCCAATCTCACATATGACATGTGCATTTGGTGTGACGCGGACTTTCTAGTTTTCAATCAGAACGGCCTCGACATCGACCAGGCGTGCTCCCGGGGGTTTGGTCGAGAAGTCTGGATCGAACTTGATGCCAAAGAACGTCTTCGAGCGCGCCGTAAAGTTCACAACGCTTTCATGTTCTTCGAGAGCGGTGATCCTTTTCTCGACTTTTACATCGAAGCAGCAACAAAGATGATGATGCGCGTAGAAGGAGAAATGGTTCCGCAGTTTATCGGGCCAAAGTTTTTGACATCACTTCACAATATGATGGGATTGGAAGAGGTTGAAGGCGCCGGTATGTTCTCTCCCCTCGTATTGCGGGACATTTTGAATGAACAAGGGCCAGCCATGGACCTCATGAGAAATCGGCAAAAGGCTCAAATTTCAGGCGCGAATCTCAGCGCAAGTTACGTGAATGGGGAGGATTCGTCCGCGTTAACCATAAATGAGATGGCGAGTGTGGCCGAAATACTATTGTCCCACGGCGACAGGATGTTCCCTGATTGCTAGAATAACCAGGGTTCAGGGGTCATTGGGTAGCGTATGTGCGACACATTCGTAGCATTGCCAAACACGACGAAAGACGAGGTCACTCTCTTCGCGAAGAATTCTGATCGCGAAGCGAATGAAGCCCAAGCGCTCATTTACTGCGAGGCGAAAGACCACGCTAAGGACGCACGTCTAGACGCGACCTATATCGATATCCCACAAGCCTCCCATACCCATGCGGCCATTTTGTCCAAACCCTATTGGATGTGGGGCGCTGAAATGGGCGTGAACGAACATGGCCTCGCCATTGGCAATGAGGCTGTTTTCTCGAAAGTACCGGCCGTCACAGATCGAAAACTTATAGGCATGGACTATGTGCGTTTGGGTTTGGAGAGAGCTGCGAGCGCGGACGAAGCCCTAACGATCATAACAGACCTGCTGGCCTCCTACGGACAGGGTGGCAATTGTGGACACACCAATCCATTTTTCTACCACAATTCATTTCTACTGGCGGATCGCTCCAGTGCGTGGGTTTTGGAAACCATCGGCTCGGAATGGGTCGCGGAGCGCGTGACGGGCATACGCACCATCTCGAACTGTCTGACGATTAGAAACACTCATGACAGGAGAAGTGATGGACTCTTGGAACTCGCTCGAAGTGTTGGGTGGAAGGGAGGATCTGATTTTGATTTTTCCGAAGTGTTTGGAGCCCGGGTGCGCAATCGGTTGAGCTCAGGCTTGCAAAGATGGCGACGATCTTCTGAGCTTCTAAAGCAATCTGAAGGTCACCTCGACGTCGCAGATGTAATGGCGACCTTGAGAGATCGCGGGGAAAGTGCCGATCGAAAACTGGACTGGCGCCCTGATGGTGTCATGAATGGAACCATATGTGCGCATGCGTCGTATGGCCCTGCCAGACGTTCTGGACAAACCACCGGCAGTCAGGTTTCATGTCTGGCCGATAGCGGCGATTGTCATTTCTTTACAGGAACGGCATCGCCGGACTTGTCGGTCTTCAAGCCCGTTCGATTTGGTGCAAAAACGTCTGACTATGAAGAGATGTTCGGGCCTGAACCCTCAGGCGCCTATGATGAGAAGAGCCTTTGGTGGCAACATGAACTCCTTCACCGTGCGGTTCTTGAAGATTATGCGCTCCGTCGTAAGAGTTTGGAACGCGAGCGGGCCGGGATGGAGCGCCAACTTGTCATTGGCGCCTTAGAAGGACGTTTGGATGACCCCGAAGACATTCGAAAAGCCTGGGTGACTGCTGCAAACGTCATTGATAACTGGCGGTTCCGTGTTTTAAGAAAAACACCAAAGGACCGTGGATCAAGATTCTATCAGCGTCACTGGCAACGCCTATCTGAGGAAGCAAAATTGCCGGAAAACTGGAATAGCCTTCAGCTCGAGATGGCAAGAAGATAGACTCCAATCGCGACAAACACGGCAGCGACAACGCGAGTGGGGCCGAACTTCTCCTTCAACATAAAGGCTGCAATCAACGCGGCGAAGATGACACTGGTCTCGCGCAAGGCTGCGACCGGAGCGATGGCGCCCAGCGTGATCGCCCATAGGACAATCCAGTAAGCAACCATGGACATGGCACCGCCAAGAACACCTGGCTTCCAGTTTTGTTTGAGGCTTACGATGAGTGTGTCCCGACGCAGAAAATAGATGAGTGCGAAGAGGGGAAATCCATGCAGAAAGAAAAGCCATACCGTATAGCCATGGACATCGCCGGAAATCCGCGCCCCGCTGGCATCCACAATTGTGTAAGACGCAATGAACCCAGCCGTACCGAGAGCGAAGAGAACACCCTTCATGTTGTGGGCAATGGTTCCCCAACCGTGCAGCGCGAGACTTACGATCCCGCCGGTAATGAGAAATATTGCAAACCACTGCGACGTTGACAGAGCTTCACCAATCACCATCCACCCAATCAGCGCGGTGAGAAGCGGTGCCGTGCCGCGCGCGATCGGATACACCTGTCCAAAGTCACCATGCTCATAGGCCATGGTCAGAAAAAACATATAGCCGAGGTGAATGAATGACGTCGCGAGCAGATAGGGCCAGGCCGCCCAAATGGGGACCTCAAAAAAAGGCATGAGAAAGAGAGTGATAACCGCTGTGGAGCCGGCAAGGATTGCCATGGCGACCAACCGATCAGCGTTGACTTTTATGAGTGCATTCCAACCTGCATGAAGTGCGGCGGCGAGAAGAACCAGGAGGAGGACGGTAAGCGACACGTTCTCAAACGAACTCAAGGAAGTCTGCGAGTTGCCACAAGACAAAGGCTCCACTTGACGTCGCGCCGATCACTGGCACCCAAGCTGGATATGTCGCGACACCATCCGGCGCTGGGCCCCTCTTCTTAATCGCGATCAAGGCCAGGTTGATGAGTGTAAAGACAATGAGAACGATGAAGGATGTGACGCGCGCCAACCCTCCCAAAGTGCCAACAAGAGCTAGAATGACAACCGTGACGGTAGCGATTATCGTCGCAACGAGGGGCGTTTGGGTCCTGGGGTGAACACGACCGACAAATCTTGGCAGAGAACCCTGCTGAGCCAGGCCGTAGAAAACCCGTGCGGCCATAATGATCTGAATGAGCGCGCCATTGAGCATAGCGAAGATGCCGATCGTCGAAATGAACTCACCGCGGGAACCGGTTGCTTCCTCAAAAACGAGGGTCAAAGGGGCGCCGTGCCCCGCCAGTTGGTCAATCGGGACAACCGCGATCGAGACCGCCGCAATTAAGACATAGATGACGGCGGTGAGAACCATGGTGATCAAAATGGCGCGTGGCAAATTCCGCCTTGGATTCTTGACCTCTTCGGCCACATTGACCATGTCCTCAAATCCGATGAAGGCATAAAACGCTGGCACCGTCGCCGCAATCACCGCAACGACTGCAGCGCTGCTGAATGAAGGAGAGGCGGCGCGAACGGTTTCTGGTAAATCGGGAAGGTGTCCTGCACCAGCCCAAATGATAAGGAGAAGTCCCCCGACTTCGATGATTGTAATGAGGGCCGCTAGTCCAACCGAGGGTCCAATACCAATGGCGGCAATGATACCGATCAAGGCGCCAACACCGATGATTGCGACTTCCCGGGAAACAAATGCCAGATCTTGAACATAGCCGACAAAACCATTGAGGATCGTCGCAGAGGACACAATGCCAGACAGGATGACGCCGAGTCCGACCAGGGTCGACAGAGATTTCGAGTTAAAACCTTGCAAGACGTAAACAGCCTCACCAGCACTCTTAGGGAAGCGCGAGGAAAGTTCCGCCAACGAGATCGCGCTGAAAGCCGCCAGCAGGGAAGCGAGCACAAAGGCTAGCGGGGCCAAAACGCCAGCGGTCGCCGCAATTTCGCCCATCAAGGCATAAACACCAGCCCCGACGATGGTCCCAAGTCCATAAAGGACAACAAGAGGAAGAGACAAAGATCGTCGTAGTTCAACTTGGTTGTTCACGATTCCCCCACTTATTCACCGACTTGCGGTTTCCCGCAGAACTATAAGTGAGCCTTTCCCCAAAACAAAGTGCCTCGGTCAAGTGGGTACACGATTCAGATACTTCTCATGAAGCGCGGTTCCCATTACACTCCAAAGAAAAAGGGAGGCCGTCATGACCTATAGACACATTGAAGTGATCTCAAAACCCCACGGGTTTGGCGCGGAGATCAATGGCGTGGATCTAAAGTCAGGACCGGCGGAGGATGTCATGGCCGAAATTCGAGCTGCGTGGCTCGCACATCAGGTCGTCGCATTTCCGGGTCAAGATCTCACGATGAATGAATTTGAAGAGTTCTCGGAAAGAGTGGGTCCCTTTGGCTTTACTGACTACATCAAGCCTGTGGACGACCACCCCAATGTGCTGGAATTGCGTCGAGAACCGGACGAAAGGGCGGTCCATTTCGGTCAAGCCTGGCACTCCGACTGCTCCTATCAAAAAGAGCCACCATCGGCGAGCATATTGCTTTCGAAAGAGATACCGCCCGTCGGGGGCGACACACTCTATTCAGATGGCTACCGCGCCTATGAGGCATTGTCAGACAAGATGAAAGCTCTCTTGCATGACCTTCGGGGGGTACACAGCGCAATTGGTCCCTACTCAAAGGCCGGGTTTTATGCCACCGAGGAGGAAGACCGATCCATCGGAGTCGTTGCGAACGACAGCGCCAAGGAAAAGCAAATCCATCCATTGATCCGTACACACCCGGAAACAGGTCGCAAAGCAATTTTCTGCAATATCGTATACACCATTGGCATTGAGGGTATGCATGACGATGAGGCCCGTGCCATCATTCGTTTCCTTAGTGACCACACAACCAAGGATGATTTCATTTATCGTCACAAGTGGCAGAACAACATGCTCACCATGTGGGACAATCGCACGGTCCAACACTACGCCGACGCAGGCTTCGACGGCCACCGCCGGGTCATGTGGCGTACCACGGTGGCGGGGGACCGACCGGTCTAGGTCAATATGGCCACTCTGTACCTATTGCGCCACGCTGAAAGCGCACCTGACCCCAACACGCCTGACGCCGACTGGCCATTGAGCAAAAAAGGGATGATTCAGGCCAAGGAACTCGTTGGCCGCCTTGAGCCTCTTGGGATCACGCAAATCATCTCAAGCCCCTATAGCCGCGCTGTCGAGACGGTTCGACCCTTTGCCGTCGCAACAGATCAGTCGATTGGGATTGTCGAAGACCTTCACGAGCGTAAGTTATGCAATCCAAGATGGGTGGGTGACAATTTTCTGGGGACAATGCAGTCATTGTGGTCGGATCTAGATCTGGCCTTGCAAGGTGGAGAAAGTGGTGTGGAATGCCAACGCCGCGTTACGGCAGCCCTTCAAGATCACATGACCAAATCTCACGAGCAAATCATCCTGGTGAGTTCTCACGGTCAAGCCATCTCACTTTTTCTTCGTTCTCTAGATGCGGGCGTCAACTTTCAGTTTTGGAAAAACATGACGAACCCAGATCTTTTTCGTTTGCATGTAATCGAGGGCGAAAGTGACATGTTCCAATGGGACAAGGAATTTCGACCATTTGACGCGCCGTCCATCAACCTTATGTGATTGGCAGATGATGACTTCGCCTGACAAGGTGTCGCCGAAGATCGCAATCGAGAAAGAGAGTTCCCATGGCAGACAAGTCGACCGGTGATGTCACCTGGCACAAAGTGGCCGAGCCTGACGAAGTGGCCGAAGGCCGCGTCAAGTCCATTACGGCGGACGGCCAAGGCATGGCCCTGGTTCATTTCAAAGGTCAATATGCCGCCATGGACAACAAGTGCCCCCACCAAGGGGGCCCCTTGGGCGAGGGATCTATTGAGCGTGGCATTGACGATGCCTGTTGGTTGCGCTGTCCCTGGCACGGCTGGGACTTTGATCCCTTGACGGGCAAACCGCCAGGTGGTCACGAGGACTCAGGCCAAGAAATGTTTCCCGTCGAAGTGCGAGGTGACGGCATTTATGTCGGGCTTTGCGCGGCACCTCCTCATGTCGACACAATCTCTGACGTCATGGTCGACACCATGCACAATTGGGGCATCCGCCGTGTCTTTGGCATGGTTGGCCACTCAAACCTCGGTCTCGCTGATGCGCTCCGCATCAAAGAGGAAAAAGGCGAGCTTACCTTTCACGGCATTCGTCATGAGGGGGCGGCTTCCTTTGCCTGCTCCGGCTATGCGAAAGTGAGTGGGAAACCGGCCGCCTGTTTGGCGATCGCGGGGCCCGGTGCCACCAATTTGTTGACCGGCTTGTGGGACGCGAAGGTCGACCGGGCTCCGGTTCTGGCTCTCACCGGGCAGGTGCAAGTTCAAGTCTTCGGCCCAGGCGCGTTTCAAGACATCGACTTGAGTGCGGCCTTTGAACCGGTTGCAAGATTTTCAAAAACCGTATTGCACTCATCTGACCATGCCGAACTTATGTCCTTGGCGTGCAAGTCTGCTCTTGTCGAGCGCGATGTTTCTCATCTTATTTTCCCGGACGATGTCCAAACTTTGGAAGCTGGCGACGCAAGACCGAAGACACCAGAGGGACGCATCGGACCTGCCGACATTTCTCCGCCGAGGGAATCCCTTGAGGATGCTCTATCAGAAATCCACAACGCGAATCGGCCGGTTATCATTGTCGGGTACGGGGCCCGGGATGCCATGGACCCAATCATTGAATTGGCAGAACGCCTACACGCACCTGTCATGACCACGTTTAAAGCTAAAGGTCAGATCTCCGATACCCACCCTCATGCGGCAGGTGTATTGGGGAGATCGGGAACGCCCATCGCCAGTTGGTTCATGAACGAAGCCGACCTCATCTTGGCCTTCGGCGCGTCCTTCTCAAACCACACCGGCATCGAGCCTTCAAAGCGTATCGTGCAAGTGGATTTCGACCGCATGGCACTCGGCAAATTCCACCCTGTCGCCGTTCCGGTTTGGGGAGAAGTCGGTGTGACCGCCCGAGCTTTTCTGAGTGACTTGGACTCCGATTCCAAGATCGAAGATCAGGTGGCAGAGATCGCGGAACGCTGGACCATATGGCGCAACGAAAAGAAGCGCCGCACCGCAGAGGACAATGGCAAGGGCTTGAACTCTGCCATGGTCTTTGAGGCTCTAAGTCAGGCGGCACCTTCTGACGCGATCATTGCCGTCGATGTGGGCAACAATGCCTACTCCTTCGGGCGTTACTTCGAGTGCGCCTCGCAGAAGATCTTGATGTCAGGATACCTGGGCTCCATTGGATTTGCCTTTCCCGCAGGCATGGGCGCTTGGGCCGCAACGAAAGATTTCGATCATCTCAAAGGCCGCAAAGTCATCTCCGTCAGCGGTGATGGCGGCTTGGGTCAGTACTTGGCAGACTTCACCACAGCCGTGAAATACGGCATGGACGTCACCCACATTGTCCTCAACAACAGCGAGATCGCAAAAATCTCCAAAGAACAAAAGGCGGGCAATTGGCCGGTTTGGCAAACGTCTCTGGTCAACCCAAGCTTTGCTGGCTTCGCGAGAAATTGCGGCGGCGAGGGCTTGCGCGTGTCGAAGCCGGAAGAGTTAGCATCTGCACTGGAAAAAGCGATCGCGCACAATGGACCAGCTCTGGTCGAAATCATGACGGACGCTGAATTGTTGTGAGTAGGCAATGCGAATCAAATGGCACAATTCCCAAAGGTCTTGAGAAGGGGTCATCTCAGCCTGGAAAGACGTCGAAACTGAGGTCGACATGCTCGCCTGTCACGATCACCGGTTCGCCATCAAGTGTTGGCGGCGTGTAGCGCCACTGTTTAAGTGCCTCTCTACCGGCTTCACCAAAAGACTTTCTGGGAGTGGATTCTGCAATTTCGATTTCGACCGGGCGCCCGTTGGTATCAATGCTGAAGAGCAATTTGGCATGACCGCTGAGACCTCTCTCAAGCGCGTCGAGAGGATAATTTGGCTCAATACGAACGATCACCGACATTTTGCCACTGCGCGCACGAAAATCATCGCCAGAGACGCGTTCGATATCAGCCCCTTGCCCGAGAGCAGCTCTAGTAAGAGTAGTACCTTGTCCAAGGATTATGATGGCGGTCACGGCTAAGAGTACGCGGTTCCTTGGGGTCAAATGTATAATTCTAGATCTCGCATGTTACGGAATTCGCGGAAAATTCGTGGTACATGATGGATTGTCAAATGTGAGTTCGTTTCGTACCCCGACCACATTGATGTGCTCACCATCAATCATAGGCTTCTCAAATCGCCATTTCTTCACGGCCTTTTTTGTGCGCTTGTCAAACAATGTTGCAGGTTCGGATTCGACAATTTGAATGTCGGTGGTCTTTCCGTCGTAAGTCACAGTGTATTGCACGATTGCATATCCGGTCCGGCACTGGTCGCTACCGAGCGGATATTCAGGCGATACAGTCTTCGTTCTATTTAGGGTGTTGGGATACTCCGCGAAAGGTATGCCTCGAATCTTGTCATTCGAAAGTTCATCCGCAGCAGCGCCACTGCCAAAAGCAATAGCCATTGCAGCAACCGAAATCCGTAGTACTGACCAGTGAGTCATCCCGTCACCTTGTTTCTCAAAACAAGAATCTGCGAGAGCCTACACCCACACGCAGATACACGCAACGGCTGTAGGGCAGATGTCCGGACACGTAAGTTCCGGAGGCATTTCTAGTGGGGGTTGGGGGCAGCTACTTCCCAACGCCCGTTCGGCCTTCCGCCATTTTATCGAAGTTCGACCACACCCCGTCGTCGCCGTGCCAGCTGCCTCGTGTGGCGGCTTTTGAGTACTCCGTGGCGCGCGCTTCAAAGAAATTGGCGTGTTCTACACCATTGAGGATTTCAGTGAGCCAGGGCAGGGGGTGCTTCTCGACACCGTAAACCTTCGGCAGCTCCAACTGTTCCAGCCGCCAATCCGCGATGTAGCGAATGTAAGCCTTAATGTCGTTGGCGGTCATGCCCTCGACCGGGCCCATCTCAAAGGCAAGGTCGATGAACTTGTCTTCCAGCCCCACAACCGTCTTGCAGCAATCAACAATGTCGTCTTTGACCGATTTGGTGAGGCAGCCCGTTTCCTTGGTGAACGCATGATAGAGTTGCGTCACCCCTTCGCAGTGCAGGCTCTCATCGCGCACGGACCAGGATACGATTTGCCCCATGCCCTTCATCTTGTTGTGGCGAGGAAAGTTGAGCAACATGGCGAACGAGGCGAATAGCTGGAGCCCTTCTGTGAACGCACCAAACATCGCAAGCGTGCGTGCAATATCCTCATGGCTGTCAACACCAAAGGACTGCATGTACTCGTGCTTTGCCGCCATCTCTTCGTATTCGAGGAAGGCAGTAAACTCTTCGTCCGGCATGCCAATGGTCTCGAGCAACAAAGCGTAGGCCGCGATGTGCACAGTCTCCATATTGGAGAACGCCGACAACATCATCTTTACCTCTGTCGGCTTAAAGATGCGTGCGTAGCGTTCCATGTAGTTGTCGTTTACTTCCACATCTGACTGGGTGAAGAAACGGAAGATCTGTGTAAGGAGGTTGCGTTCTTCTTGAGTGACCTTAGTTGCCCAATCCTTACAGTCTTCCCCCAGCGGCACCTCCTCCGGCATCCAATGCACCTGCTGCTGCTTTTTCCAATAGTCATACGCCCACGGATAACGAAACGGCTTATAGGCATAAGAAGGGGTCATGAGACCCGGCAGGTCGGTCGCGGTCACGAGGTTTGACATCGGGCGGAGGTCCCTTAAGGCGCAAAGTTCTTAAATTTCAGACGAGCCGCCAACCTACCACATCTGGTGGCTCCGTCCAGATCTCCCACGAGATTTAGTGGTGGATAAGTAGGGTATGGGAAGCCTCGGGGGCATTGTTGTCCGGACGTTCGCGTCGGCGGTCAAGTCGGGACTGCATTAGATTTGGCGTGACGGCCTCCACATCCAAACCCCCAAAAGGGGTGCGGCTCCGATTGGGTGGATCGGAGCCGCTGGTGGGAAACGTCTGCGGTATTTTGGGTGTTGGGATGCAGACGAGGCGGGAGGGGTATCCCGCACTTTTTTGAGGGTACGCAGTTTACTCGTGACGCAAGAGACTCTGATTCGCGTGTTATGGCAAGCGTGAATATGACAAATCCACAGGCTTTGTTATTGGCACGCCAAACACTCGTCGTAATCGGTTTGACCACCGTCGGCGGCGACCAACAAAGCTTCCGCAGCACGCGCATTTGCAGCGTTCTTATCACTGCCGGCAAAGCCCGCGCGCTGCACCGATTTGGAGCGACAATAGTAAAGGCTCTTCACGCCTTTTTCCCATGCGGTCCAGTGCAACATCAGCAAGTCCCACTTGTCGATATCACCAGGCAAGAACAGGTTGATCGACTGACCTTGGCAGACAAAGGGTGAGCGATCCGCGGCAAATTCAATGACCCAGCGTTGGTCAATTTCAAAGGCGGTCTTAAACGTGTCTTTCTCATCTTGGCTCAGACAATCCAGATGTTGCACCGAGCCTTCATGCTCGAGGATTGAGGTCCAAACTTCCTGGGTGTTCTGACCCTTAGCTTCGAGAATTTTGAGGAGGTGGCGGTTCTTAATCGTGGCTGATCCAGAAAGCGTCTTGTGCGTGAATACATTGGCCGGGATCGGTTCAATGCAAGGGCTGACACCACCGCAAATGGTGGAAATGGAAGCCGTCGGCGCAATCGCCATCTTGTGTGAGAAGCGGGCCATCATGCCGCGGTCCGCTGCGTCCGGGCACGGTCCGCGATCTTGTGCCAAGACGAGAGAGGCTTTGTCCGCCCCCTGACGAATGTGCTTGAACAGCCTCATATTCCATGACTTTGCCATCGCGCTTTCAAACGGAATGCCTTGTCCTTGCAAGAAGGAGTGAAAGCCCATGAGCCCCAGCCCCACGGAGCGCTCACGCATTGCAGAATATTTGGCCCGCGCCATGGAGTCTGGCGCCCGGTCGATAAAATCCTGCAGCACATTGTCGAGGAACCGCATGATGTCCTCGATAAACTGTGGCTCCGTGGACCATTCCCAGTACTTCTCTGCATTGACGGATGACAGGCAGCAAACAGCGGTGCGTTCTTCTCCGAGATGGTCTTTGCCCGTGTGCAACATGATTTCGCTGCACAGATTTGACGTCGACACTTTCAGACCGAGTTGTCGTTGGTGTGCGGCCATTTGACGGTTCACCGTGTCAGAGAACACGAGATAGGGCTCGCCGGTCTGTAGTCTGATTTCGAGAATCTTTTGCCACAGGGTGCGCGCATCCACGTGCCGGATAACTTCCTGGGTCTTCGGGGAGAGGAGCGCAAATTCGCGACCGTCGCGCACCGCTTCCATGAACTCATCCGTGATATTCAGGCCGTGATGCAGGTTCAAGCTCTTGCGATTGAAGTCGCCAGAAGGCTTGCGGATCTCAAGGAATTCCTCGATTTCTGGGTGATGCACGTCGAGATAAACCGCCGCCGATCCGCGCCGAAGCGAGCCTTGGCTAATGGCCAAAGTGAGGGAATCCATCACCCTCACGAAAGGGATGATGCCACTCGTCTGGCCGGAGTCTTTGACCTTCTCGCCGATGGAGCGCACGCCGCCCCAATAGGTGCCAATGCCGCCGCCGTTTGACGCGAGCCAAACGTTTTCGTTCCAAGTATTCACGATGCCGTCGAGATTATCTTCGACGGAATTTAAAAAGCACGAGATAGGCAAGCCGCGTTCCGTTCCACCGTTTGAGAGAATGGGCGTCGCGGGCATGAACCAATGTTGGGAGACATAGTCGTAGACGCGCTGCGCATGGTCATCATCATCGCAAAACGCAAACGCCACCCGCGCGAACATGTCTTGATAGGATTCACCAGGAAGCAGGTAACGGTCTTTTAGGGTGACCTTGCCAAATTCAGTGAGCAGCGCGTCGCGACTTCGGTCAACGGTGACCGGATTTCGGACCACCTCGAGCGGGGGTCGGTCTGTCTTAGGTTCTGATGCGATGTCCCGTTGGGTCTCCGGGGTGCCGCGACCATTTACTTTTTGAACCTGTTCGCGTGATGTGGCTTCAAACGCCGCCATAAGTCTGCTCTCCCTGTCTCGTGCCATTGACCTGTTTCAAGCGCAAACGGACCCTGAAGCGCGGACATAGAGACCCCACTGTCGCGAAGGCATTTTTCCTTCGCGGACCCAAATTTCGTTTTGTTGTATGAGAGTTTCGTTTGAGCCTAAACGCTGAGCCCTCGGCCGCCCGAAACTCGGTTACTTTTGATGTCACCCCAGATCAAGTGCCATCAGAGAACCGTTGCACAAAATATAGTGTCTCTGATCGGGGGCACCGTCAACAGAAGATGCACTAGATTTTGAAGTTTTTAGAAAACTATCCACAACATCTATGGTTTGTGCCGGGTCTGAGTCGAGGCTCTTTTTCTTTATGGAAAGCCATCTCGCTCAGAGCGCTAAGCCTGGATCATTGATCCCGCCAAACCCGATCCATGCACTCAATTGATTCGTCACTTCGGCCCAAGAAACCCAAAGCCAAAGGGTCCGAGCGAAAGCTCATTCGGGCTGCCACCTGGGAAGGCCGTAGCGTGAGAGGGAGATCCTGGCAAGTGCTCAAGCCTGTCTGGCAAGGCTAAGACGCAAGGGTTGGCCAAGGTATTGACCGCGAAATAGATCTTATCGCCGTCAAGCTCACGCCAACCAAACACTGTGCCAGCGGGACTGGCAACAAAACCTATGGATCCGCCAAGCAGAGACGGCGTTTTTTGCCGCCACGCCACAAGAGCGCGGGTTCGGTGGAGAGCTGAGTGCGGGTCGTCTTCTTGGGCATCAACCGCCAGGTCTTGATGTTCGAGAGGCACGGGCAACCAAGGTTGGGCTCTACTAAATCCGCCATGTTGTTTGTCTTTTTCCCAGGGCATGGGTGTTCGGCATCCGTCCCGGCCCTTGTTGTCTGGGTAGAAGGTGAGCCCCACAGGATCGCGAAGGTCTTCAAAAGCCAAGTCAGCCTCCGGCAATCCCAGCTCTTCTCCTTGATAGAGAAATATCGTGCCTGGGAGCGAGAGAAGCAGCGCATTTATCGCCACAGCGAGTTCATTGCTTGCCTCAACTCCGCCCCAGCGCGTCCGCGCCCGAATAACATCGTGATTGGAGAAAGACCAAGAGGGCCACCCGTTCTCGGAACGAGACTGGAATCCTTCGACAGCCGGTCCGATTTGGTTTGCTTTTATGCCTGGTCGCAAGAATGCAAAGGAGTAGCAAGTGTGCAATGGCCCCGGCCCATTGGTGTAAGCATCCATGATGGTTAGCGGATCGTCGTCACCGACCTCGCCGACAATGAATCGTGCATCGAACGCGTCTGTCAGAGCACGCAATCGCTTGTGAAAGTCGATGGTTTCAGGTCGCGATTTGTCGAACTCATGCGTCTGCATGGCGTATGGATTGCCACCGTGCCGTGACGGGTCATCCAATGGCTTAGGCGGATTGTCTCGCAGGTCTTTGTCGTGGAAATAGTAATTACAGACATCAAGGCGAAAGCCATCGACCCCGCGTTCCAACCAAAACCGACATTGGTTGAGAAGCGCATCTTGAACCGCGTCGCACCAAAAATTGAGATCCGGCTGCTCCTTCAAGAAATTGTGCAGGTAGTACTGTCGCCGCCTCGGTTCCCATTCCCACGCGCCGCCGCCAAAAACCGAGAGCCAGTTATTGGGAGGTCCACCATCGGATTTGGCATCTGCCCACACATACCAATCTGCTTTGGCATTGTCTCGGGACGCGCAGGACTCCGTAAACCAGGCGTGTTGATCCGACGAATGCGACAACACCATATCGATGACGACTTTGAGGCCGAGTTCGTGGGTTTTCGCAACGAGCGCATCGAAGTCAGCCAGCGTTCCTAACATTGGATCCACATCGCAGTAGTTCGCGACGTCGTAGCCGTAGTCTTTCATCGGCGAGGTGAAGAAGGGTGAGATCCAAACCCCATCAACATTGAGACTGGCCACATAGTCTAGCTTATCCGTGATGCCCTTGAGATCACCAATCCCGTCGCCATTCGCGTCGCAAAAACTCCGCGGATAGATCTGATAGATCGTCGCGCCTTTCCACCAGTTTGATGTCATGTGTTCTTCCTTCAACGCTTTATCAAGCCGCACTCTCATCCATGCCGCAAGCAAAATGGGAGGTGCGCCAGCCTCTAACCTATATCTATCAACAATTTGAAATACTAATTTAACCCACCTCTAACCGACTTTGTGATCTTATCACTTACATCGAGATTTGTTTTTGGCAAGTGAGTGCATCGACAGCTTGGGGCAAGCTGCGGGGCCTTTTTTTAGTCGGGGTTGAGTATGTTGTTTCGGTTTTTGAGGCGCTTTCGCAAAGACAAAAAGGGTTTGGCCGCAATTGAATACGCGATGATCGCATCTGGCATCGCATTGGGCGTTTCCGGGGCGGTTGTGTCATTGGGCGATGATGTCAATTCGAATTTTGAGAAGTCCGCAGGCGCATTGGCCGGCGCTGGTGATGACAGCGGTGCAGGGGATGCGTCCGGTGGTGGTAACGGGGACGCCAAAGGCAACAACAAAAACAAGAACAAAAACAAAAACAAGAACAAGAACAAAAACAAGAACAAGAACAAGAACAAGAATAAGAATAAGAATAAGAACAAAGGTAAGAAAAAGGGCGGCGGCAAAGGCTAGTCCTGACAAGGAATTCGTGAATTTGAGACATGGCGGCGTCCCAAAAAAGGGGGGCCGCCTTTCTTATGCCCGCCGATGGTTGGTCTATCAAAGTTGAGTGGAGACACAGGCCCCATATTGTCTTCAAGTATTATATAGAAGGGGTCAATTCACCCTTGCGAATCAGCCACAATTTTTGCCTATTGTAAGAGCGGCTGAACCTTGAGTGAGGGGTCGCCAGAGAAAGGCAATCCGATACGATGAAGAATGTAGCGCGCTCGATCACAGATGCTCTACGTGATCTTGCGCCCATTATCCTCGTAATAGCGTTTTTTCAAATTGTTGTGCTTCAGCAACCTTTTCCAGACCCCGGGCGCATTTTGGTTGGCCTAGTCGCCGTTGTCCTTGGCCTTGCGCTCTTTATTCAAGGGTTGGAACTCAGTCTTTTCCCGGTTGGTGAAAACCTGGCAACAGCCTTTGCTAAGAACGGAAATGTATTGTGGATATTGCTCTTTGCTTTTGCCCTGGGTTTTGGCACCACGGTGGCCGAACCGGCCCTCATTGCGGTATCAGGTGAGGCCGCCCGCATCAAGGCCGAAGCGGGTTTTGTCGAAGCGACCAAATCTGCTCAAAATGCCTACGCTTTGGGATTGCGATTGACGGTTGCGGTGTCTGTCGGATTGGCGCTTGTCGTGGGCGTATTGCGGATATTGAAAGCCTGGCCGATCCATCTCATCATCATTGGAGGCTACTTGACGATTGTGCTGCTTACCCAGTTTGCGCCGAAGGAAATCATCGGGGTGGCCTATGACTCCGGTGGTGTCACCACATCGACGATTACGGTCCCTTTGGTTACAGCGTTGGGGATAGGCCTGTCGACAGTCATTCGGGGCCGCAATCCGCTCGTTGACGGGTTTGGACTTATTGCCTTTGCGAGCCTTTTCCCGATCGCTTTCGTTTTGCTTTACGGCATGGTGGTTTGAGCGATGGTCGATTTCTTGTCACACATCGTTCAAGTCTTCGCGTCGACAATACGGGACGTCCTGCCCATAGGTCTGTTGCTCGTCTTCTTTCACGTCTTTGTGCTGCGCCAGTCGATCCCCAACCTCAAACGCTCGCTGGTTGGGTTCGGTTATGTGATCGCAGGCTTGGCTCTTTTTCTTGTTGGACTGGAAGAGGCACTTTTTCCGCTTGGCGAAATGATGGCTGTGCAACTTACTGACGCAAGCTTTCTGGGGGCGGCCGCAGATGAAGCGACCGACATCCCGTGGTGGCGATACTATTGGATCTATATATTTGCGGCCGCGATTGGCTTTTCCACAACGGTTGCGGAGCCTGCCCTCATCGCCGTCTCTCTAAAAGCAAACGAAGCCTCCGGCGGCGCGTTGAGTTCGTGGGGACTGCGGATCGCCGTCGCTATTGGTGTGTCCATTAGCATCGCCCTTGGGGCGTTTCGCATTGTCACAGGGACTCCTCTCGCGATCTACATGGTCATTGGATACTTAATCGTGGTTGTCCAAACCTACTTTGCACCGAAGATGATTGTTCCGCTCGCTTATGACAGCGGTGGAGTTACCACGTCGACCGTAACCGTCCCCCTGGTGACGGCGCTTGGCCTAGGTTTGGCCTCCACGGTTCCTGGTCGCAGCCCCTTGATTGACGGCTTCGGCCTTATCGCCCTTGCAAGCCTCTTTCCGATGATCACCGTGATGGGGTACGCTCAGTTGTCACAGCGACGAAATCGCAAATCTGTGCCAGAAGTCGACGCGGATGCCGTCGTGACGAAGATGAAGGAAGACCAATGAAATTCAAACTGATCATTGCGCTGGTTTCTGACGAGCAAACTGAAAAACTGATAGAGACGGCGCGTAACATGGGTGCGACCGGAGCGACAGTAATCAAGAGTGCGCGCGGCGAGGGACTAAAACCTTCGAAGACATTCTTTGGGCTGACACTGGACGGGCAGGTGGATGCGATCCTGTTCATCGTAGAGGAACACTTGAGCCGTCAGATCCTGGAAGCAATTGGGCAGGCTGGTGATCTAAGTAACAAGTCAGGCGCGGGTGTCGCTTTCCAGCTAAATATTGAGGATGTTGTTGGTTTGGGCTCACAACTAGAAGCCATCAAGGAAGAGATTGAGGATCAGCTATGACCAAGACTGAATATGTGCCCGTGCGTGATGTGATGACGCCGAAGGTGGAAACCATCGATGGGCTGACCACAATCACCGACGCTTTGGCACAGATGCGAACCAATCAAATCAGCTCCTTGATTGTGGAGCGCCGCGGCGAGGCGGACGAGTATGGGCTATTGACGGTCAAAGACATTGCCGAGCACGTTATTGAACCCGATCAATCTCCGGACCGCGTCAATGCCTATGAGATCATGGACAAACCAGTTCTAAGTATCGATGCGAAAATGAACATCCGATACGCCATTCGCTTGCTAACGCGTTTCAATCTGTCTCGTGCGTTGGTATTGGATTCAGGCAAGGCCGTTGGCGTTGTCACACTGCGCGATATGGTGCTCCGCTACATGGAAAAAAATCACTGACGGCCTAATGGAATCTCCCTTAGCCCTGTTTACCAACAGAAACGAGGTAAGTTTCATCGAGCATTGCTGGATCAAGTTGAACCAGCGTGTCATCTGGAACAGGGTTTTGACTTGGTCTTGAGCGACGTGTCAGTGACTGACTTTCTGCAATCCGCGTCAACAGGTCATAGGACGATTGCACCGTTGCAATACTCATTGCGCCTGTTCCATCTTGTCCTCGAGGGCTACCCAGAGCGTCGCGATAGGCTGTATGTATTTCGCTCATGGCGGCAGACTGACCAAGGCGCAACGTTGATCTTGCTTCCATGACCTCGTCCAGGGGTGTTTTCCAAACCTGAACAGCCGCAAAACTGCAAGGTGGAAGGGGGCCAATACATTTGATGGAGATCTTTCCGTTGCCGGACGCATTGATTTTGCGAAGCAGGTTGTAGAATTGATCTTCCCGGCTTTTGGAAAGAAGTACGATCTGCCGACTGAGCGTATTCGCAATCGGCGTCTCAAGCGAGATAGCATCTGTCGCGACCTGTTCGATGGCACTGTCGATATGGAACCGCAACGTATGGCGCTTATTCTCGATAGCCATTTCAAGTGCTTTGGCCATATTCCGATTGCTTCGGGAGCCGTTTGGAATCTCCAGGCCGTCCATTGTGAGGATTGAGCGGACAATTTCATTGGCATTCCAAGACACAACGACTTCGAACTCAACAAGATCACCATACTTCTCGAGCTGAGAGCGCATATGTTCTCCATGGATGTTGAGAAGTTGCACAACCTTGCTTCGCGACGGGAGGTTTGTGCCGAGCGCTGCTGGAAGTACGCGAACGTCTTCCATCGCGGTTTCAAGAACGACTTGCTGCGCCTGCAGTTGAACGTGGCGATTAAATTCCAACGACCGAAACCGCCGATACTTATGGGCAGGACCAATGAGGGCGGTCAGAGATCCGGCTTCAATCAGCTCAAGGCCTTGTGGCCCCCCGCGATCGGCAACGCGTGTATCAATGCTTCGCAGGGCGGATTGTTGTCCGGCACCGGTCAAGGCATAGAGAGCGTAGCTAGGAGTTGATATTTTTGCCGCTCGTGCAACCAAGTGCGAGCGATGTCTTTTGGTTGGATTTTCCAAAGTACCCCCAAACTCACTCTGAAGAGACGCGAGATCAATCGTTCCGTCTGCGTGTGCTATTTGGACTTTGTTAGGGTTAAAGAACCGTAACCAACTTAAGGGTACTGGGCAAAAGAAAAGGGTGGCTCGAAGCCACCCCGTTCACAGTTTCCAGAATGTGATTGACTTACTCGGCTGCGGTCTCGGCGAGACTGTTCTTCGCACCAATATGACTTTGGAGTTTCTCGTACTCGCCGGGTGTCGTACTTTCGTCGCCTGGTACCAAGATCCGTTCGCAATAAGGACTGCAGTTATAGGATACGACGCCCTTAAGTGAGCCCCGGATCATGGTGACATTACCTGATCCGCCAACAGAGCCAACACGAACCCGCTTGCTAGCGATAGGGTGCCCGCTTTGGTCCAATGCAATGACGTTCGTCGTTCCAAACGCGCGACCCTGGACAAGGATGATGCGGCGATTGTGTACCGAAACATTTGCGATAGAGGGATTTGCAACGGCCACCGTGGCTATATCCTTATCGAAGACATACACCGCACTCTCATCAAGCGGCACCATTATGTCTTCAGCATGGGCCGCACCAGAAAGCGAGAACATTGCTGCCAGGCCAAAAATGGCCTTCGAAGTTGTTGTGCTCCAAAACTTGACCATCACCCGCATTGATACTCTCCTTAAACAAAATGCCCGACTAATACACAAGCGTCGGACCGGATTTTCGTCGTAAACCCTATATGACAATTATAAACGAGAGCTAAACATCAAAATCGTGACCGTCATGGTTAATAAGGCGTTATCTCCGTTCATAGATTATTATTTCAAATTAATCGGTATACGGTAGAATTTAACCAATTCGTTTTACCTCCCATTAATTCCGAGGCGCTAAGTTGGTTGCGTTCACAGAGATGAAATTTCTCAACTAATGTGAACAAGGTGCTGTGTAGTTAGTTTGAGTAAGGAGGCTTCAAATGAGCCAATTCATGACAAAGTTTATCAAAGACGAATCAGGTGCAACCGCTATTGAGTACGGTTTGATTGCTGCCGGTATCGCTGTTGCGATTATCGTTGCTGTCAACACGGTCGGCACGAACTTGACCACCAAGTTCACTGCTGTTGGTACTGCTCTCAAGTAGTATAGCGTCTTGATTTGTTCTGATCACTTCAACAGTGGTCAGAGCGAGCCAAATTTAAAACCGCCAAGCTCGAAAAGAGTTTGGCGGTTTTTTTGTTTCTGGGTGCGGAGCTTTTCTCAATATTAAGGATTACCAAGTTAACCTTGTTCAGAAATCAAATGCGACTTGCCGAAGGTTACAAAGATGGAATATGCGCTTCTCCTGATCTTTCCCTTTTTGATGCTCTATTCGGCATTGAACGATCTAACGACCATGACAATTCCCAATTGGGTATCGGGGTTACTCATTGTGTCGTTTTTTGCTTTGTCTCTAATCGTCGGAATGCCCTGGTCGGACCTCGCATTTCACGCTGGCATCGGATTTGTTGTCCTTGTCGCTGGCATGGTGATGTTTGCCCTCAATTGGGTTGGTGGAGGTGATGCAAAACTCATTGCGGCCACCTCATTGTGGATGGGTCCTGCGCTTATCGCACCGTTCCTGCTGGGCGTTGGTCTGTTTGGTGGCCTCGTGACACTTCTCATTGTGATGTTTCGCAAAACCCCAGTTCCACAGGCGGCATTGTCCGTCGGTTGGGTTGCGCGGCTTCATCACGCCGAAGAGGGAGTGCCGTACGGCCTGGGGATTGGAGCTGCAGGTTTCTACTTGTTCACATCCACCCAGATGTTTCAGCTCCTGACAAGTTAAAGAAGTCTGTATGCAGTTAATAACATGAGAACAACAGGGTTTACGCAATAACAACCGGTAGCAGCGTAATCTCCGGTCGTATGGCCAAGTAAGTGGTTAAGAGTTTCGAAACACTTTGGCACCAGTTCCGCCAACACAGTGTTGAAAGCCGAAGTAAGTCTCGGCCAACAAGTAGAGGATGAGGGGTATGAACGTAGCACGAATTGCAGTCCTAGGTGTCGCCGTTGTGACAGCAGGATTATCCGCGTTCCTGGTTCGTGGCATGATGTCTGGAGATGACCGCAGTGCGGAAGCATCTCAAGCCACCGCTGCGCTAAACACAACACGCGTTCTTGTTGCAAACAGGAATATCGGTCTTGGAGAAACGCTGCGATCAGATGACCTCAGATGGATGGATTGGCCGGAAGGCGATATCACTTCTGTTTTCATCAGCGAAAAGAGAAATCCCGATGCCAAAAGCAGATGGGCCGGATCAGTCGTCAGGTTCCCTATTGTCACCGGTGAGCCGATCATTAGTGCCAAACTGGTAACCGATGCGACCGGTAGTGTTATGTCAGCCATCCTGGGTGCTGGCATGCGCGCGATCAGCATCGAGATTTCAGCCGAGACCGGTGCAGGTGGTTTCATTCTCCCAAACGACCGCGTGGACGTGATTGTGACCTATAAAGAAGTCACTGAAGTCGATCGCCGCCGCGAAGAGAACTTGGAAAGCCTGACGGTGATGCACAACGTGCGCGTCATGGCGATTGACCAAACATTTAGAGATGAAGACGGGCAGCAAGTTGTGGTCGGAAGGACCGCGACACTTGAGATGCCTGCTCAGTTCGCCGAGCAATTGGCTCTTGCCGAGGCAATGGGCGACCTCTCGCTGGCACTGCGCAGCATCGAAACATTGGATGGTTCGGCAAATGACATGACGCCCAGGTTGGCTGAAGAATTTGGCGAAGATGGCGGCAAAGCAAATAGGAACACCGTGACGGTGCTTCGCTTTGGTCACAGAACGAGCGAAGGGGGAGGCAGCTAATGTCTTATTCGAAACCGATCAAGGGGCTGGTCGCAGCCGCTTGGCTGCTTGCCGCGACAAGTATGCCGGCACTCGCAGAGCGAGAGATCGTCGGCTCCGGTCGCACGCCCAACAACACCATGTTGGTCAAGATCGATCAAGGTGGCGGTCACATGTCAGAACGGATCGTTCTGTCTTTGGACAAGTCAGCCGTTGTTGAATTGCCCGCGAACATTCGCGACATCATGGTGGCAAACCCCGAGATCGCTGATGCGGTCATTCGTACCCCGCGACGCGTATTCGTTCTGGGTAAGAAGGTTGGCCAGACCAACATCTTCTTCATGGATCCGTCTGGAAAGCAGATTTTGAACCTTGAACTTCAAGTTGAGAGGGATCTGAGTGTTTTGGAGCGCATGTATTCCGAGTACTTACCCAACGCGCGCATCAAAGTCGCCGCTCTCAATGATAAAGTTATTCTCTCTGGTTTCGTCTCAAGTGCCGCAGCGGCCAACCAAGCTCGCAATCTTGCAGCCAAGTTTATTGGCGAAGAAGAGTCCGGTGTTGAAAGTGTCGTCAACATGCTGACCATCGACGCCACTGAGCAAGTCATGCTGAAAGTGCGCATTGTTGAGATGCAACGCAACATTGCAAAGCAGTTCGGCGTATCTTGGGATGCTTACTATTCTCCTGATGGAGACATCACAGGTTTCAGTTTGGATGGATCGCCGATCACCGATGGTGACAGTCTCATCAGCGGTGGTTCTGACAATCCGTTTAGTCTTCTGGGCCGAGCCCTTTCAAGTTCCGGCTTTGGCCTCGGCACCGCCGGAACAAGTGGCGGTGCATCGGCAACACTCAACCTGATGGAAAGAGTTGGCTTGGTGAAGACCTTGGCTGAGCCGACGCTTACGGCAATATCAGGTGAAGCGGCAAACTTCTTGGCTGGCGGCGAGTTTCCAGTTCCTACAGGCCGTGACCGGGATGGCAACATTGTCATCGACTTCAAGGAATTCGGTGTTGGCCTCGGATTTACACCACTGGTTATGAGCGAAGGCCGGATCTCGATGCGCATTTCTACCGAAGTATCAGAACTGACCACGGCGGGCGCTCTATTGACCAGCGGATCTTCGACCACCGACGATGACGGTAACACCGTGACAGTCGCAGGTATCAACATCCCTGCTCTCCGAGTGCGCCGAGCCGAAACAACGGTCGAATTGCCGAGTGGCGGCAGCTTGATTATGGCCGGTCTGCTACAGGAAAACATGCGTCAAAACATTGATGGCTTACCAGGTGCAAAAGACGTTCCCATTCTGGGTGCACTGTTCCGTAGCCGTGACTATCAATCCGCAGAAACCGAACTCGTCATCATCGTGACGCCGTACCTTGTGCGTCCGGTTTCTGAAAGTGAAATCCAAACGCCCATTGACGGTTTTGCACCGCCCAGCGATCTCGGAACCATCCTTCTGGGCCGCCTCAACACGGTTTACTCCGTCAATGGCTCCAAAGACACCGGGTCCAGCTGGCGCGGGCCCGTCGGACACATTGTGGAATAGGGAGAAAATCATGAATCACCCAAGTAGGAAAAACTCTCCCACCGATCGCCGCTGGCTTTTCAAGTCTGCCGCTATCGCTGCAACGCTCTTACTTGCAGGATGTGGTGGAAATTCGATGGAGAACATGGCGGCAGGAGATCGCCATGCGATGCCGCATCAGAAGTTTCCGATCCAAGTGCGTCCGGCCATGGAAGAGATGAGCGTCACGGTGCCGTCCCATGTCTTCGCCATTTCGCTGGAAGACAAAGCACGGATCGCAGCCTTTACCTCAGCCTACAAACAAGTAGGTCACGGTGAAATGTGGATTGTTGCGCCGGAAGGCTCCAGCAATGCCGCTGCCTCTCTTGGTGCCAGCGCTGAAATCAGCAAGGTTATGGTCGAGCAGGGTCTTTCCCCCCATGCCATCAAGATGCGGTCCTATCGGACAAGCGAAAACAACGCGCCCATTACGGTCCGTTTCAAGGTCTATGAAACGAAAACACGTCCGTGCGCCAACTGGAGCGAGAACATCGCTTTCGAACCCCTCAATGGTTCGACACCAAATTTTGGATGCGCAACCCAAGCCAATCTTGCCGTGATGGTTGAAGACCCGCACGATCTGGTGAACCCGAGGCATATGGATCCTTCTGATCCAGCCCGTCGTGAAGCCGTCTTTGGCAAGTACCGCGAAGGCGTCCCAACCCACACCGTTAGAGCTGAAGATGAATCAGGAACAGTGAGTAGTATCGATGAATAGAAAAGCGCAACAGAAAGTCTCAGATGACGATCTCGCAATGCACTTGACACCGGAACCCGGCGTTGAGGACGGCGAAGAAGATCGTGTGGAACCGACGCTGGACTTGGACGAGGTCGAACTGGTCGAAGAAGAAGTGTCGCCAGAAGACGACGTCCAAGAGGCCAGCATACTAGATGCGGATCCACTTGGAATGAACGATGTACACCATGAGGACAATCTCGATCTCGCCGCGACCGCGACCGTGCCAACGACCGTGGATCCTGAGCCAGATTTTGATGTTCCGAACTACATCTATCAGGACCGTATGGTTCCTCGCATTGCCATCGATGTGTTTTGTCTAGCGCCGGACTGTGGTGGCACATTGCAGCGCGTGGCAAGTGATCGTAGATTGTCCCGAGCCCACATGACTGTTCACATGGGCGGCGTAGTAACAGCCGTTGAACATTATGCAGGCGCACCGACGCCAAACCTCATCATTGTGGAATTGTCGGGTGCGCGAGACAACATCTTAAGCGAGCTCGAACAGCTTGCACAAGTTTGTGATGAAGGGACGAAGGTTGTTGTCATTGGCCAGGTCAATGATATTCAGCTTTACCGTGAACTCATGCGTCAAGGCGTCAGCGAGTACTTGGTCGTACCGCTGAATGTAGCCGGGGTTATTGAGACAATTTCAGGTCTCTATGCCGATCCAACCTCCGCACCCATCGGTCGAAGCGTTGTCTTCGCCGGCGTCAAGGGTGGTGCTGGATCAAGTACATTGGCGCACAATGTGGCATGGTGCATTTCAGAGCGCATGAGCCACGATGTGACCTTGATCGACTTTGATCTGCCCTTCGGTACGACTGGGTTGGACTTCAATCAAGATCCAAACCAGGGAATTGCCGATGCATTGACCGATCCAGATCGATTGGACGATCAACTGCTGGATCGCCTTCTGGTGAAATGCTCAGATCATTTGAGTCTGTTCACAGCACCGGGCACGCTGGACCGGGAGTTCTCCTTTGAGACAAATGCCTTTGACACCATTCTCGATACCGTCAGAGCGACGGTTCCGTGCATGGTGGTGGATTTGCCGCACATCTGGGATTCCTGGACCCGCCACATTTTGCTGACGGCAGATGAGATAGTCCTAACTGCAACGCCTGATTTGGCCAGTCTTCGCAACGCCAAGAATATGATCGAAATCCTCAATGCCGCTCGCGAGAATGATGCGCCGCCACGCCTCGTGCTCAATCAGGTTGGTGTTCAGAAACGGCCGGAAATTCCTGCTAAGGATTTTGCAGAAGCTGTTGGCGTTGAAGTCGATTTGGTTCTGCCGTTTGATGCAGGCCTCTTTGGAACTGCCGCCAACAATGGTCAGATGGTCGGGGAACTCAAACCCGATTGTAAGACAACAGCTGGCTTCGTCAACTTGGCGGAAAAAGTTGCCAATCGCGAAGAAGTAAAAGCGAAGAAATCAGGTATGAAAAAGTTCTTGGACTCTGTCCTCGGAAAGTAAG
The DNA here is from genome assembly GCA_965248915.1 of Alphaproteobacteria bacterium. Lineage (GTDB taxonomy): Bacteria > Pseudomonadota > Alphaproteobacteria > M2410 > M2410 > CBDFLA01. The sequence continues at coordinate 3,494,945 of OZ252216.1, forward strand.
GGTAGTGGGGGGTTATGTTTGGAAAACGAAACACGGATGACGCAGGAATACCTGGCGAAGGAGTCGTAAAGTCTCCCGCCAGCGGAGGTTCTGCGCCAAAATCCGCGCCATCAGGGGCGCGGTCGCCGTCGGCGACAGTTCGTGTCGGTGCAAAAACCGATGCAGCTGCCTCTGCTCGAGAGAATTTGGAAAAGCCACGCACTAAGGTCAACTTCCAACCCTCTTTCGAGCCGAAAAAAGCAGATTTGCACGAGAAACCTCTTGTCGTCGAACAGAGATCGGAAGAGTACTACCAAACGAAGTCCGCAATCTTCAATGCTCTGATCGATACTATTGACCTGGGTCAGCTTGCCCAGCTTGATCCTGAAGAAGCGCGAAGCGAAATTCGCGAGATCGTTCAAGAGATCATTGCGATCAAGAACGTCGTCCTTAGTATTTCCGAACAAGAAACCGTTCTTCAGGACATTTGTAACGATGTCTTAGGTTTTGGGCCATTGGAACCACTTCTTGAACGCGATGATATCGCTGACATAATGGTCAATGGTGCCGGTCAGGTCTACATCGAGGTTGAGGGTAAAGTTCAGCTAACGAACATTCGCTTCCGTGACAATTCGCAACTGATGAACATTTGTCAGCGCATTGTGAGCCAGGTCGGCCGTCGCGTCGATGAATCCAGTCCGATATGTGATGCGCGTCTGCTTGACGGTAGTCGTGTCAACGTCATCTCAAACCCTCTCGCGATTGATGGACCAACACTTACCATTCGTAAGTTCAAGAAAGACAAGCTCACGATGAAAGACCTCGTGGGATTTGGCTCGGTCTCTCCAGAAGGAGCAAGTGTCCTGAGCGTGATTGGCGCATGTCGCTGTAACGTTTTGATTTCTGGCGGTACCGGTTCTGGTAAGACCACATTGCTCAACTGTATGACCGCATACATCGAAGAAGATGAGCGCGTGATTACATGTGAAGACGCGGCCGAATTGCAATTGCAACAACCGCACGTCGTGCGTCTGGAGACACGCCCGCCAAATCTCGAAGGGACGGGCGAAATTGCCATGCGGGATCTTGTAAAGAACTGCCTGCGGATGCGCCCTGAACGCATCATCGTTGGCGAGGTCCGGGGTCCTGAAGCTTTTGATTTGCTGCAAGCCATGAACACCGGTCACGACGGATCCATGGGAACGCTTCACGCCAACTCACCACGAGAGGCCCTCAGTCGTCTCGAGAGCATGATTACCATGGGCGGGTTTAATCTGCCATCCAGGACTATCCGCGAAATGATTAGCGGCTCCATTGATGTTGTCATCCAGGCGGCGCGCCTCAGGGACGGCTCAAGGCGTATCACCCATGTCACAGAGGTGTTGGGCATGGAAGGCGATGTCATCATCACCCAAGATCTATTCGTTTACGAAATAGACGGTGAAACCCCGGACGGAAAAGTCAACGGGCGCCACAAGTCCACCGGCATTGCGCGTCCCGCTTTCTGGGATCGTGTCAGGTACTACGGGCGAGAAGCTGAATTGTCGGCAGCGTTGGACGCTGCCAGCGACGAAACAATGAATTAGGACACGATCATGTCAAGTTCGCTCACGATCACCATACTAATCGCTGTTCTTTCTACCGCAACAATCCTTGGTCTTGGATATGTTGTTGTGGGCCCGAAATTGTTGTCAGGGCGCAAGTCCTCGCAACGAGTCAAGGCGATCTCACAAGGTGAGTACAAGCGTAAAGGCAAGGGTCAATCGAAAGACGACTCGAAAGAGCGCCGCAAAGCCATTCAAGACACATTAAAGGAACTTGAAGACAAACAGAAAGAAAAGAAAAGAAGGATTACCATCCGAAACCTAATTGATCAGGCGGGTTTTGAGTTTTCTGTTCGAGCCTTCTGGATTGGCTCTGGTATTTGTGGTCTTGCTTTTGCAATAGCACTTTTGGCTGCAGGGATGGGGCCAATCGCAATACTTCTTGGAACGTTCATGGGGGCATTTGGTTTTCCACGCTGGACCGTCTCGTATTTCGCTGGCCGGCGCAAAAAGGTTTTTCTTGAAGAATTTGCCAACGCTCTCGATATCATTGTGCGTGGTGTGAAGTCAGGCCTACCGCTCAATGAATGTCTGAAAATTATTGCACGTGAATCTGCTGATCCCGTTGGTGGAGAATTCCAACAAATCGTTGACAGCCAGCAAATGGGCGTGCCGCTTGATCAGTCCCTGGCCGGTTTCTATGAGCGTATGCCCATTGCCGAGGTGAACTTCTTTCAAATCGTGTTGGTCATCCAGCAAAGCGCAGGGGGCAACCTGTCTGAAGCACTTGGAAACCTAACAGTCGTTTTGCGGAACCGAAAAATCATGCGCGCCAAGATCAAAGCGATGTCTTCAGAAGCCAAAGCATCTGCGGGTATTATTGGGTCTTTGCCGCCGGCCGTTATGGCTCTCGTCTACATGACTTCACCGGAATACATCACGCTACTGTTCACCGAACAGACCGGACACATGATGTTGGGTCTCTCGGCAGCATGGATGCTTTGCGGCGTCTTGGTGATGCGTAAAATGATTAACTTCAACTTCTAGCGGATCCGAATTATGTCACGCGTATTAGACTTTCTATACGATCCCGAACTCCTGATCACCCTTTTGGTGGCGGTTGCTGCGTTTGCAACCACGGTGACCATTGCTATGCCGATGTTTCAAGGAGATCGCCTCGCATCGCGCCTGAAATATGTCGCCACGCAACGTGAAGAGTTGCGCCGAAAGCATCGTGAGCAGTTGGAGAAAAAGGACACAAATAGAAGCGTACGCAATGAAGTCGATGGTTTTATGAAGAACGTCGTCGAAAAGCTCAATCTTCGCCGTATCATTGATTCACCGGAGCTCAAGCAACTCTTGTCGCAAGCTGGGTTCAGAGGGCAGAGGCCAGCCGTTGTCTTTGTCATTGGTCGGATAACCCTACCATTGGTCGCGTTCATTTCAGCCGTTATCTATTTGTTCTTCATGAACGACATGGGGTGGACACCGTCAATTAGAATTGCGGCGTCACTGGGAGCGGCGATCATTGGTAGCTATTTCCCGAATATTATCGTGAAGAATATCAGACAAAAAAGACAGAGTTCCATCATGATGGCGTTCCCAGACGCGCTTGATCTGATGTTGATTTGTGTTGAGGCGGGTATGTCAATTGAAGTGGCGTTCAAGAAGGTTGCGACAGAAATTGGCGGTCAATCGATTGAGCTTGCAGAAGAGCTGAGCCTGACCACTGCCGAACTGTCTTATCTGCAGGATCGACGGGTCGGATATGAAAATTTGGCCCTACGGACCGGGCACCAAGGTGTCAAAGCGGTCTGTACTTCACTCATTCAATCCGAACGATACGGAACGCCGGTTGGTCAAGCTTTGCGGGTTATGGCGGATGAGAATCGCCAAATGCGCATGCAGTTGGCTGAGAAGAAGGCGGCCGCTTTGCCAGCCAAATTGACCGTCCCGATGATTGTCTTTTTCCTGCCGGTTCTTTTCATCGTGATTCTCGGTCCAGCCTACATTCGGTTCAAGATTACTCAGTAGATTGAAACAATTAGTGCCACGTGAGAATTGCCACTCCTGCTAGCAAGCTCCCGCAGGTTGGCCTGATTGTAAGCGAGCATTGGCCATCTGGATTGCTTGTGGCATTGTATTCGTTATCCCTGTTGTAACTTTCTCTGAACAACAATTTGACCGTCGAAGTGGGGAACTGCGATTCGGTGGGAATACTCTGCGTTTGCGGCCAAAGACGGCCGAGTTGCTTGGCTTTTTTTGAAGCGCGCAGGTGAGGTGATTGGTCGAGATGAAATTCTTGACGTCATTTGGAGCGACAGGACAGTCACGGAAAACACGCTTATGCAGTCTGTTCGTGAACTGTGCGCTGCGCTATCAGATAGTGCTTCAAGACCTCGGTACATTGAGACAATACACGGTCGTGGATATCGCTGGATTGGCGAGCGGCCCATTCCGGTGGCACCGATCACTATCGATGACGGGAGAACAAATAGCGAGTCGTTTCTCAATCGAACGATCCTGCAGCGGGGAAATTTTGACATTTCGGTTGGTCAAATAGCCCTTGCGGTCATGTTGTCCACTGTTTTCCTGATTGTGGTCGCCTCATTTGTCGGAAAAGATCTTGTTCGACCGGGTGTCACTTCGACACCAGCGGACCGGGACCCTAGTCAAGACGTGTTCGATCACAATGAGCTGGTCGAAGCTCAGCGGATATTTGAAAACAAATTGTCGGTCAATAGCAAAGATCTAATCGCGCGCGCCGGTTTGGTTTCAGTTTTGTATCGCAAAGGAGCGTGGTCGCGGGCAGTTGAGATCGGTGAAACAGCACCTCTTGAAGTCACGTCCTCCGATAGATTGCCCAAGGCAGAGATACATTTGACTTTGGGCCAGATACAATTGGATCGAGGAAACTCGAAAGACGCGGAACTTCATTTCCAAGCAGCGCGTGAACAAGCATCCGACCCCAACGAATCCACAGCACTATATGTCGCTTCGCTGCGTGGATTATCCCAGGTCTATGCAGATCAGAGGCGGATTGCTGACTACTTGAGTGTGAGAAATGAGGCAATCGATCCAATGTTGATCGATGCGCAACTTGGTGCTTTGGCCGAAGGTCTCTTGAGTGCCGGAACGACGGTACGTCCAACATTTGATCACCATTGGGATCTTGAGAGATTGACACGCGCGCGGGCTGTTTTTGAGAAACTAGACGATACGCTTGGAATGGCACGATCTCACGCAGCATTGGGTCTCAATCGAGCTTTGAGCGAGCAAGAGAGACGACAACACCTAGAAAGCGCGTCCAAATTGTATCTCAGGTTGGGCCATTTGCCCGGGGAAATGAGTGTTCAAAGCTACTTGGCGTCGCTGGAGACTGAGTGGTTAAATGGAGAAGCCGCAATTGATGCTGTCCTGCGATTTCGGACAATTGCGGAGCGTCTAGATACGAAACGTGAACTCGCTGCCGCAAGATACACCTACGGGCTTGCGCAAATGGCGCGCCACTGAGGAGACGGGAGACCCAAGATTGGACCGAGTAATTGATGCCGAGAGATCATTTGAGGCAGCAACATCGGCCTACCACGATATGGGTGTAGTATTTGACGCCGTCGCTCCTCAACTACATCAGGCAATTGCGATTCTCGAGATGGGTCAAACCCAACGTGCGCTAGGCCTCTTCGAGGAGGTAGCCGAGCTCTACATTGAGTTGTCTTTTCCTCAAGGCGAATTCGGTGCCAAATTAGGTGTGGCGGTCTCTCTTAGCCGACTGGGGCGGAAGACTGAATCCGAGATGGTCCTTTCTGGTCTACGAAAACAATCTCCCGAGATTGGGGCCTTGATTGACCGAACCATAAAAAACGAGCGAATTGACGAGCCTCGATCCAGTGACAGTCTGTCGTTCTTCGGAATCTTGATCACCGCAGAGAGATTTCTCAACAATGGCGAGAGCCGTTGAATCGAATTGCCTTGAGGCTAATTGTCATCAATTTTTTCACTATGCCCTCGATTTTGTAAAATTCCTGTCGGTAGAATCTCGACTTTGTATCTGAAAGTCATGGCGCATCGAACAAGTCTATTGCTGTTTGTGTTGGCTACAACGGCCTGTGTGCAAGCGGCATCGGAGCCGGTCGAACGTCTGGCGGCGGCGTTCAGCCACTTAAGCGTGCCTGAGGTGCGGGGGGTAAAGGACAGTCGTCAGATCGAAGTGGCGTATCTTCACCTCAAGGGAGAGGCGAACGGGTTCCCGACCTTTGTGTTTTTTGGCGGGCCAGGTGAAAGCGCGCTCGACTATGAAACTCTCGACAATTTGGAAGCCGCGCACAAAGATCTTCTTACATACGGCGATGTAGTTTTCGTTGAACAACGAGGAATTGGTGCTTCTCGGCCAAGGTTGGATTGCGGCGCCATCCGATTCGCCCGTAACAAGCCACTGACGCCAGAAGCCTTGTTGCGGCAACATGCGTCTGCACTCGAATCGTGTGCAGTAGAGTTTGGTGCGGATATGGCAGGGTACACAGTGAATGCGATTGCCGATGACGCAGATGAAATTCGCGAACTCTTGGGAATGGAACGCATCAATGTGGTGGGCGGTAGTTTCGGAGCCCGGCAGGCATATGTCTATCTACGCCGCCGCAGTGATCGCGTAAACCGTGCCGTACTGACCCAGTTCCTAGCGCCCTCCACGGCTTTAGCTTATCCGTCCACCATAGACGACTATATCGCGCAGATTGGAGAGAGGGTAGGTCCGCTGCACGGGTTGGACGTTCGAGGCGGTCAAGCTTTGCAGGAATTAGTGCGCGAAGTCTTCGAGCAAGTTGAAACGAGTCCCGTCACTGTGCAGGTAGGGAATGAGAGCATAGTCATCGGCCGAACCGACCTTGAGATTATTACCGCGTTGGCTCTGCGTCGCACGCGGGATTCAGGGATGCTGCCTTTGATTTTCAATCAGATGAAAGGTGGAGACTACAGTCTCATTGGTGGATACATCTATCAGTTTTTCAGGAATCAGTTCCCAGTCAATGCCGCCGTCTTGAGTTTCGACTGTGTAGAGCAGATAGCTTCAAACCGGCGTACACGGTTTGAGCAAGAAGTATCCCACACCATTTCAGGTCCCGGCGCGCACTTGCCATTTCCCGGCGTTTGCGATGAGTTCGACTTTGATGTCATTAGTGATGGCGTAGACGCAGATCAGTATGATCTGAGGGGAATACCAACACTTCTTATACAAGGAGAGCTAGACGCGCGGGCGAGAGACGAAAATCTGAAGGATATTTTGGACACAAATGACAACGTCCAACTGTTGGTGATCGGCAATGCCACCCACGACTTAGGCCGATCAGTCTCAAATACGATAGGCTCGAGGACCGAACAGATCACAGCTGATTTTCTATCTCACGGACATTGGCCAGAGGTCGACCGCATTGACGTTTCTCTGGGCTCAAATAAACAGGGATACGTTTGCCTATGGAACGACAGTTTCGTCCGCTGGCTTCACCCTTCTTGAATCCACTGTCATTGCCGCATCAAGTGGGGCGGGATCCTTGTCCGCATTTGCATTTGCTGGGGAGATGCCATTGTCGAGTGCCTTCATGTCTTGCCAGCGTGACGGTTGGCTCAAGAGCTGACGCAAATGTGCGACATTCTGGTGCGCAACTGTTGTTGGTAGGCTCCGGCTAGCGATTTCCTCTGCTTCACTAAACCGGCCTTGGAGGCCGACGACCAAAGCAAGATTGAGCTGGACCTTGTCAGGTGCGTTCCTTTGGGCCATGGCACGTCGAAGTGCACTCTCCGCGCGCTCAAGATTGCCGGACATTGCGTAGGAGAGACCAAGATTACTCAAGACGGTCGGATTGTTGACCGAGTAGATGAGTGCTTGCTCATAACTGCGCTGCGCATCCTTGAAGCTGCCGATCTGGTCATAGGCGACCCCCGCGGCAGAATAGATGGTCCAATCGTCTTCATTCAGTTGCGCAGCCGTGCCTAAGAACGAAAGGGCCTCTTTGAAGTCACCCATTTCCACCAGGATTTTGCCCAATTCGCCGTAAACAGCCCCATTCTGCGGATGTTCAACGGTGGCGTGCATGAGAACACCCAGAGCGTCTTCGTATTGCTTGCCCGCGCGTAGCTCTTTTGCAAACCGAACGGCAACCTGAGGATTGGCGGGGTCCTTTTGGTACTCTGCCGCCCAATTGGTCGCGTTTGGCCGACTTATTTCAGTGACGCTCGCTTGTGACTTTCCAGGCTCCGGGCTCGAAGCGCACCCCGCAATGAGGGTCGTGACGGCTATGCTGGTAAGCAGCCGTGCGCGCAGTGATTTTCGTGAAGCTGTGGACATATTCGGTTCCCGTTCATCTTTGGTTTACCCTGTCGGCAGTATCTCAGGGAAAATCCAACAAACTCTTAATTTCGAGACGAGCCCGGCTGACCGTTGATGCCATGAAATCAAGCTAGACGGCAGGTTTTTGGTGTTTATACTCACGGTCATGTTGGTTAATGGTGGCGCGATGTTGGGGTGGACCCGCACTCATGTGCCAACCAGGGGGTGTTCCTGGTTGTCGCGATCCGCTGCAGCGGTTCTCGCAAGCATTGTCCTCTTAGGCATGGCCGAAAAGCAAGAAGAACCATCCGAGCAGATGTTCTTCGAAATCAGCACAGGCTCGACCGGCGGGACCTACTATCCAGTCGGCGAAACGCTCGCTGAAGTCATCTCGCATCCAATAGACTCCATCACATGTCAAAGCGATCGCCCCTGCGGTCCGTCTGGGTTGATCGCCTTTGCGCAGGCCAGTGCCGGATCGGTCGGCAATGTCAGGGGTATACAATCGGGCAGCAGTCGGTCTGGCCTTGCCCAAGCAGACATTGTTTCATGGGCGGTCAACTCACAAAACATCTTCCGCAGTGAGGAGCCTTTCGACAACTTGCGTGTTATCGCGAACCTCTATCCTGAGAGTATTCACATTGTCGTTCGGCGCGGGGCGGAGATCGCCTCCGTTTCCGACCTGAGAGGGAAGCGGGTGGGCATCGATAGTCCTCAGTCTGGAACGAATTACGATGCGCGCATGATACTAGATGCCTTCGGCATGCGAGCCGACGATCTAGATTTAAGAGAGATCGATCCAAACAAATCTTCCGAACTCATTATTTCCGGTGAACTGGATGCATTTTTCTTTGTCGGCGGTGCGCCCCTGCGAGCGATCGCAGATCTTGCAGACAGGGATCTCATCGATCTCGTACCCATCTCCGGTGAACCGGTTGATCGACTTCGAAAAAGACAAGAGTTTCTTCAGCCCGACGTCATTCCGTCCGGAACCTATGTCGGAGTTGGCGAGATTGAGACATTGAGTGTTGGCGCGCTGTGGGTTGTCGAGAAGAATGCGCCCGAAGACCTTGTCTATGAAATCACGGTTGCGCTTTGGAGCCCTCAGAATCGTTTGCTTCTCGAAGAAGGTCATGAAAAAGGGCGTTTGATGCGTGTTGATCGCGCGGCCGATGGATTGCCGATCGCGCTACACCCTGGGGCAGAGCGTTTTTATCGCGAATTGGGGCTCTTGGGCGTCCGTCCTGATTGAAGCTCTTCTTGCGCGCCTTCCAACCACTTTCCCATCGAAGGTAGCGACCAAACCGCATCCATATAGGCGGAGGCAGTCGCGTCAACATCGACGTCATAAGAGCGAAAACGCGAGACGACAGGCGCGTACATGGCATCGGCAATTGAGAATGCACCAAACAGAAACGGACCTCCGCTTCCGAAGTCAGCACGACATTGGCGCCAGACTGCTAAAACACGGGAGATGTCAGCCAAGACGGAAGCAGACGCCTCAAAGTATTGGTTCTCTTCAGCGAAGACCATCGGCAAAGCGTCTCGCAATGCGGCAAATCCGGAATGCATCTCACATGAAATGGACCTTGCAATCGCCCTCGCGTCCCGGCCGGATGGCCACAATTGTTTTTCTGGCTCAAGGTCGGATAAATACTCAGCAATCGCGAGTGAGTCCCATATTCGCAACTTTTCTTTTTTCAGTAAGGGAACCAATCCTGACGGAGAATATTGACCGATTTCGTCGCGACTAGCCTCAGTTCTCAGGGGCACGTGGATCTCAGTAAACTGAAAATCATACTCTGAGAGAAGAAGCCAAGGTCGAAGTGACCAAGTTGACCAGTTCTTGTTGCCGATAACGAGTTCAAAGCTTGTTTCAGTCATCAACTATGCTCCGCGAATAGGTATCTATCTTGATTGCCGTTCGAGTGGCTAAGGACTAGAGTTGCGCCCAATTCAGAATTGCAAAGGAAGATCACCATGAACGAGGTTTTTGTCAACAAGAGTGAAGATTTCACGCCACTGCATTTTGTGACGAAGGAATCATTGTCCATTCTCTTCGACGACTTGACGGAAGCCCAGGTCACTTATCTCGAATCCACGAAGTTTGTCGCAGAGCGAATGCAAGTTGCACTTCTCCCGAGCGTCACCGGAAATATCGAACGTGTTTTGTTTGGGCTCGGCGATACGCAGGACGCATTTTTGACCGGGTGTCTGTCGCAAAAACTGCCCAGTGGGTGCTTTGAGATCGTCGATTTCGCCGGATGCGATCAAACTCTGACCACTCTGGCGATCTTTCTAGGTGCCTATCGGTTCGATCGATATCGGACGGAGGGTCGCGCGCAACCGGCACCGCAGTTTGTGTGGCCTAAGGACTGTGACCGTTCTTTGGTTGAGAGCATGGTGGAGGGGATTTACTTAACCAGAGACCTGGTCAATACACCGGCTGCGGATATGGGGCCGGAAGATTTGGGCAAGGCAGCCGAGGAACTTGGCGGGAAATTTGGTGCCGACGTCAAATTGATCGTTGGCGATGATTTGCTCAAAGAGAATTTGCCGTTGGTTCATGCGGTCGGGCGTGCAAACCCAAGCGCCCCTCGATTGATCGACATGCGCTGGGGGCGCGAGGGTGCGCCAAAAGTAACACTCGTCGGCAAAGGGGTTTGTTTCGATACGGGTGGATTAAACCTCAAGACGGGCCCCACAATGGCACTCATGAAAAAGGACATGGGTGGCGCGGCGAATGTGTTGGGGTTGGCATCAATGATCATGTCTCAGAAACTCAACGTCAGGCTGCACGTCCTCATTCCAGCGGTGGAGAATTCAGTGGCTGGTCCGGCGTTCAGGCCGGGTGATGTTTTGAAGAGCCGAAAAGGTCTCACTGTAGAAATTGGCAACACCGATGCTGAAGGACGGGTGGTGCTGGCAGACGCGCTGACCGTCGCAGAGGAAGAAGAACCCGACCTCATCATCGACCTCGCAACGCTCACCGGTGCAGCGCGGGTGGCCTTAGGGCCGGACTTACCTGCCCTTTACTGCAATGATGAAACCTTCATATCAGAGGCAAATGAAGCCATGCAGAAAACCGGTGATCCCTTTTGGCGAATGCCGTTGTGGACGCCTTACCTTGAAGCACTTAGCTCAAAGATCGCCGACTTGAACAACATTACGACGGACGGTTTTGCTGGCTCTGTAACCGCGGCACTGTTTCTTCAGAAGTTTGTTGAAAAGGCGCCGACCTGGGTCCATGTCGATCTCTATGCCTGGAATCCGGAAGCCAAACCTTCGAGACCGTTTGGCGGGGAGGCACAAGTCATCCGTACACTGTTTGAAGTATTGCGTTCCCGCTACGGATAAAGCGCAAAAAAGGGACGGCAAACGCCGCCCCTTGAAGCCCAAATGTCTTGATTGATTATTCGCTGAGTGTCTTCAGGAACGCAACGAGGTTGGCGCGATCTTTTTCCCTTTTGATACCGGCGAATGTCATCTTAGTACCCGGCAAGAAGGCGCGAGGATTGGTCGAATAGGCATCCAAATCGGCTTCTGTCCAGGTGCCTCCAGCGCCAGCCAGGGCGGCGGAGTACTTGTATCCAGCCCGTGAGCCTTTGGCGCTTCCGACGATGCCCCACAGATTGGGTCCGACTTTATTGCCGCCACCCACATCAAACGTGTGGCACGTCGCGCATTTCTTGGAGACTTTCACGCCCGCGATCGGGTCGCCAACCATGGCCGCGACGCTTGCTGCCGCATCTTCGGTCGCCGTTGCTGCTGATTCCGCAGCTTCCGTGACGGCTTCTTCAACAGGCGCCACGACTTCCTCGGTAGCAACAGCGGCGACTTTTGTTGTCTCCGCAGCGGTTTCGGTAACGTCGTCCGCGGTTTCCGCAACTGGAACAGCGGCGTCATCTACCAAGGCGGCAGCTTCCTCAACCACAGCTTCGGTCTCTTCGGCTGCGTCAGCGATCACGGCAGCGGCTTCATCAACCACTGCTTCGGTAACCACTGCTTCGGTCTCTGCGGCTGCATCATCAATCACGGTAGCAGCGTCCTCAACCACAGCTTCGGTCTCTGCGGCGTCAGTTGCTGTGTCTTCAGCAGCGTCCGTCGCTTCCTCCATGGCCTCAGGTGTATCCTCGACGCCTTCTTCCAATGTTTCCGACACGGTATCGGCGACATCTTGCATCGCCTCCATCCCGTCCTCAACAACGTCTGCGGCCGCTTCCATTACTTCTTCAGGGACAGCGATTGCTTCAGGAAGGGCGATCGGCGCATCGGAAAGTGTTCTCATGTATGCGATGGCGGCAGCAGCTTGGGCAGGCTTCTTCAAACCCGCAAAGGTCATTTTGGTGCCAGGCATTACCCCTTTCGGGTCACTCAAAAAGGCGAAGAGCTCATCATAGGACCAGTTGCCACCTGCGCTCGAAAGCGACGCTGAATACGAAAAGCCTTCCACGGCTGCTTTGGGTTGACCAACAATGTTCCACAGGTTTGGTCCAATCTTGTCGCCGCCCCCCTGTTCGTATGTGTGGCAAGCGTTGCACTTCTTCACTGACTTGTCGTTCGGTGTTGCTTCAGCCAAAGCTGCTGCTAAGTCAAATTCGCCTTCATCGCTCGGTGCATCGGTGCTGTGATCGGAGCCATGATCGTCGCCATCAGTGCTTTGGCCGTCGCCGCTTGTCGCAGCGTGCTGCTCATGTTTTTCGCCAACAAAGATGATGTTCGCGACCTGTTGGAGGCCCAAAAGGATCAGTACTGAAAACCCCAAGGCCACTCCGATTTTGACCCATATAGGCGTATGCATGGCAGAACTCCATTTCTCGTGTGCTTCTTGCAAAAAAGCCGGACCCCATCGACTCGCGTCGTTGTGGAGCATTTCGGCGCGGAATGTAGCCTTGGCAAGGTCCTCGTGCAAGGAGCTTTCCGGGTCCCACAGGGGTGATTCACGTCTTTTTCTGCCCCTGGAATACTGCCCATCCTGTTTGACAATGTTGAATTTCCGTATAGCAAGGATGGAAAAGCCCCCACCGCCCGCGAGATGAGCGGGTCAAAGACAACAAGAAGGCGTAAGAGATCAGTCCATGAACACCATGATCGTCATACCAGCCCGCATGGCATCGAGCCGGCTACCTGGAAAGCCTCTGGCCGACATTGCGGGTGTTCCTATGATCGTCCAGGTCTGGCGCCGCGCCATCGCTGCAGACCTGGGGCCGGTCTTAGTGGCAGCTGCCGAAGACGAAATCGTGGATGCGATCAAATCCGCAGGCGGCGAAGCAGTATTGACCGACCCAGACCACGCTTCTGGGTCTGACAGGATTTTTGAGGCCATCGAAAAGGCTGATCCTGAAGGTGCATGTGACACGATCGTCAACTTGCAAGGCGATCTCCCAACAATTGATCCAGAGACCATACGTGCCGTGACTAAACCTCTCAAAGATCCAGACGTCGACATCGCAACCCTTGCCGCAGAGATTGAGGTGGAACGAGAGAAGACCGATCCCAACGTCACCAAAGCTGTTGTTTCTTTGCTTGGGGGACCCCAAAAAGGTCGCGCTCTCTACTTCACGCGTGCCACCGCGCCGACCGGTGAGGGTCCTTTGTATCACCACATCGGAATTTATGCCTATCGGAGGGTGGCGTTGGAAAGATTTGTAGAACTCCCACCGTCTCCCCTTGAGGTTCGAGAACACCTGGAACAATTGCGCGCGCTCGAAGCCGGCATGGTCATTGGCGTTGCAATTGTTGATAAAGTCCCTGCTGGGGTCGACACGCCGGAAGACTTAGAGCGTGCACGCCAAGAACTTGACCAAGATGGAGCCGCGTCATGAGTAAGATTGCTTTCCAAGGTGAACTGGGCGCAAACTCCCATGTCGCCTGCAAAACCTACTATCCCGAAATGGACCCGCTGCCCTGTCAGACTTTTGAGGAGGCACTGGCGGCAATTTCTGATGGCACGGCCAAACTCGGCATGATCCCTATTGAGAATTCAGTCGCTGGCCGCGTCGCCGACATGCATCACCTCATGCCCAATGCCGGGCTGTTCATTGTTGGAGAACGATTCCTTAGGGTCAATCATCAGCTTATGGGCGTCAAAGGCGCGAGTCTTGAAAGCATCAAAGAAGTAATCTCTCATGTTCAAGCACTTGGCCAATGTCGCGAAACCATCGCGTCTTTAGGTCTGAAAGCGATCGTCGGTCAAGATACCGCCGGCGCGGCGCGCTACGTCTCACAGCAAGAGGATCCGACCAAAGCGGCCATCGCATCATCGTTGGCAGCTGAAATTTATGGTCTCGACATCCTGCAAGAAGACATGGAAGACGCTGCTCACAACACCACGAGATTTCTCGTCATGGCCAATGCCCCTGACGATGCAGATCCAGATACCGGGCCGGTTGTTACAAGCATTGTATTCCGGGTACGGAATGTTCCAGCAGCGCTTTACAAGGCCATGGGTGGGTTTGCTACCAACAGTGTCAACATGACGAAATTGGAAAGCTATCAGCTCGAAGGGTCCTTCCATGCGACCCAGTTTTACGCTGACATCATGGGACATCCCTCAGATCGCCCCGTTAGGTTGGCATTGGAGGAACTCAAGTTCTTTACGTCGATGCTCACGGTGCTTGGTGTCTATCCAGCCGACCCCTTTAGGTCTCAAGTCGACAACGGTTAACGGCGCCCAGTTTGGGTCAGGCTCGATTTTTCTTTGCGCTTAAAGAAAATCATGACAGAATCACTTCTGTGTTCAACCATCGAAAGGAGGTGATCCAATGTCTAGTGAGATTAATTGGATTTTTGACAACTTTAGCGTACTTAAGCTTGTGTCGGAGCAGCCTCCGGGGCGCGCTTAACGAGCGCCGTGGGTCGAATTGATCCTGGGTTGAAAGATCCGAATTCTCATGGGGGTCGCTCGCAAGAGCGGCCCTTTTGATTTTTGCGCACCGTTACTTCTCGGTCTCTTCTCCGTCCCAATAGTTACGGGTAGCAGATTTGTCATAAATTTCCCCGAGTGAACGGACCATAACTTTGTTGCTGTCCGTGTAGACACAAATTTCGTCCGGACAATGATCCCCGATCATCATGTAGGTGAATGTCTCATTGCTCTCATTGATGAGACAGTGCCCCACCCGCTGCCCGGCGGGAAAGCTTGCAAACATTCCAGGCCTCAAGATGTGTTTTTCTTCTCCCAAACACAGTGTGGCTTCACCGCTTAGGACATAAACATGTTCTTCTTCGTGAATGTGGTAGTGGGCCGGACAAGATTGCTTGCCGGGTTCAAGTTCTTCGACTGTTACGCCAATTTTGGCCCCCTCTTGCGAGGAAGAAAGAATGCGGCCACGGCTGGCAAACCGCGACCCCTCATTCCAGCTCATCCACTCGAGTTGATCAACGTGTATTGGCTTCATCAGTTCTGAATTGGGCATGCATCCCTCATGTGATTGGTTTGCCCTGAAGGCTCTCCGCATAGATCTCCATCGCGGCCTCAAGGGTTCTGGAATAATCCATGGTTTCGCGGGTTTCAGATTCAAGAGGCGTCTGAGCGAGCAATCGAAAGATGTCGCCGGCGCCTTCGTGGAAATTTGGCGTTACACCAGCATCTGAAAAACATGCCGCGATCTGATCCATCTCATCGGCCCAACGAACACTGTCTGCAGCGATGAAAGGAACCGTGCCGCGCATAGCGCCGAGCCTATCAGCTTGACTGCCTTCAAGTTCTTGCAAGAGGGGGTCCATCAGCCCCATGCGGTGAGCCGCCAACAAAACAGCTGTGTGTAGGGTCATCGTTCCTTTGGTCAAGGCGGCATATACCATTTTCAAGCCAGAGGCTTGTCCGATATCAGGACCACACACCGAGGTGCTCATCTCCGGTGTCGAAAGGAAGGTGCAAGTCTCTGCGTGAGCCCCACTCAAATAAATGCGTGTCCGTTGCTTACCTTTGAAAGGGGACGCACCAATGATCGCGCCATCGACGAAGTCGATCCCGGCGCCTTCGAGTTTGGCGGCAATCTCTTTTGTGGTGCGCGGGGCAATCGCATTGAGGTCTGCATAAAGAGGTTTGCTCGTTGAGGCTTCTGCACATCGACAAAAGTCTTCAGAGACGGCGAGGGCAATGCCCGGCGGCAATATTGATAAGACAACATCCGTCTCGACCAGCGAAGCCAGATTAGGCACCGCTGTGATCCCAGCGGCTTCACCGCGGGCGCGGCTTTCCTCTGAGCGTCCCTCAAAGACCGCCAAAACGTCATAGCCTGCCTGAACCAGAGAACGACCTACTGCCGCCCCCATATCCCCAAGACCCCAAAGCCCAATTTTCATGGCCATTCCTTGCCAGTTGCGAAACATTCGCTTTTGATTGTAACCGAATTCGAGACACCCCATATATATGTTTCGGACGCCTTTTGACGTAAGGAGGACTTAACATGAGTGCCTTTGCAATCGTTTTGGTCGTTATGGGTTTGATGATCGCCGTCACCCGCGCGCCTTTGGTTTTTGCACCAGGCGCAACCCGCGATCTCTATATGCATCTGTTTGAGACAGACGCCCGCATGCGCTGGTTGGGTGTCATGATTTCTGCTTTCGGTGCGGTTTGCATTTGGGCCGCCGCTGAGGTGCCGGGCACACTACCGGCAGTCATTTTCACCATCGGGATCTTCATGATCGTCGTTGGTGTTATTGGGATGATCTTTTTCCCAGGCTGGAGCCGACCGCTTGCCACCAAAGTTTGGAAAGCGTTCTCCGAATCCACCATGCGTATTCTCGGGGGCCTGGCCGTGATCTTTGGCCTGCTCCTCGCCGGTTACGGATTTAGCTTGTAGAGAATTTCAAGAGGTTCTCGTGCGCGTAGGTCCGGAACGACCGGCGTGCACGAAACCACTGACCGGATAGGTGGTAACCCCCATCACTTGGCCCGGCGTGTACCAAAGCTTCACCGCTGACCAATCACCGCGGGCTGAGACATCGCGCACCAATTGATGCTTGTGTACACGGCCCTTGTTGAGCCAATTGGCGTGCTCGACCAAGATTTCCCGGTCGCTGACAACGCGTGTGACAACAGCAAGATGGCCGTAAGTTAAGCGGCTCGTCTTGCTCAATACCATGACCGCACCAACATGCGGCCTCTTGGAGCGACCGTAGTTGCCATGCGCCGACTGCCACCACGTCCACGCATCTCCACGAATGTGAACATTTGAAATCATGCGGGCGTAAGGAACACACTGCGATCGCTGGGATGTGGCAACGATTTGTGGTGTTGGAAGATGCGTCCGTGTGCCATGCTTTGAGGCATGCCGCGGCGCTTGGGTCGTCCCACAGGCCGCAAGAAGCGTGGCCATGGCGAAACCAACAATTCCCCAACGCGCGATACGCAGCGCAAACATCAAAAAGCCCTCCATACAAGGTCTTTGCCCCAACGGGCTCAGACTTCAGCCGATTTTCCGGCTTCAGTTTTAAGATTGTGTAAATTCGGGGAGGTCGTTCAGCGGCACGTCGCATTGTGCGCCTCGCGACGAGTGGCGATCGAATATTGTGTTTCAACTCGATACAGTCACAATGTCCGACATCGAAATGCCGTGCTTTGAAAGGAAAGTGCAATGACCGAAGAGACCGTCCAGATCCGCCGCGCCACAATGGCGGATGTAGATCTAATTGCACCGCTTTTTGATGCCTATCGTCAGTTCTACGAGCGTCCTGCTGACCTGGTCCTCGCGCGCGACTACATCGAAGCGCGTCTCAAGAATGATGAGTCTGTCATCTTCCTCGCAACGGCAATGAAAGATGGCGCGGAGATTGGCCTGGGGTTCACCCAGCTCTATCCATCCTTTTGCTCTGTATCGGCTCAGAATGTTTGGGTCTTGTATGATCTCTTTGTCGACCCGAATGCGCGTCGCACCGGTGTCGCAAAGCGCTTAATGAAAGAGGCAAAAAAGCATGGGCGGGAGACAGGCGCTGCTTGGCTCAAACTTGAAACAGCCCTCACCAATAGACCGGGCCAAGCGCTCTACGAGAGCCTCGGTTGGCACCGGGACAACGACTTCTACACTTACCACCTGCCGTTAGGCGGGTGAGGGGTGAAATCTAACCCTTCAATTTGAAATTACACTACCAAGGCCATGATCCACACCGTTCGACCAGGGCAGATCGACTCTCTTCAATTTTTTCAAGATAGCCTTCCTGAAACGGCTCCGCTAAGATCTTCTCAAGGTGGCCTAGCAAAGAATCCAAGGCCCACAATTCGCTTTCATGCTCAATGCTATTGTGATTCTGTCTTCAGTCATTGACTTCACTCCCCAAACGCCCAAGCCTTAATGAGTTGATGTGACACGGCCATGGGCGGAGGGACCCAGAGCGGCGCGTCGCGCGGACCCCGCGTCAGGAGGCCCTTGTTGGCTGCGCTTTCCGCATGGCGCACCGCCTCCTGTACATCGGAGCGTTCAAACCAAACCGCTTGTGCAAGCTCGTTCTCGTCTATCGTGATGTCGGTGGTTGCCGCTACCGCTAGGCAGCCAATCATCAATGACGAAGGAAACGGCCACGGTTGCGTTGAGTGATAGCGCACGTCTTTGACCTTGACGCCGGTCTCTTCAAACACTTCGCGCGCCACGGCTTCTTCAATGGACTCACCAGGTTCCACAAACCCTGCGAGCGTCGAGAACATTTTTTCAGGCCATCCCTGTCCATTGCCAAGAAGGGCCCGGTCACCATCCGTTGCCATCATGATCACGACCGGGTCGGTGCGCGGAAAGTGCTCTGAGTTGCACGATCCACAAACGCGTTTGTACCCAGCTTCGGCGCTGTCCGTCGGTTGACCACAGGCCGCACAATAGAGATGCCGTTTGTGCCAATCGATCATCGCTTTGGCTTGTGCGAGGATCGCCGCGTCGCCCGCCGGCAAAACAGAGCCAGCTTGGCGAAACTCCATAAACTCGCCAAGGTCTTTCAAGGGGCCTTCTTCTTCCGGCTTGCTGCCCTCATGCAGATTGAGGGCGAAATAGGCGCGCTCGCCTTTGACCCCTAGGAAAATCATCGGCGCCGTGCCGAGCGGCACCCCTTCCAGCATGTCTGGACGGAGCCAGCCTGCGTCCGGTCCTTCGTCTTCTGCCACTGGCGGCAATACCAGAGGTTTGAGTTGCCAAAAGGGAACAATGAGCGAAGAAGGGTCTTTGGCCTTTTCACTGAGCCAAGCCTCGTCAAGGCGGCGGTGTGCCGCCCGGTCGAGCGGACTATTGGCAAAAGTGTTGACGTTGCGCGGCAGGTCGTGCGTGTCGTTGGCCATGGAAAGGCGGGTCCTTGCGTGACGGCGTGAAAGGCGGCGAGTGTACACCAGGCGAAAGCCGGAGCAAGGGAGCAATACAGGGCCGCCACAATCGACTTTCGACCCCGATTCGGCCTTGCAATTGCCTCCGCCCCATCTGATATAGTGCCCTCGGGAGGTTGGCGGCGGACGTGTCCCTCGCCAACCCGGTCAGGTCCGGAAGGAAGCAGCCGCAACGAGACCGATATGGGTCGCCTCACCAATCTCCCACCTGATTTTTCAGGCAAAGCGCACATCACGTGAACCTCATTGGACCTCATGACGGACGACACAGAAGGCACAAGTGAAACTTCTGAAGAGCCGGGCCTAGGACTTCTAGGTGGGGGTCCAACAACGTCCGATGGTTCCGACAGCGACTACAAGGTTCTCGCGCGAAAATATCGCCCCTCGTCCTTTTCAGATGACTTCATTGGCCATGAGGCCATGGTGCAAACCCTGGCCAATGCCTTTGAGACCAGCCGCATTGCCCATGCGTTCATCCTGACCGGCGTACGCGGCATCGGCAAAACCACCACGGCCCGCATTCTGGCTCGCGCCTTAAACTATGTCGGCCCAGACGGTGACACCGGTCCTTCAATCCAGATGAGCGAAGAGGGCGAGCATTGCCGCGCCATCATCGAAGGACGTCATATGGACGTCATTGAAATGGATGCCGCGTCTCGCACTGGCATCGGCGACATTCGCGAGATTATTGAGAGCGTACGCTTTTTGCCCGTGCAGGCCCGCTACAAAGTTTACATCATCGATGAAGTTCACATGCTGTCGAACCAGGCCTTTAATGGCTTGTTGAAGACGCTGGAAGAACCGCCGCCCCATGTAAAGTTCATCTTTGCCACCACGGAAATCCGCAAAGTACCGGTGACCGTATTGTCGCGGTGCCAAAGGTTCGATCTGAAACGGTTCACCGCAGATCAATTGGTCGGCTACCTCACCAACATCTGCAAACTTGAAAACGCCGAGGTCGAAAAGGGGGGCTTAGGCCTAATTGCCCGCGCAGCTGAAGGCTCCGCCCGCGATGCCTTGTCTTTGCTCGATCAAGCGATCGCTTTGGGGGCTGGCGACAAAGTCAGCGAAACCCAGGTCCGCGATATGTTGGGCCTTGCCGACCGCGCCCGTGTCATCGATCTCTTTGACATGATCATGAGCGGCAAAGTGGCTGACGCCATCGATGAGCTGCGCGAGCAATATGATGCCGGCGCCGACCCTGCCGTGATCATCGGGGATCTCTTGGAGTTCACCCATTGGCTCACCCGCCTCAAAGTCGCGGACGCCGCGGCCAAAGACACCACGGCGACGGAAAGCGATTTGAAACGCGGCGTCGACATGGCTGAACGGCTGACCCTGCGCGTGCTCACCCGAACCTGGCAAATGTTGCTCAAAGGTTTGGAAGATGTGCGCCGCGCCCCGCAGCCCATATCAGCCGCCGAAATGGTGATCATTCGCTTGGCTTACGTGTCTGATCTGCCAGCACCAGAAGAACTGGTGCGTCAATTGTCAGAGAACCCGCCTGCCGCGACTGGCAAAGCGACCTCTCGCGCCCAAAGCACGGGCCATCGTGCCCAAGTGGAGCCGGCGAGAGCAACCGCAGAACCCACGATCCCAAACCAATCAAGTGGCAATTCAAGACCCCAAGCCCAAGCAACCGAAGCACGCCGTGAAACTGAGCCTTTGGCCGAGGCGCCTGCCCTGCCGGAAGCGTTTACGCGCGTCACGTCATTTGACGATGTCCTGGCTCTGGTCGCCAAGAACCGTGACATCCACTTGCAGACACAGCTTGAAGACCATGTTCATTTGGTCAGCTTCGCGCCTGGCAGGATTGATTTGCGTCTTCGCTCAGAGGCCGACAGTCAACTCATTCGTCAGTTGAGCA
Organism: Alphaproteobacteria bacterium; assembly: GCA_965248915.1. Taxonomy (GTDB): domain Bacteria; phylum Pseudomonadota; class Alphaproteobacteria; order M2410; family M2410; genus CBDFLA01. The sequence continues at coordinate 3,515,965 of OZ252216.1, forward strand.
CCAAGCTTGAAAAATGGACGGGCGTACGCTGGTTCGTCGGAGCATCAGAAGAAGAAGGCGCCCCGACCGTTCGCTCCGTAGTGCTGAGCCGAGAGGCCGAGCGCCGAGAACAAGCCAAAGCAGATCCACTGGTGGCCGAGGTCCTGAAAACGTTTCCCGGCGCAGAAATATTGTCGATCCGTGATCGTGTTGTGGAGCCAAGTACTGAGGTAACCGACGAAACGGACGACGACTAAGCTCAAAGAAAGAAGATCATGAAGAACCTCACCGAACTGATGAAACAGGCCGGCGCCATGCAGGCCAAAATGAAAGAGATGCAAGATGGCCTTGATGCGCTCGAGGTCACCGGCTCCAGCGGCGCCGGGCTGGTTAGCGTGACCTTGAGCGGCAAGGGCAAAATGCGCGGTCTCAAAATTGACCCGAGCCTCATCGACCCCTCCGAGAAAGAAGTTTTGGAAGATCTCATCACCGCCGCCCACAATGATGCGAAAGAAAAGGTTGAGGGGCGCGTGGAAGAAGAGACCCAAAGGGTGATGGGCGACCTGCAACTTCCGCCGGGCATGAAACTTCCCTTCTGACTGCGCTTAAGGACTAAACCCCATGAACACCGGCGCGGAAATCGAACGCCTCATTCAGCTCCTGGCAAAACTGCCGGGTCTTGGCCCACGTTCGGCGCGCCGGGCCGCGCTCTTTCTGATCAAAAAGAAAGACACACTCCTAGTGCCTCTCGCAGCCGCTCTGTCGGAAGCTGCCGATAAAGTGGTGACCTGTTCGGTCTGTGGCAGTGTGGACACCAAAGATCCGTGCGCGATTTGTGTCGATCCGCGCCGCAACAAAACCCAAATTTGTGTGGTGGAAGAAGTAGCAGATCTCTGGGCGTTGGAACGTGCTGGCGTCCTGAGCGGCACCTATCATGTCTTGGGTGGGACACTTTCGGCCCTCGACGGGATTGGTCCCGATGATCTGCACATTTCGCGCCTAGTTGAGCGGGCAGGCTCAGACGACGTAGAAGAAATTATCCTCGCTATGAACGCCACGGTGGATGGTCAAACCACCGCCCACTACATCACTGACAAACTGTCCGATTGTTCAGTTTCCGTGTCGCGCCTGGCCCATGGGGTACCGGTCGGCGGTGAGCTTGATTATCTCGATGATGGGACCCTGGCTGCGGCAATTAAGGCAAGACGACCTTTTTAGTGTTAAGATAGACATTGGCTGTTGATTCAAGCGGGGAGTTTGAAGAGACCAATGTCCGATGACCAATTTTTTACATGGATGCTTTGTGCAATTTTCTTTCCGGCAATTTTGGCCGTCCTTGTCCTTTCCCTTGGCAAACGAGGGTCCCGAGGGCACTTTCTTTGGTACCTATTGCCCAGTCTGGTAAATGCAGTCTTGTATCAAGTTGGAGAACTTCTTTGGCTGCCGGTTATTACCTGGGCCTCCTCCGGTCTCGACGACACGGCAGTTTTGAGCGTGCTGGGTGTGCTTTATGTTTTAGGCGTCACAATGCCCATCGTGTTCGCACGAGGATACCGGATCACGGCAGTGGTCGTAAGTGTGGTTACCCTGGCTTTGACCTATCCTGGGCTAGCGCCGATTGTGTGACGCTAGATGACGCGAAGCGCGTTTTTGAGGTCGGGTCATGAGTGTGCGTCAGTGATGATGATTTTGGCAATGAAGAGGAGGTGTAATCTTGCAGTGGTTTTACGCGATGATATTCGGATCATTGTTGTTTCCGCTTGCTGCCATCGTTCTTGCAGTCCTGCTGGGCAACAGCAAGGCCAAGTGGCACTTCCTTTGGTATCTATTGCCTTGGTGGGTCATTTTGGTCATGTTTGAGATTGGCGAGGTCATCTGGGCGCCATTTCTCTCGATACTTTTTGATCAGGCAACTGGCGCGCAATACATTGCAGCAATGACATTCATCTATGCGGTGGGATGTCTCTTTCCGATACTCTTTGCCACGGCGTATCGTTGGTGGGCAGTGGTGAGCACAATGACCATCTTGGTATTGTCATATCCGCTAGTATTGCCGGTCATGTGCACTTTGGACCGCACGAACTGCCCATAGACTTGCGACCCGTCAGACGATGTCCGCATGTTTGCACATACTCTTAGTCCAACAACTTCTCTATGCCAGGAGCAATGCGATTCGGCGTGGTGGTTGGCTCATAACGTTTGACCACATGGCCCTCGCTGTCGACGAGGAACTTCGTAAAGTTCCACTTCACCATATCGACACCAAGCAGCCCTTTTGTTTCTTTCCGCAAGAACTTGAACAAGGGGTCAGCCTTGCGCCCGTTCACATCGACCTTTGCAAACATGGGAAACGAGACGCCGTAATTCACTTCGCAAAACTCAGCGATATCGTCTTCTGAGCCCGGTTCTTGCCCAGCAAACTGGTTGCAAGGGAACCCTAAAATCTCGAGCCCTTGTTCCTGGTAGTCTTCATAAAGTTTCTCAAGGCCTTTGTATTGTGGGGTCAGCCCACATTTGCTGGCTGTATTGACGATCAAGAGAACCTTGTCCTCATAGTCCGAAAGGTTTTGCTCGCTGCCGTCGATACGTTTGCAAGAGTAGTCGTAAACGGTTCCGGACATGAGTTCGCTCCGTTCTTTTAGGGTCAGGTATCGCCGGAAACCAATCGCGCCACCGGTTCATGACCCTGACTTAGGGCATCGTCGACAGATGTCTCGTCATCCAGGTGAACATTCTCGATTTTTTCGCCATGGCGCAAGATCTTCTCGGTCGAAGTTGTGATGTCGAGAAGATCTTTTTCAGCTTGCCCGAAGTGGCGCTTGAGATTTCCAACCCGTGTGCCGAGCCGTCCCACATCTTCCATCATTTTGCCGACTTCGGTCTGGATGACGCCAGCCTGTTCGCGCATTTCAACATCTTTGAGAACCGCACGCACCGTGTGCAGCAAGGCCATCAATGTGGTGGGCGATGCGATCCAGACTTTGGCTCGGAAACTCTCTTGCACGATATCTGGAAAGTGTCCGTGAAGTTCCGCGTAGACCGCTTCCGAGGGTAAGAACATCAACGCGCAATCGGCTGTTTCACCAGGGATGATGTATTTCGACGAGATGTCCTTGATGTGTTTCTGCAAGGCAGTGCGAAAGCTGCGCGCCGCGATTTTTTTGGCATGGTCATCTTCCGCCGCTGCCAGCGCTTGATAGGCCTCAAGTGGAAACTTGGAATCGATAGCAATGGACCCAGGCGGGTTGGGCAAATCGATCAAGCAGTCAACGCGCTTGCTGTTTGAAAGCGTGGCTTGAAACGAATAGGACGAAGGCGGCAGCGCATCACGCACCAAGTCACTCATTTGAATTTCACCAAAAGCGCCACGGGCCTGCTTGTTGGACAGAATGTCCTGCAATCCAATAACCTGGCCTGACAGATCTGTGATGTTTTTTTGCGCTTCGTCAATTACCGTCAACCGCGTGTTGAGCTTGCCAAGAGACTCCGCAGTTTTCGTCGCCGTGTCGCTAATCGACTGGTTCATCCGGTTTGAGACTTTGTCGAGACGGTCTTCCAGGAATTTCGACATGCGGATTTGGGCACCGCTTTGCGCTTCCGACAATTGCGCCAAGCGCCCGCCAAGCTCCCCTTGCGCATTGATCAACGCCGACATCTGTTGTTCAAGCGCGTCCTCTCGCATTTGCCGGGCCAGCGTCTCGTCCTGTGAGGGTCCGCGCCACCGGGTCACGATAAGTGTGACAATGAGCGCGATGGCGAGCATCAACGAAATGCCAACAAGAATGAGTGTTTCTTGGGGTAGTTGCCCAATCATGGCAGGTCTCCTTTGCCCCAGTGTATCCGATTCGTTCTGCGCTTGACCTGGCGCATTTCCGCCCTTATGTCCCTCCCATGGCAAAGCTAGCAATACTCATCGCGCCCGATCCGGCCCTAAAAATGATCTCCAAGCCCGTTGTGGCTGTGGACGACGATCTGCGCAAACTCATGGATGACATGCTGGAAACCATGTATGCCGCGCCGGGCATCGGATTGGCAGCCGTCCAAGTGGGCGTGCCCAAACGGGTGATCGTTATGGATCTGTCCCAGAAAGACGAGCCGAAAGCGCCGCTCTACTTTGTGAATCCAGAGATAACCAGCGCATCTGAGGAGTTAATGGTCCGAGAGGAAGGTTGCTTGTCCTTGCCGGAGTACTATGAGGACGTAGAACGGGCCTCGAATGTGAAAGTTAAGTACCTGGATTATGACGGGAATTCTCAAGAGATTAAGTGTGATGAGCTTTTGTCTACCTGCATTCAACATGAGATGGATCACCTTGAGGGCATCTTGTTTGTCGATCATCTGTCAAATCTCAAACGCCGCATGATCCTCAAGAAACTTCAGAAGTCGAAGCGCTTAATCGAGGTCGCCTAGATTCGAATTCTTGAGCCATTCACCAATCAAGAGTAAAGAGGGGCACATGACATTGCGACTGGCATTCATGGGCACTCCTGATTTTGCGGTCCCAACCTTGGCTGCCGTTCTTGCGGCGGGCCATGACATAGCGGCGGTCTATACCCAGCCGCCACGAAAGGCGGGACGAGGTCAAAAACAACAGCCCTCACCCATCCACACCTTCGCGGAACAAAAAGGTATCGAGGTTCGAACACCAAAGTCACTAAAAGCAACAGATGAGCAAAAGGATTTTGCAGCCTTAGGTCTCGATGTTGCGGTGGTTGTTGCGTACGGGCTCATATTGCCGAGAGCCATTCTGGACGCGCCAACCCATGGGTGCCTCAATCTTCATGGCAGTCTGTTGCCTCGTTGGCGCGGTGCAGCCCCTATTCAACGGGCGATCATGGCGGGCGACGTCGAGACCGGCGTCATGGTGATGGCCATGGATGAGGGTCTCGACACCGGTTCGGTCGCATTGACGGCTCGCGTACCCATAGGACTCGGCGACACGGCTGGAACCATGCACGATCAACTAGCGGTCATTGGCGCCGACCTGATGGTGGACGCACTCGCAAAGCTGGAACACGGGGCACTCACCTTCACCCCTCAGCCAGAAGAAGGCGTCACGTATGCGTCAAAGACCGAAAAGAGCGAAGGTCGGATTGATTGGACGAAAACGGCAACGGAAATGGATTGCCATATGCGCGGCCTAACACCGTGGCCCGGCACTTGGTTTGAAATCGAAAGCGACAAAGACACAATCCGAGTTAAGGTTTTGTGCGCCGTGCCCGTCAACGGGAGCGGTGAGCCAGGTACCATCATCGAGGCACCCTTGACTATCGCTTGTGCTGAAGGCGCGCTTGTTATCGAAGAGGTTCAGCGCGCCGGCCGGAGTGCCTGCAGTGCAGAAGCCTTCGTGCGAGGTCTGGATCTGCCGGTAGGTTCTAGGGTTCTGGTTTTATGACCAAGTACAAACTCGTCGTTGAGTATGACGGCTCGCCTTACGTCGGGTGGCAGCGCCAAAAGAATGGCATGTCGGTGCAACAGGCTCTTGAAGAAGCAGCTCATGCCTTTTGTTCTGAGGAATGCGCGATCAAAGGAGCTGGGCGAACCGATACCGGCGTTCATGCGCTTGGTCAGGTTGCTGATGTCGACATCGCCAAGGAAACCTCAACTGATCAGGTGCGTGATGCCCTCAATTTCCACCTCAAGCCTCATCCCATTGCGGTTTTGTCGGCTGAAGAGGTGGGCGACGAGTTCTCATCCCGGTTTGACGCGCTCCAAAGACACTATCTCTACCAAATTACCGACCGTCGCCCGCCGTTGACAGTGACCAAAAAGAGGTCTTGGCACGTTCCCATCCCCCTGGACGTCGATGCAATGCATGCGGCGGCTCAAACACTTGTTGGGAAGCACGACTTCACGACATTTCGCTCCAGCAACTGTCAGTCAAAGTCACCCTTGAAAACAGTCGACCGCATCGCGGTTTCCCGCGTAGGCGAAGAATTACACGTGACCGTCGCCGCGCGCTCGTTCTTGCACAATCAAGTGAGATCTTTTGTCGGGGCACTGAAGCTTGTCGGCGAAGGGAAGTGGATCAAGAAGGACTTGCAAGCATCCCTCGAGGCAAAAGACCGAACCGCATGCGCACCTATTGCGCCGCCTCATGGCCTCTATCTAGAGCGCGTTGACTATCCCTAAAAGATAAAAATCTGCTCGATTCCAAGCGCGATGGCGAGATTTAGCGAAATCTCAAACACCACAAGACCGACAACGGTCATTGGCGGCGCGTCCGTTGTTGCTCTGAAAATGCTGAATAGATAGAAGGGCTGGATGATAACGCCAAGGAAGGCAAGAGAACTCGCCGCCGCCATACCCAAAATACCCATAGCATGCAGCGCCATCGGCACAGTGACGATGACGACGATGACGACTCGGGCCCAATTGTAAGCAATGATCATCGGCACGTAGTGCGCAGTTAATCACAACATTCTGGCGATAAAAATCATTAAAATCGGGAAGGCAATGATGCCAAGGACGAACGAACTCATATTGGCCCAAATGAAAGCAGTGAGCGGCGCCATCGGTCTGTCTGATAGCTCGGGGTTGATCTCCATGGCCGCACTCAGGATGTTGTGGTTTTCAACAATCGCCAAATAGAAGACAGGCAGCAGTAGGAGTTGCACGAGAAAGGACCGCCAAAACCCGTCAATCGTCTGATCAAAGTAATTGACCCCTTCAGCATCCCACACCAACAAGCGCCAAGCTCCTTTGAGAGCTCGTGGAAAATCTTCGAGCAACGTCATGGGTCAAACGCCGTTTGTTTTGAAATAGCCAACGAGAACGCGGTGATAGATATCTCGCAAATGTGTGAGATCAGACAACGCGACATGTTCATCAGCCTTGTGCATGGATTGGCCAACCAATCCAAAGTCGACCACCGGGCAATACTTGGTGATGTAACGGGCGTCGGACGTTCCTCCCCCAGTTGATAGTTCTGGTTTCTGCCCGCAAACACTTGTTATGGCGTTGACGATCGTGTCGGTAAAGGCGCAAGGATCGGTCACAAAAGCTTCGCCGCTCGCTTTGGCGTTGAGATCATAAGTTCCCCCCATTTCTTGGCAGACTTCGTCAAACTCACCCCGCAACCATTCAATCAGGCTCTTCTCGCTATGGGCATTGTTGAAACGAATGTTGAACCCCGCGCTCACTTCCGCGGGTATGACATTCGACGCTTTGTTACCGGTATCGATGGTCACGACCTCAAGATTTGAGGGTTCAAAAAAATCCGTCCCGTCATCAAGAGATGCAGAAGTAATGCGTCCAAGCATCTGGAGCAGTCGCGGAATGGGGTTGTCGGCACGATTTGGATAGGCCACATGTCCTTGAGCGCCATGGACGATGAGGTGACCGTTTAGACTTCCTCTTCGGCCCATCTTGATTGTGTCACCAAGCTTTTGTTGATTGGTCGGCTCGCCCACCAGACAATGGTCCGGCACTTGATCGTTGGTCTTCAACCATTCAAGCATTTTGACGGTGCCATTAATCGCTGGGCCTTCTTCATCCCCGGTAATGAGAAATGATATGGAACCCGGAAGCTCATCCAAGTCCTTCGAAAAGAGCTCAAAGGCAGAAACGAAGGCCGCGACCGCGCCTTTCATATCGCACGCACCGCGGCCAATGAGTTGACCATGGTCGATGACGGCGTCAAAGGGATCGACACTCCAGTTCTGTCGATTGCCAACAGGCACAACATCGAGATGCCCAGCGAAACAAAAATGAGGCCCTTCTATGCCAAGCCGTGCATAGAGATTGTCGACGTCCGGTGTTCCATCCTCTGAGAACGGCAGCCTCTGGCACGAAAACCCAAGACCCTCGAGGACTGATTGAAACACGTCAAAGACATCACCCTGCGCAGGCGTCACACTTTCACAGCGAATAAGGCGCTGTGTCAGCTCAACCGGATCGTGAAGTTCTTTTGTCTGATTGTTCGTAGGTCTAGGCACGGGACTAGTCCCTGAGCAGTTCGTTGATACCGGTTTTTGACCTGGTGCGTTCATCAACCGTTTTCACAATCACCGCGCAATAAAGGCTCGGACCCCCATTGGGGTCAGGCAAAGATCCAGGAACGACAACAGAATAGGGTGGGACTTTCCCGTAGTGGATTTCACCGGTCTTCCGGTCCACAATCTTCGTGGAGGCGCCGATGAAAACACCCATGGAAAGGACAGCGCCTTCGCCGACAATCACGCCTTCTGCGACTTCTGATCTTGCGCCAATGAAGCAATTGTCTTCAATAATGACGGGGCCAGCTTGCAACGGTTCCAATACACCGCCGATGCCAACTCCGCCAGAAATGTGACAATTCTTTCCAATTTGGGCGCATGACGCGATGGTAACCCACGTATCGATCATGGTGCCTTCATCGACATAGGCGCCAAGATTGACAAAGCTTGGCATCAAAACCACGTTTGGCGCGATATATGCGGAGTGCCGAACGATGGCACCAGGGACCGCACGAAATCCTGACCTAGCAAAATCATCTTCCGACCATCCGTCGAATTTGGAAGGGACTTTGTCCCACCATTTCCCGTGACCGGGACCGCCCTCGATGCTTTCCATGTCATTGAGACGAAAGGACAAGAGGACGGCTTTCTTGAGCCACTGATTGACGGTCCAATCACCATCTTGCTTTTCCGCAATCCGCCCCACACCCGTATCGAGAGCCGAAAGTGCCTCTTTGACTGCATCGCGCACCGGGCCGGTGGTGCTGGTCGACAAAGCGTCTCTTTTCTCCCAGGCGCTATCGATGGTGGTTTTGAGTTCACTCATGCCCATGGGATCTTCCTTTGTGTTGGACGTTTGCGCGGACCATACCGAGCAAGGTCTCGAAGTCAACTCTGGCTTGTTCTTGTTGTGGATTTGATCACCAGATCCAAAAATTCCGTCAGATCTTCAACCAGGTGATGGACGTGGGTATGATCATCGCTGTGGAAGATAGATCCTTCGGCTCCTGGTTCATCCAACCAGTCTTTGTGGGATGTGACGAGGGCGGTTGTCATGCCGACCTCTTCTGCGCATTTGAGATTTCCGGCCATATCTTCAAACATGATTGCTGATGTGGGCGCGACATTGAAGGCCTCAAGGAATTTTTTGTAGGATGCGCGGCGCGGTTTGGGGACAAAGTCTGCTGCCGCGATGTCAAAAACACCGTCAAAATAGGATTGAACGCCCAGACGATCGGTCACATTCTCCGCATGCGCAACGGAGCCATTCGTGTAAATGTACTTCTCACCCGGCAAAGCGCTGATAAGATCACCCAGTCGAGGATTAGGGGGGATACATTCCACATTGATGTCGTGGACATAATCCATAAAGGCGTGTGGGTCGATCCCATGCTCCTGCATCAATCCGTTCAGCGTTGTGCCGTGACGATGTAGGTAAGTCTTTTGAATGCGGCGTGCTTCGGTTCGGTCAACTGTTAAGAGGTCTGCGATATAGGTACCCATGCGTTGATCAATCTCATGGAAGAGATTGCAGTGTGATGGGTAGAGCGTGTTATCGAGATCGAAAACCCAGATGGAGATGTGGTCGAGATTTGGCGCATCGGTCGCGGATTCGCGAGACATAAGTCGACTCTATTCCTCTGCCGTCCCAGTTGTCTCGGTTTCTGGCGCCACGGTTTCTGGTGCCTCAGTCTCGGGCACTTCCGTCTCTGGAGTTTCAGGACCGCCAACGGCGACAGCTGGATTGTTGAGCGAGAAGGCATGCCGCCAATGCGCATTCTCTTTGGGCTCAATTTCCACAAAACCGCGTTGATCGTATCCTCGAACAGCGCAATTCTGATCACCATCAATGCTAAACCGAATAGTGTTCGTGCAGAAAACGCGTTCGCCGTTCCATACCATCATCTCGCCGTCGCCGATTTCCGATTCCGCGTATACAAAATATTCCTCTTGGGCGAGCTGATCTTTCAAGGCCTTGATGCAAGTGCCATTCTTCAAGTGATACCATCCACGTGAGGTCCAACCGGTTGCATCTTCTTCGTAGGCAATTGCGGCAAAAAGGTCGTGCGGTGTCTCGTTGCAAAGTTCAAGACCTGCTTGTTGAACTTGTTCATTGGCTTTTCTAGCCATGGCGTCGAAAAACTCCGGCGTCAAATCTTCGCCTTTCTTGAGGCTAAGATCCTTTTTGAATTTTGCCATGGCGACTTTTGTACGTCGCCCCATATAGCCATCAACAGACACACGGTCATATCCAATGTCGCCGAGCAATCTTTGAACGCCGGCGACCCGCGCTTTGGCGGCAGAGTACCCAGCCGGTTCTGTGAAAGTGTTTGTCCACTTCTGGTTGTTTTTGGTTTCAACCTTGGCAAACCCAAAGACGGTAAGGCCAGCTTCTTCGCAATTGGGACGATTGGTCAGGGAGTAACTTCCCTCCCCTGTGCAGAAGGCGTATCGCCCACCCCATGCGCGGATGCCCCCTTCGTGACCGGAAATCGAGCGGCCGAACGTATAATAGTCATCACTCTTCAGCGGGGACTCGATCGCGACGGTACAGTCACCCGGTTGAAGAGACCACCACCCTTCGACTTTCCATTTCGCCCCCGTTGGGCTTGCGACCGATGCTTCGAGCATATAGCTCGTTTCATTGCATAAGGTGAGGGAGGCGTGAGCGGGCAATGCTGAGAGGAGCAATGACCCCAAAATGGTCATTGCAAAAACGATTATAGATACGCTTCTGTGGTGGTTTCGCGTCATTTCAACCCGATGTTTTGTCCCAAATCCCACCGCTCAACATACACCCAGCTGACCGGTGCCAAAAAGTGTCAAATTTGTAAGCGCAACGCAAGTACTAGATGGTTGAATTGCCTAGGAAATGAGGGTTCCCGCCCCATCATCCGTGAAGAGTTCGAGCAAAAGGGCATGCGGCACCCGGCCGTCGAGGATAACGACCGCCTCGACGCCTTTTTCCACGGCTTCAATACAGGTCCGAATTTTGGGGATCATGCCTCCAGAAATCGTTCCATCCGTCATCAGGCCGCGCGCCTCGTCAACGGAGAGTTTGGGGATCAGATTCCCGTCCTTGTCGAGTACGCCCGGCACATCCGTCAGCAGAAACAATCTCTTTGCTTCCATCTCGCCGGAAATCGCGCCGGCGACCGTATCCGCATTGATGTTGTAGGTCTCGCCGGTTGCGCTCGTGCCGATAGGGGCAATGACAGGGATGAGATCTGAGTCGATAATCGCTTCTAAAACATCGGAGTTGATGGTTTCAGGTTCGCCCACAAACCCAAGATCCAGAATACGTTCAATGTTTGAATCTGGGTCTTTCTGTGTGCGGTGTAATTTGCGGGCAATAATCATGTTGCCATCTTTTCCGGAGAGGCCAACCGCTTTTCCGCCTTCGGTCGATATTGCGCTCACAATTTGCTTGTTGATCTTGCCGGCTAAAACCATTTCCACAACCTCGACGGTTGCCTTGTCCGTGACCCTCAATCCATCCACAAAATCGCTCTCAATCGAAAGCCGATCCAGCATCTCTCCAATCTGAGGTCCACCACCGTGAACAATAACCGGATTGATTCCAACCTGTTTCAGAACCACCATGTCGCGCGCAAACTCATGGGCGAGACGGGCATTGCCCATGGCATGTCCACCATACTTTATGACAATCGTTTCACGGTCGTAGCGCAACAAAAAGGGCAGCGCCGCCGTTAGAATTTTGGCAGTCGTGAGCCATTCTTTGGCAGAGCGTTTCGGCGTCTTCTTTGGGGTGGTTTCGTCACTCATTTTTTTGTTTCTCTTATGTGGCGGCGCTCTTCGGACTGTAACTGATCAATGTCCAATCCGCTAGGGAGGCAAGCTCGGCGCGCAACTCTTCGATCCCCGTCTTCTTTTGGCTTGAAGTCAAAAGAACGTTCGGATGGGCCGCCGGGCGCTTGATAATCGCACGCTCAACCGCCTTGCGGGTCGCTTCCGCTTTCCCAGCCTTGATCTTGTCGGCCTTGGTCAAAACGATTTGATACGAAACCGCCGTCACGTCCAGCATGTCCATCATTTCAAGATCGGAGGGCTTAAGGCCGTGCCGAGAGTCCACCAAGATCATGACCCGTCGCAGTGACATTCGCCCCCGCAAATATTCTTTGAGCAGATCAACCCATCGCTTTGAGAGTTCTCGTTCCACTTTTGCGTAGCCATATCCAGGCAGATCAACAAGATAAAGGCCGGGCGTCAGCGAGAAAAAATTGAGCTCTCGCGTGCGCCCAGGCGTATTGGAAGTGCGCGCGAGCGTTTTGCGGCCTGTGAGGGCGTTCACAAGGCTCGACTTGCCAACATTTGACCGTCCTGCAAAGGCGATCTCAGGCCGATCACCAGCCGGTAATGCTTCCAGCGATGTTACGCCGAGGAGAAAGTCGCACGATTGTGCGAACAACCAACGCCCCTTCTCAAGGGCAGCCGCATCGAAATCGTCTTGTTCCGGTGAAATGTTCGAAACTTCGTCACTCATGTGAAGGCCATCCCATTGTTGGGCGGTTAGGTCTTGTCGCTGTCTTCGCTCTTGTCTTCAAGCTGTGCCGTTGCCGGTTTTTTTCCAAACTTTTCCAAAAGGAAATCAAGCTTGAGATTTTTGGCGAGTTCCACCTCAACGCCGCTGCGTCGCATGATGACATATTGTTGGGCGATGGACAGTGAGTTGTTCCAGGCCCAATAGATCACCAGGCCAGCAGGGAAGCTTGCCAGAAGTATTGTGAAGATGATGGGCATGAACGTGAACATCTTTTGCTGCATCGGGTCTTGCGGTGCAGGATTCATGCGCATCTGCAAGAACATGGTCACACCCATGATGAGCGGCCAAATGCCAAGCGCTAGCGTGGTTCCAATGAACGGAACACCGCTTGGATCCCATGGCAGTAAACCAAAGAGGTTAAAGACCGTTGTTGGGTCCGGTGCGGCGAGATCTTGAATCCAGCCAAAGAACGGCGCTTGCCGCATCTCAATAGTGACAAAGAGCACTTTGTAGAGCGCAAAGAACACCGGGATCTGCACAATGATCGGTAAGCACCCGGCAGCCGGATTGATTTTCTCTCGTTTATAAAGCGCCATGAGTTCTTGTTGCTGTTTCGCTTTGTCGTCGGAAAAGCGTTCACGTAAGGCCGCCATTTCTGGCTGCACCTTCTTCATCATACTCATGGATTGGTATTGTTTGTTCGCCAACGGGAAGAACAGTAATTTCACCAAGACGGTGGTGATCAAAATGGCGATGCCGAAATTACCGGTCAGATCCCCAAAGAAGTGAACGACTTGGAACAAGGGTTTCGTAAAGAATCGGAAAAATCCCCAATCGATCGCGAGATCGAAGATGGGAATTCCCATTTCGTCGCGATAGGCGGTCAGCAACTTGTTTTCTTTGGCGCCAGCGAAAAGATGCGTCTTCACTTCTGAACGGCCGCCAGGAACAATGGTGGTCGCAGTCGCTGAAACATTCTGCGCGCGGATCCGGTCTGTGTCGCGAATGGTCTTGTTGCTGAAACTGGAGTTTGTCGATTGTGTTTGATCTGGAATGAGAGCTGTGAGCCAATACTTGTCTGTAATGCCGGTCCAGCCGCCGGTTGATGAGGTCGCAAATGCACCGTCTTCACGGATCTTTTTGTATTTCTTGAGGACCAGCTCGTCATTGTAAACACCCAAGAACCCTTCATGCAGGATGAAGAACCCAGAGATATCCGGCATACCGTATCGGGTCAGACGATTGTAAGGATAGAGATGAACAGGCGCTTGCGTGTTGTTTTCCACAGACTGAACGATAGTGAACATGTAGTTCTCGTCCATAGAAATGGTGCGACGAAAGGTAAGGCCTTCGCCATTGTCCCAAAAAATTTCAACGGAGCGCTCAGGCGACAGATTGCCTGAACCGCTTTGTTGCCAAACGGAATCTTTGTCCGGCACTTTGATGGCTTGACCGGCTTCCGGTGCCCATCCGAAATCTGCAAAGTAAGTTCCCTTGACCCCCGAAGGTGTCAGCAACTTCACACTCGGGCTCGAAGGGTCCGTGGTCTCTTGAAATTTGTTCAAGACCAAGTCGTCAATACGTCCTCCCACCAGAGAGATGGACCCTCTAACGCTTGGGCCTTCGAAGGCAAGGCGCGAACTTTGTGCTAGTGCCGCTTCTCGAGACAAAGCGCGGTCTGGCATCGTGTCGGCAGAATCCAGATTGGCGGCCTCGCCCGTCCCACCGGTAGAGCCTTGAACGTTTGGGATGTCGTCCAGCCCCCCGGCTTGAGAGATTTGTTCTTCCGCTTCTTGAGTGGCGCGCTGTTCTTCGAGCTGCGGACCCGACACGAACTCGGTCCACAACAAAAGGATGACCGCCGCGATGGCGATGAAGAGGATAAAGTTCTTATTTTCCATTTAGGCGGTCCAACTCTCAGGCAATCTTGTTATGTGTGTTCGTCGAGGGGGAGGGTTCGACATCATGATCATGTGCACAGCGATGGGGAACTGGATCAAACCCAGATCCACCGCCAAGCCATGTAAAAGGGTGACAATGTGAAAGCCGGCGAACGGTGAGCCAAGTCCCCTTGAGGGGTCCGTGGAGCTCAAGCGCTTCCAAGGCATATTGTGAGCATGTGGGCTCATAGCGGCAGCTCGGCGGCAAAAGCGGCGAAATTAGGCGTCGGTAGACATGGACAAGTCCCTTGAGCGGCAGGCTCAGGCCTTGGCTAATCCGATTGCCTATTTTGACCTTCGGTATCATGACTTGTCCTTGTTTCGATGGGTGTTCCGCTTGGGCTTGGCGATCATTTGCAGTGCTAATGTAAGATCGTCAAGCAAACTCTGAAAGGGGCGATCTATCGTTGTGTGCCTTCCAATCAGAACATAGTCGGTGGCGGGCTTGCCGAATTCCTGAAATTTGAGGCGTGCGGCCTCTTTGAGGCGACGGCGGACCCGGTTGCGAATGACCGCATTTCCGACCTTCTTGGTCACCGTGAACCCTACGCGAAAAGGTGCATCTTCTGCGCAATCGGCCTGAGGTCGCGCTTGCAGCACCAGGCCTGGCACCACATACCGCCGCCCGCGCGCAACACGCAAGAAGTCTGATCTTTTCTTTAATTTCTGGAGAGCCATTCTGATTCCACGTGGCGGCTCAAATGGCAAGGAACGAGATCCCCTAAGCGCTCAAGCTTTTGCGACCCTTTGAACGGCGGCGGGCCAGCACTTTGCGGCCACCCACAGTTGCTTTGCGGGCGCGAAATCCATGGCGGCGCTTGCGAACGAGCCGGCTCGGCTGAAATGTACGTTTCAAGTCTAATTCTCCATCGACACCCGCAGAAACTCGGGCTTTTCAGTCATCGGCGCACCTCAAGCGTAGGGTGCATGCCGGATCAATTCGAAATTGAATGCGGGTGTATAGGGCTTAGGCCCCTCGAAGTCAACGCTCACCGGCCAGAATCTGACGGTTTCAGCGCTGCCTAGAGATTATCACAAGTTGTCACAATGGGGTGAGGCTCCCCCTCAATTTCGAAAATCAATGCTATCTAGTGCGACAAGGCCGCCCACCGGGGCGGCCGCTTTTTGGGATGTTTCAAGGTGAGGGTCGAAAATGAGGAAAGAAACAAGAGGTGATGGCGCCGGGCGGATCGTCCGTTTTGCCTATGTGGCTCTATTAATCGCAGCCATTCCGTACTTTGGTCTGTCTGGCAAAGCGCACGCTGCGAATGCCGCGGTTGACGCTCTCTCCGTCCAGGACGCCGCCTCCACAATCGTGGTGGATCACTCTTCTTGGGCAGAGATACTCAACGCTTCTGTCGTCGAGGGTGACGATGGCCTCAATCGCTTCCGATATGCTGATGTTGGCGCCGAGCACAAAGCGAGTTTGAAAGCATATCTAGAGGGACTTCAAAACTTTGACCCAACGACCCTCAATCGCGACGAGCAATTTGCGTTCTGGGTAAACCTGTACAATGCCGCCACGATTGACGTTGTGCTTGAGCACTATCCTGTTGATTCAATCCGTTCCATCAAATTGTCGGGTCCGCTCTTTTCTGGACCTTGGCGCAAGAAGTTTTTGAACGTCGGTGGTTATGAATTGTCCCTCGACATGATTGAACACGAAATTCTTCGCGGAAAATGGACGGAGCCGCGCGTGCATTACGCGGTCAATTGTGCGTCGGTCGGTTGTCCCAATCTTGGCACAATCCCGTTTGCAGGAGCCACCCTTGAGGCTCAGCTTGATCAAGCAGCGAGAGATTATGTGAACCATCCCCGAGGTGCTGATGTGAAAGACGGCAAGCTCACCGTCTCTTCCATATATGATTGGTTCAAAGAGGATTTCGGAGACAATGATGCAGGTGTCATTGCGCATCTAGAAGAATATGCGGATGCTGACTTGAAGGCAGCATTGTCAGGCATCACCAAAGTATCCAAAGACCAGTATGATTGGTCACTGAATGATGCAACTAGCTGAGACCCCTGAATATGCGATAGGGTGGCAGGAGAACAATAGTGGCGGAAATGGAAATGTCAGAGACAGAGTCAGAAGAAAAGAAATCTGGAATGAAGCGTTTTCTGCCCCTCGTGGTTGTCGTTGCGGCCTTGGTTGCGTTTTTTGCGTTTGGCCTCAATGACTACTTCACTCAAGACGCGTTGAAGGAAAATCATAACGCTCTGAAGTCCTTCGCAGCCGAATGGGGGATATGGGCAGTGTTGGCTTTTGTCGGCATTTACGCAGCTGCCGTTTCAATCTCTTTTCCCGGTGCTTCGTTTCTCACCATTTTTGCCGGCTTCATGTTTGGCACACTCGTTGGCGGTACTGCGGTTGTCGTCGGCGCAACTCTTGGCGCAACCATCATCTTTCTTATCGCCCGCACCGCACTTGGTGATGTGTGGCGAAAGAGAACAGGATCGACCCTGCAGAAATTGGAAGAAGGATTTCGCGACGGTGAATTGAGTTACATGTTCATCTTGCGCCTCGTCCCGATATTTCCATTTTGGTTGGTCAACTTGGCACCCGCCTTCTTAGGTGTTCGCCTGCGAAACTATGTTCTTGCAACCTTTGTTGGCATCATGCCGGCCACGTTCGTGTACGCGGCTGCAGGCGACATTGGCAGTGAAGCCATCGCTCGCGGTGAAGACCTGTCTTTGACCGGCCTCCTGACAGATCCAAAGGTCATCTTCCTGATGGTTGGTCTTGTTGTGTTAGCGTTGATCCCCATAGCCTACAAAAGGTTTGGCAAGCGTGGCGCCGCACCCACCGAATCCTAACAATAGGAATATTCATGGAAACTATTCATGCTGATATCTGCGTGATCGGCGCGGGTTCTGGTGGCCTTTCGGTTGCTGCTGGTGCATCACAAATGGGCGCCAAAGTCGTTCTCATCGAACGTGGAAAAATGGGTGGCGATTGTCTGAACTATGGTTGTGTGCCGTCAAAGGCTTTGATTGCTGCAGGCAAGCAAGCCCACGCCATGAGCGCCGGTGAGAAGTTTGGGATTGCGAAAGCCACCCCACAAGTCGACTTTGCAAAGGTCCACGAACATGTTCACGGGGTGATCGCAGGGATCGCGCCGCACGATTCGGTTGAGAGATTTGAAGGCCTCGGCGTTACGGTAGTTCAAGCAGAAGGTCGATTCGCAGATCGCCGCACCGTCGTGGCGGGTAACAAACGCATCACCGCGCGCCGGTTTGTGATTGCGACCGGGTCGCGCCCGTCAGCACCACCGATCAAAGGGCTAGACAGCGTCAACTACCTCACCAACGAGACCATCTTTGAAAACACCGAGCTCCCTGAACATCTCATCATCGTTGGAGGCGGTCCCATCGGTATGGAAATGGCGCAAGCCTATCGTCGTCTTGGCGCAAGAGTCACCGTACTCGAAGCGTTCAAAGTGTTTGGCAAAGACGATCCTGAGCTTGTAGCTATTGTAGTCAAGCGCCTTGAAGAAGAAGGTGTTGATATTCGCGAAGGAGCCATGGTTGAAGAAGTCGCTGAGAGAGATGGTAAAGTTGAAGTCACGCTTAAGAACGAAACCGGTGAGGAAAGAATATCCGGAACCCATCTTCTTGTCGCGGCAGGTCGGCGTCCGAACATCGGGAACCTGAATTTGGAAGCAGCAAATGTCAAAACCACCAAGCGCGGGATTGAGGTCGACGCAAGATTGAGGACGTCGAACAAGAAGATCTTCGCCATTGGAGATGCTGCTGGCGGATTGCAGTTTACCCATGTTGCCGGATATCATAGCGGCATAGTCATTAGGAATGCGTTGTTCCGTGTGCCCGCCAAAGCAGATCATTCTGCCGTGCCGTGGGCGACTTACACAGATCCAGAGCTAGCCCATGTGGGCCTCACAGAAGAACTGGCACGCAAAGAACACGGAGACAATGTGCGGGTTCTTAAATGGGAGGTCGCCGAAAACGATCGCGCTAGAGCAGAACGCAACACCGAAGGAATGATCAAGGTTGTGGTTGGAAAGAAGGGCCGAATTTTGGGCGCGACAATTGCTGCGTCCAAAGCAGGTGAACTTATTCAACCTTGGGTCTTGGCCATGTCGACCAAGTTGAAGATCGGCGCCATGGCGACATTCATTGCGCCGTATCCAACCCTTGGCGAGATATCAAAACGGGCGGCGGGCGATTACTACACACCAACACTCTATTCTCCACGCGTACGCTTTTTCGTGAAGCTCCTCGGTAAACTGGGATAAAGTCGCCCCAACCTTGAGTCTCTCACTTTAGAACAGTCAACCATGGTCGCAGTATCACAAGACAAGAAGGGCTGGGTCGCCTTGCGCGGCCTCAAGAGCTTTGCACAAAGTCTCTCGGGCCGCTTGCTTGTTTTGACGGTTGCCATTGTCATGCTGGCGGAGATTTTGATTTATGTGCCCTCCATTGCGAGATATCGCGAGACCTGGCTGATGGAGCGATTGGAAGCTGCACAGATCGCCGTCCTGGCGCTCGAGGGCAGTCCCGATCAGATGGTCGACCGGGAGCTGGCCGATGAATTGCTGCGCAATGCGGAAGTGTTCTCCGTCGGTCTGTCCGCTGAAGATATGCGCGAACTCTATCTAGGCAAAGATATGCCGCCAAAGGTAGACCTTTGGGTCGACATGGAAGGTTTGAGCCCTCTGCAATCAATCATGCAAGCTTTCGACAGTTTGCGTTCGGGCGAAAACAGGGTGTTGGGCGTGAGAGGGCAAGCCCGTTTTAGGCCTGACTCGACGGTTGAGATTGTCATCGACGAAACACCTCTTTGCCAAGACATGTTCGCCTATTCGCGAAACATCTTAGGCCTCTCAATTGTGATTGCCTTGGTGACGGCCGGGTTTGTCTACGCTTGTCTGATGCTGCTTTTGGTGCGGCCAATGCTTCGCATCACAACGGCCATGGAAACCTTTCGCCAGGACCCTGAGAAATCCGATGCTGTCATCGCGGCTTCTGACCGCACTGACGAAATTGGCCGAGCGGAGCGAGAATTGGCCGAGATGCAGTCACAGGTGCAGTCCTCACTTCAACAGA
This sequence comes from Alphaproteobacteria bacterium, assembly GCA_965248915.1. Classification (GTDB taxonomy): domain Bacteria; phylum Pseudomonadota; class Alphaproteobacteria; order M2410; family M2410; genus CBDFLA01. The sequence continues at coordinate 3,535,389 of OZ252216.1, forward strand.
AGGCACACCTTGCCGCGCTGGGTGTTGCTGTGAGCAAAATCAATCACGATCTCAAGAACATACTGACCAGCGCGCAACTGGTCTCCGACCGCATCGCTAATATCGACGATCCGACTGTGCAACGGTTGGCTCCTATGCTTTTCTCCTCAATCGACCGGGCGATCGATCTATGCGTGAACACATTGCGCTATGGCAAGGCAGAGGAGGCCCCCGTTCGCCATTCGGCGGTTGGTCTCAAGACCATTGTTGAAGATGTTGCCGCGTCGTTGGGATTGGACCGAGAAGGCCCGATCAAATTTCACAATGAAGTTTCTGAAAAATTCACCTTGCAAGCAGATTCTGATAAATTATTCCGCATGCTGCTGAATTTGACGAGAAATGCACAACAGGCTCTGCTTGCCCATGAAAACCCATCGAGAGAATCTGAAATATCGGTCCGCACTGAGGCAATGAGAGGTGAGATTGCGATAGATATCATCGACAACGGCCCCGGCATTCCGGAGAAAGTAAGAGAAGAGCTGTTCAAACCTTTCGGTCTGAGCGCCACCCCGGGGGGAACCGGATTGGGGCTCGCCATTGCGCGAGATCTTGCCGAAGCCCACGGGGGAAAAGTGATCCTCCTGCACTCAGGTTCTGAAGGAACATGCTTCCGCGTCTGTTTGCCTGAATTGTTAGGGTCACGTCATGTGGAACCCTGATGTCTATCTCTCGTTTGCCGACAAGCGGACCCGTCCAGCCATTGAATTGGCCTCCCGCATCTCCGTAACCGATCCAGCACTCATTTACGATCTAGGATGTGGTCCCGGAAACTCAACCGAAGTTTTGGCGACACGGTGGCCGAGCACGGAACTCATCGGCGTTGACAGCTCCAATGAGATGTTGGAGAGGGCCGCCGAGGAAGGTCCCAATCAGGCGACCTGGCTCAAGGCAGATCTCTCAGCCTGGGTGCCGGACCTGGCCGCAGATGTAATCTTTTCCAATGCGACCTATCAATGGATTGATGATCATGGGCAGCTCTTACCCAAGCTCTTAGACACGCTCCGCCCCGGCGGTGTATTGGCGCTCCAAATGCCTCAAAACTTCGCGGCCCCTAGTCATGTGCTTATGCGAGAGATCGCATCTGAGGGTGTATGGGCAGAAAAGCTGAAACCCATCTTGCGACACCATCCTGTTGGCACGCCTGGCGTTTACTACGACTTCTTCAATCCCCACGCCGAGAACATCGACATTTGGGAAACCGAATACGCACAAGAACTTGAAGGCGATGATCCTGTGTTCGATTGGGTAAGCGGAACCGCGCTCCGCCCGCTTCTCACCCCTCTAAACGAGGAGGATCGTGAGCAGTTTTCGAGCGCCTATCGCAAAGCCTTGCGCAAGGCCTATCCAAAGCGTGCGAACGGCCTGACCTTGTTTCCTTTCAAACGCATCTTTATTGTGGTCACACGACAGTCCGAGTAGTTCTCAAAATGAAAGTGATTGGGCCGTGTCAATTCTCGTCGGTGATATAGGTGGCACTTATTGTCGCCTCGCGCTCGTCGGCCCCAATGGGCGGCCGATGGAAATGGTGACATGGATGACCGCGGCTCACGCTGGGCTCGTCCCCGCCGTTCGGGAGTTTGTGAAGACCAGACCGACGGGTCGCATAAGCGCAATGGCATTTTGTGCCGCCGGCCCTGTTGTGAGGTCAGAGGAAGATACGACCATTGAGCTAACGAATTCGACTTGGGGTCTATCAGCCCGCGAGCTGCGCGAGGCGTTTGTGGTCGACGACGTCATACTTCTCAACGATTTTACGGCCCTGGCCGCAAGTCTACCCTACTTGAGAGATGATGAGCGCCGACTTGTCGGCCAAGGGTCTGCCCTCATTCTTGACGCGCCTATCGGACTGGTGGGTCCCGGAACCGGCTTGGGTGTATCAGGTCTGATTCCAGATGGTCGCGGTGAGTATGTGCCTTTGTCCGGCGAAGGGGGGCATATCGATCTCGCCCCTTCAAATGAAAGGGAGCAGGCCGTCTTTCAAGTGTTGCGGAAGAAGTTTGGTCATGTTTCGGCGGAGCGTGTTTTGTCAGGATCAGGCCAAGAGGCTCTCTTCGAAGCAATCGCAACGGTCGATGGCGCTCCTTGTGATGAGATTCCAACCTCCATGGACATCCGTATGCGTGCCGAACGTCAGGATTGCGAGGTCTCTACAGAAGTCATCGCCATCTTTACCGATTTGTTAGGCGCCGTGGCAGGCGATTTGGCATTGACACTTGGAACACTCGGCGGCCTCTACCTTGGTGGAGGCATCTTGCCGCGATGGGAATCTCTCTTTAACGAAGAGAAATTTAGAGAGCGCTTTGAGGACAAGGGCAGATTTACCGACTACATGAAATCAATACCAACTTGGATGATCACATCGAACGATGCCGCCTTGGTTGGCCTTGCAAAGACCAGTACGCAACGACAAAGGCGTGGTCGCCCCGATGCCAAAAGGTGAGCGGGTGACAGAGGATATGAAATGTCACTTCCCTTAAGCGAAAAACTCGAGTTCGGCTTCATCACCATGTTTCTCAATCCAGACATGACACGCGCAAACGTGTCACTGGCCGAGAAGTTCGAGTTTGATTCACTTTGGATGGGCGACCACATCGAGTTCCCCGTTCCAATTCTTGATCCTCTTTTGCAGATCGCTCAGGGCGCCGCCTTGAGTTCGAAACTCACGTTTGGTACCGGGGTTTATCTATTGCCCATGCGCCATGTGGTGCACGTCGCCAAGCAACTGACGTCTTTGGATCAGCTGGCCGAAGGACGGCTCATCTTTGGTGTTGGGGTTGGCGGCGAATTTGCGGGCGAATGGGAGGCAGTAAGTGTACCGACTTCAGAGCGTGGCGCTCGAATGTCTGAAGCCATTCCGGTCCTCAAATCTCTTTTGACAGGGGAGCGGGTGAGCAGTGATGGGGAGTTTTTTCCCTTTAGAGATCTGCAAATGAAGCCTGCTTGCACGAGTCCGTCTGGCCCGCCCATTTGGACTGGGGGGCGCTCAGACCCCGCATTAAGGCGCTGCGGAAAAATGGCCGACGGCTGGTTCTCCTATGTGGTGACGCCGGACATGTACAAGGGCGCTTTGGAGAAGATCGAAAAATCAGCCAATGAAAGCGGGCGCGAGCTGACAGAGTTTGGATCGGGACATTTGCTTTTCATCCGCATTGATCGCGACTACGAAACTGCCCTCGACAAAGCAACCGAACATCTCTCCATGCGATACGCAATGGATTTTCACGACGCCGCAAAAAAATATTGCGCGCTCGGCACGCCGGCGGATGTAGCTGAGAAAATCAATGCCTACGCGGCGTCAGGCTGTCGACACTTTGTGTTGGATTTGACCGGCCCCTTGGCTGATCGCGATGCGCAGATCGAATGGTTTGCCAAGGAGGTGCGGCCTCTGCTCAGAATGTGAGGTTTCGGAGGGCGTCTAGTTGCCTTCAGCGGTGCCGGCTCGGCGGGGATCAGCGCCCCCTTCGAGGCCCGTGTCTGTTACCTTGATGCCTTGCAGGCCGCTACGCAATCCGCGGACATTGACTTCATGACCAAGTGCTTCAAGGGCGGCTTTGAGGGCGTCGCTGCCGTCCACTTCTTCAATGGACGTTGCGCCGTTGAGATTGTTGAAGTTGGGGAGGTCAATGGCGGACTGAATGTCGAGGTCCCAATCTAAAACACCGATCAAAACCTTCGCAACATGGCCAATGATGCGTCCACCCCCCGAGGTTCCGATAAGAAGATAAAGCTCATCGTTCTCATCGAAGACAATTGTGGGTGACATGGAACTGCGTGGCCGCTTGCCGGATTCCACCCGGTTAACAACTAGGCGACCGTCGACTTCTGAGGTGGACGAGAAATCTGTGACGTGATTGTTCAAGAAGAAACCGCCCGAGAGCAAGTTGCTCCCAAAGGCGTATCCAACGCTTGTTGTCATGGATAGCGCATTGCCCTTACCGTCAATAATCGAAAGGTGGCTGGTGGACGGCAATTCCATGGCCCTCCCATCGGCACGTTGTAAGGTGGCTTCTCCATTCGGGTTGCCGGCTTCCGCTTTGCCGCCAAATTTCTCTTTATTGATGAGTTGCGCCCGCTTGGCGATATAATCGGCATCAATGAGGGCGAGGGTAGGCACGTCGTCAAAGTCTGGGTCGCCCACATATCGCTCCCGGTCCGCATAGGCAATCCGGCTGGCTTCGCTAATCAAGTGAACAGCTGGCGCTGATCCAGGGTCGAGACTGGCCAAATCGTGGCCCTCAAGAAGGCTCATAATCTGTAGGACTGTTGTGCCTCCTGAAGAGGGCGGTGGCATGGAACAAATCGTCCATTTCCGATAAGGCCCACAAACCGGATCCCGTAATTTGGCCTGATAGGCCGCAAAATCTTCCGCCGTAATTGGCGCCGGATTTAGGCTCGCGTTAGAGACAGTGTCGACAATCTCATGCGTGAGAGAGCCCTCGTAGAAGGCGTCGGGACCACCATCGGCCAGGGTTCTCAAGCTCTCCGCAAGAGCTGTATTTGTAATCACTGTGCCCACGGAGTAAGGCACGCCATTGTCTGTATACAGATCTTGGATGTCTGGCACTAATTGAACGGTGGGCAGGAGCGACAGCCAGTGGTGTAGTTTAGGGCTGACTTCAAAACCGTTTTCCGCCAATTCAATAGCCGGTCCAAAGAGATCTTGCCAAGGGAGCTTGCCGTGTTCTGAGTGTGCCTTCTCCAAAGCGGCGACAGTGCCGGGCACCGCGACAAATGTACCGCCAAAAACCCGGTGCACAAAAGATTGACCTGGAGCTGTGTCAAAGACGGATGCGTCCGTCGCGGCCGTTGCCATTTCCCGACCGTCATAAACCTTTAGCTCACCTGATGCGTCGTCCCAGAAGAGAATAAAGGAGCCGCCGCCGATGCCGGAAGACTCTGGCTCGACGACGTTGAGTGCCATTTGAACTGCGATGGCTGCATCAACGGCGTTGCCGCCTTTTTCCAGGATTTCAATGCCGGCTTGCGTTGCGTGAGGGTGTGCGGTCGCCACCATGTATTTGCCGGTGGTCGGAGATTGCCAGAATCGCCAGTCGCCATTCTGCATCGACGTTTCGCTGCAGGCGGCCAGGGTGATCCCCGCTAACACTATGATTTGCCATAACTTTTTGGTCATTCGGACCGTCCCGGCGAATCGCTTCTGGCCCATGATAGCGCCGAAATTGACGAATGATAGGGCGATGGTTAGCGTGAGCTTGAACTTACTCTCTGAAGGAAATCCTAATGTCAATGTCGGCACGTCCGGGCCCCCGAAATCTCATAACCGATGTCGATGGAATATCGGTCGGCAATGCGCAAGATCATTCAGTTCGAACCGGAGTGACGGTCATCCTGCCTGACGAGCGTTGTGTCATGGGAGGCGACGTGCGCGGCGGCGGTCCAGGAACCCGCGAAACCG
>CBDFLA010000001.1:0-5370 GCA_965248915.1 Alphaproteobacteria bacterium
AAGGACGACACACCGCCAGCACCCTTGTTCGAAGGATCGGTCCGCGCCATGGTCGTGAACACATGCGCGCGATTTGCATTGGTGATGAACCGCTTGGTGCCGTTCAACACATAAACGTCGCCGTCACGGATGGCGGTCGTCTGCACCGCCGCCGCATCAGATCCGGCACCCGGCTCAGTGAGCGCAAAGCTCGCGACCATTTCACCGGAGGCCAGTTTGGGCAGCCAAGCTTGCTTTTGCTCTTCGGAACCAAACATGACGATGCCTTGGCTCCCGATGCCCACATTGGTGCCGACGACCGAGCGGAAAGCCGGTGACGTGCGTCCCAACTCAAATCCGATATGAACCTCTTCCTCCATATTGAGGCCGAGCCCGCCATATTCTTCCGGGATTGAGAGACCAAAGAGCCCAAGCTCACGCATCTCCGCGATGACGTCTTGCGGCACCTCATCGTTTTCCGCAACCTGTGCCTCGATAGGCACCAAGCGCTCCGCCACAAACCGGGCCACCGAATCGATGAGTTGTTGTCTGGTTTCAGCGTCAAGCGCCATGGGTCTCCCTTCCCTCAAAGTCTCAATCTTGTTTGCCGCACATTATGCCAAGGAAGGCACAGGCGTCAAAGCAACTCAGATCAGACAAAGCAGGTGCGTCTGGCCTCGATCCTTGTTAAGAACGAGCCCACATCTTCTTAAGGCTCAAATCACAATGCGCACAGATCATCGACCCTATTGGATGCGGCGGGCTTTCGACGGCTATCAATTGTGGTGGCAGCGTCGTTTCCTTGAGCCGCAATTTGACCGCGTGGGTGACGGCCTTGATGTCACCTTGCCGTGGAAGGTCACTGTGATCGGTGAGAAAGTCGACATCGGCAATCAGGTCCACATCAGAACCCACGCCGACAGCGGCGTTCTCTTCTGCACCTGGCCGAACGAAGGTAAGCGCGGCACCATCAAAATTGGCAACTTCTGCTTGATCACGCCAGGTGCACGCATCTTGGCCGCCCGCAGCATCACCCTCGGTGACAACACCATGTTGGGATCGAATGTGTTGATCTCGGACTCTGATTGGCACGACCTCTACGACCGCACATCCGCGCCGGGTGATGGCGCTCCGATTGTCACCGGCAAGAATGCATGGATTGGCGAACGTTCCATCCTCTGCAAAGGCGTCACCATCGGCGACAATTCAATCATTGGCGCCGGTTCTGTTGTAGCGAAAGACGTGCCCGCCAATGTGGTCGCAGCAGGCAACCCGGCCAAGGTGGTCAAGGAGTTCGATCCGGCCCGCGAATTCACCACCCGCGAAACCCTCTTCGCCGACCCGCAAAAGCTCTACGACGACACCTGGGGCCTTTATAAATGGCTCACCCGCAACAACTCCACATTCGGGTGGCTTAGAACAAGAATCAAACCCAACCGGGAGGACTAACCATGGCCACATTCGACCGCATCGAAGGGACAGGCCGCTACGAAGGATGGGTCACCTTGAGAGGCTGGGACCCCCATGAGGATTTCATCGGCCCCTTCTATCACCGCTTCGTAGACGACAAGGTCAGATGCGGTTTCTACATCGATGAGAAACACATCAATGGCGGCGGCGCCGTTCACGGCGGCCTCCTCACCTCGTTTGCCGATCATGCGGTCTTTGTCATTGCTCAGAAAGAACTGGGCGAAGAAATTTCCGGCGTCACCATTTCTCTAAACGCAGAATTTTGTGCCGCTGGCGTAGAGGGCGACTTGGTGGAGGCCATCGGCGAGGTCGTCCGCGCCACCCGCTCTCTCGCCTTCGTCCGAGGCAAACACATGGTTGGCGACAAAGTCATCATGAACTTCTCAGCGATTATCAAGAAACCGAGCGGGAATTGAACACAAGGCATAACGACCTAGTGGCAATCAGACATGGATGAAACCATCGAACTTCCGCGCTATGGTTCAATTGCTACAGTATCATTCTCTTCCAAATATTCGTCCGAATAGTAGTTGACCAACCGGTCCCGTGTGACGTCAAGCCGCAAATATTCATTGAACACCGGATGAATAATGTATTGAATCTGTTGACGTTCATCCCGTGACATTGACTTCAACACCTCTTCACCATGCGAAAAATAGAAAATGTCCCTGTGTTTCTCTCTCCCAGAGCGATATATGTTGTCTGGAACCGAAAACCCCAAGAATCCAACTTCATAAAGAAAGTCAATCTTGCTCGTTATATCTTGTTGAGACATTTGATCCGTAGGGATCGCAAATTCAAAATCTATTGTACCAATTCTGTCTACTACATCTTGATAGGTCAAAATGTTGGCCATCCTCTCGAATCTTTGGATAATCAACTCAAGGTTTTTGCACACGTTGTGAAATTCGCGCACGAATTCGCTCGAAACAATCCCATAAGTTGAATCAGAGACAATTTTCCTGATTATCTCCGATGACAACACTTTGTTGCGGCGTTTCTGAAGATCAGCAGTCGCCAATATTGAAGCCGTCAAGTACAGAATCTCCCTTGGGCGCCAAAAGGTGTGTCGAAGAAGGTATGTAAACAATGGAATTTCAATCGTGTTGCTGCCATAGCTGAATTGAATAGTAGTGGGAATGCTGTTGAAACTTTCCGTAAACACGTCAGTCAAACGTGACATTTCATCCTTTTCATTGTCCGCCCGGTAATCCGATATGACCTCAAGTCTCTTTCGCAACAAGATTGCCAACTCAACTCCCGTCCATCGCACATTTGTCGATATCGAACGATATCTGTAGTCATCTCTTTCTGTCTTGCGCATTTCGATGAAACGATCCTTAGGTACCGTTAAACAAAAGTCCATCTTGTTGCTCAAAAATCGATCAGCCCCACGCAATTCCAAAATGCTATGAAAGAGACCTTTCAGCCAATCCAACTCCAACTTATTCCGAAAGAACACATGTTCCTCCAAGTAGTGCCCGTGAAGTGAATCATTCCGGAAGTTCTCAAACCTCATATCAAATCCGTCCAACACAAAAATGAACTTCCCATCTACGTTCGCTACATTGCATTGAAGTTCCGTACAAAACTTTTCTCCAAATACTCGATTGAACAAATGGGATCTTCCCGACAACCGCGTGACATCAGAAAAGAAGAACTCCTCATCATCCCTTGACTCTCTGACAACCTCCTCGACAACGGTAATCAGCCGTCGAACCACCCAGATGAAATCTGGCCAAGCTTGAGAAAGGTCAATTTCGTTTGGCGCTACAACATTTGAGATGTCAAAAATCGTCGCCTCAAGGGCCTCCAACGCTTTAACATCTTCCTTAGTTTGGCCGCTGTAGTGCTCGTAGACAATTACTTTTGCTGCCTGTAGATAGACAAAAGAGATCCAAACCAGCGAGAAAAACCTCTCCTGGGAAAAGATGTTGTTTATGTCCGAAGTTATTTTGGGCGTAAAAAGTAGATTGAATATCATCTCGAGATTAAATTGATCTACATCCACACTTATTCTTGTACGGTACATGTCTCGCGCGTTTGAATAAATGTGATCGGCAATTGTCGACTTCCCGCTGCCCTTTCTGCCAATAAGGATGACACAATTCTGATCTCTTACTTGTCGATAGGAGGTCGTTTTGACAAACACTCGATTGAGTACATCGCGCTGTTTCGTTTGCTCAACGGCCTGAACGACAGATTCGTGTTTCGTGTCCAGGAAGAGTGTATTTCTCAGTTTCCTACTTAGTTTCTTGAAGTCTTCAGTTCTTTGAAGTGCGGTCTGTAGAATAACATCAACAAGTTTTGAGAATTCACCGACAAATTCTTTACGTACGTGATCTGGCAAAATGGTCTTTCGATCATTTGATTCAGTCCAGCGAAACCTTGTAAAGTCTGTACACAGAAGATCCCTAAACTCAGGCGGAATGACACCAGAAAAAGTACCGGAAAATAGGATCGGTATAACGGTAAAGAAATCTCCCCCACCCCTGGAACGTAAGGTTTCATTTGAAACGTGATATCTACTGAGTATTCTGTCATACTCACGAGACACGCCCCCTTTTCTTGCACGCACATTTTGCATGTACTCAGGTGTGAAAATTATTATAACGACGTCGGCAGAGAGAATTGCTTGTTCGTGCTCAGAGATAGAATCGCCGGGGCGTATCCGACGCTTGTCCCGATAGATTTCAATTTTTTGGTTCGACATATCGGTCAATTCTTGCTCGAAGAAATCAATCGCTTTGAAATCTGCGTTTTCATGACAGTAGGATATGAAACAATTCGCCTTTCGAGATGTCACTTTTGACATTGCGCCTCCGAATATCAAATACAAACAGCCATAAACTCATGTTCCCGTTTCTATTAGAGGTATTCATACCTACAATCAATTGATTCGTGTGAATCAATCACATTTAAGATATAAAGCGTAACCAAAAGTCCCCGGTTCTCAGGAGGCCAGACCTTCTATCCTGTGCGTTGTGGGCGCACGATTGGTCGACAGGTTTTCATCTAGTCTCGCATTTTTGTTCGACTGGTTTATACTGACTGTTTTGAACGCCAGACCCAGATCTATTGGCGCCAACCGATTTACTATGAGCAAGGTCATGAGCAAGTTCTTCAAGATCATCATCGGCCTCATCGTTGTCATCATCTTGATCATCGCCGCCCTGTTCTTCACTGGCGGCGCGTTCAAGGCGGTGATTTCGCTCAACAAGCCGAAGCACGACTTTGACCTCGCCATGAAAGTTCCTGCCCCGGACTACGCCGATGAAGCCAACTGGGCCGCCCTCCCAAGCACGCAAGATTTGGCCGACATGATCCCTCAGGGCATTGGCGACACAGACATTCAAGGCGCAGCACCCGTCGATGTCTTCTACATTCACCCCACGGGCTATTTGAGTGGCGGCGATTGGAACTCACCTATGGACCCGGGCAGTGCAACGGAAGAAAACACCAAGTGGATGCTGGCCAACCAAGCGAGCGCCTACAACGGCTGTTGCAATGTCTACGCCCCGCGCTACCGCGAAGCCTCCATCTTTGCCTATTTGGTCATGGACGAAACCCTCATGAACCAATCCCTCGACTTTGCTTACGAAGATGTCGAACGCGCCTTCGATTACTTCCTCGAGCACCACTCAAAAGGTCGGCCTTTCATCATCGCCAGCCACAGCCAAGGTACTCAGCACGCCCGCACATTGTTGAGCAAACGCATTGACGGCACAGCGCTGCGCGATCGCATGATCACAGCCTACCTCATTGGCGGCGGTGTCACCGTGAAACAAGTCGAATCCATGGAAACACTCGAACCATGCCGGGAAGTTAGCGACCTTCACTGCGTCATTCACTGGGAAACTTATGGCGAAGGCGGAAAACACGACGGCTGGCACGGGCCCGACGAACTGCTCTGCACCAACC
>CBDFLA010000002.1:0-16579 GCA_965248915.1 Alphaproteobacteria bacterium
ATGGTTGTCGAAAATGGAGAGTGGAATTGTATCGAATTTTGATCTGTTAAGGGAGGTTGGAAAAATCGAGGACACCTGGCGATCTTTGGGTTTGAGTGCAGCGCTTCTCGATTTGGGATATGTAGACGCTGCGATTGCAGGTGCGGTCGCAAACAGTGGTGACGTCATACGGGCGGGAATTGAGAGCATTGGTGTTGGAAAAGGTGGCGTGGTCTCTGGGTATTTCCTTTTGGTCCTACCCAATAGGGTGATTGCCTTTGCTGATTGTGCGGTAACGCCTGATCCTTCTGCCGAGCAACTCGCACGAATTGCGATCGATACCGCCCGAAGCTATGAGACTCTAATGGATGAGAGGCCGTTGGTGGCTATGCTATCGTTCTCAACGCTAGGGAGCTCATCCCACAAAAAAGTTAGTAAGGTTAGGCATGCGCTGAGCATAGCACGTGACATGAACCCGGACTTGGCAATTGATGGTGAACTTCAATTCGATGCGGCGTTTGAACCTGGTGTTGCTCAGAAAAAAGCGCCAAAGTCACCGGTTGCCGGACGAGCGAATGTCTTTATATTCCCCGATTTGCAGTCGGCTAATATCGGCTATAAGTTGGCTGAACGAATAGGCAAAGTGCATGCCGTCGGTCCAATATTGCAGGGACTGAGGCTGCCTTGGATGGACCTGTCCAGAGGTTGTTCGGCCGATGACATAGTTGATGTTGCCTTTGTCGCAGCATGTATTTCTCGCGTAAAGAAAATGAACAATCCTTAGGAGGTTCAAATCATGTCCGGAAAACTATCTCACGCCTTAACTTTGATTTTTGTTTGCTTGAATTTTGCGGGATGTGCTGGCCATAGAGTTGCGCCTACATCGAAAGCGGTAACGATTGTTGCGGTCAATGATGTCTACCGAATATCGGGCGTTGATAATGGCTCGAACGGAGGTATTGCCCGTGTTCGCACGCTTCGTAACGAACTGGAGGGTGAAGGTCATGATGTCATTCTGCTCCACGCGGGTGATTTTCTTTATCCGTCATTGCTGAGTCGTAAGTTTGATGGTGAGCATATGATTGACGCCCTAAACTACCTGGATGGGACCAGTGGTACTTTCGATGAGAAATTCGTCGTTACTTTTGGAAACCATGAATTCGACAAATCGAGCTTGAGGGATTCAAGCATTCTGCAAAGTCGCATTGGAGAGTCAGATTTCACCTGGCTCGGGACCAACATTCGGTTTGCGAATGACAACAATGGCAATCCTCATGTTTCCGGTTCGAACTTAAGGGACCAGGCCTTGTTCGACATGGGTAAGTTGAAAATTGGTGTGTTTAGCATAACGACGGACGTGAAACACCCGGATTATGTTTCAGCGTTTGCGGATCCAGTTGAGACAGCTCGAGAGGCAACGAAGAAACTGCGCGATCAGGGAGCAAATTTTGTGATTGGTCTGACCCACCAAGAAATGGGCGCCGATAGGCGCCTCCTTGCAGCATTGAGGTCTGATGGCCCAGACCTTGTTGTTGGTGGGCATGAGCACAACAGGCAGATGGAGAAGATTCAGGGACGGAAAATTGTCAAAGCGGATGCGGATGCTCGGTCGGCCGCGGTTATTCGCGTGAAGAAAAGGTGGTTTGGCAGGCCGAAGGTCTCAGTAGAGTTTCGAATGTTGAACTCTGTCGTCCAGCCCGATCCAACAATTGTCAATGTAACTCGAAATTGGCAACAAAAATTCTCAACCCTATTCTGTCAACAAGCGGGGTCGACGCCGGACTGTTTGGATTTGCCTATTGGACGGACGCAAGTAGAACTTGTTGGTGAAGAATTGGAGATTAGAAGGTTTGAAACAAATCTTGGCAATTGGGTTGCCGATGAAGCACTGAAGGCATTTTCAAGCCGGGGTGCGCAGGTGGCTTTTGTGAATTCAGGAAGCTTGCGGCTCAATCAGAATATTCCTGCCGGTGCCGAGATTTCTGAAAGACACCTCGCAGAAATTTTTGCCTATCCAAGTCCAATGTCATTGATCGAGATCAGTGGTGCGACGTTGACGGAAATACTAGAGCATTCTATTGACGAGTGGACCGGGAACGGTTGGTGGCTTCAATTGTCTGGTGTGGCCTTTCGATTTGACCCAGACGCGGGCACTGTTACGGATCTGACACTTGTGACCCAGGGAGGAAGTCGTTCTATTGCTCCAAGTGACAAACTACTTGCTGTGACCAACGATTTTCTTCTAAACCCGGCTTATGGGCAAGATGGTTACACCATGATTGCGCCGTCCAATCGAGTTGACCCAGCAGCGCCAAGACCAGACCTCCGAGATCTCGTTCGGACGACCCTTGCAAACTCAGGGTCAAATGGAATAGCCCCGTCGATTGACGGACGGATTTGCAACACTCAAAGGCCCGGCCCTTGCCTCGCCGTTACGTCTCCTTGATTGTGTGATTGGTCAAAGGGGATGCGGCATAGCCAAATGTAAGTGGGGGGTCTGGAAGCCTCGCACTAACATCAAATTGCAAACGAGTCATCTTTACGGAACAATTTTTCCAAACTTGAAGTAACGTCTTTATGGGTTTGGCTCTCTAAGTTGCGATAATTCATTTTGAGTGAGCCAAATCCCGAGCAGATCTCTTTCTGACTGCTGCATGCCAGTTTCATTGCCCAAGGGCATGCTATCTGTCCGGATCGCATGTTCAATGACGCGGTCTGAAACGGCGAGAGCATCTTTTGCTGTCTCGAGGACAACGCCCATTGGAGGGCCGTCAAAGGACTCATGCGTTGGAATGTTGCTATGGCAGTTGGAGCAGTGTTTTGTGACGATACTATCAATATGGGCTTCAGAAATTTCAGATGAACTGGAAGAAAGAGTGCGCTGTGATGCCGCGGGCACGGCTGCAACGCCTATCGCTGCGACGAAGAGAATAGACCCAACAACCAAGTAGGTCGGGATGATTAGGCCGCGGTGTTTGAGATTGAAGAAGTGTCGAACCGAGATGCCCGCAAGCGCCAACATGGTCAAAATGAGCCAATTCAGGTGATGACCAAAAACAATGGGATAATGGGTGCTAATCATCAAGAAAAGTACGGGCAGTGTCATGTAATTGTTATGCAATGACCTTTGCTTCGCTTTAAGTCCCAAGTCGGGATCTGGTGTAAGACCGGCAAGCATTGCGTCTACCGACTTTCGCTGATTTGGAATAATCACAAAGAAAACATTGGCAACCATGACGGTTCCAATGATTGCGCCCAGATGCACAAAAGCAGCGCGGTCGCTGAATATGCGAAGCAAGAGAATGCCAATGCAAAAAACGACAATTGCCCAACTGAGTCCTAGCAGACGATTGTTGGCGTCTGATGGGACTTTTGCACAGTAGGTCATAGATGATCCATGCAAAGACAAAAAATGGCGAGACTGCCACCAACCGCGAACATTGGCTCAATTTGTGCCTTTGCAGCACTGGTGAGATAAGTACTTGCCTCCCAATAGTAGATCAAGGCAAAAAGCGCAATGCCACTGATCCAAGTCGAATATGCCTCCCATTTGAACCAGTGAAGATCTTCTGGCAATTGAGATGGGGCAACGAGGTATTTTGTGTTGTGATAGAATCCGCCTCCATGAACTGCCCACAAGTCCCCTGCGACTTTCTTGTCGCTTGTTGGCTCAAGTGAGTTGTCGAGCCAAAAAAAATAGAAGGAGGATCCCAATCCAGGCAATCCCAGCCACCAAATGAAACCACCGGAGGGCGAGATTCATCCAAGTATCAAAGTCTATTGCTATCGATATCATTGCTTAGAACCATTGTTTTGAAATGATAGGGTTGAGACGTTACTCTGCTTCAAGGAGGCGCAAAATACGCCTTTGTTGTAAGGAACTCGTCAATATCGTTACTCAACGTCATCTCGAGAAGAAGTTCGACAGAGTCGCTGAGTGACTGCTTAAAAGCGCCAAGGAAATCTTCGTCCTGACGAAGTTTGTCACTCTCCGCTTCGACCAACTCTTGAATGAGTTCAGAGGAGACGATCTGGCCATTGTCCAAAACCGCCGAGTGATGACGCCATTGCCATATTTGGGTGCGGGAAATCTCAGCTGTTGCAGCGTCTTCCATCAGATGGCGAATAGGCACGCACCCAAAACCGGACAACCAAGCAGAAATGTAGTGCAAGGCGACACTTATGTTCTTGCGCAATCCAGCTTCGGTGATTGACCCTACTGGGACTTGCAGTAGATCGTCGGCCGAGTAAGTTGTTTCGCGACGTTCAGTGTTAATCTGATTGGCGGTCGGCATTAGTGAGTCAAAGATTTTTTTCGCATTGGCGATAAGCCCCGGGTGCGCAACCCAGGTACCGTCATGACCGTCTTTAGCCTCGCGGGTCTTGTCTTGTTGAAATCGCTCCATTGCAGCGTGGTTGGCTTGGTCATCGTTCTTGATTGGGATCTGAGCTGCCATGCCACCCATTGCGTGGGCGCCGCGGCGATGGCAGGTCTGAATAAGAAGCTTGCTGTAGGTGCGCAGGAATGGTTGCCCCATGTTCACCTGATCTCGATCGGGTAGAACAAATTCCTTCCTCTGCGCATGCCGTTTAATGTAGTTGAAAATATAGTCCCAGCGACCACAATTGAGCCCCACTATATGATTGCGCAATGCATGTAGGATCTCGTCCATCTGAAAGGCAGCTGTAATTGTCTCGATCAGAACCGTGACCCTAATTGTGCCGGGGCTCAACCCGAGATAAGACTCAGCAAATTCAATGACCTCGGACCATAGACACGCCTCCTCGTAGCACTCCAACTTTGGCAAATACAAATAAGGACCGGTGCCGCGCGCGACCAGTTCTTTGGCGTTCGATATTACGAACGTTCCGAAATCAAAGAAGGCCGCCGACACCGGCCGCCCGCTAGCTAGAACGTGTGCCTCGGTCATATGTAAGCCACGCGGTCGAACTATGAGTACACACTTGTCATTTGTGAGGTGATAAGACTTTCCTGTCTCTGGAGTTGTGGGGTCTAGTCTCCGCCTTACGGCATCGGCGAGGTTGACATGTCCCGCAACTATGTTCTCCCAACTAGGTGTGCAAGAGTCCTCGAAGTCTGCCATAAATGCGTTGGCATCCGAGTTGAGTGCATTGATAATCATTTTCCGATCCACAGGTCCGGTAATTTCGACCCGTCGATCTTGAAGATCTGCTGGTGCCTCCCGAATACGCCAATCCGATTTTCGCAGACCCTCGGTATCTGATCGGAAGTCAAGCCGCTCGCCACCGGTGAGCCGATCTTGAACCATGCCCCGTTCAGTCATCAATTGTGTTCGGGTGTTACCAAACTGGGCCTCCAATTCGGCGACGAAGGCGAGCGCTTCGTTATTGAGAATCTCATTTGACCTTGCCACATTCGATTTTGCGGCCTTTATGTTGGGAGTGTTCATCCACAGTTCCTTTGACACTTAAACGTTTAAGCACTAACACATCGATATTTGTTTGCATAGCCTGGTGATTAGTTCGTCGGAAATCACTGTGTCAGGGCCCGCCAAGCAATCCTTCGGCGAGAAGGTGGCCGGTGATCGAAACAGCTATTGCCGCCGGTTCTTTGCCCGGAATGGCACTTAATCCTATTGGTGAGTGGAGTTTCGCAATTTGCGATTGGTCAAGTCCATCGTCTCTCAGGCGTGCGCGGAACCGAGCAGCTTTTGTCTCTGAGCCAATAAGACCGCAGAATCCAAAATTGTGATGCTCAAGAATGGTTCTTACCAGAAGGTAGTCCAATGGATGGCTGTGCGTCATGACGAGGAAGTTTGTTAGATTGTTCATGTGCAAGACTGTTTCCACTGGGTCGTCTGTCCAGAGCGTCGACAGTGAACCCGGCGAGGCCTTTGATAGAAAGCCTTCGCGAGAGTCGATCCAGATTATGTTCGGCTCAAATGGCAAGAGCGCATTGACAAGCGCTTTTCCGACAGGACCCGCGCCGTAGATTGCATACCTCGGATCTTTGCATTGAGTTCTTTCAACAAAGTATCCAGAGAGCGGTGCGCCGATGGGAGTTTCTTGTAGAGTATTGTTGTCAACCCAACCTTCGATAGCAGTTGAATCATTAGTCATGGAATGATTAGAGTTTGACAATTGGGAAGTTAGACCTTTTGGATCTTCAACAACGGTATGTGTTGTCTGGTTTGCCTCCAACCTTGTGACGAAGTAGCTTTTGAGATGCGTCTCTTCTTTTGCAGTTGCCAATTTCGCTAGGTGTGAAATATCCTTTCTTGTGAAAACTTCAAACAAGATGTCGACTTGCCCGCCGCAGCACTGATCCAACAGTGGACCAAGTGAGTAGGTCTGCAACCAACTCTTGGTTTGGCATGCGTTAAGGGTTTCTCGGGCTTTGCTTGTGGCTTCAAACTCAAATGTTCCTCCACCGATTGTTCCGATCGTGTTTGAGGGCAGGACGACCATGCGCGTGCCGATATCTCTCGGTGTCGATCCGCGCGTTTTCACGATTGTGAGGAGGGCGACCGCCTTTTCGGATGTTAGAACGTCGGTCAGAACTTGAGGCCAATTTCTCATCGAACGACATCCAAGGGTTAGGCAGACGACTCTATGGCGTGGAGAACATTCTCTGGCGTTGCCGGTGCCTCGAGATTTGGGAACACTTTGTAGTTGAGGGCACCGCAAACAGCATCAGTCAGTGCCGAGTGCACCGATATGGCCAACATCAAGGGCGGTTCGCCGACAGCCTTTGATCGATAGATAGTTTCGACTTTGTTGCGACCATGTGGCCATAGCCCGATATTCATGATTGGGGGTCGGTCGCGAGAGGTTGGAATCTTGTACGTTGACGGTGCGTGCGTGAGAAGTCGTCCGTCATCATCGTAGATCAACTCTTCCGATGTCAGCCATCCCATCCCCTGAACAAATCCTCCTTCAATTTGACCGAGATCTATTGCTGGATTAAGCGACTTTCCGACATCATGGAGGATGTCGACTCGAAGAATTCTAGATTCACCTGTCAGGCTGTCGATGAGGACTTCAGATACTGCGGCACCGTAGGCGAAATAGTAAAAAGGGCTGCCGCGTTGTTTGGAGCGGTCAAAGTGTATTTTCGGGGTCTTATAGAATCCGGTACTTGAGAGCGATACTCTTGCCAAATAGGCCTGGTCAACTAACTCGGAAAACTCGATCGCCTGGGCGCCGACATGCAAAAAGCCATTTTCGAAGGAGATGTGCTCGGGCGCACAGTCAAAGGTCCTTGAAGCAAACTGAATCAAACGGTTACGTATTGTTTCCGCGGCTGCTTTGGCCGCCATTCCGTTCAGATCCGAACCAGAAGATGCTGCTGTCGCTGATGTATTGGGAACTTTGTCTGTGCGCGCCGATGTGATCTTTATCCGATCAAGTTCAACACCAAATTCGTCTGCGACTACCTGAGCGACTTTGATATTTAGTCCCTGACCCATTTCGGTTCCACCGTGGTTCAATTGGATCGAACCGTCGCGAAAGATATGGATGAGGGCGCCAGCTTGATTCAAATGTGTCGTTGTAAACGATATGCCGAACTTGACTGGCGTGAGCGCTATACCTTTCTTTAGGAATTCGTTTTCTTGATTGAACCTCCGCGTGCCTGCACGACGAACCCGATAGTCCGAGTCGATCAGTAGTGTCGATATGAGTTGCTCGCTCACGGAATCTTCGACGGTCTGATGGTAAGGCGTAATATTTCGTGGTGCCGCGCCGTACAAATTGGCAAGGCGAACATCTATGGGGTCTTTCTGCAGTGAAAATGCTGCATGGTCGATCACTCTCTCAATGGCAAAAATGCCTTGCGGCCCACCGAAGCCGCGAAAAGCTGTGTTGGAAACTGTATGAGTTCGATATCGGTTCGAGGTGATCTCGGCGTTCTTCAAGAAATAGGCGTTGTCTGCATGAAACATGGCGCGATCGTTTATTGCAGGGGAGAGGTCTGTCGAATGACCACAACGTGAAGACAATTCGAGAGAGAGTGCCTCGATGCGTCCTTCATCATCAAACCCGCACTCGTAGCCGAACTCGAAATCGTGACGCTTGCCGGTTAGGGTCATATCGACGTCACGATCTAGGCAGAATTTGGCTGGGCGGCCAGTTACTTTCGCTGCAATTGCCGCAATCGCGGCGATATGTGCGGGTTGAGTTTCTTTGCCGCCAAATCCACCTCCCATTCGGCGCACTTCGACGGTGACTGCATGGTGGGGAACACCGAGAACTCTAGCCAAAACCTGTTGTACTTCTGTTGGGGCTTGAGTAGAGGAGATCACATGCATGTCACCGTCTTCTTGGGGTAGGGCGATGGCCTTTTGGGTCTCAAGATAGAAATGGTCTTGACCACCGATTGTCCCGGAACCGCTAATGCGATTTGCCGTTGTCATTAGTGCGTTCTTGGCGTCACCCAAGCGCAATGTTTGTTGGGCCTCAATGGTTGAATTCTTGAGGCGTGCATCCTCGATTTTCAGGATATGTGGCTTGCATTTGTAGCTGACCCTTGCTTTTTTTGAGGCTGAGACAGCGGCGCCAACGTCTGTGGCAACGACAGCGAAAATTGATTGTCCAACATAGCTTACAACGTCGGATGCGAAGATGGGGTCGTCGCCGGCGAAGGGACTAGCATCATTAACTGACGGTATGTCCTTCGCTGTAAGCACGGCGACGACCCCCGGGGAGGAGCTCACAGAATCCAATCTCATGTCCACTATTTCGGCGTGGGCATGTTCGCTTTGACCGACGTGAACAAAAACTGTGTCCTCGGGTATCGCCAGGTCATCGACAAAAATGGCCTTGCCGGTCACATGTTTTGCAGCACTGTCATGAGTGATCGATTGATGTACCGATGAGGTCTTCTGTGAGCTGGCAGAGTCAGATTTTACCTCAGACATGCTAAGAGTCCTCCTCGGTGAAAACCCGTGTGATCTCAGTGTCGTTCGTATGTTCTCTGTAGGCCTTAAACAGCAAATTTCTTGCGACTTTCAACCGGTATTCGGCAGATGCACGAAGGTCTGAAATAGGGGAGAAATCCAGTGCAAGCGCATTTGCGGCATATTCGATCGATTGTTTTGAAAGCGTTTTTCCGAGCAGAGCTTGTTCGCAATGTAAGGCACGTTTTGGTGTGGTTGCCATGCCACCAAATGCAATGCTCACGTCGGTGATTTGGTTCTGGTCTATTGACATCCTGACCGCTGCACACAGAGCAGATATATCTTGGTCGTATCGTTTGGCAATTTTGTAGATTCTCATCCAATGGGACGATTTGGGTTTTGGAATAACGATTTCTCTTATGAACTCACCGGCACGCAAGTCTTGTTGTCCATAGTCAATGAAGAATTGGGACAAAGGGATCTCTCGAATGCCCGTGGAGTTTTGAATTCTAAGCTTAGCATTGAGCACGAGAAGCGCTGGCGGCATATCACCGATGGGAGACCCATTTGCGATGTTTCCGCCTACCGTGCCACTGTTTCGGATTTGATGAGATCCAATGCGTTTGATTAGATGCGATAGATCATCTGAAAATTCGGTCAGGTACGGGAGAAGGTTTGCATAGGTGACACCTGCTCCAACAATTAGAGCTCCCTTCTCCGAGGTCACCAGTTGTAATTCTTCGACCCTATGAAGCGCGACCACGGTGTTCAATCTACTATGTTGCTTGGTTACCCACAGTCCAACGTCGGTCCCGCCGGCCAATATGGTCGATTCCGGGTGTTCGCTCAGAAACCCTGCCAATTCTGAGCAAGTTCTGGGCGCGATGTACTGCATAGGAGGGTCAGAAGGCTTCTGTTGGCATGTGTATGCGAGAGTCTCCTCATTTTCGATGCGATTGAGGAGGTCAATGATTCCCTCCTGTTCAATAGCCGTTTGAACCGGATTCTCGTAGGAGAACATCTTACGTCCGGCCTCGAGTATCGGCCCATATCCTGTGCACCGACACAAATTGCCGGCAAGGCGATCATATAATTCTGATTTCGTTGGATGCTGACCATCGTGATAAATACTGTAGAGAGACATGACGAACCCGGGGGTGCAAAATCCACATTGCGACCCATGAGTTTCGACGAGGGCTTGCTGAGCGGGATGGAGCGATTGTGGGGGCTGCGCAACATCTTCAACTGTGATTATGTGTTTGCCGTCCAGCATAGGTACAAAGAGAATGCATGCATTTACAGCAGTATAGGTGATCGACCGATTCTTGAGTTCACCTACTACCACTGTACATGCGCCACAATCTCCCTCAGCACACCCTTCTTTTGTCCCTGTGCGCCTGAATTTCTTACGCAGGAGGTTGAGTACGGTCATTGTTGGCTCAACATCGCGAAGAGACACGAGTTCCATTCCAAGTACAAATTGAATTGAGTCCCGCACTCCCTAACTCCCCCGATATGTCGAATATCCGAAGGGTGAAACTAGGAGGGGCACATGGTAGTGGGATGAGAGGTCCGAAATATTGAAATGCAGGACAACGCAATCTAAGAAAGGCGGGTCAGGCAGATCATGACCCAAATTTTTGAAATACTCACCGATGTCAAATTCAAGAACGTACTGACCAACTGCCATATCCGTCCCCTCCAAAAGCGGTGCATCGCACCTTCCGTCTTGGTTCGTCTTTTCTGACGTCAAAGGGGTATCGGGGCTCTGAGATTTGTTTACCCGTTTCAGCCTAATCTGAACGCCTGCTGCAGGTTGGCCGGAAGCGGTATCCAATACATGCGTCGTAAGGCGGCCGGTGGTCATGATCCTGCTTGTTTTCTTGATCGACTTGAAGTACAACACTGAAACGTTTAAGTTAAGAGATCATGTCCGATTGAAGGGTTGATTGCAAGCCAAATCAGCCGCCGTCTTGGAGAATTCGTTGAGCCAGCAAAATGACCATCGTTACCCAAGAGATCTTTGTGGATATGGGCCGAGACTGCCAAACGCAAACTGGCCAAACGGTGCGCGTTTGGCCGTTCAGGTCGTCCTGAATTTTGAGGAAGGCGGGGAAAACTGCGTACTGCACGGCGATGGGCGGGCGGAGACTTTCCTTTCCGAAATCGCCGATGCGCCCAAGATTGTCGGCGCACGGCATATGAGTATGGAATCGGTCTACGAGTACGGAAGCCGAGTCGGAGTTTGGCGACTGATCGAGTTGTTCAAAAAGCATGACGTGCCAATTACAGTATTCGCCGTTGCAACTGCTTTGGCACGCGTTCCTGAATTGGCGAAGGTCTTTTGTGAGCTTGACTATGAGATTTGCAGTCATGGTTACAAGTGGATTGATTATCAACAGGTCAGTTCTGACACCGAACGCGACCACATTCGCAAATCTGTCGAACTGCTCACTCAGTTAACCGGAGAACCGCCATTGGGTTGGTACACCGGTCGTACGAGTCCAAACACTCGACGGCTTATCGTGGAGGAGGGTGGATTTCTCTATGATGCGGACGACTACAACGATGACCTCCCCCATTGGGTTACTGTGAATGGCAAACCGCATTTGGTTGTGCCCTATACGCTTGATACTAATGATATGCGATTTGCGACAGGACAGGGATTTGGTACTGGGAGTGATTTTTTCCGATATCTGAAAGACACATTTGATGTTCTCTATCTGGAAGGTGCGCACCACCCCAAGATGATGTCGGTTGGTCTTCACTGCCGCATAGCGGGGCGACCAGGGCGAAGTGCCGCTGTCGACCGTTTTCTCACCTACGCGAAATCTCATGCAGATGTTTGGTTTTGTCGCCGGATCGATATTGCCAATCATTGGCGTGAACAACATCCCTACCGAACATAATCTCAGAGGTTCAAATGACCGAAGCCGCAATTGAAAAGGTGTCCATTCCGATGTTCTCAGAGCCTCCTAGTACTTTAAACAGGGCCGAGTTCCAAAGGGTTTATGGAGAGATCTATGAGAATGCCCCTTGGATTTCGGAGTGCGTATGGGAGCAAACTTTTGGCATGGGGATAAACGACATTCACTCTCTGCATGAGAGATTTGTTGCGGTGGTGGAGGGTGCGGAAGAAAGAGAAAGGATCGATCTCATCCGAGGTCACCCTGAACTGGCAGATCGTGTTGCATTGAAAGAAGGGCTTACTTCGGCGTCTCAGAGTGAACAAGAAGGCGCCGGTCTCGACAATTGTTCCGAAGCCGAATTTGGTAAATTTCGGAGTCTAAATGCTCAGTACCGGACGAAATTCGATTTCCCATTTGTCATTGCCGTGAAAGGGCGGTCACGAAATGAAATTCTAGACGTTCTTGAGCATCGATTGATGAATGAGAGACAAGCGGAAATTGAGGGGGCGATAAGGCAAATTCATCGGATTGCCTACCTTAGGCTTATTGAGTTGCGCACCGAGCCACGTCATGTTTTGTAAACCAACAAACCTCGCCGACCCGAGATTGGGGGCAGAGGTTGTTTTTGCTACGGACGACTTCTTTGCGGTTAAGGAGAGACTAATTGAGCCAAAGAATCCAATCTTCGTTGAAGATAAGTATGATGAAAACGGGAAATGGATGGATGGTTGGGAATCGCGTCGGCGACGCGATGATGGGCACGATCATGCAATCGTTCGATTAGGCGCACCAGCGAAAATTCATGAAGTGGAGATCGACACCGCATTCTTTACGGGGAATTTTCCGCCTGCCGCTTCTCTAGAAGTTACCAACTGTGCCGATCGCATTCCAAGTGGCGATGTTGTTTGGGATCAACTCATTGAGCCGACCGCACTTCGTGGCAATCACCTTCATACATATGAGAACCTCGATTGTGCACCAATCACTCACGTGAGGCTCAGCATTTTTCCGGACGGGGGGATTGCGCGGTTGAGACTGTTTGGGTGTTTTCTTCCGACGGCAGGGGGAAGCGATGCGAATCTCGCCGACGCCCGCCAAGGCGCCAGAGCAGTCTGTTGCAATGACCAGCACTTTGGTTCGTTTGGGAATATTCTTCTGCCGACCAAGCCCCAGTCTATGGCAGAAGGATGGGAGACCCGTCGGCGCCGTGAGCCTGGATATGACTGGGGGATTCTCGAACTCGCCAGGCCGGGTACCGTATCCGAGGTCATTGTCGACACCTCTTTCTTTAAGGGAAATTTCCCCCACAGGATATCCGTTCAGGGTGCCTGTTTGCGCGATGTTGCGGATGCGGCATTGCCCGCCGCCTCTCACTGTTGGCCATATCTACTACCCGAAGTTTCTTTGAGTGCGGATTCTGTTTCTCACTTTGCCAAGGAGCTACCCACTCTTGGCCCTGTTAGCCACGCGCGTATAAATCTCATTCCAGATGGGGGAATTTCTCGATTGTATTTGCTCAGTAATTTTGAAGAGAGGGATAAGGAATGAATCGATCCGAATTCATTGCAAAACTTCCAAAGGCAGAACTCCATCTTCACTTAGAGGGTAGTCTCGAACCCGAATTGATGTTTGCTCTTGCGCGAAGAAACGAGGTTGAGATTCCATTCTCGAGTGTCGACGAGGTTCGTCGCGCCTATGACTTCCAAGACCTGCAGGAATTCCTTGATATCTACTATCAGGGCATGAACGTTCTCAAGACTGAGCAGGACTACTATGACCTTACAATCGCTTACTTGAGGCGAGTTAGCGAAGACAATGTTCGCCACGTCGAAGTATTCTTCGACCCGCAAGGCCACACCGGGCGGGGCATTGGATTCGATGTGTTCATGCCGGGTTTTGTTAATGCGCTTTCAGTGGGTCGTGAAGAGCTTGGTATTACCTCGAAACTCATTATGTGCTTCTTGCGACATCTGAGCGAGAATTCGGCTCTTGAGACATTGGATACGGCGCGGCACTACCTTGGCGACATCCATGCCGTAGGACTTGATTCTTCAGAAGTGGGTCATCCACCTTCGAAGTTTTCGAAAGTCTTTGCGCAGGCAAAAGAAATGGGCCTGAAGTGCGTGGCGCATGCCGGCGAAGAGGGGCCGCCTGACTATGTTTGGGAGGCTCTAGACACTCTACGTGTCGACCGTCTCGATCACGGCAATCGTTCCATAGAGGATCTCTCGCTTGTGGAGCGACTGAAGAACGATGAAATCACCCTCACAGTGTGTCCATTGTCAAACCTTCGGCTTTGCGTTGTTACCGATCTGAGAAAACATCCCATAAGAGAGATGTTGAATGCAGGCCTAAAGGCGACCGTCAATTCAGATGATCCAGCCTACTTTGGTGGCTATATGACAGACAACTTCGTGCAAGTGGCCGACGCGCTTGAATTGTCGTTTCCCGAAATTGCCGAATTGGCCAAGAACGGATTTACGGGATCATTTCTTCCTGAGGAGGAGATTGAACGACACGTAAGCGATATTGAACACATGTTGGCTCGGGCCTAAGGGGAGAGGGTGAGCCGATCAGTGTCGATGCGAACTGGAGGATCCAGTGGAGCTTCAACACAATTTTCGCCTGGCCCCGCGCGGTCAATAACCAAGAAATCGCTGACTTCATGAAGTGCCAGGCAATAGTGATGCCACACGCCACGGCGGTAGTTGACACCTTGATTTGATCCCGCGAGAAAGCATCGTAATTGTGATGTTTCCAACCTGCCAGGTGGCGCAACAACGACCAGATATGGCCGACCCGAAAGAGGGTAGAACAATTGGCTGGACAGGGGGTGGTTCTCCATAAGTTCTAGCTCTAATTGCTCACCGATCGGATTTGACCTGTAAAGGTGAGTCGTCGGATCTCCGTTTTCTTCCTGTACGTCGATGTGCGCAAGGTCGTTGAACTTCTTGGTTGTTCCGTAGTTAATGACTTCTGGGAGGATATTTCCCTCGAAACCGATGACATCTCCGAATGCTGAAAACTGGGTCGCGGACAAGGGTTCCGGTTTAAGAATGCGCATAAAAACCTCTATCTAAATGCCGGTTCGTCGAATGACCTGAGTTTGCGAGAGTGCAGGCTGCCTTCCACGGCTTCTTGTTTGAGTAGTTCCAAGGCACGTATTCCTATTTTCAAATGTTGACTGACGCGCTCTTCGTAAAATGCATCAGCCATTCCTGGAAGTTTGATTTCTCCGTGCAATGGGCGGTCTGAAACACAAAGCAAAGTGCCGTAAGGCACACGAAAGCGGAATCCGTTTGCTGCAATCGTCGCTGACTCCATATCGATGGCAATTGCCCGTGAAAGGTTAAGCCGCGTTGAGAGTTTGTCGTGTCGAAGTTCCCAGTTGCGGTCATCTGTCGTCACCACTGTTCCTGTGCGCAGGCGCTCCTTCAGTTCGCTTCTCTTCAAACCGGTTACTTGGGACACAGCTGTTGCCATGGCAAGTTGAACTTCCGCGATAGTGGGCAGAGGGATCGCTGACGGTAACACATCATCCAGCACATGATCGTCGCGCAAATAGGCGTGCGCCAGGACATAATCACCTAGTCGTTGTCGATTTCTCAACCCGCCACAGTGGCCGACCATTAGCCAGCAATGGGGCCGCAATACAGCAAGATGGTCTGTTATGGTCTTGGCATTTGAGGGCCCGACACCAATGTTGACGAGCGTTATTCCCATGTTCTCCCCATCGCAAAGGTGGTAAGCGGGCATTTGAGGCAATTTTGAAATTGGCTCAACCGCTTCTTTCATGTCTTTTGTGGTTACACGATTGCCTGGTTCGACAAAGGACTCATAGTCACCGTTCAATACCGCGGTCTTGCCAAAATTGATGAACTCGTCAACGTAACGCTGATAGTTGGTGAATAGAACGAATCTTTGAAAGTAACGTGGCTCAGTCCCGGTGTAGTGGCGCATTCTGTGAAGTGAGTAATCCACTCGTTCGGCAGAAAAGAGCGCCAAGGGCCAATGTCGATTGTCGGCATGCCAATTGCTTCCATCAACGATACCGTCATTCGTTGCAGTGAGATCCGGCATTGCGAAGTGCCGACTTATTGCTTCTCGGTCCTTGCGCGATACTTGAGCGGTTGCCTCTTCGACGGCGAACGGCATTGGAATTGGGGTCTCGCTCGTACCGACATAGATTGGGCCGCCATAACGTTCGAATAGGAGGGCCAATTGTTCACGGTAGTAATGTTCGAACAGGTGAGGAGCCGTCAACGTCGTTCCGTGTATGCCAGGCGCATGCAGGCTTCCAAAAGCCAAATGGCCCTCAGTCATTATTTGGTCCGGTGTCGCACTCACACATACGTAGGGGTAATAACCATTTCTGACGTACTCACTGTTGCGGTGGTCTAGGAACCGATCGAATGATGATTTGATCGCCTGAATTGCCTCCCGGTAGCGCTTACCGATTTCGGCCAGGGCCTCGCCTGGGCTGTCACAAGCTACGACATTTTGAGCTTCGATACATCCTATGTCCGATATTCGTGCCATTCATCTCCCCATACCTAATTATCTGCAAAGTCACTATAACACATCTTGATGAAACGTTTAAGTCTTGATACAGAAGAGAGATCTCATGGGTTTCATTAGTCCAAAAGTTGAAAGGAATGGCCGTGCTTCATTCACATTGGGTCCAGGGGGGAATAGGCCTCGTGGCCTTCTATGGCATGGCGTGGGCCGTGTCAGAGAGCCGAAAAGAGGTTTCAATTAGGATCATCGCGGTCGGGCTCGTCTTACAGTTTGGTCTTGTCTTGTTATTACTCA
>CBDFLA010000003.1:0-8261 GCA_965248915.1 Alphaproteobacteria bacterium
AGCGCCGCCCGGAGCGTCACTGGGTTCATGAACTCTGACCCAAAAGATGTTGCTTTACCTACTCTGGCGGCCGCCCATGTCCGTTATATCAAACTCGGGGTTGGGGGCTGCTACGAAGAAGAGTGCTTGAATGGTGGGTTCTTGCGTATTGACTTTGCGCACATTTCACATGGTGCCGCGGAAGCTCGAGATCTTGATGGCATGAGGGCAGAGGCTAGCGAATTTCGGCGGGACCAACCATCGATCACGCGTGATGTGGACCAGGTCAGGGATTTCTACGAGCGAGGCGAGGACTGTCTCTGGGTCACCTTCGCGCGTGGCAGGCTCTATTGGTGTTTTGCCGAACAGCCGGTGACCTGGCACAAAGGCCGAGAGGGGAGCAGCGGCTATCGGACTAGAGATTGCCGTGAGGGCTGGTTTGATCAGGATCTGAGCGGTAAACCGCTGCTTAAGTCCGACTTGAGCGGCCAGCTGACCAAGACCGCCGGAACCCGAAACACCATCTGTCGTGTGGATGCGGAAGACTATCTCTTACGCCGGCTGAATGGGATCGACTTGACCGAAGTCACCAAGGCGAAAGACCACAGGAAGGCCCTGCTCCAAGACATTATAGGGCTTGTCCGTCTCTTGGACCCTCAGGACTTTGAGCTCCTGGTCGAGCTCATCTTTGCCAGTAGTGGCTGGCAGCGAACCAGCACCTTAGGAGGAACTCAGAAGACCACAGATCTCGAAATGGTATTGCCGACAACCCAAGAGACGGCCTTTGTTCAAGTCAAATCCAAGACCGATCCAGCAGAGTTTGAGAAGTATGTGAGAGCGTTTCGGGAGAGACCCGAGACCCGCATGTTCTATGTCTGGCATTCAGGGCCTGAGACTTTCTCCTGCACAAGACCCCGGCAGCATAACGGTAGGGCCTGTGCGCCTTGCAGAACTTATCCTTGATGCCGGTCTTTTTGATTGGCTCATTGCACGCGCTCGGTAAATATTCGTCCGTAGGCGCATCAAATACGCCCTAAACCCAAGTGATCATTAGAAAATTACTTTCACGACTTCGGCGATGAAATAAGGGGCTTGAAAAAGTCTTCGGGCCGTACTAACTATCTCTCACTCCAGATGACGGTGAAGTCGCGGATATGGATCCCTGACCCCCTCATCGTCGGACCGACCTAGGCGCCCATGGCGGCACCATTCGGACCGGGAGTGATCATCGCAATCCATGGTGTGAGCGTGGTCCTGTTTAATCAGGAGCAGCGCCCTTTTGCGTTGGTTCCAGCAGTTATGGATCTACACCATGAGTAAATTAGAGATTATCTACCAACCTCTCGATGCGCTGACACCGAACCCCCGCAACGCGCGCAAGCATTCGAAGAAGCAAATCAAGCAACTCGCCGCCTTCCTCAAGAAGGTCGGTCTTATCAATCCTCTCATTGTCGACGGCAATAATTTGATCCTTGCGGGACATGCCCGGCTTGACGCCGCCAAGCAGCTCAACCTCTCGGAAGTCCCAACCATCTGTTGCGGGGACCTCAGTCCCGAACAGGTTCGGGCTTATATGATCGCGGATAACAGGCTTGCCGAACTGGCGACCTGGGACCGGGAGACTCTCGCCGTTGAGTTTGCCGAGCTGCTTGAGGTCGAGATCGACTTCGACATCACGCTCACGGGCTTTGAAATGGCCCAGATCGATCTCCTCCTTGGCGAACAAGCCACTCAAGATAGTCAAGTCGATGACGTACCAGAGTTCCAGACGAAGGAGCCCGCGACAACGCGGTTGGGCGATGTCTTTGCCATCGGCCCACACCGGCTTGTGTGCGGCGACGCCTTGAAGCAAGAGACCTACGAGGCCCTGCTGGAAGGTGAAAAGGCAAAAGCGGTATTCACGGACGTCCCCTACAACGTGAAGGTCAACGGCCACGTATCCGGCAAGGGCAAGGCAAAGCATCCCGAGTTTGCCATGGCCTCCGGTGAAATGACGGAATCTGAGTTTACAGACTTCTTGTTTACGGCCTTCTCGCACCTCGCCAACCACAGTGTCGATGGCTCCTTGCACTATCAGTGCATCGATTGGAAGCACTCTTGGGAACTACTTGAGGCTGGCCGCAAGGCCTATAGCGAGCTCAAGAACATTTGCGTGTGGAAGAAGAACAATGGGGGGATGGGTTCGATGTACCGGTCCCAACACGAGCTTGTCTTTCTCTTCAAGTCAGGCACCGCGCCGCACATCAACAATGTGGAACTCGGCAAGCATGGTCGTAACCGCACTAACGTGTGGTCCTATCCAGGCCAGAACAGCTTTGGCAAGACCAGGGACGCCGATCTTGCCGCCCATCCCACTGTTAAGCCTGTTCGGATGGTGGCCGACGCCATCTTGGACTGCGCCGCCCGTAAGGACCTCGTCCTCGACGCATTCGCCGGCAGTGGCACCACTCTCGTCGCCGCCCATGAGACAGGGCGCCATGGCCGCGCCATTGAGATCTCCCCGCACTACTGCGATGTCATTGTTGAGCGCATGAAAAAGATTACGGGTCTTGAGGCTATTCACGTCGGATCCGGACTGAGCCATGCCGAAATTCGCGAATCCCGTCAGAAGGAGGCCGCAGAATGACCAATCGTTCAGAAAAGGCGGGATCAGGCACAAACAAGGAAGCCGCGCGCAAGCGCACTTCCCGTCGCAAGACGGCAAAATCATCGAAAACATTCATTGACGTTGACGGGATCCTCGATAAGCCCCTCCCCGTAAAGACCCCAGAGGGCAAGCGCAAGATGTGCGCTTATGAGGCGGGACGACGCCAGATGGCAGAAAAAGCTATCCGCAATAAGGATATCAGGTTGTGTCGAATTCTTCTTGAGGAGTTCAAACGGTTCAAAGTCATTGATGTCAGGGCACCACTCCCGAACGGAGGGGTTCTGGTCGGCCCGAAAGGCGTTGATTTCCAAGAGTGGGCCGATGAAGTGACATTCACTGACCCGGAGTCCGGCCAAACTAGTATTCCGGATCATGTCGTAAGGGAGCTTGTCGAGAATGAACAATGACGACTACAAGGTTGGTTTTGGCAATCCACCATTGGGCACGCGGTTCAAGAAGGGCCAATCCGGCAACCCGCGTGGCCGCCCGCCGGGCTCGCGAAACCACAAGACCATCTTGCGAGAAATTGCCCATGAAAAGCACGCCTATCGCGAAGGCGGACGCAAGAAGAAGGCTAGTCTCGTTGAGCTCATCATCATGACCGTCCGCAATGAAGCTGCCAAGGGCAACCCTTTGGCACTGAAACTCTTGGACGACATTCGAAATTGGTTTGGCACTCCCCACCATGAAAAGAAGGGATCATACCTACTCGTGCCAGCGGATATGCCTGCAGAGGATTGGATCACAGAACAAAGGGAGCTGAACAAGTATCGCAAGGATCCAAGTATTAAAGACTATTTGTCCGACTAGTCAAACAGATCTCAACACTCAAACACGGGCTGACTTTGCGTCTGCGCCATCCTTTGAGTGCCAAATGAGAGCAATCGACGGCGTGCCTTCTTTGAGACAGCTATGCTTGCTCTGACAACTCGCGGAGGTCCCTCAGGATGGCGTTGAGCAAGATATGCTCGATGCAGTCCTGAGGAGCCGGATCACCTGACGGCCAGTAAGCAGCTGCAAATCGCTCGGCCTTAAGGGTGAGTTCGGCGAGTGACTCACTGGAACTTGCGGCAGTGGCGAGATCGAGATCCTCGATGCGGCGCATGAGGTCTTGTGCCGCCGCCTCGCCGAGGCCTTCATGATCGATTCTGGCCAACAACCAGCGGCGTTCGAAATCGAGCTGGGTAATGGATCTGGGCGGGTCTTTGGGCATACCCCACCACTGCTCTAATGAGCTCCGCAGTCAAGTCAGAAATCAACAATTTGTTCCGTGTGGAGAGGATTTATCTCTGGACAGCAAGGCCATATGGAGCGGTACTGGGTGTCGAACCGGCATGCTGGAGAGACATGATGGACCGCGAATTGGCAAAGGAACTTGACTGGATCGAACGGGCTGCCCATGCAGAACTCAAGGCAGCCTGGCCAGACTATTGCCAGGCATGGGCACTGCCCAGGAAACCGTCTATTCAGTTCTTACGGCTTGCCATGGCCTGGAAAGCGCAGGAGTGGGTCTTGGGTGGACTGTCGAACCGGCGAAAGCCGCCCTCATGGAGCCAAAACCTGACAAGATTCCAAAGAAGAGCCAGCCCAAAGACACGATCCTGCCCGGCACGATTCTGAGACGAGAATGGCGCGGGAACCTCTACGAAGTCATGACCCTTGAAGACGGCTTTGCCTATGAAGGTCAGACCTACAAAAGCCTCTCTGAGATTGCCCGCCTCATCACAGGCACCCGCTGGAATGGTCCCGCCTTCTTTGGGCTGCGTTCGCGGGCCAAGAAGTCTGCTCAACAACCGATTCAAATGGAGGCGGCCGAGTGATGCCCACGCCCAAAACCTGCGCGATCTACACACGGAAATCGACGGATGAAGGTTTGGATCAATCGTTCAATTCTCTCGATGCCCAGCGCGAGGCGTGTGAGGCCTATATCAAGTCCCAGTCCCATGAGAGCTGGACCTTACTTGACGGCCGATTTGATGATGGCGGCATCTCCGGTGGCACTTTGGAACGACCAGGGCTCAAGCGCTTGATGTCACTTATTGAAGAGGGCCATGTTGATGTGATTGTGGTCTACAAGGTGGATCGTCTCACCCGATCACTTGCCGACTTCGCGCGCATCGTCGATCTTTTGGACTCGAAAGGGGCGTCCTTTGTCTCGGTCACCCAGCAGTTCAACACCACCTCCTCTATGGGGCGACTCACCCTCAATGTGCTCCTGTCCTTTGCTCAGTTCGAGCGGGAGGTAACAGCTGAACGGATCCGAGACAAGATTCAAGCATCCAAGAAGAAAGGCATGTGGATGGGTGGGAACATCCCCCTCGGCTATGACGCCGTGGACCGAAAGCTTACGGTCAATACTACAGAGGCCGAAACGGTTCGTGAGATCTTTCGAACATACACCGAACTCAAATCGATACCCGCCTTGGCCGAGGACCTTGAGCAAAAAAGCATCAGATCCAAGAGACGAACCAAAAAGGATGGAAGCGTCATTGGTGGCGTACCGTTCTACCACGGCGCCCTCTCAACCCTTCTCAACAATCGCACTTATTTGGGTCAGGTTGCTTACAAGGGGAACATCTACGAGGGAGAACATGAAGCCATAGTCCCTCAAGCGCTTTGGGACCGGGTGCAAACCGTCCTCGAGGCTAATAGGCATCAACGAACGAAGAGAAACGCGGCTTCGCCTTCATTCCTCAAGGGGCTCTTTTTCACTTCGGAAGGCAAACGCTACTCCCCAAGCCATGCCAAGAAGCAAAGCAAGCGCTACCGCTACTATCAAACACAGGTCAGGTGCGGCAAGAAAGCTGATCGCCTCCCGGCTCCGCAACTTGAGACCCATGTCGTCTCAGAGCTAAGGCATTTGTTTGAAGACCCAAAGCTGATCGAGATAGAACTTCGATCCGTTGGAATCACGTCAGATGCCAGGCGCCTTCTGGTTCAGACAACGGCGCTTGCTGCAAAACTGTCCGATCCCTTTGATGAAAATGCCCACGAGGTCACAAGGCAGCTGGTTCCGAAGATCGTAGTTCATGAGAGTACACTCAAAATCTACATTGACCGATTGTCGCTTGCCCAAGCCATCACCAAACAGGTCCTGCCCAAAACCGCCCCAACCCAACCTCTCGTCCTAACAAGTGAAGTGACTTTCAAGCCCACAGGGTCAGGCCTCAAGCTTATCGTGCCGCCGAGATCACAAAGCACCGCAACCCACACCACCAACATCAATGGGCAATGTGATCCACACCTCATCAGGACCCTCCAACAAGCGCATATCTGGCTGCAAAAACTCACATCCGGAAAAGCTGCATCGTTCGCCGATATCGCGACCCACAACAAAATCGACGCCCGTCATGTGGCACGCACTGTTCGCCTTGCTTTCCTTGCACCAGACATTGTCGAGACCATTCTTGAAGGACGAGAGCTCCGCTGTCTCACCTGCGAGACCCTACTCAAGGCAGATGATCTGCCCGCCAATTGGCGCGAGCAGCGCCACGTGCTCGGTCTCAAGGAAGCCAACCAACAATAACCGGTGATGACGATCACAGATTCAAGCGCTTTGGGTCAGAAGCAAGTCTTAAAACTGCCTGTGTAACCCAGTTTACATGGGATCTGATCCACTCCCCCTATCTCAGGGGCAAGGACATAAACACAAGGTACCCCGGAGAAAGAAAATGATCAAATTTGCAAGCGCCGCCGTCGTTCTTCTTACAAGCACATTGGTTCTCGGATCACTCGTGACCCTGGCATAAGCGCCAAGACCCCAATTACCTCGTACTCAGTTGCGTATCCCCAAAGCCGACAGCGACCCCGATGCCGCTGTCGGCTTTAGTTTATCCGCCGCAGCAACAATTGCTCTCTGTGCAGATCAATCTGTCAACTCCGCTCAGCCAGCACGAATGACCGAAAACTGCGGTCCGTTTGTCGATCCTCTCAAGCGGACGACGAAATGGAGAGCTGGAGAAAAATGCGATGTCAGCTCCATTGTGCGTGCTCTCCATCGCAACGTGGAGAACATCTCTACTTGACCGCATGCACCAACCCATTGACTTGACGTGCAAAAACAAAGGGACCCAATTGGGTCCCTTGTGTCGACTTACTTCTTAAAGAAGTTTGGTGGTGGACGCAGTCCTTGTCGAACCCGTCTCCGGCATGATTTCCCAGATATGCAGGGAAAAAACAGGGAATTTCGTCAAAACTCATTGGATTCGTCTAGATTTACCGCCTTTAGCCCGCGCGATTTCAATCGGTTGTGACGGAATTCCCTATTCACATTAACAGGGAAAAGTTCTGTCCGTAACAGGGAATAAAATCTCCCTATCAGGGATTTCTTCACTTAGTCTTGAGCAGATTTCTCGCCGCCGCACTTATGCGCGTCTGCATGAACTTCGCTGTCGGCCGCTAAGATCCAAAATGGATCATTCCGATCCTCGGTGAGTCGCAGCACTCGAGTCATTTTGTAGAATTGGGACTTACCCATTGGCACTTTGACCTCAACTCTAACAGCCCTCCCCCCCAT
Organism: Alphaproteobacteria bacterium; assembly: GCA_965248915.1. Lineage (GTDB taxonomy): Bacteria > Pseudomonadota > Alphaproteobacteria > M2410 > M2410 > CBDFLA01. The sequence goes on from CBDFLA010000003.1 coordinate 7,143, forward strand.
GCCACCCTGAATGGCCGACACGGCATGCCCTTGTTGCTTTGTCGATGCAAGAGATAGCGCGCGCTTTATCTCCTCATTGGCTTTAGATGGATCAATGGATCGCCGCTGAGAATGGACGGTTAGCATTGGAGCGAGACACGCGTAGATCTCAGGGGTTACGCCCTGGACCCATTTGAGTTCACTCACGGATTCAAAGTCGGCGTTTCGCGGCAGAAAACTCCTTCCGGCTTGGCGATAGGCAGCTGCCTCCGCTCCGCCCGGTTGCACCTTATGATCTGCATCTCGCCAGTCTTGAATTGCCGATTGGAGTTGCTTCGCGGTCTCTTCATCACCGACCTGGGATTTGATCAAATCTAAGAGATGTTCTGGATTTGCCATATGAGGTCCAAGCGACCCAATTCGTCAGAGACTCGGATCTCGATATTGCTGCCTTGAATCTCGATGATCTTTTTTGCCCCATCAAGCACCCACCGCTTCGTGCGATCACGCTCGGAAAGGCGCAGGGTAGCTTCAGCCAACGCCGCTTCCGCGAGAGCTTCTGATTGGTTCATTTCTAACCGTTGTTGGTAGACCTTGGAGCCAATCCTGAACTCGCCGCCCAAGCTCAAAGCGATGATCGACAAGAATGTTACGACAATGAGAACAGAGGCGAGAGCGTATCCTTCCTCTCCCTTCCGACCGTCCTTGTCGCTATTTCTCACTTTACATCCTGGAAGAAATCAGACCGCGTCAGTTGATCGCGCAAATATTCGGTTACATCATTTGCCTCGCTCATGTTGTGAATGATGTGGGGCGTGATGAATATTAGAAGCTCGGTCCGCCGTGACGTCGAACTCTGTGATCCAAAAAGGCCTCCCACGACCGGTATGCGTGAGACACCTGGAATACCACTCTTGCCTTGGCTCTTGGTGTCTTCAATGAGGCCGCCTAGTGCAATTGTTTGACCGTCCGCAATGGTGACGGTACTTGAGACCTTCCTTTGCTGGATCGTTGGCGAGTCAATGCCGGAAGTTGTTGTCGAGACGACGTTTGAGACCTCTTGATTGACTTCAAGCAGAACGATGCCGTTTTTGTTGATACGTGGCGTGACCTCAAGGATGACACCAGTATCGCGGAATT
>CBDFLA010000004.1:0-8131 GCA_965248915.1 Alphaproteobacteria bacterium
TCGGTCGACCTCGACCGAGTCGCTCACTTGGAGGACGCTGATCCTAAGACAAATCAGATCTCCAGGCGTATCGTCAATGCATTCAGATGCGCGATCGAAGTACGAAAACTCCTAAGGCGGGAGCGTATTGAAATAATTCACGCTCATGAGACGGCAGCCGTTGTAGTGGCGCGTCTCGCGACCTTAGGGCGACGCACCCCAATTATTTATACCTACCACGGCTCTGAACCAGAACGGGTGCGTGAAGTGGGTCGAATCAGTGGTCGTTGTTCAACATCTGTTATCGTCCTAAGCCATCGGGCGGCAAGGGATCTGAATGAGATCGGCGGCGTTGCCAAATCGAAACTAAATGTGATGGGGCTCGGCATAAAGGCAGCTCCAAAGGTAGAGCCAAGCGATGCCGATCGAAGACGAAGAGATCTTCTGAGGCCAAGCGAGAAAATCCTTGTCATTACGGTTGCGCGTCTGTGCCAGCAAAAAGGAATTGATGTTCTCATTGACGTTGTGAAACGGGTGTCGACAACGCGCCGAGACGTACGGTTTGTTGTTGTCGGCGATGGGCCGCTGGAGAATGAAGTTGAGATCTGGAGTCGCGCGGCGGGCATAGACAATCAAATCTCCTTTGTCGGGCTCACCAGCGAACCTCAGACCTACCTCGCTGCCGCGGACTTTTTTCTCCTGCCTTCGCGTTGGGAAGCGCTGCCAATATCAATAGCCGAAGCCTTTCGCGCTGGCTTGCCTGTCATTGCCTGTGACACCGGTGGTGTGAAGGAGTTGGTTACTGAGGATGTAGGTTTTGTCGCGCCAGTAGAAGATGTCGAAGCCGTAAGTGCTTACGTCCTGAAACTTGTGGAAGACCGGTCCCTAAGGGAAAACATGAGTGAAAATGCGCGTGCTTACAGTCAAACCGAACGCTTCTCGCCGGAGCATATGAACCGCCAAATTGAAGAGATTTACAACGATTTGACCAGAGCACCGTCGTGATCTTTTGGGATGTGGTGCATAGACGACACTGGATTCACCTCACCCCGCACCCTAGCCTGTTTTAAGAACTTGACGACGAGCCTCTTGTCAGGAAAATTACAAAGGAACGGTGAGGAAATGACCAACCAAGCAGCAGAGTTTGTGGGCGATATCCCTCACTTTTATGACGGTGGCCTTGGCCCCGTTCTGTTCCAAGAATATGGCCGTCATTTGGGCCAATTGGTGGCAGACAACGCACCACAATCTGTCCTGGAGCTGGCTTCCGGCACAGGGATCAGCACACGTTGTCTGCGGGACGCACTTCCTAGCGCGTGTGCCTTAACCGCGAGTGATTTGAACGCACCAATGTTGGAGGTTGCTCGCCAAAAGTTCTCAAATACAGACAATGTCAGTTTCGAAATCGTTGACGCCTGCAACATACCTTTTGGAGAAGCAGCCTTTGATGTCGTGTCTTGCCAGTTTGGGGTCATGTTCTTGCCTGGCAAAGAGGCCTCCCACCGTGAAGTACTGCGTACCCTAAAACCTAATGGCGCATACCTCTTTTCACTTTGGGATTCGTGGGGAACAAATCCATTCGCACAGATCGCGCATGAAACAACAGCGCATTTCTTCCCTGATGACCCTCCAGGCTTCTACAAAGTTCCGTTTCACTATCACAATGATCGTGAGATCATAGACGCGCTCCAGTCCGCTGGATTTGTTGACGTCACAATTGACCGCGTGCCTCTCGACCAAGAAGTCGCGTCCTTTGCCAACTTCACACTCAATACCGATTTTCTAGCGCGGTCAAATAACCAACAAGGGCGGAAACCACTTCTTCATTTTCGATATGTTGGGACGGCATAGCTGTGCCCGGCACAAACTCATTGGGGTTCGTCAGAAACTGGTGAAGATTTGCGGCAGTCCAGTACCCTTCCTTATCTCGGAGACTCTGTGAATAACCCTTGTATTGAGTTGCCGCAATTCTCGCGTCATAAATTCTCGCCAAGCTTGGAGCTTTGGAATGTTCGTCTAAATCTATCGAGTGGCACTCTAGGCACCGATAAATTGCCGTACGCAGTTTATGCTCCACTTCGTCGGGCAAGTCAGACCCACGGATGTAGTGATCAATGCTCTCTTCGCTACTTGAACGGTCCTCTGCTCGCAAGTAAATGAGTTCCTCATCAACGGTCCACAAGACAATGCTGCCATCTGTGTGCTCGTGAATGTCGCGAATTCGATATCCAATCTCAATTCGTTCAGAATAAGCAATTTGGTCTTCATTCATTCGAATTCGATGTAGACTACGATCAGCCAGAGATGAAACCAAAACGTCATTTTCCCACGATGAGTGGAAGTTCTTGGATATTGTCATTCCCGATGTTCCAATGGAGGGAACCCACGCAAAAATCGGTGGTGCGAATGTGTCGTGTCGCCCAAAACTGAGTGAACCTGGAATGCGTAGGCTCTCATAAGGGATGCCATAGGATTCCAATGGCCATCCAAAGTTCCTATTGAGCTCCACGTGGTTCAATTCATCACCTCCTCGCGGACCATGTTCGACAACCATCATACTTCCGTTGGAGGTAAGTGCTATTCCCTGTGGATTGCGATGTCCTGTGGATATGATCTGGTGACTTCCATCTTCAATATCTATTGCAATAACTTTGCCATAATGGGCTTCAAAATTTTGAGCTATGGGAGGACCATTTGCACGCATACCATCAAGGTGAAAATCACCACTGGTTAGATAGAGACTGGAAGGTGGATCAAATATGATCCTGCCCCCGGCCATGTGACCCTCCAGGGCCAAAAATCTCTTCTTGAATGGCAAGCACGGCTTTGTGCGAAATATGATTTCCCAATCATCTTGCGAAATCTCAATTTCATCAATCGACATCAAGGAAATAGGAAAATAGACTCTTGCAATTGTATTAGTATAACACACTTCATTGGGGTGAAACTCAGTATATGAAGCAATTAATCCACTTTTTGATCTTGTTTCAAAGTACTCCAAATCATTGTATCTGAGGTTTCCTTTGTGAATATCAAATTCGGAAAACTCAGAATCCTCGGACAGGCTTCGATATTCATTGCGGCCGTTGTCAGGGGCTTCAATCTTAGTCTCCCTGGGTGGACTCTCTAGGTCAGATGCATAGATCTTTGAGTTGTAGGCCAGAACAAGCACATCGGTCCCATATGACGTCATGCCTCCGCCATTCTCGAAATATGGATTCTCTGGGTCTCTGCCAGTTTGAATTTTCTCCAAACGAACACTCAAATTGAGCAAATGAGATGGTATCCGCCACTCTGTCGGTGCTGTCGGTTCTTCGGGTTCATTTTGGAACACGCCGGTTGTTCGGTTCTCGACGCTCTTAATGAATTTGTACGGGAAGTACTTTCGGGATCCAACCTCAAATCCAATTAAGAACATTACTCCAACTATTCCAAGCGCCATCACAAGTCTAGGAGTGTTGTCTTCTTTTGTGAGTAGGGTTTCAAAAAACTTCTTGAAACCTCCAACAGTCAGTCGACGTTTCATATCAAAAGGCTCTTCTGGAATGATGTGGCAACAATTGCTCCGCGTTATCTGATTGGTCAGTGATTAGTAGCCCCGTTGCCTTTTGAGTTGTCATCGACTGTGGGTCAATTCGAATTTTGAGTTGTAAGCATTGAGAATCAATTTAGAGCGGCGGATCAACAAGTGCAAAGTAAGGAGCAGAGGTGTTGTTTTGACAAGACTGACCACCAGTCTTTCGAGAGTTGAATCAATTCCAAACCATTGTTCTAACATCAGCACAAATATTAGGTTCTGGCCAATCGAAAATAGAATGATTAGAGAAATGACAATGATTGCCTCCCTGTCAAGCCTGTCGCGTAAGGCTAACAAATATGTGAGAGGAACCAGCAAGAGGGTTAAGTAGTGAGCCCACACAACCGGCATCATGAGTAGTGCAAATGAGATAGCCAAAAGGAAATTTGGAACGGAAATTTGGTCTGTATGACTTCCTTCAAACCGGAGACGGCGGAACAGATTGATGAACAGCGCCACGATGAAAAGTCGGATCAACAACGTCACAGTTGAGATCGCCCAGGGCGATCCGTTGTCCGTCAACCTTTCAGAGCCAGGCGTCGAAATGGCGTGGAGCCATCCATATATTCCACTATTGAACTGTGGTGGTTGCCACTGCTTCGCCTCGCTCAATATGACAGTTAGAAAATCCGTATGAACTTCCCAACCAAAAATCAACAATGATATGCTTCCTATTATCGCCCCAAAGGAGGTCAAACCAAAAGCGAAGTTCTTTGGTGAAACCAAAAATAGGGCGATCGCAGCAAAGACGAATCCCGGCTTGATCACTATCGCCAGACCAAGAGCAATAGAGGACAGAATGAACTTTGATCGTTGCTGGCAGATTAACGAGATCACAAACAGGAGGAAGACGACAGGCGTCGTCTGTCCACCCACGATGTATATCGTCCAAAGTGGTTGAAATGCGATTGTCACCGAGAGAAACAACACCGTAAATCTCAACTTGGAAAGATGATCGAAATTGCATAGCTGGATCGCACTTCGATAAAGAAGAAAGAGCGCGACAAATGTTGCAATGAGACTCTGGAGTTTAAAAATTACAAAAGCAGAGTAAGGGTCGAAGAGGGCCATTGGAGCATACAAAAAGCTTGAAATAGGAGGGCTGACAAATGTCAGTCCGCCTTGCGGATCCTGTCCTGCGATCATTGTGTTAGGGTCGTAAAGGTCCTTGTATTGACCTACTAGTGCTTTGCTTCCAGCGTCGTAGAAGTTCGCAAAATCCCAATGAAAACCTGACCCAGATGCAATCGCAACGATAGCGAACGCAAGGATCATGAATAGTTCGGCGAAGACCAAAAGATTCAAAGTGCGCGCAGACATTCCGTTTAGAGAAAGTGGATTTGTCATAATGACACGCCTTCCGAATTTCAAATCCCTGCGCCTTGACTGCAGAAGTCTTTGGTGATTAACCAAGCGTATACCATTAATTGCAAGAGTAAAAGAATGCGGAATATCGACAAAATAGACATGAAAATAGGTTGCGACGCTATGTGGTGTCGGCGCTGCGTGCCGTCAAGTTCTGAGAATTGAGATCATACAAGAACTTTTTGGAAGGTTTGGGAATGATCCCATTGCGACAGTATTTGACGTTGGCCAGACCGGATCATTGGATCAAGAACGTGTTCATGCTTCCCGGTGTTGCGCTTGCTATTGTCGTTGATGATACGATTGGTTCAATTGCCTGGGCGCCGGTGTTGTTGGGAATCGTCGTCACATGTCTTGTCGCGTCCGCCAACTACACGATCAATGAGTACTTGGATCGGGAATTCGACAAGCATCATCCAACAAAATCGAAGAGAATGTCTGTACAAGGACGAATAAATGGAAATTTTGTTTTGGGGCAATACGCGATCTTGGCTTTCGCGGGGTTGTTTGTTGCGGCACAACTAAATCCCGTCTTCATATTTGCAATCATATTACTACTTTTCATGGGTATTCTGTACAATGTTCCCCCGATCCGTACAAAAGACCGTGTTTACATTGATGTATTGAGTGAGTCAGTCAACAATCCAATTCGACTTGTGCTGGGTTGGGCGTCTGTCACGACAATCGCGCTGCCTCCATCGAGTTTGCTTTTAAGTTACTGGATGGGTGGGGCCTTCTTGATGGCCACAAAGAGATTTGCCGAGTACCGGATGATTGACGATCCAGAACGCGCAGGTCGATATAGAAAGTCATTCGTTTCATACAACGAGAACAGGTTGTCGCTGTCCTCATTCTTTTATGCATTAACGGCTGTGTTTTTTCTCGGCATTTTCCTCATCAAGTACAAGATTGAGTTTGTCTTAAGCTTTCCGTTTATTGCCCTCCTGTTTACTTGGTACCAGCACATCGCTCTTCGACCGCAATCCAGTGCGCTCAACCCAGAGAAATTGTATAGAGAGCCAAAGTTTGTGTTTTACGTGATCTCTCTTGCTGTCCTAGTATTGACTTTGTTCTTTGTTGAGATCCCGATACTACAGCCCTTGATGGATCATAGCGTGGTGAAGGACATTCGCATTGAGTGAGTGTCGACAAAGTTTGGAGCCGGAATATGTCAAAGTACTTTGTATTTATCATGTTGACAGTTGTTTTGAATGCAAGTTCACAGCTGTTGATGAAGAGTGGAATGACCCAGGTTGGTCAAGCCGAACTGTCGATGTCGAAAATTTCGAACCTCCTCGTTTCAGCTATCACCAATCCTTGGATATTGCTTGGGCTTTTGACAATGACAATCAGCATGGCGACACACTTGATATCACTCTCAAGGTTTGATGTGAGCTTTGCTTTCCCGTTCATAAGTATCGCATATGTTATTGTGGCAATTTGGGGATACATGTTTATGGGCGAGCATTTGAACGCATATCGAATTGTCGGCATCGGAACGATCATTTTTGGTACGGTATTGGTCGCTCAAAGCTAGTCGAGTTTCCATGAATACAAGTAGGCGCAGCAAGTTCAATGAAACATTACGTCATAGGAGGAAACGGGTTTCTCGGTAGAGAGCTTGTCAGCAAGATTCTCACATCAACAAACGACTCAGCATATGTAATCGACCTGGATGAAGGTCCATCCAAGGACCTCCTTGCTGGAAACACCCGATTTTCTGTTGGAGCGGGCGATATTTCCGATGCTTCAACTTTCGAGGGTCTAACACTGCAGTCAGATGATGTGGTTCATCATCTCGCATCCAAACTCATCGTGCCGAATCATCCGAGGACGAATAGGGATGCCTATTTCCGGCAGTGCGCGGTGGAAGGTACCCGTAACATTCTAAACTGGATGAAGAAATCCGAATGCCAAAATTTGGTCTTTTGGAGTACAGATATGGTTTATGGGCCTGCTCTCACGGTGCCCCGTCCTGAATCTCATCCCAGACACCCATACGGTCCCTATGGGCGTGCCAAAGTTGCGGCGGAGGACCTCATACTTGAGTATGTGGATGACTGTGCCATTCGATGTACAATTTTTCGGCCGCGATTGATCATCGGTCCTGGGCGGTTGGGCATCTTCGAAAAGCTGTTCCAATTGGCGGGTCGCGGAATTCCTTTGCCATTGATCGGCAATGGCGCCAACCGTTTTCAGTTTGTATCAGTGTCAGATTGCGCGGATGCCTCACTCCTCGCTGTGGAAAAAGGCTGTCCGAATGCTGTGTACAATCTCGGATCGAAGGACCCACCAACTGTTGAAACTCTTACGAAAGAGTTCGTCCGATTGAGCGGGTCGAAATCAAAGGTTGTCAAGACACCCGCTCGCCTTGTTAAACTGATGCTGCGATTGTTAAATGCAGTTCACTTGAGTCCAATGGATCCAGAGCAATACGAAATCGCAGACGCGGATGTTACATTAGACATAACTGCTGCGACTGAGGAGTTAGGATGGTATCCCAAAGACAATGATCTGGATATGCTGTTGGCGGCCTATGATAGCTATCAAAGGGCAGACGGTCATTGAACGAGTCAATCCGCAATATATTCGTAGATCTTGATGGTACACTTGTTCAGCAGGACATTTTTCGATGCGCATTACTAGAGCTTCTGCGGCGCAATCCCTTGAATCTCATTCTTGCCGTAGTTTGGCTGGTGCGTGGTCGTACGAACCTCAAAATGAAGGTAGCTAACGCTGTCGACCTCCAAGTTGAGCACCTCAAATACGTGGATGAACTTGTGCAGTATCTCTTTGAGAGAAAGAGAGACGGCGACAGAATAGTGTTAGCAACAGCGGCGCACCGCGTTGACGCCGAGAAAGTTGCATCTCATCTGGGGGTTTTTGATCATGTTCTGGCGACGGACGGCAATCTCAATCGTAAAGGTCGTGAAAAGCTTAGAGCCATAAAGGACCTGATAGGAGACGAACACTTCATATATGCTGGTAACAGTGTAGCAGATCGCCCAATATGGGAGGCCGCAACACGTGGTATCTTTGTCAATGCGCCAGAGCGTGATATCAGGAGAGCAAGGGGACTCGAAAAGATCGAGCTTGTCATTACAACAAACAGATGAGTACTGGATTCACCTCACCCCGCACCCTAGCCTGTTTTAAGAACTTGACGACGAGCCTCTTGTCAGGAAAATTGCAAAGGGACGGTGAGGAAAT
>CBDFLA010000005.1:0-5788 GCA_965248915.1 Alphaproteobacteria bacterium
CATCTTCTCCGAAGCAATTGCCAACTTTGGGGTAGAAGCGGTCGCTAGGATCATGTTGAACGTCGAAAATGACGCAAGAAGCATGGTGACCGATCTTTCGGAAGGCGCCGTGTCGGGTGTAATCGGCTCTCGCGAAGCAGGAAAATACAACGAATTTGCACATGAAATCATGAACGTCGTAGCCTTCGACCTCATCAGAAACATCGGGCAGGTATTGGGTCAAGACTTCTGGCGGACCCTCAATAGCTCCCAAATTCTCGCTTTGGAGACAGCGCTGTCTGAAATTGTGCAAGGAGGTGTAAGAACCGCATTTGATCAGATCGACAGAAGCAACAAACATCCAATTGTACGAGCGCTAATTGCCGGATTGAAGCACTCGGCTGCAGCCGGTGCAAATGTTGGCGCAATCACCGGCCTGCGGCTCATAATTGGAAGAAACGACCCCAATTCGGATCTTCACGCCGGTTCGACATCTAGCGCATTTGTTCAAACCGCGAGAGATATCTACAGTGGGGGTAGGAAGTGAAACTACACCCCTTTTGATCGTTTGACGCACATCTTACAACTTTGATAGTCTGATGTGAAGTGTGGCAAGATCCAGTTGCCGGAACAAACAGAGCATAATGAAATTGCAGCTTCCTACTTGGTTTGGAAATCTAGCTAGTCTGCTGGGCATGGTCATATTGGGTGATCTCTATGCTGCAGGTGTTGCTGCAATATTGTGGCGACCCATTCAAGATCTTGCCAGCGAAAGCCTCAACTACACAACTGTGCTCGTCCCGGTGGTATTTTTTTTTACAGTTCTTTCTGTTGGGCTCTGGGCTTTCTCCTGGAGTGGTGTGTTGAGGGTACGCCGAGAAGCTGAATTTGATAGGAGTGGTGGCCCCGAAGCGTGGCGCAAAGCACGAAACAACATAGAAGGTGTTTCGGTAGTTACGATGTTGGGTTTTGTCGGGGTCGCAATTTTCCAAGCAGTGGACTTTTTTGACGGTGGCGACCCCACCGAATTTCTTCTGTCTGTTCTAACGATCTATGCTGGCCCGCTTTTGCTTCACGCCATACCGGAGTTCATCCTCACGACAAGTCTTGGAATCACACATCCAACATTTGCCCAAAGAGCAACCTATCTCGGGCTAGATCACAAGCGCTGGGAGCACCTGCGACAGGTCTTACTCCCAGTCACATATCTCTACCCGATCATTTGGGTCATTCTCATACTTCGACAGCAGATCAATGATAGCCAAGACTACGCAGGTCCGTCAGTTTGGATCGTCGCAATTCCCATGATACTCACGGTCTGGCCTGCGTTAACGTACTGGGTTCTTGGTTCAGAAAAAGGTGGAAGCGGATTGGACGGAACTGAGATGCAAAACAAACCACACACTTCGAGCAAGCTCGTAACACGAAGCGCTCTCTTGATATCAACGATCAGCCTCTACCTCATCTTTGCCGACTATGCCGCCAACCCCACGCGCTTTCATCTGTTGCAAGGTGTTACTTGGATTGCCTTTGCCGTCTTCGTTGCCAGCTTTTGGAAAATCCGGGATCGATTGAATTAGGCCATGGCCGCTCGAGATCCTTATCGTCGGCGTTTCGATCCCCATGATCCTTGCCGTCTGGCCGCTGTAAGCGTCTAACAATATAGATCCTACGTCCCCCGGTTCAGCCGGGGGACCCACCCCCACACATCCTTGGATCGCCCGGTCACGCCGGGGCCGTCGAAGCTAGAATAAAACACACCCAGGAAATTATTCGTCTTCCAACTTCCGCAGTTTTCCGCAGGGGAGAAAATTATTCGCCTCTCCCCACCCAAATTTTTCCTCTTAAGCTTTGCCACAATCACAAATTTCGCAAACGAACGAGGATCGCCAAATGTACTATCCCTATTTTCCGAATTACCTCTCCCCAAAAAGGAAGAAGAACCCTTTCGACCTTCCCGAAGACCCCATTAAAAAACAAATGCCCGCAGCAGACTTTGCCAAAGCCGCAACGGTCATGCCGGATAGCGCATCGTACTTCCAACACATGGGCGCCTATCTGGAAGGGCTCACCGTCGATGAGCAATCCCAGCAATTCGGCACCACCCCGGCTTCCATGATCCCGGCGGTCGAGCTGATCGACTACAAGCTGCACAATCGGCAGCCTTTCACTCCGCCCGGCACCAAGCTCGGTTTTGATATGGCCCGCTCAAACGCTGCCCTTGCGGCGCCGGAGGCACCGGACGCCACAACACAAATCGCTGGCACCATGCAAAAACCACCGGCTTCCATGCTGACCCCCGCCTCGACACCAACGCAACCCCGGCAACCTGCGCAATCTGCACAACCACCAGCCTCCGGTGCCCCGCGTTTCCCCCAACCAGGCGACCCCATCCCCGGTTGGGTTCATCAATTGGGCGAAGACGTGGTCAACGACTTCCAGGACTTCGTCCAATACATCAAAACCGCCTCACTCAAGGAGCAACAAGAGATCGCACTTGAGTTTGGCATCGTTGCCGCGAGCTTCCTGCCCGGTGCGGGCGACGCCATTGGCGTCGGTGCCGACCTCGCCGGATTGCGCCACGAGGAAAACCGCAATGCGGTCTACCTCGGGCTGACACTCCTCGGCGCTGTGCCGTTCGTCCCGCCGTTCAACCGCATCCGCAAGATCAAGCGCCTGATCCGCACCGGTGCCGAAAAATGGCGGCGGCGCAAAGGCATGCGAAGGGCCAATCAAAATCCTCCAGCCAACGTTCCAGCAAATCAGTTTGATGATGTTGCCTCTGCAAGGAACGTTGACCTTGATCCCGACCTACTCGTTGTGCAAGCACAAGAACTAGGAAAAGACGCCGCGAACAGCATTGCGAATAGTCTATCAGGGTTCATTGGCAGCCAATCACGTGCGCTTGGGCGCGGTATTATGGATCTCGTCGACAATCCACAGAAGCTCTACGAAATCGCCGCAGAAGCCGGAGCCGCAGTGGCAAGCCAAGTATTGGCGCGGGCCCTCCTACAAATCGATAACATCGCTGAAGGTGCGCACGTTGAAGCAAGCGAAGGGGCACTATCAGGGCTCATTGGAGTCAATGAAGAACAGGAGATGAACCAGTTTCTGTTTGAACTATTGAACGCTGTGGCCTTTGACATGGTCCGATCAGCAGGCAGCGTGGCTGATAAGAAATTCCTCTCCTCCTTGGGCGATAGCGTCATAGTCGCGATTGAAACCGCCATCACCGAAGGCACGCGTGTCGGTGTAAGGTGGGCATTCGATCGAGTTGACCGAAGCAAACACAAAAGAAGAACGAGAATTTTGCTGGCTGGCGGAAAACAGTTTGCGGCGTCCGGTGCCGCGGTTGGGGCACTCGCTGGTTTTCGATACCTAATGGGAACGGGGACAACATCAGAGGAACATGCCAATTCATTCTCTGGCGCCGTCGTAAGCTCCGCCCGCGACATCTACGGAAGCAATCGACATTGAGGAAACCCCCTTAGGTCGATTGACCGGCACTATACAACCAAATATAATAATGGTCTGGCAGAATTCGCCAGACCAACGTAGGCTTCTTCCGCGTGTGGCGAACGACATGAGTAGAAACACGAGAATATTGCGGGACTACATCCAACCTTTAGTCCATGCTTTGGGTATCAGCGTGTTCCTCGGGGTCCTGATAGCGCTGGTACTACAGGATCAAGCCGCCACAACGGCCCAAGGGCCAAACACGCCACCCTATCTGGTAGCAACGCTGGTTTTTTGTATTTTCGGCTTCATCTGTTGGCTCGTAAACAGCGTTTGGCTGTTCAATGTTTCCCGAAGAGTTAAACCTGAAGTCCAAGCGGACGACAAAGATTGGGTCACGCTATCTGAACACCCATCGGCAGCCTTCTTCACGGTTCTCATCTGTCTTTCTTTCCTCTGCATCGCAGTCACACAGAGAGAATATGCCGGTGAGAACGTCGCCTACTTTCTGTTTTCTCTTGTGGCAAAGACTGCATGGCCATCGATCATCTATCCCATCGGCGTCATGTTCTTTACCCAACGCCGAATACTAAGCCATCCAGGTTGGGCAATTGAACCAAACCCTAATGACAAAAACTATAGAGACTGGGAAGCTCTTCGAACTAATCTCTCCGCGTTCTATACCTTTTATCCGGCCCTCTTTGTCTTGATCCTCTACCGATCAAGTGATCCAAATCTCGTCGTTTATGTGGGCACTTCTCCTTGGATCATCATGCTTCCCTCACTGTTTTCGCTGTGGCCGGCATTTTTTCTTGCTGATCGAATTAGTCAGCCTAAAGATCAATTTAGAAAAAACCGAGATCTGTCAAACCGAATCGCCACAAACAACCGCGAACATTCCACTTTGTCGGTGATAGTCCTGATGTTAATAACCCCAGTTTGCATTTATTTGCTCTTTGCAGACTACACTGCCAACCCATGCAGCTTTCATCTCTTGCAAGCCACGACGTGGATTGCCGTTGGGGTTTTTGCAATCAGACAATTCAGGTCCTTCAATAGTGGAGGAAACAACCGCATATGAAGCTACCAATCAAGAAAATTCAGATTAGGAAATTCAAAGGTTTGGACGACCTTGTGGTTGATGATCTTGGAGCCGTAAATGTCTTTTTCGGAAAAAACAACTCTGGCAAAAGCACCATCCTTCACGCTGTCGATATCTGCTCCTTGGCTCTACAATTCAATGACTGGAACCGGTTTCAGCCAAAACTGGAGATTAGAGACCTCTTCGAAGATGCAGGATCATTCTCAATCCAAATAGAATACTCCGATAACTCCAAAATCGACTTTTCGACAAATCAGCATTTGAATCCATCACTTGAGCCAATGGCTACCGAAGAACAGAAATTCCGATCGGTATTAATTGCACCATCACTGACTGGTCCGTTGACCAATCGGCAACACATGACTCGAAAACATGTATTTGGACTGTTGGAAAATCGAAATTTGACGGGAGTAAACAGCCTTCAGTTATTGAGCGCTGTCAAATTTTATGGCTCGAGAAACGAGCGCAACTTGACGATCCACGACTACCGAGATCTTGTTGAACAAATCAAGCATTTCTTCCCTGACATCACCCAAATAGAGAGCGGGCGAACAGAGGAAGATATAGATACGATTAGGTACACCGAATTCGGCAATGAAGTTGATATCCTCTATTCTGGGTCGGGGCTACAGCACTTCGTCGACATCCTTGTGAAAGTAACACTGACCCAAGCAAATATCGTGTTGCTTGATGAGCCTGAGCAAGGCCTTCATCCTGACCTCCAAAGAAGGTTCGTCGACTATTTGTTTCGCCTTTCCGATGCGAAGGATATCCAATTTCTCGTTTCCTCCCACTCTCCAATATTTTTGAACCATGGGGCGTCAATCAATTGCTACAAATCAACAAATTTGAGCGGAACTCGGCAAGTGTCTTCAATCCCAAATGAGGCGGCTGAAAGCTTGTTTGGCGATCTAGGAATTCGCCCAAGTGATTTATTCAACAGAGATATCTGTATTATGGTCGAAGGGAAAGACGACGTGATCTTCTACAACCATATAATCAACACAATCTATAAGTCGGAGTTTGACGGAATATCGATAGGTGTTCTTCAGTATGGAGGAGGGGCGGCACATGCCATTGTCAACGGAGAAATCGATATTACCAACATTGTGTCAACCTCAAAGTACACACTCTGGATCGTCGACAAAGACAGCCCTAAAGGGCAACCTCCAAAATCATCTCAAAAGAAATTCAGAAGTGCAATTAGGCGATCAGGCGCCTTTTGCCATATGACAACAGAAAGAGAACTCG
>CBDFLA010000006.1:0-7866 GCA_965248915.1 Alphaproteobacteria bacterium
CTGCGTTCACGGCCTTGCCGCCAATGGACACTGTGTTTTCAAGTGGACGGACACGATTGAAGTCGAACTGGTCTAGTTGCGGTTCAAGTCCAAAGGACCTAATATATTCTGATAACCAGGCGGCATTCTCCAGATCACTCTCAGTTCCCGTTCTGTGAATGCCTTGCGCGGCATACTCCTTGATGGCTTTAGCGATCCTGCTTTTCATTGTCTCTTCTCTGGCCAGTACACTTGTCACCGAAAGGGCGAATGGTGTCGCGGCGACGAGTTTCACAACCCCCCTTCTGGTAAGTTCGTGTCTGTTGCTCATTATGTCTTCCTCACATTGGCGTTCGGGGAAGGATAGTGACATTGTACTATCGCTGCAATGAGCGCAGCGATGTAAGAGGTGGGCGAGCGTCTGCGCGGCATGATGCCTTGGATCTCAGAGCGCGCCATGGTGGACAAAGAGAAGAATTAGGGTCGCAGGTAGGAACTTTGTCGCTACCGGTGTTGGTCAATCAAGATCTGGTTTCCATCCGGATCGGTCAACATCAGGCTGGCTGGTCCGGTGGTCGTCTCATCGGCTGCATTTGAAATCTCTATTCCATTCGATTTCAAGTGTCGCTGGATGTCTCTAATGTCCACAAAAGTCTTGAGGTTTTTTCCCTCTTGGTCCCATCCTGGATTGAAAGTAAGGACGTTGTTGTCGAACATACCTTGAAACAGCCCTATGACGTGCTGACCGTTTTTCATGATCAGCCAGTTTTGCGCTTCATCACCGCCAGAGACTTGAAATCCCAGCTTTTCATAGAATGTCTTTGACGTCGCTATGTCTTTGACAGCCAAACTGATCGATAGTGCCCCAAGTTCCATGATTTCACCTTTCTTCTACGAGCCTATGGGAGAGGCTACATGCATCTGTTCGCTGCAGTCGTGGTAAGTTCGCAATTACCGGCTGCGATTGGATAACCAAGAGCCCAGCAATCCTCCCATGAGCGCGAGACTTAGAGATCCGATCAGTTGAAGCGTCACCACTGATTGGCCTGCAGACAACGCGATCCCAAGTACAACATCGAAAAGTACATAAAAAAACCAAGTCTCGATTGCAGATGCGTAAGCACTTCGCGCGGAGTTGCGGCGCGCGCGAAAATAGGCGACCCCTAAGAAAAGTAATCCGCCACCAATAGGTGCGGTCCAGCCCGCAATGCCGGTCGCGGCCTCTTCGTAGTAGGCAGGTGGATGTCCAGGCTCAATGAATTCCGCAAACACAAACACTGCGACAATCACAATGGCAAAGTTGGCGGCCAATATGAGCAACGCCGAAAGTGCATCTCTTAGATGTAATCCCATTCTCATAGTTTATACAGCATAGGTTGGGTGGTCCGGTGTGGCAAGATAGCTTGACGGGTTTGCACAAGCAGCATAGCGTTTTGTTATGGTGACCGGACAGGAATTAAGACGCATAGCGCTTTCGTTTCCTCATGCTGAGGAAAAACCGCATTTCGAGCGCACCAGTTTTCGGGTCCATGCGCCGAAGGGGAAGATATTCGCAAGCATGCCTGCAGATGAAGAGAGCGCAAACTTGATGCTAAGCAGAGAAGAACAATCCATTCTTTGTGCGTCCGAACCGACAATCTTCTCACCGATTCCAAACAAATGGGGCGAGAAGGGAGCGACGACGATGGTCCTCGCCAACGCAGATGAAGTCACGTTGCGTTCGGCCTTACAGATGTCTTGGAAGCGCGCCGCGTCAGAAAAACTATGGTTGTTGCTTGAATAGTTGACCGGACATTGCCTGCTTCAATCTCAATCTGTCCTTGCTGTTGGTTTGCATGAATGGCAGCTCTGACAAGGCATGAGTCATCTCATAGATTGAAGCCATTGATCTCCAAATGGCAACCGCTTCCGTCCAAACGCTAGCCTCCACCCAAGTGTTTTGTGGATAAGTATCCACAATCGCTTGCAAATGTTCCCGATACGTTCTATATCAGATTAGTTTGGCAATGGGTCGGGAAGGCAATGGGAAAACACGAGGAATTTCAACATAGTATCGCTTGTGTGAGAAGTGCAGGAAGGGCGCTTGCTGGTGATCTGATTTGGTCCACAGATAACCGGGAAGAAATCCTGAGAGTTTTCAAAGTTGCAGAAGATTGGCGCACCTCCCATAGCCATCCGATGACGTCAATGAGAATCAGCTTGGATGCAAAACGTCGCAAACTCGAAGTCGACGGAATCACGGTTTCTCGATTGAAGCGTATGCGCTCAATTAGAAAGAAACTCGAAAGAACAAGTTTGAGACTGAACCAAATTCAGGACTTAGCGGGCTGTCGCTCTGTAGTAACTTCTATCTCGGATGTCGAGACACTTAGTCGGGCTTTTTGTGAAGAAACGCGTCACGATTTCTACAAGGTCGATGACTACATTCTGAACCCACGTGACAGTGGCTATCGTTCAAGACATTTGGTCTTCGAATTCAATGGCAATGATGAACAAGAGGTGTTCAATGGCAGACGGATCGAGATCCAGGTTAGAACGCGATTACAACACTCTTGGGCAACCGCAGTTGAGGTCGTAGGTACGTTTCTCGGGGAAGACCTGAAAGCCAGTGAAGGTAGTTCAGATTGGTTGAGATTGTTTCAGCTGGTTTCGTGCGAGTTTGCTCGAACTGAAGATTGCCCGTACTTAAGGGGAATGCCTGAAGGCAATTTGGTTAGGGAGGAAATTAGGGACATTGATAGTCGACTGGGCGCGACCGCCATGCTGGAAAACATTCGATACGCTTACTTTAAGACCGACTCGCTACATCGAGATCGATACCATAGACCGAAATATTATTTGATCCAGTACAACAAAGAGGATCAGACTGTGTCAGTAAATAGCTTCGATCATTCATCTCTTGGCACTCGAGAGTATGGGCGAGCTGAGCAAATGAGCAATGAATATCCGGACCGCAAGATCGATGCCGTGCTGGTGGAGGCGGACAAGATTGAAACAGTCAAAGAGGCTTTTCCAAATTATTTCGGTGACGTTTCTGTATTCAATAAGAATCTCAAGAGGCTCACTAAGGGAGACGATGCGATTGAATTTAAACAACCTCCAAAAATGGCCGCACCACCGCGCACAGTGGAACCGCCCGACCTGAGCTGGTTCTACCAACCCAGACGCCGAAAGTGGTAGTAAGGTCTTGTGGAGAGAAAACAGTCCGTTAGCCAAAAGTGGATATCTAATAGTGAGACAGCCATCCAGATTTATTCCGAAACTTGGGGATATCGAAGATTTCTCTCCAAACAAAATGCCAATTGTTGTCGCATTTGCGGTGGCTGTTTCATGCTTAGTGTATTTTTTGTGGGCTGAACCCGCCCCTACATTAGGCATTGTTGGGTCAGTTGTCCTCATAACGGTCATTATCAACGTTAAAGACCGCCTTCATTATCGAAAGCTGTTTCAAGGTCGCGAAGCTGAGAACCTCTGCACATTTGCGCGAGATTTTGACGTAAGAAAAATTGATACTTGGATTGTCAGAGGCACTTTTGAGGAGTTGCAAGGGTACGGTGGTTCGAAAGGTAGATTGGTCCCCATAAGGGCAAGCGATAATTTATTTGACGATCTTCTTCTGGATTGGGACGACGTTGAAGATGTAGCCTTCATCATCGCCAAACGTGCTGGCCGAAGTATGGACGATTTGGAATCGAACCCACTCTTTGGCAAGGTTACGACTGTCGAAGAGTTGGTCTTGTTCATGAATGGCCAGGCCAGGATTGATTAATCCATGTCCGGGTTGGGTCAACGTGCCTGACCCTCTTTCTTCGAATCTCTCAACCTCTCCGCTTGTTTGTTCAAGATGAAGCGTCTATTGATGGGACTTGGACCGCAGGCTTAAGGATGCGTTAAGGCATGACGCGGCAAGAATAGACCAAGCCTGCAACAGGAAATTGAGATGACGCACGGATCAAACATGATCGAGATTGACGCCCGGCCCCTTGGGACCGGCCCGCGTCTGCGCCTCATTCCTTCTGATCTTCTTCCAAGGCTCCTTCTCCTTATGTGCCCCTAGGCACCTTCTTGGCTTTTCAACAGTGATGGCCGGGTGACTAGGGGAGGCAAAGAGACCGAACCCCAGCAATTCCAGTATTTTGTGAGAAGAAGATGAACACCTCAGACAAATCTAAAGACCCATCCAACCGCGTTGTCATATTCGACACCACTTTGCGTGACGGTGAACAATCGCCGGGCGCGTCCATGAACCTGACCGAGAAGTTGCGCATTGCAGAGATGCTCGAAGCGCTCGGCGTTGATGTGATCGAGGCCGGTTTTCCCATTGCCTCTAACGGCGACTTCGAAGCGGTGCGCGAAATTGCAAAAGTTGTCCGCACGCCGGTGATCTGCGGGCTCGCCAGGTCCGGTGTGAAAGACATTGAACGGGCGGCGGAAGCGCTTCGCGATGCGGAACGCAAACGCATCCACACTTTTATCTCCACCAGTCCTGTGCACATGAAGCACAAGCTGCAAATGGAGCCTGAACAAGTGCTCGAGGCCATCATCGGCAGCGTGACCCATGCGCGTAATCTCGTTGACGATGTGGAGTGGTCGCCGGAGGATGCGACGCGGACCGACGCTGATTTTCTCTGTCGGTGTGTCGAAGGGGCCATCAAATGCGGTGCCACCACCATCAACATTCCAGACACGGTGGGTTACAGCGTACCGTCTGAATATGGCGCGCTCATCACCATGTTGCGGGAGCGGGTGCCGAATATGGACCAAGCGGTGCTCTCGACCCATTGCCACAATGATTTAGGGCTCGCGGTGGCGAACTCACTGGCCGGTGTCGATGCAGGAGCCCGGCAAGTGGAGTGCACCATTAACGGATTGGGCGAGCGGGCCGGTAACGCGGCCATGGAAGAAGTGGTCATGGCGCTCAAGACGCGGTCCGACGCCATGCCTTATGAGACGGGTATCGATACCACCGCGATCTCAAAAACTTCAAAGCTGGTGTCGACGGTGACTGGTTTCCCGGTGCAGTACAACAAGGCCATTGTGGGCAAGAACGCTTTCGCCCATGAATCTGGCATCCACCAGGACGGGATGCTCAAGAACAACCAGACTTATGAGATCATGACGCCTGAAAGCGTCGGCGTGAATGAGACATCGTTGGTTCTGGGTAAGCTCTCAGGGCGACATGCCTTCCGTAACAAGCTGGAGGAGCTTGGCTATTCTCTGGGCGAGAATGCGGTCAATGATGCCTTCAAGCGGTTTAAAGATCTGGCGGACAAGAAGCGCGAAGTGTTTGAGGATGACATTATCGCGCTGGTCGATGATGAGGTGCTGCGTGATTATGGCAGGGTCTCTGTCCAGTTCTTGCGGATCATCGCCGGAACTGGCGGGCCGCAAGAGGCCACCTTGCGCCTTGAAGTGGACGGGGAAGTGCGCGAGACCACGGCGACGGGAGACGGGCCTGTCGATGCCATTTTTAAGGCCATTCGCGCATTGGTGCCCCATGACGCCCGGCTTGAACTCTACCAGGCGCATGCGGTCACAGGCGGCACGGATGCTCAAGCAGAAGTGAGTGTACGGCTCGAGGAAAACGGCGAGATTGTCTTGGGGCTTGGTGCTGATACGGATACACTTGTGGCAACTGCGCGGGCTTATGTGAACGCGCTCAATCGACTTTTGATCAAGCGCGACCGGACCGCGCCCCCTGAATTGAACCTCGAGGCTCAATCAGGCGTCTAGCAAAAGTCGGCAAACCCAGATGGGAATTGCAAAAAAATGCTGATTCGGGGGCGATTCATCCTGTTCAAAAATGGGTGAATCGCCTCATATGTATTATGGCAACAAAAGACGCAGCCTGAATCTCGGAAGAACTGGGCAATTAGGGCACAAAAGACGTCATTTTGCCTAAATGCGAAGGGACTATGGCATTAACCGTATTTTCTGAATTCTAGGCGATTGTAGTGGGAACTTATCATTCGTCGAAACGACGATAATCACAGGACGGGCCTTCAATGTTTTCTAGTTTGTTTGGAATGCTCTCTGCCGACATGGCAATCGATCTCGGAACCGCGAACACCCTTGTGTACGTCAAAGGGCGCGGGATCGTGCTCAATGAGCCCTCCGTTGTGGCGATTACCACGAAAGGTGGCAAAAAACATGTGAAGGCGGTTGGTGACGAAGCAAAGTTGATGCTCGGTCGGACGCCTGGCGACATCGAAGCCATTCGCCCCATGCGTGATGGTGTGATTGCTGACTTTGATGTGGCAGAAGACATGATCAAGCACTTCATTCGCAAAGTGCACAATCGTCGCTCCTTCGCCAATCCTCAGATTATTGTTTGCGTGCCTTCAGGGGCGACCGCCGTTGAGCGGCGCGCCATTCAAGAATCCGCTTTGTCGGCGGGTGCACGCCGGGTGAAACTGATTGAAGAGCCGATGGCTGCAGCGGTTGGCGCTGGCTTGCCGGTTTCTGAACCCACGGGTTCTATGATTGTCGACATTGGTGGCGGTACAACGGAAGTTGCTGTCTTGTCGCTTGGCGGTATCGTCTACTCGCGCTCGGTGCGTGTTGGTGGTGATAAAATGGATGACGCCATCATCGCTTATATTCGCCGCCACCATAATCTGTTGATCGGTGAAGCGAGTGCGGAACGCATCAAGAAGGCGATTGGCTCGGCGGTGATGCCACCCAATGGATCAGACGGCGATGTGGTTAGCATCAAGGGCCGCGATCTCATGAATGGGGTGCCGAAAGAAATTGCGATATCTGAACGGGATATCTCTGAGAGTTTGGCGGAGCCCGTGGGTCAGATTACTGAAGCTGTGAAGATTGCACTCGAAGCAACGCCGCCAGAGCTTGCAGCTGATATCGTCGACAAAGGAATTGTACTAACCGGTGGTGGGGCGCTTTTGCGGAACTTGGATCAACTGCTGCGCGACGCAACTGGATTGCCGGTAAGCATTGCTGATGAGCCACTCTCCTGTGTGGCTCTGGGCACCGGTAAGGCACTCGAATATGAAAAAGAAATGGGAAGCATTCTCTCGTCAGAATACTGACCTGATGTTTCGAGTGTTTGTGATTGCGCTAGCAAGATTTTAGAGGAGGAGCCCGCGTGTTTGGGCGTGATACCCGACGTGAACGTCAGGCTGTCTCTATTATTGTAGCGCCTCGGCGGTTGCCGATCGCCATGTTTATGGCCCTTTCTCTCGTGTTCATGATGCTTGATGAGGCGGAAGCCAACGCTTTTGACCGGGCGCGTGATGCGATCACGGATTTTACCTCCCCGATATTTGAAGCACTGTCGCCGCCCATCGAAGCGGTGCGCGATTTCTTTGGCGGGGCTTTTCGTATCTTCGATATCTACGATGAAAACGACCGCTTGCGAGCCGAGAATCTTGAGTTGTTGGCCTGGAAAGATGAAGCCTTGCGGTTGAAGCGTCAAAATGAACGCTATGAGGCGCTGCTCAATGTCAATGTCCCTCAAGAGGCTGAGTTTGTGACGGCACGTGTTGTTACCGAAGCAGGGGCGCCTTTCAAACGCACCTTCATCGTCAATGCTGGATCACGTGACGGGGTCAAGAACGACCAGGCGGTGGTTGATGAGATTGGTGTTGTCGGACGTATCTTTGGTACCGGTCGGACCGCGTCACGGGTTTTGATGTTGTCGGATTTGAACAGCCGTGTGCCGGTGGTTATTGAACCCAGTAGCTACCGCGCTGTGTTGAGTGGCGACAACCGAGCCCAGCCGAAGTTGGAGTTCTTACCAAAGTCGGCACAGCTGCGCGTTGGGGACCGGGTTGTGACCTCAGGCCACGGCGGTGTGATGCCACCCGGGTTGCCGGTTGGTGTGATCTCAAAAGTCTCAGGCGATGAAATCCGCGTGCAGCCTTATTC
>CBDFLA010000007.1:0-21456 GCA_965248915.1 Alphaproteobacteria bacterium
GCCCGCATGGCGATCCAAAGATAGTGTGTCCCAATCGTGATGATCAATGGCCCGGCCATGAATCACGCCAGTAAACCGTTTTCTGTGCTCCTTGTTTTTCCTTACCTTTTCTTCCGGTAGATCTTCCTGAACCGTAACAAGAAGCAGTTCGCACAGCTTTCTTGGGTTTGTTGCCGAGATTCTCGGGCTAAATGGCGCGATGTCCCGAAACCGTTTCCTAGCCGAATCTGGGCGGACCAATAGTCTTTCCAGGTAATTTTCGACAAGTTCAGGCGCTTGGAGGGTTCCAAGAAGCAAAAGGTTCTGTGCTTGGCGGCGAAGCTCTCCCCTTTCATCCCTTTGCAGTTCGTCCCAACGTGTTTCAACCCGTTCAGCAAGCGTAAGTGGAGGTGTTTCTGGACGATTTAATCCTTCAATATCTACCAGCCATTCATGTGTGATTTTCAGAATCGATGACGAAGTATCATTCTTCATTGATGGGACCGCATTCTGGAAGATTCCAAAGACACTCAGCATGAAACTTGTGAGATTGGCTGGAATACGTTTAGCCTCTGACAAGGTCCAATTGACCAGTCGAATCCAAAATCGGATGTCGTTGGGCAAAGCTAGAAGGTCAGCAAGATCAAGCCTAATGTTCTTGGTCATTTCATCAAGACCAAGTCTTCCCTCGAGAACCATAGGATTGGGCTGCGTCTTTGTTGCCAGCGACCAAACAAAAATCCGTTTCAGTCGATCAGAATCTTTGGTGAATAGTGCATGATTGAATGTCGGGAGACCCTTATAGAATTTGCTCGAAGAAATAGGTGCTACCAACCAACAGCGAACCCATTGGGTGCGAGCGGATGTCTCTTCCAGTTTCGACAGTTGCTCTTCCCATCGATTGTCACCTTCAAAGGACCAAGCGGAGAGGAGTTCTGCTGCTCGTCCGAATGCAGGGGGCTCTCCTGCGTCAACAATCAATTGCAGCCACCTGTCGCCCTTGCTGATCAACAGGTGAAGCAGAGACCACTCGAAGAATATATCATGGGAGAACTTCACAGTATGTCCAGCGACTACATCTCTTATAACACCATCGATTACCAGCGATTGGATGCAGTCTGGACTTAGTGCGGCTGTGGACAAGTTTCGACCAAAGGTTGGCATACCGCTTTCAGCTAGTGCTAAAAGTGTTTTTTGTCTCGCTCTTGCATCCGATTGCGTGGCATCATACCCACCACCTCGCCACCATGCCTCAATGAGCTCGATTTCTGAGGCTGGAGACGGAGTATCGCTATCAAGCTCAGAAGGGTGTAGCCGCTTCAGTGCTGACAAAAAGAAGGGCCTTCTTGCTATTTCCCGAACTTCATTTGGGCCAAATAGCAAGTGCCTAAGACTATTGTCACTCGCGCAAATCAACCCGGCTTCTTCATCGGAAAATGAATCGACGCCAACGCGAACAACTTCATTTGAATCTATCAGATCATCCGGCAACCAAGTTCGTACGTGCTCAATGTTTTCATCACGGACCGTTGTCACGACCTTCCACTTTTCCTTGCGCGAACCCGACTGAATCGTTCGGATGATATCCTTTACTATTGCCTGGTGTTGCCTGTCCTGAATACGATCGATGCCGTCGAGGAAGACAATTGGATTTGACCGAGCGCCCATTTCCAAGAGAAGGTCTGACAAGCTTGTTGATTCAAGGCGCAGGTGCTGTGCGTAACCGGGCCAACCACTTCCGGAAAGTCGATCCCAACTGAGAACAATTGCAAATCCTTCGGACAGCTGCCTCTCAATCAGACTTCGCAATACTGCGGATTTTCCGGTCCCTGCATGACCGGTTATTTGGACTATTTGGCAATTCTCGAGCTTGTCATCGATTTCATCCACAATTGCAGGTCGAGGTATGGTGAGGCCGCCAATGTCGTTCGAAATGTTTTGAACAATGTGGTTCGCTTCTTCCGAAATGCGTAACAAATCCTGTCGTATCAAATGGTCTGAATCTAGTGCGAATGAAGGTGAGAGCCGTCCAAATAGAGTTGGTCGATCAATGCTCCCCGATCTCCCTGACATGCTCTGTGCGACTGAGCAAAGGCTTCTCCAAAGATCTGCCGCCCGATCACTTTCCTTTGGGGACAACCCGAGTCGGAGTCGCTCAATCGCATCACTCTCCTGATCGGACCCTTCGTGCATGACATCAAACTGCAGCAAAACGAAGTGTCTTAAGACGTCCCACAATTCTTTCTCATTGACAGATTCCCCCTTTTCCCCCGACAGGATGCTTCGAAAAGATTCAACTACCCCACGGCTGGCGTCGCTCGCGTGACCCTTCGTATTGACCCGCAAATAGAAATCAGTGTGTGATTTGCTATCCCGTGCCCATTCAAAAGTGTTGCGGGCAGCGCGCGCCTTATCCTTTGCAATGTCAAATGTTGCCGCACCAAATCGATCTATTCCCTTTCGAAATCCATCATTCAACAGTGTATTTCGCGAGTTCAGAACAATCTCACGAAAGTCCACATTTGTTGCAGCTTCGCTGATGGTGAGGGCCTGTTTAATTTGAAGGCTGATTTTTCCTTCGGCTCCAAACCGATCAACTGCATTGATGATTAGGTCATCTAATGGATCGCCTAAGTCACCCCTTTGCACCTCAACCGACTCAGTGGTGAATTCGGTCATACCCTTCGTAGTGCCCGAAAAGAGCAGCGAAGCGAGATAGGTTGCTGTAACTTTGTCTTCGAAAGCGAAGGCGCTCCCGCCTGTCAGCTCTGGGCTGGTGGCCATAATCAGTTCCTCGTTTGCCCTAGGCAATGTTTCAAATCCGAAATGGAAAGGAACCGCCTTTTCTCAACGATGTTTTGCCAAGGTTGGGGCTATGAGCGTCATTTGCGATAACAGTATGGTGTCATACTCGTATAAGTGATTCCAAGCGAATGAGTCCAGATGGGGCGTTGGGCGGTAGTTTTGATGGTTGCAGGTCTACTTTTTGGTCAATTTATCTACTTGGCAGGTAACTGACGGTTCGTGTTCCCCTCCCTGTGCCTTGGAGTTAATGGAGTCCTGTGCCGCACCATTTCAGTTTGAATATCCCTAGAACGCGTGTAGGGGTCCAGGGAGAGTCATTGAAGCAACTTGGTGGAAGAAGCCTTCACGTGTGAGGCGAATGCATCTCGAGAAGGGCTCGAGGCTGAACAAAGCTTCATGTCTGAGGACATGTGGTACGGTTAGGCGCCATGGCGATCAATGCATCGGTGAAGAAGGTGTTCGACAGACTTGCAGAGGTTCCGACCAAACATCCCGGTCATCTCGGAAAACTCGGTGACCCATTGCTGTTACAGAAAGATCATGATCCCAACTCGGTAGCAACCCGGTCATTAAAGAGCTCTGGCGACCGCGCTCACCGAGAGGCAACACCGACTACGGTTCGAACTTTATTCCTTGCATCAGTCTTGACGGTTCGATACCGAATCCGCGTGCGACCTTGCACATGGTTTCCAAAGAGATTTCGCGTTTCGCATTCTCGATATGGCTGATGTAGGTTCGATGCAGATCGGCGCGGTCAGCAAGCTCTTCCTGTGACCACTTCTTTTCCGTCCTTAGCGCACGGATCTTTTTTGCCAACTGCTCATAGACGTCCATGTCCCGAGCAAGCGTTACTGTAGACAAACCGTCTATAGACGACCTGTAACAATCCTCTCGACGGCCTCCAACTGCCACTGTATACGACTTGTAACACTTGATTTGTTTTCGAGCGAACAGTCGTGGTCATGGCCCAACCAAATGCCGTGGAGGCAACCAGCGCATATTTCATAAAGCTCGGTCCGAAAGGGGACTGGGAGAAGCGCTGCTTGAAAAATGGCGAACTAAGGCTTGCCTACCACGAAGTCCCTCACGAAGTGGCTCTGGCTGGGGACAAGGACGCGATAAGGGAAATCTACATCAATGAAGG
This sequence comes from Alphaproteobacteria bacterium, assembly GCA_965248915.1. Lineage (GTDB taxonomy): Bacteria > Pseudomonadota > Alphaproteobacteria > M2410 > M2410 > CBDFLA01. Next base: position 3,929 of record CBDFLA010000007.1, read on the forward strand.
TCTTTCGAAGGCTGCTGCCAGCAATCACGCGAGGCAGGCCCTTGCTTTTTACGATGCAAGTCCAGACGCAATATGGATTACCTTTGCCAATGGTCGATTGTGGTGGTGCCAGGCGGACTCTGAGGTGATCTTTATTGGCAGCGACCGAGGGCGCGATTTCCATGGTAGCAGACTTCGAAGGACTCGCTCGGGCTGGCATGATACATCGATTAATGGGAATCCACTGATTATCAGCGACTTAAGTGGACAGCTAACCAGGGTCGCCTCCTATCAACAAACTATCTGCAGTGTGAATGGCAAGGCACTTGAATATCTTTTGCGCAAAGTAAATGGACAATCTCTGAAGGAGGTTGAGGCTGTCCAAGGTGCGTATAATGATCTCAAGCAGGCCGTTGAAAGACTCATCCACCTTCTTACCTGGAAAGACTTTGAGGGTTTCGTCGAAATAGTCTTCAGTCGAAGTGGTTGGCAGAGGGTGTCCGTAATTGGTGGAGCCCAAAAGACTATCGATATTGAGTTCTTACTCCCGATTACCGGCGAGCGGGCCGTAGTCCAAGTCAAGTCTAGGACGGATCAAGCACAGTTCAATGAGTACATTGATGGCCTGTCGACCTTTGTGGCTGACAAGACTTTTTATGCCTACCACTCTTCGGATTGCGTGATGGAGGATCAAGGCTCAAATATTGAACTCTTGGATGTCGAAAAACTAGCTGATCTGGCAGTTCGAGTAGGACTGGTTGATTGGCTAATCGAAAAAGTTGGCTGAACGGTTGGTTGGCATATTTGTCATCCCTCGTGCGCGCGCGCGAGAAAGTTGATTTTCCTCATTCGATTATCGCGGTCATTGAAGTAATGCTTGAGAAATCGTGCCTTAGCGCTTGTGCCCGCGCGATCGGTCTCATGTATCTACGAGATGGACCTGTTTCAACTCCCGGGTTCATCCGTGATTGGATAAACCTCGGCATTGGTAACGGCTTACTATCGCGATGAAAATCCGGGTTGTCCGTGTTGTCCGCGTTCTGAATCGGGAGATAGTCAGAATTAACAACTTGACCTTGGCCGTCACCGCAGAAACTTGAAATGAGCCATTCGCAATGAAACAACGGCAGTGTGCTTCAGATTCAATGCGGTGGTTGAGTTCAGCTGAGAGTCAGAATGGCGGCTTAGGTTCATCACGATAACCCCTCCAACTTGTTGCGGTGACATCCCAGTTGAACTCAAACCGGGTTTGATTCCATGTCTGTCGAGCTGCACTAAGAGGGGGTAAGAGCCAACCGCTGGGGCGTTTTGACCGATCCTGAGTACAGTTCATTTCTGAGAGAAATCGTCCTGCCGCCGTTGTTGACACCCTTGCCAGTTTTGCAAATGGGATGGTTGTAATGCGATTTGAATAAATGTGGTCATCATCAAGATCAATCTCCCCCCTTTGTAGGAATTCGAACCAGACCTGTTCGAGCTCGTTTAATGACCGAATTTTCTGATCAATCATGGCCTTATTCGATGGGATGTCCTCACGTGGATGCCACCCACTAAGGTCTAGGTTCTGTAGAAAGTGTAGCATTGCTGAAGCCCCACTCCCTAACATCTCGTTGTTGATGTTTTGAAACCAAGCTTTTTGCTTTGCTACTTCATCTGAAACTTCAAAAATGGCAAAGCGGCGTTCGTCAGCGGAAGCAGGGATCACCCATTCTGCATTTGATGCCATTACAACGTGGAGGTGATTAGTAGCCTGCACAATATCTCGCCCCTTACCTTCAATCGGAAGGGTGGGTTCGGTTAATATTCCTTTTAGAGTGTTCTCGGCCTCTTTGTCGCTCGGTGCGATGGCCTCGTCCGCAAACAAGAGCACGCAATCTCTGAGGTGGGGAATTGAACCTGCCCGAAATGAGCCTTGATGAAAATATCTGGAGACCGTGTTGGCCAAACAAGTTCTTTAACCATCGGCAGAAAGTGCCCTTGCCTGTGCCCCTCCCCCCTCGGAAAACCAGCGCAACCTCTGCGGGCTCGCCTGGATTTTGTACTGACCAAGCCGCCCAACGCATGATGTACCGATATGCTTTGCGATCACGATCGGCGAGAATCTGCCACACATGTCTTTGCATATGACGCCAAGAGCCCCGTTCGGGCGCGACAGAAAACCCTTGCCACAAATTGAGGATGTTCGCCGGGGTCTCATCGCCGGGCCTAAAGTCAATTCGATCATACTGACGGCGGTCGGAGTGGTGGAGCCAATAATCGCCCAGGGACTTCTTTGACAATTTGCCATCGTCGCCGGTCGGAACCAGAATCTTTTGATTCATGTGCCGGTTTCTGAAATCCGGAAACGATTGAAAATACAGCACATGCCTCTTTTGACCTCGTTCAATTGTCTGTTCTTCGAAGAATGCAACGCGACATTTTCCGCCTTCATTGCTGACCACAAAAAACTGCTCATTGAGCATTGCAATCTCGTCGACGGTGTCTTGGGTCTGCACAGTGCCGTAGAGCCACTTATGCAGAGTGTCCTTGAGTTCAATGAGCCCAAGCAATTCGCAAAGCGTTGGCAAACCGGTCACTTCGCTTCCGGTTTGCATCTTTGCCTGTGTACCTTCAGCGCAACTCCGCGAATTGGCTTCCTCATCATTTTTCAGGTCAGCCAAACTGACGACCAAACGATCCACTTCTTCTGGATTGAGATCAGCCCTGAGCAAAGCACCGGTAAGCGCCATGCAGATGTTGCTTCTTTGCCCGGGCTCGCTCGGATATGAACGAAGGATGATTGCGAGAAAGGCGCACAGACCTGCTCGTCTCTGCAACTCCTCCCAGGTGATGGACGGAATCACATCAGGAATGGGACCAATCCACTGCAGCTGCTCGCCGGAGGGATGAATAGACGGTGGAAACATCGTGTAGCCACCATTGGACCGCACTTCTAGGATCATTGTTTTTTCAGAATCATTGAAGCCGAGGGCTTGTGATTCCTTGGGGGTCAGTCCGAACTGTTTGATCTTGCCAGGAGATTCACAATTGACAATTCGGTGGCTTACCGGCGAAGACAGTCTGCCAAAACCGGGTACCTCGCCGAATATAATATTGCCAATTGAAGCTGCATCGGGATTGTCAAAGTCCAGATCAACAAGGCCATTGCTGCGGTCGCCAAGGGCCACTGCAATATTTTGTTTCCCATCAAAATATGAAGAAATGTCGCCGCCTGTAATCTTGGTCTCTGTCCACTTGTATTTGGTAGGCTTCTTGGAGTTTGGTTTCAGCTGGATCAAATACCAATCTCTTTCGAGATATTGGTTTGCCGCTTTCAAGGTTTGCTCAGTCATCGTTACCTCCTGGATATTCGGAGGTGCAAGTGAAGCTTTGGCTTTCGATGTAGGCGTCGACATCTATCTGGCGATAGCGAACGCTCCGCCCGATCTTGAGATATGGGATTGGACTGCCGATACGGCGGTCCTTTTGCAGTTTATGGATGCTGCATCCTAGAATGCGAGCGACTTGCTTTTCACAAAGTAGCGTCATGGCCACCTCCCTAAGTTTGGTTAAAGGTGACCAATTGATCTATTGAAATATGTTGGGGAGTGATAAGGACGATTTAGCGAAATCTAAGTGTTTTGTCCCTTGACCAGATATAGGTCGCACCAATTCTCGCAGAGGCTTCGAAGCCATGCTACTTCTTCATAGTGTGAATCCAAATAAAGCTGATCTTCGATCATCATCGGCCTATACATTTTCTTGTATGCAGCGACATTCCCGTTCAGTTTGCGCTTTAGACGCCGAGTAGTGGCGTCTACATTGTTGATTGTGGTTTCGTCCATGTCTTTTGGAACGTTTCCGGCGAACTTGTAGCCCTTAATGTGGTGAAGACGCGCAACCTCGGCACAGGCCTGATGAACTGTGATGTCTGTCTTTCCGGCTCTCTTTGATCGGCTATTCAGCTGTTTTGCAAAGTATTTGTTTCCGATTATTGCCGCCGCTTGCACAAGTAAGCGTGTATCGTCCTTGCTGCCAGCCTTTTCTCTGGTCTTCTTCGGACCTTCAAGCAGCGCTGAAAGAATCATATCCATCCGTTTCTGCGAGTCATCGCCATTCAGATGCGATGTATTGACGATTACTTCCGACAGCAGTTTCTGCAGAACCGGATATCCGTAGTCTTTTCTCAGTAAGCGGTTCATTTCGCGTGTTCGCTTGGACATCAACCTTCTCCAATATGAAACTCTCAATTTTGGCGACCGGCCCGCGAAGGCGTTCGACGTCGACAATAATATATCCGCCGGTCACATCGGTAACGCGGTGATTTATGAGCCGTTTGAGGGCATAGGTACTGATATCAAGACTCTCGGCGATGGTTATGAATGTACGGCGCAGGTCGTGGCAGATGAATTGAACGTTCGAATTCTCAATGACCTTTTTTACACCCTTTTTCGGTTCGGCGAGGAACCCATGCTTTCCAGGGCCTGGGAAGACGTAGGCGCAGTTCCCAAAGCGCTTTCGGCGTTCCATTAACATTTCCAGAAGGAAACTTCCTAATGGAAGGGTGAGTGGATCGCCGTTCTTAGTGTCTTCGATTGTAAACTCCTTCGCTCGAAAACATACATTGCTCCATTTGAGGCTTGCTGCCTCATTGCGTCTTAAACCTGTAAAGAGAAGTAGCGTCAAAAAATCGCGATAAGTACAGTTTTCGAGCGACTGTACACCTTGCCACCATGCATTTAGGTCGTGGGGTTTAATGTAGGTGCGTCGGGGCGTCTCCTTATACCATGCTTTCATGTGGGTGAGATAAAGCACAGGATTGGCTGGCACGATATCGTGGGTGGCGATAGCGTAATTGAATAGTGCGCGCAATATTCGCATGATCTTGTTTGCGGGATAGGGGCCGTGTTTGGCGGCAATGTCAGAATGGCGTTTGGCCACCATATGTTTGGTGATGTCGGCCATGCGCTTGTTCTTCCAATTACCGAGATAAAGGTCCATCATCTTGCGATAGTCGGACCGTGTTCGTGGTTTGAGCTTTCGCCGCACTGCGAAATACTCTTCCAACACTTCATCGAGGGTGATGTTGACGGTCTTGCGAGCAGCTTCTTCCAGTTTGGGGTTGATCCCCTGGAGCATTAGACAGAGCTTTTCTTGCGCGATATTGCGTGCCAGATCTGGCGCGATGTGACCGTACTTTCCGATGGTGTAGCGAACCGACCGACCCTGAATATCTTTTTGGACAGCGAATGTTTTCGTCTTGGTGCCCACTATCAAGTAAAAGCCGGGCAGCACTGTATCGCTATAGAGCTGTTGTCCCTTCGTCGGGTGAGGAACTGCGTCCACGGACTTCTTTGAAATCTTCATCTGGGGCATTTTGCCTCTCCAAGTTTCTCAACATTGAAAGGCGGTATAAATCCATCATGATCGAAAAGACAACAGAAACCCATGAAATCAATGTGTTATGCGAAGCGATCCTACTGGGGGCGGAACAATACTAAAGGGAGGTGGCAATCTTGGTTTCGAAAATTTAGAGGGCTTTGAAATTAGGACCACAAGATTGTTGAGCATTAGGCTTCAGTCTTAGGCTAACATGATAGTTAGAAACCCAACAAAAACGGTGTTGATTGAATGCGCACCTTCACAATTGAAGAAGACACACTGCCAGACCTAAAAGCGATGATGTTGGTCACCCTAAGAGCTCTTCGTACGATGGGCGGCTCTGCGACGATACAGGAACTAGATGAAAGGATTGCTGAGATAGAGGGCGTATCGGAGGACGAACAGGCCCTTACAATGAAAAATGACCCCAGGCCGCGTATGAAATATTACTTGGCATGGGCTCGAACCTATCTCAGACGAGGAGAAGCAGTCGAAAACTCAAAGCGGGGCGTTTGGTCCCTTACTGACGTTGGCGAAGGTATCGACAACAAAGAAGATGTCCAAAAGATCTATGACAGAGTGCTAACTGAGGAACGTCTCCGGCAGAGGGAAAAACGCGTCGCTAAGGATCAGACGGACCGAGAGAAGAGTGAAGATAATGGGGACCCCGACTATGCTGATGATACTGCCGACTGGCGTCTTACCTTGCTTGACGCTCTGGGAGCGATGGACCCAAGTGCTTTCGAACGACTGTCGCAACGAGTATTGAGGGAAGCGGGTTTCACGAAAGTTGAAGTCAGAGGTCAGTCTGGCGATGGCGGCATCGACGGCGTTGGAATTCTTCGAGTAAATCTAGTTTCTTTTCAGGTCTTTTTTCAATGCAAGCGATGGAAGGGTAGTGTTGGATCTAGGGAGATTCGGGACTTCCGTGGAGCAATGCAGGGGAGGGCGGATAAGGGCTTGTTCATAACAACAGGAACATTCACAGGTGCGGCTTCTGAAGAAGCAACTCGTGATGGAGCAATTGCCGTGGATTTGATAGACGGAGAGAATCTTTGTGAGCTATTGAAAACATTTGAACTTGGCGTTTCAACAGAGACTATCGAACAAATGACAGTGGATACAGAATGGATAAGGAATTTCTAGCACTACTCTATCAAGTCGATTTCCTAAGTTGATCTTCAACACAGACTGGGTACCTTCGTAGATTGATGGGATAACCCCCGTGTCCGACTTGAGGCTTAAGCGGTCGTCGAGACCATGGGTCAACTGAGTCCGCTACTAGCCAATAGCGGGCGGATACGGCTAACGAAAATCGATCAGGATTTTGCCTTGTTTGGAAGGTCTCAATTGCCTCTGCAGTGCTTGGGCCGCGTCCGCTAGTACAAAGACACTGTCGATAGTAGAATGAAATGCGTTTTCAGAAATCAGACTGACTAATCGGTCCATTCGGTCAGGCACCGCCTTATACTCCATGAGGTACCCCCACTTTTTGCTCGAAAACAGCCCCTTAATGAAACCGCTAATGTCAAGTTGTGGCATAGTCGTGATGTAGCATCCATGAGAGGTAAGAAGACGGCTAGCAGAGGCAAAGGACAAGGCTGGCGCGGTATCAAATATCACATTGAATTGTCCAGCGGTTTCCGGCAACTCGTTGTTGTCATAGGCGTAGACGTGGGTAGCTCCCTGCGATCTGGCAAATTCACCCTGTTTGGAGTGACACACTGCCGAAACCTCAGCTCCCAGATGAGCGGCCAATTGGACAGCTGTGACCCCCACACTCCCTGTAGCTCCGGTTATCAGAATTGCATCACCTGGCTGCAACCCGGCGATACGCTCAAGGGCGGAAATTGTCGTTAAAGCGCCACCAACAATTGATGTTGCGCCCTCAAGAGAGACATTCTCTGGAACAATTGCCAGTTGGTCTTCAGGAACTGCAACATACTGAGCATGAAAGAAAGGGCCATTGAATATGTGTGTATAGCCAACAACTCGGTCACCTTTCTTTATCTGGTTGCCATCGCTTCCTGCAATACCCGCCATTTCTATGCCCGAAACGACTTGGGACTTTTTGAGGGCACGTCTTACCGCACCATTTCTCTTGCCTTCCGACGTTTCAATATCGAAATTGTTCAATCCGGCATAGTGTACGCGAACAAGAATTTGGTTCGCTTGCGGTTCTGGTATTGGGAGTTCTACAATTCTTGGGGCCGGGGCCACAGACCTTTTCTTTGAAACATGGAATGTTAGAGCTTTCATGTTCAAGTGCCTCCTTCCTCTTGGAATACTTTCTTCTCAGGCTCTATCTCAATGATTGTGAGGCTCTTTGAAAAAATGGTCCATAAAATCCCGGTTAACAGCTTTCCGTACTGAGCATATTCAAGAGAATTGGGATCGACGATGACGCCATATCCGTTAACCTCCTGTTCAGCAACAAGAAGGGTGACGTTGAGCCCGTTCTTGAAATTGTGGCGCCAATTTCCCTCGGTACTGATCAGGTAGGTGCCATGCTCGGTCAATTTGAAATTGACAGGGATGGTATACTGCCTACCGCTCTTCTGTCCTTTGAACGAAACAAGAAGATGATTCTTGTGTTTTCGGGAATTGGGTTTTGACTGAAGCTCTTGCTTTATCTTGCTGTTGAAGGTTTTTCCATACCAACGAACGATTGATTTAGCGGCCATGATTCATTTACTGCCATAACTTGAGAATTGGGATCACTGCTGCCTATTCGATGATTTGAGCCACAAAATAGCTAGCAAACGACATCTGGGCAGGTTAGGTTGGAAAATATATGTTAATGACCTAAATAGGTCAATAACCTAAATGAGAGCAATATGACAACTGTAGCCCCCGTCACAAAAAAGGGAACCTCGACTAGAACGAAGATTCTGACACAAGCACGCCTGTCTTTAGTAGAGAAGGGATATGCGGGTATGGTCCTGCGAGATGTCGCCCAATCTTGCAAAATGAAGTTAGGCAATCTCCAATACTATTTTCCGAGCCGAGACGCGCTCCTCACAGCAATAATTGAGGAAGAGGCTATCAACGACCTTGAAGTTGTTTCAGCGATCTTAAAGACAGATCAGTCACCAGAGATGAAACTTCGGAAGGTGGTAAGTGAACTGGTGAGGCGGTGGAGAGGTGACAGTGCAATCATATTTTCAACCCTGAATCTGTTGGTGTTACACGACGAAAACTACCGAGCAATTTATGATCGTACTCGTCTAGCTTATTATGATGTTCTTGAAGAGATCATCGCCGACAACTCGTCAGGCGAAACGACGAGCGAATATAGGATCAGGGCGCGATTGCTTTGTTCTCTGATAGATGGTGTGCCCTATCAAATTTCTATTGGGCGGAAATCGGCCTTCATGTCTCGAGTGCAAGACATCGCTGTACAAATTGCGACCGGTAAGGAATTGGCTGCATAAATCAAGTACACAAGAATTGCTGTATAGGTAGATTAAGAGGTCTGGGACCATAGTCTATGCGACACAAGAGTGTCCGCTTTGGGTCAGGAGCCGTCATCTTGCGACCCTCGCCACAATGTCTGCTATTGGGTTCAAAGCGGACACGCGATCAGATTTTTAGTAAGGCAGTAATAAGGTTGGGAGGGGCCAAACCAGCTTATGCCGGATTGATTGAGCTAGTTTCGAAGTGCCTAAAATATATGTAATTCGCTTGCAGAATTTGGTTAGGCGCTATTCGAGGGTGTCTAGTATTGATCATCCGAATTCAAATTCGTAATGCGTAGGTCGGGTGTTCGAGTCACCCTAGCGGCACCACTTGTCCCTCACTTAATGACAATTTGGATTCTTGCGTAGTGCCAAAAAGTGTCCGCTAGTGCAATTCAAGCGGACATCCGGCAAGCGCCCTAGAGACTTCTGCTTCGGACCCAAAGCGGAAATTCATCTGCTCAGAAGATTGACTCCTGATAGAATACTACAGGCTGAAAAGGGCACAGGGGAGTAGGGTGTGGAAATCGAAGATCCGTTGCTGCGTCCGTATCTATCCCAACACACGGCAATTGGAACGTGGAAGGATCGCGTCCTTGGTGTTCCGCTTGAGAGCACGGCCTATCTTGCACCCTATGCTGGCCCCGACGGGTTGATTAGTTCAGTTCGTGCCGTTGTGCTTCGTGACCAAACGGTTTTGATGGTCCATTCGACTGTACCACTACTGACAGTCGGAGGACGACGGGAACAAAGAGAGACGCTGGACGAAACCGTTGTTCGAGAGGCTGCCGAGGAGAGTGGCTGGATTATTGATCTCATCGGGCCAATTGGGTTTGTGCGTACTCGGCATCTTGATCTGCAAAGACCTGATTGGAACAGACCTTCACCTGACTGGATTGATCCGGTTTTTGCGGCGGAGGCAACCGAGTTTGTCCCGGATAGCATTCAAGATGGTGAGGAAATCTGCAGCTTTGTTCCAGTTTCTGATGTCGAAGTTTACGGCATCGAAGAGATCAATAGGGCCTTTCTAACTGCTGCAATGGTTCTTAGAGATGAGTAAAGCAATTGACCGACCAGATCTATTGGTCCAATCAGTGTTGATTAGCCATGATGATTCGATAGCCCGCTCCTGTTGGCTAAGAACGACCGTTTCTGACCGGGTCAATTGGGGTCCGCTTAAGGGCGGATAGCTGACGGGACGTCTGGTGCCGGATCACAAAACCATCGCCGACTTCCGCAAGGATAATGGTCCTGCGATCCGCAAGGTCTGCAGCACGTTCGTTACGCTGTGCCGCCAGATCGGTTTGCTGTCCGAGGCCAGCGTGGCGATTGATGGCAGCAAGTTCAAGGCGGTCAACACGCGAGACCGGAACTTCACAAAGGCCAAGTTGAAACGCCGGATGGCACAGATTGAGGAGAGCGTTGATCGCTATCTGCATCAGCTTGCCAGTGCTGATCGGCAAGAACCCTCCCTGGCACGAACGACCAACACAGACCGTCTGACAGGTAAGATCGAGACTTTGAAGGAAGAGATGAAGCGCGTGGAGGCACTTGAGACGCGGGTGCTGGAGACGCCGGGCCAGCAAATCTCCCTGCGTGATCCCGATGCGCGATCCATGGCCACAAGTGGCCGGGGCTGCGGAATGGTAGCCTACAATGTGCAGTCCGCTGTAGACATCAAACACCATTTGATCGTCGCCCATGAGGTGACCAATGTCGGCAATGACCGTTCGGCACTGACCGATATGGCGAAGCTGACCAAAGACACTCTGGGGACGGAGACACTGGATGTGGTTGCCGACCGGGGTTACTTCTCCAGCCTCGAAATCCTCAAGTGTGAAGAAGCCGGTATCACAGTGACAATGCCTAAGACCCTGACCTCAAGTGGCAAGTTGAGAGGTCGGTTTGTCAAAGCGGACTTTGTCTATGTGGCAGCAGACGATGTCTATCGATGTCCTGCTGATGAGCGACTGACCAGGCGTTACACAGCCTGGACCCAGAGTAGACATTCGAGCAGTGTAGAGTATTGAAGTGAATCTTTGGGAAAGTTCAGCATCAAATCACTGATGGGCTGATCTCCCATCGCACACTCTTTTTGGATTCCGTTGTCGGGTGCGAAGAAATTGTAACTGGTGGCTTGGCTCAGCAGCAGCATGAGTCAACCTAAGAAACCATCGTATGCTGATCAAACAATCCGAACCACCTATTGGGAACAATTGTAGTCTTGTCCCTTCGGGGTGGTCTTTATGATGGCCGAACATCTCAGGACGTAATTTTGATATTTCAAGTATTTGGCGTAGGCCTGCTCCGCCGTCTTACTCGAGTCCCCCACCGTACTACCGCAAGGCTGTTTGGAATATAAAGTGAAGAGACTAGAGTAATTCTCCTTGAGGCTTTCTTTAAAATGTGCGGGCATTTTTGCCACTTCAATCATAACCGAGACGTTGTACCTGATCATGGTGTCACGCGCGCCGGTGCACGCCAATATGTTCGCATCGGTAACCCCCCAGCTCGCAAGCGTACTCGATCGATGTAAAGCCGCAGGATCGAGATCCGCTTTATTGATTTTTTCGATCCTCGAACTCTGGGGAGGCGTGTTTGCAGCAGACTGCCATTCAGCCTCGACCTTCGTCTTCTCGGCAGCCGCGCTTTTGGCGGCGGCATCATTTTTTTGCACGGTCAGTAAAGCGGTTTCATATTTCTTCTTATAGTCATCGCCGTCCGCTTTGTTGCAGGGGTTAATCGCTCCATCTTGGAGTTGCCCTGAACTTGGAGAGACAGGATTCGCAAAGAAGTCCTTCGCTTTCATTACGTGATCAAAGGTCCCACTATAGTATAAGTTAAACTTCTTGATTCGAGGGTCTCTGTACTCAGCTGCAAGTAAATTGGCCGCCGCCAAGTAATCCTGTTTGACAGTAACCGGCTCACCACATGCGGCTGCCCATCCGGCATAGTGACTGGCATAGCTACCGAGCATATCCAGGGCATGCGGCGTAGCGGGGATGGGGCTCGATGCAGGCAGCGGTGCAGAGGGTGAAGGTAATGTTTGTGCGGCAGCCGGGCTCTCAGCAACTGACTCCCTCACCATAGGCAAGGCCGGCGTGGCTGCTACGTTTGCGATACTGGAGTCGGGACTCTCTTTCGCTGTTGCGGTGACAGGAAATTTTTTCAGCGTGGCTTGGTAATGCTTTTTTGCGTCACTCATCTTCTTTGCGCCTCCCCTTGTTGCGGTTGACGCTTCGAAGGTGCAGCAATCGGATGTGCCCTTAGCCGTACATTGCTTCATGAATTTTTCTGCACGTTCTTTCGCATACGCATAGCCCGTTTCAAAATTCTGTATAACGCCAGCCTTTTCACCCGGGGCCAGCGCGTCGGCCTTTGAAAAGAAGTCACTTTTGACGGTGACGCCCACCGGATCACCGCAGGCATCGGCCCACGCCGCATGTCGGCCAGCATACTTGGAGAATCTGTCCCAGACATGCAGCGGCACCGGTGTCGAGGAGGCTGCAGCGACAGTCGCCTTTAGGCTGCTTTGATAACGCCCTTTGGCCTGGTTGATCCCTCCTTTGACGGGGTCGCAGCAGTCGGTTCTGCCATTAGCCTTACATTGCTGCACTGATTGTTGTGCGTAATCCTTTCTTTGCGCGTATCTTTTTTCAAAGCGCTGGATGACTTTGGCCTTTTCGTTCGGAGCAAGCCGGTTCAGCATTGACAAGAAGTCTCTTTTTGCGGCGACGCCCGCCGGATCATTGCAGGCATCGGCCCACGCAGAATATTCGCCCGCGGTGTTGGCTAAATACTCCAGGTTTTGGATCGGATAAAACAGAGATGATGAGTCCGGCTCTGCCGTTTGCCCTCCTGCGGAAGGACTCGGGTCATTTATGCTGGAATCAGGGTTAGACGGCGACGTTTGCGACGCGGCAACCTGGCTCGCGGCACCGGTGTCACTAACCACAGGTGAGGTAGGTGCGGCCGCTGGGCTCGCGGCAATGGTGTCACTAACCATAGGTGAGTTCAGCGCGGCAGCCGGGCTTTTGTTCTGGTCTGGATGACAAGACTTGTCACGGCCACAACTGTAGGTGCCATCATCCCGACAGCGGTTCAAAGCAGTGGGGTAAACCCTTCCGATTAGAACCGTTGGCCCCTTTTTCAGTTCATTATCTACGGAATTGGCAACACATTCACAATAGATTGGGGGCCGATGGCCCCCCTGATGTTCCCTGCAATGATCATACACTTGAACTGCAGCATCTGTATTACTGACCGATTGCCACCACTCTTGAACGGTGTTCGAATTTGCGGCGGTTGGTTGCGTGACTCCGGTAGTGGCGGTTAGGATCAGACCGGTCATTACCATGCCAACCCAAATCGGTTGGCGATTTCCCTGTCTACGGTTCTGTGATTCCGATTGCGACGCACTCCGCAAAATCATGGTTGTGTCTCCTTGTGCACTCCATCCGTCGACGAGGTGATTACATTAGCGTCCGACGATCTTCGCCGTGCTGTCATTGTTGATACCACTGCAGAAATACCGAAAACCGGATCATCCAAGTCACGTTAACATTTACAACAATAGGGCATGCAATCGTGGCGAACAATCTGCTATTCTGCACATTGAGTATGCATTTATGCAGGGTCCAACAATGAATTGGGACGACTTACGCATTGTTTTGGCAATAGCTCGATCGGGCTCATTGTCCAGCGCGGCAATAACTCTTGGGGTAGATCAAACCACTGTCGGGCGGCACCTGACAGCGGCGGAGAAGTGCTTGGGAGCGCCCTTATTCATTCGAAATCGCTCTGGGTTTCGCCTCACGGAAGCGGGAGATGCCGCTCTCGCTCAGATTGAAATAATGGAGTCGGCGGCCATGCGGCTGACGGAGAATGTCGGCGCAGAAATGCAAACCCCGATCGGGGTCGTGCGTATTGCAACAATGCCGTGGATCTTTAACTACCTCATCGTCCCATTATTGCCTGACTTCGCACGTCGATTTCCCAACATCAGCATTCACGCAATCTCGGGGTTGAGGGAACGTTCGCTCAGCGACCGCGAAGCAGAGCTCGCACTGCGGTTCGAAATGCAGCCGCACGGACAGGAGCGAAGCTTCGAGATCACTGAAGTTCCCTATGCGGTCTATGCGCCAAAAGACGCCGATGTGGAGACCCTACCTTGGGTTGGCCTTACGGCAGACATAGCGTCCTCTGAACCCGGCCAATGGCTCAAGGCGTCTCGCAAGGAAAGCTCACCACAAGATGGCTTCCAAGCAAACGATTCAGGTCTTCTCTATAAGGCGGTTTGCGCAGGCGTTGGAAAAGGCCTGCTTCCCGAGGTTCTCGGCGAAGATGAGCCCAGCCTCGTTCGCCTGTCAGGCAAGAACCCTGAAATCACGCGTCGCTTGCGCCTGCTGGTGCATCCCGACGTCGAGAGGTTCGCCCGCATCGAAGCCGTGATTGGGTGGCTCAAGGAGATCCTGCCCACTGCGCTGCAGCAGTCGCAAAATGGTCTTTTGTGAGTTTACCGATCTATTTGTCCGTTGAGGACCAAATCACGAGCCTTTCGATGGGCACCTATGGTCCGCTTATGGCTGAGACTGTTGAAGAACTCGTTGAATGTGAAGTTTCTGATGTCCGCTATTGTCATAAGCGGACATTGTGCATCCACATTGGCGTGATGGCGTTGTGGATGGCTGTCTTCCGGGCTTTGAGACTGGTTTTGGTCATATTCAGGCAGCGATCTTTCGAGGCGGCGGCTTCGAGGTGAGATTGACCAGTCTCTTCAGATTCTGGACTGTTGCGGTGAGCAAGAACTCGTCTTTGGCACCGGTGAGGCCGCGCAATCTGAGCCTCGTCATTGAGAGGTTTCGTTTGGCCTCGCCAAACAGTCTCTCGATCTTTTTGCGATCACAGACGGATTGATTGTAAATCTCGGTTTCCATCAGGGTCCGGGTATAATCCCGCGATTCCTGATTGACGTCCCGGCCAAGGCGACGTTCCCGCCCGGTGGTGCATTTGGGTTTGAGCGGACACCTGACACAGTCAGACCGTTTGGCAATATACTTGATTGTTGTGCCATCAAGCACTGTCCCGGACGTCTTCAATTCCTTGCCACCGGGTCAATTGGGGTCCGCTTAAGGGCGGATAGCTGACGGCATAGGTTGTCGGCAGAACTGATCGCTCCGTCAGGCGTTGTCACTCAACGCCACAACAAGGTCGAGGGGTCCTAAAGCGCCTTGTTCGCTAGATCGAATATCGTGATGCTTAGGCCGGGTGTTCGGGTCACCCTAGCGGCACCACTTTTCATTTTTGGCCTTTTACTTGCCGAACACTTTCACGGTCGCGGTGGCAAGACGTTTGCTGGTTTCTTCATAGCGCAAAACAATGCGGTCGAGGTCACGTTTGCCGCCTTTTAGGTCAATCACACGCGTGCAATTGCCAGCATTGATCCGACGGGCAACGGAAACATCCTGATGGCCACCGTTTTCAAAGTAGACATCGAAGTCCTTGAAATTGACCGGATTGCGATAGACGCAGACCTTGAGTTTGCGATATCCGCGATGTCCACTAAGGCTGATCCTGTCGGTTTCGACACGGTCTTTTACTTGCCGGGTGCCGAGAAGCTGCCAATCCTTGGCCGAACTCGTAGCAGGAACGATTGCGAAACTGGCAACCGTCAGCGCGCTGAGGCAAATTTTGGAAAAGAGATTCATAAGACCACCTTTTGGTTAGAACTTGTATGAGGACAAGCTAACACATTGGCGGAAGGGTATAAATCCAGATGGACTATTCTTCCTCATAAGAGGAGTAGAGGGCCTGTCTGCCGTCTTCGTGGAACAAGAACACGTCGTAGTCCACTTTGTGACCGCGCTTGGCCATACCAGGAGATCCCCACGGCATGTCGGGCACGGCGATGCCGGTTGCTTCTACTTGCTCGGTCAAGAGGCGGATAATGTCTTCCGGGGGAACGTGACCCTCAATGATGTATCCGTTGACCTCTGAGGTATGACAGGCGTGAAAATACTCTGGCACGACTTGGCGTGGCTCGACGCCGTTTAGATCAATGACGCTCTTGACGTCGACATTGAAGCCAGCTTTTTTGACGTGCTTGATCCAGGCACTGCAGCAGCCGCACATCTTTGGTTTGTAGATGGTGATGGTGAAATCTTTTGGATCGATGGGTTCTAGGCCCGTGATGGGATTCATCTTGGGCAGTTGCTCAGCGTAGACGGCGAGCGCTTCTACGACTTCTTCTGATGAGCGGTTGTAACGCTGGTTGGTTTTGTGAGTGTGTTGCGCGAAGGCGCCCGTTGACACAACAAGGGATAGCAAAATTCCAGCAATCAATTCTTTCCACTCAACCAACATTTCCCGCATCCCCTTCATGACTCTTTACTTGATCAGGTATCTCGCACCATCCCTATTTTGCGAAGTCGAATTTGCCCTTGTAGATTCTCAAACGATCTTGGGCGTGGCTGAAATTTGGATTATCAGCGGCTGATGCTTGGAATGCGGCATAAGCGTCTTCAAATCTCTTTTGGGCTTCGAGAGCGAGGCCGCGATTGAAGTGAGCGGCGAACAGATCGTCAATGTTCATTTCGATCGCTTGGTCGTATTCAGCAATTGAGGCGTCGAACTGTTTCTGCAAAAGAAATGTGTTTCCACGATTGAGATGAGCTTCAGGCAAATTCTGAATCAACGCTTGTGCCGCGTCGAAGTCAGCGTGGGCCTGATCATAGTCTCCGAGGTGATTGTAATTGATACCTCTATTGACTAGCGTCTTGGCCTTGTCGCGCTTGGAGAGTCCGACTTCCCTTAGAGCTTGGTTGCAGGTCTGAAGCGCTGTACTGGCAGCATAATTGAGTTTGGTTTCGAGATAGCACTGCTGTGCTGTGGAATTTCCAAAAACAGATATTGACTGGCCTAGAGCCGGTGCAGAAAGCGCCAGACTCACGATCAGCAACACAAATTTCCACATATTTCCTCCTCGACCCCTTAGGGTTTGTCTCTTTGTCTTAGCGCGCCAGAGAAGTGTAGCTTGTTTTTGCGGTCGCAAAAAGGCGATCACGAGAAAATTGATGAGGTGCGAAAACCCCTATGGATTGAGATGGTTAGCTTTGGGGGCCTTGGGGAGGAGGGCTTCTACCAGCGCACTTGGGTCTTCCAGTCGCTCTTCGACAATTCGTTCGATGAGGGCTGCGGTCTCCGTGTCACCGCCGAGAGTTTTGAATGTGGAGAGGTAGTTTTCCAATGTGTTCAGGTCGCGGGCAAGGTCGCGCTCAGCCATGTAGATCTGGTGGAAGTCGACAATGTCTATGTTCTTGCCGGCGTGCTTGAGGCTCCTTTCGGTCGGCTTGAGCAATGACGAGACCGCAGGCGTAGTAGAGACCAAATGCCCCGTTCTCTCCAGCTTTGGTGAGTGCTGTCTTGCTCAATCCTGAGGCGCACTCTGATTGGCACTGGCGACAGACTTTTCGATTCTTCGTTGGTCCACATGTTGAGGTCACGCACAGCCGTGAGCGCGATGGCGTCCGCGGCCCCCTCATGGATCCACGCGGTTTCGTTTTGAGACTGGCTCAAGTCTTGCCAGAGGTGTGCGCCTTCGTGGGCGAAGAATTTGTCAAAGTACAAACGGATGTTGGTATTGGGCTCATTAATTGGTTCACCGCGAAGCGAAACTGAATTTGGCTGGGCCGGGTCCCGCCTTTGTACGAATATCCAGATGCGTTGGGGTCG
>CBDFLA010000008.1:0-10043 GCA_965248915.1 Alphaproteobacteria bacterium
CCCCCAGGGTTTTAAGTCCACCCCTCCTCTTGAGGCCACCATCCAAGTGACGAGAAATGCCCAGGTGGCGGAATTGGTAGACGCGCTAGCTTCAGGTGCTAGTGCCCGTAAGGGCGTGGAAGTTCGAGTCTTCTCCTGGGCACCACAACAGTTTTTCATGGCGAAACATACATCCACAAAAACACTAGTTTTCTGCGGTCTACAAGCCTTTTCGGGGTGTAGGGTTGAACATGGCAATGCATAGCTTTACACTCAATGAGGTGGGCTAAAAGGTGGACTGATATGACTGTCACCAATGCACTGAATCAGATGAAGGCGAAGTCTCTTGGCAAGGGAAAATTTGCTGATGGCCAAGGCTTGTGGTTGGTCAAATCAAAGCGCGAATCCGGGAAATGGATGCTTAGGATTGTTGTTGACGGCAAGCGACGAGAGATGGGTTTGGGGCGGTGGCCTGATGTGTCTATCGCTGAAGCACGCCAGAGCGCCAGTGAAGCCCGCAGAAAGCTCAGAGGCGGCATAAACCCCATCCAGGAACGCAAACAACAAAGGCGGAGCAGCAATCGCCTCACTGTTTCTGAAGCTATTCATGGGTGTTTTGAAGCGAAACAAGCTGAGCTTAAGAATGACGGCAAAGCAGGGCGATGGATGTCACCCTTGAACGTCCATGTAATTCCCAATATTGGCGACAAAGCCATTGAGGATATTGATCAACATGAACTGAAGAAGCTCCTTGATCCTATCTGGCATGAGAAGCCTGCTGTGGCGCGCAAAGCTCTCAACCGTATCAATTTAACACTTAAGCACGCGGCAGCACTGGGGCTGGACGTAGACTTACAAGCGGTCATGAAGACACAGGCCCTGTTGGGCAAGCAGCGTTACGAAGTGAACCATATTCCGTCTTTACCTTACGAAAAAGCACCTGAGTTCTACCAATGGCTTTGCACCAAAGAAACGACAACTGCACTAGCGCTTCGATTTCTAATCCTGACTGTCGCCAGAACCGGTGAAGTGCGTTTCGCTTCTTTCGAAGAGTTGTCAAAAAGGGTTTGGACTTTAGAACCGCAAAGAACAAAATCCCGAAGAGAGCATCGAGTGCCACTCTCGAAGGAGGCAATACGAGTGGTCAAAGTTGCCAAGAAGGACGCGGATCAAATACTTCTCTTTCCAACAAAAAGCGGAAGAGCAATGTCAGACGCTGCAATGAGCCGCTTCATGGAGCGCGAAGGATTCAAAGAACGCCCGCATGGCTTTCGCGCGACATTTCGGACTTGGGTGGAAGAGACAACCGACACTCCCTTTGAAGTCAAAGAGAGCGCGCTGGGTCATCAGGTCGACGGAGATGTAACAAGGGCCTACCAACGATCCGATAGATTGGAAAAGCGCGCTGAACTATTGCAGGCTTGGTGCGACTTTCTGAGCATTTGAGAAAGAGCCCTCTCCTCAATCGATTTTTCAATTTGAGTAATCATCTCTCAGAACGCCAGTGAACATCCAAGAACCGACCTATCTCCCCGCGCAGCACTTCAAGCGATTCTGAGTTGTTGATTGAAAAAGCAGAGAGTAGCTTCAGTGACTCTACTCCCAGTCTCTTCTCTCTGGTCCGCACGCTTAAGAAGTTATCACCATCGTGATCGTAACGCCCCCGTGCCATCATTCGGGAACGGGACAGATGTGAACTGGCATAGACCCATAATAACGAAAGTCTTAGAGATCTTTCTCTCACGTACTCCACATCGACCTCTCTACGAAATGAATCGAATATAACAGTTCCGTTAAACTCAGATCTGCCATCAAAGAACAATTGCGTATAGCTCGAACCATACTCACTAATGAGCCGCTCATGCATGGCAACCATGGAAGGCGTATTTACTTCTGACCCACTCTCTTCAACCATCTTTCGCACTTTTGAGCTCGTAGAAATGATCGTGGACTCAGGCAACGCCGTATTTAGAAGACTAGCAACCGTAGTCTTTCCTGTTGCCGCATACCCACAAAGACCAATTACGTTCATCATTGCAGGCGCACCCCGAGTACCCTGCAAGGCCATTTATCGCCTCTAAGTTCGGTGTAGTTAGTGGCGTGCAAATTCATGATCAACTTCGGAACAACTTTACCATTAATGTTGAGTGTAAGGATTATTGCGCCTGAATGCATTTTTCCATCACCTCCAGGAAATGATCGAAAACACAGGTGTGTTTGATCTGAAGGACGTTGTGCAAGGAAGAACCCATCAAATCTCTCTCTTGAAACCTCTTTCGCTAGTCTTGTGTAGAAAGCATATTTGCTTTGGACCTCAAGCATCTCTTCATAAGAAACTTGATTATGCAAGTATCGTTTGATACGCGCTTGATCCCTTTTCTCAACTCGGCCCACAAGAGTCCCATCCCATTTGACTGAGTAAGAGTCGCCAATATACTCAGACTCTCTTAGAACACGCAACGAGCGCACTCCGTATCTGGATATCAGGTCCCTTATCGCCTGAACATAATTTCTAGACCGATCAAATGGGATGCCGTAAATCTGATTTGAGCAAACATCGCTGGCGTACAATGTGAAATTGACACCAAATGGATGCTGTTGGGAAGCTATTTGAAGGAACGATCCTATTTGAAACAACAAAAGCAATTCACCGAATGATAGATCACTTTCCTCAGTTTCGAGTACAGCCACATTGGGTCTAAACCCACCTCCAATATTCAAAAAAAACTCCAACGGGCGGCGCAATAGGAGCTGTTTTTCTCTATATGACTGAAATTTCCTAACCGCTGTGCGTTGAGCCGTTCTTGAGAGGTAACTAAATGTCCTTGATGTTAGCGTGGCAACAATATCTTGGTGCCCAATAAATTCAGAATAACCATAGTCGTTTCGGCCCAAGCACCTCAGAATGCCATTTACATACTCATAGTAAGGGTCATCATCTTGAGACATCAATGAGCACCTTTTGAACACCACTCTCATATCTGGCGTTAATCTCAAATGCTTCGACAACATCTAACAACCCGAACAAATGAGATACAATTTCGTTAGTAGCGATCCCACCCGCCTCTACAAAATCAACCGCTCGAGCAAAACTGTGATTTGTGCGCCTTATGAACTCAATAGATAAGCCTTTCCGCCGAGCTATGGAGCTCTTAATCTCAATACTGTCGTGGTGTCGAGGGGTACCGACGAAAACGACCCGACCTCCTATCCTACAAACATCAATAGCCTGCCGGACTGAATCATCCAACCACGCAGCCTCTATGACCACATCAACACCATTTCCATCAGTTTTGGAGTGAACGTACTGTTGCACATCAACTTCGCTTACGGTTTGCGTTGTCACTCCAAGTGACTGCAATTGAGAAAGGCGCCACTCGAACTTGTCAAACACCATAACCCGATTGGCACCGCTTAGACATGCCAGTCGTGCAATAAGGCTTCCAATTGGTCCTGCCCCCAGAATAACAACATTGTCACCAAACATCACACGCGCTCTGTCCATAACATGGATAGCCACAGCCAACGGCTCAATAAGTGCTGCATCAAACACACTGACGGAATTTGAAACAGCATAACAAGACGTTGAAGGCACGACCAAGTATTCGCTTAACGCTCCATTCTTCTGAAATGCAGGATCTCCGGAGTCGACACATAGATTCTGACGCCCCCGCATGCACATCTCGCATTTTAGACAAGGCCTATGCGGGTCAACTGCAACGATCGAACCTGGCGTCAGTAGCTTTCCGCGAGCATCTTCAAGATTCTCCGAGCCTACACCAATGACTTCGGCACTGAACTCGTGACCCAATCTACTCGGGTACTGGCTTTGCTTGTCCGGTCTTCCAATGTAGGAGGCAATATCACTACCGCAAATTCCCACAACGCATACACGAACTAAAACATCGTGGTCATGCCTGCGCTTTGGAATTGGCTCTTCCACCAACTCCAAGCATCGAGGGGCTGTCAAATTCACCGCCGACATCAAGTTAGGAATTCTCGACATTCAAATATCCAACCACCTGTTAATCACAGAATCGAAAAGTTACAAGTGCTGTTACAGCACCCACTGACGTGTTGTAAGAATCACTATTCTACAATTTCATTGCTTTGGATCCAAACTCGAAGGGATATCTGAATTACCAGTAATTCCCGCTCGAACCAGGTGACACACTACGTCAACGCCAACATTGTCGACGATCTCTTTCGGATTTCTCAGGTCTCGAAGATCATGCAATCTCAATGAAGTCCATTCATTCACAAGGTCGTTGAATTGGACATCTTCAATCTTGGAATAGTATATGGCAGCAGAAGTTACGCCAATTCCACCAACCCGCATCTTGATCAATCCGGAGAAGGTGGCCTCTTCAACTTCTTGGCCTGCCTCTTCCCAAAGCTCCCTCTTTGCACATTCAACAAGCGTCTCACCGTCTTCTCGCCGCCCACCAGGAATTTCCCAATGTTGCCTAAATTTATTGAAACCAAAAAGAAAACCTCGCTGACATTCAATCACCATCAAACACGCCGGTATGTCGGACTTGTTTGCTTCTAGCTCGCTGATAGTGTCGTCAAAATATAGTGTGAATCTAGTGTCTGGCATATTTAGAATTGATTGCAGGTTTGTGTCAGTGTCAGTCTCAAAACAGACTATACTGCAAGAGTAGCTACAATAAGATTAAGCAAGAATAGCTACTACTTCTCATTCTTCGCTCTTCAGTATACCACTGTTCAGATGATCTATCATCTTTCTGATGTTCCCCTCCAAATCGCCTGAATCCGCCAAGTGAAACATGTTCTGTCGGCAGGCCGATACTGTTCCATCAGGTAGGATATTGATAAAATAAAGCCCCTCCTCACACGGAAAATAACTACAGGATGAGCATGGCTCCGAGAGAGCAAATCTGGAACCGTGAACACTTGATTTGACTGTTACCTCAACCCCATTCACATTGTAAATCTTGGAAGGAATTCCATAATATTGAGAGTAAGGGTGATTGGTGACTTTCGAAGCAAGCGAAGATAGCCGCTCCTCAACTTGAGTAAGATCCGCATATTGTAAACCAAGATCTTCGAATTGATTGGGGGTACCCGCAACATCGGAGATTTTTAAGTCGCATCCAATATTAGCACAATATTGTATCATCTCTGGGATAGACTCGATGTTGTCCCGCACAACCACCATGTTTATCCGTTTGAGCAAATTTCTATTGGAAAGATACTCTATCCCCTCAAGAGTTGGCTGAAACCAGTCCCGACTACCCGTCATGTAATCGAATTGGGCTTCATCCAATGCGTCAAGGCTACAAATGAACCTTAGATTTGGCCCAAGCTTTTCAAAGATACTTTTCTTGCGTGTAATAAGAAAAGCGGCAGTATTGAGTGTACAAGTTGCATCAACTCGTGAGAAATACATCAATATCTCCGCAATCTCTGGGTGAAGAAGAGGTTCTCCACCCGTCAAACGAAACTTGTTGATGCCAGCCCGAAGGCATATTTCTGCGCGCTGTTTGAGAGTTTTGAGGTCTACAGATCGGACATTGCTTGCTGCCGCCTCGCCTCCAACACCGCAATAAGGGCACCGGAAGGAGCACTCGCGCAATAACGGAAATCCAACATAAGGCAACATCTTCCACCTACCAATACTAAGTCACCCTCATCCATTTTACTGGCCATCTACAACTACACCATCAACCTCTCTCTGGTGTTTGCGTCAAAATAGAGTCGACAATATCTTCAGTCATACAAGCCATCTATTATCGTCTGCCATAATGTCACCCGAACCCCAAAAAAGTTGTTTCTTGGTGAGTCATACAGCCGATAATATACCATTCCTACTAGCATTGCACTCATATTCCAACCACAGACGAGGGAGCTGCGAAGCAGCAGATAAATTTCCGCCAACTACTGTCAATTTCTCTACAGATCCCAAACAACAGCGTGAACAAGCGCTTTAACTGTTCGGGAAGCTCAAAAGTCCGATCTGTGCGACGACATGGGTCACTAGAACAATTCGAAAGCGCCGACTCCTTTGTGTTGAGGCGTATTCGTATTCAGGCTCCTGCGAGAAACTCTTCCCCTTTCTGCTAGCGCTTGCTTATCATGGCGTGATTGATTTCGATGTTCCGCAATATAACGTGGAAGTCTCGAAGCTCGCACCAGAGATCCCAGACACTATTTTCGATGGCGTCGAGCAATTCAGAAGCTTCCCACTCCTTTTGCTAAAATGCATCCTGTGCTGAGTATCCCTTAGGGAATTTCTCGTCCATATGATTTGTGTTAGCCAATAATGGTACCTCGGTATGGCCCATAATATTCCCATGACTTATCAATGCTAGACGGGATCATTCACGCTGAGCGTGAATGAGGGTAGGCTTGGTTGTTGGGTATTTGAGCTGAATGCCAGGCCTATCCACATCAATTATTCACACCAGCCCCACATCGAACATATCCGCTCGGCAACACCCTGACTAGAGAGCCAGTTGCGCTAGATTTGATACTCCTATATCGTGTGCCTAAGGGTATTCGATACCAATAGATAGCAAAGCCCCTCGAGCTCAATATGCCTCCTAAAACCAATAAGATATCAATCTATATGCTCAAAGATGACGTCGCTATTGACGATGTCTTAAAGCGGGAATACACGCAAATTGAACTTGACGGCGCGCAGTTTTACTACGATCCGTCGCACAGCAATCCGCCGTCCTGGCTAAAGAAGTTTTTCAATTCGACTTTGAGTGAAACGAACCTTTTCAATCAAAGTTCGAAGGCGATCTACTTCACGAGAATTGTAGTTGACGATAAAGAAATTATTTTCGCCGTACCGTTTGGATACGGACATACAATGCTGGAAAAGATACATTGTGTAGACAATTTTGGTTTGAAGTTGGTTCTCAATATTGTTGACCGCGAGAGCATTAGGAAAATTGGCAAAAGAACTTTATCGTCTGATCCCAAAAACACAATTGAGCAACTTAGCAAGATAGGTGCGATATCCGACTTCGGAATCGATATCGAACAAGACCTAGTGGAGGAAATTACCGGTAAACCAAAAGAAACGCATAAGGAAAAGTTTGGTGAGAATCTAGTAACCGGCAAAGTAGCGTTTACAACATCTGCAAAGGTTGATGTTGAAAATATAAAAGACTTTCTTATGGACTGCTACGAACACTATAATAAAAACGACTACAAGATGGATTTCGAATTCATTGATCAAGTAAAGGAAATTAAGGACGCGGAGGAACTGAACAACACCTTAGTGGCCAAATTGCAGGATCAATCACTTGAGAATGTCGAACTATGGATGGCCATTCCGGAGATAATTGAATGGGAGGACATTTCAGGTTTCTCCTTTACTGGCAAGAATGAAAATCTCCTTCCCGATATTTCACTTCCTGAGTTCTTGTCTTCACTATCCCAATCACAGATTGACGATTTGAGCCTAGAGTTTTTACGACGAAGGAAGGTAATCACTTTCAAGTCCTCAGCTGATGATGAGTATACAAACTGGTCCATCTACCAATGTCTGTATTGCGAGATCTCAGGGGACGACAGAACCGTCATTCTGACAAATGGAAAGTGGTATCAGATTGCCAAGAACTTTGTAGATTCTGTAAATGCCAACTATGCGGAGATTATCACTAGCTCGACTGGGCAGAGCTTGCTTGATGCCAATGCTGGAGAACATGAGGACAAGTACAATGCTAGACTTGCTGGTGAAATTGAAAACTCGATCCTTATGGATCGGAAGAATATTCGGTACGGAGGTGGATCAAGCGCGATTGAGTTCTGCGATGTCTATTGCCCAACCGAGAAAGCGTTTATTCATGTAAAGAACTACTATGGGTCAAGCGCGTTGAGTCATCTGTTCGCCCAAGGAAGAGTTTCAGGACAGCTTTTTCTGAATGATCAGCCATTTCGTCAAGCTGTGAAAGCGAAAGAAGGCTCGTTACCGTTCAATCCAGCGGACAAGCCATCACCTTCTGACTATAAGGTGGTCTTCGGAATAATCAGTGAGTCTCAGAATGATCTAAACTTGCCATTCTTCAGCAAAGTGAACTTGAAAAACGAGAAGAAACTCTTGGAAGCGTTCGGTTTCAATGACATTTACCTTGTAAAAATACAACGCAATTAGGTTGCCAATTGCACCACATGCTTAGACATGTCAACCCGGTGTTATTCTATGTCAGCATGAATGACACCGTCTTGCCATTTCTAGATTCTGTACTAGAATGCAACTATCATGAGCAATCTAAAACCATTGGAGAAGAGGGCGTTTGAGGATCTATTCGGTATGGCGTCGGGATATGTCTTGGACTTCACCAACGCTTCATTTGCACAGTTTTTCCAGGATTCGGCCAATACTGACATCTACCACAATAGGTACGCAAGTCACGGTGACTCCAAGGCTAAGCGCTTGAGAGCATTTTGGGAAACGGAGCCGGATGAGCTTGTTGGTACTGCACTCAACGAATTGCTGGACGTTTGGGAGTATGAGAATCCAGACGATTCCGGCAATGTTCTGAGAAAGATGTGTCAGATCGCTATTGATAGATTGCTAGGCAAGAAATCAAGCTCAAGCCAAGAAGAATTCCTTGATCGTAAGATTGAATTCCCAGATCTAAGCAAGCTTGGCCTAGAATCCGCGGTCACAAAGATCTTAGCTTCCAGGCTTGGAGAGATAGAGAAGAGCCTGAAGAGTGGTGCTTCGCTGTCAGTTATCTTTTTGTGCGGAAGCATTCTGGAAGGGGCGCTCTTGGGCGCTGCAATACGCGACCCAAAGAAGTTCAATCAATCCAAGTGCAGTCCAAAAGACAAGAGCAGTAAAGTGAAAGGGCTTCAAGACTGGACGCTGTCACAATTCATTGATGTCGCGTGTGACATTGGCATAATCGAACTTGATGTGAAGAAATTCAGCCATGTTCTAAGGGATTTCAGAAACTACATTCATCCATATGAGCAAGTAGCTTCGAAGTTTAATCCGAATGACCAAACAGCGGAAATCTGCTTTCAGGTATTGAAGGCTGCGCTCGCGGACTTAAGTCAAGTACGATAGAATCTAATGAAAGGAGAATGAAACATGCCTCGCAAGAAGAACATTCACACAGTCTTCAATAGTGAGCAGAAAATGTGGGAAACGAAGAAGGAAGGCCAAAAGAAGCCTCTTGCGAGTTCCCGCACAAAGGCCACAGCGATGGAGAAATCGAAAAGTGCAGCAAAGAAGACGAAGGTCGAACACGTTATCCACAACAAGGATGGGAAGATTAGTGATTCCGACAGTTACGGCAACGATCCAAATCCTCCAAAAGACAGGGTTCACTGACAAGTGGTCTAGTTTTCGGTTTTCTAGTGAACAGGCCTAACTGGACCTCAAAGACAAGCCTTGACCTTGTCACAAATCTCTTTTCTTTCTTCTTCAGTTGCAAGTCTTACAGTGTTCTTTGTCTCGTTCCCTCACCTCGGATAGACGTGGAAGTGTAGGTGAAACACATCCTGTCCAGCGGCGGGCTCGTTCGCTTGCGTTACGTAGACACCGTCACACGCGAGTCCCTTTTTCACAGCGTTTGCCGCATCAACTACCGCCTTCATAATTGCACTGCCGGTTTCCTCATCTAGCTCATAAATGTCTTTGATGTGCTTCTTGGGAACAACCAATGGATCATTGTGCTTAGATACAAAGACGATTACATCATCGGTTTCTGAGATGATGTGGCCTGGAGCTTGGCGATCAATTATTTTGCAGAAAATGCAGTCATTCATATTTGTAAATTCTACCACACATCGCGAATCGTCAACCCGATGTCATTCTTCCCGCTGAATCCCAAACAACAGCTTGAACAAACGCTTTAGCTCTTTGGGAAGCTCAAAAGTTCGATCTGTGTAGCGACATGGGTCACCGAGACAATTGGAAAACGCCGACGCCTTTGTGCTGAGGCGTTTTCTAGTTCGATACCCTACGAGAAACCTCTTCCCCGTCCTGCTAGTGCTTATCCAACAGAGTGCGATTGATTTCGATATTCCGCATCATTACGCGGAAGTCTCGGAGATCGCACCAGAGATCCCAGACA
>CBDFLA010000009.1:0-10292 GCA_965248915.1 Alphaproteobacteria bacterium
GCGCTCACCGGTCGGAACTTCCTGATCTTGATCGTCAACGATTTTGAGTTCGAGAACAGGACCCAACGGTCGACCTGTGCTTCCAGGCCTCAATTCATAATTGACGCCATCATTAACGGCCCCAAGAGCATTTGTTTCGGTCAGTCCATATCCCGATCTCGGAGACTTATCAGGAAATTTTTCCTTGAGGGCTTTAACGTGTTCAGGTGGGCGCGCTGCACCACCGGCGCTCAATTCATTTAAGCTCGAGAGATCGTATTTATCGAC
Organism: Alphaproteobacteria bacterium; assembly: GCA_965248915.1. Lineage (GTDB taxonomy): Bacteria > Pseudomonadota > Alphaproteobacteria > M2410 > M2410 > CBDFLA01. The sequence goes on from CBDFLA010000009.1 coordinate 268, forward strand.
ACTGGGTGACTGCAATAGTTCCCAAGACATGGTCGGCACGCCGTTGAACGAGGTCACACGTTCTTGTTCAATGAGGCGCAACGCTTCTTCCACATCCCATTTGTACATCAAGACGATTCTGCGGCCTGCCGGAATCGACAGAAGGAAAATCGCGTGGCAACCAGTCACATGAAACAACGGGATCGTCATGAGACTGGTCGGCTGATACTGGGGAAGGTCTTCCATCGCTGAAGCATCGTCACCCAACGCTTCAATTGCTTGAAAGGCCTTGCCGGTTCCAAAGAGGGCCCAAGTCATCAACGCGGAAATGATACCGCGGTGGGTTGACACTGCACCCTTCGGGTAGCCGGTTGAGCCAGACGTATAGAGAATGGTTGCGTCGTCGTCGGGAGCGATTGGTGCGGTGGGTGCGGACACGTCTTCTTGTCCGCCCATCACGTCTTCATATCGTTCGATGCGTTTGTCATCGGAGAGGTCGCACCTAACGCTTACGACTCTTAAGTCAAGATTGTCCATGAGTGGGCGAATGCGTTCACACCCGCTCTCGGTCAGCGACAATGAGCTTTGCGCCGGAGTCCTCAATGCCATAGTCGAACTCTTCTGTCGTCCACCAGGCGTTCATGGGCACAGCAACGGCCCCCATTGAGGTGATCGCTATGAAGGAAATGATCCACTCCGGATAATTCCGCATGGCAATGGCGACACGTTGCCCTTTCTCAACAGAATAGTGCGCGCGCAAGATCTCGGCAAAGTTTGCGGACAACTGCAGAACTTTAGCGAAGGAATATCTCTCGTCCTGATAAACCAGAAACTCAGCGTCGCCATGAGGTTCAGCCATCGCATAGAACTCCCGCAACGAGGGCGGAGCGTTTTCAAAAACCTTCAGCTCGTTGCCTTCGACCATCGCGGTGCCCACCGCAAACATGGGGTTTGTGGCAATGAGTTCCTCGACGATTTCTTCTGCTCGATTTTCAACCTGGCTCATGGGTTGGTGGTTCCTCCCTTAAACTATTTTCTCAGTATTGCTCCGAGTTCCCCGCTAGACACGGCATCTTCGACCGAGTGTCAATCGGAAAGACCGAAGTCGGTTTCCATCAACATGGTTTAGTGCGGCCAGAGCCTCAGTTGAGATGCGAGCCTGCATCGACCAGCAGGGTCTCTCCGGTCACATGTCGCGACATATCGCTTGCGAAAAACATGGCGGTGTCGGCAATGTCTTCCGGTGTGCCAGCCCGCTTGAGCGGCGTAGATGCTTTTTGGTCTTCCACAATGTTATCAAAGGTTTCTTGGCCAAACTTATTGAGGAACCACCCGGTTCCAACAAATCCAGGACAAACAGCATTAACTCGTATTTCTGGCGAGAGAGATCGCGCCAGAGACATTGTCATCGTGTTGAATGCTCCTTTTGAGGCCGCGTAGGCAACGGAACTGCCAACGCCTTTGATACCTGCAATGGACGAAATATTGACCACAGATCCGGTCACATTTGCGCTCGCAAATGCTTCTTGCATGGTCGGCGCCACCGCTCGGATCATTTGAAAGGCCCCAATCAAATTGACTTCGTAGATGTCTAGAAAATCTTGTTTTTCAAGCGCGTCCAAATCGCGGTGATTGGCAAACTTCGTGGTCCCGGCGTTGTTGACCAAGATGTCAATCCGCCCCCAGGTCTCCAGAGCTGTTTTGGCCATCCGTAGGCAATCGCCATTTTCAGCGACATCGGCCTGAACTGCCAGAGCGGTGCCCCCCGCTTCTTCACACTTAGCGGCGATATCATCGGCGGCGTCTGCACTTTTTGAGTAGTTGATAATGACCTTACCACCGGCGGCTGCGATTTTCACAGCGATGCTGGCCCCTATTCCGGATGCAGATCCGGTAACGATGGCCACTTTGTCTTGAAACATGCAATTCTCCCTCGTGTGATCTACGAGGCATATCATGTCAGGACTATAAGAGAAAGCGCGGGCCTCTCTGCGATTGGGTGATCTCGATGGGCCGGTGCATGTTGCGCGACACTGACTAAGGACATATTACTGTAGGCTAAGAATCCAACGCTACTTGAGACCTCATGAGTGACATTGCAAGCATAGAATCGCTGGACTTCTTCATTGGGCTTCTCATTGTGGCCGCGATTTTCTTGCGGGATGGTCTCGCAAGGTTTCAAATTCCGCCCATCGTCGGTTATGTGCTGCTGGGGTTCTTTGTTCGCGCCATTGACAACAATGTGAACATCATCTCCGAGCATGGCCTTGCAATTCTTGAGTTTCTCGCCGGCGTCGGGGTGTTCGTCATTCTCTTTCGTGTTGGTTTGGATTCCGACCTTCATGGTTTGAAAGAGAAATTGCCTGATGCAGTCCCGATCTGGATTGGTAATGTCGTCTTGTCGGCAATCCCAGCTGGTGCATTGGCATACTGGGTATTCGGTCTGGGTGTTGTTCCAAGCCTCTTCACGGCGATTGCGTTGTCGGCGACCAGTGTGACAATTGGCGCGGGCGTTTGGTCTGAAGCAGGGGCGTTGAAAACTCCGCTCGGTGAAACCTTCTTGGATGTTGCTGAGTTGGATGATCTATCAGCCATCATTCTCATGGCTTTCTTGATCGCGCTGACGCCGGTCATCTTAAGCGGCAACAATGGCGCCCTATTATCAACAGTGGGTGAGGTAGCTCTCATTATTGCTCTGAAGGCCGCCTTGTTCGGGGTCATGTGTTATCTCATCGCGCGATATGCGACGAAACCGCTGTCCCATCACCTCGTCAAAATGCCGCCGACCAACGCTTCAGTTTTGGTGCTTGGTGTCGGAATAGCGATTGCAGGGGTTGCTGGGATCTTGGGTTTTTCCGTCGCGATCGGCGCGTTTTTTGCGGGATTGATCTTCAGTCGCGATCCGGAAACCGTGCGACTGGAAACGCTCTTCGAGCCACTTCATACATTCTTCGCCCCGTTCTTTTTCATCCACATAGGCTTTGCCATCGACCCTTCCGTTCTTGGGTCTGCTTGGGGAATAGGCTTGGCCTTGCTCGTCGTGGCGATCTTGGGCAAGTTGATCGGAGCAGGATTGCCGGCCTTGCCGATCTTTGGAACAGCGGGAGCTACCGTTATCGCGGTAAGTATGGTACCGCGAGCAGAAATGGCGCTCGTTATTATGCAAGAGGGATCTGTATTTGGCGCTGAAGCAGTTCCACCTCAACTTCTTGCCGCAATCGCCATCGTTTCGCTGGCCACCTGTGTCGCTTTCCCTTATCTCATCACGCGCGCGATTGTGAAACTTGACGGCATCGATACAAAGGCCGCGAACAATTCAACCAAGTGAGAGCACAATCGGCAGTATCCCAGGCATCTTCGCGCATAGTGTCGACTCAGCCATGATGTTTCCTCTTTTTCGCCGTCATGGCATAGTAGAAAGTACACGTGTCCGCGATATGGGACAGTTCGTTCCAGGAGCCAGAGGAGATGATGGGGATGTATAAGTTATTGCGCAAACGATCCGCGGTGTTGTGGGTCACATTGGCATTCAGCCTGGCGGCATGCCTGCCTGAGTCAACGCACCCAATTTCTGATCCGGCAACAGCCGAAGTCGATCAACGTCTGGCGGGGATGTGGTTTGGCGGCCCACCAAATGAACCCAGTGATCTTTATTTCGCATCCTTCCTGCCGCAAGACGACAATACGACGGATATTCTCACTCTGTCGTTCGAAGAGGGCGGTGGCGAGTGGATCCGATTTTCGATGACACCTTCCACGGTCGGTGATCACACCTACATGAATATTCTCTATCGCGATCAAAGCGATGACGATGACTTCTTTGAGAACTATTTACTATGTTACTACTTTTTCGATGAAGAGGGGCGATTGCAGATTTGGTCTTTTTCAAATGAAAGAATTTCAGAAGCCATCGAGAATGGACTACCCGGTACCGTCAAAAAAGGGAGTTGGGTAGATGACATCAAGATCACAGCGAGCTCCGAAGAGCTGCAGGCATTCTTGTTGAGCCAGGATCCGAAAGAGCTCTTCACCGAACCGGTCGGCATCTACAAAAATATTGGAGAAGAGCTGATCGGCGTGGTGAAGGCTGAGGGCGAGTAGGTGAAAGTCGTTGGTGACCGTCGGCCACCACTCGGTGCTGTCTTCTCTCTTCTGACCGTGATTGCAATTTTCGCGGGATCGGTCGAAGCCAACGCGCATTCGCGAAGTCAATCCTATTCAACCTGGCGAATCGATGGGACGCGCGTAGATGTCGTTTTCACAATAGGTGCGCGTGAGGTCACACGCCTTTCTTCGAATGAAGGAGAGGGGGGCGATCTTGGACAATTGTTGCAACGGCATCTCGCTTCCCGCCTCGCAGTAACCCTAGAAGACGGCACGCCGTGCATCGTGTCGACGGGACCAACCACATTGAACACAAGGTCCGGATATGTGGGGCTTGAATGGACTTTTGACTGCGAAGGCGCGGAGGCCATCCAATTACAAAATGCTGGGTTTTTTGATGTCGCTATGGGTCACGTCAATTTTGCTAGAATTGACATCAATGGCCAGAGTCTCACTGAAGTCATGTTTGCTGTGGATACGCGCAGCCACACTGTCGATCTCACCGATGGCGGAAGTGTTACTTCCGGATCGGCGACTTTTTCGAGTTATCTGGTCTTAGGCATCAAACACATTCTTGTGGGCATCGATCATATTGCTTTTTTGATCGCGCTTCTTCTGCTGGCTGGGCGGCCTCGAGATGTGATCTTGATCGTGACGGGCTTTACGGTCGGTCATAGTTTGACGTTGTCCCTCGCTGCCCTTGGCATCGTTGAGCCAAATGTTCCCATCGTTGAGTCATTGATCGGATTCACAATCGCACTAGTGGCTCTCGAAAATGTCGGGGCTTCAACCGGGCTGACGCAACGGCTCGGTGTGTGGGCTGCCGTTGCATTGGCAATTTTCGCAATGGGTGCGGGCTTCGGCGGGATCGGTCCCCCATGGTTTACGCTTTTGGGTTTGGCCCTCTTTACCTATTGTTATCTCGCCTTGATTGATTCAACCAAACAGACAATCAAGCTGCGGCCAGTCATAACGGTTCTCTTCGGCCTCATACATGGTTTCGGATTCGCAAGTGTCTTGAGCGAGATTGGATTGCCGACAGGCAAATTGATACTCGCACTCCTCGGGTTCAACTTGGGCGTTGAGTTTGGACAGATCATGGTCGTCATATTGTTGGCCGTTGCGTCTTATGGGGCCGCACGCCTGTTGCCACGCAAGAACAAGTCACAACTCGTTGATGTCATGTCAGCGATACTGTTTGGCCTGGGGCTCTACTGGTTCGTCGGTCGAGCGTTACAGATCGTCTAACAATCCAATATTACAAGGGTGGACGTTGCTTGTAGTACGCCGTCACTTGCTCAAATGCGTGGGCAATCTGTAAGACCTCCATGTCGTGTCTTGGCTTGCCGACAATCTGAAGTCCGATTGGTAAGCCCTCATCCGTGAACCCCGCCGGGACAGAAATACAAGGGCAGTGTGTCAGCGAAATGGCGCAACAAATCTGCATCCACTGCAGATAATTGTCGAACTTGTGTCCTTCAATCTCGCGGGGCCAATCCCATTCGACAGGAAAGGGAGGAAGTTGCGCCGCCGGTAGGACGAGATATTCATAGTTCTCAAAGAATTTCAGCATTTTTTGATAGAGCGCTGCGCGAGCTGTCCTCGCCCGCATCATATCACCCACGTTTCGATCAAGTCCTTGCTGGAGATTCCAAATGATCGTGTCTTTGAACAGTTCCTCGATCTTGTCTCCATAGGGCTCATAGCGCCCGACAAAGAGTTCAGACCTGAGTGTCAAAAAGATCTCTTCTGCGTTTTTCAAATCAGGTTCCGCCTCTTCAATGATGCAGCCCATATCTTCAAACACGGACAAAGAGGACACCAAAGTCTGCGTGACCCGGCTATCGACGGGCAAGTGATCAAGATCCGGCGACCAAGCGATCCGCGTACCTTTGAAGTCGCGGCTCAAGGACCTAAGAAATTCATCACCGGTTCCGTCAAGCGACAGAGGATCGTGTTCGTCGCGTCCAGCCATCACTGACAAAAGTAGTACGGTATCCCCCACCGTGCGCCCCATGGGGCCAAGTACCGACAATGTGTCGTCGTGCCGATCACTTGGATATCGAGGGATGCGCCCTGGCGACGGACGAAACCCAACCACATTGCAAAAACTTGCAGGATTGCGGAGGGAGCCCCCTAAGTCACTTCCGTCCGCGATGGGCAACATGCCGCTCGCCAAGGCAGCGGCAGCGCCGCCGCTGGACCCACCGGCAGATTTTGTGGTGTCGTAGGGGTTTCGCGTCGCGCCAAAAACACGATTGAACGTATGGGACCCAGCACCAAATTCCGGCGTGTTCGTTTTTCCAATGATGATCGCCCCTTCGCGCTTGAGCCTTTCGACGAAGAGTTGATCCTGACTGGGCACATGATCCTTAAAGAGGGGGGAACCAAAAGTCGTACGCATTCCTTTTGTTTCGACCAGGTCTTTGATCGCAATAGGCAAACCAAAGAGTCGCCCCTTGGCCTTACCCTGTGCCAGTGTTTGGTCCAGCTCGCGCGCTCTCGCAAGTGCGCCGCCCTCATCTAAGGTGCAAATGGCGTTGATTTCTGGGTTGACGGTATCAATACGGGTCAAGAAGGTCTGCGTGACCTCCAAGCAGGAAATGTCGCGGTTCAAAATGCCGTCGCGAATGTGCGCAGCATGATCGAATATGAGGTCTGACATGTGGGTCTCCTAACCCCTTCGACTGATGGGAATAGCCTTGCAAGGTTGCACTGTGGACAATACCCTTATGGCAACAAGAACAAAAGGTGAGGGAGGCTAATGTGTTGAAATCAGCTCTAGTGTCACGTCATGCAAAGGTTGCCCTCGTTCTCGGCGCTTTGCCATTTCTTGCATCTTGTGGAACAGGTAGCGCGTGGGTGGATGCCCTTGCCGGTTCCGGCCAAAGTCCTTCATCGGAAAAACTTGTCATTGAGCCTTCAATTTCGCCGGAACTTGCAGAGCACACCAAGCATTTTGAACCAAAAATCTACAAGATAGGAGACAACGTCTATTCAGCAGTTGGTCACTCACTGGCAAACACGGTCATGATCGAAGGACGTGACGGCATCATATTGGTTGATGTTGGCGGTCACATGTTTGGTGGTGAAGCAGCCAAGGCAGAACTGAGAAAAATTACCGACAAACCCGTGAAGGCCATCGTCTACACCCATTTCCATCCCGATCATTGGGGTGGGGTTAAGGCGTGGGTTTCAGAAGAAGAAGTCAAATCCGGCAAAGTCGACATTATTGCTCATGAAACGTTACTCGGAAATGTCGTTCGTCAAGGGGGACTCGTTGGGCCCATTCTTTCTATGCGCTCAGCATACTCCTTTGGTGTTGGCATGTTGTCGTCGGAACAAACCGCAATGATGAACGGCGGCATTGGTCCATCTGAATCGCAAGCAACAGAAGATGAAGGTGTTGAAAATATTGCAACCTTCATCGCGCCGACGCGGACATTCGCGGAGAAGATGAATGTCACCATTGCCGGTGTGCGAATGGAATTCTTCTTTGCCCCTTCCGAAGCGCCAGATGAGATCGCGATCTTCCTACCTGATAGTAAGATCTTGCTTTCTGCAGAGGTTATTCAAGGCCCAACCTTGCCAAACATCCATACCCTGCGCGGCACTAAGTTTCGTGATCCGGTTCAATGGGTAAAGAGTATCGATCTATTGCGCTCAAAACAGGCGGTGAACATGGTGCCAAGCCATGGTCAGCCCGTTTATGGCAAGGAAAAGGTTGAAGAGGTCTTGCGCATGACACGGGACGGCATCCAGTTTGTGCACGATCAAACCATCAGGCACATGAACAAGGGTCTCACTCCAGATGAATTGGTCGAAGTGGTCGAGTTCCCTCCCCATCTTGAGACCTACAAACCGTATCTGAGACAGTATTACGGATCGGTCAAACACTCCGTTCGACAGGTTTACACCGGCTACCTCGGATGGTTTGAGGGCGATCCAGTTGACTTGGATCCAACACCTTTCGCTGAGCGTGCCAAGCGCACTGTCGATCTCATGGGAGGGCGGGGCAAAGTTTTTCGGGCTGCGTCGAAAGCCTATGATCAAGGTGATGATCAATGGGCGGCCGAACTCACGACCCTCATCATACGGATTGATCATGACGATATGGAGGCGCGACGATTGAAAGCCGCTTCATATCGCCGTCTCGGCTATGCTTCCATCAATATCAATTGGCGGAATTGGTATCTCGCTGCTGCAGAAGAACTTGACGGCAACACAGATCAAGTTGCTTTGCTCATCGGCATCGCACGCATTTTCTCATCTCCAGATGTAGTCGCTTCTTGGCCGGGAAAAATCCTAGTCGAAGGATTGTCTCCGCGGTTGAAAGCAGAGGAGACCCTAGGTCTAAACTTGAGCGCGGGTTTTGTCTTCTCCGACACCGGTGAGGAGTGCGGCCTCGAAATTAGACGAGGCGTTGCGCAGTTCCATGAGAAGATGCCCCGTTCCCGGGATCTTACGATCACGACAACTCGGGCGACCTTGATCGGCATTGGGACGGGTCAAGTTTCCATGGCCGATGCGCTCAAATCCGGTTCATTGAGGTTTGAGGGTGAGCAGGGGGACTTTGAGCGATTCTTTTCAAGTTTCGAAAATCCAATTCAACCGATTCACCTGTCTGTCCGATGATTTCTGCGGTTTACATGCATTCACTGGAAATGTCCGGACAAATCGAGTAAGATATCCAAGTCACTCAAAGTCACCGTTTCCAAAGGTTTGAGCCATGAAGCAGCCCAAAGATTTCTTCCGTCCGCTCTCGATCGGCGCGCCGACTCCTTTTCGTGAAATTCCGGTCTCCTTGGAGCGGATGATTCACTTCTTCCCGCCTCACGTAGAAAAAATGCGTGCCAAGGTCCCAGATATGTTGGGGAAGGTGGATGTCCTTCTAGGAAATCTGGAAGACGCCATTCCCGCGGACGCAAAAGAGGCCGCACGCGCTGGTTTCATCGAGGTCGCCAAAACGACTGACTTTGCTAACACCGGGCTATGGACGCGTATCAATTGTCTAAACAGCCCTTGGGTGCTGGATGACATCACGGAGATCGTGGCAACAATTGGCGACAAGTTGGATGTTATGATGTTGCCAAAAGTGGAAGGGTCTTGGGACATTCACTACTTGGACCAAATGCTAGCGCAATTGGAAGCTCGTCATAACATTCAATCACCCATTATGATCCATGCCATTCTCGAGACCGCTCAAGGGGTAAAGAATGTTGAGGAGATCGCGCTTGCCAGTCCGCGAATGCATGGTATGAGCCTAGGTCCAGCGGACTTGGCGGCCTCTCGTGGAATGAAAACGACACGCGTCGGGGGCGGTCATCCCTCCTATGGTGTCCTTGAAGACGGTAACGATGAAACAAGGGATCGCACACTCTATCAGCAAGATCTGTGGCACTACACCGTTGCAAAGATGGTCGATGCCTGTATGAGCGCTGGGATCAAAGCATTCTATGGTCCGTTTGGTGATTTCAGCGATGAAAGCGCCTGCGAGGCCCAATTCAGAAATGCGTTTCTGCAGGGTTGTGTGGGTGCATGGTCACTCCATCCCAGTCAGATTGAAATTGCCAAACGTGTCTTCAGCCCTGACGTTGATGAAGTTCTTTTCGCAAAGAAGATTCTTGAAGCAATGCCTGATGGTACCGGCGCCGTTATGATTGATGGGAAAATGCAAGACGACGCCACCTGGAAACAAGCAAAGGTCATCGTAGATCTTGCTAAACATGTGGCAGAGAAAGACCCGGAGCGCGCCGCCGCTTATCAGTTCTAAATCCATCTCGCGGTATCCATTGCGAGGCGTTCTCATGTAGCGATCTTGCCGCACATTGCCGAAGCGGTTGCACATGACTTGCGTCAATTTGTACTGTTTCAAAGTGATTCTAATCTGTGCCAGTAAGTGTGCCGTCTATGGCGCAATTGCAGCGCAATCCAAGAAAAAA
>CBDFLA010000010.1:0-3613 GCA_965248915.1 Alphaproteobacteria bacterium
ACTACCTTGGATGAATCCTTGTTACCGTGAGCAATCGCCTCTATTGCTTCCGCAGCCCCTCTTTGTAGGGGATGGACGGCAACCACATCACCCTTGCGGATATGGGCCAGGAGGATGGTGCCGATGGTTGCCTCTTGGGGAGAGATGGCGATATCAATGACATTGCTCTGTACCAAATCAACGTAGCCGGCACGGTTGATTAATGCCATCACCTTACGTGCGCCAAGTCGCTTGGCCAGCATGGATGAAATAATATTTGCTTCGTCAGCATTGGTCAGTGCACAGAAGATATCAGTCTCATCAATGTTTTCTTCTATTAGCAGTTCTTCATTAGCAGCATCACCTTGTAAGACAATGGTGTTTTTCAATTGTTCGGCGGCATGTTGTGCGCGTTCAGAGTCCATTTCAACCAATTTGACCTGGTAATGCCGTTCCAGCTTCATGGCCAGACGCATGCCAATGTTCCCGCCACCGGCCAGCATGAGGCGTTTGAAGTCCCTTTTCGTGCTACGCAAACTTTGTAACAGGGCACGCATGTGCTTGGGTGCACCGATAAAAAATAGTTCATCATCTGGTTCAATCACGGTGCTTCCATCTGGAATAATTGCCTTGCCCAGACGAAACAGGATGACGATTCGATAATCAAGCTCTGGTAAGTATTTGCCAACATCTCCTGCTTGATGGCCGACCAGAGGGCCACTATAACTGGCACGCACAGCGACCATTTGCGCCTTACCCTCAGCAAACTCCAGAACCTGTAGTGCTCTTGGGTAATTGATCAGGCGTTCAATGTGTTCTGTCACTAATTGTTCAGGACTGATAAGCACATCTATAGGCAATGCTTCCTGCGCAAACAGGGCGGTTTTTGACAGGTATTCTGTATTTCTTACACGTGCTATTTTCGTGGGTGTGTGGAATAAAGTGTAGGCTACCTGACAAGCGATCATGTTAGTTTCATCGCTGTCTGTCACCGCAAGTATCATATCCGCATCTTTTGCACCGGCTTGTTCGAGTACAGAAGGATGAGATGCTACGCCTATAATCGTCTGCAGATCATATTTTTCATTCAGATTGGCAAGACACTTGGGATTTGTATCAACCACGGTAATGTCATTTGCCTCATTAACGAGATTTGCAGCCACTGAGGATCCGACCTGACCTGCACCCAGGATAATAATTTTCATTATTTACTTTCTGCCGGATGAATCATTAATTTGAATTTCATAATCAACTCACGCAAACGCCTGATGATTTAAGAATACTTGTTACCCAGATTTTGTGCACTATAGCCAGACTTGTCGTATCTTCCAACTTGTTTTGAAACTGGCTATTTTAAATCCTGATTTTTAATCGTAATGCCGAGTGATTTCAACTTGCGATAAAGATGAGTCCTCTCCATGCCGACGGATTCAGCTACTTTACTGACACTGCCCCCAGCAACAGTGAGCTTGTGTTGTAAATATTCTCTTTCGAATTGCTCTCTTGCCTGCCGCAGAGGCATATCAAAATTAGGCATGAAATTTTGCTCTCCAGGCTGCGGTTCCAGCTTCCCACGTGCCAATTCCAGTTCTCCTATATCAATATTTTCTTCATTACCGAGAATAAGTAGTCGCTGTACCATATTCTTTAATTCTCTGACATTACCAGGCCACGAGTAGCTTATTAGTTGGTTTTGTGCTGCAACGGTGAAATGTCTATAGGCTAAACCTTCAGTTTCTGCAAAGTAATTAACATAAAACTCAAGCAATTCCGGTATATCCTCAGCATGCTCACATAGTGGCGGGACATGAATAGGCAGGACATTTAATTGATAGTAGAGATCGCCTCGAAAAAGATCTTGATTGACGAGGTCAAGGAGGTCGTGATTAGTCGCAGCAATTATACGTATATCAAATGGGTGTGTTTGTGTACTTCCAACACGAGTAAAATATTTATTGTCCAAGGTGTTTTGCAACTTTGCCTGCAAGGAAAGATCCATGTCTGCAATATCCTTGAGAAATAAGGTGCCACCTTCTGCTTGTTCAAAAAAACCGGCCCTGTCTTTGTCTGCCTCATCGCTGCCAAAGAATTCCACCAGAAAATTATCTGCAGATAAGGCTGATATTCCAACACTGATAAATGCTTCTTCAGACCTGGAACTTTGATTATGCAGATAGCGTGCGAAAAGTTCCTTGTCCGTACCTGAATCTCCGCTAATCAAAACCGGCGTACTGTGTTTTACAACTTGTAGAATCTGATCTCGCAGACTTTGCATAATTTTGCTTTTGCCAATAGGCGTATCTATACGCTGGTTGCTACCTCTGAGCCGTCTGTTTTCATTTTGTAGAGATGTATTCTCCAGGGCATGATTCACCGTCAGTATCAGTTTGGCGAGTGATAGCGGTTTCTCGATAAAATCATAAGCACCAAGGCGGGTTGCTTCGACTGCGGTTTCGACGGTTCCATGGCCGGAAATCATGATAACCGGCACATTCATCTGGTTCGACTCGTTCCATTGTTTGAGCAGGGTAATACCATCAATTCCTGGCATCCAGATATCAAGCAATATCAGATCAGGATCAAATTCTTCTCGAATGCCGTCAGCATGAGTTGCATCTTCTGCAGTGGCAACTTCAAAAGCTTCGTCTTCGAGTATTTCCTTGATCAGGTTTCTTATGTCTGGTTCGTCATCAACAACCAGAATTTTTCCGGTTCTCATGAAGTCATTCCTGCTAAGTCACTTGTATTGTCATCTTGTTTTTGCATGATCGGTAGTCTGATTATCGCACTTACACCAGGTTTGTCCCGATTGTTTTCGAGCCAGACAACGCCATTATGCTCTTCTATAATTTTCTTTACGATGGCTAAACCTAATCCCGTGCCTTTTGTTTTGGTGGTCACGTAGGGTTCGAAGATATGCTCCATGATATCTTCCGTGATACCTGGCCCGGAATCTCTAATTATAATCTCCACGTATTCGCTGCCTGCTGTTGAAACACATTGGCTTACAATGGTTAATGTCGAATCAGTGTTGTTTTCACAGGCATCAAATGCATTTTTCAGCAGGTTATTAAAAACTTGTCTAAGTCTGCTAACGTCCGCGTTAACCATCGGTAAATGAGGTTCGAGTTTTAACTCAATCTCAGTTTTTTGATTTAGGCTGGTAAATAGATCCAGGACTTCACTTATTAAGGCATTGATGTCCATGGCCTGTGCTACCGTATCGGGTGATCTTGCATAGTCTGAAAATGTGTTAACCATGTCCTTCATGGTTTCTACCTGCTGTACGATGGTATTTGTTAATCGAACAAGAGTATCTGCATCTTCAGGATCCATGGTGTCAAGATATTTATGACGTAATCGTTCAGCTGCAAGTTGAATTGGCGTCAGTGGATTCTTAATTTCATGTGCGAGCCGACGTGCCATCTCACTCCATGCCGCATTTTTCTGCCCCTGTATCAGCTCTGTAATATCATCAAAGACGATGATATAACCCTCGTTCTCATCTTGTGTTATTGAATATGGTGTGCCACTACACATCAAAATCTGCCTACCACTGTTTCCAAAGAGTGTGATTTGTTCGCGCCAATCCTGTTCAGTATTGTTATGGGACAGTATGGTTTCACGCATGGGT
>CBDFLA010000011.1:0-12968 GCA_965248915.1 Alphaproteobacteria bacterium
ATCAACGGAAACCTGTCTAGTTTGATACTTCGTTCCCTTGCCCTTACCAAACATCCAAGTCTGATCGCCTATTGGCCGCTTTATGCCCGCAGCCAATATCTCATTGTGCCGCATACATGCAACGCCGACAGCAAAACTCGAATTGCCGGTCGCAAAATTCTCTGTCCCATCCAACGGATCCACGATCCAGACAAACTTGTCAGTACTCAAAACGTCAATTGTGGCATCCGTCTCTTCGCTCAGTACAAAATGGTCCACGAACCTCGCTTTGATGATATTCTCAATCAGGTTGTGTGTGTGAATATCAGCCTCAGTTACTAAAGAGTCGTCTGACTTCAATCGCATGTCTTCTTGTTGCGACATGAAGCGAGTCGACAAGCTCTCAGACGCCGCTCCGAGAATGGCATCAATGCAAGCTTCAATATCAGATATATCGAGTTCCATATTTCCTACAGTTTCTTCTCAAAGGAATTTGATTTCCTCAAGTTGAAGTTCTGGTGCGAATATTGCCAAAAAACGAACCTCAGTAGTTCCTTCATTAACCAAAGTAGCCTCCCATAAGCTAGGGATCGTGATAAGTATTGGGCCATCTACCTTTGTATCAAACACTCTACTTTTGGAGTCACCGCGGTCAATCGAGAACACTCCTTGGTGCACGTACATTAGCTCAATTCCGTCATCGCCTCGATCCTGAATATGCCGCGCCTGTCGACCTTCGACGGGAACTGATCCAACAGCTACCGAAGCTACTTTGGAGCGGTACAATTCCTGCACCCAAATACCCTCGGGTTCGAACCAGAACTTCTCCACCTCGTCTACAAGAATAGCATCTTCCGCATTCTCAGATTCAAATTCCACGGCATGCTCTCCTATCTCTTTAGGCGTGTCAAAATTTCTGCACCATATACAGAATTGAATTCCTCAACGAATGCCTCTAACGCAGGTAGATCATTGAGGTCTTGTTTCCCAATCGTGCTTCTCAAAATCGATTTGTTGACTTTTGTAACGATCATATCTTCCATCCAAGTTTGCTCAACAAAATCCACAATGAACCCAGCGCCATTGTAGATGCTCTTCCGACTTGATGTATCAAAGTCAATGGATGTAAGTCCTTTTATTCGTGAATACTTCTTTCGATTTCCAAAATCACGGATTGAAACACCTTCCCAAATGTACTCAACCGACACACCTTTCCCCTCATCAAACACTTCAGTAGTACTGTAGAATTCGCAGATTCCAAGACCCTCAGGGCTGAACATCGTTCCTGACACTCTGTATCTTACTTCACTTCTCGTACGATGAGGCATTACAGACAGAATTGTATGGAAGAGATCACCCTCCTTTAACAAGCTTTGCACATAGATGCCGGTTACACGCTCTCTTTTGTCTAACAGCGATCGCGTGGGTTTCGTCAAGTTTGCGAAATAACGCCATCGAACTATTGCAATTGTAAAAAGTGAAATTGCTGCCGACAACAATAACAGTCGATAGACTTCCCCCTCACCGACCGAAATCCCAAGATACTCGGTCAACAATTCTCCAAAAATTTCAATCAACGATTCCCACATGACGCCATCATCCCCTACCATGAACGGCAATACATATTACTTTACTTCACATTGGGTGACGCAGCAAATTCTCACTTGGATATTTCGGTCGATGTCAAGAAGCCGTGATTACCACGCCTAAAGTTTGCTCATTATGCCAATTGGGTGACTACAACCTTAGAATACCCACAATCTCGCCTACCTTTCGACAAATTCTTTGGTCGAGAGTTACTAGAATTGAACAGGGGGCAAATCCCCATTGAAACTCTTCCAACGCCTTTGGCCAGTCAACAGGCGGGACCAGTGGGTGTTCCAAAAGAGAGTTGGCAGTGTCCCGTGCGTTGACAATCTTTCAAACTTGTAGAGTATCAAGAGACTCTCTTCTAGCAGACCAGCAGGAAAGTTGTTTTACCAATGGACCTTTCCACATTGAAAGAAGATCTAACTAGTATCTTTTCCAAAGGTGGCGATAATGACCGACTATTGTTCGAGTACCTTGTCGTGGTCACAAGACCTTTTGAATTACGCACATGGGTAACCGAATTACTAGAGTCTGATTCACACTTGGATTCACTTTGCGAAACTTCGTACTCCCACCCGAACGGTTACTCAAAATACCTGATATACAAGAATAGATCACATGACTTTCAATTGAGACTACATGTTTGGCACGAAGCAAAAGACCAGCAGACCCGAAAAACAGACGTTCACAATCACACTCGCTCATTCTGGTCACGATTGGTGTATGGAGACTTACTGGCAAAGGACTACGAACTCAGTCCGAATGGAGCGCAATTCCATCGATATAGTGAGAGTCATTTCCGGGTTCGCAATAGCGACGATGGAGCGGTGACATACAATTTTGACCGAGAATCTGGGGAACGAAGGCTGCAATGCACTCGCGAATATCGGTTGACGAATGGTCATGAATTTCACAGCCTCCCGTTCGATAAATTTCATCAGATAGTCAACTCCAATTCACACGGCGCCGCCACACTTTTCGTCCAAGGCCCCAAACGCCAAGAGAAGACGTTGGTATTCAAGGAAGAGGATAAGCAGAGGCAATTTGAAGTTCACCTGAATAGGACCTCAAAAGACACTATACGATCCCAGTTCCGCACGATGATAGGGCGTTCGTGTGAGAACGCGCATCACGGTAGCTAGGCCAGTATTATGGTTAGATTTGGCATTGATGCAGCGGAACGTGCCATCAACTCCTTCAACGCAAGAAGCGATATATCATTACGGGCCTCCAATTTTGAACCGGGTTTAAAAGTATTGTATCCCACTCACACCCTAGATTCTGGACGCCTCAACCGTGCATCAGAGTTGGTGGGTGTATACTTATCGAGCGGCGGGTTTCAAATGGATAGAGTGGTCCAATTTGGTCCAACAAAGATCTATCCGCCGATCTTTTGCAAACATGAGGAGTCACTTGTTCCACTCGATGGCGCACATCGTGTTTATTGTTCGTCACAATACACCGAACCTATCAAGGGAATATGGGTCATGGACGTAGTTGATTCATATCCACCTTTTCCATTCGGACTGCATAAGCACTCAGATGTTCAAGTCTCAGACGAGATAATTCAATGGCAAGATCGATTCGACGAACTAGATCTTCGCAATTTCGTGTTTGTAGGCCGCGCACTTAGGGCGCTACAGGTAACCTAATTTCACTGGGCTTTTCTGAATTCTACGAAGATCGAACCCGAGTATGTACAACAAGTGAGTCATTTCGTTGAAGCTGATTTATCAGTACACCCCGCACTGTTTCAGGGCTTCATGAAAAGACTCATCCAGCGGGATCGGTCGCAATACACCGTTACGAAACTCTCCGACGCGATTTATTCCAGCGTCCGGAAGCCCTACATTTGTCGAGGAGCCCGTTGCGCGGAAAAGTAGGGTTCTCCCCTGCTTCATCTCTACAAGCATCTCTTGGGCCTTCTCGCCTGTCGCAATGATCGATGTTGAGAGCATCGACATAGTTGCCTGCATGGCCTGCTCGATTGCGGCGCCGTGGTTGGCGTCTACCCCAGTCACGGTCTGTTGGTCGACTAGGCCCTGATGTTGAGGGGACAATGGTGAGTCCTTCGCCAACAAGTCGCGATGAGTTTTGTCGTCAACTCGCCAAACAACGTCGCCGACAGGAAGCCGGTATCGTCCGCCAGAACTCACGCCTACCAATAGGCCGTATTTCGGGTGCACTTCGACGACTGGGTACAGGCTTGCGGTCCTACTGAAAAGAGACGATCCAAACTGATCATACCGGGCAACGACACAACGTTCCTCACCCGTTATTGGGTCCGAAGTCCGACTGACTACCCATTCATTCCTTGGTGTTGTTGCACAAGCCGACAAAAGCGTACCAAGTGCACCTGCAACGCAAAATGAAATCCTGCTCCAAGGCATTTCCAAACACTCCCAACGTTGAGGGTTTTTTACCCGCCAAACGCATTGATTATGCGAACCGCAAAAAAAGAGATCCTCTGATTAAGTTCAATCTTCAATATATCCCATTCTAGGATAATCCGAAAGTGGGATTATTTCTTTCTGCGCCTGATATTCAAATGAGCGCAAAAGTGACGAAATCTACACATACAGAGCGATACAGAGGCTTTATCGAAGTGTTGAAAGCCGTAAGAGAGGACAAGGGTATAACTCAACAAGAGGTGGCGGATGCCCTCCATAAGCCGCAGTCCTTTGTCTCTAAATACGAGAGCGGCGAGCGCAGGTTGGATGTTGTCGAATTCATTGATGTTTGTGAGGCGATGCGTCTGAAGCCGAGTAAGGTCCTTGGGAAAATCCCCTCCAGGTCCGAGTGAGCACTCGCGCGCGCGCACGAGAGAGGACATATATGCCAAGATCTTAGTAGTCCTCAGGATCTATCTCATTTTCAAAATGTACACCATAGATCCGAGCTCGACCGTACCTGAGTTGCTGACCGGTCATTACAATTACATTCACTAACCCAGCGTGTATTGAGGAAACAAGGCCCCACATCATGTCTGGTGGAAGACTGCCTAAATACTCTGTCCGTTCGCCCCTTATCTCAATACTTCCAACAGACGGTGACCAATCTTCCCCCTCTTTTGGCTTTGGACGGTACAACATACTTCTGTCACCTATAAGAAAGATGTTCCCCGTACGCCCTTTGAACTTCTCAGGAATAAGCATCTCTCCTGTCAAATTGAGGTGAAAGTACTCTCGATACGCCTCACCTGCTCCCTTTTTGCGCTCAACATTCATCGAGTAGGATGGTGCCGTAGCTTCAATTCGGAAGGCAAAAATCCCACCGAACTCCATTTCTGAGTCAGAGTACTCAGAGGAAGTTGTCATCTTAAAACTCCTAATCCAATGAACTTCCTCCACTTTTCAACCGCAGGCGACTCGTGAAAGTCTAGTTCTTCATATTCTGAAAATTCCATAGTAAAATGCTGCCGCGCAAGGGGTTTAGCGCGAGATGAGATGCATGCGCTGAGTGTTATGGGCACTTGCGTTCTCGGTGACGGGGCGAGATGGTGGGAGACGCAAATTTTGAGCAGTTAATCGATTGGGCAAAATTCGTCGCCCTTTTTTTGGCTGTGTCTGTTCTAGTCTTCTGGATCGTGAATCGACTGTTCCGATTCTGGGAAATATGTGTCGACTACTTTGTGTACGAAATTTGGTGGCGTCTGAAAGAACTTTTTTCGACGTCACTAGACACCTACGCGGAACAAACACGACTTGTTCGATTCATTGTTGCACCTGTTTTGTTCGGCTTACTTGTTTCTCTAGGGTTTTATAGCAACCCACTCCTCTATTTGATCGTTGCAACTCTCCTGGTCATTATTCAAATTGGAGTTCTTTGGATATGGGGCATACGAGAATTCGATCAACAACGTTTCTTCACAACCCTGGCGTTCACTCCACCGACAACATTGACACGGAGACCACAGTATCGACCCAAAAACCTTCTTATTGATGCGACTTTCTACGGATTCGCGATATTGCCCTTACTCTTTGCGTTCTCACTCCATGCAACCAACCACGTATTTGATCTGTTTACTCCCAGACCTGGGGGCCTAGTGGAAGACTGGATCCCGTTTGTTTATGAGGGACTCTTTAAGGCCCTTCTGATCTTCGATTTTGCGGAGGTCTATGGCTTTCAACTAAGCAGCACCAAATCAAACTCGAACGTAGGCAATCACATCCATTTCGTCATGCGGGTCTCTTTTGATGTCATAATTGTTACATTGGTCTTGGGCGCTGTACTGAGACTAAGGTCATTCAATCGACAAGTAGAAGCGTCCCTACAGACAGGCGCACTTGGCGCAAGCTTCGTAGGAGAAAGAGCAGGGGAAGTTGTCTCCAAAGTACTTCGCGAAACCACTGATTCTCACATCAGATACTTAGTCAAAACCAAAGGGAGGCCGGGGATCAATCCACAAGCCATTCATAGAATGGATCGCGATCTCAGGAGAATACGGCACGCCATTTTCGCCGTTGTCAATTTACAAGTACAGAAATCTCGAAGCGATTTGATAAGGATTCTTGATTCGGATGATTGGCCTGACGAGCTCCGTGCTGTAGCGGGTGTCGGTCTTCTTTATGGACCATCAAAGACTACTGATTCTGTAATCCAGAGTATATCAGATTCAAACCTCGACCCTGAACTGTTTGCGATTGTCGAACTGATTGCATGCACTAGAGGATTCAAAGATGCAAACGTACATGACGCGGTCAGTTATATTCTCTCTGAACCAAATTTCGATTATTATACAGTACATCATCTACTTCTCACTCTACAGGAATCAGATTTCGAAGGCTCTGCCCTTGCCTTGACGAACGCAATTGCCAAAGAGAACCAATCATCCCAGGTTACACGTGACATCGAGCGCATTTTGAAAGGGTGGTGGCGAAGCCAGTCAGCGCAGTTCCTGCGAGACTTCGAACAGATCAGAGTGGTGCTAAGAAACGCGATTGAAAAGCGAACCGGACGAGTGCCCCAGCGCCCGATTTCGCTTCTGAGACTTTTCGGTCAAAAGGATGACGCGATATTTTTGATCGGCATACTTTTTAGAGTTGAGCGAGTACAAGACAGGAATCTCATGCGTCGCATGCTGAGAAGATTCGAAAAGAAAGTCTTCGTCGAAGCACTGGTGGAAAGACTTGCATCGCTAGACGAAGACGAAAGGGATCAACTGGTTTCCATTTGTACCCCTGGGTCATACTTTCAGATCTTCACGGAAAAACAAATCGAAACTCTCGGAAATCTAAAACTATCCGGACGGTCCAAAGTGTGGCTTCGAAAACTGCGACGAAAACGTTCTTGGGCGGAGTTGCGCGATCACATTAAGGGCTATCTAAAATTCTCTCGCTGAGAATTTCTGTCCTAACAACACAATCGGTATTAGGACAAACCAGCATACTTGTCGGGCACGTTAGATTCAGTCCGGAATCTTTTCGGTGGACTCTGAAAGAAGACGATGACTGGCACTATGTGTCTGTAATTCGAAGCCTCAGATTTTGCATTTCAGGGGTCACGATTCGTCAAGTTTCGAGTCAACCAATTGATTTGATTACACAATTCAGTTCATGTTGTTTTTGCTAGACACGCCCGCCCGTAGGGGTAGTCTGAGCTCATCCTTTCAGTGCGCGCGATTTTGCACGCTTTAAACTGAAGGATAGTTCAATGAACAATCTAAAATTAGTTGATACCGCTGAAACAGCTGAACTCGCTTCAGCGATCCAAAGGTCAATCGCAAACGACTGTCACAAGCAGGTAAGCAAGCGCTTGTCGCTCAAGCTTGCCCTAGCTCTGTTAAATCCGAGCGAAGCAAACGTTTTCTTTGCCCGGGAGCTGATCTGCATCTTGAAGGATCGCATCAATTATGAAGCAAGCCTAGCGTCTAAGTACCTCTAATTGTAGCTCGAAACCATAGCGAACCTCGGCTTGTTTGCGCCGATTGACAGGCGGAGGTTCGCTAGGTCTTTGGATCTTCAATCCCAGACCCTGTTTTGCTTAGATTTCTAGGTAGACACAGTTATTGAGCAATGAACATATTATCCAGACCGTCCTCCGGACCGCGTCCCATGGTAGGTCGTTGATCCGCAAATACTACCAGCTGAGTGCCATGGCGCATTTCGGGAGCTCGCCCACTTCTCTGGTTGCCGGGACATGAAAACGATTGCATCATACCGCAAACAAACTGCCAATTGGTAATGGTGAACATGTATAGTTTTCCTTGGTCATACTGCACAGCGTTTCATGAAATGCCTTTACTGGTCCAATCGAGCATTTGCGGGTACAACGGTGAGCAAACGTGATGACGTGGTCACCAAGATAAAAGTACTCTTTGACGACGCCGCTCGAGGCGAATGTAAGACAACAAAGGAATATCAGTGCTCATTGCCCGGTTAGACGAAACCAGACTGAAGGTCGCACCGACATTAGACCCAACACGACGCTCGAAGCTCGGTCAGTTTATGACGCCGGGCCTAATTGCGGAGTCCATGGCATCGATGTTTGGACCAATGCCGACCGAAGTGCGTTTACTCGATGCAGGCGCAGGTATGGGCGCGCTGACCGCAGCTTTTGTTTCAGAGGTCTGCCGTCGCGGCGAGAAACCGACATTCATCGACGTGACTGCGTATGAGATTGACGACCAACTCGCGGCAATCCTCGCTGACACGCTCGAGGCTTGCTTCAACACCTGCTCAGGAGCGGGAATCGCTTTCTCGTGGCGCATTGTCAAAGATGATTACATTCTGCGCTCCGCTTCACCGCTTCTTGATGACCGCCGCTCCTTCAATTACGTGATTCTAAATCCGCCCTATGGAAAAATCAATGCGGGGTCTGCATGGCGAAAAGCGTTACGCTCGCTCGGAATCGAGACGGTGAACCTCTACACCGCTTTCGTCGGTGTTGCGATTCAGCAGATGGAACATGACGGCGAACTGGTAGCGATAACTCCGCGCTCATTCTGCAATGGCTCCTACTACGAAACCTTCCGCCGCCAATTGTTGGAATCTTCGGCATTGCTCGCGCTGCATGTCTTCGAATCGCGACGCACGGCCTTCAAAGACGATGAGGTATTGCAAGAGAACATAATCTTCCACCTCCGGAAGGGCGGTGCCCAAGGCAGCGTTGCACTTTCATCTGACGCGGTCCACGCTCGCGAAGTGCCGTTCTCTAACATTGTGCGGCCCTCTGACCAGCACGCCTTCATTCGTCTGCCCGTTGCTGATGACAATTTGGCCGCGCGCGTTCAGGCTTTGCCCTGCATGCTGTCTGACTTAGGATTGAAGGTCTCGACGGGACGGGTCGTCGACTTCCGCGCGCGGGAGCACCTCCGTAAGATGCCGGGCGACGACACAGTGCCATTAATCTATCCTAATCACTTCGACCGTGGGGCAATCCGCAGCCCTATAGCCGAATTCAAGAAACACAACGCCATTGCTGACAATGAGGACACAGCATCCCTCATTGTTCCCGCGGGCAACTACGTTCTGACGAAAAGGTTTTCGGCCAAGGAGGAGAAACGCCGACTGGTAGCCGCGGTTTATAGCGGCGGACGCGCCGGTTTCGAGAATCATCTGAACTATTTTCACATGAATGGCGCGGGACTTCCTGCCAGGTTAGCCGAGGGATTGGCAAACTTTTTAAATTCGGAAGCAGCGGATCGGTATTTCAGGATCTTTTCCGGCCACACTCAAGTCAACGCTACCGATCTACGGAATTTGCATTACCCTTCTGCCGAGCAGATTGAGGCCTTGGCGAAAGTCGCCGACATCGATTCAGAAGTAGAGGCGCTGCTTTAGCCCTCAACCTTGAATTGCTTCGCCGGATCACCTTGTATCCAGATATAGGTATCCAAAGCGATGTTGGTATACCTTGCTTGGCGCGCCGCTGCTTCTTTCCACGTTCGATAAGTTGTCGTGAAGCCGATGCCAGACTTGCCACATCGCACGGCTAGCCGCTGCATCTGCGCCACCTTGTGCATGTCAACCTCACCATCACTGGTGACCGCTTCTATTACCCAGAGATGATCAGTCCTTTGGTTCCACAGCAATACATCCGGCATGGCATCATCCAGCGTTAGCTGAACTCCTGCTGCTTGCATCTTACCCCGTTCCTCATCGGAGATGCGATCGCCATCGCTATCGTCGACGTAGAGCACCTGATAATCCGGAAGGAAGCGCGGTGCATAGTGCTCTGTGCTCGCCGTGATCAGGTCCGCATGCCCGCTGTCCACTTGTTCGCGGGCTGCCTCCGCCATCTTAGCTTGAAAGGCACTGCGTTCACGAGCGACATCATCACGAGCCCACTCCTCCAGCATCATTTGCCATTGACCGTCAGGGGCTTTCAATATCGCCTTGAGGGCTTTGTTCAAGCGATAAGAGGAGTTGGGTGACTTTGCTTTTACGTGGCCAGCAACAAACTCACCGTCCTGTAAGGTAATTGCCTCAAATCCGCCAAGGTCGCGAAGGGGTTTGATCCAATAATCCCGCCCCTCGCGGTCGAGTTTCCCGGTACCACGTTGTAGGATGCCGATATGACAGGCGAGATGTGCCGTCGTCGCGCCATCTGCGATCTTCGCACCACTTGGCGGTCTCGCGAACCAACTGTCCGTTTCATCGTCGAGAAGCGCGAAGACACCGTCCACCAGGTCATTATTAGTTCCAAGATGCAAATATGTCAGGACCTTCCTTATACGCTCTTTTGTAACACCTTGGTATGCGTCTGGAGTTCCTCCGGTATTCTCGCGCAAATCTGCGACCTCATCATGAAGTGCCAAGTGCCTATGCTCCTTTTCCACTTGGTCAGGAGCGTACTGTGCCCAGGTCAATAAGTCGACACTATATCAGTGAATTGCAGGCGCTACCTAGCCAACTTCAAGTAGGGGGTTGCACAACTCTCGGGGTCAGAGGACACATCATGTCGATGCAGCTATGTTCATCTCTTTAGGATGTTACTTGTAGTTCAAAATTCTATCAAGTTCAGCCGATAGCCTAGCCAACTCGGATTTGTTGGCCTGATATTTGCTCGAAACTTGTTCCTGGCTTTGGCTAGCCAAGAAAAACAAACTCCCCGAAATTTGAGCCAGTAATTGGAAGGCGGCTGACTGCTCCTCAATTCGATTCACAACTGCCCATCTCTTAATCGCCTTTTCACTCAATCCGGCAAGAGGTTCATTCACTAAAGTACTTGCATTGACCATTCTCAATATGGACCTTTGCGCATTCATTCTACTGCTAAACTCATCCATTTTCGGTCTGCCCCAATTCATCCAACAACTTCATCATCCAATCCTCGACAGTAGAAATCTCCTCTAAAACCTTTGCCAGCTCTGCTTCACTTATTTGGTCACCCCAGCCCCTGGTGGACAGCAACCGAGCTCTTTCAAGAATTTTGTATGAACCATCCGAAATCGAAAGACTCTTGTTCTTTAGAAGCAACGCAGAATTTCTCGAAAACGACGGGTCGGAAGTTGCAGACAGTGAGTAGCAAGTGGCGAAGTTACGTATACCAAGAAACATGCTCGAAAGGTCAAATACATGACATCGATGATCAGACACTAATGATGCATAGCCTTCTCGGAATACCTGACGAAATTTCTGACAGTCGGTGATGCCGTCCAAATATGGTTGTGGACTGCCCAATTCAGAAATGTAGTCACTCCCCTCTGAAGAAAAAAGCAGTCTTGACTCCAATGCCAAATGCCAAGCAAACGGGTTGCCTTGAGACCACAGTTTTCCAATCTTAGCATATGAGTATATGGAGAATTTTGAAGGGTCGAAGCGATCATCAAAACCCTCGACAATTGCCAGCAGATCAACATCTGAACTAAGCGAGACCTCGCCGCGACAAATCGACCCGAAGGCATACAGATGCATTGTCTCACCTTCGATTGAATTTCTTGAGAACAATTGAAATGAAAAAGCTAAACAAGATCAATCTAACGAGGAAAATCACCGTTTCTGCGCTCGTCGGGTAATGTTCAGGGATGTCCACTCCGAAAAAAATTGGCAAAGACATTCTGGCTGAAAACCAATATGACGAGACCTCCATTGGTTGGCCGAAAGTCGTGGTGTCGTAAATGCAAATGACAACAAGTGCAACGAGCACAGCTCTCAATAGCTTGGCCACGCTCTCCCCGTTTCCCCATATGTATTCAAGAGATTTAAACTTCAACCATCGAAGGAGTTGAAGAAGCCTCACCCATCCTCGGTATTTATGCCTGTAGTACGACTCCTTGGACCGCCACGATTTCAAGAGGTGCTCTCGGGTAGCACTCAACTCAATCTCAATAGCTCCATTTGCCGATTTGGTATCCCCGATCTGCTGAAAATTCACACGAAGCGTTCTTGCGAATTTGGCCTTGAGATTCTCATATCCTGGGCACGAACTGTCGAGGATGTCGCCATCAACCATTGTTCTTTCAAATGTGGCATACTCAAACCGGCACCCGGAAAAGCTGGATCCATACAAATTCGATCCTATGAATCTGCATCCAGTGAAGTTGCAGGACTCAAATTGACAGTTCCGCAAATAGCAACTGTCAAAAATAGAATACTTGAAATCGACATTCTTGAAATGTCTGCCTTTTGCCACGAGTCTCAAGAAGTACTTATTCGCATAGTTAGAATCGATCTCATTATCGTTGAACTTTTGATCCGTCAATATCTGTCGGCCAGAATCGATTAACATGCACTGTCTCCAAGCTCTACCTTGAATTGAACTATCTACCACGCTATGGCTGAAGTTGTCTATCAACATGAGCGATATAGCAGTGAAAGCGTCATAATCGAAGACACCAATGTGCCAGTCCGGTCTTCGTCTTCGACGGTGGCAAGCTCAGTTAGTGTACCAAACTGTTCGATTGCGATTGCGCTATTGAGAGTCCTCTATTTCCTAAAGGTCGGTTTGCCAATTCATAGTATGATTGGTCGACATAATCTGTTAAATGGGATGTCCAATCGAACGTGAATTCATAAGACTAATTCATGCTTCTTGCGGCCCCGTAGCTCAGTAGGATAGAGCACTTGATTCCTAATCAAGGGGTCGGAGGTTCGAATCCTCCCGGGGTCGCCAAAGCTCTACTTCGCATGCCCCAGGTTATGTTGAGGTTGTTGAAGACCACCAAAGGACAAACTCATGAGCATGGAGATTCTCTTAGCAGGCGCAGTTGGTGCATTGCTCGTGTTTGGACTGCAAATTTTTTTCGAAAGGCGCGCTCAGAAACGCCGCATTCAAGGTAATTGGCAAGCACTGTACTCAGAAATAGTATTGTGCGGTAATATGGCGCAAAATTATTCAAAGGAGAAAGTCGCAGCCCCATCTCATCGTCTACCGACAAAGTGCTACGATCACTGCTTTGCCGCACTCTTGTCAGATGCTGCAATTGACCAAAAAGGTGCAGCGACGATTTTGGCGTT
>CBDFLA010000012.1:0-17535 GCA_965248915.1 Alphaproteobacteria bacterium
AATTTTGGTTAAGGCATCTAAAGAGGCGCAATAAAGAATAATTTTCGCGATGAAATCAGGTGTGTTTGTGATTTCCCGCCAATAGCGAAGAAAACCAGAAAAGTCTCTACGGTCAGCAAGTACTTTCTCAACAGCCGCTACGTGCTCTGGCATTAGCATCAGATTGTTTCCACCTTTTTGTTCCTGATAATAGAAGAACAACGCTTTGTCTGTGCCAGGCTTTCTTACCAGTGAAGAAAAAGTTCGATACTCAGTGTATGCTTGACCAACTAGACACAGAGCACCAACAACTTCATCTAAATCATTCCTGAACTGATTTATTGCGTCCAAACCACTTTTTTCATTTACCGAACCGGTTGCAATCCAGTAGTCAGAGGTCCAACCATCTATTAGATCAAATCCTTCTTGTTTGAACTTAATATGCCCGATCTCGAAACTCTCAATTTCTCCACCTGTGTTGACCCCCGCGGCATTGTGCAAGAGAGTTCTTAACCTGTGCTCGATGGTATAGTCTGCCATATCTTTGCCCGTCTTAGAGACCTAATTCTAACACGCAAGAGTGTTGTCAACCCAGCGTCATTCACTCAACCGTTTTCTAATTAGCAGCTCTAGGTAATTTACCAATAGTAAAGCCCCTCCAAAGAGGGGCTTTTGCCTTGTTAAGGCGGATAGTAATACCTCTTAGGATTCAAATCCCGAGTGAGGTTTCGGCTCTCGATTGTACACCGATTTCGTAAGTTGCTTTGCAGCCTCATAGTTCTTTTGACATCGTCTACACCCCACATCACCAACTTTACCAAAGATGTGAGTTCGAGCTGCATCCAACGGAATGTTCGGTGGCCCCATCTCGGATTCTGGACATGAAGTTACCGTGTCCAATAAGACACCAATCACACCTGCATGTTCCGGGTTGGCGTTCGATGAAGTCTTCCTTTCCCTTCAAACGAGCTCTCGCTTTTGTCTTTGGGTTATTATCATCAGGATTAAATGACATAAAACTCTCCAGTGGTTGATCTTCCAACTGTTTGTAACTTCACAACACCAAGCAAGGTTACTTTAAGTCAAAAACCAGGCCACGAATTCTTTTTCGTCAACCCAGTGTCATTCACGTTCTCTTTTCCCAAACAACAGCCCAAAAGAAAAGACCTCGCCTAAAACGAGGTCTATCGGTGGAGTTAGGCTACGTTGTCTTCACGCCGTAAGTGCATTTACTTCATCCTGCCATACTCTAGCCTTTGATCCGTATTTTTCGACAATAGCCTTGGAAAAAGTACGGTTGAGTGACACCTTGCCTTTTTCTGTGATTTGGTAGCCGTTGGCAGTCTCACGTATAGAACAATACTCGGCCAATTCCTGTTGACGAAGCCCGACTGGGGTCGCTCCGAACAAGTGCGTTCGATTTTCCGCACCCATCTTCCGCGCAAACTTATCCATACGAGCGCGGACTGTTTTAAGACTTGTTGACGTTCCGTCTTTATTTAACGAAGCTAGGATGACGTATATCTGCTTTGCATACTCAGTACACATATTAAAGACCTTTTCCTGTTTCAGCTCGTACAATTGGAAATGGGGTCAGTCACTAAATAATTGAGGAATATGTGGTGTAATTACATCGTAGGATTTTAATTTGAATGGTGACTGACCCCATTTCCCAAACTATTCTTCAGACAAAAGCTACGAGCAAGATACCTGGCTTACTAAAGAACATAACTGTTCTAACAGTATTCTTCACTGTCGGGATTTTAAATATTCAGTACGGAGCCGTATATCTGTTTGGAATGTTTATTGGCTCTACTTTAGCCACGCGAGTAATGCTAAAAGTCGGTGATGAGTGGTTGCGCAACATTCTGTTTGCGGTTGTTGGCCTACTTGCGATCAAATTACTATTTGGCTTATAAAAAACGAAGTGAAATGAGTCCATTTTGCACTGAATACTTGCTCACAAATCAGACCACAAACCATCCTTCGTCAAACCGGTGTCATTCTTCCCCCTGAATCCCAAACAACAGCTTGAACAAACGCTTTAGCTCTTTGGGAAGCTCAAAAGTTCGATCTGTGTAGCGACATGGGTCACCAAAGGAGACACCCCCGACATTTTCATAGTCCAGAACCCAAGGAAACGGCTCAAGGACAGGCTTTTTCCCAACGACAGATAGGTTCGAGAACGCATTTTCTACGAAAACCCGTTTTTCATACGGTCTTAGGCTTTCGTAAAGCTCTGCAAGGCGCGTTAGGAGTTCGAGGAATCTTCTCTTGTTTTCTTCAACTTCCTTCCAATCAGGAAGTTCCTGCAGTCGCTCGCGCAGTTCCGCGAGTTTACGGTTTGCGGCTTTCCGTTTTTGCCGATACATCGACTCGTCCAATGTACCTTCAATTAGAAGATCAGCGGCTCGATTGAGACCTTGCTCCACTCTTGCGATTTGAGTCTCCAGATCTCGTACTGCATCTGCGTGAGGAACAATGGGTGGATGTTGTTCCCATTTCCGTAACAGATCGGAAGTGTTCTTGGCGGTTATCTGGTAGGTCTTGAGAGTGGCGAGTATGTCTTCTTCCAAGATATCTTCCCGAACAGTTTTTGTCAGGCAGTCTTTTCGTTGACATCGATAATACACGTGACCTTTTTGTGCTTCCGGCGTCATCATATTCTTGCAGAACCCGCAGCGAAAAAGACCTCGAAACAATTGATTGTGTCGGGTTTGCTTTGGCCCGCATCGACTGGCCTTGATTTTCTGCACTCTATTGAAGAGTGACATGGGCACAATTGGCTTGTGAATACCCTGGAAAGTCTCTCCTGTGCGTTTGATTTCAATGACACCGACATAGAACGAGTTGTTGAGGATGGTCTCAACGCCGTGGAGGCTCAGTTCGCCACCACCAAGGTTGGTTAAACCACGTCGCTTCATCTCCACCCGCAAAGTTCGCAAGGAGTGCTGCTTACTGCCGTAGAGCTCAAACATCTCTCGAATGAGCGGTGCTTTCTCAGGGCAAGGCGTTTTTGGTTTCCCCTTACCATTGTCCAAATAGCCGATAGGAGCTCGGAAGGGATATAGACCCTGCTTGAGGCGTCCTCGCAGGCCTTTGATGGTTTCTTCACGCAGATTGCGAATGTAGTCAGAGGCGATGACTGCGAGCATGTCGGCAGTAAGCCGCCCTCCTCTTGAATTGAAGTCGAGACTTTCTGTAGCGACGTGAACCTCAATGCCTTGATCGGGGAGATCCGACACAATTGCCCAATCTTTGAGGTTTCTGGCGGAGCGATCAATTTTATGGATAACAAGTCCGTCAGCTTTACCGCGTTTGAGATCTTTCAGCATGGCATTGAAAACTGGCCGACCACTTTTCGCGGCGGTTTCTTTTTCTTCAAACCATTCAATTATTTCGAGGTCTTTGCGTGTCGCGAACGCGAGGATGGCATCCTTCTGTTCTTGCAGTGACACTCCGTCACCTTGCCTGACCGTACTGACGCGAATGTATCCGAAGCATTTTTTCATATATCGTCGTTGTCTCTTGACTCTACCACATCCTCTGCTTCTTGCGAGTCATCCTCCTTCCACGGCCAAGAATCTTCTGCCAACATGCGAAGGAATACACGTCTACAGAGTTCGAGATGCCGCTCAAGATGTTCATCGTCTTTGCGTGTCATGTTTCAATTGTATTGATGGTGATAAATTTTCTAAGACGAGGTTATTCTTGCTCAGAGAGAATAGGAGTTGGCATTGTTGTCATGGTGAAGACTTTGGCAGGTTCGCCACCAATCAACATGCGAACAAAAGCGCGGTAATTCGGCTGATTGATCAAAAATCGAGATTCAATGCCACCTAACTGAGTCGAAATTATTGAAGTGTCGGCGGCACCGACTCTAAAGCAGATCATGGTTCCCACATTACCGAAAATCGACGCAAACACTGCCGCGCCGCTTTGTCCAGTATGCTGTTGACTGAGTATCACGCCTAACTTGTACTTGCGGGTTTCAGACAGAAGGTCCGCAACACTGTCGGTCGTGAAAGAATGGAACTCATCCACATATAGGAAGAAGGGCTGACGTTCTGCTTCGGGCTGATCATTGCGCGTAAAGGCCGCATGCATGATACCTGAGACCAAGAGTCCACCCAGGACATTTGCGATATCAGCTCCGAGGCGACCCTTGGACAGGTTTACAATGAGGATCTCCCCTTCATCCATAATTCGCCGGAAGCGTAAGGGTTTCTTCGGCTCACATACAGCCTTCCGAACAATAGGGTGTGCGAGAAAAGCCCCCAGCTTGTTGGCAATTGGTGCAAGCCCATCAACAGATTTCTTGTAGTTCATATTTGGATACTCTTTCATCCAGAAGTCTCGCACTTGCTCATTGGAGATATGACTTATGACCGTCTTCCGAAAGTCATCATCGAGAAAGATACGGAGAATATCCCGAAGGTCAGTTTTGGGTGCGTCGAGTAGCGCAAGTGTTGCAAATCGCAGCAGATGTTCCATACGAACACCCCAAGCTTCCGGCCATTGCTTCTTCAGTGCTTCAATCAGGCCCGAGGCAACAAGTGGTCGATATTCTGGCGAAGTCTTTGACAGCGGATTGTATCCATAGGGACAGTCATGATCTGCCACATCCCAATATATGGCTTTCGGTGCGGTACCTTTCGCCAACTGGCACGACAAGTCACCGTGCGGATCAATGAGAGCAATTCCGTGGCCCGCTGCCGCATCTTGAAGAGCCATGTTCAGAAGCAGCGTAGATTTCCCCGTACCAGTTTGGCCAATGGTGTACATATGCATCAAGCGATCTTGGACGCCAATTCCAAACGGAAAATTACCGTATCGATTATGTGCAAGCCCAAGAGTGGTGAGTTCACTATTTCGCATGAGTCAATTATGTTCTTTATGGAAGAGATAGATAGACGGTGTCATTCACGAAATTCGTGAATGACACCGTCTAGCATTGGAACGCAAAATCGGCGATCATGATCTTATTCTTGGATAGAGAGTGGGTTTGGTCGAGCCCAGTCCGGTAGTTAAAGGAACTTCTGAGTCGGGGAGATGCGAAAAGGCCTTAGCCGTTTCGCCTTACAACGCAATCACCCCGACTCAAAAGATTTCTCTACTGATGATTTGCTTTCTGTGGACAAGACTGTGGGTAGCTGACGGATTCCATCTCGGAATCTACCTATCTACATTATTAGATTTTCCAAGCATTTTATGTTTGAAGAGTTCCTTTTTGATCTTCGTGCCTTACGGAAGCGATCAGGGTTAACACAAGCAGATTGCGCCCACTTGTTGGGTACATCTAACCAAACAGTAAGCCAGATAGAGCTTGGTGAACGTATACCGTCAGCACGCGAAATCTGTGCGCTGTCAGTAATTTTCGGAAGCAGTTTTGAGAGCTTCTATGCTGAGAACATGCATATTGTACGCAGTCTCCTTACCGAAAATCTCGAGTCAATACCGGGTGCGCCAGAAGGTTGGTTAGCGACAAAACCCCGAGAAGCGACGTTAGGGCGATTGGCAAACCACTTGGAGACAGAATTACCAGATATCGTATGAACACTGAAAGACTGAGAGTACTTGCTGTGGCTGCGCGAGAACGACGTATCGGCTGTGTAGTGATTGACAACCGTGACTTGGTTTTCTGGGAAGGGTCGGAGTGTCTTTCCAAGACAACACAGCAAGCCAAAGAGCAATTGCAACACTGGGTCAATGAGTTCGAGCCGGATGTCGTCATAAGTGAGCAACCAGGCACCGCGCGAAGGAAGGGTCGAAAGACCGTAAGAATTCTCGAGGAATTTGCTGTTGTGACGAAAGACATTCCCGTTCTCGGTGTTCAGATCGAGCGAAGGCGACCGTTCCGCAATGTGTTTAGAGAAGCGGAGGCATTGGCGGACGAGTTTCCCGACCTCAAAGGCATGGTGCCAGTAAAGCCACCGGTCTGGACCGGTCGCGAGCCGTACAATCTCATCTTCTTTGAAGCATTGGCATTGGTTCGTGATGCAAGTCTTTTGAAGCGTTTCGATGATCTTTCATCTATCGAAGGGATAGGATTCTAGATTCTCGTTCAACTGATTAGAGCCTTGCAGAAAGCCGTGGTATAGGCGACCACGGCTTTTCTATACCTGATCAATCCGAAGGTCTGGAAGGTCTGAACGTGACCATCCCTCTTGGAGTAACCATTTGTTTGGATTAGGAGGCCGGAACACATTACCAAAGTCCTCCCATGATTGTAGAAGGAGTTGGGCGCGAATGGTGGCCGCATATCTCGGAGTTAACTTTCGAATTTGGTCAATTCGCTTTTGGTCCTTGACGACATTGAGCACCAGCAAAGTCGTCTTAAGATTGAGATGATCGCGGTAGTGTTTTTGGCCAATATACTGCTCATATTGAAGGAGACTACGTTGCCAACTCTTGCGATTGAAGTTTCTAGAAGTAGCTGGTTCTGTAGACCGATCTGCCTCTACAAGAAAGCAACGATATCTGCTTCCTTGGGGAGTTATGTATTTGAGACCAAATATGGCGTCGGGTATGAGATCTTTAGTTATTTCTTTCTTGGAAAAATGATCGAAAAGCTCGATAGGGTAACGTAAAGATGTACCAGCTCTTTTGAGTAATTGAGTCTGCGGGATATAGATGATGTCGTCCCGATTCAATGTTGCAAGTTCAATCGACGCTGTGATGCAACTCACCATAAATTTGTGAAGCCAAGGGCCAGAGTTTGACTTATTAACGTCGGACCATTCACCGGCAGTTTTGAGAGCTTGCTCGGACGCTGGTGTAAGATCATATACAAGCTGGTTGTACCGGCTATCTATCGTTCTGAATTGTTGAATTGGCCGAGAAAGATACGTGCCACCATCCCGCGTACTATCTTCGTTGAAGAGGTCGGTCAGGCGTTCTTTGGCACGTTTTTCACTACGGTGAGTATCAGCGGCGAATTGATAGAGGAATGAACTCGGGAGCGGTCCATGTTCGTGAAGTTTCTGGAACCATTTTATATCCCGAGCTTGCGGTGTTACACGCTTCCCGGTGGAGCGTGGCGATGTGCGCTTTCTTCGACCAGTTGTGTCATGATGCTCGGTCATTTCAAAGCTCAAATCCAGCTTCTGTATCAGAGCTCTTGTTCATGGAGCTTTGGTGGTCTGGTTCTCCGTTGACATTGGCACCTGAAGACTCTTGGCGATCCCGGTAAGGATTAGATTGGGGCTGAGATACGCCGTCAAACTCTGAATGGTGAACAGCATAGAGCTTCCGCATTCGTGACGTGAGCGTGGCTCTGTCCGACGGACCCATTCGAGGCTTTTGTTCCAGATATCCGAACGGAAATCTGAGTGGGACTGCTGATTTGGTGACACCGCGAACATGGGCGGCAAAGCACCCCTTGGGCTGCGCCTCAATGAAGGCGGGATCGCAATAAAGCTGAGGAGCAAGCGTGCGGGCGTCTTTAGCAGAGACGCCGCCTGCAAACTTGATCGAGGTGTTGGCTCCAAAAGCCTCTTGAAGATGAGAATCAAGCTGGCCTAGATATTGGTGAGCGAGCACCATGCCAACATTGTATTTGCGAGCCTGGGCGAGAATGACTCCTATATTGCGATCAAAGTAGTCCGCAGCTTCGTCGATGTAGACCATGGTGGGAATCCGATCACTCTCCGGCAATGTTGCACGCTCCTGAGCGGCTTGTGCAATCATCGCAATGAAGAACCTGCCAAAGATCTCGGTGCCCCGCTCTTTGAGAAGATCCTTTGCAGTATTGATCAAGATTATCTTGCCAGCGTTCATTTCGCTGAAGAGGTCTAGTTTTGAGTGGGGGTGAGAAAACATGCGCTCGAAGGTTTGGTTCTCAAGTATACCCCAGAGACGGCGAAGGACTTGTTTCTTGGTCTGTTCAAATTCCTTGGAGGCAAATTCAGTGTCGAAAAAATGCCGGGCACTGCCTGAGAGTTTCTCAATGTGCTCAGCAAACTTCTCTTTACTGCCTGGCTCCATGAGGTCTCGGAGCGTGTGGATTGTCGAATCCGGGATGTGGAGCATGAGGCGCGTGACATAGCGAAAGATGACACTCTGCTTTTGGGTCATCTCAGCCGAGAGCAATGAACCCAAGACAAAGTCATAGAGTTCAAGGATTGAGTTCGTGAGCCGTTCTCGCTCTAAAGCCTCATATCCTGAAAGACGGTCAATACCGACGTCAAAGAGATTCAAACAGACAGGCCATTCGATATCTGTAGGGTCGATAATGACAAGCTTATCGTGAAGCGGGCCACCTGGACCAAACTCTGCAAGATCCGAAACATTGCGAATCAAGTCACCTTGGCTATCGAGGACCACAATTGTCCGATTGCCAGATGCCACCGCCTCAAGATCCTGGGCGATCATATACTGAAGTGTCTGGGTCTTGCCGTGGCCAGATCCCGCTACTATGTGGTGGTGCTCGAAGCGAAAGCGAGTCGGAATTGCAAAGTCAATTTCCTGGTGGAGATAGTCATAGAGGGGTGTGCCGCCGAAATAGGTCTCGACGAGTGCCGATGGGTTCTTTATCTCCGATTTTGTTGGCAATTTTGGGAGGCGGTTGAATCCTTTCGGATCAATTGGGTTGCCGCCAGAGGCCGCAATGAGGTTGAACTCAAGGCGCTCAAATGAACGCCTCAAAAGCCCCGCTTTTTCCAGCTCCTCATCACTTACAATTCCCATGATCCGTTCTGAGACGACATCAAGATCTGCAATGTTATCCACGAGACACGATCTGACTCGGATGTCCTCTTCGGTGGAACATCCATCGCCATTTCTTGGTGCAGCTTCAAGAACAGGCTTCAAAATGAGAGATAAAGCTTCGACCAAAGTGTCCTTGGTGGCTTCAAAGTCGTTTAGGAACTGTTTCTGGCGACAAAGCTCATTGCGAAGATCCCACCAGTCAGCAACTGACCGGCGCTCACGCCAATCGACCTCCGGCAACAAGAACATACTCTCATAGTCCAAAAGGCGTGAGACCAACCGAAATATGGGCTGAACTTGATCGTGCTCGATGTCCAATTCGAGCTGCTCTAGGATTCTTTGTGTGATCTCAATCGCCAAATCTACTCGTGCTGCATCGGTGACGAGGTCGCATTTGGAAAAGAGTGCTTCAGTCTGGCCAAATAGAGCCTCAGCCTCTACGGCGTCTCTTGGGCGGAAGAGACCATGAACAAAGGCATGTAAGCGCTGCTCAAGGTGAAGCGGCACCTAAAGGCCCCTCAATATTACTTCCCGGGCTTGATCTTTGGGTAGCGGCTCTATTTTGTATTGCTCAGTGCCATCCCAGTGTTTGGCACTTTCAATAACCTGCCTAAAATACGAGACGACGGTTTCAAGCCAGGCCTCTTTGCGAGCAAGTTCAACCACTGAGTTACAGGAGAAGTATCGACCGTGGATAAGATCTTTGACGAAGATCGTGTCCCGTTTTTCATTGAACCACCAATATCCGGCCCCAACTCCGGCTATTATCGCAAGAATAATTGCTGCTTCAGTGCCGAAGAATAAGGTGAGGATGATGAAGGTTACGAAAGAACACGCCAGACCCACTATGGCTATTTGACGGATCAGAAAAGGCTGATCGACCGCCACAAGTATCGCATCATGCATTCGGTAGCGGTTGATAAGGGCTTTCTCCTCATCGTCCAAAGACACCTTGCTCCAAAGCTTGAATTGTACCTTCACAAGTCGGGCTTGCGATTGCTCCCTTTTGAATAACAGCTCCATAACACCTCTCTTTCCCATTTAAGTGTAAAGAGACACTATACAACCGTTGGCGTCAATGCAGGTGTGACCGACATATGCAGATAGAGTGGATCTGCATGAAGTCGTGGGATCTGACCAGCTAAAAAGGGGCTGCTATGTGGTCACATGAGGCGTAGTGAATGGGGACAGAGATAAGGAAAAAGTGGGGATAGAGAAGTGTACATTGCCCCGTTCCCCGAGTTTCTCCTGTTTAAAAGAGTGTTCTTAGGGAACGGGGCAATGGGTATCAAAATAGGTCAGAACGAGCGCCTTATTTCTTCCCATAGTTTTTGGGCTGCACTCTCCGAAAGAAGCTCATAGTCTGGATCGTTTGCTGAGTCCCAGATCAGAATTTTTGGACAGCCTTTGCGAGTGATCTTGAGTGCGAAATAACCATTGGCGTCTATCTGCTCCTGAGAAAAGTCTCTGGGTCTTTGGCCCGACTTTAGGCTTGTAGGCTGGTTCATTTTTTGGAGAAGTCGGTCGTACTCTGATAGCTTTTGTGATTCGATGCGCTGCAAAACTCCATCCGCTAAGGGACGAAAACCCTCCTCTAGATGCTGGCAACGTCCCGCCTCCAGTGTGCCCGCATGGTAGAGGGTGCTGGTTGCGTCGCCAGTGCCATTTAGTTCTTGCAGACCGTCATCGGTCAGGGCGAGCGTCTGCACTATCACAGACCCAAACACCGTTGTTTCAATACGCACATGATCATTCTCGTCGAAAGTGTAGGTACCTGCTGCTGTTGTGTTCTTTTGTTTAAATTCCAAATCCCCGTTCTTGCGGATCGTAATGCGAATGTCGCCATACACATCCTCATAGACTTCGCCTACCGGAAGTGACGACTCGGAACCACAGCCAAAGACAGAAAGGCAAGTCAAAACGATCCATTTCTTCATAATTTCCCCAATCAGAGTTTCGCTATGCGCAAGTGTGCATTTCCATCAAAGAAGAACCAAACACCAATCTCCATTCGCCGGGTTGGCTGGGCAGTGTCCATGCCCATTGTCCACAGCTAAGTAATAAACAATAGTTGAGTTACGCAGTTACCCTGCGGTATAATCAGGAATGTTGTCGGAATGTGCGTACCGCACCACACCTCAGATTGGCGGCTCAGAAAGGCCTTGCGCTCATTACCCAACTATTGTTTAGAAGTTGGGTTTCCCGTAAAGCTGTTGCTGATCACTCCCGAGCCAATGAGCGTGCATCTAGCCTTTCGAATGTATGACACCACCAACCAGCAATCCCAATCATCCGCGCAAAGGATCGACTATCAAAGTCGCGCCTATTCGTGATCGAGATGCCATTGCCCGGATCAAGGACAACCTAGTTGGCCACCCACGTGATCTCTGCCTCTTCACCTTAGGCATCAACACCGCCTATCGCGCCAATGAGTTACTATCCATTACTTGCGGGCAAGTCGCGCATGCGCACCCTGGCGACGTATTGGAACTACGTGAACGCAAGACTCGCAAGCATCGAGCAATTACCCTCAATCACACCGCTATAGCGGCTCTACGCGCGTGGCTCGCCGTACACCCAAACGCTAAAGACACATCACCCCTCTTCCGTTCACGGAGCGGTCGGGCGCTAACGGTTTCAACGGTATCGAATATGGTCAAAGGATGGTGTGAGAAAGCTAATTTGTCGGGAAACTATGGGAGCCACACCTTGCGCAAAACCTGGGGATACCACCAATTGCGTCAGAACACCGACACCAAACCCC
Organism: Alphaproteobacteria bacterium; assembly: GCA_965248915.1. Lineage (GTDB taxonomy): Bacteria > Pseudomonadota > Alphaproteobacteria > M2410 > M2410 > CBDFLA01. Next base: position 11,453 of record CBDFLA010000012.1, read on the forward strand.
AAATGGTCCTGCCAATACTCATGCATGCCTACGGGCACGCCAGTCAAGAACAGACGCTTGACTATCTATGTATCCAGTCCGACGAAGTCTCGAATTTGTTTATGCAGTTGGAGTTGTAGTCAGCTGGAATGTGCCAGCTGTGATGTCGATCTGAGGAGACTCAATACAGGGGTCTCAGCAACTCGAAAAAACAGGGATTGAGCGCTCACCAACTCTAAGCAGTATCGAAGACCACCCCATGTTGATCGGTCAAATGAGCCATCAGTTTCGAGAGACCCCTATCGAGATCCTTGTAGGTATTGTTTGTGCTCAAAAAGTGACCGATGGAATAGAAAACGAGACAACCGATTAGGATCTCCCTAGCAAGACGTTCTGCAATACTTTCGAGTTCCTCAACTCTTGGATCTATCGGCGACCGGCTGCCATGGACCAAATCTGAACGAATTTCGTAAACGTCTTTTATGTCCTTCATAATTCCGTCCGCGTTCGCCCTTCGATTCCGCTGCATACACAGGATTGCAGCACCTCTATTTGCTAGAACTTTGACAAGTTCTTCTTCTTTCTTCGTGGAGAGAAGGCGTTCAATTGCAGATATATACTTGATGATCCTGGAACCCGCAGTTTCTCCTTTGATCGCCTGTTGATACCATGAAGCACCATCCAAAAATCGTTCTACCAAATGGGGAAGCGCGTCCCCCCGCAAGCTTACTTCTACAGCTTGTCCCATCAACTCTCTAAGTCTTGGCCAATCACCATCCTGAAATGTCTCCCACCAACCTTCAGTCAAGATATTTGCAATCGACCCTTTTGAAACGGACAATCTCGGCGCTCCATTCGTGTCAAATCGCGCAATAGAATCGAATTTTTGCGATATACCTGCACCGCAGATTTGCATTCTATTTGAGTTCGACTTACCGAGCAGTATGTGCAGACAGTTCATCGCGTGTTGCGTTGTCCGAGAAGCGATTCTTTCGGAGGTCTGAGCATCAGCGTCCGAAACTTGGATTCGAGCAGCCCATCCAAAGTTTCGATAATACTCTTCAATGGTTCCTTGGAGGAGACGAATTCGTATCGCGCGTTCCTCTTGGTCATCGTCGGCATCGATTAATTGGGTCAGATAGGTATCAATCTTGCTATTGATTTCAGGTAAGACAGTATCTGTTGGAAGAAATGTGACCGGCCCAATTTCAAACCCACCATCAAAGGTCGAGGACGCCAGATGACAAGGTAGGTAATGGATCAAAGATATAACATCCCTTGAAGCCATTCTTGTGGCAGCGCTGACGATCTTGTCAGCTTCAGATTGCGTAAGGTCACGCTGCTCCTTAACGAGCCTTTTTGAAATAATCAATGACAGGCATCTGTGAACAGATTGCCTATGAATCCTTCCCGCCCACGAAGACTTGGAAATTGCGAATGCTGAGAGTTCAAGTAATTTTCGATCGGCAGCTAATCCGATCGTTATATGGCCTTGCCCACCTGGGTGAGGAATAGAGGAGAGCAAATCGGCAGAATCGCACTTTTTGAGGTCTTCCCATGCGAATGCTCGGAACCGCTGGATTTCATCCAGTACGAAACTCAGAATTTCGAGATTCTTGTTCATCGCGTTCTAATGGTGTCGTCGTAAGGAAGTGCTGCGTTGCTCTCGTAAGCGGCAATCAAATTGAGCTTTGAACATCGATTGCGCAGTCGCAATTCATTCATCTACGTCACGAAAAAGTTCAGAAAAGGCACCTCCTGGTTGAGCATTTGAGGTCGGCGCTGAGACAGTCGCCAACGGTCTATAGTCTTCATAGAGCTCACCAATGGCTTCGTCGATGTTCCCTTCCATATACGCCAAAACGGGACTGTATCTAAGATCCAGTGAGAGCTCTTCCGCAAACATCTCGATGGACTCCCTAAGCTGATCAAAGTGATCACTGGGATCGTAAGCACTGTTCCAATCGTCCTTCACCCGGGCAACATGATCTCCCACGCTCTCAATAACTTTCTCTTCAACCTCCGCCAAAATTGATGAGATTTCCTCTTTGCTCAAGACCCTTCGAAGATCGCTATCAGAAAGAAAACTGGAATCCGCTTCATCTACAGCATTGGTTCTCACTTGCTGCACAAAATGTTCCCGTGCTTCCGATGAAAGCAGCTCAAATTGATGAAGTCGTGCAAGAAGTTGCGCATCTGAGTCCTCACTAACCGGTGCAAAAAAATCCCTGAGAATACCCAGAAAATCACTACGTTCTTCCAACAACTGTCTCGCAAAAACCGCATCTGCCCTATATGTCACAAAGCCAAACAACTCATCCGAGGTAACCTTGCGCATCCGCTCAATTAACAAAGGATAGAGATGTTGCGGAACACGTACCGGTGCACCGTCGAATTCAACCCCGGCGCAGACGACTTCCCGCATCAACAGTTCTAACTTGGCCCCGCGCACATAGATCTCGCTCAGTTCAATGTCTTTAGCCAGCAATTGTCCAAACGCATCCCCGACCGTAGGGTGCTTGAAAGCCCAATATGATCCTTCCCTTTCTTGACCAAGAATGACCAGACTTCCCTCAAGAGCTCTCAATGCGCTTTTCACTTGCGCATTGGTCGCACTGAATGAGGAAGCGGCTAGATCAAGTGCTTCAATATTTACAATCGGTGACGCCGCATGCCCACCTGATAAGAAGATAAAGGCAATAGCTGCCTGACAATCATTTGAGAGGTTTTCAATCGTGTCCAATAGAAAGGCGGCGGGCTCTGCAAAGAAACGGGAGACATGTTCATTTTCAATCTTAATCTCCTTGGTAAAAAACGTCGACCCCAAGCGCCTTGCTGTTTCCGGTAAGAAGCTCTTGCTCGCCACAATACTTGGCAATATAGGTTTGATTGCGGTCCGAAACTCCTTTGATTGATCTCCCATTCTGACGTGATTGTAGAGGATTTGCGCCTTTTCCTTTCTTGTAAGCTCTTCGACATTAATGACAACACGGCTGTGCTCAAGCAGTGGCAAGGCTTGCCGCTTCAAATCACGTTGCGCCATTTTCCAAATATAATCTCTAGAGGTCAAAAGGAACTGCGACCCTTGGTGGATAGCTCCCTGTATAAGAGGCAACACCTTGTTCCAATCTTCCGTCATATGTTGCTGATATTGGGTGGCCCCCCACGCATCGTCCACCCAGAAAAACTGACCTCCTTGTGGATTTATATTGTCCTTTAAATCCTGCGGCGAAGTCACTCGGATGGTCGAACTTTTCCAAATGTCCGCTGCCCCCACCGCGAGACTGGCCCCGATTGTTGATTTGCCGGTTGCCGGAGCGCCCAGGAGGAGAACAAAATTGTGCTCACTAATTGCGCGAACGCTCTGACGGTGTGCCTCCGTAACCACCAGTTTTTGTAAGTCGTTTCCCAAGGCGCTCAAGATCATCTGAGCTTGCTCATATGCACGCTCATCCAAAATATTGCCAAGGTCTCCCAGACCATATAGGCGCGGCACCATCATCCTGAGGCGTGGAGACTTTTGAATCTGCCCGACGATCCAACCAGCATGCATGGTACGACAACGACCCGCACCGGCTGCTTCAAACGCTGCCTTGATTTTTGCCTCACTTGATCCGGTAATCTGGTGATTGGTCATGATGATGTAATCATCAACCAAGCCTTTTTCCGTCAAGGCGCTTACTTTGTCCAGTTCATCATCAAGCATCGACAGCGAGAGATTCTTATTGGGAATGGAGGTAAATTTGCACTGGATAGTAGATGAACCGGCTTGTTCAACATCAGCCTCCCATCGACCAACAAAAGCACCATCACGACCGGCATCATTTGATGGGAGAAATGATTGAACCGGACGTTTCAGGCACTCCTCGGCGATGGCTACGCACAAATCCTGAAAGGACTGCCAGCCAAGTTTATGAAGGTCGTAAGTGATGTTCGCCAATTCGTCACTCCATTTATGAGAGTAGTTAAGGAAAGTTACTACGTTTTACCTGAATCCAAAACAGAATTCTCGTTTCCTTTTTGGACAACCGAGAAAATTGAAGAGGCGAAGCGCCTCTTCTATGCTGGTGTGGTTTGAACACGCGGGAGGATTTATGAAGATCACCAAGGCCAAGCTTAGCGTCAAAGTAGTCAACACGGTCCCTCAAGAACCTGTCAACGAAATGGCATACGAGAACGCGGTACATCGAATCGAAAAACTGAATACCCAGCTTGCCAAATTCTGGTCAAGTTCAGACGGTTGGGCACCAGTTTCAGCAGCCGGGCTTTTGGGTAAGTCGCGGCTTGATTGGCAAGTTTCTCTTTCAGCTACATTGCACAAATGGGAAAGTCTGGATTCAGAGTCCATGACTTCGGGGGAGCTGATACTCGCCTGGACAAATCTTGGGAGCTTGACCGAGGGCACTATCAAGCTCTTGCTGTCTATCTATTATGAAACATTCATTAGCGACATTGAAAATCTCAAGAAATCCAATGCTTTCAATCACAACAAGCAGGAAGCTAAGTCTCCAGATGGATTGGGACTAGAGCAACTGCGGACATATTGCACGAAACGAGAATTACTGGATGAGGATGAGCTAGTTCTCGTTGCTCTCATTCAGCAGCGCCGTAATGCTATTCACGCATTCAAGGACCGATCTATCGGTGACGAGCAAGAATTTCAGCAGGCTGTGCGGTCCTATTTGCAGCTACTGCGAAACATCGTCGCTCGACTACCATACCCCGATGATGTCTATATACCACTAGAATAGCGCTCACCTGTATCCTCTCAACTTTCCTCATTGAACTCATACTTCTTATCGCCCAACGTGACGGTCGTGCGAAATCCCTCCTTAATCAATTCTTGCCCAAGATCAAACCCCATGCTTGTGCCTTCCGGCATGAATGAAACATAAACATCTACGCCATCATAGAATGTCAACCGCAGTAGAGTGATTTCATTGTAATCGGGCTGACCAAATTGATAATAGAAGACACTGGGGTTGGAGCCTTGTCGTTCAGTTTCTTCAAGTTCAATCGCTGATTTGTCTCTGATGAAGTTGGTTATGGAGCTTGAATTTTTATCCGTATGGTGAAGGAAACCCATAATAACTTTTCCCTGACCAACAAACCTCTCGCCAAAGTGATGGCGATAGATCCCAAATGCAATATGCTCGAAACAATTCACTAGTCTTTGATAGTCAGGGGTTCCTACAACAATATTGTAAAATTCATTGTCACCATCAGGTAGTTTAACCCTTCTTCTGTTGGTCATGATCCGGTCCAGAAATGACTTTGAACGCTTGCGCAAAGCCCTACTAGATCGTCCATGATAGTGGCGATAGCCAATTGAATTATTACCGACAATTCCAGAAATGCTAATCATGAGGAATTCATCATCAAGAGACTTTTCGGCATTGTGCAAATCGCAAGACGGTACTGTGATGAGTTCTCTTCGAAGATCTTCACCTTCCTCCAACTCTTTGGTTTTGGGAAACAAGCATCGAGGAGGAACATGCTCATTGGAAGTTGCCGCAGCATCGCACATATAACAAGTTTCTTCGGGCATCATCTTTTCCTACGAATCGAGAAGGTCTGTTATCTCAGTTTTTTGCCATTGCCTAAAGCGATTCCAGGCGCACCCGCAAAGAGGCGGACCGGGCTCTCGTAAACCAAGCCTATGGAAAGAGTAGTCTTGGCCATTCGGCTTCGCCATAACGAAAGTATGATTTGTTAATGCATAACAAAGGGGTGGCGAAGTTGCGCAACCTCGACCACCCCGCTCCCAAATTAGGAGTGTCGGTTGGGAATTTCTCGACCATCCAATCTCGATTGAAGCCAATCCAGCACTTCGTCTTCAACCCATCCCACTCTGTTAGGACCAAGCTGTACCCGCTTGGGGAACATACCTGCCCGTTCCAGGCGTGCGATGTGTTGGGGTGAATACAAGACCAGTTCCTTGAGTTGGTGTTTTGAAAGTAACCTCATCACGATGTCTCCATGATTGAAGAGCATCGCGATGCCCAAGGTTTGACAAAAGCCCAGGCGCAACTATGGTATTCCCGGAATTCGAGTGATCCAAGGTAGAACATTCTGAAACATTCAATAACGTGTCATCGAGGTGG
>CBDFLA010000013.1:0-37077 GCA_965248915.1 Alphaproteobacteria bacterium
ATCGCGGTCGGGCTCGTCTTACAGTTTGGTCTTGTCTTGTTATTACTCAATGTTCCCTTGTTTCGTTCGGCGTTTTCGCTTTTGGCCAATGGTGTCCGAGCGGTTCAAGAGGCCACGCTAGTGGGAACGTCGTTCGTTTTTGGATACATTGGCGGCGGTCCGCTTCCCTTTGAGGAGGTCGGACCTGGAAGCGTCTTTATTTTTGGAATTCAATCGTTGCCGGTCATATTGATGGTCGGTGCGTTGTCAGCTTTGCTTTGGCATTGGCGGGTGCTTGTATATTTGGTCAAGGGGGCGGCTTGGCTGGTGCAACGTGCTTTTGGTATTGGGGGAGCAGTTGGCGTTTCGTCTGCGGCCAATATCTTTCTGGGTATGGTCGAAGCACCTTTGTTGGTGAAACCATACATACCCAAGCTCACCCGCAGCGAACTCTTTGTCGTTATGGTCGGGGGAATGGCCACGATCGCTGGATCGACAATGGTTCTGCTTGGCACAATTCTCACACCGAAAATTCCCGACGCGTTTAGCCATCTGCTCATTGCATCCGTTATTAATGCACCTGCGGCAATTGCCGTTGCCAAAACGATGGTCCCCGGTAAAGACATCTCCATAAAAGACTCGATTACGATCGATAGTCCTTATCGGAGCTCTCTCGATGCATTGACGCGTGGCACCTCCGATGCAGTAAAACTACTCGCCAATGTCATTGGTATGCTCATTGTTTTCGTTTCGCTCATTGCTCTCATAAACATGATTCTTGCGGCGATCCCTGGAAATGGAGATGATTTGACACTCCAGCAAATGCTGGGGAGTTTGATGGCACCATTTGCGTGGCTTATGGGTATTCCGTGGGCCGATGCCCAATCGGCCGGGTCATTGTTGGGAACCAAAGTGGTTGTCAATGAATTGGTCGCTTACGTCGATTTGGTTGCATTGCCAGAAGGTACATTGAAGGAAAGATCATACTTCATAATGACATACGCTTTGTGCAGTTTTGGGAATTTCGGCAGTTTGGCAATCATGATTGGCGGGCTCACGGTCATGGCGCCCGAGCGAACAGCCGAAATCGTTGGAATGGGTCCAAAGTCAATTCTGGCTGCCTTTATTGCGTCTGGGTTGACGGCAACCGTCATCGGACTCATTGCCGCGCCCGTTTAGTGTAGGGAACCCCAATGACAAAAGTTGGAATACAGCAAGGTAAGAATTCAATCGTCGCAAACCGAACGCTCATCAACCTGCGGAAAACAAAAATTGTCGCGACGATTGGGCCTGCTTCAGACTCCTATGAAGGTATTCTCGGGTTGGCAGAGGCCGGTGTTGATGTCTTTCGCCTGAACATGAGCCATAGTTCTGCGAGTGATCTTGAAAGGATTGTTGGTCATATTCGTTGTGCAGAGGATGTGACCGAAAGAAACATCGCGATTATGGTTGACCTTCAGGGGCCCAAATTAAGAGTAGGTCGCTTCGTCGGTAATGGAGCAGGTCTGAAAAAAGGTCTCTTGATTCGGTTGGATCTGTCTTCCAATCTTTGTTCGACCGAGCGAATCGGTATTCGCGGGTTAGGTGACTTTTCCGGTATCGATATCGGTCAGGTGGTCTTGCTTGATGACGGGCGTATTGAGCTTGAGATCGTTGACGTTTTGGACGATTGCTTGACCTGCCGCATTCGGAGAGGAGGGCACTTGTCCAACAATAAGGGGGTCAATTTTCCGGGGGTTGTTTTGCCGGTTTCAGCTCTCACAGAGCAAGACAAAGAAAATACCGTTGCTGCAATTGATGTTGGCATTGATTGGATAGCGTTGTCATTTGTGCAAACAGCAGACGATGTCATGGGTCTGCGATCTTTAGTCAAGGACAGTGCTTCAATCCTGGCAAAGATCGAGAGGCCGTCTGCCTATGAGCAGATTCAGGAAATACTGAATTGCTCCGACGGTGTTATGGTGGCACGCGGCGATCTAGGTGTTGAATTGCCCGTCGAAGATGTGCCGGTTGCACAGAAGCGTATCGTGGATTTGGCGCGTCGATCCGGAAAGCCGGTTGTTGTTGCGACACAAATGCTGGAATCCATGATCCAATCCTCTGTGCCTACGCGAGCAGAAGTGTCCGACGTCGCGAATGCGGTGTTCGAGGGTGCCGATGCCGTTATGCTCTCAGGTGAAACAGCTGTTGGTGAAAACCCCGTAGCTGTAGTGCAAGTGATCGACAAAGTTGCTATTCGGTCGGAGCAAGCCCTGTCCAAAGATGCCTCGAAAACCCGTTGGCGAAAAACGACAGGCGGATCCGCTGATATGATCTCAATGGCGGCGAGCCAAGCAGTGGATATGGATGAAGGTGTAGCAATCGTTACCTTTACAGCGAGTGGATCAACCGCCTCCCCACGCCGCGCAAAAAAGGCCGCGTGCGCCTATCCTTGCACTTACGCCCAAGCGAGCGGTTGCCCGAAAACTGGCCATGTACTGGGGTCTGCGGTCGATCAACACAGAAGACGTAGAGAGTTTTGAGGAAATGATCGAAAAGGCGAAAAGGCTTGCAATCATCCATGGTCTGGCGGGTGTTGGGAATCAGATTGTCATAACGGCCGGTGTCCCTTTCGGCCAAACCGGAACGACAAATGTCTTGCATTTTACCCAAATCGACCATCGCGATGTGGAGTCGGCACAGCGATAATTGTTCAGTCTGCACACCCATGGACCAATGCCCCGCTATTGGTACGAAAGAGCGTGGGTTTGAACATAAAGACGGAGTGCGACAATGAGTGACGTTTTGATCTGTGGATCTATCACCATCGACACCATCATGGAGTGCCCCGACGAATTTCACTCCCAGTTGCAATCAGCCGATGGTGATTTATCGAATGCGACATTTTATGCCCAATCGATTCGAAGAGAATTCGGGGGATGCGCAGCAAACATCTGCTATAATCTTGCTCAGTTGGGAATTCGTTCCGCTCCGGTAGCCACAGTCGGGAAGGACTTTGAGGACTATCGAAACTGGCTTACCAAATGGGATATTCCGGTCGACGGAATCCAAGTCATAGAGGGTGACTTTACAGCTCAAGCGTTCATTACCTCGGACAGTGAGGGGAGGCAGGTCTCGACGGTTTACAGTGGAGCGATGAACTACTCTGCCAACAACCCGATTTCTGAGTCGAGGGATATCAAACTTGGCGTGATATCACCTGATGTGCCGGATGCAATGCTGTCGCATGCCCGGCAGTTCAATGAGATGGATGTCCCATTTATCTTCGATCCGGGCAGAGAGATTGCGAGATTACCCTTGGAATGGGCATCCGAAATTGCCAATTTGTCCAGACTCATCGTTGTCAATCAGCATGAATGGGGTTTGCTAGAGGCCAACCCTTCCTTTTGCTTGTCCGGCCTTCTACGCAATCGAAAGACAGTTATCGTGACCCAGGGAAGCGCCGGTTCCGTTATCTATGACGCTGGCCAAGTTTGGCAAATACCGGCAGTTATGCCAAAACTTGTTCTTGATGCCACTGGCTGCGGTGATGCCTATCGTGCCGGGCTGATCTTTGGTCATCTAAATGGTTGGAGTTGGCAGACGGCAGGCAGGTTTGGTGCCGTTTTGGGAGCTATGGCAGTGGAAGTTCTTGGGGCGCAGAACCACACTATCAGCTCGAAAGACGTGTCAAAACGATTCATGACAACTTTTGGGACGAAAGTCTCTGTGGAGCCGTAGATATCAACTGGGTTTTTTGGAGACCCAGATTACACGCAGAAACGCGAACGAAGGGCGAAACGTTTCAGCGAAACGACGTGAAAGTAGTGAAATTTGCAAGCCGGTAGTGAAAAATGAGGGGACGCCAGTCCCGTTGGCTCCTTGCGGAAGGTTCTTCAATTTGTGGCTCAAATGTAACATTATAGCCAATATTGGAAGATGAGTTGTGTAATTTTTCTTGCGGCAGGAAAGAAACGAAGGCAGTATGTCTTGGTACTGAAACGTTTCAGTAAAAATTAGTTTTGCTTGATGTGAACCCAGAATTACCCAGTGGCTTGGAGTTGGTTCATGGAGAAGTAGGATGAAACCCAGAAATGAGGGGGATTAAGATGTTTGAAATTAGGAACAAACTTCTCGCTACAACCGCGCTGGTGGCCTTGGTATCTATGCCCATCCAGCCAGCTTTTTCGCAGGATGACGGGTCGAACGATGAATTCGATGAGCCGATTGAGGAAATTTTTGTTCCCGGCGTTAGAATTGGTCGCGGACTATCGCAAGCGACATTCGAGGTCGGCGTCGAAGAAATCGAGGCTCGCCCGCTTGGCGCGGAAATCACTCAAAGCCTTCAACAGATTCCCGGCGTTCAAGTGAGCACGGGGGATAGTCGCGGCGGCGTGTTTTCGTATGAAATATACCTCAGGGGGCTAACTGATGAACAGATTGGCTTCTCAATTGACGGCGTGCCGACTGGGGACAGTCGTACGCAAGGAGGTGGTCCGGCAAATCGGTTTCTAGATAGTTCAAATGTCCAGCGTATTGTGGTTTCCCAGAGTTCTGGAGAGATCGGATCACCCACTCGTTTTGGTCTTGGTGGGTTTATGAATTTTGTAACTTTGGATCCCTCAGATGAGTCCGAATACACACTGGAAGCGAGCACTGGTTCATTCAATCATCGACGCGTGTTTGCGCGGGCACACCTCGGAGACATCTTCGGAGGTATTCGCGGGTACGCGAGTTATTCCGATCAAGAGACTGATGTATGGACCGGCGGCGACCGAATGAACTCCCGCCAACACGCGACACTAAAGCTTGTCAAAGACTTTGATCAGGGGCACAGCATCGCTTTGAATGTCAATTGGAACGACCTGGTTTACAATGACTTCAACATCATTACACAACCATCGTTCTTGGCAAACCCAAGATCAGATGGAGCGGTTGGTAATTTCCGCGGCATACCTAGTTTGGATCAGATCAATAGTTTGCAGCCATATGGTCCTGCAATGGGCGGGTTTCGAGAGGACCTATTTGTCTACGCCAATCTCGATTTTCAGCTGACGGACAATTTCATCCTGGAAATAAATCCATATTATCACAAGGGTGAGGGCGAATCGAACTCTCTACAAGACCGAGCAAGAACGATCGCCGGTGGAGATCCGCGCGGTTTGACCGGGTATGATCCTATGAATGGTTCGGCCATTCGACCGGCCGTCACTCAAACTCCATCAGCCTTGAGAGGAAATTTTGGTGAACCATTCGATTTGCGCATTTCACCGCGTGATCGCGACCGGCACGGCGTAACCGCCGAATTGCGTTATGAATGGGATGACGGTTTCTTGACGGCATTGAGAGGTGGGTTCTGGATTGAATCTTCCAAGGGCAACGAAGATAGGAATTTCTACCCCTTGTCGGACCCGGCATCTAGCATTCAAATAAACCGCAATAATCTTTCTTACGTTGCGTATGAGAGGGATGCCGAAGTTGCTACAAAGATGTTTTATGGTCAGGCTAGCTTTTCCTTCTTCGATGATCGTGTGAATTTGGATGCCGGATTGACCTGGATGCGCAACAACTATGAAGCAATGTCCCCATTGGAGTATCAAGGCATTGTGGATTTCGACAAAGATTCCGACATTTTGCCCAAAGTCGGTGTCACTATTGACTTGACAGATAACCTGGAGCTTTTCGGTGCATATGCCCAAAACTGGGCGGGTATTCCGGAAGACACATTCCTAGGGACTACTGGTGCGGCCATCACGCCGGATCTAAGGGGGCTTGAGAGTGAGAATCTGGATATTGGCCTTCGTTATGTGGGTAATGATTCGGCATTCTCAGTGCAGGCATACAGAATTGATCTGGAAGGGTTGATTGCGAACACTCCACTGGATCCGCTCGCTTTGCCGACAGCCATACTCCTGGGCAACGCAACACTCAAGGCGGAGAACATTGGCGATCAGCGTACGAACGGTGTGGAGGTAACTGGATATCATGACTTTGGATCGGTTGATATCTATGCGTCCTATGCCTATCAAGACGCTAAACATTCGGACGAGGGTGATCCAGTAGTTGCTCAATCTCTCCGACAAGCCGGTGTGATAGCTGGCGAGGCTGTGCGAGACATTCCTGAACATTCGTTCTTCGCGAAAATTGGTTGGGATCAGTCGGACAATCTACGATTTGAAGCCTCTGTCAACTACATCGGTGAGCGTGTCGGCGGGCACCTCGTTGTTCCCAATTTCTGCAATGCCTTCTTCTGCTTTGACGGTAGTGGCATGGGAGTAAACGCTGACGATCCATTGGGGCTCGACATGCTAGAGGCCTATACGACAATCGGATTTCTTGCCCAGTATGAAATCGATTTTCTTGAAGGTGTCACATTGCAGTTGAACATCGACAACTTGTTGGATGAAGAGTACATCTCGGCGGTTTCAGGTGCCACTGCGAACCTGGCAGAGTTTGGCGCGGCCGGGAACTTTGGCGGTGGGGACGTGACCGCCCAGTCGGGTTCTCTTGATCGCTACTTTATCGGCGCCCCAAGAACGGTGACGTTTTCCGTGAAGGTCGATTTCTAGCAGTTCAATCCTGCCCGTGCGAGGGGACGTTGATTTCCCTCGCACGGAGGATAGGAGGTTAGATTTTGTTACTTGGTGAGTGTTTACCGGCGCAACGTTACAGGGTAGCTTTCAATGACTTAGGTATAATCCCATCCAAGATGTGTGACAGAACCGACAATGATCACCCGCAGGACATATCGGCGAAACACAAAGATCGGAATGCGACGCTGCAGGTTTTCATCAGTACATCGCCTTAGGTACATTCTCCTAGCGCGAAGATGAGGTGGGGTCTTTTGGGCCTCGCCTCATTTCTTTGGAGCATAAACGTGATCGACCGTCGAAAGCTTATTGGCTCTTTGTTGTCCTCTTCCCTCATCCCGTTCGTGGGGTGTTCGCAGCGAAAACCGCATGAGAAGGCTGGACCGACCCTAAGTCGAATAGCCTTTGGATCATGTGCCGATCCATACAAGGATCAAGGTATTTGGTCCGCTATGCTAGCTCGGGAGCCTGACATATTTTTGTTCCTAGGAGACACTGTCTATGAACAGAAAAAAGCGGTTGCCGAATTTGGGCCAATAGGCGCATTGGAGCGCGCTTACGTGAAATTGAACGAGAGTAGTGAGTTTCGGCGCTTTCGAAGCGAAGTTGACATATTGGCCACCTGGGATGACCATGACTATGGCAGCCGAGACTCAGGTGTAGAATTTGTAGACAAAGAGGCAACGCGAAAGTTGTTCCTTGATTTTTGGGGCGCACCCGAGGGTGACCCGAGACGCACACAAGAGGGTGGCCTTTACTCCGCGTATTACTACGGACCGCCTGAGGCGCGCATTCAGATCTTGTTGCTCGACACTCGATTTAATCGGGACCAACTGCGTGCTGTGGAAAATGGTCCTCCCAAAGCGAATCTCGGTGTAAGTGGCTTTGGTCCTTATCTCCCCATGGGCGATCGTCACACAACGCTCCTAGGGCAGAAGCAATGGGATTGGTTGGAGGAACAATTTGACAAGCCAGCGAGACTTCGGATCGTTGGATCGAGTATCCAGGTTCTCTCAGGGTTCAGGGGGTGGGAAACTTGGTCCAATTTTCCCCATGAAAGAGAAAAGTTATTCAAACTCATTCGGCGAAAGAAAGCGAGCGGTGTCCTTCTAATTAGTGGAGATGCACATTATGCTGAACTGTCGAAGATGGAAGTGCCGCGACAATATCCCCTTTGGGATTTGACATCGAGCGGTATGACCCACTTTTGGCCGAGACCTGGACCGAATGTGAACCGTGCGTTAGACAAGACGATTCATGCCAAGAACTTTGGCATTATTCACGTCCATTGGGAATTGAGTGATCCGATGGTGGTGATGGAGATTCTCACCGAGTCTGGACAAGTCGCACTGCAAAAATCCATTCGACTTTCGGACCTCGATTTCTCTTGAGTATTTTGGGGTGAAGGAGAGAGGTCTCGAATTCAAACCTTGGCGATTGAGTCACGTACAATCAAACTCACGTCCAATGTGACTTGACGCCTGGGAGCGTCTGGGTCGCCAATTCTCCGTGTCAAAAGGCTGACGGCTTCGTGTCCAAGTTCTGACGTGGGTTGGCGTACCGTCGTGAGCGCTGGAGTAACAACCTGGCACCAAGCAATGTCGTCAAAACCCGCTAGCGAAACTTGTGTTGGTACCCCAATGTTGGCATCGTTGAGGACTTGAAGGGCGCCTACAGCGATCAAGTCATTGCCCGCCACAATGATCGTTACCAAGTTTTCTCTGACTCTCAAATCGACTTTGGGCAGAAGATCGACGGAGAATGGATTTTCGACTTCCCAAACAATTTCGGCTTTGCTTTGAATTGCGTCAACAAATCCCCTTCTTCGCTCACTGGCACTCTTGAGAACTTGGGGACCGTTAATCATGCCAATTTTGCGGTGACCTTGGCTGAGGACATGCTGAGCCATGAGAGACCCGCCATGATAGTACTCAGATGCGACCGTGTCATAGTTCGGAAGAGGGCGGTCGATCACAACGATCGGCAGATCGCTTGGGTGCTTCGCCAAGGTGTCTTTCTGGCTGGTGGGGCACCAGACGATACCCTCGACCCCGTGTTGGGTGAGGCGATCAAACCCATCTTGTTCAGCTTCTAAATCATTTTGGGTATCTACCAGGAATACAGAAAATCCAGAATCACCGCGCGGAAATTTCAACCGATTGAGCGAGTTCGGGAAAAAACGGATTCCGCAGATCTGGAAGAATAAGGCCAATGGTCTTCGTTCGGCCGGTACGCATCGCTTGTGCAGACCGGTTGGGCCGATATCCCAGCTCCTTCACCGAATTAAGAACTCTCTTGCTTGACGTCGTCCCCCCACCGACCCGCTGTCATTTAGCACATAGGATACAGTCGCGACCGAGACCTGAGCGTGTTTGGCGACTTCTCTCAGTGTGGCCCCTTTTTCTTTTGTTTTTGAGGTCTTTCTTGTTCATTGAGCTGTCTGGTAAGCCAAGAGCGAACCTATTAGTTTGGCGGCGAATCAACACCTTGATTAAAGACTAGGTCTTCATATATCGCCCAGAACCGATTTTCATCCATTTTTAGGATTACTTCTGCTTTTTGTGTCCCCGGGAGGCTGCTCGCCATCATTGAACTGAGAGTGTGGGTAGACGAGTGTTCCACCATAGTTTGGGCCGCGATTTGGATCAACGCCGAGCCAATATGTGGCAGACTCTGAAACTACACTGGGGTCAAACAAATAGGCACTCACCAAGGCATCCCAGACAGGAATTGTGAACTCAGGTTTGGATTGGAACGTTTGCTCGAACTTCGGTTTGAAGAATTGGGTGGCCATGTAGTGGTCTGGGTACCGCTCTTCTATCCACTCTTGATAGTGTGCCTTGGTGAAAAAGGATTTGGTCTGTGGCGTCCAGCGGTACTACGACGTGCCGGACAGGTTCGGAAAGGCACGATCGCAGCCGCTTCTGCGTCAAACCACCAATTGAACTCGGCAGCCGCGGTCACATTGCCTGGTGCCCTTATGTTTCCACCCATGTAGATAATCTCTTTGATGTTTTCGGAAATCTCAGGCTCTTTCCGAATCGCAAGAGCAAGGTTGGTCAACGGACCGAGAGCCACAATTGTGACCTCTCCTGGGTGTGCTCGTAGTGTTTCGATAATGAAATCAACCGCGTGTTGTTCTTGTGATCTGATTGTGGGCAATCCGTCAGGCGGTGCTGTGACACGATCTTCCTGCGACCAAGCTCCTGCATAAATTGCGCCGTAAAGATCTTTATCTTGTGCAAAAACATTTCTGATTGTGGAGCAGAGGTTGTCTTGCGCCCCGATAGAACTGGGATTTCGCTTTGGAGGTTGAGTCGTTCAACGGCTTTCAAAGCGTCTGACTCAATTTGACTCAGCCAGTGATTACCGGTAACGAGCGTGAGGCCGAGTAACTCAATCATCCCTCTTTGATGCAGGTTGGCGATCATGACGAATGCTTCGTGGTCGTCGGCATAATGGTAGAGGTCCGCATCTACGATCACCAACGGCAAATCCGAGCTTGAAGGGGAAGAGGAAGATGAAGTTGCGTCCGATTTGACGTCCTGAGCGTCGCAAGCCGTGGAGATAACCAATAGGAACGCCAGTGCAGTTGGTACGATCCAATCTTTCTTTATCGCTAGATTTCTTCTCATTCCCATCCTCCTTGTGGTGGTCCACTTTGGCTCAATCTTAGCTGAAACTTAAATTGACTTAAACGATTAATTTGACTAGAACTGTAAGGTGTAGAATTTCACCAGACTGTAAGATTGCCTGATTGGGCAAAAAGGTGGGGGCAAGTCATTGGGTGCCAAAGTAATAGCGGTTGTGGGCAGCATCAACTTTGATCTGACAACCTTTGTGCCCGGATTTCCGGCCGTGAACCAGACTTTGCTTGCAAATGGTGCGTTGACCTCAATTGGCGGCAAGGGGGCAAATCAGGCAGTTGCTGCTGCACGTGCTGGCTCTCAGGTGTCCTATGATTGGGCGATTGGGGTGGTGACGATTTCGGCCGCACCGCCCAATCCTATTTGCTGCAAAACGACATTGATGTCTCAGGCGTAACTATCGACAATGATATGCCTACGGGAACTGCTTCGATCTTTGTCGACTCAGAAGCTCAAAATATGATCGTTGTGTCGGCTGGAGCGAACGCAAGCCTCTCGGGCGAGGATATTGAACGGGCTGAAAGCACAATCGCCCCAAGCTGATCTATTGCTTCTTCAATCGGAAGTTCCAGTAGAAGCATTAGAGGCGGCATTGAGCGTGGGCAAGCAGAACAATGTCACAACGATGTACAACCCCGCGCCCATAATATCCTCCTCCCATATGATCGCGTCTTTGGTTGATATTGTGACCCCCAATGAATTTGAAGCTGAACAACTAACGCAGATTGAGATTCGTGATATCGATTCTGTCAGGAGGGCGGCTGATCGACTCCATGTGATGGGGCCAAAGCTGGCGGTGATTACAATGGGTGCGAGGGGCTGTTACGTTTCGAGCGAGAGCATAAGTGGGCATTTTGAGGCCCCGCGCATTGATGATGCCGTGGACCCAACCGGCGCAGGCGATGTGTTCAATGGGGTTCTCGCCTCGGCTCTGGCCAAGCGTGAGCCCATTGAGTCAGCGGTACATTTCGCATCTGCGGCCGCCGCCCTGTCGGTTCGCACTAGGACCTGCGCAGGATGCAGCGCCCGATTTCGCAGAAGTGATGGACTTTCTAGAGTCCACTGTGCTTGAAGCCGGCGATTGATACAGGACCAAGTGAGGGTGAGATGACTGCATTGAGAAATTTGATATTGGCCGTTTGTGCGGCAATGACAATGTGGGCTTGTGATCGAGCAAAGGATGACACGAGTGCCGGAACGGACGACGGTGATGTACCGAAGGTCGCGTTGATCATGAAATCGCTAGCAAATGAGTTCTTTGTGACCATGGCGGACGGCGCAAAAGAGCATCACTCCAACAATCCAGGACGCTATGAGTTGATTGTGAATGGGATTAGAAACGAAAGCGATCTGGCCCAGCAGGTTGCCCTAATCGATCAGATGATCGCGGCACGTGTCAAAGCAATCATTATCGCGCCTGCAGATTCAAAAGCCATCGTACCGGCGCTATATCGAGCCCAGAATGCAGGTATCGCAGTCGTGAACATTGACAACAAACTCGACGATGCCGTTCTGGATGAGTTTGAGACAGTCATTCCTTTCGTTGGGCCAAACAACCGTACAGGCGCTTATGAAGTTGGCAAATACTTGACCGCGAGGCTTGCACCGAGCGACAAAGTTGCGATTCTGGAAGGAATTCCTACAGCGTTCAATTCCCAAGAACGAAGGGCGGGGTTTGAGGAAGCAGCGAGCGAAGCTGGCCTCGATGTCGTGACCATTCAAAGTGCGGCATGGGACCAAACAAAGGCAGTTGAGATTACCGCAGCAATTCTCATTCAGCATCCAGACATTCGGGCTATCATGTGCGCTAACGACAACATGGCGCTTGGTGCCGTCGCTGCGCTCGAGCAATCCGGGGCGTACTGGAGAAATTCTTGTGATTGGGTTTGACAACATAAGTGCTGTTCGCATGCTGCTCGAGAGTGGGTCAATTCTCGCAACAGCCGATCAACATGCCGATTTGTTGGCTGTTTACGGTATTGAGTATGCACTTGAAATCCTGGGCGGATCGGAGAGTGTGGCCAATCGTGAGACGCCAGTTGATATGATAACGGAAGAAGAGTGACATCCACACCAAACAGGCCAGTAGCAACGCCGCGGCTGTCGATACGGTCGTTGCAAAAAGCTTTTGCCGTTCCAGTATTGCGCAACGTTGACCTCGATTTTTGGCCCGGTGAAATTCATGCGTTGGTGGGTGAGAATGGTGCCGGCAAGTCAACGCTAATGAATATTTTGGGTGGGCTTGTTCGGGTGGACTCAGGCGAATTGCGATTTGAAGACACCCTTTATCAGCCCAAGAGTGTCAGGGATGCGCATCGTGTGGGCATCTCGTTTGCGGTGCAGGAACTGAGTGTTGTGGAGTCCTTGTCCGTTGGTGAAAATGTACTGCTTTCGAACCTTCCCTCGACATGCGGGATTATTGACCAAGGTGAAATTAGGAGAAATGCTGATATTTATTTGCGACGAGTGGGTCTAGAGGTCGATCTGGATTCACCATTAGCAACACTTTCACTTCCCGAACGGCAGTTGGTTGAGGTTGCAAAGACGCTAAGCGTTGAAGGTCGATTAGTCATACTTGATGAACCAACAGCAGCATTGACAGAAGAGCAGGCCGAACGTTTGCATAAGATCATTCGAGAATTGGCTAAGACCGGAACCACTGTTGTTTACATCAGTCATCGCCTCGAAGATGTGCTCGAGGTTTCGGACAAAGTATCTGTCCTTCGCGATGGCGCGGTTGTTACTACACGTCCGGCTAACGAACTATCGGTCGCTGATTTGATTTATCATATGACGGGTCGAGAGGCCGACGATGACATCTCATCGCGAACCACCCAGCTTGGCGCGGTCAAGATCCGCGCAGACGGAGTTAGCACAAAGCATTTTGAGGCGCCAATCAACTTGAGTTGCTGTGAGGGAGAAATTGTCGGTATTGCCGGGCTGTCTGGCTCTGGAAGGTCCGAATTTCTACACACGATTTTCGGATTGGAGGAACTGACCGGCGGTAAGGTGACGATTTGCCGAGAAGGTGCGGACGTTGCGGTAACCCGAGCCAGCAAAGCCGTGAAATTGGGCATAGGACTGGTTGCCGAGGATCGAAAAACCAAGGCATTTTTCTGGGCCACTCAGTCGCGTTCAATATGACTCTTGCGAAATTGAGCGAGGTCGCATCGAGGTATGGAATCGTTCGCAAGGCAATGGAGAGTCATGTGGTCGAGAATTTGGTTGATGATCTCGCCATTAAGTGTCGTGACCGCCGGCAAAGAATTGATCACTTAAGCGGCGGTAATCAACAGAAAGCTCTCATCGGCAGATGGCTGCAAGGCAAAACAGAGGTCCTCCTATTGGACGAGCCGACAAGAGGTATCGATGTTAAGGCCAAATTTGCCATTTACGATCTGCTCCACCGGTTGAGAGACCAAGGCAGAACGGTAATCGTTGCATCGAGTGAAATTGAAGAGTTGATGAAGTTGTGCGATCGAATCCTAGTGCTGTCGAATCGCGAATTTGTTGGCGAGTTTGACCAAACGAATTGGAGTGCCCACAAAATACTCGATGCGGCATTCGAGAACCACAAGACCATGTCTCACTGAACTCGAATTTTGAACCATGGAAAGCACCGCGAAATGAAGACAGCAATCATGAGACATGTGGAAGAGTATTTCATCATTGCATCTCTTGGGTTGCTTATTGTGTTCTTTGGTTTTGCTTCTGAGAACTTTTTCTCTCTAGCGACTTTAGCGTCGATTATGACCCAGCTTCCTGCCCTTACAGTCATAGCTGTAGGCATGACGTTGGTGCTTATTGTTGGCGGAATAGATCTGTCGGTCGGGTCTGTGATGGCGCTTAGCGGTGCCGTGATAGGGTTGGGATTGGTGAGCTTCGGCCTGCCTTTGCCAATCGCCGCCCTCCTAGGCATACTGGTAGGGGCGGTTTGCGGAGCAATAAATGGCGCCATTACCGCATATTTTTCCCTGCCATCGTTCATCGTCACACTCGGAATGTTGGAGATGGCCCGCGGCGGTGCCTATATGGTTATGTCCTCCCAAACAATTTATATCGGATCATCAATTCAAAAGATCTCATTGCCGCTTGGTGGCGTTGGAATTTCCATATCTCTGATTATTGCTGTGTCAATAGTGGCTTTGATCCATTTCGTACACAGAAGAACCGTTTTTGGGCGGATCATAACCGCCATTGGAACGAATGAAGTTGCTGCAAAGCTGTCAGGAATTGAAGTCAAACCATACCGAATGGCAGTACTTGCTTTATCCGGTGCCCTCGCGGGACTTGGTGGATTGTTCAATGCCTCTTATCTCGGTGCTGCTGATCCAAACGCGGGTCTCGGTCTCGAGTTATCTGCAATCGCTGCCGCTGTGATTGGAGGGACCAGCCTAATGGGCGGTCGCGGTTCTGTCATTGGGGCATTCGCGGGTGTGCTCATCATAGCTGTCTTGCAAAGTGGTCTTGCGCAGATCGGCGTATCTGAACCGTCAAAGCGCCTCATTACAGGTGCTGTCATTGTGTTCGCTGTACTGCTAGATCGCTTGCGTTCAGGAGAGGAATAAAATGTCGAAAATACTGTTGCCTCCAAAGTTTATTGCCTTTACAGGCGCCGATTCGACCGAAGATCTTCCGGCCATGACTTCATTGTCGCGTCGCTACCCGATCGAGTGGGGGATATTGTTGGATCCGGCGCAAGTGGGTAAACCGCGGTTCCCAAATTCAACCACACTTCAGTCAATATTGGGCTCTGGTCTGATGCTTGCGGCGCACGTGTGTGGTGAACCGGCACGTGCCATCGCCGCAGGGCGTGACCCGATGCTTGACCTTCGCGGGTTTGGGAGACTGCAGGTCAACCATGGGACAAAGGGAAGTAGCGACGAGGTCATAGAGAATTGCTATCGGTTTGGGGGAAAAGAATGGGGTCCAGGTTGCACTTCAATGTCAATCGGACTTCCCAAACGAACCGCGCGTTGACTGGTTGTTCGATGTTTCTTTTGGAGAGGGTGTTAAGCCGACATTGTGGCCCGCTCTGAGTTTCGACCATCCGCTTTGCGGTTTTTCAGGCGGCCTGTCGCCGGAGACTGTTGTTAGTGCCTTGAGCAAACTGCAGTCGTCAGAGTCCAAATTGCAATACTGGATCGACATGGAGTCCGGCGTGCGGACCAATGGTAGCTTCGATTTGTCCAAGTGCCAGGCTGTTTGCGAAAGAGTTTTTGGTCGATTGCCAGAGTAGGAGCAAGCACCGGTGCTTGCATCCTTTCAAGAGCTTTGAGCCTACTGTCATTGAGGGTGTGATCCTTTGAAAAGGGCGTCTCAGTTGAGAGAGACCTTGGTAAGGATCAATTGATTTGGAGGTGGTGAATGCGAATTGGAATCCTAACCGGCGGTGGAGATGTCCCGGGCTTGAACTCATGCATCAAGGCGGTTGTGCGTCGCGCTTATGAGTTGGATTGGGAAGTGGTCGGGTTCAGGCGAGGATGGGCGGGACCGTTGAATTTCAATCCCGACAATGACGAGGTTTCTCGCCGCGATTGGATCATGGAATTGGACCCTAGTGTCGTGAGAGGAATTGATCGTAGTGGAGGGACAATTCTTCACTCGTCACGAACTAACCCTGCAAATGTGCGAGCCTCCGAATTGCCGCAATTTTTGTCAGGGTCTGCGAGAAACCAAGAGGAAGAAGAGGGTGTCGATTGTACAAAGCATGTGATGAGAACGCTCGAGTACCTGGGGATAGAGGCGCTTGTCACGATTGGTGGTGACGACACCCTATCGTTCAGTTCACGGTTGCATGCCGAAGGTGTGCGCGTCATATCGATACCAAAAACGATGGATAACGACGTTTTTGGTACAGACTATTGTATCGGATTTTCGACTGCCGTTACCAGATCGGTCGATCTTATCAGCTCTCTGCGTACGACGGCAGGCAGTCACGAGCGAATTGGTGTGATTGAACTGTTTGGCCGAAATTCTGGTGAAACTGCTTTGATCAGCGGTTACCTTGCGGATTCAGATCGCGTTCTGATATCTGAGATTCCCTTTGACTGCGAGAAACTCGCGCGCCAGCTTGTTGAAGACCGCGAGATTAATCCGGCCAATTATGCTTTGGTGGTGGTATCTGAGGGCGCGCGAATGAAGGACGGCAGCCTAATCGAAAAAGGTGTAGAGGATGCCTATGGACATCGAAAACTCGGAGGCATCGGCGAAGCCACCAGCGAAGAGCTGAAGCGTTTAACCGGAATTGAGACTATCAATCAGTCGCTTGGGTATCTGATGCGGGCCGGCGTTCCCGATGCATTGGATCTTTTGGTTTCAAGTTCCTTTGGCAGCATGGCGGTTCAACAGCTGAGCAGTGGAAAGTCGGGTCTGATGATGGCTCTACGGGACGGAAAATATGACACCGTGCCGGGTGACATAAGTATTCAAGGAACAAAGCGAGTCGATGTTGAGGCCTTTTATGATACGGAGTCCTATCGCCCGCGGATTGCCTGTGTGACAGGCAATCCGATGTTCTTGTACTGATACATTGTTCAAGGGTCCATGCCGCAATGTGTTCACCCCTTACCTATGATAGTTGGTTCGAAAATCGGCGAGACAGGCCTCGTTAGCGACGCTGTATTGATCTAACTGGCAAAAACTGGATCTGGACCAGTAACCCTCCCATCACTTTGTCTCGCGTCCGAGAATTGCATGGCATTAGAGTGCTCACCGGCATTTCTTAACAGTTTCTTAACAGCGTGACGTCCAAAGCGGTCCGCATATATCCTAGGTGATCCAGCGTCTTCGAGCCGAGTTTCGGTGGAACATCAACGGACTGTGCCTCGGTTTCCAAACCAGGCCAACCTGTACCAACGCCCTCCAAAGCTCCGGCATTTAACTACGAATCAAGGGGTCGGGGGTTCGAATCCTCCCCGGTGCGCCAGATTTTTCCTTTTAGATTGAATCACTTAAGGCTCTTGTGTAAAGCCCCCATCTTATGTACCACTTTCTAATAGAGTTTCTGGCACCGGTGGTCGCATGTTCAGGGCTTGATGAGGGCGGATATGATTGTACTGTTTCAGCCAGGTTTCGATCACGACCTGAGCCTGTTTGATTGATGTGAACCATTCGGCATTGAGAACTTCCCTGCGCAGGGTTCCGTTGAAGCGCTCGTTGTAGCCGTTCTCCCACGGTGAACCTGGATAGATGCGGATAGGCTTGATCCCGACCTTCGTCAGCCAGGTCTGGAAGTTTGCCGCAATAAACTCAGGACCGTTATCTGATCTGATGAACTCTGGCCGCCCATGCTTCAGGAAGAGAGGGTAAAGCGCCTCCAGAACTTCTGCATTGCCCATTCGAGGCTTTACTGCAACGCACAGGGCCTCACGGGTGTACTCGTCCAGCACGGTGAGCATCTTGAACGACCTGTCATTGGTCATTTTGTCATGGACGAAGTCGATGCTCCAGATATGGTTCTGATACTTCGGGCGGAGACGGATGATCGAACTATCCTTGTGATAAAGCCGCTTGCGTTTCTTGTGTCGCTGAGGCATCTGGAGACCTTCTTCTCTCCAAAGCCTTTCTACCTTCTTGTGATTGACCTTCCAGCCTTCAACGCGAAGCAGTGCGGCAATCTTCCTGTAGCCATAACGACCGTACTGCTTTGCCAGTCGGATCAATGCCAGCCGCAGGCTGTCATCATCTTCCGCTGTTGCCTCATAACGCTGTGTGGACCGTGCCACGCCGATCATTCTGCACGTCCGCCGCTCGGAAGTACCAATCTTTTGGCGCACCTGGATTACAGCCTGGCGTAGATCGGCAACCGTCAGGCTTTCGGCTTTAGGAAGTCCAGGCTCTCCTTGAGGATCAGCTTATCTAACTCAAGTTCAGCAACAATCTTCTTAAGCCGGACATTCTCTTTCTCCAGAGACTTCAATTCCTGAAGCTGGGATTTGCTCATGCCGCCGTACTTCTTGCGCCAGTTATAATATGTTGCATCGCTAACACCTGCCGATCGACAGGCCGTCGCGACACTGCTGCCCGAGGCCAAACCGAGCTCAATCTGGCGCAGCAAATTCAACACATCCTCATCCGAATATCGCTTTCTTGCCATCTCAAAACCTCCACAGGTTCGTAGAATACTACAAAATTCGTGGATCAGTTATAGGGGAACACGTCACAATCAAAATGAAGACGGCTTTGCAGAGCTAGCCACATGGGACACCAACTCTGACGGCATCATCGATGCCTCGGACACCGGCTTTGCCAGCTTGCAAGTCTGGCAGGACTTGGACCAAGACGGGGTGACCGATACGGGCGAACTCTCCTCGCTTTCAAGCCTCGGCATTGAGAGCTTAAGCCTCGCCTCATCCGCCCCGGCCCCCGGCGAAGAGCTCAACGCCGGCAATGCCATTCTGTCGGTGGGCACCTTCACCCGCACCGACCAGACCACCGGCGTCATGTCGGACGTGTTTTTCAAAACCAATGAGTTCCGCTCCACTTACCTCGGCGACGCGACGACGAGTGCTGCTGCCGATGCTCTGCCGGAACTCAAAGGTCACGGAGAACTTGCCGATCTGCGCATCGCCATGACTCAAGATCCGAGCCTCTTGTCCCTCGCCCAAACCGCAGCAGCGGCGAATGACAATGGGACGATGGCACGGGCGGCGTGAGAGCGCGGGTCGCTCAAAACACGCCGCACGCAAAACACAACCATTCGAGTCAAATTTGTAACAAACAGTATTAAAAGACGAGTTATCGAATGAGTACGCCGCAACTAGTCAGGGCAACAAATATCGACTAGCATCGTTAAGAGTGATTCGTTTGAGGTTTGGAGTATGTGTATCCGCCAGTTCTTCCGAGTCGACTATGAGCAGAATTCGTCGCGCTACGGCAATTGCTTTTCTACAATGCTGTCTTTGTTTTGGCTTTGCTGCTTGGTTTTTATGGTGGCCCCAGCTTGCTCCGTCGCGCAAGAGATTGTCCGGCCTGCCTCCAAAACGTCGTTGCTGTTGTCTTATCATTCAACGCAATACAGTTCTGACACGGAAGACAAGGAGTTCTGTGAGGCCATCTATCGCGGCCTTCAGGAGAGAGGTGTTGATAGGTTTGACTTTTGCGGCGTCCCTGTGCCGGAAGGCGATGAGGATTTTTCCTTTCCAGAGTGGCATCGCTTGAATCCGCATGACAACACCGAAATCGTCGAGGAGATGTTCCTGTGGGGAAGTATTAGGTCGTGGAACGCATACAAAGACCGAACTCCCAGTTACAGGGAGTGGCGGGATGTTCGCTGGTCCGGCGTTCTGCCGAAGGCTGTCATTGAGCGGTTTCTTGTGCCCGTCAGAGATGAGCTTCACGCCCGGCTATCCGAGATTGAATTGTATTACAGTCAGTTCGATATCGACAGGGATGGGAAGAGCGAAGTCATATACCATATGACTCCTGTATATCGGTTATTGGAAGGTCCGCCGTTCGACAATTCCTCTGGCGTGTCCAAGCCAAGTGAGCGAGTGCTCGGCCCATTGATTATTGACCCGCCATCGTCGTGTCGTAATGCCGCCTTTGCTGGACAGAGCAAAGCCTATCTACATTATGTGCGACCATCGGAAACGCCCAAGGTTTTTGAGTTTCTCTCAAATGGTCTTGGTGGTGGCGTAAATGATACGTATACGGAGTTCCTTGTTTGGCGCGGTCAAGCGGCCGTCGTCCAGTCTATGGGCGCGCACTACTCGCGTGCTCGCGACAGGGCCGCCAGCGCGAGTGCATTTCGAAACGTCTGTTCAATTCGAGCAGACCTCAAGCAGAGTGAGGGAGCAAGAAATTGATTAACTTCGATACTCAATCTGGGACGACACAATGGAGCACAATTTCTGCTCATGGCCCCTATAATACCTTTGCTCTTGCCTTAATCAGACAAATGGAAGGCGAAGTTCCTGACATTTACTTGGACACTCACAATCCTCCCTACCCGACGATTGGGATTGGGTACAATTTGACCGTTCAGGCAATTCAGGCCGAAGTTCTTGATGTGCTACAGTTGGTTGATTTGGGGGGCGTGGGTCAAGACTATCGTTCTCAGATTGAGGGACTTCTTGTCCAAAACGCCAATCTCACAAATATCAACAATACGCTATTGCAGGCCTACAACGACAGCGCGTCCAACCGCGCGACATTTTCACTCACTGCTACCGAAATCACGGATTTGTTCCCAACAGTCGTCGATGCCGGTGGATATGAGACGCAGGTTGACAATTGGCTGTCGGGTATTCCAGCTTCAAGAGAGAGGGCCGTTCTCTTATCTCTCTCATTCAATCAAACCTTATCAGATCCTTTACTTGGCCCTTCATTGAAGTCGGCAATGCAAGCTGGAGACCGGGCCGAAGCGTGGTTTGAAATACGGTACCGGTCGAATGGAGGGAGTGGTTCGGGGGCTCCAGTTGCAAAACGACGACTCGTGGAGAGCGAGATTTTTGGCCTCTATGACAATGGTCTGACGCCCGCAAATGTTGGAGAAGCTCTTCTAGCCTATCGCATGGCTTCAAAGCACGCCAATTGGATTTCAGGCTACGAGAGTTCCTTCGGTAGTGCAGTTGCCTTGGCCAATGGCGATCTTTCGGTGATCGGCTCATTTGGTTCTGTTCAATTTATGTCGGATGAACTGACGATGGGGGCGAATTCTGCCTTTCAGATCCTCACCGAAGAATATGCCGATGTTTCCGCGATTGCACCTGGGCTTTCGGATGTCTTGCAGTCGGCGGGCTACAATGGCTCACTGCTGAACTCAACGGTTGAAGAGATATGGGTCGCGACCGATGTGCAAGGCCCTACACGATCCGGTTCTAGCGCAGAAATCGCAGCCCACTTGATTGACCGCAACGGTCAGCCAGCAAAGAATGATCTCATTTTTGGTAACATTGATCCACATCTTGTTCCTGGTCTCACCAATACCGGAGGTGCCGACATACTTAATGGCGGTGTCGGAGACGACATTATGGTCGTAACCGAAGGCGGAGATATCATTGATGGTGGTGCAGGAGAGGACACGGTTTCGTTTCGAGCGGGGATCGCTGCCATTCACTACGACATGGCGACAGGATCGGTCTCATCGGGCCCGCTGGCTGGTGCTACGATCACAAATGTCGAGAACGTTTTCGGCAGCGACTTTGACGACACACTGATTGGCGATTCTGCAGACAACGTCCTCTTAGGTCACGACGGCAACGATACCTTGGTCGGTCGTGGCGGCGACGACATTCTTGTGGGTGCAGATGGAGCGCAAGATACCGCCGACTACGTATTGGCTGCAGGCGCCATTACTGTCACCGTTGATAGTGTTGCAGGTCAGCAAGGGGCGCCACACACCCTCTCCTTAGTGGTCTCCGACGATGGCGACGGGGGTACCGACCATCTGCATTCCATCGAGCGTATTACAGGCACTTTTGAATCAGACACCGTCGTTGTGAATTCACTCAATGTCTCTGTGAACGGAATTGACTTTATCGACCTCGGTGACAACCCTTCCAACCAAGGTGACATTGTCGATGTGAGTGGTCTGCAAGGGTCAGGAGGCCTAGCAATTGATCTCAGAGACCTCGACAATCAGACAATCCAGTACCTCGATGGTTCAGGCGGCGTTCTTCATCTGAAGAATGTCGAGTCTGTAATTGGAACAGGTGCGAGCGACAAGGTGTACGGGGGTGGTGGTCAAGGTGCCAGTCTTGATGGTGGTGCTGGAAACGACATTATTCACGCTGGTTTTTCTTTGAACTCCCAAATCTTCGGCGGGGCGGGCGACGATGAGATCTCAGGCGGCGGCGCGGGCTCGGTCATCTCTGGCGGTACCGGCGACGACACATTCAATCTCGCGCATGGTACATTGATCGCCGATGCAGAGACCGGCGACAAAGCCTATCTGGGTCAAGACCTCTTGACCGGCGGTCTGCGTTACCATGTCGCCTCCGACGATCCTTGGGCCTACGATGCGGCAAAGTACATCAAGTATGGCCTGAACCAAGTTGGCGAACTCGTCATCAACACACTCTTCAAGCATGACTATTACATCGCCAACTATGTCGGCAATGGCGGCGAACCGAACCCATCTGCCGGGATCACCGTGGCCGAACTGAATGAGAGCGCCTACCGCATTCTCGATCCAGAACTGCCCAAAGCCAACAACGGCACCGCTTGGCTGAAAGACGCCATCGACGTCATCACCAAAGCCTATACCGGCGAACCGAGCCATCCCGGCGCCGATCCTCTGGCGCTGGACCTCGATGGCGACGGGTTGGAGCTGACCGCCGAGAGCGCCGTTGCCCCGTCCTTCGATCTTGACGGCGACGGCTTTGCTGAGCGCACCGGTTGGGTCCGTCCGGACGACGGGCTGTTGGTCCACGACGCCAATGCCAATGGGCTGATCGACGACATCGGCGAACTCTTCGGCAATCAAAATGAAGACGGCTTTGCAGAGCTAGCCACATGGGACACCAACTCTGACGGCATCATCGATGCCTCGGACACCGGCTTTGCCAGCTTGCAAGTCTGGCAGGACTTGGACCAAGACGGGGTGACCGATACGGGCGAACTCTCCTCGCTTTCAAGCCTCGGCATTGAGAGCTTAAGCCTCGCCTCATCCGCCCCGGCCCCCGGCGAAGAGCTCAACGCCGGCAATGCCATTCTGTCGGTGGGCACCTTCACCCGCACCGACCAGACCACCGGCGTCATGTCGGACGTGTTTTTCAAAACCAATGAGTTCCGCTCCACTTACCTCGGCGACGCGACGACGAGTGCTGCTGCCGATGCTCTGCCGGAACTCAAAGGTCACGGAGAACTTGCCGATCTGCGCATCGCCATGACTCAAGATCCGAGCCTCTTGTCCCTCGCCCAAACCGCAGCAGCGGCGAACCCCACCGATCTCGACGCTTTGCGCGCGGCCGTGCTGCCGGTCCTGCGCGCCTGGGGCGGGGCGGGCTCCGGCTCTTGGGCCGACATGCATTACAAATACCGCACCGAGGCCGACGGCTCGCGCACCGTGCTCGATGTGGTCTACACAGATTCCACAACCAGTTTGCTCACCTTGCAAAGCGGCACCACCATCGTCGATGGCAACGGTGTGCCCATAGCCACCCCCACCATCGGCGACATTCAGGCCATGACCCTCAATGCCGATGAAGGCTGGGACCTGGTCGACAAACAAGACCTCGCTTTCTTTGAGAAATATTACGGCACCATGTTCGACGTCAACGCGCCAACCACGGGCGCGGGCGCGGCGGCAGCCATTGGCGATTTCGTACAGACCTTGCTCGCGGCGCAAAACATGTTGGCGGTGAGTTTTGCGGCCCAAGGCGGCTTGACCTCCTTCTTCACTGGCATGTCCTACGACAAGGACACAGAACTCTTTACGTCTTCTCAGCCCATGCAATTGGTGCCGGTGTTCGAGGCCATCTTCACAGCCTCACCAACCGGCGCAGCAGCGGCGCAAACCTATCTTGAAGATTGGCAACCCATCATCAATGTCTTCCTCGGCACCTTCTCCCGCGGCGCCGGACATTTGATGACCTCGTTCAGCTACATCTTTGCAAATCTCGTGGCCGCCTTTGAAAGCATTGGTTCGCCCTTGTCCATCACCCAGATTGCTGATGCCTTCAACGTCGAAGCGGTCATGGATGGAACCGGCGCGACCATCACCGGCACCGGCGAGCCAGACGTCATCTACATGAACGGCGCCAACCAAACCGCCGACGGTGGTCTCGGTCACGACGTCTATGTGTTTGGTTCCAACTTCGGACAAGACATCGTCGATGATGTGGAAGCCGCCGGCGGTCCGCAAGATGGTGACATGATCCGCTTTGCCACCTATACATCGAGTGAGATTTCCGCCGCCCGTGTTGGTCTGGATTTGATCCTCACAGTCGACGCGACCGGCGACACCGTCACCGTCAAAGATCAGTTCTTCGGTGAATCCCCCGGGCTTCTTGGCGGCAATCTGTTCGACGATCACGGTGTGAAAGAAATCACCTTTGCCGATGGTGTGGTTTGGGGCGCGTTTGAGATCGCCGAAGCCGTGGTCAATCCACAAGCGGGCGATCAAGAAATCTTCGGAACTCCGACACTCGACATTCTCGATGGCGGCGCTGGCAACGACATTTTGCACGGCCTCAACGATGTCGACATCTACCGTTTCGGCGTGGGGTCGGGCCAAGACATTATCCGCGAAGACGCTGACAACATCTTGCTTGAAGGGCCGGACTTTGTTGAGTTCGGCACCGGCGTCGCGGTTTCCGATGTCACGTTCTCCCGTGTCGGTGCGTCAGAAGATTTGGTCATCTCCTTGGCGGGCACCTCAGATACGCTCACCATTGAAGGGCAATTCCATGCCTTTGAGACCGGCTCACTTGGCCTGCAATGGCTCGACCGGGTGGAGAACTTCGTCTTTGAAGACGGCACTTATCTCGACTGGACTTACGTCATGGACACCATTGTGGCCAATGGCAAAACATCCGGCGATGACGCGATCTACGGTTACTACTACGCCGACACCCTCGACGGAGGCGCCGGCAACGACACCCTCGTCGGCGGCAACGAAGGCGACACCTACATGTTCGGCCATGGCTACGGTGCCGACACCGTCGATGACGGCAAAGACAATGTGTTATCGACCTCCGCCGACCGCGTTCTCTTCACGGCAGATGTGGTGCCGGGGGATGTATCTGTCAGCCGGGTCGGGAGCTCGAACGATCTCATCCTCACCCTCGACGATGGCAGTACCTTGACCATCGTGGATCAGTTTACGGCATTCGACACCGGCCCGTTTGGCCTGCAGTGGTTCGATCAGATTGAGACCTTCGAATTCCAAGACGGCGCCAACACCGTTTGGACGGCGGAAGACCTCATGCAGCGTCTGCTCGACGAGGGAAAAACCACTGGCGACGATTCGATCTACGGCTACTATCGCCAAGACACGATTGATGGCGGCGCTGGTAACGACTACCTAAACGGCGCTGAAATGTCCGACACATACGTCTTTGATCGGGGCTATGGCCACGACACCATTGAGGACTCCTACGGCACCGCATTGAGCGACAACACAGACAAAGTGCAATTTGCCACCGGCATTTTGACCAGTGACATTACCGCCAGCCGGGTGGGCACGAGCCTCGACCTTGTTTTGACCATCGGTGACACCGGCGAAACCCTCACCATCACCAATCAGAACCAACGCGCCACCATTGGGTCACCTGTGTATGAAATCGAAGAATTTCATTTTGCGGACACCACGGTGAAAACCGCAGCCGACATGCGCGCCGAAGTCGTGCAGAATCAATCGACCAGCGGCAACGACACCATCTACGGTTATTCCTTCGCCGATGTCATCGACGGCGGCGCGGGCAATGACCGCATGGAAGGCTTCGGCGATGGCGACACCTACAAGTTCGATGTCGGCGGCGGCCAAGATGTCATTGAAGATTTCCAGGAACATGTCTCGTGGAATGCCGATGACATTATCGAGTTTGGTGCTGGAATCACGCCAGCGAGCCTGTCCATAACCCGTGTCGGCGATGATGTTGTTTTTGCCGTGGACGGAACCAGCGATCAACTCACTGTCGAAAACATATTCAACTCGTCCTACTATGAAATTGAGCAATTCACTTTCACCGACAGCACGGTTTGGTCGATGGATGATGTGCGCGACAAAACGCTCATCGGGACATCCGGAGACGATACTTTGATTGGGTATCACCGCGTCGACACCCTTGACGGTGGTGCGGGCAATGATCGACTTGAAGGCCTGGGATATGGCGACACATATGTGTTCGACGCCGGCTATGGCAACGATACGATCCACGATTTCATTACGAGCTTGTCTTATTCCGGTGATGATACCGTTCAGTTCGGATCGGGCATTGCTCCCGGCGATTTGAGTGGAGTGCAATCCGGCGACGATCTGATCCTCAGCCATTCAAATGGTGTTGATACGTTGACCGTTGAGAACTACTTCGTTTCGACGGGGTATTACAAGATCGAGCAGTTCACCTTCACCGACAGCACGGTTTGGGGTGACGCAGATATTACAGCGCTCCTCAGCCAAGGGGGCGGCGGTGGTGGCGGTGGATGGGGCAGTTACACTCCAACCATTACCGGTACCAACGGTGACGACACGTTATCCGGCACAAGCGGTGCCGATGTCATTCTCGGCGATACCGGCAACGACACCATGTCGGGGGGAGCAGGGTCAGACGTCTATTTGATCGCTTCAGGTCATGGTAACGATACCATCGCAGAACTTGGATATTCATGGGACGTTGACAAGATCGTTTTCGATAACACCGTCGCCATGAGCGACGTCACTCTGACCCGCTCCATCACCGACACTTATGATTTGATTGTCGACATTGGAACTGGTGGTGATTCAGTGTTGGTCGACTATCATTTTCTCTCAAGCTATAGTTACAGCATTGAGGCTATTGAATTTTCCGATGGCACGACCTGGGACTCCACCCAAATCAAGGACATGGCCTGGTATCGAGGAACTTCTGGCAACGACACCTTTACAGGCACAAGCGGCGACGAACATTTCGATTTCGGAGCTGGAGATGACTACATGGGCGGCGGTGCAGGAAGCGATATCTACCACTTCTCAATGGGAGATGGCAGCGACACGATTGCTGAGTCAGGATATGCCTGGGACTCAGACAGGATCGTCCTCGATGCCACAATCCTCGTCGCCGATGTCTCTTTGTCTCGGTCGACCACGGACGCAAACGACTTGATCGTGACCATCGGAACCGGCGGTGACACCATCTTGGTTGATGATCACTTCAGCTCCGCCGCAACTGGGGTCGAACAGATTGTCTTTGACGACGGCACCACTTGGGATCGCACTCAAATCCAATCCATCGCTGATGCTGTACCTCCTGTGGTCTTCGATCTCGACGGTGATGGTGTAGAGCTAGTAGACGCATCAGAAAGCGGTGTCGACTTCGACATGGACGGCGACGGTGTCAAAGAACGCACTGGCTGGATCGGTGCAGACGACGCCATGCTGGTCCTCGATCGCAATCGCGACGGTCTGATCACTACAGGGTCGGAGATTTCATTCGTCTCGGACTTGCCCGGGGCAACATCGGACCTTGAAGGTTTGGTCGCATTTGATTTGAATGGCGACGGACATCTTTCCACCCTCGATGACAGCTTCGGAAATTTCATGATTTGGCAGGACGCAAATCAAAACGGCATCAGTGAAGCGAATGAACTATCCACTCTCTCTGATGCGGGAATCGCTTCGCTCGATCTAAACGGTGTACCGACCGGTCAGCAGATCGGCGGTGAGGGTGGCAATGTTATTCTAAACACATCGACCTACACTACCGACACAGGCGAGACAGGTCTCCTCGGCGACGCCGTGCTGGGCTATTTATCAGAAGATGGGTCAGGATCGGTAACCATCCCGCCGCGTCGCTTTACGCCAGAGCAACAATTGAACTCATTGGTCGACGGTGATGCCATCGGTCATTCTCCAGATCGCGGATTGCAGGGGCTCTTACAAGCAATGTCTGCTTTCGAAGCCCGAGACCTTGGAAGCGCGGAACTGCGCGAAATGCGCAAAGAGGCTCGTGAAAATGGCGACCATTGGCAAGGAGCAGCCTCCTATCATGTCGAACGCGTCGCTGGGTATCTGCCCTAAGCGGTTGCGAAATTAAATGAATAGGGTGGATGTGACAGTGCGGTTCTCTGAGAGAACCGCATTGTCACATGGACAAATCCCCAGGACCGAGAAAGAATGTCTATGCGAGACCGAATGCCGAACAATCAAGCCCTCATCGGCGTTTCTTAACAGTTTCTCAACAGCGCGATGTCCAAAGCGATCCGCATACATCCTAAGTGATCCAACGACTTCGAGCCGAATTTCGGTGGAGAGCCAACGGTTTATGTCCTCGAAATCCAAACAAAACCAACCTTCACCAACACCCTCCAATGCTGTAGCACCTAACTACGAATCAAGGGGTCGGGGGTTCGAATCCTCCCCGGTGCGCCAGCTTTTTCCTTTTAGATTGAATCACTTAGTGCTCTTGCCGTAGTGCGGATGATTGCGCTCGAACGCAACTTCTTAACAGTTTCTTAACAAATGAAGTGAGAACAGGCACCGCGCCCGTCCGTCCAAAGAGGTCTGGGCGAGTCCAATGCGGCGCGACCACACACAGTGTCGACCTGATCCAACCGATCGAATTGAGAAAAAGAGATGAGACGTTGGTTTCGCTACTTGCGGGCGTCTAGCATGCGGTGAACATAGCGTATGCGGAGCTTTAGGCGATGTCCGTTTTCGGATCCAAAGAGATCGTGATATCGCACACCGACAATAGTCAACTTCTGGCCAGTAGCGGACATTAGTGACCAGGCTGCCTTGAATTGGTTGATGTCAGTCTCGTGCGTTCCTGTACGCGTTAAATGCGAAACAAAGAATGGAAATCATAATAATGATTGCGCCGAATCCTAGGTATGGACCGATTTCCTCGTTCTCGTAAACTCCAGCGCAGATCAGCTAAAATCCAATGAGAAAGGGTAAAACAGCGACTTGAAAAGTCCAGAAGTGAATGGTCGCCAGATTGCTTTTCTTCATTTTTGGCCAAGCTCGATAAACCAGCGCAAACAATACCATTGAGACCCAGCTGAGAGATTCAATGCTTGTGTTGCAGCGATCAATTGAATCTGCAACCAAAGCGGACGTGGCTATGGTTTGATCCGCACACTTTCATCTCGATTAGTTTTCGACGTTGCTGAGGCGTTTGACAACTGCATCGAAGCGCTGCGGGCCAATCATTGCTGTTTGATATTGCGCAATTTGAGTGGGCTTTCCGGTCGCTTGGCCAACCGTAATCTGGACATTGAGTGGCTCAATCTGTTGACCCGGATTCGGTCGAAAGCGTATTGACAGCCGCTCAATTGCGGGGAGGCCGGCAACCTGGATGTAGATCGGCGCCCAAGTGTAGATTTGAGCCACCGGTTGAGCTGACATCTCATATCCCCACGCGTCCACTTTGCCCTTCGAGGTTTTGCCCGTTGGTGACTTTACTCGACAGGAACTCTGCTCCCCTTTGGGTAGTGCAATGTTCTTACCTTCCACTGCTACCTCGTAGTCCCGAACGGCGATCGTGGTCAGTGCCTCATTGCCAAGCCAAACTGAATGTTCCGCAACGTCTTCGTCGGCCAAGGTACTTCGCCTTGGCGCCCTAATTGTCTCGCGCAGACGCCCATTCTTAATGTCGACACTACCGTCAATTGCGAAAAGCCCGTCGTTGTCTGAATCGGTAACAGTTGGAACAGCAAGGAGATTGAGAGCGCCCGTGCTACCTATTACGAGGACACGTCCAACACTGAGCTGCGATGCAATGTCGATTCGCACGTTTCCGGAATCCTGTTCGACCTTAACCTCTTCGGGCTCATACAAGACGGGCTCTCCATTGACCCCAATCACTTGGATTTGCACCACGTCGCCGACGTAGTCACGATTTATGGCCGTTTTCCCTGTCAACGAAGAGAAAGAAACACCCGGCGCCGTTGCTGCCATTTTGTCGAGGGGGTCAATGCTGCCACCAGCATCGTCTGGAATGAGTCCTGGAAGTGAGCCGTATAGCCGCTTCATTTCATTGAACCGCTCCTCGCCGACCATCCGCGCCAGCCACCCCTCGTTTCCCGAGGCGGTACCCAGCGCACTTTCATAGATCAACTTCTGGACCTCGATGTACTGTTCGAGGCGGCGTTGGATTTGGCGGCGAATTTTCTCCTGTTCGGCTGTCCGCGTTGCCGATGGATGGGCTTCAATCCAATCCATGTAGACTTGATAAATGAGAATGAACTCCTCGAATCGCCACTCCACCGCAATACGTTCGGTAAAGGGTTTGTCTTGATTGAGCTCAGCCTCGGCCAGTCGCTTCGAGATCAGTTGGTCCAGCGGTAGGTCGTCGTCGGAGTGGTCAGCCTCCCATTCGTCCAAAATTTGTCGAAGCCATTGACGCTCCTGCTTGAAGTTGCCTTCCCACTCGAGTCCGGCTGCCAATCGTAGTTCAAGACGACGTCGCTCAAGAAACTCATCGAAGGACTCATCCTCGAAGGCGTTCGAGTTGTCGCGCTTGTATTGCTTGAGTTTATCTCGAACGTAGCGAATGTACTCAGCGTCTGAGGCCTCTAGATCAGGCGCGTCGGGGTCATTTTCCCACTGCTGGCCAAAGAGCCACCGCCAGAACCTATCGAGATCTCGGTCACGTTCAACCGGCGTTATGCCGCCAACTCCGATATAGGACGCGGCACGAACCATGGTGTCCGACCGAAACTCCGGCCACCAGCCTGCAACGAACTCACCGTTCAGATAGTAGGTCGTCTTTCCATCCGGCCCCACAACGATTCGCAGAACGCCTTGTTCGTGATCGAACATACACTCAATCGTGCCGTCCGTGTGCCAATGTTCGACATGGCCATCCGGAAACTCGATAGTACGCGTGCCGTCAGTTCCAACGGTTTCTTCGTGTCCATCAGTATAGGTAATCTTCTTCGCGCCATTGTCATACTCGACAACGCGATTGCCGTCGGCATCGGTATGGGTGCGCTTCACGCTGTCTGTCGTGATGGCACGCATGTCGTCAGTCGTGCCACGGGGTCCGTGTTCGTCGAGCCAAGCGCGGCGGGCCTTAAGGGCTGCCTCCCTGCGCTCTCGCTCAATACGGCGGTAGAGGCGTCGGGCGTCCGCTTCGTTTTTCTGCCTAATGCCAATCTGCTTTATAGTTTCGGCTTCATCTCTTTCCTTACCAGCTTGGGCGGCCTTTTGATCTGCTTCACGCGCTTTCTGTTCATGGAACTGGGCCTGCCTAATAAGATCTTGCCGAGTCGTTGAATTGTATTTGAATTCGGCGCGTCTGGCTGCATCGTCGGCGCTGTCGCCGCCAACAAACTCGTCCGGATGCCACAATACAAAGTCGCGCTCGGCTTTGTTTCTCAATTCGTCTGTGCTGTAGGATACGATGGTCTTTCGACCATCAATTGTGACCTGATAGTATCCATTTCTGTCGCCAAATCGAACCGAGTAGGTTGGATGAAGGTCTTCGCTCCAATTCGGTCGCTTCGGATTGATGACCAACGCGGCAAATGGCCCGCAGTTGCGTTCCGCCCGCCGCATCATCACCAGTGTGGGAAGGTCCAATTTCTTTTCGCCTTCGGGATACTTTTTTTTCCAATTCTGAATGGAACGGTAAATTACCGCGCACCGCTCAGCCTTGGTCAATCGCCGCTTGGCATCCACACTAGCCTTACGTAATTCACCCTCAACGTATGTTCTGTGTGCCTCAGAAAATGCGAGATCGGGTTTGGCCGCCGCCGACAACGAGAGCGACAGACCAAGTAGAAGTCCGAATATGACAACGTAGAATCGTCTCATTGGTCCATTCCCCAACCCCGAACCATCTTCAAGAGTAACAAACTGATACGACGCCGTCACGAAAATTGCCGGGACCCAGGATATCTGCGAGTTGTGTAGCCAATTTAGCCATTTCCTTGCATGGACCATGTCAATTGGAGGACCGCTCATGGCTATGATGCGACGATTTGTACGCTGCCAAGCTATGACAGCTTCTGACCCAGGCTGTGTAAAAACGTTCAGCATTGTTAACTGTTTGGCTTGCTGAGGTTTTGGCGGTCGTCCATTGGCAGGGTTCTGGGGTTTTCGCTCTATGGAATCTGACGGGCAAGTGTTTGCGATCTGAATGGCCGATTGTTGGGATACGGGCGCACAAGGAGCCAGACGTGGCTCTATGCGGCCTTCATGGCGGCAAGCAGCGGCCCGAGACCAATGATGTTGATGACACGCTTGATGTTGTAGGCCAGCACATGCAGGGCCATCTCGGTACCGACGTTCTTCAGTGTCTTCTTCGTGGTTCAACTCTATTTGACACTAGACGGAAATAAGAACTTCAAGATTATGGAGTTTCTCCGAGTCAGTGAATTCGATTGCACCCTTGGCACTGACGGAAATGTCCGGTTGATGCTCAGAGATACCGTCTCTTGTAAACTTGATCGCGGCTTCAAGAAGGTCAGACGAGTCCACCGTTAATGCCTCCTTGACATCATCTCCCATTCGCAGACGAATCTCGATTGTGTCAACACTTCGATAAGTTTTGTCGTAGCTAGCGGTCTGGGCTTGATCGGCGCCGGTGATTGTTGCCAAGAACAACACTGCAGCTACTTAGTACCCTCCGCACATTCGTACCAGTCACTTCAAACGCACTTCGAAATTTGCTCATACTCATACACTCCAACCACGATTTTCGTATCTGCAATGTCACTCACGATTAGGGTCAAACTTTGACATTTGGCGAGAAAACCGAATCACTCATGACTAAGTTATTGGATGTAGAACTCCCTAACAAGTTGCAATGTATTCGCTTGTTGATTCTCTTTTACATATATTTCGTGCCAAGTATGATTCAAATGGTTGTGTTTGGCTCTGCGCGGTCCGACGCAAAGTACTTTCGCCGCCTCCAGCGCGTAATCACCCTCGGGAACAACGATGGAAGCCGTCTGAATCTCAACCCTTACGGCTGTTTCCGTGGCAACCCACATCGTTGTACCTTTCGCTGTTTGAGCGACGTCAATATGTGACATCGAGCAACCACGCACGTAATATACCGTACACGGAAGATATGCGCTCAAACCGAATCAATCATCTTAACGGTAGCAAAACCTGATGCACGGTCAAGGTGCAATTGTGTGAACTTTTGTTCACACGTTTTGTTTTGGATCAACAAGCTGCACGCACCATCAACCCATTGTCATTGGCTGTTGCTGCGGTTTGCGCCAGACTCAGGAGGCCCGCGTCCTGGGTCTTGGCGACGCGCAGGTCTGCGAGTTCACCATGTCCTTTGATTTCCGGCAACGCATCGGCAGCGGCACTCGTCGTCGTGTCGCCAAGATAGGTAGAGCGGAACTCGTTGGTCTTAAAGAACACATCCGACATTAGGCCGTCAGAACCACTTCGCTGTTTCGGCAATGGTGAGTAGGGTTACTCAACGTCAAATGTTCTCAAACGCCGGACAGTTTCTAACAAGTGTCCTATGATTGGGAACATTGAACGCTTGCGCGCGCAGCGCATCATTTGGGTGCAATTGTCTTGCATTCGTATTCGAAGTTGTGTTTCTGCAAGCCAGCAAGGGTGCGCAAAAAGAGTTCAAGGAGCGCAAGTTATTCGGCCGGCTCTGCCACGCGCCGGTGAGTTTTCACCGATTCCGCATATTCCTCTTGCCATTGAGAGCGATGGTTTGTTGGCGCCACCTGGACCGCCGTCACTTTGTATTCCGGGCACTCCGTCGCCCAGTCGCTGAGTTCGGTTGTGACCACATTCGCACCCGTATCCGGCATATGAAACGTTGTGTAAACGACGCCGGGCTGCATCCGGTCAGACACGACAGCCCGAAGGCTGGTCTCTCCTTTGCGGCTTTTGAGTGATACGAGCTCACCGTCGCGAATACCGCGCGCCTCCGCATCAAATGCATGGATTTCCAGCACGTCTTCTTCGTGCCACCGAACATTCTCAGTTCGTCTGGTTTGCGCCCCAACATTGTACTGACTGAGGATGCGGCCCGTTGTGAGCAGAAGGGGAAACTTCCGACTGGTGCGTTCTTCGGTTGGCACAAACTCGGTCACAACGAAAGCACCCTTACCACGAACAAACCCATCCACATGCATGATCCGGGTGCCATCAGGCGTGTCGTCATTACACGGCCATTGCACCGAACCTTTTTCATCCAGCAAGGCGAAAGTAACATTCGCGAAAGTTGGTGTGAGCTCTGCAATCTCCGCCAAAATATCCTCAGACGATGCGTATGTCATGTCATAGCCCATGGCTTGCGCCAGTGCCTGCGTGGCTCCCCACTCAGAAAAACCAGGAGCCGGCGGCATCACGGAGCGCACGCGGTTGATCCGGCGTTCCGCATTGATGAACGTGCCATCTTTTTCCAAGAAAGAAGTTCCCGGCAAAAACACATGAGCAAACCGTGCCGTCTCATTCAAAAAGAGATCCTGAACGATCACACACTCCATCGCCTCTAAGGCCGCCTCAACATGCTGTGTGTCAGGATCCGACTGCGCGATGTCTTCGCCCTGAATGTAGATCCCTTTAAACGTACCGGCTGTCGCTTCATTGAGCATGTTGGGAATGCGGTATCCAGGCTCACCGTCGAGATCAACGCCCCAATTCGCTTCAAATATGCCGCGAACCGCATCGTCCTGAACAGGTCGGTAACCAGCAAACTCGTGCGGGAAGGAGCCCATGTCGCAAGAGCCTTGAACATTGTTCTGCCCCCGCAAGGGGTTAACACCACACCCTTCAAAACCGATATTGCCTGTGGCCATGGCGAGATTTGCCATCCCCATCACCATGGTCGAGCCTTGAGTATGCTCGGTCACGCCCAATCCATAATAGATCGCCGCCCGACCTCCGGTGGCATAGAGGTGCGCGGCGGCGCGGATCTCTTCAGCACTGACACCGATGGCATCTGAGAGTGCCTCAGGAGAGTTTCGTGGATCGGAGGCGAAGGCCTCCCAAGTCGCGAAGGTCTCCAAGTCGCATCTCTCTTCAACGTAATCCTTTGCGACCAACCCTTCGCTGACCACCACATGCGCCATGGCATTGATCAAGGCCACATTACCGCCAGGCTTCAACGCGAGGTGATGATCGGCCTCAATATGAGGTGTTCGCACCAGATCGATCTTTCGAGGGTCAGCCACAATCAATCTTGCACCCTGCCGTAGTCGACGCTTCATTTGCGAGGCAAAAACCGGGTGCGCTTCCGTTGGATTGGCACCAATGACAATGATCACATCCGCATACATCACGGAGTCAAAATCCTGCGTTCCGGCAGAAGTACCCAGCGTTGTCTTCAAGCCATAACCAGTGGGCGAATGACAGACCCGCGCGCACGTATCCACATTGTTATTGTGAAACGCAGCGCGAATAAGCTTTTGAACCGCGTACACTTCTTCATTTGTACAGCGCGAAGAAGTGATGCCGCCGATGGATTTGCGTCCATAGGTTTCCTGCAACTTCTTCAGGCGCTCCGCCGCAAAAGAAATCGCCTCATCGAGTGTCACCTCACGCCAAGGATCCGACGTGTTCTCGCGGATCATCGGTTTGGTAATTCTATCTTTGTGGGTTGCATAGCCCCAGGCAAAGCGACCTTTGACACAAGAATGGCCATGATTTGCCTTACCATCCTTGTAAGGCACCATGCGCACGACCTCGTTGCCGCGCATTTCTGCCTTGAAGGAACAGCCAACGCCACAATAGGCACAAGTGGTCACAACACTGTGCTCGGGCAAACCTTTGTCGATCACAGATTTCTCCATGAGCGTCGCCGTGGGACAGGCTTGCACGCACGCACCGCAGGACACACACTCTGACTCGAAGAAATTGCCCAAGTCGCCAGCTGCAACGGCAGAAGCAAACCCGCGGCCTTCAATCGTGAGCGCTAACGTGCCTTGAACTTCGTCGCAAGCGCGCACACAGCGTGAGCACACGATGCATTTGGAAGGGTCAAAGGTGAAGTATGGGTTGCTCTCGTCTTTGGGTTTGTCCAAATGGTTTTCGCCGTCCATTCCATACCGAACATCGCGCAAGCCCACCTGGCCTGCCATGTCCTGCAATTCACAATCGCCATTGGCCGCACAGGTCAAACAGTCGAGCGGATGGTCTGAGATGTAGAGCTCCATGACCCCGCGACGAAGGCGCGCAAGGCGGTCCGTCTGGGTCGTGACAACCATCCCTTCATCAACAGGCGTCGTGCACGAAGACGGCGTTCCCTTCCGCCCGTCTATTTCAACCAGACACATGCGGCAGGACCCAAAGGACTTGACCATGTCAGTGGCACAAAGTTTCGGAATATTGATATCAGCCGTTGCCGCAGCGCGCATGATCGAGGTGCCAGAGGGAACCGTCACACGCGCCCCATCGATGGTGAGCGACACCGTCTCTGATCCAGATGGTTCCGGCGTCCCAAAGTCTTTTTCTTTTAAGACCGTCACACCAACTCTCCTCTACTCTGCCGCTGACTGCGAGGCACGACCCGCCGGAAGTCCAAAATCTTCCGGAAAGAAATTCAAAGCACTGCGCACGGGAAGGGGTGTCAGCCCACCCATGGCGCACAACGAGCCGTCTTCCATGGTTTCACAAAGGTCTACCAACAGGTCTAGATTCTGCTCTTTTTCCTCGCCCCTGGCAATCCGATCAATCACTTCAACGCCTCGAACCGACCCAATTCGGCACGGCGCACACTTCCCACACGATTCAATCGCGCAAAATTCCATCGCAAAGCGAGCTTGCGACACCATGTCGACACTATCGTCGAAAACCACAATGCCCCCATGGCCAAGCAAACCACCAGCACTTGCAATTGCCTCATAGTCGAGCGGAAGGTCCAAAAGAGAGGTGGGAAGATAGGCACCAAGAGGCCCGCCTATTTGCACAGCCTTAATTGCTTTGCCGGATACAGTCCCACCGCCATATCCTTCGACCAGATCTCGCAAAGAAATCCCAAAAGGGACTTCGACCAATCCCCCGCGTTTGACATTGCCACCAAGTTGCACCGGCAAAGTTCCCAATGACCGCTTTTAGCTACCAATCAGGAGGGCAGGATTTTGCATAGTCCCTGGTCGCGATGGGTGCCGTGCGAAAGGTGTAAGTCAAAGCGTCACGTGGCCTGGAAATACGAAATGGCCATGCTGAGATAGGGTTGCTGAAACTTGTGATCCCTTTGGCGGAAGTTGGTTCGTTGCGACATAACCAATCACTGGGGACGGTATCAGGTTTGATCTGAGAAAAACCAGACCTCTTTCTCCTAAGTGCCTGGACTTTTCCACGGTGA